>CAUROG010000058.1:0-2636 GCA_963526645.1 uncultured Pelosinus sp. | reverse complement strand
AAAAAACAAAGCAGGGGTATAAGCAGATAAAACAGGGCATACGGCGAGAGCTTTTTGCCAATAATGAGCATTATTTAACCCTTCAACGCCAAAATGCGTCTGGCACCGTTAAGTACAATCCCCCCCGCGATGGTGCCGATAATCAGATCTGGATAATTGGAACCGGTCCACGCGACCAGGGCGCCGGCGGTGATGCCCCCCAGGTTGATCACCACGTCGTTGGCCGAGAATATCCAGCTTGCCTTCATGTGCGCCCCGCCTTCCCGATGTTTGGATATGAGCAGCAGACAACTGGTATTGGCAATCAATGCGACGAATGCGATAGCCATCATCACCAGAGATTCAGGCTCACTACCGAATACAAAGCGTCTCACCACCTCTACGAGCACGCCCACAGCCAAGATCAGTTGCAGTACACCAGCAAGATGCGCGGCACGTACCTGCATTTTCACGCTATGTCCAACCGCATAAAGGGCAAGCCCGTACACCGCCGCATCGGAAAAATTGTCCAGGGATTCTCCAATCAGGCCGGTGGACTGGGCGATCAGACCGGCAGTCATTTCCACCACGAACAGAAGTGCATTGATGCCGAGCAACCAGCGCAGGGTCCCGGATTCTTGCTTAGCAGAAGCTGCCGAAAACTCGGCGGCCTTGATGGTCTCTGGATTTGCAGCGACGGTTTCCTGAAGCGAGGCGCCTAGCCCCAAGGTCTTCAGTTTCGAGGTGACGGGCTCGACCTCGCCGTCATGCACGACCTTCAGCCGGCGGTTCGACAAGTCGAAGGACAGCGCCCGAATCTCCTCAAAGCCGTTCAGGGCTAGGCGAATCATTCGTTCTTCTGATGGACAGTCCATCTTCGGCACTGCATAAACACTGACCCATCTCCCTGGCGTCTCGGAGGAGGCCTGTATATCGGTATCCGCTGCGGACGTTGCATCACAGCCACAGGCGCCACCACAGGATTTGCTCATAATACGACTCCACTTGAACAATGTTGTGGTACCATTTTAAACTATAAAGCTACTATAAGGTCAATAGAGTAAAGAATCCGTTGGGGAGGAGGCTGATGCGCATTGGTCAGTTGGCACAGTTGAATGAAGTCGCCTACGGCTCCGATTTTTTATATACCACTTCGGGGCTTTATGGTTTCTTTTGCTTAAAATCCATATTAATAAATAATCTTTTTAATTCTTTCTTTTCTTCATCTGATAGCCTAATCCCTTGAGCAACACGCATAGCAAAATCATTAGGAATCTTATTAAATTCTGCATGGAATAAAAAAATAAAAAATTAGGGCTGAAAGCCCCCAAAAAGAGCCTTTAGGCTCTATTTTTTTGTATTCTTGTTTGTATTCTTGTTTGTAGGCTCTGGGATCGCTTGTCGCACAAGGGGTTTGCGATTTATAAGACTACAGATTTACGGTTATAAGACTACAAATTTACGGTTAAAAGACTACAAATTTACGGTATTTGACTACTTTTATTTTTTATTGTAGTCTTTAATGGCTGTTTGTTACCGTAAGGGTGGGTTATGACCGATACATCATTAACAATTTCTAAAGCTAATAGTTTTGTTCAAGCTAGTTATTCCATGACTCTTGATGAAATGAGAATTTTGTCTTTGACGCTAGGTGTTTTTAATCCTGAAAATCCTATTAAACGTGGGTTTGATTTTACTATTGCGGATTTCTGTAAGCATTTTCCTGATGTTGATGAAAAATCAGCTTATACCCAGGTTAGGAATGCAATACTTAAAATATCAAAGCGTTGGATTGTATTGGTAGATAATGAAAAAGAATTAACTGAAGTGGTTTTAGTTAATAAGAGAACATATTTCAAAAAAGAAGGGCGTTTTTATATCGAATTCCATGAGGATTTACTACCCTATATCGCGCAGTTGCATAATAACTTTACTAAATATCAATTGGTAAATATTGGTGCTTTTTCTAGTACGCATACAATTCGATTATATGAATTATGCTCTCAATATAGGGATACAGGGTGGAGACAAACAAGTGTTGATGAGCTTAAAGATTGGTTACAAGTTTCGGATAAATACGATAGATATAATAATTTTAACCAGCGTGTTTTAACGCCCGCTATTGATGAAATCAATGCTAAATCGGATCTTCTTGTAAGTGTTGAGCCGATCAAGCGAGGGCGCAGCATTGTTTCGTTAAAATTTACAATTAAAAGCAAGAAAAGTGCGGTAAAAATCGAACAGAAACGCCCGGCATTTCCGCATAAAAATAAATACGGAAAATACGTCACTCTCAATCGAGATGATCCACGTATGAGCAATCATGAATACGGTGTTTGGGCTAAAGATTGCTTAAAAATCCTTGAGGACTTTTATCAAAAAATCGAAGACGTGCCGAATGAAGATTTGCTCTTTTACTGGATCTTTTTAGCGGGCAATGCAAGCAACAAATCAAAGCTAGGTACTAAGAAAACATTTGTAGATGAGCTTAAAAAACGAGGCTACAAGATTGTGAAGTGCGAACTCGTAAAACTATGACCGATGGCATAATTGGAACATAAAAAATCGATAGAATAGCGTTAGTCTTTCTATTGATTTTTTATGTTGAGCAACCGAAACGGAGTGAGGGCGGTAGAAATCTAAGCACAAATTTGTGC
>CAUROG010000057.1:0-2932 GCA_963526645.1 uncultured Pelosinus sp. | reverse complement strand
TGATGATATCATCACTGATTTGAAAACAGTAATGGCAGGGGAGGAATAATATGGCTAAGCAACAATTCAAAGCGCAAGCTGACATATGTAAAAAGTCGCTAGACGCATTGCATAAGGCAATTGAACTTGATCCTGATAATACGGAAGAATACAACGCAGGTATCGCATACACAGAAAACGTTATGAAAGCCTCTAATGCCATTGTAAAAGCTTTTGATGTGGTTGAGCCTCCTAAGGCAGCTACGCCTAAAGAAAAAACGGAAGATGTGGCAAAGGAAGAAAAGCCAAAGCGTACCCGTAAGTCTAAAACAGCTAAAGAATCTACGCCAGTTGATAATGAACCTGCTACAGCCGAAACACAGCCAACGGTTGAGCCTAGTGTAGAAGATAACGCTGACCTCTTTGCTATGTTTGACGATTAAGGCGGTGGTGTTCTGTGGAAACTGTGTCAAGTTTATATATCCGCAAAATGTTCGATAGCATCATAATTGAAAAACATTATGATGCTGCTTACACAACAATTCACCATTGTGATTGCGATCACACATTTGGTGGCATATGGAACCGCAAATATAGTATGGGCTGTGGATATTATACAGGTGCGAAATCTTATGTTTGTCCTAATTGTGGAACTCGCTCCGAACCATATGTACACAAAGTGATATTAACCTGTGATGACGAGGAATTATTTCCTAAAGAAATGTTTTTTGAAGTCGTTAATTGTAAAGACTTCCTCGATCTTCGTATTAAATATAAAGGTATTCAGCTATTTTGGGATGGAACGTCTGAAGATGGTTCTTATAAAGAGGTTTTGCGTTTTGATTTCAAAGCCAGAAAAGCTTTTTATATCGATGAAGATAAGAGAAAATATGAACTCACAGTCGATTATATTCGTGAGTATGATAATCCGATTATGCCAATTTTAAAATACATAGGGAAATCATATGCAGTTCATGGAGTTAATAAAGAACATTTGGCCAAACTCTTCAAAAGTCTGCGCATAACGTTTGAAAAGCGCTTATCAGAACAGTGTGGATATAAAGTAAAAGATGTTTATATCCCACATTCGATTAGTGAATATGGCGGATATGGGATTTATATGCTGGTTAATATGATCTTAAAGCTCAGCGCTCCTGACATGCCTGCTGTCACTAAAATTATTAAAAGCAACATTAAATGGACTTCACGCTATTGGATTGGTTCTATAAGAGATCTGCATTTTTATGATTCGGTTTTAGCTATGACTAAAAAGGGGACGGGATTCTTAGAAGCATTGCGAATTTATCATCGAGCTCCTGATAGTAAATTATTGCGTAGCATGATGGTTAATGACCCTATGATTGTTAAGCTATCAGATATGCTGAATGTTTTTAAAGATGAAAATAATCGAAGGACAATATTGACTCTTAATCGAGAAAAAGGGTTCGATGATGTATCTGCGAAAATAATTAATGCAGCTCATTTAGATGAGAATATGGGCGTTAAGACTGAAAAAATACTTAATATGTGGCTTGGCCTTTCTAAACGATATGGTGAGCGAAATTTATTGCGATATTTGCTAAATGTCACTGCATCAGATATCAGGGATATTGTTAATATGTACAGTCAAATAAATGGTAAGTATATAGCTCAAGTTTGGAATACTAATTGCAAGTTAAAAGACTTCCATGATGTTGTAGTTAATATTTACAACAAACAAGAGTACGGCGACGTAATGCTTCCGGAGGTTCCTCAACTACAAGCGGATGTAAACGGAATGCATTTTATGGTCCCAAGAACTGCAGCAGAATTAATGACTGCTGGTAAACGGTTAAAAAATTGTGTTGGCTCATACCGGGATAGAGTCATGAAAGGAACTACGGCAATAGTGCTAGTTACTGATGATGCTATGAAGCCGGTTGCATGCCTAGAATTGTCCAATAAGGGTAAGAAGAAAGGGCGGCAAATATTTGACTTAGTACAGGCTAAGCTCTTTGCTAATGAAATGCTTAAAAAGAATGCTCATATTAATTCGACGGTCATGCAATGGGCCAATCAATTAAAGATTGAACCGCATACCATCGACGTGGACGCTAGTGTTGTATAGGAGATCACTATGAAACTCACAAAATTAGAATTACTAAATTTTAAAGGGCTAAAATCCTTTACCATAAATCTTAATGGCGATGTCGTAATCCGTGGTGATAATGCTACTGGTAAAACGACTGTATTTGACTCTGTGTGTTGGTTACTATTCGGCAAAGATAGCCTAGATAGAGCTGACTTTGAAATCAAAACATTGGATGGAGGAGAACCCATTCATAAAGTCAATCATGAAGTAACAGGAACCTTTACTTTGGACGAAGGGGGCACAGTTGAACTTAAGCGTGTGTATCGTGAAAAGTATTCATCCCCTCGTGGTGGCGAAGTTACCCTCACAGGTCATACGACAGATTATTTTGTCGATGGTGTACCTAAGAAAGAAAAAGAATACAAGGAAATAGTTAGTTCGCTTGTTGATGAAAGTATCTTTAAATTGATTACTAATCCTTTGTATTTTAACGAAACGTATTCCTGGCAAAATCGTCGTAAGTTATTGCTTGAAATGTGCGGTGATATCGATGATATCAGCGTAATTAATAGTCGTGATGATTTAAGACGATTGGCTGAACTGTTAGAGGGTCGAACGGTAGACGATCATCGTAAGGTGGTCGCAGCTAAGAAGACCGCCATTAATAAAGAGCTTGATATGATTCCGGTTCGCATCGATGAAGCTATGCGTAATAAACCTGAAATTGCATCTGACAAAGCAAAACTTATTCGCGATATTGAAACCTTATCCGCTGGGATAGATGAAGTTGAAAAGCAAAAGGCAATTATTCAAAATGGGTTTAGTTCTACTGAAAAGGAATCTAAAATCCGTGATATTAAACGCCAGTTAGAGGTTCAAAGC
>CAUROG010000056.1:0-3402 GCA_963526645.1 uncultured Pelosinus sp. | reverse complement strand
TGTAGCGATAGCGGGTTTCGTTCTCTTCGGGGTCTGTTTCGAGAATCATGTTGCCATTGGCATCATATTGACGCAACCAGCGGTGCCCCTCGGGATCGGTAACGGCTGTCAAATTATTGTCGGCATCGTATTCGAAAGAAACGACACTGCCATCTGCTCGGGTATGCTCGAGCAGATTGTCATGATCGTCGTATTCATATTGGTCTTCACTGCCATCCGGATGAACATGACAGACAATATTCTTACGGTCATCGCGGTAGAACCATTCTTCGGTGGAGTCAGGGTAAATGATGCGGTAGGTGTAGCCTTCGTAGTCATAGTAGTAAATGGTGGAATGACCGTAAGCATCGGTTACAGTGGTTTCTCGAATGTCTTGACCCCATTCGAGCTTGAGTTCTTCGCTGCCGTCGTCATTATACTCACGTATACATTTAGCCCTGTGGCGGCGACCGCTCCATTCAAGGTTGACCCCACGCCCGGTACGGTCGCTGTAACGAGTAACCAGATGTTGACGGTAGGTATATTCGCGCACGTCCCCAGCTTCGTCGGTTGCGTGGACAAGGTCGCCTTCGGCGCTGTATTCATATGCGGCGAGCAGGCGCGGATTCTCTCCTAAGAGTTCGATACGGCTGATTTTACCTTGCTCGTTATAACTGATGCCGATAGTATGACCATTGCTGTCGTTGACAGCAATCAGACGGCTACCGCTGTAATGGAAGCCCAGTGCATTGCCGTTGCGGTCTTTGATTGCACTCAAGCGGAAACTATTGCCGTCACGTTCATAGATTTCCAACAATTCTTTGCCAACATTGAGGGTCAACAGGTCTTTGTCTATACGCGCAAGGGTAAAATCTTCTATGGGGTGATGCCATGCTCTACCAACTTCCAACAGCGGAAAGGAAACCGCCCTGCCGTCCGTAGTATGGTATAGCAGCTCGTTTTTACGAATACCAATTCGAGAGGTATAAGGGGTAATCCAACGCGCGCCTAATTCACCTTTTTCATAGGTAATAAGACCGGAGCAGTAAGTGCGGCTCCAGCTTATCGGCATGATGCCGGGCAAGGTAAAGTCGGTATGGGTAAAGGTTTCCTGTCCGGTAGCAAAGTCGATGGATTTTCGGGAATAACCATTACCACATTTACATTGAGATGGCTTCTTGTTGGCCTTTTTTTGCGGGGAGTTTAAAGATTCAACCCCATTATTATCCTTTTTATTGGTAATATTATTGCCACCAGTGGAACCTGTTTTATTCTTACTTTTTTTCTTTCTAGAAAGCATTTCCACTAAACGCTTAATCAATCCAGATAACTTTGATTTTAGCTTAATAATTTGGTGAGAAACGTTGGTGGAAAATTTGTATAAATGTTCTCGAAACCTATGTAATTTCTTTTTGATATCAGGAGACATTGCTGATTTGATAGCCACATTAGCTACCTGTTTTTGGAAAATTTCAGCCTCCAGTGCCAAGACAACAACAAAGAACTCCCCCCTCTCAATCATACTGAGATTGCGCTTTTTCTTTGCTGCCTCAAGCTTCTTTTGTAATGATGAGACATCGAACATTTTGCCTTCAGCAATGTTATATATTGCATCTGACACTGCGTTAATAAGGTCATATACTTTACTTGATACCGCAGGTAAAATATTCTTAGTAAGTTGAGTTTCAATTGCCTTAGCCCACTCATCTACTTTACCTTTATGATGCGAGTTAATGTAATCCCACAGCACATCTGCAAGTGCATCATCAACTCCATTCTTCAAACCAGAACGTACGCCTTTCAATGCGGTTCGTAGACTAACACGAGCTGGTCCTCCGACACCGGGAATTAGTCCAATCACATTAATCCCAAGATCCAACCAATCAAATATATCTACTGATTTGCTTTGCATCATGGTTTTTATGGATGAAAGTACATCTACGGCTGCCAGTACATTACCTAAAACAGGAATAGCCCCTGCAGCTGCAGCAAGAGTACTGAGACTAACATAATTATTGGTCTCTTTCTTCAACCAATCATCAAAACTGAGTACTTGTTTTTTAGCATCAGGAATTAATGTTTTTGTTGGTGCAATTACACTAATTTTATTCCGATTTGATGGCATAGAAATAGCGTATGACATAAATAAAATTCCTTCTTTATATTGATATTTAAAATATTATTTTTTCTTTAGCAGATGTGCTGTAATTGTAGAAACTGCAGTTTTTTGCAAATACGCAGATAAGGTTTTACGAGCATCATTTTTTATATCATCCACCATGGTTTTAGCTGCTTGAACTTGATCCTCCATATTTGGAAATTGCCCTCCCAACAATGACCCAACGTCAGCCGCAGCCTGTTTAAATTGTTCTTTCTGCTGTTCTGGAGACCATATCTTACTTTCAAAAGGAGGCAATTCGAATGATTCCCAAATCGTATTCTCTTCTTTATGCGCATCTCTAGGATCATCACCAAATACAACTTTAACGGCACCTTCTGCCAACCCACTGACTACTGCACGTCCGGCACTGTCCAATATGCCTTTG
Source organism: uncultured Pelosinus sp. (assembly GCA_963526645.1). Classification (GTDB taxonomy): domain Bacteria; phylum Bacillota; class Negativicutes; order DSM-13327; family DSM-13327; genus Pelosinus. The sequence goes on along the minus strand of CAUROG010000056.1, from coordinate 877 downwards.
CGTATCTGCCCAGCACTATCTGTAACAGTATATTCACCACCAGATACACCATCCTGATTCTTAGTCTTATAAAAATGATGTAACTTCACCTGCCCTTTGGCTGCTTTGGGCATAGAGCTTTGGACGGATTGACTGGCAGGACCGACTTTCTGCCAAGCGGATGATTTGTTGATAATCTGCCCAGGTGTTCCAATTTCAACCTGTCCTCCTCCAATTGTGATGTATGAACCATCACAAACTAAAGTAAGCTTTTTAGCTGCAGAAATAATTACTTCGCCATTGACACTTTCGATTCGGACATCTTTAGCCGCAGCAGCAGTGATATTGTCCTGCTGCGCCTGCAACACTACATCTCCTTTGGATGCAACCATTTTGATACCCAGCGTCTGCGCGAACATTCGAATTACCTCGCCTGCAGCAACAGTGAATTTTTTAAATGCACTGTTATGAATGTTATTACCTGCTGTATGCATAATGTTTTCAGTGGCACTGGCTTGCACATCCTTTGGGGTACTCAATACGATTCCAGCAGGAGCACTGGCAATTAAACCTGCACTTTTCAAACCATCAGCATCCAGGTCTACTGGGACTCCATTACCATAATTTTCTCCTTGCTCCATCAGATTTTTACTAGAACCAGACGATTCTTGATCTCCCAAGGGAATCTCCGCTCGTTTGGCTGCTTTTGCCAATCCTTGCGCCATGTCTAGGGCTTCTTTCAACTGCTTGATTGCAGCCTCCATATCCAAGACATTTCCATCTGCTTTACCCTGAGCATCTGCGCTGATCAATATGCCTTTCCCCGCCCGCACCGCGCCCCAACCGTCGGTTCTGAGTTCGAAGCCTTCGCCGTTCTCTCCGCGTTTCTCCCTACCGC
>CAUROG010000055.1:0-3444 GCA_963526645.1 uncultured Pelosinus sp. | reverse complement strand
AAACTCCTCTGTCAGGGCTTGTCCATACAGCTAATTTGGACTTGTTTCTAAAAATTGCTTTTGGAATCCCTACTAGCAGTGTTACGGTATTGAGTAACCAATAAACATAGGGATACCAAATGCAAGAAATTCCATATTGGATCAATCCTTTTTCATAACGTGAATCTATGTATAGACTTAAGAGGCACTGTAAGAAGAAGGAAAAAAACATGATCGATATATTCGTTTCAAACAATTCCATGTTTTGAATACCCATACCTAAAATAAACTTGCGGTATAGTGCAAGTGCAACCAATATAACTAATAAAATTGCCCAACTCGCAGTAACTAAATATTCTGCGTACATAGGCCACAAACGGCGGTTTTTCCATCGCCAGACTTGTGGGAAATATTTCAGAATAGTTTCAGCTCCGCCTTGTGCCCAACGTAAACGTTGTTTATATAAACCGGAAATGCGTTCAGGCATTAATACCCAGCATAAGGCTCTAGGTTCATACATTATGTTGTAACCAGCGGTTTGAATTTTCCAACTGATATCTATGTCTTCAGTGATCATATTGGTACTCCAGCCGCCAATTTCTTCCATTATTTCTTTTCGAAATAGACAGCATACGCCAGATACAGTGAAGATTGTTCCCATTAAGCTTTGTGCTCGTTTGATTAGACCGATAATGGAACTAAATTCAGAGACCTGTAATCGACCTAAGATGGTACTACGGTTACGTACACGAGGATTACCTGTAACGGCACCATAAGAACGGTTTAATTCAAGGGATTGGACCATGTAATCGATAGCATCAAAATCCAATACGGCATCGCCATCAATACAAGCGACGTATTCCCCTTTAGCGACTAATAGGCCATGATTTAATGCACTGGCTTTACCTTGGTTTTCTTGATGAAGTGCAACAATGCGTTTGTTTTCTTTTGCCCAACGCTCAATAATTTCACCCGTGTTATCTTTGCTACCATCATTGATAAAGATGAGTTCATAATTTGGGTATCTAAGCTGAAGTAAATAAGGGATAGCCTCATCTAAATTATCTCCCTCGTTGTAGCAGGGCACCATAATGCTGACCATTGGGACTCGCTCTTTTGGCATTTGCTGGAAAGTTGGTTGCCCGAGCTTTCCTTCCATAAAAAGGTAATAACAGAGGCTTGCAGTTACCCAATATATTGCCATTCCAGCAGGATACATAAATACGAAGATGCTAAGCATTTCTAAGAATTGTTGATTCATAATCAATCCTTATGGTTTACCCACATTAGTATTTATTGAAAAGTGCGGTTTCATTTTGCCTAGGTTAGGTTGATTATTTAAGAAATTGTCTGGGTAGTAACCATAACTATAAATACGGTTTTGTTGCAGTAATTTCATCCAATCAATGAGTTCTACTTCTGGAATTGGCTTTTGGGTTCTCCAATTCACTACTTGAAATTCAAATAGGACTTTATTTAATGGCACTTGCGCTTTGACTTTTTCAATGAGAGATGAGAACCATCGATGAGCTTCTTTTTCTGAAATAGAATGCTCGTTTTCCATATATGGCATTGCCATAATTGCGGTTGTATCATAATTTTCAGTGAGCGTTTTTAAATTTTGAGCTAGCCATTCTTCTGCATTTGGATCAGTTATAACTGATGCATAAAGATTACGAGCAGTTTTAAGCGAGTAAGAGCCACGTAAGAAATAAGGTTTTAAGGCATCACTAAGTTGGTGGGTTAAGCTAATAAGATCTAGTGTTTTTTGTTTGGCTTGAGAGCTAACAACTCCAGTTGCATGATTACCTTCGTTTCCTTCAAAATCAGTTAGAAATGCATCATCATGGAATAAAATGCCGTTAAATTTGGCATAGAAAGATAAATCGTTGTAAATAGATTTAATAATTTCAATATTCTTACGATTATAGGGGGAAAGACGTAAATATGACTCTTTTGATGGCTTTCCAGTACGGCTATCGATAACATATTCTGCATCTTTTACTTTATTACGTAAATCAAAGGCAAGCACAGGCATCCAAGCATATACCTCAACACCAGCACGGGTTTGTAATTGCCATGCTATACGGCCAAAAATATCATCTCGAACAGGTAGATATTGGTTTGGAAAATATAAAGCGTCAGCTACACCATTCCCATCCGGATCAGAGAACGCTTGAAGATAAACGGTTGTAATTCCATAGTTATGAATTCTTTCAATAAGTTTATCAAGATTTTTAGCTTGCTGTTTTTTATCTACATCGTAAACATAATCTAAGTCAATATGCACTACACGTTGAATTTTACGTTCTTCATCTACTCTGTTTAAATAGTTTTTTATTGTGGCTAAGTCAGTTTCAGTATTTAACAATAAACGGCCGATATGTCTATCCCCGACCTTGTTGATAAGCTTTTCTCCTAAAGAAAAATGATAGGGCATGTCTGTTTGTTTAGCTGTTTCAACAGCAATATCATTAAATTGTCCATAAGGCCATACTATAATTCGAGGTTTTTTCCCAATATGATTGAAAATAGTTTGAGATGAATGTTTAAAATCTTCTAATAACCTTTTTTGATAGGATTCTTTAGTTTCATATTGACCATTTTTATATTCAGGTACGATTGCTGCAGGTATTTTGCTACCAGCAGGGTTAGCATTTACCCCTTTATGCATATCATGAGTATGAGAGGCTATTTCAACTAGACCGCTTTGCTCCATTTCTTTTACTTGTTCCCAGGTAGCAAAGACGGAACGATCTAGTATTTTATCGGCATAATGAATTTTTTGATTTTGAGGTGTATCCAACCAACTGGTTACAGGTGCAAAAATAGCTGGATAGTTGTACGCTTTTAATAGTGGAAAAATAACGCTATACATAGTTTCGTAACCATCATCAAAGCTTAATAGTACTGCATTATCGGGTAATGTACCTTTCCCATTTTCCGCATCAATGACTTGCTGCCAGCTAATAATGTTGTACTTATTTTCTTTAAGCCAGTTGAAATGTTTAATTAACAATTCGGCCGAAATGGTTTGTGGAAAATAGATTTTTTTATCTTTAGATGCAGTTTCATCTACGACCGAATGATAAGCCAGAACACTATAGCGTTCTTGAGCAAAAGAAAAAGCAGATAAAAGAGAAATAGAGCAAATAATTGCTCTGAAAATATTTTTTAGAGATTTCATAAAATAGTACCGCTTAAATAGAATTAATTAGTAATAAATTGAAAAAGTTAAATTTCCAAAGTTATTAAATTCAGCTGAGCCATCATAAATATTTTTTTTACGACCAACTTCATAAGATATTGCGTAGCGTTTTCCAATACGCCAGTTGTGACCATAACTGATTGACCACATTTTTTCTCGACTGAGTTCTGCCTGTTTATAAACACCCACGCTAGCTTTCAGATGATGATTTAAGACTAAGCCATAATTAAGTGGTTGGTAGTAACTTAAATCCGCAC
>CAUROG010000054.1:0-3518 GCA_963526645.1 uncultured Pelosinus sp. | reverse complement strand
AGCAGGAGCTAATGGAGATACAGGAGCAGCAGGAGCTAATGGAGATACAGGAGCAGCAGGAGCTAATGGAGATACAGGAGCAACAGGAGCTAATGGAGATACAGGAGCAACAGGAGCTAATGGAGATACAGGAGCAGCAGTGTACACGAAACCCATATATGATGCAATTAAAATAGTTAATGATAAAGCAACAGATGGAGTCAATAAAGCGCAAGGAACCGCCCAGGCAGCTGTAGGAGAGGCTGAAAAAGCATAGGTAGCTGCCGATACAGCCAATACCCGTATAGATGGAATTTCCGCGAGTCTTAATAACTTATCTAATCAAGTTAATAAGGTAGATGCTTTACTAGCAGCTATGGCTCTTAGCGCCTTTAGTTTATGATCCAATCAATCTACCTTCTTCCTCTTAATTTTGGTAAATTTAAAAATGTCTACACTTATAATGAAGGCATTTATGGGCATCGATAAGTTGGATAACTTGAGTTCTGCAGTTTTAGCAGGAATTTGTTAGAGAGTAAAGAAGAAAGATAATAGTAATTTGGTTATTTAGTAGGGTGGAGATAGTATATGTATATATACCTTGATATTATCAAAGAATTTTCTTGTGAGATGTGTGGTCAATGTTGCCGTAATGATTGGCAGGTAACAATGGATGAGGAGAGTTTTGGGCGGAATGCTCAGTTGTTTGGGGAAAAGGGTAGAGAGGAAGAGTTTTCAAAGATATTTATTCCTATTACGGGGAAGAGTGAAGTGGGTGAATATGCATATATTGCAAAAAAGGCTAGCGGTGAGTGTTGGTTTCTAGGGAACAACAATCTTTGCCAATTGCAAGGTGAGGCTGGTCATAGTCATCTTGACACGGTCTGCCAGACCTATCCTCGTTATCCCATGAATACAGCTCGTGGAATGGAACTAACTCTAAGTTTTAGCTGCCCAGCCGCTATTAAACTAGCCAGCCGAGTCCGGCCCCTGGAAGTTCTTCGCTCAGAGGAGCAACCCATGGTGATACTTCCCAATAATGATGTAGTCCATGTGTTTCCTGAACAGCAGTCTGCTTTTAATCCCTTGCATTATTATTTTGAAATAGAGCATCATTTAATTGATATAATCCAGGGCAGGCAGATTACCCTAGGAGAACGTATACAACTTTTGAAAGCAACCATTCAGAGAATAGGTGATTTAGAAACAGATGATACGCTAAGCCAAAATTTAAATCGTATCATACATGCTAATTATGAATTTCTTGATACTAAAGAGGCTGTTACACAATCAAAAGATCATTGCACTTCTGAGATCCTAATTGAGAACTTTTTTGTAAATTTTATCTTTAAGAAGCCTTTTTATCAATATGGGCTAGGAAAAGGCATGCAATTCTTAGAAAAGATGTGGCAAGCTATTGAAAAAATAAGAAGTGATGCGCCAAACTCCTCAAATGATATGGAACTTATCAGCAATCGTATTATGGAGTTAGAATTGCAATATAGTCATAATCGAAAGGGTTTACTAAAGTGATAATAAGGAAATTACTACAAGTAAAAGCTCCAGCCTTCTAATTTTAGATGGCTGGAGCTTATTTATAAAAAAGTATATGTTTTTGGGAATGAAAGTAATATTTAAATGTCATATCAATCTCCTACTTGAGAAGAGATTGCTTTACTTACTATCATTTACAATGACAATGGACGTATTATTTTAAGATTTTTGCAACCCGCGGGGCTCTTAATCTAGTCGCCGAGGGCAGATTAGATCCTAGAAGGGGTTTAAGATAATCTTTAAAGGCGTTTGTTACATGATTTCCAGCAGGATTGATAAAATCATCAGGCATATGCTTGGTTTTACCTGCCAGCTCTGCCAGAGGAGTCATTCTATATTCGACAGCATAGTCTCCTATTCGGTGAATGGTTACAGAGCCATCGCAATTATTAGATAAGGCAAATTGTACTGCCTTTTCTCCTGCTTCTCTTGCTTCTTGCTGATCCACATCTGAAACGCAGCCGAGGAAACAGCGTTGAATATAGCCGAAGGTATCACTGCGTACCCTGGAAATTTTAAGTTTTTCTTTTATTGCTTGGGTGAGTAAATCTCCTAAGGCCCCCGTGCCAGACATGGTTACATTGCCGTGAGCATCCTTTTCGATGTCTTTTAATAAACTCAAAATAATGGGAGAGCCAGATAGGTCTTTAATGCCTTCTGATACGGATATTACACAATAGCCATGTTGCAGATATACCTTTTGCACATCTGCAAGGAAGTTTTCAATAATAAAAGGACGTTCTGGCAAATAAATCAGATGTGGGCCATCATCGGCAAATTTTTGGGCAGCAGCAGCTGCAGCGGTTAAAAAACCGGAATTTCTGCCCATAACAATACCGATATACACACCAGATAATGCTCTCATATCAAGATTAATTCCTGAAAATGCCTGCATAACAAAACGGGCAGCAGAGCTATAGCCTGGTGTATGATCATTGATTAGCAAATCGTTATCAATGGTTTTTGGTATATGAATGGCGCGAAATTCATAATTGTCTAACTTAGCTTGCTCACTTACAATATGCACCGTATCTGCAGAGTCATTGCCGCCAATGTAAAAGAAATAACGAATATCATGGGCTTTTAATACCTTAAAGATCTCCTTACAATAATTCTCATCAGGCTTGACACGAGTAGAAAACAAAGCGGATGATGGGGTGGCAGCTACTTGTTCTAGATTATGAGAAGTTTCTTGGGTTAAATCAATAAAATCTTCATTAATAATACCTTCTACACCCTTAAGAGCACCATATATTTTAGTGATTTGTTCATGTTTTTGTGCCTCGGCAATAATTCCAACCATACTTTGATTAATAACTGCTGTGGGACCTCCACCTTGGGCAATTAGCGCTTTTCCAATAAGTTTCATGTTAACCTCCCCGAATATGATTTAATATACCATAGTATCAATAATGTAGCAGATGCTTATATATCTAATCTTATTAATAAAGTTTGTTTTTTATTAAAGAAGAATGTACATAATATGAAATACCATGCTTAGCCATCGGATAAAATATTCTTCAAAAGCTAGCAATATCCTGCTGAAAGACTCTATTTTAGCTTAAAGGTGTAATAATCCATCAGAAATTACTGCGAATTATGGTAAATACCATGATTCGCAGTAATGTAAGTAACTAAATAGTAGGAATAAAGTATACATAATACTATAATCTGGGTTATATCACCTTATATTGATGTTATTAGAGGTGTTATAAATGGAATCATTATTTAGACTAGGAGAACGAGGAACAAGCATATCTAGAGAAGTTTAGGCGGGAGTCATGTCTATCCTTTATTAAAATTAATGTGAGGTAAAGGCCGCGAGGTTCATCCCATCTTATATTTATTCATGGTTTTGTTCTTTATTCAAATTGGATTTTTAAATCGCTAATCTAAATAATAAAGAAGCCAACCTAACCTCTGCTTATTGCAGTCTGCCCCCATAAGTTGGGACAAAAAAGAAAAAGCACCTCTTATGTCGTATA
>CAUROG010000053.1:0-3630 GCA_963526645.1 uncultured Pelosinus sp. | reverse complement strand
ACATCAGCCTGTAATAGGTTTAAAGCAACTGCAATTTTTTCTATACTAGAGGTTTCCCTTAGGTTACCAAGTCTTAAACATAGCAAATAAACTTTTATAAAGTCTCCGTTAGCATCCTTTAAATATTCATCTATGAATACATTATCTACAGGAGTAAAATCCATAAATGGAACTCGTATTTCAATATCAGCCATTAAATCACTTCCTTAGGGTGTTATACTATTTATTATAACAGAATAAATAATACCACTCAACAAGATGGGTATGTAAGTAATATCCATGAATATCGAAATATAAAATGTACTGTCGAATAGTGAAAATGTGGTAATAAGAATTAGTATGTCCTTAGAATATTTTTAAGTAAAAAGGAATATAATAATTACAAAAAGTGAAATTGCCTTGCTTTTCTTATGTTTTTGTTATATAATTGCTGTGGGTATTTTTATGAAATGGAGGCGATGAAGTGAAGTCTGACGGTAGATTTTTTCTTTCAAAGTTAGCAAACATTCTTCGCAGCATTAAACAAAGGCTTAATGTTAGTGCATCAGTTGGTGTAATAATTGGAATAGCCTTCGCAGTAACCTCTCTAGGTATATACATAGATAAAAACATGGTGTACGCAGTTATAGTGAACAACAAAACAGTTGGGTATGTAAAAGCATCTAGTGATTATGAGAAAGCCCTTGAAGCAATTAAAAAATCGGATGGTGAAAATCCGTTAAGTAGTCTATCTGTAGAAAAAGTGCAGAAGTCAGGTGAAAAGTTCATGACTAGCGAGGAAATAGAGAAAGTTGCTAGGGAAGAACTTAACCTCAAAGTGCCAGGGGTTATTATCTATGCAGATGGTAATGAAATTGCAAGAGTTGTGAGCTCTGAAGCGGCAAATAAGGTGTTGGATGAAGTTCAGAAGTATTACTTAAACAAGTTAAATTTTAAAGAATACAAAATTTTATCTACTAACATAAAGGAAAAAGTTACAACATATCAGACCCTAATGGAATCTGAGAAAATTTTAGATGTGGACGAAACAGTTGAAAAGATTGTGAATGGAAGAGGCATCGAGAAAAAGTATACTATTAAAGATGGAGATACCATTTGGGATATAGCATTTAATAATGGTATGACTATAGAAGAAATTCAAGGTGCAAACCCAAATGCCAATCTTGACAAGATTAGTATAGATCAAGAAATTAATCTTGCATTAAGCCAGCCATATGTAAATGTTCAAGTAGTTGCTGATGTAAAAGCAATAGAAGATGTACCTTATACAGTTAAGAATGTAGATGATAGTAAAATTTATAAGGGAAGTTCTAAGGTCACTCAAAGTGGTAAGGCAGGAAGTGCAGAGGTAGAAAAAAAGGTTACAGTATTAAATGGAAATGTAACTAAAGAAGAAGTTGTAACTAGTAAATTAATAACACCTGCAGTACAGCAAGTAGTTGCAGTTGGAACAAAAGTTAAAAGTCGTAGTTCATCAAATTATGTAGCTTCCTCATCAACAGGTACATTTAGTTGGCCTGCTAGAGGTTCTATAACTTCAAGATTCGGTAGAAGATGGGGAGAATTACACACAGGTCTTGATATTGCAGTCCCAAGAGGAACAACAGTTAAAGCAGCTGATAGTGGAGTTGTTTCTTTCGCTGGATGGAATGGCGGTTATGGATACTGCGTTATTATTAACCATAAGAATGGTTATCAGACACTATATGGACATAATAGTAAGCTTTCTGTAAAAGTTGGTCAAGATATAAGTAAAGGACAAAAGATTGCATCTTCTGGGAGTACAGGTAGGTCAACTGGACCTCATGTTCATTTTGAAGTTAGAAAAAATGGAGTTCCACAGAACCCACAAAAATACTTAAATTAAATAATCAAGGATGCTGATGCATCCTTTTTTTTATTGCTAGCGTTACAAAAGCACACTTCTGTCGTTAATATGAAACTCCCCACATTCAGTCTAACCGTAGGGGCGAACAGTGTTCGCCCGCCTTGGGCATAATCAATTAAAGTCTGATCCAGACTGTTGGTACGCCACGGGCGAACACTGTGTATAGTGCAGTAACATAGGTTACAGATAATGCAATAACATAGGTAACAGTTTTCTGATAAAATTAAGGCAAAAAAGTGATCCGAAGGGAGCGAGCTTTGATGCCATGGGGAGAGAAAACTGTGGAAGAATTAAGAGAAAGTTTCATTAAAGAGTGGGAACAACATACTGATAATACAAGTGCCCTATGCCGTAAGTACGGTGTTAGCCGTAAGACAGCATATAAGTGGATAAATCGTTATCAAAGTGGTGGCAGCCTTCACGACGAAAGTCGCCGCCCTAAATCATTCCCACGTAAAACCAATGCTCAAACAGAAAAAAATATTCTAGCCATGCGTTCAGACAATCCTGCCTGGGGCGCGAAGAAGATTCACAATATTATGATTGAAACAGGAACCAATGTTCCCAGTATTCGTACAGTCAATAATATTCTTAAACGGAATGGCTGTATATCACCTGAGGAATCCCTTAAGCACACACCATATAAAAGGTTTGAAAGAGAAAAGTGCAATCAACTGTGGCAATCTGACTTCAAGGGAGATTTTGCTATGCAGAATGGCTCCCGTTGCTTTCCACTCACTATTCTCGATGATCATTCCCGATTTTCATTGGGAATTGAAGCTAAACCCAATATGATAGGAGTGAAGGAAAGTTTTGAATCCATATTCCGCCAATATGGTATGCCTGATACTCTTCTTACTGATAACGGTGCTTGCTTCGCTGGCTTTAGGGGCGGATATAATCAATTTGAAGTTTGGCTTATGCGCCTTGGGATTCTCCCCATACATGGTCGAATATTCCACCCTCAAACCCAAGGTAAAATAGAACGTTTTCATCGAACTATGAAATCAGAACTCCTCAAGCACGAAAGCTTTCATGATCTATCAGATGCTCAAGCCAAGTTCAACTTGTGGAGAGAAAAATATAATTCACAGCGCCCACATGAGGCATTAATGATGAAAACACCTTCACAAGTATACACCTCCAGTGAGTGTAAATTTCCTGACCAATTACCTGAAGTTACATTTGCTGATGGTGGCCACTTCTGTAAAGTAAACAACTGGGGATATATTAGATTTCAGGGGTTTCAAATTTTTATCAGTGAATCCTTCGCAGATACCTATTTGCAGCTGCGTGCTCAATCGGACGATAAGACCTTTCAGGTTTGCTTTGGCACATTCGTGGTTGCACATATAGATACACAGGAAGGGGTTATTACTCAACGTAAAGCATATAGGCTAAAGATATAAAACTGTTACCCATGTCTTTGCACAAAGTGTTACCTATGTTGCTCTTGACACACTGTTCGCCCCTACATTGACCTAGGTCGTCACCATTAGGACGCATTACCCCACATATATGAATGAGGTGTGCTAGGAAAATTATAGTATTACTGTATCATAAAGAGCCTTAGCACTTTCAGGTATAAGCGGTGTCAAGCTATCACTATAAAATAAAAGTAATCTGTGTAGTGAACGGGTACATATGGTATAAAAGAGCTTCCTTTCTTCCTCGCGGCAATAGGTTTTACTGCTGGCATCATAGAGTATTACTGCATCGAATTCCAAGCCTTTTGAAAGGTA
>CAUROG010000052.1:0-4420 GCA_963526645.1 uncultured Pelosinus sp. | reverse complement strand
TTGCTTAGTATATCGGTTATCAGAACTTTTGTCAACACTATACTACAATATTTTTAATAAATTCTTCCTCATTTTTTAATATGGTAGATTCCCTATGTCCTGGCTCAACAATCAAATCCTTGGACAAGGTTAAAAGATATTTCAAACTCTTAATCAAATCAGCTGGATCACTTTTATAATTATCTGTATTTCCCACATTTTGCTTAAATAAGGTATCACCAGTAAATAGATACCCTTCAATTTCTAAACAAACCGATCCCGCACTATGCCCAGGTGTATGATGAACTAATATATCAAAAGGATCTAAATTTAATTGCCCCTCTACTAAATCATTACAATGTGTATACATTTTTTTCTTATATACACTTGGTCTCCGTCGAATTAACTGTAACAACTCTTGATCTAAAGGATGTAAATAAGCGGGAATATTATAATGTGTACACACTTCATCCAAGGCTGACACATGATCACAATGACCATGTGTCAATAAAACTGCTATGGGTTCAGAATCTGCAACCATATCAATAATGTGGTTACAATGAAAGCCCGGATCAATAATTATAGATTTTCCCTCTTTGATAAGCACATAACAATTTGCTTTATAAAGCCCTAGAGGACGTTTTATAACTTCCATATAGTTCCCGCCCTTCTATAGAATACGATATCGTTTAGGAACCTCTTTTTTAATAAAATACCCTTCCCAAAACTGAGGGTGAAGCATAACTAAAATCGTAAATAACTCCAAACGACCTAGTAACATGTCTACAATAGCAATACATTTAGCAGTATCCGGCATAACATTAAAGGAATCAGTAGGACCAAAGCCACCAAACCCTAGTCCTACATTGCTAAGAAAGGCCGTAACCACTTGCATAGAATCATATGTATTAAGACCAGTACAAGTCATTAGAAAAACAGATACCACATAAATCATTAAATATAAAAATAAAAATTGATGTGTCATCTGGATCCATTTAGTAGGCATCGGTTTGCCATTAATACGTACTACTTGAACCATATCAGGATGAATTGATTTTCGCAGATAAATTATAGAACTCTTAATCAAAATAATAAGTCGTATAATCTTTACACCGCCCGTTGTAGAACCACTACAACCACCAAAAAATGTACAAATAAATAACATCATCTGTGCTGCAGCAGGCCACAAATCATAATCACTAATAGCAAAACCACTACCAGTTTGAAGCGAAACTAAATTAAAGGCAGCATTTCTAACAATCTCTAAAGGACTAGAATAGATAGATTGTAATGCTAGAGATATTGATACAATGGCAATACCAATAAACACTACAAGCCAGTACATACGTGTTTCAAAATCATTAATTAAAACGCGAATTCCTTTTTGAAGTGCATTGTAATACACAGAGAAATTGCCACCAGCAAGAAACATAAAGAATATAAATACGAAACAAATATAATTACTTTGTTCATAAATAAAAGCCCCTGCTGATGTCGGTGCAAATCCACCCGTAGCAATAATAGAAAAGGCATAGTTTAACGCATCAAAAGGTTCAATGCCGCCAGCCCACAGCATAAGAAAGCAAAGAGCAGTAAAGGCAATATACAACTGCCAAAGCTTGGTGGCCATTGATTGAATACGCGGCATTACAACACCAGGCTTTGGTACAGATGCCTCTGCATTAAAGAAATGTGCTGCATCTGCTCCTAAATTCTTTAAAAATGATAAGATAAGGACGATGATCCCCATCCCTCCAACCCAGTGCATAAGACCACGCCACAATACAAATGTGTTTGGTAACGCATCAACACTATAAATAATAGTTGCACCAGTTGCAGTAATACCCGAAGTGGCTTCAAATAAAGCATCAAAAACATTAGTCAATATGCCACTCCCCAAAAAAGGTAAAGCCCCCAAAATAACCGTGAATATCCAAGTAGAGGATACAACTAAGAACCCATCACGAATACTAAAGCTTTGACTTTCACAACCGTAATAAGATAAAAGCGTCCCCAAAACTAAAGAAAGGCTTGTAGTTATAAGGAATGACCAATATGCAGTTTCAAATACAACACTGTATATAAAAGGGATTAAAGTAAAAACCCCAAATATATAGAGTAGTCGACCCACTAAGGACATAACGATTTGAATTCGCATAGCCCCTCCTTACTAAGTAAGATATTTAAGCAATTTGCTTACCGATTCAGGTAATGTAAAGAGAACGATATGATCACCATCTAAAATTTGAGTATTACCACGAGGTACGATAGCTTCATTTTCCCGTAAAATTACACCTACCAAGGCCTTCCCAGGTAAACGTATATCTTTTAATTGTTTACCCGCCACAGGAGATTCATTGGTAATTTCAATCTCGATAGATTCAGCTTTACCACCTTCAAAGGTGGAAATAGATACAACCCCTTCTCCACTTCGTACAAAGCGCAAAATTTGACTTGCTGTTAATAAACGTGGAGAAAATACAACGTCAATACCTACTTGCTCCATCAGCATAATATATTCTGGCCGTCCCACACGAACAACGGTTTTTGGGATGCCCATATGCTTACCTACGAGTGCTACTAGTAAATTAAGTTTATCGTCATCAGTTAGAGCAATAATTACATCACTATCAGCAATTTCCTCAGCTTCGAGCAAATCAAAATCAGTGCCATCTCCATTGATAACCATAGCTTTATCCACTTGATTTGCCAGGTTCTCACAACGGTCAAAGTCTTTTTCAATAACCTTCACAGAAAAACCAGCTTTTTCTAGTAATACAGTTAAGTTCCGACCTAAGAGACCTGCCCCAATAATGACAGCCCGTTTATAGAATGTATTATAATTATGGAACCAAAGGTTCTCCACTTCAGAAACGGACTCTTTCAAACCTAGGAAAAATACACTATCATCAGCCTGTAATCGACTTTCACCATGAGGAATAATCATTTCACCATAGCGTAAAATACCAACTAACAGAACACCTTCAGGAAAGCGAATCTCTTTTAATGGCTGTCCTAATAGAGGAAATTCATTATTCAATTTGAATTCCATAAGGCGCACAGCACCCTGTCCGAACTCCTCAACATCTATAGCTGATGGTGTTTCTAAAATTCGTAATAACTCTTGAGCTGTAACCATTTCAGGATTGATGAAGAGATCAACACCTAATTGAGCTCGTATCTCCTCATCCATATGTTCCGCCACACTATTATCGCGAACGCGTGCAATAGTCGTAGGAACACCTTTTATTTTAGCTACCGAACAGGATAGCATATTAACCTCATCGGAATCAGTAACAGCAATAAACATACCAACATCAGACATATCGATTTCATTCAATAATTGAACATCACTGCCATTCCCTAGAACTAGACTAACATCTAACGTATTTTCAAGATTATGAATGCGTTCTGGAGAACGGTCGATGACATATACATCATGATCATCTTGAATAAGTCGTTGTGCTAATGAATAACCAACCTTACCAGCACCTACAATGACTATTTTCATTGACTTTATTCCTCATCTTGGGACTCATTATTAGCAGGCGGTGTCCACTGCCGACCTATGTCGGTAAGTAATGTCCACCCCTCCTCTTGAACAATCTTTTTCTCTTTCATTAAATGCCCCAAAGCACGTTTGAAGGCAGATTTGCTAATGTTAAATTTATCTTTAATCAACATAGCAGAAGATTCATCACTATAAGGCATCTTACCCCCACGATTTAACAGGTACCCCATGATAATATCTCCATCTGAAACAAGAGCCTTTTCCTTTGTAGGACGCATAGAGACATTAACGCGACCATCATCACGTTTGAAAGTAATACGGCCTTCAATCATTTCCCCTACTTTTAACTTTCTCGTCATTTCGGAACGATGCAAAAAGGCAATCCAACGCTCAGGGGTAATAAAAAAAGCCCCATCACTAGTTAAATTATAGATTGCCCCCTTTACAAGTTGTCCTACCATAGCTTCTGTTGCAGCTTTAGAAGCACGACGCATTTCATCATCTACATCCATGGATACCGCCAAACGACCGGATTTATCAGTATATAGACGAACCCATACTTTTTCACCTACCTGAGGTCTACCACGCATCTCCGCATGAGGCATAAAGATACCACGTTCTGTACCTACCTCAACAAAACAACCAAAATTTGTAGTATTGATAACCTCAACATAACCAATTTGGCCAACCTTCATGGCTGGTAGACGCATAGAGGCAGTTAAACGACCTTTTGGATCTCGATATAAAAAAACCTCGACTTCATCTCCGATAGCCACAGGAGCAATTTGTTGATCTTTATGAAGCAATATATCATCATTAGTATTGCCAGTTTGACCATCTAAAAAAGCACCTTGATCACTAGTACGCAACACTTTTAATGTGGCAATTGTATTTTCCAACAATTCTGTAGCCATATTATACTCCTTCAAA
>CAUROG010000051.1:0-4608 GCA_963526645.1 uncultured Pelosinus sp. | reverse complement strand
GCTATAAGCTTTTTGGAACCACACGCATAGCGCGTGGTTTTCAATATACAAAAAAACACTACAGGGCTCACAAAGCCTTGTAGTGTCTATATTCGTAGATGGTGGGGTTAGGCGGACTCGAACCGCAGACCTCTTCGATGTCAACGAAGCGCTCTAACCAACTGAGCTATAACCCCTTATTATATTGTTACATGTGTCAGCACTTATCTACTGCAACATGGAGCACTCTTTATATTATAGATTATTGCTAGATGCTTTGCAAGTATATTTTTATGTAATTTTATTATGATTACATATCAGCTTACTAAAAATCACTATCATATTCTCTGATAATTTCTTGAAGGCGGATTAAATTATCTATAAGAGCTTCATTTGCATCTTCTCTAAGTTCTTGAAGTGCTGCAAATAGAGTTTCATAGCTTGATTCAAGAGATAAATCTATTGTTTTTTTGATATCAATATCGATTTCTTCTAAAACCATAATCTCCATGATTTCTTCCATTTTTTCTTTTCCTAACCTCTTGACACTATCTAGAGTACTTTTGAGTAATTCAGCTGTATCCTCTGTAATTTCTTTAATACTCAGAATGTAGTCTTCTTCCGTACGCTCAATAGTATAAAAAAGGTTTCCTCGCTCATTTGATCCTTCAAATATAAATGGATCTCCGAACTTAATAGCCTCCAATATGCGCTCTTCAACTTCTAAATAAATATCATCAAGTCCTGTATGGCTCGTTTTTTCGTCTCCAAAGGTTAATGAATATCTTTTTGCTGCCTGGCCCACAACAGGTTTCACTCTTTCACTATCAAAATGTCTCACTTATATTCCTCCCATTACTGTTTAAATAACTAATGATAATTCGACTGCTAACTATATTATTCCTCTTTATTTTTATGTGTTAATGAGATAACGCTATAAGCAAAGAAAAAGCCGTATGTTAGATAACATCAGGCTAGTTAGAGTGAGTATCTTTAATTTACAATAACAGCAACATGTTTAACTTAGCAGTAATTTACCTCCAATAGCTAATAAAATAAGACCTAGTATTTGATTCCATCCATAGCTTATTTGCTGTAAACCAAGTGCACCAAAATGGTCAATGATAATAGCTGTTAACACTTGTCCAATAATAATTGCTGTTGTAGCATTGGCGGCTCCTACCTCTGGAATGCTGGCAGCTACCAGATAAATAATACCTACACCAACGAGTCCACCTAGATAAACATACCAAGGTGCCTCAGCAAAGGCAGATAAGTTTCCCTTCCCCATTTTTAGCCCAAACAACAGCAAGAGTATGACGATAGTGCCTGTAACATGTACAACAAAGGTAGTCTCAAGAATCCCAATCACCTTACTCAAACCAGCATTTAGAGCACCTTGTACCGCCATGAGCACACCTGAAACAAAAGCTAATAACAGTGCTAACGTATTTCCCGACACGTTCAATATATACACTCCTCAACAAGATTTTTTATTCTCTCTTAAAGTAGTATCTTATTTGACATATCTTTATATACCAGCTAACAATTATAAATGAAAACTTTATTATATGAAGAAAGACTAATGCGTGAGTCTTCACATCCTCTGTCGTTTGCTTTGTTATTCTTTGCAATGACATTGAGATGTTACTTTCAGCCACAAACATATACTTTCTCATAATAAAAAAAACAGGCTTAACGCCTGTTAGTCTATGATATATACTATTACGTTCTGCCTGCCAAATTGCATGGCCTCACCATGGCTATCAAAGGCTAAATCAATCTTATTACCCTTTATGGCACCACCAATATCATCAGCTATTGCGTAGCCATAGCCAGGTATAAACAACCTTGTTCCAAGAGGAATCACTTTCGGGTCGACAGCTACGATACCCTTACGTACTAAATTACCACCATATGTATGATTAGAATTTCCATCATCGTAAGCACTGTATGCAGATGCACTCATATTAAAGGATCTGCTATATCTGCTCGGATTACCTTCGGCGTTGCCAGGACGCCCTAAACATAGTAAGGTCTCTTTACCAACGACTCCATCTGCTACTAAGCCATTACTTATTTGAAAATCTCTTATTGCTTTTAGTGTCCCATTCCCAAAAACACCATCAATTTCACCGACATAGAAACCTTTTTCCAAAAGTGACTTTTGAACCATTTGCACATCTTCGCCACGCATGCCAAACTTTATTAGTTTGTCCCCTGGTGCAGCAAAAACGACAACACTACTCAGCAGCATGCAAAGGATCAATGCTACTACCACATAGATTTTTTTCATTTGTTCACCTCTCTTTTATAACGCTTGGGAGATTATCTGCTACACAAAGCATAACAAAAACTCCTAAGCGTTCAGCGCCTCCGGGGTTAGCTGTCGGGATAGGGAAAAGAGAGATCGAAGAACACGCCCCTCCGTTTTAACGGATTATCCCCTGTGATTCTATTGGTTCCCCCGTACCTATAAGGATTCGGCATTATGGATATAATACTATATTTTTTAGAAATAGTCAAAAAACACGTCTAAATGCCTAATAATTCTGACATTTGTTTTGTTACGATACCAGTAATCTCCATGTTATGTTCCGCTTGATATGCTTCAACTGCTTGTTTTGTAACAGACCCAAAGATTCCATCTGCTCGACTATTTAAATAACCTAATTCCTTTAACTTCATTTGCAACAACGCCACATCTGAACCCGTTATCTGATGTTTCAGCGTACGTTGTACCTTTAGTTTACGTCCTTCAATACGTACAGGAGTACCGATAGGCACCCATTCAAATAGTTCTTCTACATCTTTGTTGCGCATGCGAATACAACCATGACTAGCAAATTGTCCAATAGACCAGGGTTTGTTTGTGCCGTGGATACCGTAAATTCCCCATGGCACATTAAGTCCAATCCAGCGAGTACCGAAGCCTGTGCCCCAATTATAATCTTTCCATACCACATTCCACTCTCCCATGGGCGTTGGAGTCTCACTCTTACCCACAGCAATTCGATATTTTTTATGTAGATTTCCGTCACTATATACTTCCAAAAGTCGCTGGGATACTTTAATAACCACATTCACTGCTCCCAAGGGTGCAGTAGTTGTCTGATTGTCGATAGCTGCCAATTCTTGTTCATCCATATATTCAAAACCTACTATTCCAAAGATAAGACTCATTAGTAATAGAATGGCAACACTGTAGAATATTTGAGAACGTCTAATTCTAAAAATCGCCATACCATTCCCTCCTGAAAAGAATACTCTGTAAGAATATATGTATTCAAAGGAAAAAATAGTATAATAGTATTTATAATCCAGCAACTTTTTTTAAAATTGGAGGCATCTTCTTTTGACAACGATAAAACTATATCATGAAAATGCTTATATAAAAGATTTTACTGCCAACATCACCAAAGTCAATCCTTTGCCTGATAATAGGTGGGCTATCATCCTTGACCGCACCGCTTTTTATCCAACCTCAGGTGGACAATCCTTTGACTGTGGTTTTCTAGATGATTTGCCTGTTATAGATGTGCAAGAGGATGGTGAAGAGGTTGTCCATATTGTGGACGTACAACCTAATACCAGTCAGGTGCATGGACACATTCACTGGGCAAGACGTTTCGATCATATGCAACAGCACAGCGGGCAACATATTTTATCAGGTGCATTTTATTCTGTGTTAAAAGCAAATACGGTTAGTTTTCATCTGGGTACCGAATCTAGCCAAATTGATTTGGACATAGAAACATTAACTCCTGAAAATCTTCGGGCAGTAGAGGCTGCAGCTAATCAAATTGTCTTTTCTGCAAAAGCGATTCATACTCATTGGCTTAATCAGGATACAATTTACCGTTTCCCTCTACGCAAGCCGCCTGCAAAAGATTTTTCTGAAATTCGTTTAGTTGAAATTGCTGATTTCGACTACTCCGCTTGCTGTGGTACCCATGTTGCTAATACCGGTGAGATTGGTTGTATAAAAATACGCAGCTGGGAACGCAAGAACAATGGAATCCGAGTAGACTTTGTCTGTGGTTGGCGCGGACTAAGGGATTATCAGCAAAAAAATATCATTCTCCAACAAGTATCAAATTGTCTATCACTACCCATCCCTGCTATTTGCGAAGGAATTGAAAAGCAATTACTAAAGACAGAGACGATTGCCAAGGAATTGATAGCGGCAAAGCAAGAATTGCACCGTAATCTTGCTACTACCCTCTATCACCAAGGAGATTTAATCGGACATTACAAACTAATTGTCTATACTCTTACTAACGCTACCCCCAATGAAGTTACCAATCTCGCCAAAGAGCTGATTAGTAATCCCCATACTATTGCTCTCATTTGTGGCATCAATGCAGATCAAAGTAAAGCTCATCTCGTTTTTTCAACCTCACCTGATGTTTGCCTTTCAATGAATCAAGAACTTAAAAAGATACTACCTCTCATAGATGGCAAAGGTGGCGGAAATGCACAATCAGCCCAAGGTGGTAGTAGTAAAATTGACCAGCTACCTGCTGCTCTCGCCTTAGCAATGGATAGTATTAAGAAACAATTATTTATTTTATAGTCAGGACCACCCGTATAACGGGTGGCTTGATTACGCCCTATAAGGGCATGATA
>CAUROG010000050.1:0-4765 GCA_963526645.1 uncultured Pelosinus sp. | reverse complement strand
TTCTCTGGATGCTCAAAATCGATTAGCTTTACAAAATCAAAGTCTTCTTTGCCATTTTTGCGAACTGTGATTTTTATATTATTACGGATTTGTCTATATAATTTGTAGTTCGTATCTACAATATCCGTTCCTGAATAATCTTGCCTTAATGTCTTGACTGTCTCATTAATTTTATCTTCTGCGATAGTTGGATTAATACGCTTAAGAGAAGACAGCATAACATTGGGAAGAACACATTCTTTCTTAGAAGCTCTTCCCGTGCCATCATTCA
This sequence comes from uncultured Pelosinus sp., assembly GCA_963526645.1. Lineage (GTDB taxonomy): Bacteria > Bacillota > Negativicutes > DSM-13327 > DSM-13327 > Pelosinus. Next base: position 4,494 of record CAUROG010000050.1, on the reverse strand, counting down.
AATCGTCTCGCTTACTCGGATCAGCATCACAAATGAGGATATCATATTTAAACGGTTCTGCTTTTAATTTTGAAAGTATAGCCTGTTCTATATCATCTTCGGATATAAAATTTCGCATATGAGTTCCTCCTTATTACACTTCAAGTTTCCCACTCATTAGTCGAGGTAATAGCATATCTCTTTGTTTTGTAAGTAATTGATTTTGCTGATTAAGCATTTTGATTTCATCATAATATGGCTTAACATAATCATTATATTTATGAATCAATTCTTCTGGTGGAATTAAAATACAGAGCCTATTGATGTTTTTAGGATATACATGGGGTTGTGCAGCTCCACATTGCAAATTACTAATAACTGGTTGTAAATATTTAAGCGTATTATATACAAACCAAATTGTTGCATCATCCTGATAGTAGGAACAATCTGCAGCCCAAATATCCTTCATATGATATTGAAGATATCCTGCATTAGCACCTGAAGCACTGATTGTAAGGCTTGCACCATATACATTAGCTTCATTATGGTATCCGGAAGGCTGTAATCCTGCTGAAATCACAGGAATATCACCTTCAATCATCTTTGCTGTAGTAATATTTTTTCCTCTTGTAAAGCTTCCTATATTTCTTAACTCATCATATTTGAAGATAGTAGGAGCAAAGTGCTTTTTATCATCTGTGCCAACTTGCCAACCTCTAGGCTTCTTCTCCTCAAACTCTACATTTTTATATCCAGGAAAGCGAAATCTAACAAACCATTCTTTATATAGATTCTCTACCATCTGCTCCAATAACTTAATACGCTTGTTATTGTTTTCAATAAGGTTATCGTAAGTTGTTAAAATATCAGCTATTTTCTCTTGATCTATAAAGTCAAATGCTGGTAACTCAATTTTTCCTAAGTCTTTTGCTGAAAACGAAGGAAACGTTGATTGGGATAATTCGGCAATATTACTTAAATACTTGACAACAGAATCAGTTCCCAGGAAATAGTATAAAAATTCACTTGAATATAATTCTTTATTTTTATTTCTTAATAAAACATATCCTGTAGACGCAACTACATTTTCATAGTTTGATTTGTAATGATAATAATGTCTTAAATTTGGTCTTACGGAGGAATATAGTATGTCATCATACTTTACACAACGATTCGCTCTTGAAGGAAAGTTACCATCCAGATACGTAATATCGTACAAAATACCTTTAGTTACTGATGATGTATCAATATAATTAATATAATCAGTATAATTATTTGTATTTTTAGGTGGGTTTAATTCAAAATAATCTTTTATCTTCCCCATATCACTCACCCAACAATTCTTTCAGATTATTTGCAATGAGTTTTTCAAGTTCTCTTGCCTCGGCACTTAGAGATGCAAACTCAGAATTAAGTGAATATATTTCTCTCTTAAATTCTTCCTGTGTTAACCCATCATCTTCAATTACCACCCCAACATAGCGGCCTACATTAAGTGAGTAATCCTGATCAATGATTCCATCTTCACCATCCATAGGTGCTGCCTTACAAAGACCGATAACATCAGCATATACACCGTCAGGGAATCTTTCAGTTAACCAGTCAATCTGTGACTGCCAATATGCTTTTGTAAGAACTTCCTTGTCATCAGATGTTTCCGGAGCATTAGCAAGTTCTATTTTGTATTCATCAAGCAATTCAACAAGAGCCTGTGTATCGCCGTGATATAGTTTTGTGATAACTCCAAGGTTCTTAATCTGCTCATCAGAGAACTTTCTGTGTGCTTTGTCTACCTGTGTGAAAACATTTCTTGCATCAATAAATAAGATTTCATTTTTCTTATCACTATTTGGCTTCTGCTTATCAAAAAACCAAAGAGTCGCAGGAAGGGTAACTGATGAGAACATTTTAGAAGGAAGTGTCACCATCTGTGAGATGATACCTTCTTCAATCATTTTCTTTCTGATTTCATATTCTGAACCAGATGCATCAGATGCAGAATTAGCCATCACAAGTGCTGCCTTACCATTCTCATTTAAGGCAGTAGCAAAGTAGCCAATCCACAAATAGTTTGCGTTAGGCACAGTTTCTTTCTTATCAGATTTTTTCTTTGTTGATTTGGTCTTATTTCTTGGTACACCATATGTATTGAATCGGGCATCATCAGAAACCTTTTCAAACACAACTTCATCAACATTAAAGGGAGGATTTGCCATTACATAGTCAAACTGCCCAAATGCATTATACGGATCTGAATAGAATGAGTTAGCTTGTGTAATGTCACCACGAATATTATTAAGAAGAAGATTCATCTTTGCCAGTTTTACTGTATCAGGTTCCTTTTCAACACCATAGCAACGAAATTTCATCTGCTCACTTTCACTGGCGTTGTGATTATGCATATATCGTGCGGCCTGTACGAACATACCACCAGAACCGCAAGCTGGATCTAAGAACTTCTTTTCACCGGGCTGAGGATTTAATACTTCAACCATATATCTTACAACAGTTGCAGGTGTGTAGAATGTTCCTCCATCCTTACCTTCTGCAAGGGCAAAGTTACCTAAGAAATATTCATAGATTTCACCAAAGATATCGACTGTACTATTTTCTGGAATATCTTTGAAAATACGTACGATATTAGAAAGAAGTTCTGGTTCTTCCTCTGGTACAAGCTGAGCATATACTTCTTTTGGAAGGACACCATCCATTTTAGGGTTTTCAGTCTCAATTGCTTCCATAGCTTTCTTTACAAGAGTAGCTTTACTAGCATCATCTGGTGCATCATTGATAAAATCATAATAAGCACATTCAGGAAGATAGAATCCGCACTTCTCGATAGAGATTTCTTTGATGGACTTTTCCATACGTCCGCCTTTAAGACGATTATACTCTTCCTCAATATTTTCCTTATGTTGTTTGTATAAAATATCTGCATATCTAAGGAAGATAAGTCCAAGAATAGGCTGACCATATTTATTCGCAGCTAAATGAGCACTAGCTCGAAGCACATCAGCAGAGTGCCATAGCGTATCTTTTAACTGTTTTAATTCTTTATCTGTCATAACAATAGTGCTCCTTTATTTTTCTATTTGATAGTCGAGCCAAGACTCTTCTAGTACGTCATATGGGATGTTATTATCTAAGCAAAATATATTAATACTTTTCATTGCTTTTAGGTTTGGCTTTGCACGTCCAGATTCCCAACGATTTACAGTAGAAAAAGCCACACCTATTACATTGGCAAATTCCTGCTGTGTTAAAAATGAACGTTGTCTGATTCTTTTTATTTCTTTAGGGAAACCCATATATATGTATCTCCTTTTTATCCATTAATATAGCATTATTATAGCAAATAAATATTCATTTTTTTAGTATCTATCCACTAGGCAGTCTGACTTATAGATATTAACCTATATCAAAATTAGAGAACATGATAACCATATATGAAAAAGTCCAAAGTACTCTTGAAATTAATACTGTAGTAGTAACATCTTATAGAATAACAAAGAGCCGCACCAATTAGATGCGACTCTTTTAGTTAGAATATTAAATTAATACTAATTTTCTTATCTTTACAATGTTTTCTTAAAGAATATCGTCGTATGTACCTTCCCAGGTAGTTGTGTTCGTTTATATTCTTTAAAGCCAAAGCCTTCGTACATTTTAGCAAGCCATGGGTGTTCTGCGGCAGTGCCCAGTGTTACGGCCGGTGTTTTATATACGTTGCGCAATAGGTCTTCTGCTTCGGCGAGGACTTCACGAGCATAGCCTTTCCCCTTATGTTCAGGAGCCGTCACAAAGTGCGCAATATGCGGGTATACATCTGGTGTAGCCTTTGGAATCCAAGGCATGCGGAATGAAATAGAGCATACTAAGGAGCCATCTACGTAGAGACCATATACAGGATATTTTAAAATCCATGCACGAGACTCTTCTGGGCTAAAGTTGATAGCATCAAAGGATATAGGATAGTTCTTATTCTCCGCATATCCTGCAATTAACACCTCGTGATATTCAGCCGCATCATCTACGGTTAATTGTCTAAATTCTTTCATCTATTTACCTCGTTCAAAATGCTCTAATCATAAACTAACTGCGTCATTAGATTGCACATTAGAATTAGCTATATCAATACAGTATCACATTTTTAATATAATACTAGTATTTTAAAAACAGAACTAGTAGAGCCTTATAACGCTGCGCTATCAAGAGGCAATTCACTATCAAGTGTAAGGTAACGGCTCAAGAATTTGCGTGTTCGTTCTTCTTTTGGATGTTCAAGAACAACCTTAGGGTCCCCTTGTTCTACGATGACGCCGCCTTCCATGAATACCACTTGGTCTGCTACTTCTTTAGCAAAGCCAATTTCGTGCGTTACGATAATCATGGTAACTTCTAACTCTTTAGCAATTTTGCGGATAACAGCCAATACTTCCCCTACGAGCTCAGGATCGAGGGCTGATGTAGGTTCGTCAAAGAGGATAACCTCTGGGTCCATCGCAAGGGCCCGAG
>CAUROG010000049.1:0-6034 GCA_963526645.1 uncultured Pelosinus sp. | reverse complement strand
ACCCAAATTAAGTGTTTCAAGCTTTATGGGGTATCTGAAAGGAAAAAGTAAGCGAGGCTCTTTGAGAGCGAGGGAAAGTGGTGCAGGAGGGAAACCGATTCAGTAGGCCTTTTGGCTTTAGCCGGTAGCAGAGGCTTCTGGCCGCAGAGCAAACTGCCCCGTTGTCACGGACGGTTTTGATTATAAGCTATTATTGATACGTATGACAGCTCAATAATATGGTATACGTAATCTCGAACAATATACTTAAGCCGGCGTAAGTTAAGAGTTTAGAACAATATTCCTAAGGATAATTATAAGGGTACAATTTTGTACTGTGATTAAGGAGAATAGTAACATCGTTTCCTTCAAAAACTAGACAACAGCAGCCAAGTAAGTATTGTCATGATTAAATTTTATATCCTTTGGTATCAATATGTACGCATTCAACTTAAAGAGTCTGTTTTTGTATAGTAAGGGCCTGAAAGCTATATACTATTTTTCTCGCATTCCTTTTCCAACTTTTGTACTAGTATACTGCCTTACGTAACTATTTACGATTTTTTCTTGTATATCGTCTCAAGAGGCAATATACAAAGCCAGAACTACATGATATAATTCTTATGATAAGGGGGACCCATATGAAAATTCATGCAGTAGATTTATTCTGTGGAGTTGGTGGCCTTACGTGTGGGGTTCAAAAGGCAGGAATCAATGTAATAGCAGGATATGATATTGATCAAAGAAGTAAATTCGCATACCAATATAATAATGGTGCTCGGTTTATTTTGAAAGATGTTAGAGATATAGATAAATATGAGATTAATGAGCTATACCCTGGGGATACGGAAGTTCGTATTTTAATGGGCTGTGCGCCTTGTCAACCTTTCTCTAGCTATACTAAGAAGCATAAAAAAAATAATAATCTCATTGAAAAGATGGATTTATTACATTATTTTGGGGAACAGGTTTGTAATGTGCAACCTGAAATTGTGTCAATTGAAAATGTCCCTCAAATGCAAAAAGAATCAATATTTAAAGAGTTCGTTACAACACTTGCTTCTGAGGGATATTCAATAGACTACAAAATTGTATTTGCACCTGATTACGGTGTTCCACAGAAAAGGAAAAGGCTGATATTACTTGCTTCAAAGTTAGGGGAGATTAAAATCCTACCACCTCAAATTACCAAAGAGCACTATTTAACTGTCCGAGATGCAATTGGGGATCTGCCTCCTTTAAATGCGGGTGAGATTAATGATTTAGATCCATTGCATAGATGTAGAAATCTCTCCAAACTAAATATGGAAAGAATAAAGCAATCTAAACCAGGTGGAACGTGGAAAGATTGGGACGAGAAACTTTTACTTGAAGCGTACAAGAAAAAAAGTGGACAATCTTTCGGATCTGTGTATGGTCGTTTAGAGTGGGATAAACCAGCTAATACTATCACCACACAATTTCTTGGGATAGGAAATGGAAGATTTGGGCATCCGGAACAAAACAGAGCACTAAGCTTAAGGGAAGGAGCCTTACTACAAACGTTCCCAAAGGAGTACATGTTTGTAGATCCTGAATGTGGTGATAGTTGTTCTGTTGAGCAAATAGCTCTGCAGATTGGGAATGCAGTTCCACCTAAACTTGGAGAGATTATTGGAACCAGCATATTGAGCCATTTAAAGGAGGTTAATCTATGACCGTTGAAACTATTCAATTACAGATTGCATATGGGGCAGTAAAACATTTTGGACGTAACCTATATACTTCTAACCCGCCAGCAATTGCTGAGCTAATAGCAAACTCGTGGGATGCGTATAGCTCGAGATGCGATGTATATTACAGTGAGTCTTCTGCTTTGGGAGAGGAATGTAAAGAATCAGGAAAAATTAACAGTGATGAAGTAGATAATGGAACCTCTATTTTGATATTTGATAATGGAATAGGTATGACGGACGATGAGCTTGTAAATCGCTATGCTCTTTCAGGGACAGAGAAGAAAATAGAAGAAATTAGAATACCAAATAACACGCAAAGAAGGCCGTATATGGGACGCAAAGGTATAGGGAAATTTGCAGCTTTTAGCCTAGGCGACACATATGTGTTATTTACAAAAAGTGAAGAAGATAAGTATTGGAAAAAAATGACGTTTAATTATAACGACTTGTACGTTAATGAACCGTTAATAGTGATTAAAGTTGAAGAATTATCAAGTTTAGAAGAGCTCATAGATGTTTTTCCTCTTTTAGAGAATTGTATCCCCGAAACAGGGACAGCTATCTATATTCCGAGATTACGACGTAAGATAACGGAAGCAAGCATTAAAGGAATGAAGAGACTCTTAGCACGGAGATTTTCAGTAAATATTGTTTCTAGACATGGATTTAACTTAAATATAAATTCTGAACCATTTGATTTGAAAAAGCAGTTTTATGATGAGTTCTTGGAGTTCGTTTATTATTTTGGAATGGAAGAAGAATCTATAAAAGGTCGTTTCCCGCAATTAAACGAAAATAATTTTAAGAAAATTTCTGAAAGTTTCTTTGAAGAGAACCAGATTAGTGGATGGTTAGGTACAGTAGAACTCCCCAAAAATTTAATGGTAGATAATGATATTAGTGTATCGGGTGTTGTTGTATATATAAACGGGAAGTTAGCTGATGAAGATATATTGAAAGATAAACTTCGCAATAAAATATCTAGTGCATATTTATTGGGGGAGGTTAATGCAGATTATTTACAAGAAAATGAAGACCCAGTCTTAAGTAGTCGAGAAGGGTTAAATAGGGAGTTTAAATCGGTCCAAGATTTAATTTACTATTTGGATGTGCTTAGAAAAAGAATTGACAGTGAGTGGAATGGTCTTAGAGCACAAAGACAACTTGAGAAACAAGACTATTTAGGGAAAGTTTTTGAGGCAAACAGTAACTTAAGAATAATTTACGAAAGCTATAGCGATGAAAATAAAGAAAAAGTTTCAAGGTTACTACAAAGGGTATTTGATGGGCCAGAAAAGTATGAATCTGTGGAGTACAGTGTATATGGAAATGCTATCTTTGGGCTAGTGAATAGTAATGAAATTAAGCAAATAACGATTAATGGGTCGGATCCTACAGAGGAAATCATAGCGCAAATCTTTAAAGTATTTGATAAGGCTGAAATAAATGCAGCGCTTAGGATTATGTCAAACATTGAAGATAGACTTGAAGTAATCAATAAACTAAAAATTTTAATTGAATCCGAGGATATAGAGAGCGCATTTGAACAGCATCTTTCGGCTAACCCGTGGTTGATCAACCAGTATTGGGATAAGCCAGCAGATGAAATCGTAATCGAAACACAGAAAACTTATTCAGATTATATTGAAAAAAATAAACGTACAGGACGTACAGACATAATTCTAAGGGTTTCTGATGAGCCCTTACCTATAATATGTGAATTAAAAAGAGATAAAAAAACGTCATACTCAGCACCATCCATTATCGAAATCATAGGACAAATAAACAAATATCGAGAATGCATCGCTCGGGAAAATGAGCATTTGAAACGGATTAATGACTTATATGATATTAAAGCTTACTTTATTTGTGGGGATAAAGCATATAATGATTTGAAAAATGAAAAATGGGCCCTTTCCCAGTTAGATACGAATAAAATTAATCTGGAAACTTATCAGATGTTAGTCGAACGCGCAGAAAGGGTGTATCGCCATAGGGTTAAGTATGATATCGTTAAAGGGAACGGGAAAAAGGGCAAGTAACTGTACAAAAGTCTATTATGCTAAATAAGAACATACGTTCGCTAGGCAAATAATATCTCGTAGGCTATGACCGAAATGTAGGTCATAGCTTTTTTCGAAATCAAATAATCTCAGACAGGAAGTAAGTTTATGCCTAAGAAACAAACAAAGAAAACAGCAAAATATGATATCGCAGCCTTCTTCAGTGGTGTCGGTGGCGTTGAGCTTGGCTTCAAGCAAACTGGAAAATTCCATACAGTGTATGCGAATGAGTTTGACGCCAATGCACGTACTACCTATGCTTTAAATTATCCTGATACATTTCTGGAACCGCGTGACATTCACGAAGTGAGCTCAGACGAGATAGGCGAGCAAGTGGATTTTGTTGTGGGTGGGTTTCCATATCAGGCTTTTAGTGTATTGCAGGTTACCGCAAAGGATTTGAAGATGATTGGATAGGTTTAGGGAGTTTGCTCAGATGGAATCGATTAAAGGAGGGGGAATAGTTAAGTGTTCAGATAGGTCAGGGTCATATTTCCGCTGTCTGGTTAAAATAGCTTTGGAAATTGAACGACAAAATAAGGAGCAGATTAAAGACTTTCGAAGTTTTGATACTTACCTTTTTTGAGCAGTTCATCAAATATTCCGGAAGTTATTGATCTAGATAAATTAAAAAAAGGATTTTATAGATCTGCTGTTGCATGTTATCTTAGATTTTCTTCTCAATATTATTAAAATAATGAAGAATATGAGGATGTGGAATTGAATGGTAATCTAGTAGACTATGTTGCCGAAGAGTTTGCTTCTTACTATGAAAATCGTAGACCAAAAGAGGTTGATACGCCAATCAAGAAAAGGGGTAAACATATACACCATCGAAATATTCATATAGCCTATGCTGCAAAAGTCAAAGCCAATTGGCAATGCGAATTCAACTATCATCATGCGACCTTTATAACTCCGGCAGATAATCGATCATATATGGAAGCCCATCATTTGATTCCTATAGCAACACAACCTTACTTCAAGTACTCGATTGACTTTGTTGATAATGTGGTGTGCCTATGCCCAAATTGTCATCGACGAATCCATTGCGCCTGCCGCGACGAAAAGGCTGAGATTATAGATCACTTATACGCTACTCGCAAGGACTGCTATGCAGACTACAAGATAGAGGTGGACCAAAAGAAACTGTATGGGTTTTATGGGATAGAGTAGGGGGGAGCAGGATGTCCAATTCTAAGCAAAAGGGTAAAACTACTGTTGCACTAATGAGGCACATTCGTAAGAATCATAAGATTCACATCAAGGGGTCAAAGGATAAGAAAGACCTTCTAAACATGGGCTACTATCATGGATATAAGAGATACAGGTTTATAAAAAGTAGAAGTCAAACTCAACCTTTTGTTGAATTCTCTCAGATTAAAGCCATACATGAATTTGATACGGAACTAAAGACATTAATATATCCGCTTTTGATGAAGCTAGAAACATGCCTAAAAAATAAAATGATTGATTGCTTAGTATCTAACAGTAATCATGATATTGAGAGCATTTATAGAGAGAAAATGTTGGGTTATCAAGACTACGAGCAGGGTGCTCCAGATTACACTAAGCGCTTAAGAGAACGGCTGAAGCTTCGAAATATGATAGACCAAACAATTGCTTACTACTACGAAAAGAATCCAGCTATAACACATTTCATTCATAATAGTCGCTCAATACCTTTGTGGGCATTTGTTGAGGCATTATCTTTGGGACAGTTTGGAGAGATGCTAAAGCCACTTTCAAAAGACTACCGATTGAAAATTTGTCGGAGTGTTAATCTGGAAAGTAGCTCACATAATGAAGATGGGCGCTTATTAGAGTCGTTTGTGTTTGCGCTGACAGATTTAAGAAATGCTACTATGCACAATGGTCCAGTTTTTGATGCGAGCTATAGACAGGGCGGTGTACCACGTAGAATTAAACGTTATGTAGTGAATGAGACCGGGATGGAAAGTATTACATTTAACTCTATTCTTGACGATATCCTCGTACTGTTGTTCCTCTTGAAGAAACAAGGATATAAGAAGAGGGAGCTTAGTAAGTCATTGACTATGTTCAAAGAGCTAAAAGAGCAGTTGAAAAGCAAAATCCCTGATTCAACGTACTATAGCCTTTTGGGGAATAACACAGATTCAAAAATCAAAGATTTTACTGATTTTCTATAATTTTCTATGGTTATGTCTTGAATTAGATTAATTTCAGTGGTATACTCTTATTAACGAATTGGGGTATGTTCCTTCGGGGCATACTTGGAGGAGTCGATGCGTCGGC
>CAUROG010000048.1:0-6065 GCA_963526645.1 uncultured Pelosinus sp. | reverse complement strand
ACGTCATCAATAATTTTTCATTATTTCCACTGTCTACTTGACAGGGAGCATATCACTTTCCCTACTCTTTAATTATTAGTCCTAAAACAGCGAGCTTCTTTTTAATTATTTAAGCTAGCCTTTCAATAGTTATTTCTGGTCTATAAACCTTAACTGCACCATTACCTATTCTGAATAAACAACCAAACAGCTGTCCTTCTGTTAACTGAACAATATCCGTCATTCGCTACGCTGTCCTATTTTCCGTTACGACTAAAGTGGCGGAAAATAAGCATGGGACTTTCTTACCCACTTTCTCTGCGGAGGACATGGGACTCAAAATCAGATTTTTAATAATGATACAATATGTTAATAAAGGCTTAAACGTGTTTATTTCAATACGCTGAGCCTTTTCATCAATGTTTAAAAATGTTTATGAATGTTAGCTAATTTTATAGTTTTACGACAACTTTTACGACAATACTTCTTATTTTGTCCGTTTTCTGATTACTCTAAAGTACCATTAAAAACGTATTCTTTAAAACCGTCTTTATAATATCCTTCTAAAACCTGTGATTGATTAAAATTGAAATTTAAAATATTTGATTTAAAGGGTTCTAACATTATTTCTGGAATAGCCATCAGCGTTTAATAGTTTTAATATCTCATATTGATTATAAAGAAAAAGTCTCTCTTTTTTAGTAAGTTCCATAAAATAAATTACCTCCTTTTTTATTTAATCGTATTCCCAAATCTTGCATGTTTCAACACTGTATATTCGACATAATACGACAAAAGGAATACCTGCCAGATAACCCAGCAGGTATAAAAGTGTGTATAATGGGGTTCAAAAGGAGAAATTCTTTACATCTTTCACCAATACCATTAAATCATATAAAGTTGTCCTCTGTGTTCCCCTCTTTTATTTTTTACTAATCAGATCTTAGTTCACACTATATAAGAATAGAGTTACTAATTTCTATTGTTTTATTTAACTATTGGGATAATTTTTGTTCTGAAGAATTAATTTAACTATTTCTGTCAAATCTGCATCATCTATCATTTGATTTTCCACTACATCAGTATCATATTTTGTTGTATCTGTTGCAGTTACTGAATCTCCATAATACCAAGCATCAATTCCTAAATCCAAAAGAGTAAATTCTCCTGAACGGTTAACATCCTTATTAGCCTCTATTAATACTGTCTTCTCACCGCAATTTGCTTGATTAACATCTACTTCCAAAGTTGAATTATCGGCGATACGCCCTTTTACAATATCAATCTTAGCTTCTCCTACCGCCTTAGCCCTAAATTTAAGCTTCAGTAATACTTTATCACCATTAGCTGCATTTTGTTTGCCAAGGCTTGCAGTAATAAATCGAATAGATCCACTTGTTGTACTATCTTCTTTATATATTTTCATACCATCAGCATTTTCTGCACTAATAAAATCCAATTTGGTAGTGTCAAAAGTTAAATTTATATCTTCCGCACATATATTAGTGGCATTATGGATTACAACATTAGCTGCTATTTCATCACCAACCTTTGCCTTATCAATTGATGTCACTTCAAGGGTTGTAGTTGCTGGAGTAGGCACCGAATTATATGGCAGAAAACCATCTGGTACAGAATATTTAAATGCAGAAGAGCCAAAATTTGCTGTTAAAGTACATGATTGTCCAGACATGCTAGATGCTCCAGCTGCAAATGGATAAATTTCTGTAGGAATATGTGATATATCTATCTTAGATACTAATATGGACCCATTTTTGTAAATAGATAAAGTTTTATTATCCACATCAATTGCAAACCCTAAAGTAGTTCCTGCGTTAATTGAACCGTATTTTGCAGTTGAGCTAGCAGCATATTTTAAGCTGCCATCATAGCTATATATTGTTGAAAATTCTTTACCTGTAACGTTATTAGTCGATGTAGATACTCCTACAACAAATGAACCTGCAGTAGCAGAATCCACGTTAATTTCCCAATACCATTTTCCAAAATCTTTTCCTTCCGAAGCTCGTAAATAGTTTGGGCCAGATGGTTTTGTCACCAAAGTTGCAGTCAAGTTTTGATTAGTTAAAGTTACATTGCTAGTCTTATCATCTGGACTCCATGTTGATGCTTTAGTTTCTGCACTTACAGTAATACTAAATAGGCTCATTGTCATTAAAATAGTTAAAATACTGATTAAATACTTCGATTTTTTTCCTTCCCTTTTCATAACTGATCTCCTTATCTTATTTCTAATATTTATATTTTAACTATATTGTAACATATTTCCATTTGTCTTTCAATTATCTTTCATTTTTCCACTTAAACTCTTCGTGATAGTAGCCAATAAAACTTCCTTCGCCGATCATAGTACATCTTTTTTCCACAAGGTATATCCATCATCATTTTAAGATAGTTAAAGCTTATCCCCTCGTTGGTTACCGCCTTCAATATGTACTGGTACAGATCTGCATCAGCTTCAAGAGCTGTCTGTTCTATTACTTCACATTTCCTTGATAAATCTGCTCTTTTTGATCCTAGCTTTCCAGTACTATCCGAAGTATTACTACCACGTGGTAGCCCATCTGAAATTATAGCTCCAACAGTATCGGTACTGTACTTAAGCTCTTCCTTCCATTCGTTATACTGTAAACAGAAGTGATATAATTCCAAGAGTCGGTGTTTAGTAATTTTATATTTTTCCTTATTTATCGGTCTCACATCAGACAAAACATCACCTCCCTGCTATCTTTCAGCTTGTTCCTTATATCTATTAGAAATCAGATTCTATTTTCATAGACAATTGATAAAGCTCATCCTTAGCTGACTCTATATACACCTCTGTCCTAGGGTTATTTTTATCATACTTAACCCTGCTACCATCAGTACCAATTACAATTAAGCTATTATCATCAACTATTACTCCTGCTTTAACAAGTACATCATGCAAAGCTGAATGTAAATTGGTAATGTCCACCTTGCGTTTTCTCTGCCTATAGTAAATAGCTTTTATATTTACCGGCTCATCTATATGTACTTTTACCTTGGGAGGAATTACCTTAAGGTAATCCCTCTCATATTTCTGGTAAATCTCACTTTGCATCATTCCTCTGTATACTTATAGATATTCCCATCTGCAGGATTAATTCTTAGAAGCTGGCTCATAATAGCTGATTCAATTGAGCCTCACTCCATTTATCGATCCAATGCTGCCTCATTTTTATCATGTATTCAAAGTTTGTAAGTAACCTTAGCCATAAAGGTGCTTTTTGAATATCAATTTTCCAAGAGCTATTCGGGTTTGCCTTTTCGCTAGGCTCCCATGCCTCATCTATACAAATACAAATTTGATCTGGCCAAAGCTGATATAAATAAGGGCTGTATCTGTCTGCAAGCTGTTTTATTGTTTCTATGTAGCCCTGGCTGATCACGTGCCTTTCATCAAGCTTTAAATAGCGAAGCCTATCTCTTACACAAACTGCACCCATATCACCATTTTTTATAATTGCGAATGTTGCACTTTCTAATGGAATGGTCTCATGCTCCTTATTATCTATAAATAATCTTAAATCTGTCATATTTTTTAATCCTCCTAGATTCCTTTAACAATTCCGTTCAACTTATTTCTTATTTCCTCTGGCATCGGCACAGGAGTCTTTATTCCAACACTCATTGAACCTCCTCCTTTAATTTCGATTTAATTGAATTTATAGCTTAATTATATTCGATAATTTTGAAACTTCAACTCTATTTTTCGATTTATTCGAAACTTATTTCAACAAAATCGAAATTCGATATTTACAAAATCGGAATAAAGTGCTATTATAATTTTCATATAAAGGAGGAAGACATATGACATTCGGAGAACGCATAAGAGATGCCAGGAAAAGAAAAAAATTGACTCAAAAAGACCTTGCTGATTTAATTGGAGCAAAGCATAATTCCGTAAGTAATTGGGAAAATGATCAAAACAAACCCGATCCAGATACAATTGAATTATTATGCGGTGTTCTTGATGTAACTCCATCATACCTTTTAGGATACGATGAGGGTATTTCATCAACTAATGACGATGAAATTAATGAATACCTCGAAGAACTTCATAAGAGACCAGAAATGAAGACTCTTTTTTCAGTTGCAAAGAAAGCAACGAAAGAAGATATAGAAAAAGCAGTTAAGATAATTGAAATGTTGAAAGATAATAGATAGCACCTCTTCTGAGGGCTATTAAAAGGGGCTAAAAAAAATTGGACCAAATGATTATTAGAAAAATAGATTTGCCTATAGATGTAAATGGTCTAACTGTATTAGATGAAAATGGAGATTATAACGTATATTTAAATCCTAAACTATCATACGATTCACAAGCTACTACATTTAGGCATGAAGTAGAGCACATTAAACAAGGGCATTTTTATAGATATGAAGATATAATGGCATTAGAAGAACAGGCAGAATGTAAAGTTATTTAATATATAATTTTATATATTAAATAAAAAGGAGAGAGATATGAGTTTATTTAAAAGCAATGAAGAAAGATATCGAGAGAAAATGGAAGAAAAAGAACAGCAAATGGCTAGCTTTATAAATCGCTACAGTTTAAATGATCTAGATGAAGAAGACACAAATATAGTCGGATTGATCGTAGATCAACTAGGAGATACCTACGCTAAATCTAATATTATAGATCCCATCTTAGGTGAAGAAATAGTAAATCAAAGATATTTAAATGCTCTTGTCGCGCAAAATTGGATAATAATAAAAAAATTGGATCAGCTAGTTAAAGAAAAATAATATAAAAAAACAAACGCCCCAGCGGCAACCGGAGCGAATGTTATATAGGTCGTAATGATACAACCCTCAATCTCAAACATATTGTATCATTACCACCCTTAAAAGTCAATTAAGGGTATTTTTATGCCCAAAATACAAAGGAGGTAATGAAAAGTGCCGGGAACTTATAGAAAGAGAGGGAAAGACTCCTATCTTTTAGAGGTATGTATAGGTGCAGATTTTAAAGGCGCAGCGAACAGATACAGTAAGACTGTACATTGTAGCTCTGATCGTGAAGCTGAAAAAGAGCTCTCTAGATTTTTTGTTGAATGTGAATCTGGAAGTATAAGTAAGGCAAGTACTATTACAGTAGGCGCTTTATGTGATTTATTCTATGAAGAATATGCAAAACTAAATTTAAAAACATCATCACAGCTTAGTTTGAAAACTTCAATTAAAGTTGCTATTAAGCCCAAAACAATTCGCAACTATTACTCTGCATTTAGAACAATATTACAGTTTGGGGTAACTTTTGATATTATCTCTCAAAATCCATGTAGGGACATTATCCTTCCAAAAAGGAACATAAGGAAGCAAACTACTATGATAAGTCTGAAGTCACAATGTTAATTAATAGCTTGGAAAAAACTCAGCACAGCGATTTAAAGGTTAAGGCTGCAATATATATTGCTTTATTTGGAGGATTGCATAAAGGCGAAATTTTAGGCTTAAACTGGGAAGATGTAGATTGGGAGACGTGTATGAAGATACTCCTAA
This sequence comes from uncultured Pelosinus sp., assembly GCA_963526645.1. GTDB lineage: Bacteria > Bacillota > Negativicutes > DSM-13327 > DSM-13327 > Pelosinus. The sequence continues at coordinate 536 of CAUROG010000048.1, read as the reverse complement.
GACTGATAAATCAAATCGTACAATATCTCTACCTGTAGAAGTATTTGACGTGTTACAGAAATTGAAGTTACAGCAAAGTAAAGAACGTATTCATTTAGGGACAAAAGGGGAGGAATCACCTACTATAATAAAAGGAGAATTTGGGCAGCCAATGTATCCTCAGGTGCTGCAAAGATGGTTGACGCGATTCCTAGAAGTAAATAACCTACGGAATATGGGCTTACATGGGTTAAGGCATACACGCCTCAATGCTTGCATATCTTCAAAAGGACAAGCTACAGATTAGTAAGAAATTAGGTCATGGTCCACTTTCAACAACTCTAAATATTTACACTCATTTATTCGAGGAAACCGATCAGTCAATTGCTGCTGATTTGTCAGCAGAATTTATTAAGAAAAAGGCATAAAAAAAGTGTTTTACGACAATTTTACGACAAGTGCCAAAAAATGAAAAAGGAACGTTGAAATTTCAACGTTCCACTGGCGGAGGACATGGGACTCGAACCCACGGGGCTGTTACACCTTACTCGCTTTCC
>CAUROG010000047.1:0-7666 GCA_963526645.1 uncultured Pelosinus sp. | reverse complement strand
AGTTTCCCAGTGACTTAATTTAGACTCGCTCGACCATACAGTGGCGGGACCGTGCCGGCCTTTAACCGGCTTCTCTATTATGCTTTTCAGCACCTATTCCCAAATATGATATTTTCTATGCCTTTATTCTAACAGTCTACATTCATTTAGTCAATACGGCAGTAGCATATTTATTAATAAAAAAATGCTATATAGGTCTGCCGTATTGTTATAACAAAATATAAAAAGTTTAACAATCTAATCATTAGCTTTATCCAACGCGATTTCTAAATAGCCATCCTGCTATGGACATGCTTATAATGATTAGGATAATCATAGGAATAAAATTAAACCAAATATCCGTCAATCCTGCACCTTCTAAATAAATCCTGCGCATTGCATCAACAGAAAACCGCATAGGATTTCCATATGTAAGATATTGCAATATTTTCGGCATGTTATGTACAGGTGTGATTAATCCGGACAATAATGCTAGTGGAAAAAGAAAGACAAAAACATATACGAGAACTTGCTGCATATTTTTTGCAATAGCCGAAATAGATAACCCCAATCCAATACTACTACTTATAAACGTAAACAACACGGCATACACAAGAAATATGTTGCCCCGAAATGGAACTTTAAACCAAAACATGGCTATTAATAACAATACAGTACTTTGAAACAGTCCTATTATCATGGGTGGTATAGACTTTGCAATCAAAATTTGCATAGATGATACGGGCGTCACCAATAATTGATCAAAGGTCCCCTGCTCTCGTTCTCTCGCCACAGATAAGCCCCCCAACATGATAACTTGTGTCATACTGATCAATATAACGAGACCTGTCAAGAAAGTCCAGGAAGACTGCTGATTTTCATTGTACCATGTACGAGATTCAATCGTGATTCCCTTATGCTCAACACCTAACCAAGTCTGATTGAATTGAGAAATGATTTGCCCCATATAGGCTGCTGCAAGACCTGAAGTCATTGTATTCGTTCCATTTACAATAACAGTAATAGATGTAGGTTGTTTAAGCTTTAAATTTTCTTCAAAATCCTGAGGTATGATAACCGCCATAATAACCTTGTTGGAGTCTATTAGTGGTGCGATTATATCCGGAGAGTTTGCAGATTGATACAGTTCAAAAACACCGGATGAATTAATAGTCGATTCTAATGCAGCTGCGGTCTGCGTATGACTTTCATCAATCAATACATAGGGAACCTTGTTGAGATTATAGGTTGCGGCGTAACCGAAGAGGAACCCTTGAATAATAACCGGTAACAGTAAGATTATACGAGTTTTCGGATCTTTAAAGGTGGCTAATAGCTCTTTCCATATGATGGAGACAATTTGATTCCAATACAGGCGCCAATTCATTATTCCACCTTCTTCCGCGTAATATAAATTGTCAATATTGTAAAGCAAATAGCAAAACCCGATAATACGGCACTATTTTTAATAATCAAATACCAGTTATTTCCACCTAGGAACAATGATTTCAGTAATTCTAAAAAATATGTAGGAGGTAAAAGCCGTGAAATATATTGAATCACCACAGGTTGTGAATGTGGATCAAATAAAAACCCCGTCAATATCAACGCCGGTAAAAAACTGGTAAGTAACGCCATTTGACAAGCTAAGAACTGTTTCTTCGTAAACGCAGATATAAGTAGTCCCATATTTAAGGAAACAATCAAATACAATGTGGACACGATGCAGATGATCCATAAGGAACCACGCATAGGTACTTCATAAAAGAAATACGAAACACCGAGGCAAAACAACAGCCCCAACATGGCCAATACATAATAAGGCACTACCTTAGCCAAAATAATTTCAATAGGCTTAACTGGTGTAACGAATAAAGCCTCAAAAGTACCACGTTCCCATTCTCTAGCCATAACAACCGCCGTAAGAAAGACGGATACAATCGTCATGATAATCATGATGAGCCCAGGAATCAAAAACCAGGTACTTGTATTTGCTTCATTAAACCACATGCGATGGTTCATTGTTATATATCCACCACGTAGCATAAACGGAATATTCTTAACGGCCCATAAATTAATAGCTGAGTTTACATAACTTTCTATGCTCATCGCTACCGAAGTATCGACACCGTAGTAAATTCCCTGCACTTTCCCTTGTCCACGCATAACTTGAGCAGAAAAGTCCTGTGGAATCACCAATATGGCATCTACCTTTCGTTTTTCCATCAATAGTTCCGCCGTTTTTCTATCGCGAACCGCTATAGGTTGAAAGTACTCAGAGCCGTATAAGGAGTCATACACACTCTGGGTCATAGAATCTTGCCGTTCCATAACCACTGCTATCGGCACGTGTTTAACATCCAAAGTAACCCCTGAGCCGATGAGGATAATAAGTAGTATAGGTAGCACAACACCCAACAAAATAGTGCTAGGGTCGCGCAATACTTGTAAGGTCTCCTTGTATACCAATGAGGAAAACCGTCTTATAAATCCGTTCATACGTTATCCTCCTGTTCCCGTTTTTCCAGTATGACGGAGATAAACGCTTCATCCATAGTACAATTCTCATCGCCGGCAATCCGTCTAACTTCATCAGGTGTTCCCAGTACAACGAGTTTCCCTGCATCCTGAATCATAATACGGTCACAGTATTCCGATTCATCCATAAAATGAGTCGTAATAATAATCGTTGTTCCTCGCTTTGATAAAGAAGTAATCTGTCGCCAGAAATTACGCCGCGTAAGAGGATCAATACCACTTGTGGGCTCATCCAAGAAAAGAATTTTTGGCTCATGCATTAAGGCAGCCGCCATGGACAAGCGCTGGTTATAACCACCAGGCAAATCACCGGCTATCATATCGCGCACATCATTTAGACGAAACTCCTTGATAACAGCTTCTATTCGATCATCCTTTTTTTGACCGTACAAACCGTACACACCAGAAAAAAATTCCAGATTTTCCATAACGGACAAGTTGCCATACAAAGAAAAATTTTGCGCTACATAGCCAAAATTGCTTCTTGCCGCCGTACGAGATTTAACGACATCAACGCCAGCTACGCGTAAATCACCGCTCGTTACAGGTAATAAGCCACACAACATACGAAATGTCGTCGTCTTGCCAGCTCCGTTTGGTCCAAGCAATCCGAATACTTCTCCGCGCTGCACCGTAAATGATGTATTAGCTACCGCCGTAAAATCACCGAATGTTCTCACCAAATGAGATACAGAAATTTCTATTGGACGCTCAACCATTTCATTTGGGGACAACAAACGCTTTCGTTCTTTCTCTATCGCACTTTCATCCAAATCCATATCGATAGCATCTAAAAGGGAAGTCCTCTGTTTCGAAGTAAACTCATCCTCTTTTAACAGCATCATAAAGGTATCTTCCAAACGGCTTTGAACTGATTGTTCCTCCATACCGTACTCGCTAAGCCAAGGAATCGAAAGCATTTCTTTCGTTTTTATATATCGTACGGTACCAGCCTCCGGAACTGCATCTGCCACGCATTTTCTATCATCCATCAATGCAGCCTGTACATTTCGCATGCTCAATGACTTCGGAATTTTTACCTGAAAGCATCGCCCCTCAGACATTTGAGTCAATTCATTCGGTGTCCCAGTTGCTAAAAACCGCCCCTTATTGAGGACAAAAACATCTTTACAACGCTCCGCCTCGTCTAAGTATGCAGTACTAACAAGTACGCTGATTCCATCTGTACGTACTAACGACTCTAAAATTTCCCATAACTCCCGCCTTGAAAATGGATCGACCCCTACGGTAGGCTCATCAAGCAATAATAACTCTGGAGAACGCACCAAGGTACAGGCTAAACTAAGCTTTTGCTTCATACCGCCCGACAATTTACCGGCTTGACGCTTCGTAAATTTTGCTAGTCCCGTCATATGCAGTAATTTTTCAAACCGCTCCATTCTCACACTCAAAGGAATTCCGTGTAAATCTGCATAGAGATTCATGTTTTCACTGACCGATAACTCCTCATAAAGACCAAACTTCTGAGGCATATAACTGAGTCTATCTTGAACTGCCTGTGAATGTACTTTCACATCCATTCCGAGGACATCTAAAGAACCAGCCGTGGCATCCAATAAACCAGCTATCAGACGAATCAAAGTCGTTTTTCCCGCCCCATCTGGCCCAACCAACGCAGTTAAACAGCCTTTCCGAATTTTAAAATCCAAATGGTCCAATGCTATTATAGGATCAGCTCCAACAATGGGAAATTCTTTATATAATTGTGACGCTTTGATTGCATATACATCATTCACCGCACACCTCTATATATCAATGGAAACAGTGGCAGGCATTCCTAAACGAAGGCGATTATTCGGGTCATCCACATATACCCGCACTTCATACACAAGGGTAGTACGCACATCTTCCGTTTCTACCGATTTAGGGGTAAATTCCGCTACGGAAGAAATATATCCGATTGTTCCGTGAATCGGTTCGTTCTTATATGTATCCGTTGTTACATTTGCTGCCATACCATTATAAATTTTCCCTAAATCTCGTTCGTTCACATATACACGAACCCACTTTTTGGTATTCTCAGCCAACTTGAATACAGGTGTACTCGGTGAAGCCATATCACCGACCTGTAATAATCGGGCCGTTATAACACCGTCTATAGGAGCCGTTAATACAGTTTGGTTTAACAAAAACTCCTGACGAGCCAATTCACTTTTCATCGAATCCAATTGTGCTTGGGCCTGTGCTATATCTTCCTGTCTTGGCCCTGCGACAGCTAAATTGTATGCTTGCTGAGCCTCATTTAATTTGGCTTCCGATACTTTCACCTTCGCCTGTATATCATCTACAGACTGTCGACTGACGGCCTTACCATTTGAAGCATTATATGATTTTTGTAACTTCTCTGCTTCTTGTTTCGATTGAGCTAACGCAGCTTCTGCAGATGTAACTCTTGCCGATGCTTGACCGATTTCTTCTGGTCTACTGCCGGCCTGCAACTTGGCCACTATAGCTTCCTGTGCTGCAATGCTAGCCTTAGCCTGCTGTACAGCAAGATTTAATTCATCAGAATGTAAATACCCCAAAATCTGCCCTTGGCTCACGACCGCACCTTCATCCACTAACAGGTTGGCAATCCGATCACTTCCCCGAAATGCAACATTCACTTCCCGCAGATTTACATTACCTTGTAACACGATGTGATGAGAGGCCATGTACGCTTCGTATTGATTATAAGCATAATATCCTACGCCACCCAAAATTATCAGAAAAGCAATCATTATACCTACGCACTTTTTTTTATTATTCGCCATCCAACGTTTAAGGACATCAAGTTTCTCTTTCATAATCATTCCCCGTTTCTCACACTATTTCTTAGCATGCGAGTCCGCCTCTGCCTCCTGATCCATGTCCATGGCTTCCCAACCACCGCCTAAGGATTTGAATAAACGAACGGTATCAGCAAACTCTTGCCCCCGACTCATGATATATTGCCGCCTTACAGACAATACATTTCTTCGTGCATCAAGAACACTTAAGTAATCGCTAAGACCGGAGTCAAAATTGGTTTGCGCCAAAGATTCTGCTTGCTGTGCAGATTCTACAGCAGATTTCAATTCCTCAGACTTAATATGATCCTGAGATGCATCCGTTACCGCATTTCGGACCTCCCCTACAGCTTTCAAAACAGTCTCTTCGTAAAGTGCCAAGTATTCCTGTTCCTTTTCTGTTTGTACCTTTATATTCTTACGAATAGCACCGGCATTGAAAATAGGCATAGTGATAGATGGTACTATTCCTATCATTTTACCGATAGCCGAAATAAGACCTCCCGATGAAAACGACTCCAAGCCTATACTGCCATTTAGTGAAAATCTAGGCTTAAGGTCAGCCTTTGCAGCCTTGGTTTTCTGTTGTTGCGCCGCAATACGTCTTTCCGCCGCCTGAATATCAGGCCGTTGTCGTAAAGCTTCCGCCGGTATGCCGATAAACATGTGTGGATCCACCGTAGGTAATGAAGTATTTTCCATCAATAACCCGTCAATCTCGCCTGGAACTGTTCCTGTCAATATAGAAAGAGCAGACATTGTGGAAGCTATATTTTTCTTTAATGAAGGAATCTCCGCTTGAGTCTGAGATAATGCATATGTAGCCTGTTGTACAGGTAATTCGTTGATAATACCAGACTGATAATTTATCTTAATCAGTTCCAACGCTTCCTGCTGACGCTTCACATCCTCTTCCGTTATGCGCAATTGCTCCTGTAAAGTTCTTAACGACATATACTGTAATGCTGTTTCCGCGCTCAATGATACCCAGGTGGAATATAAATCCGCCTGTGATGCTTGTAACGAATTCGATGCAGCTCGTGATTTTGCTTTTTGTCTCCCGAATATATCAATTTCCCATCGCGCATCAATTCCTAATTTACCGGTTTCTACATTTCTCGTCATCTTATCAGGTATAGGCAAATTCTTTATCGCTTCTCGGTCCGAATCCCATTCGCCCTGACCTCTATTAGCCGACCATGAACCGGAAGCATCTAGCCAAGGTAATCGCTGTGCTTCAGCAATACCCAACTGTAACCGCCCTTGTCTAACTCGAGAACGAGCCAACTCTAACTGCCGATTATTTTTGAGGGTCAAATCAATTAATTGATCCAATACAGAATCGTTAAAAACCTTCCACCAGTGGGCTAATTCTTCTTCACTGACTGCTTTTCCTTCTACAACGTCATACGGTAACGGATGTTTTCCCGCTTCTTCTACCCAAGAATGTTCATTTAATTCTTTAGTTGCTTTTTGTTTCTCTGAAAGCTTAGGCTCTTCAGCAGCAGTGCTCTTTTTCTTCTTTTTTTTGCCATCCTTGTAATACGATGCAATAACAGGACTGCCTTGGTCAGAATCGTCAACAGTTTTTTCAGACCTATGCTGTACTGTCGTATTATCTCGACTCATTCGATTCGCATCGCCGTTTGATTGACTAAAACTGACGCCCGCGCTAGCACTCCAAGCCCCTAATGCTAAACATATATAAACAATTAAAAGTTGTTTTCTATTCGTCTTCATAGCAAACCTCTTTTCATTTCCATATATATCAGTATCATTGTATGTTCATCTTATAATATAAAACCATTATGTATCAATAATATGAAGTATCATTTTAATCTAACTTGAGTTTTATCAAACTTTCACATAAAATAAAAATGTATTAATATAATTCAAGTGGAGGCGATTATGTATATCGGTGAAATCATTAAAAGCTATCGCGAAAAACATAATATGACAGTTGAAGAATTTGCAAATAAATCGAGTCTAAGTCAAACAGAAATCAACCAATTGGAAGAATTATTTCAAAACGATGGAACGACACCTCATCCTGTTGCAATGCGACAAATTAAAGCTATAGCTGAAGCCATCGGACAGCCAATCCCCATCATTATGAATCTTATTTCTGCAGATCAAGAAATCGTCGTTAACGTAGTAGCTGAATCAGATCAGCCACATGCGAAATAATCAGACTTAGTCTATTAAATAAAGATCATTAGCTCATAAAAGGACCCTACATAAATATGTAGGGTCCTTTATATACATATAAAAAAATAAAAAAGCACCACATTACTGTGATGCTTTAATTTGGTGACCCAGAAGGGATTCGAACCCCTGGCCTTTTGATTCGTAGTCAAACG
>CAUROG010000046.1:0-8536 GCA_963526645.1 uncultured Pelosinus sp. | reverse complement strand
TTATTATAGTATATTATTTGTTGTTAGACAGCCTGACGTACGTTGGTGTGAGAGGTCGGCTATTCAAATAATGAATAGCCCCCTACTCGATTTCCTTTTGCATACTTGCCATCATTGAGTATAATAAGTATAGTAAGATTTTGTTGGTGAGAGGTATAGCTTATGAATATAGTATCGATTGAAAAATTATCCAAAAGTTATGGTGTGAAGAGTTTGTTTAGCAACATTTCTTTTGGTATTGATGAAGATGATAAAATTGGCTTAATTGGTGTCAATGGTACAGGTAAATCCACCTTCCTCAAAGTCATAGCTGGGCTAGAAGAAGCTGACGAGGGAAAGGTGATGATTGGTAATAAGATAGAGGTACAATACTTGTCCCAGAACCCTCATTTTGATGCAGAAGATACTGTTTTGGATCAGGTATTTAAAGGCTATTCCCCTATTATGAAATTGCTGCGGGAATACGAGCAGGTGCTAGTGGCTGTGAGTTATAGTCCAGAAGATGAAGAGTTACAGAAACAGCTGATTGTATTAAGTCAACAAATGGATGCTATGAATGGCTGGCAGCTAGAGAGTGAAGCAAAAATCATTTTAACCCAATTGGGTATAACGGATTTTTCAGCAAAAGTAGGTACTTTATCAGGAGGGCAGCGTAAGCGTATTGCTTTAGCAAGTGCTTTGATTCACCCGGCTGATCTTTTGATTCTGGATGAACCTACCAATCATATTGATAATGATACGGTGGCTTGGTTGGAGGACTATTTACATAAACGTAAAGGTGCTTTGCTGATGATTACTCATGATCGTTATTTTTTAGATCGTGTAGTCAATCGTATTATTGAACTAGATAAAGGGAATTTATATAGTTATACGGGGAATTATAGTCTTTTCTTAGAGCTTAAAATGCAGCGGGAAGCAGATCAAGAAGCTACTGAGAATAAACGCCAGAATCTATTGCGTAATGAATTAGCATGGATGAGAAGAGGGGCCAGGGCTCGTACCACCAAACAAAAGGCTCGGATTGAGCGATTTGAAAAGTTGTCTGATGAAAAAGTTGACTTAAGCCATGATAAGGTAGAAATTACAGCAGGTGCCAGTCGTTTAGGACGGAAAATTATTGAGTTAGACCATGTGAGTAAGTCTTTTGAGGGCCGAACGGTCATTCAGGACTTTAGCTATATCGTACTGCGGGATGACCGAATGGGAATTATTGGGGCAAATGGCAGTGGAAAGTCAACATTGCTGAATATAATAACACAACAACTAAATCCTGATAGTGGTATTGTAGAAATTGGTCAGACAGTAAAGATCGGCTATTTTTCACAGGAAAATACTGACATGGATGAAAACCTGCGTGTGATTGAATATATCAAAGAAGAAGCTAATTTTCTACCTTCTGCAGATGGTGGCGTCATTACAGCCTCTCAGATGCTGGAACGTTTCCTCTTTTCCCCAGAAATGCAGTGGACCCCCATTCGAAAATTATCTGGAGGGGAGAAACGCCGCTTGTATTTGCTCCGCATCTTAATGGGGGCGCCTAATGTACTGTTATTGGATGAACCTACTAATGACTTGGATATTCAGACGCTGACCATATTAGAGGATTACCTGGATGAATTTCCTGGCGCAGTCGTTGTAGTATCTCATGACCGATATTTCTTAGATCGAGTAGTAGAAAAAGTATTTGCTTTTGAAGATGGTGGAGTGATTAAACAGTATGTGGGCGGTTATACTGACTACCAAAATACCTTGGCATTAGAAGCTGGTGGTGAAGAGACTAGCCAAGAAAAAAATGTGAGTGTAGAGCCGTCCCAAGTAGAACGACCGAAAGAACGCTCTCGTAAATTTACCTTTAAAGAGCAAAAAGAATATGAGGAAATTGATGCTGTGATTGCTAGTGTAGAAAATGAAATTCAGATTGTTGGTAACCGCATCAATAATACGGGCAGTAATTTCACCTTGTTGCAAGAGTTGACAGAGCTTCAGCAGCAACTTGAAAATAAATTGGCGGAGTTGTTTGACCGATGGACATATTTAAATGAATTGGCTGAGGAAATTGAGAATAATAAATAGCTAAAAAATAAAAAGATAAAGAAGACTTGATTCAGATGGAGTTTTAACTCCACTGAATCTTAGTCGCCCTTATCCAGGGACTTAGCCGCTCTTAACTCCCACTTATAGAAGATGGGAGTCTTAGAGCGGTTTAGTCATCGGATAAAACGCGAAGATGGGATGAAATGAAGACACACGAAGGAGCAATAAAAAAATCCTTTTTGTGTTAACTTCGTTCATCCTGTCTTCGCGTTTTAAAATATTTATGTCTTCAGTGTTCTCTGTGCCCTCTGCATGTCAGTGGCTTTTTTATAATATTAGAATTACGAAACACCAAGACATAATGCCTCTAGATTGGCACATAAAGGAGAGCAAAGAATAATTTATATAGAACCCTTTATGTCTTTGTCGTTCAATTACGTTTTACAATTCTCCGGAATTATATTTGCACAACACTGCTTTGATGGCAGCATAATCAATTTGCTCAGGCAAGGCATCTTTAAGAGGTTTTAGCTTTTCAGCGCCTAGTTCTCTTATCTTGCTAAGAATCAAACTTTCATATTGGGATGGGATAAGAGCATCCCAGTTGACGACGTGTCCCTCTTGATAACAGCGTACTAAATGATCTTGTACAGTAAGGGTCTTGAGTTTTCGCATTAGGCTGATTTCTTCTAAGGTATGACCCTTACGGTATAGCTCTAGGGTGATAACATGGCTAGGACTTTCTTGGGGTTTTATAGTGGGTTCTTTGTTTTCTATAGGGGAGGGAGATGATTTAATATTATTGGCTAGTGCATATTGCTGCATGACTTCGAGGAACTCATCACCATATCGTTTTCGTTTGCTTTCCCCCACACCTTTTATAGTCAGTAAAGCATCGTAGCTAGTTGGGCAGTATTCACTCATCTCTTTTAAGGTACTGTCAGCAAATACGAGATAGGGTGGTATTTGCTCTCTGTCGGCAATTTTTTTGCGCAAGCTTCGTAATAAGCCAAAGAGAGAGTTGTCGGTTGTTATTTTTTGAGCTCGTTTCGGTACTTTTTGCCATACTTTCGTTTGATTTTTTAATACGGCTACACCTTTGGGTGCTAGCTTGACCACGGGGTATTCGCTGTCTGTTAAGGCAAGATAATCGGTGGCGATTAAACGGTTAATGGCATCTCGGATTTCTGGTAAAGTATAGTTTTTTAGTAAACCATAGGTAGATAAATTATCAAAACCTAGTTGTAGTACCTTTTTATCTTTAGATCCTTTTAGCACGCTAGCAATTAAGGTAGTGCCATAACGTTCTTTGACACGCATGACACAGGAAAAAATCTTTTGTGCATCTAAGGTGATATCCGTAAGTTCGTTGTCATCATTACAATTACTGCAATTAGCACATTCGGTGATAGAATTTGTCTCGCCAAAATAGTTTAATATAAATTTTCGTAAACACTCGGGAGTATGACAGTAATCTACCATAGTTTGAAGTTTGCTAAGTTCGTTGGTTTTGCGATCTGTATCGAAGGTTGTTTGTTCAATAAGATACCTTTGTAATAAAGGATCTTGGGCACCAAATAGCAGCATACACTCGCTTGGCTCCCCGTCTCGACCAGCACGACCAGCTTCTTGATAATAGGACTCCATATTTTTGGGCATATTGTAATGAATAACATAGCGCACATTGGATTTATCAATTCCCATGCCAAAGGCATTGGTGGCTACCATGATACTAATATTGTCATAGATGAATTCTTCTTGAAAGTGCTGCCGTTCATTGTCAGGCAGACCAGCATGATATTTTCCCACAGAGTACCCTTTTTTATATAATAGGTTATAGAGGTTATCTACCTCTTTGCGAGTAGCCGCATAAATAATTCCTGAATGTTCTTTGTTGGCAGTAATATAGTTGAGTGTAAAGTCTTGCTTATTTTCACCACGAATAACAGTAAAAGATAAATTTTCACGATCAAAGCCAGTCATATAAATATCAGGTTTTCTTAAGGCTAATAAGGTAATAATATCTTGTGTTACATCTGTAGTAGCTGTTGCTGTAAAGGCACCAATAATGGGACGGTTCGGTAAAGAAGCAATAAACGATCCCACAGCTCGATAGCTTGGACGAAAATCGTGTCCCCATTGTGAAACACAGTGAGCCTCGTCAATGGCCAATAAGGATATAGTAAGAGGTTTGATGGCAGCTTGGAAACTTTCTGATTCCAAGCGCTCTGGAGCTATATAAATAATTTTGTAACGACCACTTTTTGCATTGTAGATACGCTCATTCACTTGTGAAGCGCTAAGGGAACTATTAATAAATGTGGCAGGAATCCCTACGCCGTTTAAGGCATCTACTTGGTCTTTCATTAGGGAAATCAAGGGTGAGACAACTAGAGTAACACCTGGTAGTAGTAGGGCGGGAATTTGAAAACATAAAGATTTGCCTGCACCCGTAGGCATAATCGCTAAGGTATCTTGATTTTTTAGCAGGCTGGAAATGATTTTTTCTTGTCCAGGGCGGAAGGTAGTATAGCCATAGTATTGTTTTAATATTGTAAGGGCGGTATTTAACATTTCATTATCTCCTGATTTTATTTACGTAGCAGATTTATTGGATTGTTTAATGTCTTTGCATTTCCTAAACTTTTGTAATCTAGGCTTGCATTTTTCGTCCATCACATGTAAACAATAACTTATAGTGCTTAGTTCGTCTTTTTGTAGGAGGATTCCTGTCGACTTAACAATTGCTTTTTATGGATTGCCATTATATTTTTTCTGCCAATCATGTATAATGGAGAATAAAGTTGTGTTTGAGGAGGGGTTAACCATTAAGTTTCAGAAGCTTACTCTTGAGGATAAGCCGCTATTTGATAGGTTCTTTCGGGAACGGCGGTATGAAAATGCCCATTATAATTTCACTAATTTATTTATGTGGCGTAAAGCCTATAATATACAGTGGACACTAGAAGGTGATTATCTATGTGTGAAAGCCTGTTGGGAAGGAGAAGTCTTTTTTCTACCTCCCTTTGGACCCGAGCAGGGCTTAGCAGGTATACTGGATATTATGCTGGAGCATGCAAAAGAGCATGATTTTCCCTTTGCACTACAAGGTGTAGAAGGTTTCATGGTTAAGTGGATTGAATCAGCAAAGCCAGGCTACTTTAAAGCTAAACCAGAGCGTGATAATTATGATTATGTATATTTAGCGAAAGATTTAATTGAATTAAAAGGGCGAAAATTTCATACAAAGAAAAATCATGTAAATAGTTTTAGAAAAAAATACAGCAATTATCAATATGTACCTATGACTGAGGAAATGACGAAGCAGTGTATTGATTTTATGCAGGAATGGTGTGACGAGCGAGGGTGTGTAAAAGGTGACGATCTAGACTGTGAAAGAAATGCTATTGTGGAAGCGATGAATAACTTTATCGTTCTTGATTTTCAAGGAGGGGCTATTTTTGTTGATGATAAGATGGTAGCCTTTTCTTATGGCGAAATGTCTAATGAAGATACAGCAGTGATTCATGTTGAGAAAGGCCGTAAAGAGTTCAATGGTGTCTATGGGGTTATTAATCAAGAGTTTTGTGCTCATAATTTCACTGAGGCCATCTATATAAATCGCGAGGAAGATATGGGGATTGAAGGCTTAAGAAAAGCGAAAGAATCCTACCATCCTATTAAGATGGTGGAAAAATATAGTGTGAGATTAAATTCGTAGAAAACTTTATAAAAGTATCAATGCAGCCCTTATATCGGACCTTCTAAAAGTCCTTTAATAAGGGCTTTTTGGTATAGAAATATTGTCTTCTAGGTATTATAGCTAAAAGGAATAGAGGAGAGTATAAAATAGTATTAATTAAATAGCAGGAAGATTATAAGTATTTGTACAAATAGGTAGCGAAGAAGATAAATAAGGGGATGATTAATATGAAAAAAGTACAACTAGCATATGGTAAAGGTAATATTAGCATTGAAGTTCCTGATAAAGCAGTAGTAGTTGAGCCTCAGCATATAGATAGTTTAGCAGATGAGAAAGCAGCAGTTCTTAATGCTCTGCGTCATCCTATTGGAACTCTTCCATTAAAGGAAATGGTAAAGGCATCTGATCATGTGGCGATTGTCATCTCTGATATTACAAGACCTACTCCAAATCATAAGTTAGTACCTTGGCTGATTGAGGAAATGTCTCATGTTCCTAAGGAAAATTTTGTGGTGATCAATGGTCTAGGTAGCCATCGCCACAATACGAGAGAAGAATTGATTAGTATGTTAGGACAGGACGTTGTTGATACCATTAGAGTGATTAATCATGAGGCCTTTGATGATAATGAATTAGTGCATGTTGGTCGTAATAGTTATGGATCTGAAGTGTATTTGAATAAGACTTATGTGGAAGCGGATTTTAAAATTGTTACAGGATTTATTGAACCTCACTTTTTTGCAGGATTTTCTGGTGGTCCTAAAGGTATAAATCCAGGAATTGTTGGTATTAAAACCATTCAGGATTTTCATAATGCCGAGATGATTGGTAATCCCAAAAGTACTTGGGGCGTGATTGAGGGCAATAGTGTACAAGATGCGGCTACGCAGAATTGCTTAATGGCAAAGCCGGAGTTCATGTTAAATGTGACTTTAAATGGGGATAAAGAAATTACCAATGTATTTGCAGGAGATGTTATTGAAGCTCACCGGGAAGGTTGTAAGTTTGTTAAACATCACGCTATGGTAGCTGTGGACCAGGCTTTTGATATTGTTATTACCACAAATGCAGGATATCCTTTGGATCAGAACCTTTATCAAACCGTTAAAGGTATGAGTGCTGGGGTACAAATCGTAAAAGAGGGCGGTAGTATTATTAGTGTTGCCCAGTGTTCAGATGGGCTGCCAAGCCATGGTAATTTTGGACCTATTTTAAAGATGCGTAATACTTCTCAGGACTTATTGGATATGATTAATGAACCTTCCTTCTCTATGTTTGACCAATGGCAGGTTCAAGCTTTGGCAATGATACAGGTTAAGGCTGACTGTTATTTATATTCCTCTTTAGACAAAGAGACGGTATTAGATTGCATGCTACAGCCTGTTGAGAACATAGAACAAACATTAGAGCAACTGATAAAGAAATACGGATCTGATGCAAGTATTGCAGTACTGCCTTTAGGACCACTCGTTGTCCCTTATGTTGCTAAGTAATAAGACAATAAAACTAGTCTCCACTGCGGCTGGTTTTTTTCTACTCTATCTTTTCTCTGTGTCCTTTGTGTATTTATGGTAAAGATGCATAGAATTCATTGTCAGGCTAGGTATAGTGTAATAAATATTGCTCCATACTATTATTGAGGTGGAGTAGATGCTAAATAAACATAAATTGATTATTTCCATGCTTCTTATTGGAATTTTGATAGTGGCAGGAGCTTGTTCTTCTTTGCAGGAACCTGCTCCCAAGCAGGTTCCTGAGGTGGCTGAAGCGCCTAGTCAAGAAGTGCCAGTACCAGAAACAGTTCAGCCTATACCTGGGGTAGAACCTTTTGATGTTAATAAATACAAAAATGAGCCGACGATTACGGTATGGATTGCAGATAAGAGTTATGTGGACAGAATGCTCTTGGAAAAATATTTAGAAGGTGTTCTCGCAAAGGAAGTGCATACAGACTGGCCTATTGAAGCCTTAGCAGCTCAAGCTATTACCTCACGAACCTTAACACTTCATGCTATGGAGGCAGGTACTATTATGAAACTGCATCATGCTGATGTTAGTACGGCTAAAGAGGAGCTGCAAGCTTACGCACCTGAATTAATAAATGATAATGTTAGACAAGCAGTACGCCGGACTCGAGGAGAAGTATTAACATATGCCGGAGGCTTAATAAATGCCATTTATAGTTCTTGTAATGGGCAAATTGCCGCGACAAAGGAAGAGAGTTTTCCAAAAGAAATCCCCACCCCAACACCCTACTTTCAACCTGTTACAGACCAGTGTTTTCAATATGCACCTATGAAGGAGCAATCCTGGATGGTTAAAATACCTGGTTCTGAGGTAGCTTCTGCCGTCGGTTATTCTGGCAATCCCGGGGATATTAAAATTTTAGAAAAAGGACCTTCTGGTCGTATCTTATATATTGGTGCAGGGGACAAAAAAATATATGGAGCCGATTTTAGAAAGAAGGTTGGTTATGACCGCTTAAAATCAACATTAATTACGGAAATGAGTTATGATGGTCAAAGTTTTGTTTTTAAGGGAATGGGTTGGGGTAATGGTGTAGGTTTATGTCAATGGGGAGCATATACTTTTGCCCAGCAAGGAATGAAAGCAGAAGATATTGTAAAGACCTATTATGTGGGTACCCAGGTAATTAAGCTCTGGGAATAGAGTAGTAATCTTTTTCTACAGTTTTGCATATAATATTAGTGGAGAGGCAGTCATACGATACCTCATCCATATAGGCGCCGCAGTCTTCTCTTCTCAGGAACAAAAGACTGCGGCGCTACGGTGTTAAAG
>CAUROG010000045.1:0-9339 GCA_963526645.1 uncultured Pelosinus sp. | reverse complement strand
CTGACATCATTAGTTGAGCCACGTGTGCCCTAATGAATCACATGTGAGACGACGACGGACACGCCCCGCCTTTTGGGCACCCCTCTCTAGAGGGGAATTGAAAGAGAAGTTTGCGTATCCTTTAATTCCCCTCTTGAGAGGGGTGCCGTAAGGCGGGGTGTGCTACGAATAGCAATAACCCCAGAGTGTCTATTAAATAGATACTCTGGGGTTATTTGTTTGTTTATAGTTTCGTTGCAATGATCTTGGATAAATCATTGATGCTACCACTCAACTGTTCTAGCTTCCCTTCAATGCGTACTAGTAGGTACACACTGATCACCATGGGAAATCCGTAGTTGGCTGTGTAGGTCAGTAGTTGTTCCATAAGTAATGCCTCCTTGTACGCCGACACACCCCGCCCTTTGGGCACCCCTCTCTAGAGGGGAATTAGCCTCCCTCTAGAGGATAGGATTTTATGCTATGCCAATACTGCGGTATCTTTACTAGTAATACGTGCTTCTACGATCTGAGACAAATCGCCGGTGTTGCTTTCAAAGACCTTTTTGGCGATAATGTCCTCCATTACCGTTTTCACTTCTGCCAAAGTCAGATCTTCTTTCGGATCAGCAATGCTCATGGTTACTTCCTTGCCACCTTCACTGCGAAAAGCCATTTCTAGAGTTTTTGTCATTTCCCTTCACCTCCTTTTCTTTAAGATAGTTGGAAGACATTTAGGCATTTAGCAAATTGCCTTCGTCTTGTCTGCTAATACCGACTACTGCATGTGTTTGCAAATTAGCAATTGCTTGTGCTACTGCATACACATCCCCATCTGCAGCGCTTACTTTTACATTTTTATAACTTCGTTGACGCTGCACTGGCTGACCACTGGCATTCACACCATTATCAATTGTGATAATCATCTTACTGGTTTGAGGTACTTTCGTTACTGCCATCTCTCTCACCCCCTTTCACTGATATACATTTCAGCACATACGGATTTTAAACGTGCTAATCCGCGTTGCCGCAAATTATATACAGCCTGGGTGGTGACTCCTAGTTTTACTGCCATATTTGTTAATGTTTCCTGCTCAATTACGGTTTTCAGTATGACTTGCCGCTGCTTGTCAGGCAACGTTTCTACAGCAGCCCGTAGCTCACGAGACAACCACTTTCCTTCCACCTCCTGTGCCACATCCGCCTTATCAGGTAACTGGGCAAAAGCATCCACTTCCTCTCCCTCTTGACTGCCCCCTTCTAACTGCTGCTCCTGCCAAATACGACGCTCTTTTTTAAACAAATTCCAAACAGCAAATTTAACCTTACTGTCCGCATATCCGGCAAAATGCACACCACAATTTTCATCATAGGTCTTTACTGCCTGGACCACTGCCAACCAGCCTTGTGCCTCAGCCTCTTCAGCAATAGGGAACAAATGATTCTTGCCAGCATATTTTTTAACTAGCCCAGTAAAACGAGTACATATTTCCTGAAAAGCTTCCTGGTCACCCTTCTGAGCCTTTCTTACCAATTGATTTAATTCCATTTTTCTCACCTTATGGCGAGAAACCGGTTCCTCTTGTATTAGCGCTATTGTCAATCTACCATGTCGTATAGGGGAAAACAAAAGCCGACCTAGGTGTCACTTGACACATAAGTCGGCTTAAAATGTTAGAAGAAAAACTCTGATATATCTTCTTTAACCACTGAGACGCAGAGAACACAAAGAACAGATACATTGTGATATTTTTTGGGGATGAACGTAACATATATCCCTCG
The DNA here is from genome assembly GCA_963526645.1 of uncultured Pelosinus sp. GTDB lineage: Bacteria > Bacillota > Negativicutes > DSM-13327 > DSM-13327 > Pelosinus. The sequence continues at coordinate 7,578 of CAUROG010000045.1, read as the reverse complement.
CAATGACATTTATAAATACAGTTTTGCGCCTCTGTGGTAAATAATGAGCTTCTTACCCTTCGTCTTCTGTTAACTCTACCCAAGCATCATACTTCTCAGCTAAAGCATTTTGCGCTTTGTTATATTCTTCGGCCAATTGCCTGCTGGCTTCCTGATCACTATGGCTGGCAGGATCATTGAGGCGATACTCTAAGGTTTTAATTTCTAATTCCAACATGGCAATTTCACCTTCCAGCTTTTGCTGGTTTTTCAAACTCTTTTCCTGATCATTTTTTCGTTGTCTGGGTCTATCATTTTTCTTAGCAATGGATTCCTGCTTATTAGCCACTACCTGAACTGCAGCAATTTCTTTTTGCTGAGCCAGCTTTTTCTCACGGTAATAGCTGTAATTCCCAGCATACTCCTCTAATTTGCCGTCTGCCAATTCCACCATGCAATTAGCTACTTTATCCAAGAAATACCGGTCATGGGATACAGTGAGAAAAGTGCCAGGAAAACTTAATATAGCTTCCTCCACGGCCTCTTTGGCAGGGATATCCAAATGGTTGGTCGGTTCATCGAGAATCAAGAAATTAGCTCCTGTAAGCATGAGTTTGAGCATAGATAGCCTTGATTTTTCACCACCACTCAAATCACCAACGATCTTAAAAACATCATCGCCACGAAACAAAAATGCTCCCAAATAATGCCGTGCCCGTTCTTCGCTAAAACCATATTCATGCATAATTTCATCTAGTATCCGATTTTTCCCATTCAAACCTTCATGTTCCTGTGAAAAGTAGCCAACCTTTACCCTACTGCCTAACTTCACTCTACCACTTGCAGGGGACAATTCACCTGTCAGCAGTTTTAGCAAGGTAGTCTTACCTGCTCCATTAGGTCCCACTAAAGCGACTCCATCGCCCTTACGAATTAACAGGGACAATTTTTCAAAAATCTTCCGTTCTCCATAAGCAGCAGTGGTTTCTTCCAATTCTGCAACCCGCTCTGCGCATTCACCAGGTGGATTAAAACCAAAAAAGTCAAAACGAGCAATATTCGCAGGCAATACAATGCGTTCTAAACGCTGCAGCTGCTTTTCCCGCCCTCTGGCTTGCTTAGACTTAATACCCGCTTTATACATCCGAATATACGCTTCTGTTTTCGCAATATGATCCTGCTGCTTGCCATAGGCATTTTCTAATGCCGCCATATTTTCAGCCTTTTGCTGCATATAAGAGCTATAGTTTCCTTTGTAGGCTGTCAGTGCTTTATTTTCCAATTCAATGACCCGATTCACTACTTTGTCTAAGAAATATCGGTCATGGGAAATAATGAGCACTCCCCCTGGATACCCAATGAGAAAATCCTCCAGCCACTCTACCATCCCAATATCCAAATGATTCGTTGGCTCATCTAAGAATAAGAAATCTGGCTGGCGTATTAAGGCCCTTGCCAAACAAATTCTTGTTTTTTGTCCACCCGAAAAGGTTTCGATCTTTCGCGCGAAATCCTCCGTAGTAAAGCCTAAACCAAAGGCAACCCTGCGAATATTATTTTCATATTCGTAGCCGCCACCCCGTTCGAACTTATCTACGACTTTAGCATATTCCTTCATTAGTCCTTCTAAGACGGCTTCCTCTTTAGTAACTGCAATGACTTGCTCCAATTCATGCATTTTATCTTGGCAAGCCAATATATCAGCATAAGCAGAGCACAATTCTTCGTACAGCGTCCCCTGATGCAACGTGGAGTCCTGCTGTACATAACCAATATTCTCACCAACAGGTATTGTCACACGCCCACCATCTATGGATTCTAGTCCCAGTAAACAACGCATGAGTGTGGTCTTACCCGTACCATTGGCACCAATTAAACCAATGGTATCTCCTCTATCCAACTCAAAAGCTACATTTGTAAATAATGTCTCAATACCAAAGGCCTTATGTAAGCCCTCTACCCGCAATATTCCCATCTATCCACCTCAAACAACCCTGCAAGGCTGTACTTATTCTTATAACATTATACTCGGCAACCCTACGCCCTGCAAGTAGTGAAGAGATCGCCACGCTTCATTTTCATTGCGCTCGCAATGACATTTATAAAAACATAAGGAGGCACAGGGACAGAGAGGTATATAATCCCCCTGTGTCCTCTGTGCCTCCCGTGTTTAAAAGCTTCTATTTACTATTCAATCGTACAAATAGCATCCGGACGGCGCACTAATAGAGCCGCTGTTTCTAATACCCTAAAAGTGTGATTCATATTAGCAGCTCCCATATAGGAAGTAGTCATATCTTGACCAATTGCCAAGTTCAAATTGTGACCACCTGTCGCTAATACTACAGCCTTGTTGCCGCTAATGGAGTTGGAGTAATATACTCCGCCACTGATTAAAGCCTTCACTTGATCTAATTCTAACATTCCCGTATTACCATACACCCGTACCATACGGCCAAACAGAATTGGGCTTACTACCATAGCATAAGGACCATAATGTCCTGCTTCGCTTAGGGCTGCAACCGCTTTTACTGCATCAGCCAAAGCGCTGCCTGGCTCATCCCAATTGCCAACCTTTACAGTTTTGCGACCCACTACATTTAGCAATCCAACTTGACCAAGTTCTTTATTACCATTAAAAATCAAATTATCTTCCTGAACGGCTACATAATTAGCAGCTACAGCAGCTGTGCTTACATCAAGAGGTAGACCCATATGACGATCAGCTTCCACATCACGCCACATGATTTTGAAATCTTTATAAAGCATAGGTACGCTAGTAATCGCACGAGAACTAGGTGCCACGACGAAATCCTCTTGCTCTCCTACCATATCAATACCGGTAGAGGATGTTCCACTGAAGATAGAATAAGGGATGGTATATACTCCTGGCCCCATAGGCCCAAGAACTTCAATTACCCGCCGACCTACTAACATACGACGAGCCGTATTTACTACAGCTTCATCAATCTTTGACCATTCAGCCTCCGTCAATGGTGCTGAATCCCGATCCAAAATATCCATGATATCTCTCCTCTCTTTCCTACCTATTTTTTACCAAACAAATTACCGATCGTTGCTATTTTTTCATCAACAGCATGTGAAGATTCATTCACTACACGCTCTTCTGGAGCCATTGTATGATCTTCAGCAAATTTCTCCCGTTGGATAACATCAATACGTGCTAAAAGATGGGTAATCTCCGCGACATGTTCTTTTTCATCATCACGAATATGTTCCAACAACTCTCTAACTTCATCATTATCAATCTTATCAATGTGAGTCTGATATTGATTAATAGCTTCCAATTCTCCAATTAAATCTTCACGCAGCATAATGATTACCTGCTCTAAACCAGTATCTTTTACGCTTTCACTTTTGGTTTCTGTCTTACTATAAGCCATAATTCATCAACTCCCTATCCAAAATTAACAATAAACCCAAAGCTACAATTCCCAAAGGCTAAATTGCAGACTAAGGGTCTGTTTGTTATTATTCATTCGACGTAACCCATGATTTTCCTTGTATTCTTTATTTCCTTTCTTAATATTCTTCATTACTGCTTTCGATAACACGGCATTTTATTTCATCACAAACCATATCACAAAAAACACAGCGTACAATATTCTCATTACGGGAACCGAACATACCGCCACATCGGCTGCATTTATAATTGCTTTCTGTATTATCTGCCCGTTCGTTCAACATGTATTTTCTTCCTCCTTATTGACTCTGTTACCATTAAAGTATGTGAAAGAACAGGGCCAACTATACAAAAAAGCCTTCCTTAAATTCTCTTGTCATCCAAACCAAATTTTGTTATTATAAAAATAAAACATCGAACATTTGTTCGATGATAAAAGGAGCCTGTTATGCCAAAAAAATTACCTATCTTTAATCATATTGCTGCCATTATTCCCTTATATACTATGGCAGGCGATACTACAGCCATAATTACCACTGACGGTAAATCTACTTCTACCACCACTTCTGTTCGCACTGTCCTGCGACGTTTAGCCCATAGCCGTTCCACTGATCTCACAGCGTTAAGACACCATACCACCCTTGCCACAGGTCGAAGCATTTTACAACCTCTCCCCATTGCACCTGGACTCGTTCTCTGTCCTGTAAAAACAAGAATTCCTAAAGTGACAGGTGATACCAGTACAGGATATATCAATTATCATGCCGTAACTGGCGTAGCGGAAAATAATCTCTCTTCTTATCAGGCTATCGTGAAACTAACCGGAGGTACACATATCCCAGTATTTTGGACCTGCGCTACCGTAAAAAAACATTTACAATCTGCTAAACTGGCTATATCCCATACCATCCAGAATACGGATTCCCACCCTGACCTCATGCCCATCGCGCAAAAGTTGGTTGAGATTATTTATGATATTTGGGTATTGAAACATAGAAAGGAATGAGGGGAATTACCTCGCCACTCTTTTGACCATGACATCATGATAATCTTGCCGCAGCAATCCGCACACCGCCACCATAAACTCATCAACGCTCATACGATTTGCCAAATCCATTACATGGACTACGCTGCCACGGCACAAGGCAATAGCATCGCTGACAGGCCGCATACCAGCAGAAAACTCCACTACACTAAGATGAGGAATATCATCAACCAATCTGTCTAGGATAACTGCAGTCAGATCATCTAAACTCACATCCACCACAACAATGTCACACTCAAGCTCAGCCCCCTCTATCTCATGGGCCAAATATCGCAATAAATCTTCTACTCTATAATCTAAATTTCTTACCACTATCAAAAAACTACAACTTGGCACGGATAGTAAACGAGGCTCTAACCACCACTTCCACAGATCACGGATACAATACCACATGCCATACATCGCTAGTGACAATAAAATTACACTTGCTGTATAAGAAAAAAACAAAATATCCTACCCCCTTCATCATGGGATAGGATATGATATGCAAAACTATAAAAAAGGTGTTTTTAAGGAAAATACTAATACATCTTTTTGAACCACAGAGACACAGAGAAAAGATAGGATTTAAAAATCCCCCTTTGCGAACTCTGTGCCTCTGTGGTTTATATCATCTTTTCCGCATTTATTCAAGTATTACAATCTTATTCCTTATTGCATATAGTACAGCTTGTGTACGGTCATTCACACCAATTTTACGGAAAATGTTCGTAAGATGATTTTTAACGGTCTTTTCACTCAAAAATAAGCTTTTAGCAAGCTCTTGATTGCTTAGGCCCTGGCAAACTCCCTGTAATACCTCAAATTCTCGGTTGGTAAGACCTTCTTCTCTACGATTCCCTGAAACTGAAACAACTTTACAGAGATTGTCCTGCTGGCGACTAAACTCACTGAATAGTTTTTTCGCTAAGGTCGGATAAATGAACGAGTCTCCAGCATATACTGTACGAATCGCTGTAACCAACATACCTGGTTCAATATCCTTTAACAGATATCCCATAGCACCAGCCTTTACCACTTCCAGAACATAGTGTTCATCATCATGTATGGTAAGAACAATAATTTTGATGTTTTGCTGCTGCTCATTAATTTTCTTTATGACATCCAAGCCATTGAACTTGGGCATATTTATATCCAGTAGGAGAATATCTGGTGCTAGGGCAATGGCTTTTTCTACCGTTTGCTGCCCATCACCTGCCTCACCAATCACCTGAAAATCCTCTTCTAAGTCAAGTACATTTTTTATCCCCTGTCGTAAAAGGGCATGATCATCTGCAATCATTATTGTAATCGCCATAGCTGCCACCTACCTCTCTGTAGTAAAATTCTCTAAAAATAAAAAAAATCCTGTTATTATAAACAGGATTTTCATGGTAATTTTTTATTAGGATTAAAGTTTGAATTTCTTGACTGTCATTGCGAGCGCTAGGGAAGCAATCTCCCTACTTGGTAGAGATTGTTTCCCTATCACTGGCAATGACAAGGGGCGCAAAACATTTTCCTTATCCTTTTAAAGCCTTTAGTCTTGATCCCATTAGCCGCTTATATGCTTCTACCCCTGGTTGATCAAAGGCATCCACATTCGCCAATTCACCTTCATAAGCCACAGATAATGCTAACATATACAACAGTTCACCCAAATGATAGGCATTCAAAGAAGGCAGTACAAAGGTTGCATTAAAACGCCCGTCATTCATCAAAGCCTGGGCATTGGCCTCACGTGCCACATCTAAAGCCTGACTTAGGAAAAGAGCAGAGATCTCGGAAAGTTTAGAAATATTGGGAAATACATCGGGAATAACAGTATCTTGCTCCCATTCTGCTATTTTTACAAACTGCACCACTTTATCTTTTTTTCCATCTTGATGCTGCTGAGTCTGAGCATGCATATCCGTAGTACCAACGGCTACAATAGGGGTACGACCATAAAAGACCTCTGCTCCGTCACGATTCGTACGTTTACCCAAGGATTCTGCTAATAGTTGTACATACCATTCTGCTACTGATTTTAAATACTCCGCATAAGGCATGAATACTTCAATGTCTCGGCCATATTTTTCAGCAGCAATAAATTTCAGTGCTGCATTTAACTTCGCAGGATTTTGATATATATTCGTCGTTTGACAAGCCTCATCCATAGCTTGGGCTCCTGCTAAGAAGGCATCAATATCCATACCCACGCAAGCAGCCGTTACCAAGCCCACTTCGGAAAAGATACTAAATCTGCCACCCACGCCATCAGGGACGCTAAAAGTAGGCCACCCCTGCTCCTGGGCCAATTTTCCCAATAAAGTAGCCTTCTCGCCTTGAGCGGGATCTGTTACGGCTACCACCTCTATACTCACTAAGGGTTCTTGCCGCTTTAGCGCATCATACATCACCATAAAATTCGACATAGTATCTAAGGTGCTACCAGATTTTGAAATCACTACTAAAACTACTTTATAGGTGTTAGACTGTCCATGAACTGCCTTCAGACGAGCTTCTGCTAAGAGATGCTCTATCATGTCAGTGGTCCGTCTAGCATCTAAATTATTGCCATTAAGGTACATCTTCGGATATCCATTACGCTCTGCAGAACTTTTGGAATTCCAAAACTCACCACAATGAACATCAACTAAGACCTTGTTACCCAAATAAGAACCACCAACACCAAAATTTACCACTGCGTCCACAGAGTTCTGTAGAGACTTGCCAAATTCTTTTAATCTAGCGATGGATGCTGGCGAATTCAAATTCCCTTCCGCTATATAAGGAAGTTGGGTAAAGAGTACCTTTTCTGGCGTACCATCTTTGGACAAATGTCCACGCACTTCCCCAGTTGCCCGCATTTTTTCAACTGCCTGCTGAGCAGCGGCAAGTTTTTCAGCTAAATCTTCTACATCACCTGCTGTTACTTTTCCAACACCATACAAATTACTATAGTCAATGGAAAATCCCGAGGCTAGTTTTAGATAACTTTCTTGCTTACTACTCATACGATAACCCCCCATATTTTTCATACTCCCCCAATTCCCCTCTTGAGAGGGGTGGCACGCAGTGACGGGGTGTGTCCATCCTACGCAGCACCTTGATGTCATACCTCCTCGCAATGACATCAAGGTGCTGCTCCCCCTCTATTCCCCTCTAG
>CAUROG010000044.1:0-11013 GCA_963526645.1 uncultured Pelosinus sp. | reverse complement strand
ACCATGCCCTTACAGGGCTTATGCAAACCACCCGTTAGACGGGTGGTCCTGATTTGCGTACCCAGGAAAGCTGTAATTCGCTAATGATGAAAGTCTAGTACAAGTAGCCGCCAAGGGGCTTGATAGCTATAAGACCAACGTCATTAGAAACAAGGTAGTTGAAGGGCACCGAGGAATCCTTCGGTGTACGGGTTCGAGGTGTTAATCGTAAAATAATTATGGAAAAACCACCTCTGTCCAATTGCGTGGATGTGTAATATCTTCTGAGGATAATGATAAACTATATTCTTATGAGAGAATTAGCTTATAGAGATAATGGAATAGCCCTTGTTACTGGACTATACTATATAGTGAAAGTAGTATAGTTCTACATAGCCACGGTTCCTTTATTAGTAAAAAGCATGTAAATTAGCAAATGGCACAATTAAAATGAATAATAATGATAAATTGTAATCAAAGCAAGCCTTCCGAAAGAGGGGATGTAAAGCCTTGGGTTTAAGGATATTATGATTCATCATATTTATCATGTTTAAAAAATATAATTATAGACTAGTCACGATTTAGTAAAGGGTACATTTTATCAGGGCGGTGAATTATCGAGTGAAAAAAAAAATTAGATTATTGCTTGCAATGGCAGCAGTAATCGGTACATCTACAGGAAATCAATTTGGTGATGAGCTGACGGGAAATGTGGTATATGCTTCAAATACGCTTATGAACGTGGGTGAACTTGATAATCCTACGGCTGTGCCAAAAGGAAATGATGAAAAATTTAAAGCTGAATTTGCCTATGAAATGGCACAAATTACTGCAAAAATAATATCTGCCCCAATCACAAATGCTGAAAATTTTAAAATTGAGTTTGCATATGCAACTGCTAAGGTTACAGCAAAAGTAATGCCGATTATACCTAATCTACAAAGAAATGAATTTGCCTATGAAATGGCACAGATTACAACAAAAATAGTCAGTGCTCAAAACTTGGATATTGAAAAGGCTAAAGCTGAATTTGCATATGAAATTGCGCAACTTACAACAAAAATCATAGCAAATACATATACTACCGCTACTAATACTGAGCAAAAAGCAACGCTTCTTCGGAATAATGCCGACATTGAACAAAAAGCAACAGTTAAAGTGAGTAATATGGGCACTGACCAGAAAGCAATCGTTAATACTGTATATATTTCCCCGGAAACATATACGGGCCTTGTAAACGAATTGATGCATGTAGATGACCGTAGCGTTCATTCAGATAATAAGGTAAAGATTGATGGGGAAATTCGCTATCATTACGCACTTAACAGTGGTCCCAAATCCAGGGATTTTTCTGGAATTCGTGCCCGTCTTGGTTTTGACACTGTAATCAATCCAGATTGGCATGCCTATGCTATGCTGGAAGGTCAAAAGAAGGTTGTAAATTATAATGATAAATTCAAGCTTTCACATCTCTATGTAGCAGGAAAAGTAGGAGAATCAAGGGTGACAGCAGGTTCTTTTGGTTACCTAATGGCGGAAGGCAATATTTATGATAGCGGTTTTAAAGGAGTCAGAGCTGATTTTGGAGGACCGATAAAATACACATTGAGTTCTGGAGAAACGGATGATACGAAGACAACATCCATAGCCACTGCGCGGTATAATAATTTTGATTACAATCTGGAAGCTGGTGTTTATCATTATCAGATAAATGGTGAGGAGCGCAATCAAAACACAATCTGCACTCTTGGCGGAAACTACAATTTCAGTAATTTTGGCGTAGGGGCTATGGTTTTGGATTCTAGCCTTACAGACACCAAGGGAAACAGTAAAGGCTATGTGCTTTCTCTTAACTACGGCGATTTAAAAACATGGAGGCGTGGCACTTATGGGATATTTGCCAAATATTACGATCAGCCGAAATATACGTATATTGCTCATGGAATGAATGGCACAGGTAGCTCAATGAATGGATTTAAAGGCTACGGATTAGGAATAAATTACACGCTTAAAGAAAATCTTGTCGCAGGTATAGAATATTACGGCCTAAGAGATAAAATTACCGAGGAAAAAGGTGACACTTGGTGGAGTCAAATAACATATTATTTCTAAACTAAATGGAGTAGGTGAAATAGAATAAGGATGGAAACATTTGAAAGAATCCAGACCAAAAAAGACTTTTTGGCAGTTGTCGGTCTTGGTTATGTAGGTTTACCTCTTGCTGTTGCCTTTGCCGAGAAAGTCAAAACCCTGGGATTTGATATTAATCAAGACAAAATCAATGTTTACAAAAAAGGAATAGATCCTACCAACGAAATTGGTAATGAGAAAATTCAAAGTACCACATTGGAATTTACTACTGATCCAACAAGGTTAAAAGAAGCCAAAGTTATCATTGTGGCTGTTCCGACGCCTATCAACGGAGATAAAACACCCAATCTGGCACCTATTGTCAATGCCAGTAGAATAGTAGGGCAAAATTTATCCCAAGGAAGTATTGTGGTTTTTGAATCTACGGTGTATCCAGGGATTACAGAAGACGTTTGTGTACCTATTTTAGAAAAAGAGTCAAGTTTGGTATGTGGTAAGGATTTTAAAATCGGTTATTCGCCGGAAAGAATTAATCCCGGAGATCAAGTACATAAACTTGCAAATATTAGGAAAATCGTTTCGGGCATGGATGAAGAAACATTGGAAAACATTGCGTCTATCTATGAGTTGATCATACATGCAGGTGTCTATAAAGCACCCAGCATTAAAGTAGCAGAAGCGGCAAAGTTGGCGGAAAATGCCCAAAGAGATATTAATATTGCCTTTATGAATGAATTGGCAATGGTATTTAATCGCATGGGTATTAACACTAAAGAGGTTATTGATGCCATGAATACCAAATGGAATGCCTTGGGATTCTCTCCAGGATTGGTAGGCGGACATTGTATCGGTGTCGACCCATATTACTTTATTTATCAAGCCCAAATGCTGGGGTATCACTCGCAGATTATTGCCGCCGGCAGAAGAGTTAATGACAATATGGGGCTTTTTGTCACTGATAACTTAATCAATAAGTTAATTCAAGCGGATAAAAATGTCAAGAAATCTAACATTTATATTATGGGAATAACTTTTAAAGAAAATTGTCCAGATATGCGCAATTCAAAAGCGTTAGATGTTTTAAAACACCTTGCCACCTATGGAATCAAAGTAAAGGTGGTAGATCCTGTTGCCGATAAAGAAGAGTTTAAAAAAGAATTCGATATGGAACTGACAGATTTAAAAGATGTCAAAAATGCCGATTGTCTGGTATTCTTAGTAGCGCATCAACAATTTAAAGATTTACGGGTGGCAGAGTTGGAAAGTATGTTCAAACAGCAAAAGCAGCAAACGACACATGTTATTATTGATATTAAGAATATACTTGAACAAAAAATCATAGAAGAAAAGGGTTACTCCTACTGGAGTCTTTAATTATGAGGGGGTGATATACGTGAAAAATAAGAAAATGGTATCATCACTGGTTCTCTTAATCGGTGTTTGTTTGATGGGTGTGTTTATTTTCAAAGATTTCTTTACGACGCAGACAGGCGGCGATCATCGTAATATTACAGATCTGGAAGGTTCCTATAATGCTGATATAGAAGTTGCCCAAGCATTGGAGCAGATGAAAAACAGTCAAGAGAAGGCAACTGTCATCACACATAGCAATAGTGGGCAACGTCAGATTGCTCTAACCTTTGACGGGCTAACAGATCGTATTGTCGTCCAACAGATTTTAGACCTATTGAAAAAATATAATGCTAAGGCAACATTTTTTGTTGATGGGATGCAGACTGCCGAAGATCCACAAACCGTTGTAAATATCAAACAAGCAGGACAAAAAATAGAAAACTATACTCTTTCTGGCCTGATTAAAATGGAGAATATGCCCATTGAAAGAGTGGTTAAAGACTTTAGCCGTGCACAAAAAATCATCAAAGTGACCACCGATCAAGGGCCAAACCTTTTAAAATGCAATGATACAAAATATACAGATCAATTGCTTCAAGTGGCAAAAGCTTGTGGTTTTAGCAGCGTTGTAAAAAGCGATGTTTTCTTCAATGTGAAACAAATAAATACTCTTACCGCCGTGGACAATTTTGTAGGCAATATTAGACCGGGAAGTATTGTTTCCATAAAACTACATACCAATACCGAACTGATTGTCAATGAACAGGGAAAAACAGACCTAAAACCGGCAATAGACAAACAGCCGGGTTTAAAAGAATTGCCGCAGCTGGCAGATTTGGGAGACAAAGAGATTGTCGACGGGGTAGAAAAGCTCTTAATTACGCTGAACAAGGCAAATTATACTATCGTTTATGTGGAAGACTTCTCAAAAAATAATAATACTCCAAAACCAGCAAGAACCACCTTTCTGCAAAACAGCATCAACGATGCTAAAGTGTCTAACGAATCCTCTCTTCTGGCAAAAATAGCTTCTTTCGTTCAAGAACAGGTTACGGCTTTATTTACCTGCCGGACAGCTTATGCGGCCGAGAGTGTGGATAACAATGCAAAAGAAATCAAAATAATTTCAACTACCGAGCCGGCGCTTTCTTATACCTTCGGAGGATTAGCCAACGGAGCAGTAGTGAATGATGTACTAGGAAGATTGAATAACCTTGGTATTAAAGCGACGTTCTTTGTGGCGGAAGTCGAAATGAAAAAGTATCCTGAAACATTGAGGAAAATTATTGAAAACGGGCATGAAATTGGTATTGCGATAAGACCAAAAGATGGGGATACATTCGATGAAACCCGCAATAATATTATGCGTAGTCGCCAGATACTGCAAGACCAGTTTGGTGTAGGCACGAACTTGGTAAAGCAACCATGGAGTGCCGTAACCGATACAACCAAAGAAGCCGTTTTTAGCTTGGGTTGCAAATTGATTGGTCAATCTATCAATGTTGTACAAAGCAAAGATAAAGATTACACTTCTGCAGATCAGGTTATGGCAGAAATTTTTGGAAAATCTGTGTTTTCATTAATGCGGGGACAAATTGTACATTTTAGGATGGATTATTACTCCAACGATCGTTTGCTCGGCGATTTAATAGAAATCATCAAACAACGCAAAGTGGATAACATTGCCTATGCAACATCCTATGATAATCCTGCAACTAATCTGTCAAATGATTCCCAGTATACCATTAAGCCAGTAGGAGAAATTCTTAATCATACTAAATTTATTTATCAGTATCCTGTAGATCCAGCAAAAGTTCCAACACGATTAAGAAGTGGGCATAGGCTAAATATTGATCAACATAATTTGCTGGCTGAAGTATCGAAGCGTTATATCGGTCATGAGGATGTTGATTACGAAGACCGTGTTCTAGGTTTCTCAAAAATGGAAATTCGCCGTCTCGATACCAGTGGATTGGTACATACCAAAGGAAATATTATTTTCCTTACCTTTGACGACTGGGGGACGGATGCAGCAATCAATAAAATATTGTATGTTTTACGCAAGCATAATGCTCCAGGAACATTCTTTATCCTAACAAACAATGTACTCAATAATCCCAATCTACTCCGAACTATTGCTTTAGAAGGTCATGAAATTGGTAGTCATTCTGACAAGCACAAACCTATGGCAGTTCGTGATCCGAAAACGGGCAAGCAAGTCAAGACCCTGAATAAAGAAGAATATAGCAAGGACCTTGCCACGGCCTATCAAAAGTTGCAAGATGTTACAGGTGATGTAACTGTAAACGGAAAACCTGCATTGACCCGCTTTTTTCGCCCCCCAACCCTAGCAATCAGCAAGATGGGCTTTGAAGCCTTATTTGAAAACGATTATGAATTTATTATTTCTGGTTCGGAAAGCACACAGGATTATATGGCCAAAAGTGTTCCTCAACTTGTTAGAAAAATAAAAGATGGACTATATGCAAAAAACGGAGAAGTAAAAAAAGGTGCCATCTTGGTTATGCATATGGGAGACAGTTCTATATACACTCCAATGGCCCTAGATATCTTGTTGACTGCAAATGAAGCTAAAGCAGATTCTGATCCTTCCAAGTTTAAAGTCGGTAGGTTATCTGATTATCTAACAGATGACTATTCTCAAACCAATCGGAAAAAATCTCTGAAATAGAATAACCTTGATAAAGTTTAAAAGTAATAGAGGCATAAATAATCTATGATGAAATGACGAGAGCAATTGAGTATATGCTGCTTTAGCCAGCAGCGTAGAAATGGCAGGAGGTGAACTGTGAATAAGTTATTTCAGCAAGAAATCAAGGAAGAAGAGGATATTTTACTTGTTGCAAAACCTGACCGCAGGCTAATTTCGAAAGTGCCTGACAAAGAAGGCGTGCGCACGAATGTGGATAGACGCCGGGTAAAGGGTAATGAGGATACGAATGATATCTCAATTCTTCTAGAAAATGAAAAGATGGGTAGACGCTATTTGGTTGATTATGATGTTTCAATTCAATATATTTCTGTTGGTAAAAAAGTAACTTGTATAGGGAAAGGTATTGATATATCGACTACCGGTATGCTACTTGAAGTTCCACCAGAAGTAGCTGAGGATTTGAGTCTGGCATCGGAAATTAAGCTGAAGTTTGTTATAGCACCCGGAACGATGCCGGAAGGTTATGAGATGAAAGTCGATATTGCAGCTAAATATATCCGCTTTGGCAAAAACGCCGATGAGAAAACACTGTGCGGCGTAGCATTCTTAGAATCACTGGCACAGTATGCGACTAAGAAGAAAAATTGGTATATGCTGTCGGTATCCGCATTCTTCCTATTCTTAATTACTGCCTGCATTCTTCTGTTGAGAGCAGAAAGTGTACTGTATTTTAAATTTAATAAAATATTATATTCTTACAGTATTATTGCGGCGACATTTCTGCTCACCAGATATCTGTTTGGTTCTTTTTATCGCCCTGTTCCCATCGACAAAGACTTTACACCCGGGGTCACCATTATTGTTCCTTGTTTCAATGAGGAACAATGGATACAAAGAACAATTTCAGGTTGTATTAATCAGGACTATCCAATGGATAAATTGGAAGTTATTATTGTAGATGATTGCTCCAACGACCAGTCTGTGACCAAAATTAAAGAAATCGTTGAAGAGTTAAAAATCAAAGAACAACGTTATGAAATTGAAAACAGGCTTCATTTTGTTCGACAGGAAGTAAATGCAGGCAAGCGCGAGGCCCTAGCAAAAGGGACATTAATGGCAAAGCATGAATTGGTTGTATTTGTTGATTCGGACAGTTTTTTAGATCCCTTTGCTATACGTAATATCGTCCAACCCTTCAAAGATACCAAAATGGGCGGAGTTTCTGGTAGAACCGATGTGGCCAATACCTACACCAATGCACTTACAAAAATGCAGGCTGTACGATATTACATAGCCTTTCGAATCATGAAAGCAGCAGAAAGCTATTTTGATGCAGTCACATGTTTATCCGGTCCTCTTTCCTGTTACAGAAAAGATTTGCTTGTTAAATATATGGATGCATGGTTAAATCAAGAGTTTTGGGGGCAAAAAGCCACAGTTGGTGACGATCGCAGCATGACCAATTTCATATTAAGAGAAAATCGTACGTGTTACCAAGATACCGCCATCTGTGATACGATTGTACCGAACACCTATACGGTCTTTCTGAAGCAGCAGACGCGCTGGAATCGCTCCTGGCTTAGGGAATCCCTGATTGCAGCTAGCTTTATGTGGAAGAAAGAGCCGTTTATGGCATTATCTTTTTATATGGGCGTACTCGTGCCGTTCTTGGCGCCCCTTATCGTTCTTTATAATCTGATTTATATTCCAATTACACACAGAGTATTTCCCTTTACCTTTATCATCGGTCTTTTTTTAATGTCATTACTCATGAGTATGGCGCAATTGTTCTTGAGAAGAAGTTCAACATGGATTTATGGGTTATGGTTTTGCTTATACTATGAAGCCATACTTTTATGGCGGATGCCCTTTGCATGGCTTACTTTTTGGAAAACTACTTGGGGAACACGCATGACTCCTGCGGATCTTGTGGAACAGCTAGAAAAGAAACGCAAAAAGCAAGAGAGGGCATAAGATGATGACGATATTAGAAGAGAAATTCACTGCTCAGAAAGACCGAAATAAAAAGATACGTGTAGTGATACAAATTATGATCCTCCTTGCAGTAATTGCTATCTGTATAGTCACATTATTTACCCTAAAATCATATAAACCTTATGCAACGCAAAATACAAAAATTGCAGGAGATAAAGGATTTATTGCACTTTCCTATTTTGGTGTAGCACGAACAGGCGATCAGAATCTTATTGGAGTGGGGCGTTTACATGAACAGTTGCAAGCACTCAAAGATTTGGGTTATGTAACGATCACACAGCAAGATATTTTAAACTATTATCAATCAGGAAAAAATCTGCCTGAGAAATCACTTTTTTTGATTTTTGAAGATGGCAGAAGAGATACTGCCATTTTTTCGCAAAAAATTTTGGAAGATTTGAATTTTAAAGCAACAATACTGACATATCCCGAAAAGTTCGAAAAAAAAGATCCTAAATTTTTAATGCCGCAAGAACTAACCGAACTTGAAAAAAGTACCTTTTGGGAAATGGGTACCAATGGATACCGGCTCGCATTTATTAACGTATTTGATCGGTACAACAATTATCTGGGCGAATTAGATCCATTGAAACACTCTAGAGTCGCGCCTTATTTAGGACGTAAATACAATCACTATTTAATGGATTATATTCGTGACGAATATGGTATTCCAAAAGAAAGTTATACCAAGATGAAAGAACGTATCACTTATGATTATGAAACCCTGAGAGATAATTATACTAAGTCTATGGGGTATGTACCTGGAATGTATATATTAATGCATTCCAATACAGGAAGTTTCGGTAATAATGATAAAGTAAGTGCTGTGAATGAATATTGGATGAAAGAACTGTTTAAAATGAATTTTAATAGGGAAGGCTTCTCTTTCAATAAGAGAAACAGCACTATCTATGACTTAACAAGGATGCAGCCACAGGCCTATTGGTACACCAATCATTTGCTAATGCGTATAAAATATGACATTAATCAAGACCTGGAATTTGTAAAAGGCAATTTAGAAAAACAAAAAGCATGGGAAACCCTTAAAGGGGCATTAGAAGCTCAAGATGAAACGATGATTTTGACCTCTTTACCAAAAGACAAAGGTTTATTGCGCCTAAAGAACAGCAATGATTTTGAAGACCTGAAACTTTCCGTAAGGCTTAAAGGAAATAAACTTGGTTTGCAGAGAATATATCTCAGAGCAGATGAAAACATAAATAGATTCTTGTCCGTACATATTCTCAACAATGTTCTATATATTACAGAAAAAATGGGCGGTGCTGAGAAAGAACTATTTAAGTTAAATTTAGATAAACATGATGGTAAAGAGAATCTATCAATCCCTGAAGACAAAAAAACGGCTGGAGTAAGAGAATTGGAAACCTTCATAAAATATGCCGATTCTGCTGAAAAAGCAAAGATTTACGCAGAAAGATTGAAAGATAAGAATCTAGAAAATGCCCCTACCGTAGCAGAAGGTGCAGAAGAATATATACCTGAAATCAGTGTTCATGCGAAAGGTGACCGTATGTTATCACTGTCTCTCAAGGGAGATAAGATTAGCATTATGGTAGATGGCAAAGAGGCTGTAAAAGAGTTACCAGTATCCGATACGAAAGCGGGCGTTGTTTATCTTGAAACGGCATGGGGCGGTTATGGCTGGAGCCAAAGAAATTTGGCGGATGATGTATATGATGGTGTATTTGAAAAGTTAGTGATTACTGAAAATACGGGAGCGGCAGAAGAAAAGATTTTATTTGACAGTAGAATGCAAGGATTTGATGCCGTTAAATTTAAAGTGAAGCAACTATGGGAAGCCCTCATAAGCTGGTTTATTGTTAATCTATAATCAATAGGAGGAAGTAAGTGAGTGAGCAGCATATTTTGTAAAATTTTCAAAGCAGCTATATTTGCCTCTGTTTTTGTTATCTTGATAGGGTGTAATTATAATAATCAATCTGCTGTCAATGCAGTCGCAAAAGAACCAACCAGAAGCTCGGCATGGTTAGCCTATTGGGATATAGATGCAGGCGAAAAAGATTTGGAGAAGCTAGGAAAGAAACTGGAGAAGCTTTCTTATTTTGGCGCATATTTCGATAGCAATGACCGCCTTTTCATTCCCAAAGAGCTTAGTGATAAAAAAAGTGAATTAAAGTTGAAAAAAGGAAAATATGAAACCTATCTTACTTTTGTCAATGACAAACAAAATCCTGATGGATCGACTGTAATGAAAGATACAGAAGTTCTTCGCAGGTTATTTTCCGATGATGCATCTATGGAAAAACATATTGACGAAATCATTGCACTGACTCTGCAGGGTGGTTACGATGGCATTGAAATTGATTATGAAAGAATATGGAAAGACGAAACAATCGGACAGTCTTTCTTAGAATTTGCTAATAAACTTTATGTAAAAGCCTTGAAGAATAAT
Source organism: uncultured Pelosinus sp. (assembly GCA_963526645.1). Taxonomy (GTDB): domain Bacteria; phylum Bacillota; class Negativicutes; order DSM-13327; family DSM-13327; genus Pelosinus. The sequence goes on along the minus strand of CAUROG010000044.1, from coordinate 487 downwards.
TTAAAATTAAGGATTGTATTGGAACCGCGTACAGCCTTCTCTTCTGCTGGCTTTTTCAAAGGGCCTGAATATGTAGTCATGCTCTATAATCTTTACGGATTGCATAGTGCTCCCGGGCCAAAGGCCAATAAGGAATTTATCCAAAAAACAGTAGTACGAATCCAGGCCTTACCGGGTGAAAAGTCAATAGCATTTTCAACAGGCGGTTGCCTATGGGGTGACAATGGTGAAAAAAGGTTTTTGTCGGAAGTGGAAGCAAAAACCCTTGCTGCAATATATGATCGTGAAACCAAGAGGGATGAAGAAAGCCAATGCATAGTTTTTGATTATAAAGATAGAGGCGTGACCTATCAAGTCTGGTATGCTGACGTGAAAACTTTAAATTACTGGATATCGATTGCTAAAGAACAAGGCGAAAATAACATCAGCCTTTGGCGTCTTGGCGGAAATGTGGATATCAACGAAATTAAATAGGAAAACTTAGGAA
>CAUROG010000043.1:0-12272 GCA_963526645.1 uncultured Pelosinus sp. | reverse complement strand
AGTAGTCAATGTTATAGCCATTGACAGGCGTTATTTTTATGGTAATGTCCATACGGCCGGGAAAACGCGGATAATAGGCTACCGGCTCAATACTGTAATTCACTGCGCTGATCGGATTATCCGCACTCAGCCCTGCCAGCTCTAGATAGATTAGCTGGCCAAGCTCATCGCACTCCGCAACGCCCGAATACTCTGTGATATTGTCGGTCGTGGCCTTCGCAGCTTGAAGTATTGTCCAACCAACTTTGAGTTTATAGGTATATTCATTTAGCTCTAGCCCTTCCGATTTTGCACCGGGATAAAGGATAATCAGCGGGCAGTCGGTGTCCGCTGGCGGTTTTTTGCCGTTAATGCCGACGTATATTTTGGGCGACTGGTTGTACTTTGTGATACAGTAGTTTTGGATTGCCGTACTTGCTTGCAAAGCATCCCGCCATCTATTGGTAATGTCACTCAATTTCAATGTTGAAATCATATCACCATCTCCTTTCTAAATTAATGACTGTTTGGCTGCATATTCTCCCATCTGGCAGATTGCGCATTTACCTGTGCTATCATTGGTAATCCACCAGGCGCATGCCTCTTCCACACATTGGCCAACTGAAACCATGGTATTATCGGGTTTGATACAAAGTAATGGACAAAACATATTTTCACCTCCTATTCTTTATACGTACATTAAAGGGCAAATAAGGTTAGGTAGTTTTAATAAAAATTTTGCGAAAAATGATGAAATTGGTTATAAGTATAAAACCGGCGATTGCTTCGGGCCCAGCCAATATCCAGTGTGTTTAATACTCTCTTTAAGTCTTTCGCCTTTTCCTTTACTACTTTTTCAGAAAGACTGGGATCTTGGCACCGATAATATCCTTCTAACATCTCCAATGTATAATATTGTCTCATTTCTTCCACCCTTTCCCTGAGCTTAAGGAATTGAGATAGGCGGCTAGCCGGAAGCCCACCTGACGGATATGCAGTTTTACCGTCACCTGCCTGATACCTAGGATTATACTAATTTCCTTGATCAGATACCCCATTTTCAATAACTTAACAACAACCTGTTGTCTCGATGATAATACAGTCACACCCCGATCAATATCAGTGAGAACACACATAATGTGGTCTTTGCCACGGGAAAGACCACTGCCGCCGCTGACATGCCCATATTGTGCTGCACTCATTTCGGCTGCACTCCGCAGTTCGTAGTAGCGTCGGATAATATTCAATGTTCTTTGAGCGTCGTATTCATTTTCATTTAAAACATATTGCTTCGTTGCTGAATTTTGTTCGAATGTTAGCTGCGATCTACTGCACATGCAAATACCTCCTTAATTCTACAGGTAGCATTGATTAAACGTACATTATCACTCAATTAAAAAGGCTAATAGGTTTCAATATCATTCACACAATTAAGCTGGTTAGTCTGACACTAAAATCAAAGCTAGTTTTTAAAAATTGAAAGCTGCTGCCAACAGCCATATTCATGGCATAAATTTGTACTTAGATGGTTAACTAGTACAACTATGTTTAGTTCCAATACACCATCTTTCCTCGATAAGTAGTCCATGTTTAAAAACAAAGGAGCTAAAGTTTTACCTTCAGCTCCCTGGGTTGGCTCAGGATAACAATTTAATTAGTATAACTTTGACATTCCAAAAAACAAATTTATTCTTCAATCACATTCTTTGAAATTAGATTAATCGCTTGTTTAATCCACCTAATCCCTCCCTATTTTGCATTATAAAATCCCCTCCATCCATTTCAATTGTTGAGTAAATACTCAACAATTAATGGTAAATATTTCATCATAATTTGTCAATATTTATAACATTTTTAGATAATTTGTAAGTTTTTGCATTTTATCTCATAACAAGCATATATTTGTAAGCCGCAAACAACCATTTACCACCACCATTCGGAGAAATATCTAAATCCCTGGCCCAAGTAGGAGCTAATGTAGAAGAACTTATTTAAGATAGGTTCCTGCAATCATTAGACAACGGCTATTCGATCGGGATCTACCAACTGAATTTCTTTCCTGTGCTAAACGAATTTTTAGACTTTCACCTTTGTTTAGGCAAAATAATAAATGAAATTCAATGGTTGGAAGAACAAAAAAACCATTCTAGTGCTTTTACTTACTAAAATGCCCCTGGATACAGGGGCTTTTCTAATTTAGATTTGTTCTTCTATTATTTATCCGTACAGTTTAACCCAAAAAGGTATAGGTGCTTATACAATTTTTTTGAACTCTCCTCACCTATTTGTATATCATTTCAAATCTAAGATCTGACTAACGCACTTTACTCAGAACTATATTGTCAACCAAACATATATTGGGCATTTTTTTTAGTTTCTGACGATAAAAGGGGACGATCCACTTTATCTATTGCGCAGTTATTGGAACATAATTACCATACAGCTTGACGTCTACTACACAAGATTCGTTACGCCATGATCGAAAGGGATAGTTTAAATCATCTAGCAGGTTTTGCGGAAATGAACGATACTTATTTGGGTACTCCACAGCCCAATAGGGATGGGCAAGGAACGATAGACTACAAAGTAGTACTTCAAGATCCGGTCCAACTATTTTCTCACCTGCTTGCTACTACCCGTTTAACACAAGAACAGCCTAACTCAAGAATTGGTTTCCCTTGGTTTAGGCTGTTCTTATAAATTAATTTATTTTTAGTCATCGTTTTCAACTCGAATAAATAAGACCATACAAAGCCGGTCAAGGTGACAACCTCAACCGATTAATTTTCCTACCTCTATTCTATTTCAAACTCAATATCTGTGCCATCTAGGAAATTTACAATTAATTGCCCGTCATCATAAACCATCATCTTTTCTACTATCGCAAAATATAAGTCCATGTCAAATTCACTCGGTGGCTTAGTTTCCTCCATTATTCTAATAAATTGTTCCGTCTTATATCTCTGCAACGAATTCATATTTTCTAAACAATGTTGCCACTTTTTCATAAAATAATCTTTGTTATCAATTACTGCGTTAAAAGTATTTATGAAAACATGATATAAAACACTATTATTAATATGCTTACTACTACCTTTCTCCGGCTATCACTCGTTGCACCGCCAAACCAACTTTCTAAGTCTTTCATTGGTAGAGTTCCATACCTTCCTGCCAAGATCTTACCGAAAGAGCCGTAGATAACTCTGCCTGCAAAGGAATAATAGTCGTTATTTAATACACTGAGCAGTTTAAGCAGTTTTTCTAAAATAAGCAGTGCATAAGTAGTTTTTCATACAAAAAAGCCTTCTAGCAAAACTGCTAGAAGGCTTGAATTTCGTATGGTGCGCCCGGCAGGAATCGAACCTACGCACATGGCTTCGGAGGCCAATGCTCTATCCCCTGAGCTACGGGCGCTTATTCTCACTTAAAATCACAAAATTTATTATATCACAGAATGAATAATATGTCTAATTATTCATAGGACTGCATGGGCGCCTATGGCGTCCTTTTTAAATTCCTTGTTATTTCTGGTCTGTTTTTGCCTGACAAGAAGGACAATTTTTCTCATCCCGCGGAAATTCTTTTCCACAAGATTGGCATTTAGGCTTTAAGGTATGACTGCAATAGGGACATACCAAAAAATTCTCTTGTACCTTACTGCCACACATAGGACAGGGGATAGTCTCCTCCACTACAGTGGCTTCTATATCAATGATATCTGGATCGGAATCACGTTTATTTGAAACATTCACCCTGCGGCCAAGTACTAAATATAAGGGTACAACTACAATCGGCATAGCAACACTGCCGACTGTCCACAATAATGAGGTTAAAAAAGAATGTCCCCTCTTCTGAGCATCATTGTATATAAAAAATGCTACTACTAATCCAATTAACATGCTAAGTCCCATAAAACAACCACCTTAACTTATAATATAAGTTATTATAGCATCAAAATAATAGGGTAAGCAACAAATAACAAATTACCCATTTATTTCTTGCAGAGACTTACCTTTTGTTTCTTCTCCTAGAAACCATACGACTGCAGCCACACCTAGCATTACAACCGTGAACATCATAAAAACCTTATTAAAACCATTGTTCCCAGATATCATATAACCAACAACAGTAGGTGCCAGGATTCCGCCAATACGACCTACAGCAGCTGCCCAGCCAGAAGCATAAGCTCGAACATTAGTAGGATATAACTCTGGAGTATACGTATAGACCACTCCCCAAGCTCCCAAATTAAAAAAGGACATCATACTCCCCCACCACAGTACAGTAGTCGCATTTCCTCCCTGTCCAAAAAAGTATGCACATATTGCACAAGCTGCTAAAAATCCAGACAAGGTAGCTTTGCGCCCGATGCGATCTACAAGATAGGCTGCGGCAAAATATCCTGGTAATTGGGCTAATGTCATTACCAGCACATATTCAAAAGTCTTTATAACAGTATATCCCTGCCCTACCATCAAAGAAGGCAGCCATGTAAAAATTCCATAATAGGAATAAACAATGCCAAACCATAATATCCATAACATGATTGTCCTCTTTAAAAATTGAGGTTCCCATAGATCTGCAAAAACAGCTGGTTTTACTTCTCTGCTTTCAGGTGCAATCATACTGATAACAGGCTTTATCCCTGCAGACTCTTCCAATTTACTAACAAGCTCATGAGCCTCCTGCACCTTTCCTTTACCAAGTAAATATGGTACTGACTCTGGTACTGACTTCCAAACCTTAAATACGTATAGAGCAGGTAGTGCACCAATATAAAAAGCTATATTCCAACCATAGCTCGGAATAACCAGATAGGAAATTAAAGCGGCAACTAACCATCCTATCCCCCAAAAGCTTTCTAGTAAAACTACAAAACGTCCTCTAGCAGTTGGCGGTGCATATTCACTTACTAAGGTAACAGCTACTGGAAGTTGTCCCCCTAAGCCAAAACCTACCAGAAAGCGAAATAATAATAAAGATTCAAAGTTCCACGCCAAACCACACAAGCCTGTAGCTACACTGTACATAACAAGAGTAGCTGAAAATACTTTCTTACGTCCAAAACGATCTGCCATAGAACCGGATAAAACTGCTCCTAATGCCATACCCACCAAACCAATACTACCAATATATCCAACTTGGGCAGCAGTTAATCCCCACACCTTTGCAAGAGTAGGCAGAACAAAAGCAATAATGCCTGTATCCATAGCATCAAACATCCATCCTAACCCTGTAATCACTAACAAACGATAGTGAAATTTTGTCACAGGAACATTTTCTAGCCTTGTAATAATGTCCATACGTCCCTCCATGTAATAACAGTTGTCTTGTCACCTATATTTAAGTATAACCTTTACTTTTGTCATTGGCAATAGTTTGATAAAAACTAGCATACACTTCTTTTAAATAAAAAAAGCTCTCCAACAGTTTTAAGATGGAAAGCCAAAATCTGCCTTTATATTATTGTGTATATAAATTTCTTGATTCTTAGTTATGGATGTTACTCCTCCGCGTTTTAGTTGGACTAAAGATTCTTCTACCATAGTCAAGTGTTTCCCCATCATCTTACGAGCCAAATTAGGTTTCTTTTGTTCAATTGCTTGAAAGATAGAACAATGAGAATCATACAAAATCTTCTGCATGTTGTCTTCCATAAAAATTTTTTGTCTGGAAAAGCGGTAGGTACTATTCATTAAATCAGAAACAGCACTCATTAATTTAATCAGTATAGGGTTATGGGCAGCTTTAAGCACGGCAAAATGAAATTCTGCATCTGCCTTATCACCCACTTCTCCATCATTTACTTCATCTACCATACGATGTAATGCGTTACGCATATCCTCAATATTCTCTGGTGTGGCGCGAAGAGCTGCTAACGCGGCAATTTCAACTTCGAGGGTTTTTCTTACTTCTAATAAATTCATTGCATCATCAATATTCACATGGAGCAAAAAAGATAATGGTTCAAGCATACCTTCAAAAGATACTTGACGAACAAAACTGCCTTCACCTGGACGAATGGTTATAATCCCCATTATTTCTAAAGCACTGAATGCTTCCCTTATAGAAGCGCGACTAACATTTAGCCTCTCTGATAATTCACGTTCGGATAATAATTTGTCACCTGGCTGCAATTCCCCGATAACAATAAGTTGTTTTATTTGTTCAATTACTTCTTCATAGACTTTTTTGGTTTTAACTGGCTTAAACATGTAATCCTCCATCTTTCCTTAATCATTGCAGTGATCTATCATGTCAGCAATAAGGACAATTAAAAAATGCGGTGTTTTATTCGTAAACTATTTATTAAATACATGGCGGGCTGCATAGTTTGCCGCCCGCCATGTATTTAGATAAGTGTAAATAACGAATTATTATCGATTACATCACTTATAATCATTATGTTTTATCATATACTATTTACTAGCATAAGTCCAGTTTCTAGTATATTGTCTCATTTACTTGGAAGTATCTTATGGAATCATCCATTGTAACCAATAGGCTTGTGCATAAGTCATAACACCAACGATAACCGCTAGTACTAGAGAATGTTTTACTGTAAAGCCAAACAAATCTCCTTCTTTACCAACTAATCCAGTAGCTGCAGTAGCTACTGCAATACTTTGTGGAGAAATCATTTTACCACAAACACCACCTGAGGAGTTAGCGGCTACTGTTAGAATTGGATCAACACCAACCTGGGTTCCTGTAACAGCTTGCAAATTGCCAAATAAAGCATTGGCAGAAGTATCGGAACCAGTTAAGAATACACCTAACCATCCTAAGAATGGGGAGAAAAATGGGAAGAATGAGCCTGTACCTGCAAGGAATAGACCAAGAGTTGAGCTCATACCTGAATAATTCATAATATAAGCCAAACCAAGAACACAAGGAATCGTAATCAAAGGTTTTACTAATTGTGATACTGTTTTTGTAAATATAGAAATGAATCTTCCAGGTCCAACTCCTAATACTGCTGCTGTAAGCATAGCTGCAATAAACAAGGCTGTACCTGCTGCACTCAACCAGTTAAATTTATAAAGTGCTGCCATCGCAGTTGGAGCTTTAGCGATCGGAGCAACTTGCATAACCACTTTATCTAAACCTGGTACTAAAAATTTAAGCGTAACAGAATCCAACACTGCTACTACTGGTTTTAAGCCCCACAAAATAACCATTACAGTCAAAATAATAAATGGGGACCATGCTTTTATTACCTTACCAAAAGTTAATGCTGCACGATTAGCAACAAGAGTAGGTGCTGGTTCGTTAGCAAAACGCCAAATACTTGCTGGCTTCCAATATTTCAAGAATATAGTTAAGGAAATGATACAAGCAAGGGAAGATAAAATATCGGGAAGTTCTGGTCCGATATAGTTAGAAGAAAACCATTGTACACCAGCAAAAGAGATACCAGCTACTAAACACGCAGGCAATACTTCTTTAGCAGCTTTCCAACCTGACATTAATACAACTAGCCAGATAGGAATAATAATGGACAAGAATGGTAATTGTCTACCAACCATGGCACTGATTTTCATAGTATCTAAACCTGTTACTTGTCCAGCAACAATAATAGGAATACCAATACCACCGAAGGCTACTGGAGCAGTGTTAGCAATCAAACATAATCCAGCTGCATACAGAGGATTAAAGCCAAGACCCACTAACATACCAGCGGAAATTGCAACTGGAGTACCAAATCCTGCTGCTCCTTCCAAGAAAGCACCAAAACCAAAAGCTATTAAAAGTGCTTGTAAACGACGGTCATCTGTAATCGTCGCAATAGAATCTTTTACGATTTCAAATTGTCCCGTTTCTACTGTCATGTTATAAATGAAGATAGCGGTTAGAACAATCCAGAAAATAGGGAATACACCATAAAGAGCACCCATAGCCGTTGCAGTTATTGCAAGGCCAGCAGGCATTTTATATACAAAAATTGCCACCAATAATGCTGACGCTACTGCAACTGCACCAGCGATTTGTCCTGGAGTACGACGAATGGCCAATAGATAGAAAATTACAATAATTGGAACCGCTGCAAAAAGGGATGATAACGCCAAACTGTTCATAGGATCATAAACTTGAGTCCATGCCATTAAATAAACACCTCTTTTTATGTATTTTCCTTCATTTTAAATCGTATAAATCTTCTTCACTGGTCTAATCTTTTTCTCACCTCTCTTTGATCAACCAGTATTTTAGTCATAACTCACTGGACTAGTGGTCTGACCATTGTTTTAATATTTCAACATATTCCCCTAAATTCCTGCCTATATATTTAAAAAATTCAAATAAATAAAATTTTATGTTTTTTCACTTATTAAGGAGGATTTTATATCTCCAACTTAGAATATACTGGTCAGACCACTACATGCAATTTATAGTTTGTTTTATAAAAAAAAGTAAGGACGTGACTTATGAAAAAAGTAAGTAATAACTGGAAGGAAGCTTTCCCACCCGAAAGCGTCGGCACTGAATTCTTCGAAGAATTCGCAATGCGTGCTCAAAATGTAGCAGCAAAGGTTTTTAGAGTAAAAACAGCGGTAGAAGCACAATCTGTTATTGTTGACATTGTTAAGTCCAGCGAAGCAAAAAAAGTTGTCGCTACTAATGAAGTATTATCACCTTCAGGACTTCGTGAGACCCTTAAAACCCTAAATGTAGAGTTATATTCTGAGCAATCAGATATTAGAACCCACGCGGATACATCCGATGTGGGCATTGCCTGTGTGGAATTCGGCATTGCTGAAACGGGTAGTGTCTGTGAGGATGGCCTTGCGATTGAACAACGTCTCACCACTACACTTCCTCCTATCTCCATTGTTGTGATGAATAGTAATAAGGTAGTACCTACTATCGCAGCAGCTTTTGAAACAATTTCCAAAGTATTTGACCACGGATATATTAGCTTCATCACTGGTCCAAGCCGTACATCAGACATCGAGAGAGTTTTAACCATCGGTGTGCACGGACCTAGCCAATTAGTAATCATCGCTATTGATGAAGATACAAGGGAGGTATGAAATAATGTCAAGTAATAATCGTAACTTAAAACAAGAAATCAATGAAAAGTTAATGGATGAAACCTTGCGTGGCTCTTTAAATCGATTTGCAGAAGCTTATCCTATCGCTCGCGCTAAGGCTTATGAAAATGTAAATGATATAGATACGTTACGCAACTCTGTTAGAGATATGAAAATCGACACAGTGGAAAGATTAGAAGAAATTGCTGACCAATTCGAAGAACAAGTCACCAAGCGGGGCGGTAAAGTCTTTCGTGCCAAAGATGGCGATGCTTTAAAAGAATATCTATATAACCTCTGTAAAGAAAAAGGCGTTAAACGAATTGCTAAATCCAAATCCATGGCTACAGAAGAAATCCATTTGAATCATTTTTTAGAAGAAAAAGGCCTACATGTTAAGGAAACAGATTTAGGAGAATGGATTATTTCCATTGCTGGCCATAAACCTTCACACATGGTTATGCCTGCTATCCATCTTGATCGAAATCAAGTTGCGAAATATTTTTCTCAAGAACTCAATAAAGACATTGAGCCTGATATTGCTTACATGGTACAAGAAGCCAGAATAGCCTTGAGAGATGAATTCCTGCAAGCTGATATGGGTATTACTGGTGCAAATTTTGGTATTGCAGAAAATGGTGCTACAGGACTTGTGACTAATGAAGGAAATGCTCGCTTAGTAGCAACTCTACCACCAATTCAAGTAGTCATTATTGGTTACGAGAAGCTGATTCCTACCATCAAAGACGCTGTGCCAATTTTAAGAACATTACCGAGAAATGCAACGGGTCAGCTTATGACCAGCTATATGAGTATGATTTCTGGTGCTGCTCCTGCCTTAGTAAAGAAAGATGGTCAATGGGTAGAACAAGAAAAAGAACTTCATGTCATTCTCTTTGACAACGGACGTCTTAAAGCCGCAAAGGATGATAAGCTAAAACAAATTTATCAATGCGTTCGCTGTGCCTCCTGTTTAAATGTTTGCCCAGTTTATACCTTAGTTGGCGGACATGTTTACGGACACATTTATGCTGGTGGTATTGGTGCTATTTTAACAGCTCTTTTAAATAGCATGGACGATTTTAAGCAAATAAACGAAATGTGTATTGGCTGTCGTCGTTGTACTGAGATTTGTCCAGGAAAAATTGATATTCCTGGTCTGATTGAATATCTTCGGGCCAAATCCGTTGAACAAGACGGCTTGCCTTTCGGCGTAAAAGCAGTCTTTGAAAACGTTCTTGCCAACCGCAAAGTCTTCCACAATTTATTACGCTTAGCTTCAATTGGACAAAAACCATTTACTACTGGACGGGTTATTAGACATCTGCCATTGTTCTTTGCCGGTTTAGCAGCTGATCGCAGTTTACCAGCTGTAGCTGATAAACCTTTCAGAGATCGTGTGAAAAAGGTTACTAAAAAATTAAACAAACCCGTTAAACGTGTTGCTTTCTTCAGTGGTTGTAATATTGACTTTATCTTCCCTGAAACAGGTGAATCCGTTTATAAAGTACTGCAAGATCTTAATATGGAAGTTGTTTTCCCTGAAGATCAAAGTTGCTGCGGTAAGCCAGTATTAGGTATGGGCGACCATGAAACGGCTAGAAAAATTGCTAAGCAAAATATTATTGCCTTTGAAGAAGCCAAAGCTGACTATATTATGTTTGCATGCCCAACTTGCGCTGAAACTTGGCATCTTACCTATGTAGAACTGTTTAAAGATGATCCAGAATGGAGCAAACGTGTCGAAAAACTAGTTCATAATGTACGTGAGTTTACTAGCTTTGTTGCTGGTGAATATGATAAAGTTGGCCGTCTAAACAAAACTGCTGGCGGACAAAAAGTAACCTATCATGATTCTTGCCATATGAAGCGTGGTCTTAATGTGCACACTGAACCTAGACAACTATTAGAATCTGCACCTGGTTATGATTTCGTAGAAATGAAGGATTGCGATAAATGTTGCGGTATGGCTGGTGCTTTTGGTGTGAAGTACACTGAACTATCTATGCCTATCTTAAAGAAAAAAATTGATAATATTAAAGACAGCGGTGCTGAGGTTATTGCTGTAGCCTGCCCAGCCTGCATGATGCAAATCCAAGGCGGATTGGATAAACAAGCTCCACATGTTAAAATTAAACATGTGGCAGAAATTATTGCAGAACAAATAAAAGACTAATAATAAAAAGAAGTTGAGAGCCGTGGCTCTCAACTTCTTTTTATTCATAAAATATATTTTGTTAGCATTAGAGTTAGCTTTGTGGAAGAAATAATAAACTGCGAAAATTAAAAAACATACATCCTCGCAGGATAAAATATTCTTTCTATTAATGACATATCTTAGGGCAAGATTAAAATGCCTTTGCTCTTTAGTTCTTCTTTAATTTTTAATAATACTTCTTCATTAGGTACTTCGATCGTATGTAAATGAACTCCACCTGTAATACTCGCCAATTGTTCTGCCTTACCCTCTTCAAGCTTACGCAAAAAATCCCCTATTTCACGACGGGATGCTAGCATTAAATTCGCTTTTAACTCTCCATATAAGGAATGTTCAACTATAACATCAAGCACCCTGCCGCCATTATCTATAATAATAGATAATTCCTCTTCTAAATCATCACGCCCATGTTTACAAGCCAACGTAGCTTTTACACTGTTAGTACATTCCAGAAGGGGCAATACATAGCCTTGAGACGTGGCATACACGATATGACCTGCTGCCCGTAAGATAGCAAAATCACTTACAATGACTTGACGACTGACTCCTAATGCTTTCGCTAGCCATGTACCTGTCAATGGTTCTTCTGCTACTTTTAACTTTTCTAATAATGCTATCCGCCTTTCTTTTCCATCCACTGCAACGCCTCCTAAAGCTATATAATTCATCATAAGCATACTTCACTATTCATTTTCCACAATTCGGCAAACTTAAAGCTTTTCCTGCTATTCACTTCTCTATTATACATAGAGCATGATAATGATAATAACTAACACAAAAATGAGCACTAGAATTATCATTCCAATACTCATTTATCATTTCTAATATGGTGGGCGATGACAGGATCGAACTGCCGACATCCTGCTTGTAAGGCAGGCGCTCTCCCAGCTGAGCTAATCGCCCGTAATTGGTGACCCGTGGGGGAATCGAACCCCCGTTATCGCCGTGAAAGGGCGGTGTCTTAACCGCTTGACCAACGGGCCACATATGGCTCCTTGAGTAGGACTCGAACCTACGACCGATCGGTTAACAGCCGATTGCTC
>CAUROG010000042.1:0-12497 GCA_963526645.1 uncultured Pelosinus sp. | reverse complement strand
TTGGCGCATAACCATAGTTATTTGTTTCTGGAATGTCGATCACTACGGAAATGCGTCCCCCTACGACCTCATGAGCCACACCAGGCCCAAAGGTTTGGGCTTTTGAAAGCTCCAAGTATTCAATCGTTTGATTGATGGATGTATGCAAGGTTTCTACAGGATTGCTGATAAACCGTATATAATAACCTTTTTCATGTTTGCACCTATATATTAATACGCACCTTTACCCTTAAGAACTGCTAACACAGTTTTCACTAGATACACAATATCAATCCATACGGACCAGTTGTGTACATACCAAGAGTCCATAAGAACTCGTTCTTCATACGTCGTATCACTACGACCACTTACTTGCCATACGCCAGTAATCCCTGGTGGTACGAGATAGAAGTCGTTAATATATTCGCCATATTTTTCAACTTCTGCACGCACGATAGGTCTTGGGCCTACAAGGCTCATATCGCCAATCAATACATTCCACAATTGTGGCAATTCATCAAGACTTGTTTTACGAAGGAATTTACCGATTTTTGTAACACGAGGATCATCTTTTAATTTGAAATCACGTTCCCATTCTTCACGGGCTTCAGGATTTTCTTTCAAATAAATTTCCAACGCCTCTTGTGCATTAGGCACCATAGAGCGGAATTTATAACAAGGGAACTCCTTGCCCCCTTGGCCTACACGTTTATGACCAAATACGATAGGACCTGGAGAGTCTAAGTAAATTAAGATAGCTACGATAGCTATTACAGGCAAAATCAAAATGCCACCGATTACTGTAGCTGTAATATCAAAGATTCGTTTAAAGAGACGATTGCGTCGTTGAGCAAGGTTATTTTTAACCTCTAAAATCAAGGTTTGTTCATTCATCAAGCCACGGGCTTGAATGTTAGCTGCAGGAATACCAAATAACTCAGGAACGAAGGTTACCTTTTCAACAAGGATTTGCAATTTATTAATCAAGGTTACTAATTTGCGAGATTCCAAACCTGGCGCACATACGAGAACATTTGGAATATTATATTTCTTAATTACCGCTTCTGCATCGCTAAACTTGCCAAGGCATTCGTATTTGTTAGCCAGCACAGCGGATTTAGGATGATCATCTACAAAACCTACGATTTTGTACATCGCAAGCGGCATGTTGCTGAAATGAATGTCTACGAGCTCTGCCGTTTTGCCGGCCCCTACAAGCAGTACAGGAATGGCTAACACGTTCAATTTGATAAGCGTGCGAGCTAAGATATAACGGAATACAATAATGTAGAATAATATAAACCCATAAGATAAAATCACGAACAAGCGGGATACATTATTTAAAATATGACCTGCGTACATTAAAACGATAGACAATACGATACCAATAGTAATACTGCGGAAGATGATTTTTACCTTTTCCCAGTAGGCTGTATCGATTTTATAACCGTGGTTCAAGAAGAGAACTGTTATAAAAACAAGAGGTGTTATAATGTAGGCATACCAATGATCGATATGCAATACCATGTCACTTTCACTAAATGGTAGAAGCATACGTAAATTATAGGCAGATAGAATGCCGCAAATAACTGAAATATAATCGACAGTTGTCATTAACAACTTAACAATTATATTAGACTTAATATATTTACTTTCCATCTATACTCCCTCATAACTAGCTAAACTAGTTTTTTTAATCATACTAACTTCCCATTTATTAAATACAGCAAACAATATAATATATTAAACACAGTATACTAAGAGGTTATAATTAATGAAAAAAACGATTAGTGCAACAATCATCCTATTGATTATTGCTTTTATTTGGGGTAATTCATATCAGGCTAAGTCTGACTCCGTTCAACTCAGCATGTTCTTTACTACAAATATACAATCCATATTAATCAAAGTCGGTTTCCATCCAAATTTAAAACTTATGGATACCTATGTGCGTAAACTAGCTCACCTTACAGAGTTTATGGCTCTCGGTGCAGTTATTTACTATACATTCAAACAAATTTTTGCAACCCATATAGCGAAAAAAAGCATCCTACTGGCAATCTGCATTGCCTCATTAGATGAAGTCATTCAAATTTATACACCAGGTAGGACAGCAACAATTGCCGATGTTCTACTTGATACAACAGGCTCTATGATCGGTATTCTAATCATAAAAAGCCTTCTCAAACTATTTGACTAAGCTGCCTATCCTAGAACTAATCTTCCTATTCTAAAATAATATGCTTATTTATTTCTCATTTTTAAACACACTTATATTACTCAGCTTTAATTCACGATAGATTCATTATCTATGCTTATAAAAAAGAAGGTTATTTTCTCAACACAACATTAAGAAAACAACCTTCTTTCTTTATATAATGACAATAGATTTCCCTAAAACTCTATTACATTAATTTTACCATATTCTCATATAATATTCATATAAACTATTTATAAAATATTACATTTTTACGCTTAAAATAGCTTATATATTGGCACCTCTAATAATACAACTCAACACTCTAAATTCTGTATTATTAATGTTCTAACCAACCATGAAATTTATGAAATGTACCATCATTAGAATCTAAATTCTCTAAGTACACATAAGAGTTTTCCATGTCTACTTTAATACCTAAAGACTTTTTCTTGGACTTAGCCATATTAATAGTAAGACCTAAAATATTTACAACTTGGAAAAAATGCTCTATAGAAGTAAGTTCCTCTAAATTTTTATGAGCATCTGCAACGATACGTAATTTATAGTATTTAGAACTGTCATACATTTTGAATGTAAAGATGGCTTGTTTAGATTTAACATCAAAATCGATTTTATACTTTTCGATAGCACCTTCTAATACTGTTTGATTCGCATTAGCAGATGTATCTACGATTAGATTCATAATCAAATCCATTGGATTATTCATCATCATAAATGTAGTACTCATATCTTCTCCCTCAATATTTATCAAATCTGAATTATACTAACCCCGAACATTAATATTTGATAATTTCGATATTGATAGTATACATGATAATTGTAAAATTTCTACAGTAAAGTTATAAAATTTTCATGAATTTCTCATTTTAATCAAATGTAATTATTTTATTTAAGTTATCTAGTTATTAGATTAATAAATGAAGAGATAAGATAGACATAAAAGACTATGTATATAAATAAAATATTTCGCTTAATTATAGAATGAAATTGAACACATAAAAAGTCCATAGTGAACCTATGTTATGATTTAAGTGACCAAACATAATCTAACCGAGGTAATCAATATGGACTATATTAATCATAACACGACATTACGTACAAACAAACACTTAAACCTTGAAGAACGCTTTTATGTAGAAAAGAGAATCGCCGCAGGTGATTCTGTTACCGCTATTGCAAGCGTATGAGGACGCTCTAGAACCACTATTTATACAGAACTAAAACGTGGTTCGGTTGTCCAAATTCGACAAGGCAAAGCCTGTATTGTATATGTAGCAGATTCAGGGCAATTAACATATGAACAACAACGTCTTGGCTCATTTAATACAATGAAGTTAGATTCCATAGAGTCCTTCATACTTTGGGTTGAGGAAAAAGTATTTAAAGAACATTGGTCTTTTGATGCTGTTGTCGGATATGCTAAACGTCAGTGTATATTTGCACGTAACGAAATGGTTTGTACTAAAACTTTATATAACTATCTTCATCAAGGTTTACTTGGGGTAAAGGCCATTGATCTGCCTTTGGTAGTACGTCGTTCTATGAGGAAATCCATTGTCAGAAAACATAAGCGCGAACTGGGGCAATCCATAGAACTCCGTGACGCTATAATTGAAACTCGTAAAGAATTTGGTCATTGGGAATTAAATACTGTTCGTGGAACAAAGGATAAAACAGATAACGTATTAGTGACATTATTAGAGCGTAAAAGCAGACTATATAGCGTTACGTTGTCCGTCAGAATATGCCTGTGATGTAAAAAAGACATTAGAAGCGTGGTTAACTACCTTTAGAAAGAATGTTGAATTAGGCACAATATGTAAGACAATAACCGCTGATAATGGATTAGAATTTGCGGATATATCTGAACTTGAAGATGAAATACTATCTATCTATTTTGCGCATCCCTATTCGGCTTGGGAACGAGGTTCTAATGAACGGCATAATGGTCTATTTTGCCGCTTTATTCCAAAAGGGAAGCGAATAGAAACTGTCTCAGACGATACACTTCAACGAGCCCTTCACTGGTGTAATAATTTGCCACGAAAAATATTACATTACAAAACACCACAAGAGGTCTTTTTAGAAGAAGTTAATAAAATAGTGGATTTAAGTACTGTTCAATTTCATATTGTAATTTAAGACAAAAAAATCACCTTGCTTAAGTATAATGTAGGCGTTCAAGCCACATTATATACAAAAGAAAGGTGATTTTATATGGCAACAAAAACACAGAGCCTTGCGCACACAAAATGGTTATGCAAATACCACATAGTATTTACACCTAAGTATAGACGTAAAGTTATATATAATCAATACAGAAATAGTTTACGTGAAATACTGAGACGTTTATGTGAATATAAGGGCGTCAAGATTATAGAGGGGGAGCTTATGGCAGATCATGTGCATATGCTAGTGTTAATTCCACCTAAAATATCAGTTTCATCTTTTATGGGATATCTAAAGGGTAAAAGTGCGCTAATGATGTTCGATAAACACGCAAACTTAAAGTATAAATTTGGAAATAGACACTTTTCGTCCGAGGGGTATTATATTACGAGTCAATGGCTATACGACTTGAACGTAGTAAAACAGCGCCTTTATACGTTGACCTAATCCATACATTGTACTATGCCAACTTTCACTTTCTAGCAACAAAATAAGTCAACGTTTGAATAAATTTTTTCTGAAGAACCCTTTTTTATATAAAACAATAGCCATAATTAAGGTAATACTTCCTTCTGTAATCACTTGTGTCCATGCGGTTCCGACAGCTCCAAATTGAGAAGTAAGCGGGAATATTGCCAATGTATTAATTATAGCCCCGAACATAAGGATTCGGCTAAATATATTATCTAGCTTAAATGCTAGCATCATTTCAGCCCCCAATACATTGCTTGCTGAAATTAATAATGGTAATATCGCCAATATTTCAAAAATAGGAACTGATGATAAGTACTTGCCCCCTAATAATAGATAAATAATTTGATCTGAAAACATAATAAACACAATAGCTACAATACTTCCCATAATTATATAAACTAATAATTGCGAATATAGAAACCTCAATCCCTTTTCTACATTTACTTTTAACGTTGCAATAATATGAGGATATATAGCATTATTACATGCACTTATAAAACGTCTTACACAGCCAATCAACTTATCCGCAGCCGTATAATGACCAACCACTGTATTATTTGTCAATATTCCTAAAATTACAACAGTCGTTCCAGTATAAAGATTAATAACAAAACTAGATAAAAAAATCTGCCAACCTTCTTGATAAGCTTTCCAAATACTACCAAAATTTGGAAACTTGAATAAGCCTTTATATTGTTTAGATAATAAAATTAAAGATATTATCCCCGCAATTAATGACGGGACAGACTGAAATAGCCCAGCCCATATATAGTCTGAAGATTCTTTTACAACAATAAAAATACATATCATAGAAATCAAGCGACTGCTTAAACTGATTATTGTAATAAATCGCATTCGTTGTATTCCTTGATAAAACCAAATTGGAAATAACATATTTCCAAGAACACCGCTATACAAAGCCAATAAAAGCCATATATCAGCTTGTAAATTAACGAATGTCATTATAGAAAAAATAATACCAACAATAATCGTAACAACAAGTCCTAAAATATTAGTCGCCCAAAAATATTTAGAAAATAAATAACTATATTGTGATGGTTCCGCTTCTGCCAAGGCTCTTGGCGCCGTTAAATTAAACCCATAATTTATAATTAGAGATGCATAGGAAAGCCATCCCTGCATAAATGCAATCTCACCTATTCTTTCCGGTCCAAGAATAATAAGTAAATAAGGAACAAGGAGAAATGATAAAATATACTCCAAAGCCCTTAAAGATACCATAGAAAAAATATTTTCTATGAGTTGTCTTGCTTCATTAGACATATCGATTACATTTCCTTTCCTGTAATCTTTCTTAAAAATCTAAGCAAGCTCAAACCTAATTTATAATTATAGCGAACAACCTTATATTTCTCTAATGGAATTTGTCTTACCTGAGGATATTTTTGTAATAGATTAATATCCATTTGCTTTAATAAATTATCTTTTTCATTATTTTTAAATAATGAAAACCATACAAAAATACTTTTATATACACGTTTTACCAGATCATATAAGACCGCTTCCTTACCTTCAATAGAGTAAGTCTTAGAATAATACATGTTTGTAATTCGCTCAGCTACTTTTATATTATCACTAATATTCTTATATGCACCTTCTAAACTAACACTTTGCCCACTCCTACCTAAACGATACTGTGTAACATTAACTGAACTGTAATATATAGTTTTTGCCGCGACTAAAGAAAAATATATAAATTCTACATCTACATAAAATTGATTTTCCGATATCCTAAAGCCATAATTACGATAAACATCCGTGCGAATAACTATTGCATGCATAGAAATCCACTCAAATTTATTTCTATTATTATACTCGCTCATACTTATTTCAGTATCAGTTATAAATAAATTTGTATAATCTACCGTTTTATAATTCCCTGGTACACATCTAGTATAATTTGTTAATACTAAATCTGAAGATATTTTCCGCAGTACCTCTACCAGCTTATCTAATTCTACCGCATCAACCCAATCATCACCATCCAAAACTTTAAAATATTTCCCTTTAGCAACAGATACTGCTCGATTAATAGTAGAACCATGACCACCATTCTCCTTCCGCTCTAATCGAATAGAATCTGGATACTTAGAGACATACTTTTGAACAATTTCCACTGTATTATCATGAGAGCCATCATCAACTACTACTATATCTAACGCATCAAGATAGCTACATTTGACTAATGAATCAAGGCATTCCTTAATATAAGCCGATACATTATAGGCAGCAATAGATATTGTAAGTATCTTCTCCATTGTTATCTCCTTAAAATTACATTTAACTATACTACCAATTTCTTACTGCATATGCGGCTGAAATATACGGCAATATTTCTCCCAGAACAAGGCGATGAGATTTTGGAACATAAATCATATCACCATCTTGTAACGCTATATTTTGTTTAATATCTTGTTTTTTTATAAAGCTTTCTAAATCAACTTCTCGGACATATACATTGTCACCAATCACACGAACAACTTGAATATGTTTTGGTCGGGCTTTTCGTAGGAACCCATTTGCACTTGATACCGCTGCAAATACATTCATATAATCAGCACCAAGACGATAAATTCCCGGTTTTGTTACTTCTCCCATAACATAGATTTGTCGACCGCCATACTCAGATACACTAACTGATACATTAGGATGATTAATATAAGTAGCAAATTTATCACGAATAGCAACACTTGCCTCATCAAGAGTCATGCCTGCAAGTTTAAGTACTCCTGTATATGGTGTACTAATCCGTCCATCCGGACCTATTACCAAAGTAATTCCCGAGTTACTGGTAGAGTCACCCGAACTGCCACTAAAGCCTAAATCACTTCGAGAATAACCAATCGTTTGAATATTGATTTTATCATACTTAGCAAGACGATATTGATCTATATTTGGTTTAGCTAAAGTAAATACACTATCTTTTGGATCAATATATTCACCATTCTCAATTACAAATTTAGCTTTGCCCTCCTTTGATAACTTATATCTTCCCTTAGCAGTTAAGTTTCCTTCTATCTTCCCATTAGATACTTCATGTAGATTATCTACAGCTATCTCAGTTGATGAAGCAGGCAAACGACCTTCATAGCTCATATCCGCGGCTATACTTTGATGATTTATGAAAGTAGCGCCCACTACAATTGCAGATATAATCGCTAACTTAACTATATTATGCTTCATAATTAACTCCTTACAGATTCTTTTCTTTCATATATTCCATCATTCGGAAATAAGATTCCATTAAGTCTCTTGTTGGAACCCATCCTAAATTTACTAATTTCTCACTTGATAGTTTTAATCGTATTCCATCCATATACCCGAGTTTACTGAAATCGTCAGGAATATTAAAAACCACATTAGATTTACCATCACCAAATGTATAAACTAATTGTTTAGCCATATCCTTAATTGTCGTATGTGTAACCTCATTAACTACATTATATGCCTCTCCAGCAATACCTTTTAACATAATTTGAAAAATACCTGCAAGCGCATCAGCAGCATAAACATAGTTACCTTCAGATGTACCAGGCGTCTTTAACTCAACATCTCGGTTATTTATAATACTTTTAGCAAACTGATAAAACACTCGTCTTTCATCGGATAAAATTCCAGCGCCAAATGTTTGCGCCAAACGTGCAATAGTTATTTTACAGTTATATTGATTAACATATGCACTACATAAGGTTTCTGCCATTCGCTTCGACTCTGGATAAGATGATCTTGGAGCCAACAGATCAATATATCCTAAATCATTTTCTTTTATGTATTCGCGTCCTTTATTTATAGAGCCATAAATCTCCATGGATGAAATATAAATCATCCTAGTGGTTAAAAAGCGCCTAGTATATTCTAAAAAATAACGAGTACTGTTTATAGTTAAGTTTATCACATCTACAGGATTGGTTTGCATACTCACAGAGCTAGTAATAGCTGCACTATGAATTATATAGTCAATATTGGGCGGTAATTTTTTATGAGGTCTTGCTAAATCCATTTTAATCAATTCGATATTCTCTATATCATCTGATTGATATAGAGATTGAACTTTTCTCTTTGATCTAATAACACCAATAATATGAATATTAGCATTTTCATTTTTATTTAAATAAAGGAAAAAACGTACTAATAAAGAACCTATAAACCCTGTTGCTCCTGTCACTAATATAGTTTTATTGTACAAAGTACTAATATTACTATAATTTTCTAAAATATTTTGAAAATCTTCCTCTAGAATCATAAATATTCCTTCTATTTATAACCCAATAATTTGCATATTCTCACGACTTTCTAATAACGCTTTAAACGTATACAAATCAATAGGTGTTGTAATCTTAATATTATCTAACGGTCCATTTACAGTAAATAAAGGAAATCCATAATACTGCATCATAGTAGCCGAATCAATAAAATCCAGCTTTTTTGTTGCAATAGCTTTATTATGTGCTTCTAAAATATCTCCTAGAAAGAAACACTGAGGCGCTTGTGCTACAACACAATCTTGTCGAGATAAGATTTCTCCCACTTGATTATCACTTTGCCCCTTAATGAAAATTGTTTCTTTAGCTGGTGATACCGTGATTGCATTACCCTTTTCTTTTACCATACTAATACAACTAGAAATTAATTCAGCTGTAATGAGTGGTCGAACACCATCATGCAAAAGGACTATGTCCCGTGTTGAACCACACTTAAGTGCTTCTTGTAATCCATAATAAATCGATTCTTGGCCTGTACTCCCACCATCAATGATACTAATAACTTTTGTTATATTATACTGATTCAATAGTTTAAATGTATAATTTTTCCAATCCGCCAAGCATACTAAAATAACTTGATCTATTTGTTCATGCCACTGAAAATACTCTAACGTATGAATAAGAATTGGCTTATTATTGATCTCCAAAAATTGCTTTGGAAGCCCTTTATTACTCATGCGCTGTCCTGTTCCACCTGCAAAGATAACTGCTTGATTCATAATACCCCCTTCATTATAAACTAATCTTTTATCCGCCCTATTTATCAAATAATTTAAAATTAAATTTATAATCTATATTCATACTAGATTGATGTCTATTATTCCAATTCGCTTTATAATCATAAGGTATCATAGATAATGAACTTAATGATACATAAAATAAATACGCCAATAAAGTATACCCTAAAAATAACTTAATTTTAGTATTCTCAAACTTCATAGAAATCAAATTGTTATAATAAATTATCATAATTGGATATAAGAAAATCCAAAAATAGTCAAAAAGTTTAGACAATCTCATAAGCGGTAAAGAGAAAGTAAATAAAAAGTTCATTAAAAATCCCAGAAATATAATATGAAGAATTAAATAATTATCAGGAGATACTCGTTTAATCGCCAATCGACCAAAACTAAATAAAATAAATTGTACAATAACAAATAACCCTGTTGAACTTACAGCATCCACATCCGAGATATAAGAAATATAGCGATATTCAATACCTAAAATACTTGATAGTTTTAAAAAAAAGACAAGTACTAAATTTAGTTTAGCTATGATAAACATCACTACAAAAAACACAAGATAATATACATATGCATATTGTTTTCTAGGAAGGAAATAAATAATTATACCTAAGCTTGAACTAATATGAATAAATGAAGCTACTATTATAGAAAGAAGAAATTTTAAAAATTTTTTATCTCTAGCATATGGATAAGCCCACAATATAATAACTGCACTCAATGCTTGTCTAATAACATTTAGCGAAGAAAAATACTGAAGTGTAAAAAAACAAACCAACATCAACATCAAGTATTCGCTATCTTTATTGAAACGCCTTAATGCTAAAGCTAGTATCCCCATAATTAATAACTCATAAACTATAAACATCGATTGATAAGAAAGTCCTAACGATCTTAATCCTTTTACTAGCAATATAAAACTTTGCTCAGGATAGATATCTCCTATTTCAGATAAATAAAAGAGCTCAACATACCAATCATAATCAGTACCAATCTGATATCTAAACATACCAAAAAATGTTAATACACATATAAAAATTAAAGGAATCCACTTTTTATAAGGTTTTGGCAATAGTCGTTCAGCAATAATAAATATGATTGCAACTAATGCTAAACTAATCCAAAATATCATTAAGAGCCACCTATCCTATCTTGCGTCTATATTGTATATAAAGATATCCTCCTATGCCAGCCATATATAAAACAAATCCGGCTAAAACCACATAAATTTTTCGTGGCCATGAATGCTTAACAGGTAAAGTTGCAGGATCAATAATGCGGACATCAAAACTATTTAAATTTTCTTTTACTTTTAATTCTTCAGCACTTTTTACTAACAGTTTATAAGTATCTTCTGAAATTTTTAATTTTTGTGCTAACTCTGCATACTTAATAGACTTACTAGATAGATCATTTGTTACTTTTTTCCCTTCTTCACTTAATTTATCTAAAGTAGCAATGCTTGCATTAGCAGCCTCCAAATTTACTTTTGAAAAAATCCGTTTTTTTAGTAACTCCCCTTGTGCACTATTTAAAGTAGTGCTTTCTGACTTAATAACACCTGAAATAGCTCTTGAAAGTTCTCCATTCAAATAATTTACCTTTTCCTGCGCTTTAAGAACATCTGGCTGAGCATCTGTAAATTTAAATTTTAGCATAGCCAATGTTTCATTAGCATTGAGTAATTTACTTCTAATCTCTTGAACCTCAGGATTATCAGCCATTTTAGACTCCATTGCTTTTAAATTTTGATCATTAATTTGCCCTTCAATATTTGATAATATCGCCTCATTCGTACTTGCTTGAACCATAGCTTCCGACTTGGCTTTCTCATATCCAGCAAATTGGTCTAATAAAATTTTTTCTTGTTCTTTTGGCGCATATATACCACTTTCTTGACTGTATGAAGCTAATGCTTGTCTATTTGCATCAAGCTCTTTTTTTGCAGCATCAATCTTCCCATCTAAAATTTTTACCAAACCAGAATCTTGAGTATCACTTATATCAATCAAAGCTTTTTGAAAAGAAGTAGTAACATTAGAAGCAATAGTTTGAGCTTCTTCAGGACTCTCAGCAGTAATTTCTATAGATAATAAAGAGGTTCCTCGTGTACTATCCACTTTCATATATTTTTTTAAAAAATCTTCAGACGTAAATAATTCATCCTCGCCATCTTTGTTATCTAATTTATTTATTACCGGATTAATAACCCTATCACTTTTTAATATCCCCATATATTCTAAAGCAGAATCTCCACTAGAAAGACCTGTTAACGCTAACATAGATCCCGTAGCACCTTCTAATGCTACAGAACCTTGAGGTTTCACTTGCAGAAGAACCGTTGATGTATATTTTTTAGGTAATAAAAATGCAAATAGCAAACTAATAAGTAATAAAATTATTCCACTATATAATATTACTTTTTTCTTTGTAATTATTATGTCTTTTAATATATGATATTGAATACTCTTCTCGTTCATATCTGTTCCTTTTTATTTCATAATTAATATATCATATGATTCAAGTGTTTCAGTTCACCTTTATACGAAATACTTCCATCTCATGACATTGCCGTTTATCTTCGGGAGGTAACTCCATATAATTATTATATAACCCAGACAAATATTC
>CAUROG010000041.1:0-17099 GCA_963526645.1 uncultured Pelosinus sp. | reverse complement strand
ATCGAACCGCCGACATCCTGCTTGTAAGGCAGGCGCTCTCCCAGCTGAGCTAATCGCCCGTAATTGGTGACCCGTGGGGGAATCGAACCCCCGTTATCGCCGTGAAAGGGCGGTGTCTTGACCGCTTGACCAACGGGCCGTAAAATGGTGGCTCACCCGCGGCTCGAACGCGGGACACCCTGATTAAAAGTCAGGTGCTCTACCAACTGAGCTAGTGAACCAACTCGCTCTCACAAGATATGATTATACAGTAATTCACTATTACTGTCAACTTCTTTTATTCTTAATTCAGGCACTTCGCTAAAGAAATATTTTTTTCGACAGAAGTAAAACAGGTTTTTGCCCTATATTATATTAAGTTGAAGGGTCTTCTAGACAAAACCTTCGCTGTTTTTCTATAAAGTCTTCCACAGCGTTATATCCAGACTTGTTTAGCCGATAATTCATCGCTGCTACTTCAATAATATTGGATAAATTCCGTCCAGGGCGTACAGGAATGGTTTTACAAGGCAAGCCGACTCCTAAGATCTTATGTTGTTTTTCATCAAGTCCCAATCGATCGTAGGCTTTTGTTTGATTCCATTCTTCTAATTGAATAACCAAATTGATTTTTTGACTTGGCCGCACCGCGCCAATGCCAAATAAAGCTTTCACATTCAGAATGCCAAGCCCTCTAACCTCCATGACATGTCGCAATAGTTCTGGTGCAGTACCAGTCAGTACATTCTCTTCCGTACGAGTCACGTCTACTGCATCGTCTGCCACCAAACGGTGTCCTCGCTTGATAAGATCCAATGCTGTTTCACTTTTCCCAATACCACTTTCGCCGATAATCAAAGTACCTACTCCATGTACATCAACTAACACAGCGTGAATGGTAGTACTTGGTGCTAGTTTGCGCTCCAGATAATTGGTTAACTGAGCAATAAAGCTGGTTGTGGCTAAAGGAGTACGAAAAACTGGCAATTGACGGCTTGCCGCCAATTGCAGCCAACGTTCAGGAATTACTATATTACGAGTGATTACTAAACAAGGAAAATGAAGATTCACAAATGCCAACCATCGCTCCGTTGCCAAATTTTCGTTTAAGGTGTTGAGAAATGCTGCCTCCGTTGTGCCAATCACTTGGATTCGTTGTTCGTCAAAATGCTGTAAATAACCAGCCAAAACTAAACCTGGACGATTGATATCAGGCACTTTTACGGGAGTATTAATAATACAATTTGTATCTACTACTGTAAGACAAAAAGTATCTACAATCTCTTTTAACAACAAAGCAGTCATTTGTATCACCTACATATCCTTATTCACTTATACCTTATCCAAAAATCTCATGCATTACAATGGTCTGATCGCGGCCAGGACCAACGGATACGATGCCAAGCTTAATATCTGCTACTTCGCTCAAACGTTCTAAATAAAGACGAGCATTTAAAGGCAAGTCTGCATAGTTGCGGATACCAGTAGTATCACTTTGCCAGCCTGGAAGCTCTTCATAAATGGGTTGTACTTCTGCCAAAACTTTTAGACTGGCAGGAAACTCTTCCATTAATTCGCCTTTGTACGTATAGCCAACACATAGTTTTAAAGTTGCTAGTTCATCCAAAATATCTAAACGAGTAATTGCCATATAATCAATACCGCTTAATCTGCCAGCATAACCTACTACGCTTGCGTCTAACCAGCCGCAACGACGAGGACGACCAGTAGTCGTACCATATTCATGGCCTCTTTCTCTGATATGATCGCCGACTTCATCAAATAATTCTGTAGGGAATGGTCCTTCTCCTACACGAGTTGTGTATGCTTTTACTACGCCAACCACTTTATTGATTTTCGTAGGTCCAATTCCTGCTCCTACACACACGCCGCCAGCAATAGGGTGGGAAGAAGTAACATAAGGATAGGTTCCATGATCCAAATCCAATAAGGTTGCTTGCGCACCTTCAAATAGCACTTTTTCGCCATTTTTTATTGATTTATTTAACGCTGCGGATGTATCGCAAACATAAGAACGCAATTCATCTGCATAGCCTAGGTATTCTTGTTTCACTGTTTCATAGTCAAAGCCTTCTACGCCATACACTGCTTTTAGTAAATGGTTTTTAGCTTCTAGGTTGCGCCTTAATTTTTCTGAAAACTCTTCCTCATCCATTAAGTCTACGATACGAATACCACATCTCGAGTTTTTATCCATATAACATGGACCAATGCCTCTTTTGGTAGTGCCAATTTTGTGGTCGCCGCGGTAGGTTTCCTCTACTTCATCTAATAAACGGTGATAAGGCATAATTACATGAGCTCGGTTAGAGACTTTAAGTCCTGTAGTATCAATGCCTTTCTCCTGCATGCCTTTAATCTCTTTTATCATAACACCTGGATCAATTACCACGCCATTACCTACAACACAAGTTTTACCTTTATATAAAATTCCAGACGGTAATAAATGCAGTTTAAATTCTTTACCTTCTACTACCACAGTATGACCTGCGTTATTGCCCCCCTGATAGCGAGCAACAACATCTGCTTTCTCTGCTAAATAATCAACGATCTTTCCTTTACCTTCATCGCCCCACTGGGTTCCCATTACTACTACTGCTGGCATAAGAAATCACCCTTCCCATCTTTTAAAAAATTTTGCTATAAAGCCATATTTGATTTGAGCCTTTAGCTTCCTTTTGTAGAATACGATTTATAAGTCAAATCTGGCCATAATGGTATCAACATGGCGAAGATAATAGGTATATTCAAAGCAAGCTTCAATTTCTGCTGGCGATAAATATTTTTTAACCTCTTCATCTTTTGTAATATTAGTTTTAAAATCAGCACCATCCATCCATTTTGCCATTGCATTGCGCTGCACCCAACGGTAAGCGTCTTCACGTACTACACCCTTACTTACTAATGCTAATAAGATACGTTGACTGAAGATCAATCCACCCGTTTTTTCAATATTCGCTTGCATGGTATCTGGATAAACTAATAATTTATCAACGATATTCGTAAACTTTTTGAGCATGTAATCTACTAATGCAAAACTATCCGGTAAAATAACTCTTTCAACAGAAGAATGTGTTATATCTCTTTCATGCCACAAAGATACATTTTCTAATGCAGCTACAGCATTACCACGTACTACCCGCGCTAGACCAGCCACTCGTTCACAAGTGATTGGATTTCGTTTATGAGGCATAGCAGAAGAACCCTTTTGTCCCGGGTGGAAGTATTCTTCTACTTCGCGAATATCCGTACGCTGCAGATTTCTAACTTCTGTCGCAAATTTATCTAAGGAACTAGCAATCACAGCTAAGGTAGTCATTAGTTCTGCATGACGATCCCGCTGGATTACTTGCGTTGCTAATTTCGCAGGCTTAATCCCCATTTTTTCACATATATAGGTCTCTATCTCTGGATCAATGTTAGCATATGTTCCTACAGCACCAGAAATTTTTCCCACAGAAACAGTTTCCTGAGCCCGTTTCATCCGCTCAATATTACGTTCTGTTTCATCTAACCACAAAGCAAATTTAAGTCCTAAGGTAATAGGCTCAGCATGAATGCCATGAGTACGACCAATCATAACTGTATTTTTATGCTCTGCCGCCCTACGTCTTAATACTTGGCGGAAGTTTTCTAAATCCACAAGAATAATCTCACAGGATTCTTTCATCATAGAGCCGAGAGCAGTATCTTTTACATCTGTTGAAGTTAATCCTTTATGTATATATTTTGCTTCGTCACCCACATTTTCAGCCACGGCTTGCAAAAAGGCCAAAATATCATGATGTGTCTCTTCTTCTATTTCTCGCAGACGTTTCATAGAAAACTTTGCTTTTTCACGGATAACAGGTACGGCTTCTGCTGGAATTTGTCCCAACTCACCCATAATCTCAGCTGCATGAATTTCAACCTTTAAAATTGTTTGGAATTCATTTTCCTCTGTCCAAATGCGTCCCATTTCAGGATAGGTATAACGATTAATCATCTGCATTCTCCCCTTTAGTTCCTAGTCTATCTAATCAGTTATCCACAAAGTGTGGATAACTTTGTTAATAAGTTGTTTATAAATTTACATATTTATTTTGTCCTAGATCACAAAATTCACTCATAATAGTTGCATCTAACCATTCAGCATTTAAAGTCTAGATTTTTTCCCTCATATAGCATAGCATTTAGCATTTAACGTGTCAATGGTTTTTTCGAATGTTTTCTATTTTTCTCGATTCATTGTTCGGATTTTGTCTGCTAATTTCTCCACTAGAACTAAAAAACCACTGTTTTATTTGATGATACGCAAAAAAAGAGGAGATATACTCTATCTCCCTACCCTGGTAACTTCGATAAGTCACTAAACTTGGTAAATTGCTTGTGGAAAAATAACTGAACCGTATCCACAGGACCATTACGATGTTTAGCAATAATTACTTCCGTAATATTTTTTTTATCACTATCGGGATTATAATAATCATCCCGATATAAAAATGCTACTATATCCGCATCCTGCTCTAATGACCCTGACTCTCTAAGGTCACTAAGCATCGGCTTTTTTACCTGCCTTGACTCTACACTACGACTAAGCTGGGATAAAGCAATAACAGGAACATTAATTTCTCTGGCCAACGCTTTAAGGGACCGGGATATTTCTGAAATCTCCTGCTGACGATTTTCACTTCCCTTGCCCTTGCTGCTGCCTTGCATAAGCTGCAAATAGTCAATAATAATTAAACTCAAATTATGTTCTATCTTTAGCCTTCTAGCCTTCGATCTCATTTCCATTACGGTAATGCCTGCCGTATCATCAATAAAAATGGGTGCTGCAGACAATCTATCAGCCCCGCTGACTAGCTTAGTCCAATCTTTTGCTTCCAATTCCCCGATTCGTAACCTCTGAGAATCAATTGCCGACTCAGCACATAACATACGTTGTACCAATTGCTCTTTGGACATTTCCAGACTAAAAAATGCTACTGCTTTTTTTTCTGCAATCCCTATGTGTTGTGCAATATTCAGTACAAAGGCAGTTTTACCCATACTAGGCCGTGCAGCAATGAGAATAAGGTCAGAAGGTTGCAAGCCAGATGTCAGCTTATCTAAGTCTTTAAATCCTGTTGAAAGGCCCGTGATACTGCCTTTGGAGGCATATAGCTGTTCAATTTTATTAAATGCATCAAAAATAATACTCTTAATAGGAGTAAATTCTCCTCCCATTTTACGACTTGATACAGAGAGTATCATTTTTTCAGCACTATCTAAGATGTTGGTTACTTCTTCGCTGCCTTCATAACCCATACCTGCAATATTGGTCGCAGCATTAATCAATTGCCGCAATAGGGCCTTTTCTTCCACGATTCTCGCATGATACAAGACATTAGCAGCGGTAGGTACACTATTTGCTAGGGAAGTTACATAAGCAATCCCCCCCGCCGCTTCCAACTTGTCCTCTTTGCGTAAAAATTCAATAACAGTAACCATATCTACTGCGTCATTTTTATTAAAAAGCTCCAGCATAGCATTATAGATTAGCCGATGCGCTTCGCGGTAACAATCTTCTGGACGCAATAATTCAGCGACTTTAGAGATTGCCTCCCGCTCAATAAGCATAGCACCAAGTACAGCCTGCTCGGCTTCTAAGTTTTGTGGTGGTATTCTATCTAACAATAAACTTGCCTCCCCCCCATCTTGCTATGCGCTTTTTTCTGACCTATCATCTAATAGAATGGCTAGTGCTTCCTCTACATTTTCTACAGGACAGATTCTTAAGCCCAAGTGTCCCTGGGGAATATCCTTTTCATTTTCTTTGGGGATAATCATAGTGGTGATGCCAGCTTGTTTCGCGCCATACGCTTTTTCAAATACACCGCCTACAGCTTTTACTTTACCTTGAATGGAAATCTCACCAGTTACTGCCACATCTTGTCTAATTGATTGTCCAGTAATGGCTGAAATAATTGCAGCTAAAATACCTGTACCTGCTGATGGGCCATCAATCCGCCCACCGCCAATAATATTAATATGAATATCATAGTTAGCTAAATCTTCACCAGTTATCTTTCTGACTACAGCTGCAGCGTTAAAGACGGAATCCTTTGCCATACTGCCAGCAGTGTCATTGAAGCGCATACGTCCTTTACCCTTTTCTCCTGCGGCAAAGGATACAGCTTCAATTTCTAGCACGGAGCCAAGATAACCAGCTACCCCTAGGCCAAACACTTTGCCTACTTCACCCATATTATTCCCTTTAAGGTTTACAAAAGGAGTCAAACGACTCACCTGCACCACCTTATATACATCTTCACTGGTAATAACTACGTTATCCTGTTCACCTGACCGGTATAGAGCCAAACCATAAGCATCTGACAAAATATTAATCGCCTTACGACCTTCTATAGTATATTCACTAATCAAAGCAGATACATCTGGATCTAAGGTTACTCCTAATTTGACAGCAGCATTATAAATAATTTCCTCTATATGCTTTGGTGTTAGGGGTTCAAAGTAAATCTCTGCACAGCGAGATCTTATGGCTGGATTAATGTCAGAAGCATCTCTTGTGGTGGCACCAATTAAGATAAAGTCAGCAGGTGCGCCATCTTCAAATAATTTTTTTATATATTTAGGAACATTAGGGTCAGAAGGATCATAATACGCCGAGTCAAAGGATACCCGTTTGTCTTCTAATACCTTTAGGAACTTGTTTTGCAGCATAGGATCCATTTCACCAATTTCGTCAATAAATAAAATGCCGCCATGAGCATCAGTCGCCAAGCCTGTCTTAGGTTCAGGAACACCGGTTTCGGCTAAATCTCGTCGGGCCCCTTGATAGATAGGGTCATGAACAGATCCCAAGAGCGGATTCGTCATGCCACGAGAATCCCACCTTAGGGTAGTTCCATCTACCTCGATAAAAGGAGCTTCTGGGGCAAAAGGGGTAAACTTGAGTTTCTTCGCCGCTTCTAATACCAAGCGGGCTGCCGTTGTTTTACCAACACCAGGTGGTCCATAAAGAATAAGATGTTGGGGATAGGGTGATGCCAATTTAGACCTAAGGGCTTCTACTGCTCTTTCTTGCCCAATAATTTCATCTAAAGTACCAGGACGAGTCATCTCCATTGCAGACTTAGTAAGCTTCTTTTGCTCTAGCACTTCTAACATGGCATACTTTTTCAGTGTTTGGGGATTTTCAACATTATTTTCTTCTTCTTTGAGGACCTGCATCTTTATTTCCCTGACATATTCTTGATGCCGTTCTTCCATTTTATCATTGATCTTCTTTTCCAACCGATCTTCCAGAGATCGACGAGCCATTAAGTCAGCTACCTCTTCTTCAATATCAATTAAAATCTTCGGTATCTCTTGCAAAGTGGGTATCTTCTCAATCGTTGGATCTTCAAATACCAACTTTTGCAATGCCAATACTCGCTCTCCAACTCTTTCAGAATTCATCAAAGATAAGGCATCCAGTTTAACTGCTTTAAGCACCACTTTATCAGGCCCGAAAATACCTGAATACATTTCATACAAGGCTGTAATTTGACGCTTTAGCTGTTCATCTGCCCTTGTCTTATTAGGCAACGGTCGTCTAGGAATGAATTTGTTAAAAAAGTTTTTCATATAGTAATCCTTTCTATAATTCCCCTATTAGGGGAAGCAAAAGCATACATTACCAATGCTCTTGCTATTTAGCAATAATATGAACCTGTATCTTAGCACTAATTTCAGGATGCAATTTAATGGATACAGGGTATGTACCTAATGCTTTAATAGCATCTTTTACGTCAATCTTTCGTTTATCCATTTCAATTTTATGTTGAGCAAGTAGAGCATCGGCAATATCTTTGCTAGCTACGGAACCAAATAATTTACCGCCTTCGCCCATTTTTACACCAATGGTTACTTCTACTTTTGACATTTGCGCTGCTAAGAGATTTGCCTCATCCAATGCTCTTTGCTGTTTACGTTCCTCTGATGCCTTTTGCTGACTCGCATTGTTCACGTTAGAGGCAGTCGCTGGAATAGCTAACTTTTGCACTAATAAATAATTGCGAGCATATCCTTCTGAAACCTCTATAATATCGCCTTTTTTACCTAATTTTTTAACCTCTTGTTGTAGAATTACTTTCATTTTCTGCACTCTCCTCTATATACTTTGCGCTTAGTTCAATAACCTGGCGCTTTACTTCTTCCATCGTACCTTTTCTAACTTGAGCACCAGCTACTGTCTGGTGTCCGCCACCGCCGAGTTCTTCCATAATAACTTGAACATTGAAGGCTCCATTGGAGCGAGCACTAACACCTATACCATCACCATCTTCAAGGAAGAATAAGACAAAACTGATTTGTACTCCTTCCACCCCAAGAAGACTATCAGCAACTTGGGCTGCTACAATTTGAGCATTTTTTATATTGTGAGGAACATCGGCTACTACTACACCACCAGGTAACATGATTGCCTGATTCATAACCTCAGCTCGTGACTTCACTGTGGCAAAATCCAATCGGAACATTTGACGGACTAAAGCAGGATCGGCTCCGGATCGCCGCAAGTAGGCTGCTGCGTCAAAAGTGCGTACCCCACTCTGCACGGAAAACTGTTTTGTATCAACAACAATACCTGCATATAAGGCAGTCGCATCCATTTTATTAAACTCCAGATAATCATCAAAGTACATCAACAGCTCTGTAACCAATTCACAGGTAGAAGACGCTGACGGCTCTAAATAGACTAGTAGTGGATTAACAATAAATTTTTCCGAGCGGCGATGATGATCAATAACGACCACTCGATCCACTTTGTTTAGCAGTTCTGGCGCTGCCGTCAATTCCGGATGGTGAACATCTACTATAAATAGTAAGGACTGAGAGGTAATCAAGGGTACTGCTTGGGCAGGAGTAATAAATAAGTCTTCATATTCTTCATTATTTGCCAATATTTCCTTTATCTTGTTTAAGGAAACTCCTGGTTGGCTGACAACAATACGCGGGGTTTTCCCCAAATGCCGTGCCATAATTGCTACACCAATGGCAGCCCCCAAACTATCAAAATCCTCATTAGTATGACCCATAACCAAAACTGTGTCCGCATCATCAATAATCTCACGCAATGCTTGAGCCACAATCCTCGCTTTTACTCTTGTATTTTTTTCTATAGCCTTGGCTTTTCCACCATAAAACTGGAGTTTGCCACTTACATGAACAGCAACCTGATCACCGCCACGACCTAAAGCCAAGTCAAGACCAGCTTGGGCCCGTTCTCCTAAGACTGCTACAGAATAGTCATCAGCCGCGACCCCCATGCTTAAAGTGACAGGTATCTTATTACCAACATGAATAGCTCGCACTTTATCTAGTATATCAAACTTTTCCAGTAAGCACTTATTCAAATTCCTGCGATTAAAAATGGCAAGATACATGTCATCTGCATATTTTTTTAAAACCGCCTCATTCTCTGCAACCCATTCTGCTAGGAGCTTATTCACTTCCGCCAATACAGAAGTACGTTGGCTCTCCGTTAATCCCTGTAATACATCATCATAATTATCAATTTGAATGTACGTCATAACCGGCACAGACTCAGCAGATTCAACCCTAGCTTTTTCACTGACTGTAATATCACTAATATAAGCAATTGTTAAATCCATACTTTCGAACCCATTCTTTATAGGTTCATGGATAACCTGATAATAGTTATGCTCAGTTGCAAACACTTCACGACCAGACTTTCCCCAAACTTTATCTAAAGGAAATTCGGGGCATATGGTCATGATTGACTGCCCAATAAATGCTTCATCTTCATACCACTCAGAAAGCACGTCATTAAACCAAAATAACTTGCCTTCTTTGTCTACAATCATCATTACTAAAGGTAAGTTTTTTAACGCATAGGACGCTCCTTGCTCAATGCAATGACTCATAGTATAGTGGTAACTGTTTAACTCTTTTTGTCGCTCTATGTGACGTTCTCGGCCATATAAATACAAAGAGACCAATAAGATTGCCCCTATTACAGCTACATATGGATTGTAAAAAATAATCACTACTAATAATGCTGTAGCGACAGCAAGATAAAGTCTCGTATCAAACCAAAAAGACGGACCTTGTGGCATAAACAACCCCTCCTTGAAAAGGCAACTCTCTAAAACATCGATGTATTTAGCCCTTGGGTTGAGGCCCTCGCAAACGACGATAATCTATAACCATGTCGATTGCACCAGCAATTATCAAGATCTGCGCGAAAAAACCATTTGTCAATATCAAGAATAGTATAAGCCCTTTGACCATTCTTGACAAATTGTATTTATCGGCAAAGTAGTTAAATAACGCCAACCCCTGTACAAAAATGAGTGTACTCGTGATTACCTGCATATTCATGCCAACCTGAGTCAATAAGCTAATTTCCCGGCTATTACCCCAATAGATCATCACAAAGGCCAACGCAAAGAAATACACAATATGATAGGGTAAGCTCCATTCTTTAAAGGGTGGAAAGTTGGGGACATTATGGCCAAGTTTTCTTAGTACAGCTTTAGCAATTAGGAAATTCAGCCAAGTATCCAGTATAGAAAACATAATAAAACTAGCAGGCAAAATTACTTTCATTACATCAAGCATGTTTTGCATGGACTCAGCCATTTTAGCTAGTTCTTGCTCCCCCATGCCAAAGTCTCGATACACGTCTACGGCTTGCTTTACAGCATTGACCATTACGTCACTCTGCATATTCAAAGGATTTACACCTAAAACAATAGCACTAATAGCCAATAAAGCTACTTTAGAAATGAAAGAAGTCACCGTTCCCCATAACATTGTTTTGCTGGCGCTAAAGTTCATGCGGAAGGCATAGCCAAATACAATACCAATTAAACCAAAACCAACTACCACCTTAAGGGAATGTAGTGGATGCATCAACATGGCAATCATGATACCAGAGACCACTGTTGCCATAATACTCCACTTGTAGCCATGACGAACACCTAATAAAATAATGGGAACAGGCCACATTAAATTAACAAAAGGTCCAATCAGCGGTAAATAAGCACTAATCAAGGCAAAGAGTATAGCAATCCCTGACAATATTCCACCTTCCACCATAGGCCTGAGTCGCGTCTGTTTCATCCATTCACCCCTTCTGGCGGAGATGGCGCTGGTATTCACTAGAATCGCCAAACCATTTCTCCACTTCTCGTTCTTTTCTTATATCTTGTTCTACTTTATCCAATATAGACTTATCTAATGAATCAAAACCAATTCCTAATCGTCTCCCCAGTATATAACAAGAAACCACTATCGCAGCTAGCCCTTCACGAATCGCCAGCTCACTATTCTTCGCCATAGCTTGGTACAGCAGGCCGACATGGGTAATCAATTCTGCCTTAAGCCACTCTATCAAACGCATTTTGCGCAAAATTTCCGACTCATTCGAAAACAAAACAGCCACTCCCCCCTTTTAATATATCTAAATAGTATTCGCAAATCAAGAGGCTGTTTCCTGCTTTATAATAAAGTATATCCCAGATAAGATAGTAAGATGATTCCATCTTCCAGAATAAAACAAAAGAGAGGTTATTTAACCTCTCTTTTGTTTTATTCGGCTGTGAATGGCAACAATGCAACAATACGTGCACGTTTAATCGCCAATGTAACGTTACGTTGATGTTTTGCGCAGTTACCAGAAATACGGCGAGGCAATATTTTGCCACGTTCTGTAGTGTAACGACGAATCTTACCAACTTCTTTATAATCGATAGCTTCTACTTTATCAACGCAGAAACTGCAAATCTTTTTCTTAGGTTTTCTTCCTCTTTCACGTTTCACCGATAATACCTCCCTTTAAAATGGAATTTCTTCTTCAGGGAAGACCTCTGTACCAAAGGAGCTGACATCATATCCGGATGATTTTGCTGGACCAGCAGTAGTACTGCCACCACCTACAGCTTGCTTCGTATCCAAAAACTCAATGTTTTGAGCTACTACATCAGCCGCACGCCGTTTTTGTCCATCTTTTTCATAATCACGAATCTGCAAACGTCCTTCAACTAGTACACGACGACCCTTAGTAAGATTATTGCCACAAACTTCGGCCAGTTTATCCCATACTACGACAGGAATAAAATCAGCGCGCTTATTCTCACCATAACCGGTGTCAACTGCTACACTAAAGGATGCTACTGCTTTACCAGTTTGTGTATATCGAACTTCCGGATCACGAGTCAAGCGTCCAACTATTATAACCTTATTCATGGTGTAAATTCCCCCTGGTCTATTCGTCTACTTTTGTAATCATAAATTTCAAGATATCTTCAGTAATCTTCATTATACGATCAAGCTCAAGAATGGTTGCTGGAACAGCAGTAAATGTTGTCAAACAGTAAAAACCTTCTGTGAAGTCTTTTACGATGTAAGCCAAACGCTTTTTGCCCCAACGATCAATTTTCTCTACTTGACCACCGTTGTTATTGATCAGGTTTTCAAACTTGGCAATTACCGCATTTGTAGCCTCTTCTTCCAACGGCTTAACAATAAACATGACTTCGTACTTTCTCACGAAATCACCTCCTCCTGTGGACTTATGGCTCCCTAGTGGGAGCAGGGAAGGTTTGTAAACATTTATAAACATTTTTTCAAACCCCGCTAGGCAACCCTAGACTGACATATTATATCACTAATAACTATTGAAATGCAACAATATATCATTGTTTTTTTATTCCAAGCTATACGTTAAATCTAAAATAGGTAACGTCCCCGTCTTGCATTACGTATTCCTTACCCTCTAGCCGAACCAGGCCTTTTTCACGAGCAGCATTAGAACTGCCTGTCAACACAAGATCATTATAGGAAACAATTTCCGCTCGAATGAAACCACGTTCGATATCCGAGTGGATCTTCCCCCCTGCCTGAGGTGCTTTCGTACCTTTTTTAATGGTCCAAGCCCGTACTTCTTGCTCACCAGCTGTCAAGAAAGTCACTAAGCCTAAAAGTTTATAAGAAGCTTTAATCAGCTTGTCCAGTCCAGATTCCGCCAAACCAAGTTCTGCTAAGAATTCTTTAGCATCTTCCGCTGGCAATTCAGCAATCTCAGATTCTACTTTAGCTGAAACTGCAATGACTTCAGCCCCCTCTTCCATAGCATACTTTTGTACCATTTTAACATATTTATTATCATCTGCATTGGCAACTTCATCTTCGCTAACATTGGCAATAAATAATACTGGTTTTAGCGTCATTAAGTTCAGGTCTGTAATGAGCACAGCCTCATCATCTGTCATCTCTACGCGCCGTGCTGGCAATGCCTGCTCTAAGAGTTCTTTTATTCGCACCAGAACTGCCATCTCACCTGGTGCTTTTTTATCACCAGTCTTGATTAGCTTCTGCACTCGCTCCATGCGCTTTTCTAGCGTGTCTAAATCAGCCAAACATAATTCTGTATTAATAATCTCGATATCACGTAAAGGATCTAACGCCCCTTCCACGTGGGTAATATTCTCATCTTCAAAACAGCGTACAACCTGAGCCACAGCATCCACTTGGCGAATATGAGCTAGAAATTTATTACCTAACCCTTCTCCTTTGGATGCACCTTTTACTAGGCCCGCAATATCTACAAAACGCATGGCTGTAGGAATGCAGCGTTTTGTTTTATACATTTCCACAAGATGAGGCAAACGTTCATCTGGAACATCTACTACACCCACATTAGGTTCTATGGTGCAAAAAGGATAATTAGCAGCCTCTGCACCTGCTTTTGTAATCGCATTAAATAACGTACTTTTACCTACATTCGGTAGACCAACAATACCCACTTCTAAATTTGTACTCATTCATTTATTCCACCTTACTTACAATTTCTACTTCAGCATGTCTTATTGTAGATGATTCCTCTACTATTTTCAAGCAGACACTTTACTCATTGCCGTGTTCCCGACGGTAAGCAATAGCATGCTTTAACCTTGCAGTACCTAACAAAAGCATAATAGAGCCAATGATAACACCAACCGTTAGTTTAATATTATTACCAAAATCCGTCCCCATCAAAATAAGCCCAATCCCTGTTAATAGAGTTATTCCCCCTAGAATAAACTGAATCATCATGTCAAACCCTCCTATTGCGTCTTCTTGTGCTCTACGATTTCTTTTACGGCTTTCTCAAACTTAACACGTGGCACCATAACATAGCGCCCACACCCCTGGCACTTCAATCCAAAATCAATCCCCGTGCGCGTAATTTCCCACAATGCAGATCCGCAAGGATGACTTTTCTTCATTTTTACAATATCGCCAACTTCATAGCGTACCATTATCTACCCACCTTCTTTACTTCTATAACTATTTACCACAGGAGGAGGAGGAATCTGAGCCTCCGCAAATAAGTTTTTAATAGTGTAGCGCAGAGTATTCTCTACTTTCCCTTGCTGCAATGGCACAGTTTTTGCCACAATACGAACCATTATTACCTGAGGGCCAAGGTCTACCACTCCTAAAACTTGGGGTTTTTCTAATACCTCTGCCATATCCTTGCTCACAGAAACACAAGCCTGCTCTAACAACAATAATACTTTATCTAAATCAGCATCATAGGCTACAGGTATATTGACCACTGCTTGCATGTGCCCTCTTGTATGATTACTTACCCTAGATATTGCACCATGGGGAATAATGTGCAATACACCATTACCATCTCGCAATTTGGTTACTCGTAAACCAATTTCTTCCACAGTGCCCGCCATATCGCCGATGACAACGTAATCGCCTACAGCAAATTGATTTTCTAATACAATAAAAAAACCTGTTACAAAATCCCGAATCAAGCTTTGGGAGCCCACACCAAGAGCCAAACCTATGATTCCAGCACCAGCAACGAGAGATGTCGTATCAATTTGAAATTCTTGTAATACCATAATTATGGTAATAAAATAAATAACATAGCGAACAATACTTTGCAGTAACCCTCCTAGAGTCCTAGCACGCTTTTCATCAAATTTAAAGGCATTAATGCCAACATTGGGAATAAACACCTTATTCACTATATAAGCAAATAACCGTAATACGAACATAGATCCTAGAAAAATACTTACAAGACGCACTATTTTATTACCGGCAGTTAATAAAAATTCCGGCGTAAGCAACATTGGCATATGACAGCTCCTTTCCTGAGCTTTAAAATTTTCTTTCATGGTGACTTTTTCTTTTACTATAGCTGCATATATATTATACGCGATTATTACAAAATCCTTTTTTGAATAGCAAATGAGCTGCTTGGAGCATATAATGTTGCACAAATGCTAAAGTGAGGCGACTATCATGTCAAATACCAATGAAAACCCTCAACCTATTATTGACCTGATATTGGCTGATATAAACGCTGTCATTCCTAACCTTTCTTCTCTAGTAGCCTCTTATCGCCTGCTAGTTGGCGCATCAGAAGAAATTCATCGCACACCTGAAGTTTGTCCTGAAGTCTTTGAGCGAGCAGTAAGACGAGCCGATAATGCCGGTACTTTAATTGATATTTTCCTAGAATTATTATGTTGCAAAGTAGCTTTCAGCAGTGATTTCCTACAAATTTCTTGCGCACCGGTAGATTTATTCCGATTATTAGCCAACAAATCGACTACTACGGATATTCCATTTCATACTGCAGAACAAGTCGTTGAAATGGAAGCTTTACGCCGAGTACTGGACTTATGCCACCACCGAAAACCCTGTCTGCCTAAATGTGATGTAGTTTGTCCTAAACCTTCCACCGCTCCCTCTGGTGCACCAAAACCACAACCGCCGTCAAATACAGATATTGAAGAGGTCGAGGCAGTTGCTCTAGTGAATCTAGTCAATTCACTTGACGTACGCTCCGATGAAGCAGTATGTTCAAATCCTGCCTCCTCTGAAGCCAAAAGTGACCGGTTTGACGATGCTTACTCGGAAAACCCTGCCACTGAAAGCCGCGTACGCTGTAAGCACCTAAGCAAATTTCGCAACAAAAAAGCACCTCCTAAGAAATTACCATAAAAAATAAGCAAGAACATTTACTATTCTTGCTTATTTTTTCTATTCATCAAGGGGACAGGTTCCCACATCTTGATGATGGTCACATGGCTCAAGATGTATAACCACATCACAAGCGCCTAACTTTTCTTTGATTTCCGCCTCTATCTGGTCACAGATATCATGAGCTTTGTTTAAATGCATATCTTTATATAAAATAAGATGCATATCAATTAAGCGCCAACTGCCAGAACGTCTCGTACGGAGCTGATGAAAGGAAATGACTTCCTTGTGACTTGTAATGATATCAACAATTATTTGTTCTTCATCCTCAGGTAAGCTAATATCTGTTAGTTCATATAAGCTCTTTTTCGTCATGCCATAGCCAGCTTTAAAAACCACACCAGCTACTACAATTGCAATCACAGGATCTAGCCACGCAAGACCTGTGAAGTGAATAATCACTAATCCAACTAGCACTCCAATCGATGTCCAGATATCCGCCCTTAGGTGTAATCCATCTGCTTCTAAAGCATGAGAGTCAGTTTGTTTAGCCACCTTAAATAATCTTTCTGATACCCAATAATTAACA
Source organism: uncultured Pelosinus sp. (assembly GCA_963526645.1). Taxonomy (GTDB): domain Bacteria; phylum Bacillota; class Negativicutes; order DSM-13327; family DSM-13327; genus Pelosinus. The sequence continues at coordinate 532 of CAUROG010000041.1, read as the reverse complement.
CCAATGGAAATCAGCATAATGACAATGCCGAATTCTAAAAATTCCGGTACCTTAGCCGCATTAATTTTATCTCCGGCTTCATATACGATCCATACTGCCGCTCCCACTATTAAGATTGCTTCAATAGCCCCTGATAAATTTTCAAATTTTCCATGACCATAGGCATGATTACCATCAGGCGGTTTATCCGCCTTCCGCACCGCATAAAAAGCAATCACAGATGCTAGTAAATCCACTCCTGAGTGAGCAGCTTCTGAAATAATGCTGACCGCCCCTGTGTAAAAGCCTACTACTAACTTTAATATCACCAAAACAGTATTAGAAATAACGGACAATCTAGCAGTGCGCTCCTTTAAGTTGGTATCCACATACCCCAATCATACTACCTCCCACGTTTTTCTCCGCAGTTACTCATTATAACATTCAATAGTTTACCCTATTCATCCTACTTATAAAACGTTCCATCTCAACTTGCTGCAATCAGGACCACCCGTCTAACGGGTGGTTTGCATAAGCCCTATAAGGGCATGGT
>CAUROG010000040.1:0-17127 GCA_963526645.1 uncultured Pelosinus sp. | reverse complement strand
AGATATTCTACGATTAGGCTTTTCTATTGCTGTCCATCGGACAGGGTTCAGTTCACGCAATCGGCTTTTTATTATCTGTATCTATCTTTGTCTTTGTTCTTATATTTTTCCCATAAATTACGGACCAATATAATAACTCCACCGATGATTAATAAGTTAATTAACACACCAAAAATTCCAGACATCCCATCACCCATATGTCCAAAACCAAACATGTTGCCCAGTAAGCTTCCTGCTAAAAAACCGCCACCAATCATACTGGCATTACGCCAGAAACCACCTGTAGGAGACTGGGTTTGCGTATTTTGCTGATTCGGTGTTGCCTGCTTTGCTGGGGCTTTATCACCAAAGCTATTAGCTGGTGCGGAAGGTTTATAGTTTCCGCCGCTATTTCCTGGCGATGTAGGTTTGCTAGAAGAACTGCCGGATGAGGGCGCAGAAAAGGACGGTTTCGAACCAGAGGATGACTTAGATCCTGAGCTGCTAACAGCAGCAAAACATACAGTGCTCACAAAGATAAACATCAACGTAAATATTAGAATCTTTCTCACCAGTAGTTACTCCTCCTTATGAACTTTCACATCTCCTGGGAAAGCATAGATAGCTGACAAATTAGGCAATTCACCATTTAAATATCGATCAATGTCATGAATATCAACAAAAAAGGAACAATTTACTTCTAAATATCCCTGTTCTTTATCTTTCGTCAGTGTTTTCAAGTGTTCCCTCAACTTGTGACACTCTGCTTCCGAAGCTGTAACATCTAATGTTACTAATGGCACACCATAATCTCGAAGCACATCTTGCAAACTTATTCTTTCAGACATAATTAGCCCCTTCCTTTATCTTAAAGATAGTGGGATTCTTTATTATACTTCCCATCTGATGATTCTTTCAAATGCCATACGCATATCTCTATTATATACAAAATATATAAAAAGAAAAGTATTCTAACAAAAACTTAACCCAAAGCTCTCTTACCAACATAATCAAGATTCTTTAATTATCATGCCCAATGATAGCTACAATCATTTTTATACTATCAGTAGTATCCAACAATGGCATGCAAGTTAAAAAACAACATAATGTTAGTAGCTACTCAACTTGTTGATTCTTTTAAACAAACCTCCTTAGAACTTATCTAAGAAGGTTTGCCAATTAAAATCCGCTATTCAACACTAATGATAAAATCATAATGGGGTTGACTACCTAGATATAATTCTACCTCAACAGCAGGTAACTGAGCTGCTAGAGTGTCCGCCAAGACCTGGGCCTCCTCTTGAGTAAGGCTGGCACCATAATATAAGCTAACAACTTCATCTTCTGCATCTAATAAATATTTTACCATACCTAACAGTGCGCCACCTACATCATCAGCATCTACAATCACCTTATTATCTACTACGCCGATGTTTTTTCCAGCAGCTACCTTCCGATTTTCTACAATGCTGTCCCTCACAGCCCTTGTTACAGCAGCAGATTTTACCTCTTTACTACGCGCTGTCATACGCTCAACATTATCTAAAATAGAAAGATTGCTATCAAAAGCCATTAACGCTGCCAGACCTTGGGGTACATTTGTAGTAGGTACAATCTCCACCCTATTGCCTAACAACTTTTGTGCTTGGGCTACTGCCAAAAGAATATTCTTATTGTTAGGTAAAATAATATATTTTTCTCCATTGCCTCGGTGTACTGCATCAATGAAGTCTTCTACAGGCGGGTTCATTGTCTGCCCCCCCATAATAACAGTTCCAGCCCCCATTTGCTTCATAATATCAGCCAGTCCTTGACCAGCAGCCACACTAATGATCGCTACCTCACTATGGCCTGGTACTACTTCTAGAAACTCATGTCGTTGCTGATGCTGATCTGCCATATTATCAATTTTTATATCGTGCAAGGTACCCCAAGACATGGCTGACTCTAATACTACACCAGGGCGAGACGTATGAATATGCACCTTCATAACATCACTTCCCTCAGCCACTACTAAAGAATCCCCCATGGAAATGAGATGTTTCCGTACCTCAGCCGTATTAAGACTACAATGCTTCACTAAAAATTCAGTGCAGTAAGGATGAGTAATATCTACTTCTGTATGTTCAAGAGAAATAGCCTGCAAGCTACTATCAAAATTAGCTTCAGGACCTGTATATTCACCGCCCAATCCTTCTAAGCAGCCTGTCAAAAATACAATAAGTCCTTTGCCGCCTGCATCTACCACCCCAGCTGATTTTAGTATAGGTAATAATTCAGGTGTTTTCTTTAGCTCTATTTCACCAGCTTTAATCGCCTCAGCTAAAACATCCATAAAATCTAAACCATCTCTCACAGCTCGATGGGCTCCTTTAGCAATCCCCTTAGCCACAGTGAGAATAGTACCTTCTACTGGTTTTGATACTGCACGATATGCGTACAATACACCATACTGAAAGGCTTTACCCACCTCAGAAGAAGCGGCTTGCTCTTTGCCCGCTAAGCCCCTTGCAATTCCGCGAAAAATCTGGGATAAAATTACCCCAGAATTACCCCTTGCACCCATAATGGCACTATCTGCTGCTCTTTTACTCAAAGGGCCAATACCCGTTTCAGGTGCTTCTTTTACTGCTTGAGCCACCGCTCTTAATGTTAATAACATATTCGTACCCGTGTCGCCATCGGGTACTGGAAACACATTTAAACTATTAATATGTTCGTGTTCTCGTATAAAAGTCTGATATGATCCAATAATCATATGACGAAAATCATTACCCGTGAGCCATTCAGTCTTCCCCTGCATGTTAAAATCCTCCTACATGGAAATATTGCGATTTTAGATCTTTTCCTGGAAAACCAAACCCAAAAGGCCTGGTCCTAAATGGGCACCTAACACGGAGCCAACTTTTGCAGGCAATATCAGAGTATTAGGGTATAATTCTTTAATCCGTGCCACTAAAGCTTCCCCTTCTTCTGGAGCATCAATGTGACCGACTCCAATATATTCTAAGTTCTGATATTTTTGCAGTTCATCTAACATACGATTCACAACCCGCTGCTTAGTACGAACCTTGTCCATAACAGCAATTTTGCCATCAACTAGATATAACAGTGGCTTTATTTGCAGTATACTGCCAAACAAAGCTGAGGCTCCACCAATACGTCCACCTTTATATAAATACTCTAAGGTATCAGGAACTAAAAAAGTATGAGTCACTTTTTCTAAAGCTTTTAATCTATCAACAATTTCTTTAGCCGTACTCCCAGCCAAAGCCATGTCTAGCGCAACCTTGGCCATCTGCACCATACCAACGGACGCAGTACCTGAATCAATGACATGAATTTTTTTCTCATTTATCATTTTGGCAACAGAGCGAGCACCTTCTACTGTACCACTTAATCCCCCTGATACGCATATTATAATTACGTCTTTCCCTGCTTCAATGAGAGGCTTACAAATTTCTATATAATCCCCTGGCGCTGGCTGAGATGTTTTAGGATGCTGGCTCTTGTCTTTGGAAATTTCAAATAGCTCTTTTGTAGAAATTTCATTTTCTTGCCATTCCTGATCACCAATGCGCACTTTGAGGGCTACTATATGTAAATTTTGATGCATTGCAAGCATTTCATCAGACACTTGCCCAATACTATCTACTATAATGTGTATTTGAGACACGAATAAACTCCTCTCAATAAGCAGACTGTAACCCTGCCACATAAATATTTATACTTATGTTACATTTTATCAAAAATTTCGACATAAATATATGTTTATTTCCTTATATAGAAAAGTGCAATTATAGCAGTAAAAAGGAAATCGATAAAAAACCGCGAAAGTAATACCATTTATATAGTAAAATTCGCTAACGATAAGCCTTAGTTCCACTTATGTACATTCGAAAGTCATTTACTTTCATAAATAAAACGATAGATAAAAGGAGCACGTTAATGGAAAAAAACCTACTCTTTGCATTAGATATTGGAACACGTAGTGTAGTCGGCCTGGTGGGTGAAAAAGTAGACAATAACATTCAAATTATTGCCTCGCATCGTCAAGAGCATCGCACTAGGGCTATGATGGACGGACAAATTCATGACGTTCCAGAAGTAGCAAACATTATTGCTGAAGTAAAGGATGCATTAGAAGCCTCATGTGGTCCTTTAAGAAAAGTCTCCATAGCAGCAGCTGGACGAGCATTATGCACCCTTCAATCAAAGGCTGAAATTGAAATTTCAGAGCGTGGCGTTCTAACTTCTAGCGATGAACACGCCTTAGAATTAGCAGCCATCCAAGCAGCCCAGCATAAAATATGCAATTCAAATACATTCACTGACCCTTCATCTTATTATTGCGTGGGTTATAGTGTTGTCAACTTTACCCTTGATAATACTCCACTGAAGACCCTAGTGGGCCAACGAGGTAAAAAGACCAGTATTGAATTGATTGCTACCTTTCTGCCCAGGCAAGTCATTGACTCCTTACAATCCGCTGTTACTTCTGTAAATTTAGAAATAGCTACTCTAACCTTAGAGCCTATTGCAGCTATTAATGCATTGATTCCACAAACCATGCGCCATCTAAATTTAGCATTGGTGGATATAGGGGCAGGCACATCTGATGTGGCTATAACAAAAGACGGTACGATCATCGCCTATGGTATGGTGCCTTGTGCAGGTGATAAAATCACAGAAGCTATTTCCCAGCAATATCTCTTAGACTTTAATGTAGCGGAAAAGGTCAAACGCCAACTCGCAGACAATCAACTTTCTAAAATTAATTTCGTCGATGTACTAGGCCTTTCCCAGGAAATATCCGTTCCTGAGATTCTAAAAAGCATTGAGCATCATGTGGCTGATCTAGCACAGGCAATTGCAGCACAAATACTAACCCTCAATAATGCCCCCCCGCAAGCTGTTCTTTTAGTTGGCGGAGGCTCTTTAACGCCTATGCTTTCCGAAGCATTAGCACAATCCCTTGATATGCCAGCTCCTCGAGTAGCTGTCCGTCGTCCTGATACCATTGAAGGTATTAGTTCAATCCCTGTTGACCTTTGTACCCCAGATGCTGTCACTCCTCTGGGAATTTTAAAGCTTTCTGCTAGCCGTACACTTAATTTTATGAATGTTACATTAAATGAACAACTCTTACATTTATTTAATCTGGGGCAATTAACAGTTGCTGATGCTCTTCTAGCTGCGGGTATTGACATACGAAGCCTCCATGGCAGACCAGGACTAGGTATAACGATTAACATTAACGACCAAACCAATTTTTTCCCTGGCACTCATGGCACACCTAGCCTCATTGAGTTAAATGGGCATAAAGCCTCCCTTTCTGAACAGCTTCAAGAAAATGATGTAATAAAAGTGACCAAAGGCACTAGCGGCGCTATGCCCTCTCTTTGTCTTACCGACATTTTTGACATTCTCCCCTCTTATACCCTGTCCATTAATGAAAGCTCCTATGATATATCACCTATCATTACCATTAATGGTACACCAGCCCAACCGGATGCTATATTAGGGGATCGAGACCAGGTAATTTATCGTTTGCCTAATACTCTTGAAGAAGTACTAGCTGTCACTGACAGCATCATAGAGATTCCCCCCTATCGTTATATCATTAATGGCAATGAGCGGGAATATATCATTTGGCCTAAATATACCATCAACCAAAATACAGCCCACGGCACTAGTCCTGTGAAGCCTAATGATCATATAGTAGTGGCTCATCCTTCTGAACCCACCCTTGGAGAACTATTAGGGTTAAACAACGATGATGAAAATTTTATTACTGTATTGTTTAATAAAGAAAAATGTAATATACCCTTACGTCGATTTACCATCATCATGAATGACAAACCAGCCCAACTCACAGATATTGCCCATAATAACAGTATCATCAATTTTTCTTCTACGGAGCAAGAACATTCTATTATCAGTGACGTACTATTAGCAGCAAAATTTAATCCTAAAACCATTCCCTCTGGTAGTATAGTAAAAATTTATTTAAATAATCAACCAACAGAATATACCTCTTTAGTAAAGAACAATGATGAAATTACCCTTGTTATAAAGTGATCTCATTTAAATACTCTATTCTTTTTTACCACCTTTTTGCAAATTGTGACGTACATCACATTTATTATTCCCCAATAACTTTATAATAAATTATGTAATAAAAATGGTAAGGGGGATATGAAAAAATGAGTATGTTCTGCCGTCAATGTGAGCAAACTGCTGGAGGTACAGGGTGTACTAAGATTGGAGTTTGCGGTAAAAATGAAGATATCGCCAGCCTCCAAGATACATTGGTTTTTGGTTTAAAAGGAATTTCAGCCTATGCCCATCACGCTAGAGAACTAGGCGCTAGAGATGAACAAGTTGACGCTTTTATGCATGATGCTTTATTCTTCACTCTAACTAATGTTAACTTTAGCCTTGAACGCCATATTGAAATGGTGTTAAAATGCGGTGAAATGAACCTACGAATCATGGAGGTTTTAGATAACGCCCATATTACTCGTTTCGGTTCACCAGCTCCTGCACAAGTATTCACTGGTACTAAAGCAGGCCCGGGCATTGTTATTACTGGTCATGATCTTTTAGATCTTGAGGAATTATTGAAACAAACAGAAGGTACAGGCATTAACATCTATACCCATGGAGAAATGTTACCTGCCCATTCCTATCCTGAACTTAGAAAATACAAACACTTAGTTGGAAATTTTGGCACTGCATGGCAAAACCAACGTACAGAATTCGAAAATTTCTCTGGCGCTATTTTAGTAACAACTAACTGTGTAATGCCGCTTACTGATAAATGTTCCTATGGGGATCGCATTTACATGCGCAATATTACAGGTCTACAAGGTGGTAAACAAATCCTTGACCGTGATTTCTCAGAAATTATTGCACATGCTAAATCTCTCCCTGCTCTACCTGAAACAGCTGGAGAGTATACGATTGCTACTGGTTTCCATCATAATGTCATCCTTAGCTTAGCCGACAAAATTGTCGATGCTGTGAAAGCTGGTAAAATCAAACGGTTCTTCCTTATTGGCGGTTGCGATGGTGCAAAACCTGGTCGTAGCTACTACACTGAATTCGCACAAAAAGTACCTAAAGATTGCGTAATTTTAACGGTAGCTTGTGGCAAGTATCGTTTTAACAACCTTGATTTCGGTGATATTGATGGCATTCCTCGTCTACTGGATTTGGGACAATGTAACAATGCATTCTCAGGTATCCAAGTAGCTGTAGCATTGGCTAAAGTATTTAACTGCGGCGTAAATGATTTACCTCTTTCCTTTGTTTTATCTTGGTATGAACAAAAAGCAGTAGCGATCCTTTTAACCCTGCTTCACTTAGGAGTTAAAAATATCCGTATTGGTCCTACACCACCTGCTTTCATCTCACCAAATGTATTTAAAGTACTAAATGAATCTTTCGGTTTACAGCTCATCACCACTCCTGATGAAGATTTAAAAGCCATTCTTGGCTAAATGAATAAGAAAAAGAATCCTGGATTTTCATCCAGGATTCTTTTTCTTATTCATTTCATTGCGAGCGTTAGGGTCGCAATCCCCTTATTGCAAGAGATTGCTTCATTACCGTTGGCAATGACAGGATACAATCGTATTCCTCTTATTCACTCCTTAGGAAATTAAACGTATTAAATACTCCATATTTAGAATTTTTATTTTCTGACCATCAAAATCAATGATTTTATCTTTTTTCAAAGCACTTAGCGTTCTTGTCACAGTTTCCCTTGTTGTTCCCACTAGACTGGCTAAATCCTGTCTGGATAAGTCAAGAGCCAGTTCGATAACACCGTTTTCACTCTTATCACCCTGTTCCTGACTCAAGCGTAATAATACTTCCACTGTGCGTGACATCACATCATGCAAAGCCAAATTCTTTATTTTCTGCTGGGCATATATCAAGCGTTGGCTTAATGCTTTAATGAGCTGTAAGGCTAATGCATTATTCGTAAGTACCAATTGCTCTAAGTCTACATTACGAATCATACCAATACAGGATGGTTCTACGGCTACTGCTGTAGCTGGATAAGGCATATTATTAAACATTAACACTTCTGCGAAAATTTCCCCTGCACCCAAAATCTTAATAATATGTTCGCGGCCATCATCAGAGGTTCTAAGAACTTTCACTTTACCACTTTTTACATAATGAAAACCTTCTCCTGTATCACCCTCGAGAAAAATAATCATACCTTTACGGAAACGCCGTTCAACAGTGTGATGGTGAATAATCCTTAATTGTTCATCAGGTAAACTTAAAAAAACAGGTATCTCTTTTAAATATTCAAATTCATCCTTATTTTTTTCCAAGATGTAATCGCCACCCCTCCACCATCTATTTTTATCCTAGGATCAAATCACTCTAAGGGACAACCCCAAGTTCATACAAATAAATCTAGTGCGACTAAGATTCAGGTGGAGTTAAAGTACCACTTACATCTTAGTTTGCTTTGGGAAAAAACAACTCTTCGCTAATGCTCCTAAGGCATTACTCTGCCATATTGCTTACCCTTTGTTGAGTAAAAATTGACAGGCAATAGCCTGATAACCCGCAGCAGCAGCAATTAATTGAGACAACTCTACATTTTCATCGGCAGTATGCATATCCTGCTCACGACCTGGACCAAAACCAATGGTAGGCAATTCTGCTACAGCAGCACAATAACTAGCATTAGTAGAAATGTTATAGGTGGATAGCTTCGAGGTAAATCCAGCCTCACGCAAAGCTTCTTGAGCACCACTTACCAATCTATGCTTAGGAGATAACATCCACCCAGGAAAAAAACGTTTTCCAGATAAGTATTGACCAGTATAACACTCCAAACCAGTCTGTGCAATTCCTACCTCCGCAACAAAGGCAGCATCCTTCTGCTGTAATATCTCAATAGCCTTATAGATAGGCTTCAATAATTCCTCTTCTGTTTCATCCTGCGCCATATATCGATCAAAAGTAGCCCAACATTTGTGTGGTACCGTGGAACTTCCCGGTGAGGGGGCTGATGCAATATTCACTAATTCAAGGTTTGATTCTTCTGAAAATTTTGCTTTTCGCATAATTTCCTGTACTAATTCCATCATCATATAACCAGCATTTTTACCTGCTAAAGGAGCTGCAGAATGAACAGCTTTTCCCGTAGTCATTACAATAATCTGTGCACGTCCCCGTTGTCCATTACAAATATTAAGATCGGAAGCTTCCCCAACTATCACATAATGGGGCTTTACAACCTTTATCACTTGACGGAAGGCCAATCCTTCAAACTGTTCTTTACCAACGGTGCCCGAAACAAATACGGCCCCTGATAACCTATCCTTATGCTGCATTAAAGGCGCTAATCCACATATCATAGCGGCTAAGGCTCCTTTCATACTCACAGCGCCTCGACCATAAATACGTCCATCTTCTAGTAAGCCTTCAAACGGATCTTTTATCCATATTTCACTACCGCTTACAGGTATGGTATCAATATGCCCATCAAACAATAGGTTAGGACCTGGATTGTTACCGCGAATTTCACCAATCACATTACCGACACCGTCAACCCATGCAGAATCAAACCCTAAAACAAGCATCTTTTCTACTAGTAATTCTGCAATCTCTTGTTCTTGTCCAGTATAGCTAGGAACTTGCAACAAATCCTGGCAAGTTTTTATAAGAAATTTTTCATCTACGGGCCCGAGGGGTCCACATACCTGCTGATAGTTCATTCTAATTCTCCCCTTTTCCCTTTATGCTGTCATCTTCAGCATTGATCCTATAACTATACAATTTTATATTTTTCTATTACACTCTCACTAAATCCTGCATACAATTAGTTATAAAATTTTCTTCAAGACCGGCCCATTGCAGGAAATATTCGACCTTTCACGAAATGAAAGCAATAAGTAATATATGAAAAAGCATCAAAAATCTACAATAATAGCTATCGACTATATGAAGGAGCGTACAAACCACCATGATTCTCATCGTTGTACTACTACTATACAGTGCCATTCATTTTTATATCGGCATAAGAGCATGGCAATCCTTTCCCACTAAATCCTCACCTATTTTTTCCAAAATTATTGTCTTTATCTTCGGCCTTTTATCATTAGCTTACCCTTTAGGAAATTTCACTCAGAAAGTTTCCCCCTCCACTTTTAGCGATACGCTTCTCTTCGCTGGTTCTTTCTGGTTAGGTATCATTTATTATTTCTTTCTCTTTACTCTCTTTATTGATATTTTACGTATTATAGATAAATACAAACCATTTCTATCCATAAAATTAAAACAACCGTCTTTCCTTCTAGCTACCACTGTATTTTTTATTACTGCTTGCCTCATCAGTTATGGTGCTTGGAACGCACGACACCCAGTGACCATGAATTATGAGATTACCATACCTAAAACAACAGGTTCTCTAGAAACCTTACAAGTGGTTATGGTCTCTGACATTCATTTGGGACAGATGATTGATAATCATCGTTTAAAAAAATTAGTCAACCGTATTAACCAACTGGAACCCGATATAGTGCTAATTGCCGGCGACATCATTGATCATAAAGTAGATGTTCTGCCTAACCAGCATATGATTGAGACCTTCCGCAAACTTAGGCCTAAGATAGGTACCTATGCCATAGTAGGAAATCATGAATACTTCGACCAAAAGACGGAACTCGCCATTCAATATCTGGAGCAAGGCAACATACATATGCTCCGGGATCAGTGGGCTTTAGTTGCTAACGAATTTTATGTGGTAGGCCGGGACGATGTATCTAAACGGCGTTATACAGGAATTAATCGACAAGATCTAAAAACTGTCATGGCGGGTATTGACCATAGCTTGCCAATTATTTTACTTGATCACCAACCATTCAATCTGCAAGATGCAGTAGACCAGGGTGTTGATTTGCAGTTATCAGGTCATACCCACTTAGGGCAGCTATTTCCTAATAGTTTAATTACTAAGAAACTCTATGAATTAGACTGGGGATATCTACAGAAAGATAACCTACAGATTATTGTTTCCTGCGGTGTAGGTACGTGGGGGCCACCCATTCGCATTGGCAATGCTCCAGAAATTATTAATTTAACCATTCACTTCAAAAAATAATTTTTTTTGCCTTCTCGTGAAAAGTCAGACAACTTCCTTTCCCTACAAGATAGCGACTATTGACAATCATGAATTATCATGCTATATTATAGGCAAATAAAGATATTGAATTTCCTGCAAGGGGAGTAGCTGTACAGCATCAGTCGTCAACACGGATAATCCCGGCGATGCTGGCAATAATAATTGCAAGCAAGACCTTGCCTCATATTTAAGAGTATGCAGGCAAGGTCTGTTTACTATATCTTGAAACACATTTACTACAAAAATCAAAGGAGGCTTTTTACAGTGAACAATTTAAAGACAACCCTATTGTTAGCAGCCCTAACAGGTATATTAATGGCAATCGGCGGCCTATTTGGCGGCAGATCTGGAGTAGGTATCATGCTAATGGTCTCCTTAGCTATGAATTTAGGGAGTTATTGGTTTAGTGATAAACTCGTTCTGCGCATGTACAATGCCCGAGAAATTACTGCGGAGCAAGGACCTGACTTATTCAAAATGGTAGCAAATCTTGCCCATAGAGCAAACTTGCCTATGCCTAGAGTTTACGTCATCGATTCCGATGTGCCTAACGCTTTTGCCACAGGCCGCAGTCCTCAGTATGGTGTAGTTGCTGTTACTACAGGAATTATGAAAACTCTGACCTATGATGAACTAGCAGGGGTTGTTGCCCATGAATTGGCTCATATTAAAAACCGAGATACACTTATTAGTACCGTTGTTGCCTCCATCGCAGGTGTTATTACCTGGATTGCCCATATGGCCCAATGGTCAGCTATCTTTGGTATGGGGCGTAGCAATGATGAAGATAATGGGGGCGGTCTTATCGGCACATTATTTACTATCGTATTAGCTCCATTGGCAGCAACTCTCATTCAATTAGGAATTTCCCGTTCAAGAGAATATATGGCTGATGAAATAGGTGGCACAATCTCAAATAATCCATTGGCTTTAGCTAGCGCCTTGGAGAAAATTGATTACTATGCTCAGCACAAAGTGTTGCCTTCCTCTACACCATCTACCTCACATTTATTTATTATTAACCCTTTAAGCGGAACAGGTCAATGGATGTCAAGTTTATTTAGCACCCATCCCGCTACCGCTCAACGTGTAGCTCGCCTCAGAGAACAAGCCCGCCGAAGGTAATTAATAGAGAAGACAGCGTGCTGCATAAAGGCCCGCTGTTTTTCTTTTTTACTAGAACTAACCCTATCCATCCTCTTTGTCTCCGTGTTATATAGTTATTGCTCTTTTTGCAAATGATAACTTCACTTATATTTTTCTAATATGATACAATAGGTGCAGGAAATTAGCTACATATAGTATAATTAAACTATACTATATGTAACTATTGAATAAATAGAAATAGTAACTATCCATATACTATACCAAACTAATAATTCTTTAGTTAAAAAAACAGCATATTATGGAAGGGGCTTGTATTATGGCTTTAATTAATGAGAACTATTTAAAACTCCCTGGCAGTTATTTATTTGCAGAGATAGCAAAAAGAGTCGCTACGTTTAAAGCAGAGTTTCCAGAAGCAAATATCATCCGCTTGGGAATTGGTGATGTTACTAAACCGTTGACTCCCACTGTAATTGAAAGTTTACACAAAGCAGTGGACGAAATGGCACAAGCCGAAACATTTAGAGGCTATGGACCAGAGCAGGGTTATAATTTTCTAATCAAAAAAATCATCGAAACAGATTATAGCCCTAGAGGTGTTAAACTGGAAGAAGATGAAGTTTTCGTCAGTGATGGATCTAAAAGCGATGTAGGCAATATTCAAGAAATCTTTGGCATACATAATAAAGTAGCGATTACTGATCCTGTATATCCAGTATATTTAGACACTAACGTAATGGCAGGCAGAACTGGTACATTTTCTAATGGATTCTTTGAAAATGTTACTTATTTACCTTGCAATGCAGAAAATAATTTCACCCCAGAGTTACCAACCGAAAAAGTAGATCTTATCTATTTATGTGTTCCTAATAATCCAACAGGGACTACCCTGTCTAAGACAGAATTAAAAAAATGGGTTGATTATGCCAAAGTAAACGGCTCTATCATTTTGTTTGATGCCGCTTATGAAGCTTATATCCAAGATCCTGAGCTTCCACACAGCATTTATGAAATTGAAGGTGCTAACGAAGTAGCTATTGAGTTTAGATCCTTCTCTAAAACCGCTGGCTTTACTGGAACCAGATGTGCTTTTACTGTTGTTCCTAAGACTGTTTTAGCCCTTACAGCCAATGGTGAAAAACATTCATTAAATAAATTATGGAATCGTAGACAGACTACGAAATTTAATGGCGTGCCTTATATTATTCAAAAAGGTGCAGAAGCGATTTATACTCCTGAAGGGCAAGCAGAAATTAAAAATGTTGTTAACTATTACATGGATAATGCAAGAATCATTAAAGAAGGCCTAGAAAGCATCGGCATACAAACCTTCGGCGGTGTAAATGCGCCCTACATTTGGCTGAAAACACCTAACGGACTGGATTCTTGGTCCTTCTTTGATAAACTCCTCCATGAAGTACATATTGTAGGTACTCCTGGTACAGGTTTTGGTCCATCCGGAGAAGGATATTTTAGATTGACTGCTTTTGGTAACAAAGAAGCTACCATTGAAGCTATAGAAAGAATAAAAACTAAATTAAGCTTATAAGAAAAAAGCTACGCATCCTTTTGGTTCTTAGCCTAAGCGACAGGTTCATGTTATTATAAGCGTAGGTTACATGCCAATGGTGCCACATCCGTAAAAGTGATATTTTTCTTTGCACAAAGCGTGACAGTAATCCATGTTGCTGAAATAAACAAATCTTAAAATCCCAGAAGCCTTTATAGTTAGGTTTCTGGGATTTCGTTTTGTGCGGATAGAAACAATGGACTAGAAGTGTTCAGGATTAATTAAACGGATAAAGGTCATAAATCTAGTGCAGATCGAAGTTGTTTTGTAGGCGGGAAAGTCTAAAAAAAATTTTGAGAACCCTATCCATTTTCCGGTGAAAATGTACGGATAAATAATAGAGGAGTATTTTATGAATTTCTCTACAATATAGCGAGGGGGACAGTGTCATGAGATACTTTGGCTTGATGGCCTTTTTTTATTGCTCTATGACATCTCAAACGAAATAGCAGGCAAAGAAAAGTGTAAGGAGATGAGAAAATGTTTTTTTGGGATGACGATATGAATTTGATTGATGAGGAGCTGGAGCAAAACGTAATAGATCAAGCTGTTGTAAATAATTTGCAGGCATTGGTTCTTAGCAGCGGTGAACAATTGGGCGTACAACCAAGTGTGGGGCCAGCCACGACGGAGTATAGTATTGGAGAAAAATACAGGATTGCGTTGACTTCCGCTCAGAGCCCGGAAAAATTTAACGCACAGTTTAAAATGTTTAAGGCGGAACTAAACGCCAATCAGTCAACGCTGCTGAAATTTGGCACGGCTGAAAGTGGAACGCCGTTGACGGGTAGTGCTTTGTTTAATAGTATTATAAGCGGTAGCTTTTCAGGCAATCCTGATATAACCAAATCATTTGTTGATAAAGTTCACTACTATTTTGAAACGAATATAGGGCCTACTAGTATTGCTTGTGTTCCTTCTGTACTCGACGACTGGGAAATAGACAATGGTTTTTATTTGATGCCATAATGGCTCCAGAAGATATTCACAAGGTTTTGGTATTGCAAAGTGCATTCGAAGGTGCAGTTAATTGCGCGCGGGAAGATGTTAAGCCTCTTATAGAAAATTCGCAAGTACAGGAGTGGAGTAATGCTGAGGGTGGAAATGTAACCCCAAATAATGGTACAATAGAAGGTGCAACTAATCGTACATTTGCGGAGGTCCAAAGTAGCAACAATTTATCCGTATTTAAAACATCAATCACTCCTACTGCTAATAACGCGGCAAATGCCTCAGTAGTCAACCCCAAAGTTGTATTTGTGTCTAATGTAAAGAACAGCTCAAATGAACTGTTCTACATAAGTTTAGATAAACTTAATAATCTTGCGCTCGATTATGCAAATGGAGATATTCTACGTGCTAACATGCTGACACTTCAGTTCATACGAAGAGATAAGTATTATACACCAAATTGGGATGAAGTAGCAGGGGAAATTGACTACGGATTTATTAGTTATGTTACCTCAAGTAAACCTGAATTAGTAGCGTTTTTTAATCGTGATTTAATCTTTACTGACCCTTCAGGGAATGCAATAGATTTTGCTCATTTTGCTGCTACATTAAATGGATTAGTTTACTATACAAGAAGTCCAAGATCTTTTGTGGTCGGAGAGAAGCATATAGATAATCTTGTCGGATGGGCAGGGGATATTCAAACGTTTATCACTGATGATGTTAGAATGGCGACAAGTAACTCATCCGATTACTCGTTGGTTTATCAAGCTGCATATAATTTGTTCGGCGGGCAGAACACAACATTTAGTATATCTAATTTATTTGCAGATACTGACGCAGTAAATATAAGTAAGCAATTAAGTTTATCATCTTTAGGATCTGCATTTAGAAGTTATTATAGCGACGGCGAGTACAAAATCAGAATGATACATTTCGTACAAGGTATCACAGGCGATACAACAATAAACAAAGAAACATTAAATAGTTTGGTTGGCACATATACATCTAAATATTGGGCTATGGGGATTGAGTGGCCTCTTCTTCGTGGGGCCAATGTTTCATTAAATGAATCAATAGCTATTAGGGATGCTTTTACTGACTATATATGGGATATGGTGGAAATGGAAAGAAAAAAACTTTTACATGAAATATGAGGTGAATTTTTTGAATAAAAAAACGATGATCTTCTTAGTTTCTATCATCATCTTAAGTATTTTATCACTTTTCTGGTTTCTTATGGGCGCATGGTGGTTGAACGATTTGCGGCATGTAGAAGAGGAATTGGTAAAAACCCAATCAGGTGATGAATATATATTTCAATTCATTACTGCGGTCAGTCATCACGCTCAGTGTAGAATAATCGACGCATCAAATAAGGAAGAGATATCACATTTTGCTATTGGTCTGCCAGCTACACCTCCAGTTAGGGTTTTGATTGATTCTCCCCGATTACGGTGTTACGACGTTAGCGATAGTAGCATAATTTATCAAGTTAATAATAAATTTGACGGAATTGACAGGGAGAAAGTTAAATACGTTGACCCTCAGATTAAGCCTGAATTAGTTGTAGTTGGAAGAGCCTTGACTGCAAAAAAAGAATGGAAATGGATAAAAGTATTTGGAGAATTTCTTGTTAAATCTAAAGATGAGGAGACGATACTTCTTCTTGAACGATCTGCACAGGGGCAATTTTCAAATGAAGAACTTGAAATAAATAAAAATAGCGGTATCACTGAGAAGGATATCCAAGATGTAAGTAGGCGGATTCTTTCACAGAAGCATCTATGATACTCTGATTTAGGTTACTGGGGAGTGGATTTGTAGTAGAGAGAGTCGAATCTTATATAGAAACAAGGGACAGGGATATTATTTCATAAAAGAAGTAAAAGTGTCAGAGGGACGGCAGACTGTGTGAAAACTAGTCGATTATAATTACATAAATCTACAAATATGATAAAATATAGATATAAATTCAGACAATGAGGGGTGGATTTATGGGCTATATAAAAGGCGAAGAAAGAACCCAGTCAATACTATTTCCTGAAAGCATAGATGACTATATTGATGAAGAAAATTCTGTTCGTGTAATAGAAGAATATGTAGAGCAGCTTGATCTGAAACAACTCAAGTTTGAAAAAGTCATTTGTTCACCTATGGGAAGACCGCCATATAACCCAAAAGATCTACTGAAACTGTATCTCTATGGATATCTTAACAGAGTACGATCCTCGCGAAGACTGGAACATGAAACCGCAAGAAATATTGAAGTCATTTGGCTTTTAAAGAGATTAAAGCCCGACTTCAAAACAACTTTATTACTACAGGAATAGAACGCAGAAAGATAAAGGCATCATTGGCC
>CAUROG010000039.1:0-17967 GCA_963526645.1 uncultured Pelosinus sp. | reverse complement strand
TTATTATAGTATATTATTTGTTGTTAGACAGCCTGACGTACGTTGGTGTGAGAGGACGCTGGATAAAATAATTATTCAGCTCCTACTCGATTTTAAGTACTCATTAAGAATTTAAAAAGGATAAAAGAGGGAAATAAATGACAGACTATTTATAATAAAGAAGCTTTGATTTAAGTGAAGTTTAAACTCAGTGAGTTTCTGACTTAGAAAAAATTTCTCGTGCTGCTTTAGATATAATAAGTCATTTGAAAAAATCATCTGGAATCCTTCCTGCTAGAGCACCAATAGCTACATATAAAAGAAGGAAGTGTGTTTTCATTTGAGTATAAAAGCTAAGTCCATGATTATTATTGCAGACGATTTGACTGGTGCTAACGATACCGGAGTGCAATTTGCCATTCAGGGACTACCGAAATACTTTTAGAGGGGACAAGCTTATCCGAGCAATCAGAAGCTGCTATCCTGGTTGTCGATACCAATAGCCGAGCTATTGGGGCAAAAGAAGCGTATCAGAAAATACAGAGGATTGCTAAGCAGGCACAGCAGGCAGGATTTAAAAACTATTACAAAAAATAGACTCTACCTTGCGCGGTAACATAGGTACTGAGTTGCAGGCTATCCTTGATCTTGGATTTCATGATTTCGCATTGGTCATGCCTGCATTTCCTAAAAACGGCCGTACAACTGTAGGTGGGCATCATCTTCTGCACGGAGTGCCCCTATCTGAAACAGAGATAGGTAAAGATCCTAAAACGCCCATTTTAGAATCCGTTTTGCCTGAGTTATTACGACAACAAACAAGTGCTTTAATCGGACATATCGGTATCTTTGAACTATCCCAAGGAGAAGAGACTATCGCCGCTGCTATACAGCATCATCTGGCCCAAGGGGGTAGAATCCTAAGTTGTGACGCTTGGCAAGAGGAACATTTTCAGCTTGTGGCTGGGGCAGCTCTTCGGGTATCTCAGAAAGTCTTGTGGGCAGGCTCAGCTGGTCTTGCCGAATGCCTACCTCAGTTATTTGACTGGAATAAAAAGCAGTCCTTGCCAATGCCCAGTCTTGTAATCGCTGGCAGCGTTAGTTCTGTCACAAGAGGGCAAATTCAACAACTTATGGCTAAAGATCACGAACTGGTTGAAGTCGAAGTTGCTGATTATCTTCCTTGGCAGGAAAATAAGGCCATGCCATGCTTGAAAAAAGCATTGTCATTGCTTGGAAATGGGAAAAATATAATCCTTGCATCTGGATATCAGCCGGATGCAATCGAAAGAGCAAAAATGTCCGGTGAGAAACTTGGTATGTCACCCTTGGCAGTAAGTCAAAGTGCCGCACATATCCTTGGTTGGATGGGGGCAGTAATCCTGCACCAGCAAGAAGTCGCTGGTGTTGTACTCACGGGAGGAGATACGGCCGTTTCCGTTTGCCGTGCTCTTGGTATAAAGGGGATTCGCATTCTGGAGGAAGTAGCGCCAGCCATCCCCTTGGGGAAAATGGTAACTCAGGAAGGAAAAACCTTATGGGTTATCACCAAAGCAGGTGCTTTCGGCAACTCTGATGCTTTAGTAAAAGCAACACAAAAGCTCGCAGAAAGGAAGGTGGAACAATGAAACAAGCAATACAGCGTCCTATTCTAGCAATCACTATGGGTGACGCTGCTGGATGCGGTCCTGAAATTATTGTAAAGGCTCTTACAGATAAAAATATCTATAATAAATGTCGTCCTCTAGTCTTTGGTGATACTAGCAGGATGAAACTAGCTGCTGCCATTCTAAAAAGTCCGCTACAGATAGCAAGTGTATCGGATGTACAAGAAGGTAGCTATCAGCCTGGAATAATTGATGTCCTTGACTTCGCTAATATTCCCCATGACCTTGCCTTTGGACAAGTAGATGAGCGCTCTGGACGTGCAGCTTATACCTATATTCAATCTGCTATAGAAAAAGCGATGGCAAACAAGGTGGATGCTATCGTTACGGCTCCGATCAACAAAGAAGCCCTGCATAAAGGCGGTCATCACTTTCCTGGGCATACGGAGATTTTAGCCCAGCTCAGCAATACCAAAGATTATGCTATGATGCTTTCTGGTGATGATTTACGAGTCATTCATGTCACAACCCATGTATCCATGCGAGAAGCAGCAGACCTAATCAAAAAGGAACGTGTGCTGCGAATCATTCGTCTGGCAGATCGTACCTTGCGCCTGTTAGGACTGGAGCAGCCAAGAATTGCTGTTGCAGGTTTCAATGCCCATGCGGGAGAAAACGGATTATTCGGGCGTGAGGATATCGATGAGATTGCTCCTGCTATAGCGCAAGCGCAGCAAGATGGGATTGTTGCTACAGGGCCTATTCCCCCTGATACGGTATTTTTCCGTGCTGTACGCCGTAAAGAATTTGATATCGTTGTGGTCATGTATCACGACCAAGGTCATATTCCTCTTAAACTTCTTGGTTTTGACAATGGCATCAATGTTACTGTGGGCCTGCCCTTTCTTCGTACCTCAGTGGATCATGGTACTGCCTTTGATATTGCAGGTAAGGGTATTGCAGATGGCAGTAGCATGACCGCTGCCATTCAATTTGCCGCTCAACTAGCCCATGGTGCACATAAATAATAGCTAACTATTAATCAGTTCACAAATACTAGGGACAGGAAAGGATGTTTATGTATGTCAAATGTAAAAATAACAATGCCTTATGGACGAGAAAATATTGAAGTATCTCTTCCCAAAAAAAATCTAATTGGTATTTATTCACCCAAAGATGTTGCTGCTGTAGCGGATGTGAAAGAAGAAATCATTCGAGCTCTTAATAATCCCATTGGTTCAAAATCCTTGGCTGAACAGGTCAAGGGTAAGGAAAAAGTAGTTATTTTAGCGGATGATAATACTCGATTGACTCCCACTGATAAAATAATTCCTGTTTTGCTAGATGAAATGAATTCGGCTGGAATAAAAGATGAACAGATTACGATCATTATTGCTCTTGGAACCCACCGCTTTATGACGGAGGGAGAAATCGTGGAAAAATTTGGTCAAGCAGTTGTTAGTCGTGTGACCATCAAAAATCATGATTTTAAAAATCCTCAGGCTCTTATTGACCTTGGGAATACAGATAATGGTACGAGTATTTGGGTTAATCGTGAGGCTTATGAAGCGGATTTTAAAATTGGTGTGGGCAGCATTGTTCCTCATCATATTCCTGGCTTTTCTGGTGGAGCAAAAATTGTTCAACCTGGTATTTCCGGGGAACATACGACAGCCGAAACTCACTTACTAAGTGTTCGCGCGCCCCGCTCCTATTTAGGGGTACAAGACAATCCTGTTCGTCGGGAGCTAAATATGATTGCCCAAAAAATTGGTATGCATACTATTTTTAATACGGTTCTTAACCGCCATGGAGAGGTCGTAGGTGCATTTTTTGGTGATACAGTAGAAGCTTTTCATGAAGGTGTATTACTATCGGAAAAAGTATATGCTGTTGAAATTCCCGAAGAAGCAGATATTGTTCTTTCTAGTTCCCACCCTTGCGATATAGAGTTCTGGCAAGCACACAAGACACTGTATCCCTCTGATTTGGCAGTAAAAGCTGGTGGAACAATTATTCTTGCTACGCCATGTTATGAAGGCGTTGCTGTTACCCACTCAGAAATGGTGGACATTACCTGCCATTCCTCAGAGTGCCTTAAAAGAATGGTAGATAACAAAGAAATGCATGATGAAGTTGCTGCTGCCTTGGCAATTGCCTGGGCACAAGTTAAAGAGAGGGAAACGGTGTACATCGTTTCTAGCGGGATCCAGTCAGGAGATGCTAAGAAACTTGGTTTTACTCCTTTTGACTCTCTGCAAGCTGCGCTTGATTCAGCACTCGAAAAGCATGGAAAGAATGCTAGAGTAACTGTTTTAACCCATGCTCCTGACATGCTTCCTATTATCAAATCGATACGCTAAACAATGTTATAACAACATAACAAGAAGAAAGGGGAATTACTATGGATCAAACGGTACCTATGCTTTCTGTATTGGGAATTGCCATTCTCATGATTATTGTTCTTAGTATTAAGTTTCGTATTCACGCTTTTCTTTCCCTTATGGCAGCGTGTTTTTTAATCGCTTTTGCTACAGGAATGCCATTGGACAAAATCGGAACGTCCATTGAGGCTGGTATGGGTGGAACCTTAGGGTTTCTTGCCCCCATACTTGCCTTGGGTGCTATTATCGGAAAAATGATGGAGATATCAGGCGGTGCAGAAAAACTATCCCGTACGCTTATTAATATCATGGGTAAAAATAAAGCGGCATGGGCCATGATGATTGTTGCTTATATTTGCGGCATTCCTGTATTTTTACAGGTTGGTATCGTGTTATTAACGCCCATTCTCTTTTGCGTTGTGCTAGAGTCCAAGCAACCTCTAGTACAAGTTGCGTTGTCTATGCTTGTTGCGCTTACTGTAGTACATTGTATTATTCCTCCCCATCCTGCTGCCATGGCGATTGCATTAGCCTTAAAAGCGGATGTAGGTAAAGTCATTTTTTATGGTTTGTTAGTTGGTATCCCTGCTACGGCAATTGCAGGACCTTTTTTTGGCAAACTAATTTCCAAAAAATATGATTTTCAGCCACCGGATCAGTATTGTAATCTGGAGCGGACTCCAGATGCTGGTTTACCTAATTTTGGAATTACTCTCTTCACCATATTGCTACCACTACTTTTAATGATTGGTAAAACCATTATCGAGCTGGTTGCGGATAAAAATGCGCCTTTTATGCCGATTGTTAGTTTTATCGGCAGTCCAATCACGGCACTTTTCTTGGCTGCCATTTTATCTTATTATGTTATGGGATGGAAACGCGGAAATAGTCTAGATACCTTAGCCAAGCAAATTGATTCTGCAATGGGGCCTATGGCTTCTATTATTCTTGTTATTGGTGCTGCTGGTGCATTTAATCGGGTTATCCTAGACAGTGGTATTGGTGATGTGTTGAAAGCAGTACTTACAGCCATTCAAATCAGTCCTTTGATCATGGCATGGGTTATTGCTATTGTTATGCGATTTGCGATTGGTAGTGCCACAGTAGCGATGATGACATCTGCGGGTTTTATTACCCCTGTTCTTGTACTATATCCTAATCTTGATCCAGCACTAGTTGCTATTGCCATAGGTGCGGGTGCGATTGGCGCTTCCCATGTAACCGACCCAGGTTTTTGGTTTGTAAAAGAAGCATTAGGTATTCCAATGAATAAGATGTTCGGTATTTATACAGCATCAACAACCATTGCTTCTGTAGTTGGATTGGTTAGTGTACTGCTGTTAGCTCAATTCGTAGGATAGATATGGTTTGGTAGCTATCGCCAGTTTTCGGGGCATAATACGAGGAGCCATTTCCCTCTTACCGGGAAATGGCTTCTATTTTTTATAACAGGAGACTTACGTTTTACCGAAGGGATGGGGCAGTACTAGCGTTTATCTCATTTGTATTTGTCAATACAAAAAGATCGCTACTCATCTGACCAGGATATCCTAATAAGACGATAACGATCTTTTTTGTTTCTATTTTTCTAGTGCTAGGCTTAAAACTTTAATGTTGCGCCCAACCCAGTGCGGTTACTATTGCTGCCTTGATCTGGCATAAAAGAGCGGTAATTTACATTAAGGTCAAAATTACTAGTTAGGTTATAGTTGGCCCCAACTTGCAGTTCTTTAAAATCGGAAGCGCCAACTAAAGATGCGTAGCCATCCAGGGAAGGAGCTAATGGACTAGTCACTGCTGCTCCTACATAGATTTTATTATTGGAATTATAATCTCTGCTACCAATGAGAGCTCTAATGTTATTATTGACATTAACTTGTCCATAAATGTCGTTCTTTTGAAATCCGAGTGTAAAATTATCAGACATCTTATGTTCAAGATAGAAAGAGTCATCCGATACACCGACGGCTGTCTGGCCTTGTGCTAGATTATTAATGGGGGCAGCAAAACCAGTGCCGACACCGAAAGCAAATAGCGAAACCACTGTAAGTACGATTTTTTTCATAATAAATCCTCCAAAAAAAGTAATTCTGTTGTAATAGACGCTGTATTCACTACTTATCATTATGTATGATGTAATGAGTAATCTCCTTTAATTATACCCCTTAAATGCGACAAAAGTATGACAAGTAGAGTAAAACAATAAGGACTTCAATATTCGGCAAAACTACTCCACGTCCTTTCTGCTCTTATTTGCTCACGTGCATAGCACAGCCTCTGACCAAATGGTAATACTTTACTTGTATAAAAGAGTATGAAATGCTAATAGCAAGTAAAAATACATAGAGAAGGGTTTTAATTGTAATCGGAGTATTGCTGATACAAGGGGGAATTACAGTGAACGGTTATGTTTTTTTAGCTCTGGCAATTATTCTTGAGATATTTTCAACATCCATGCTCAAAGCATCAGAGGGATTTTCAAAGATATTACCTAGTATTGTTTTTATAGTAGGAATGGGTTCTTCTTTTTATGCCCTTTCTCAAGCCTTGGCTCACATACCATTGAGTATCGCGTATGCTATTTGGTCGGGGGTGGGCACAGCATTAACCGCATTGATTGCGATGCTGGTCTGGAAGGAATCAATTAACATTTATACAACAATAGGTATCACATTTATTATTATTGGTGTGGTACTGCTTAATCTCAAAGGTTCAGCTCATTAAGTAAAGGGTAAGTGTTCTGTACTTGCATCCCTGTAAATATGAGAGGCAATCAGTCGATTTTTAGGCAAGTCAAGTGTGCCCCTGAGTACATCTGAATCTTGACAGTTCCTACATTTAGGACTATAATTGTTCAAAATAACAATAGTAGCAAAAGCTGCATAAAGAAGACTTGACTCAGGTGGTGTTTTAACTCCATCTGAATCTTAGTCGCACTTATCCTTAGGACTTGGTTGCTCTAGAGCTTCCCATCGGATAAATAACTATGCGGTAGGTGGATTTTCTGGAAATCTAAATTTTCATTTCGCCACTCATTTCTTTCGAGAGATGGGTGGATTTTTTATTTTATTTAATGGGAGGGTTTTCGATAGTGCAACTCTGGAAATATTCTATTCTAGTTTTTCTTGGTGGATGTTCATATGGTGTTGTTTCAACACTTGTTAAACTTGCATACAGAAATGGTTTCACAGTCAATGAAGTAACAGGAAGTCAATATTTTTGTGCAGCAGCCATGTTATGGATGGTGGCCCTCTTTGTTCCTAAAATTAAACTGCCAGCAAAACAATGGGTGATTCTTCTTGTAAGTGGCATGCCAATGGGATTAACGGGTATTTTTTATAATAAATCTCTTGGATATATTAATGCTTCTTTTGCAATCATTCTACTCTTGCAATTCATATGGATGAACCTTAGTTTACAGTATATTCTTGATAAAAATATTCCAAATCGAAAAAATGTCATTGCTATTGCGGTTATATTTTTGGGTTCAGCCCTTGCTTCTGGCGTTCTCAAAAGCGGTATCTCCTTTTCCTGGGTCGGAATAGGATGGGGATTGCTTGCAGCACTATCCTTTGCGACCTTTGTTTATATAAGTGGACGCAACAGCATTCCCATTCATCCAATCTATAAAAGCGCAATTATGACGAGTGGAGCGGCCCTAGTTGTTTTTGTCCTGATGCCCCCAGTGTTTCTTTTTAATGGAGTACTGACAAATGGGCTGCTCAAATATGGAATTCTTACAGGACTCTTTGGTTCAGTAATTCCGCCAGTATTGTTTAATATTGGTATGCCTAAAGTCCGCAGCTTAGGTAATATTTTGAGTGCTTCTGAGCTACCAATGGCTGTACTTATGTCTACACTGGTTCTCCGTGAAACTGTAAATTATTCACAATGGATAGGTGTTCTACTCATTCTCGTAGGAATTGTGTATCCAAATTTAGAAAAAAGCCGATTACCATCTCCCTAGGCAGTACAAGAGAAAAGTTCTACAAGGTGGGACAAGTCTCGATTATTTCTGAGATAATAGCGCGAAATGGAAAATAGTAGTTTTTTGTCATATCTTTGTCACAAATTCACAGTATCATATTGTTTACTAATGCTAAAAATTTCTTTATAGATAAGGAGCGCATATTTTGGGAAAAAAGACTGTACTAATGATCCTTTGTTCTTTTCTTTTAGTAAACATGTTTTATTTTAATACTGCAGCGGCAAGTTCAAGCTACCTTGTTTCTGGGAAAATAACAGATTCAAATCTGAGGCCAATTAATGGAACAAAAATAGTGTTTGAAATGGAAGGAGGCTTGAAGAGTGTACAAATTGCAAATACTAACAATCGAGGTAATTTTGCAATTTACTTGCCCTCAAAGAGCAAAACATACTGGGTAACTATAGGTAAAGAAAAATACAAAACATATCGCGGAAAAGTCCATTTAAAAGATGATGCTGATAACTCTATTTTTAATTTTATCTTAAATAAATAATAAAGATCTCATCATATGTCTCCCATATATTCCAGTATATTTCTGTAATAGTAGGTAATCAGTAAAAATAAGATTACTAGGGAATTATTATAGGGGGGATTGATATGCCAGACAAAACCAGTAGAGATAATGGCAATCGATATACCAAGCAATGGTGTGCTCTTCCATATCCTTATCCTAAACCTAAAGTTATCCAGCCCAATTTTTATTATGCCACTCTGCTTCTTGAAGACTACACAGGTTGTGTAAGTGAATTGACGGCAATCAATCAATATATGCATCATCATTTTATATTTCATGATAAATATGAAGATCTGGCTCAATTAGAAAAATGCATTGCTATTATCGAAATGCATCATCTTGCACTACTTGCAGAGACTATTCTTCTTTTGGGTGTTGATCCTAAGTATCGAACGATAACCAATAATACTTCAGTCTTTTGGGATGCATCATACGTGTTCTATGGTAGAGAAATTTGCGACAGACTTGCAGCTGACATTGTAGCAGAGAAGCAGGCCATCAAGCAATACCGAATACACCAGTGCCTCATTGATGATATACACATTAAGGAAACGCTAGAACGTATTATTATAGATGAAGAACATCATTTAGAGCTATTTAACCAGGCCGCATCCTGTTATTGCCCTGAGTTATACCGAAAAAATGAAAGGGATTCAGAGCTGGAGGAGTAAAGGGAGCCAGAAGACTCGGCATCAAAGTAGAACCATAAAAACAAGAGAGTTAGCTTACGAGAAGCATTAACTCTCTTGTTTTCTTTATGATATTTACAAGGACATAGCTTCTTGCTTACTGTGTTAAGAATACTTTCCCTGTGTAGATACAGTAGTTTCGGGTAGGACTTTTCCCCTCTTATACCGAAGTTACTGCTAATAGCAAGATATAAGGTTAGAGGTGAAACATAAGGTGAAGCTTCGTTTAATTATAGGAAGAGCTGGGGTTGGTAAGACCCAGTATTGTTTAGCGGAAATGGGTCAAATGTTAACAGTATCACCAGAGGGACGATCAATGATCATGATATTGCCAGAGCATGCGACCTTTCAGGTAGAGCATGAGCTAGCATCTACTTTTGGCATTGATGGTTTTACGCGGGCCTATGTCTTTGGTTTTCGTCGGTTAGCACATCGGATTTTAATGGAAACAGGTGGAGCGGTTCGTCCTCATATCACGGAATTAGGGAAACGAATTGTATTGAATAAATTGTTGCATGAGCATCAAGAAGACTTTAAAATCTTTCACCGGGCAGCTGCCCAGCGAAGTTTTGCTGATATATTAGCCAGCATGATTCAGGAATTTAAAGCCTATGGTGTGTCTCCAGAATCCTTGGCAGAGGTAGAGGAACAGTGTGGTGATCTGCCGATTGGTGATAAAATACATGATTTAGCTCTAGTATACCAAGGTTTTGAAAACTTTCTGCAAGGGCGTTATACTGATCCGGAAGATTATCTTACCTTCTTAGCAGAGAAGATTCCCCAGTCTGCTATCTTGCATCAAGCAGAGGTGTGGATTGATGGCTTTACCTGGTTTAATCCTCAGGAGGCAAGTGTAGTGGCTCAGCTATTGCAGAACTCTGCCAGCGTAACGATTACCTTGTGTTTGGCAGATGCCAAGTCGAGCGAGCAGGCAAGTGAGACAGCCTTATTTCATCGTCAATGGGATACTCGGCGAAAATTACTGAATATGGCAAGGGAAATGGGGGCTGATGTTGAGGAAGTGGAGCTAACCCAGACCCAACGATTTACGGCTCCTTTACTAGGGCATATAGAAGACCAGTTATTTACATTCCCTTCCAATAATTGGACTGGCGGTACTCAAGGAGTTGTGGTAACTGAAGCTGCCAATCGGCGGGTGGAAGTCGAAGGCATGGCAAGAGATATGCTGCGATTAACAAGAGAGGAAGGCTATCGCTGGCGGGATATTGGGGTTTTGCTCCGGGATGCGGACGGTTATGCTGAACTTGTAGAAACAGTGTTAGCTGATTATGAAATTCCCTTTTTTAGTGATCGGAAACGCCAGCCTGTGCATCACCCCTTAGCGGAATTATTACGTTCTGTATTAGAAGTGATCACAGAGCGGTGGAGTTATGAGCCTTTGTTTCGCTGTTTTAAGACGGATTTATTTGATCTGTCCCGGGACGATATTGATAAATTGGAGAACTACGTATTGGAGTTTGGGATCCGCGGCACCAAGTGGACCAATGGTCAGCCATGGACCTTTATTCGCCGTTTTTCCTTAGGGGAAGATGCAGAATTAAATGAAGTGCAGCAGGAGCAGATTCAAGGGATCAATGAGATTAGAATCAAAGCTTCCGCGCCACTTCTTGTATTTGAGCAGCAAATGAAAGCCGCAACGACGGTACTGGCGATGACTACAGCCTTATATGAATTTCTAGTGGGGTTGATGGTACCGGAAAAATTAGAAGCGTGGGCGGTTCACGCCGAAGAAATCGGGGATTTGGAGCAGGCACGGGAACATCGTCAGTTATGGGATCAGGTCATTCAATTGATGGAACAAATTGTAGAGATTTGTGGTTCGGAAGAGATGAAAGTAACCGATTATGGGATCATGTTAAGTGAAGGATTAGAAGGGCTTACCCTCAGTCTCATACCTCCTGGCCTTGATTATGTCACTGTATCTCCTATGGAGCAGACTAGCTTGGTGAATATTAGGTGTATCTATGTGCCAGGTGTAAACGATGGAGTATTGCCTATGCGCGGGAGAGGCGAGGGTTTGTTAACGGATGCGGAGCGGGGGCAAATGATACAGTTTGGACTGGAATTGGCGCCAGGTTCGCAGTCGGATTCTTTTGCCGAGCGGTTTTTGGTCTATACGGCCTTAACGAGGGCGAAGGAATATTTGTGGCTGAGTTACCCCCTTGCAGATGAAGAAGGTAAGGGGCTGAGTCCTTCCTTATTGATCAAGCGCATTCGGGAATTGGCGCCAGTTCCGTTTAATTCTCTGCCAGTAGAGCCTATACCGGGGAGTGAGCAGCAGTATATTGCTCATCCAAAGCGCAGTATTTCCTCGTTGGCTGCTGTGCTTCGAAACTACAAAAGCGGTGAGGCGATTGCTGGTGTATGGTGGGATGTGTACAACTGGGCGAGAGAACAACAGGGACTGGAGTGGTATATCCAGCGCGCGGTAGCTGGGCTGTTTCATCACAATCAGGTAGAGTCTTTACCTGGAAATGTAGCTAGACGCTTATATCCGAAGAAGAACAAATTGCGGGGCAGTGTCACTCGTTTTGAATCCTTCCAAGCTTGCCCCTTTAAACATTTTGCTCAGTATGGATTGAGTCTTAAAGAGCGGGCTGTGTTTCGCTTGCAGGCTCCTGATTGGGGACAGTTTTTGCATGCTGCTCTCAAAGGATTTGGTGATAGCTTGCAAGAGGCTGGACGTGACTGGGGCAGTATGAGTGAAGGGGAATATAAGGAGATTGTCAATCAAGTGGTGGAAGAACTAGCACCAAAACTGCAAAATGAGATTTTGCTCAGTTCGGAGCAACACAAGCATTTGGTGGGTAGGCTAAAACGGACGGTGACTCGTGCCGTACGACGTTTAGTCGAGTT
The DNA here is from genome assembly GCA_963526645.1 of uncultured Pelosinus sp. Taxonomy (GTDB): domain Bacteria; phylum Bacillota; class Negativicutes; order DSM-13327; family DSM-13327; genus Pelosinus. The sequence continues at coordinate 5,929 of CAUROG010000039.1, read as the reverse complement.
TGATCGGGTAAGTACCTTTAAGCCTATGGCCATGGAAAAGTCTTTCGGGCGGGGAGACGACGCATTGCCTCCTCTCGTATATATGCTGCCCGATAATATTTCCTTGGAAATAGTGGGGCAGATTGATCGCTTGGATATAGCAGAGCTGGAAGGCAAAAAATATATGCTAATCATTGATTATAAGTCAGGGGGAGCGTGGCTTAAGTTAGTAGATGTATATTATGGTTTACGACTGCAGCTGCTAACCTACCTCTTGGTGGCGAGTAAGGCTTATGAGAATTGCCTGCCCGCAGGGGTACTATATTATTTCTTAAAGAATCCTAACTTATCGGATAAGATAAAGCTGGATGCCGATGAAGTTTGTAAAAAAATCAATGGCCTTTTAAAAATGCCAGGTTGGGTATTAGCGAATTCACAGGTAATACGATTATTAGATCAATCGATTGATGGATATTCTGAATTTTTGAAGGTTGCCTTGAAAAAGGACGATACCTTTTATAGTAATTGCTTGTCTTATGTTAAAGAACCGGAAGAGTTTCAATTATTACTTCATCATGTGGAGAAAAAATTAGTGGATACAGCACGGGACATTATGGCTGGGAAAATTGAGATTAGTCCTTATGCCTTAGACAAACGGACGCCATGTGGCTTTTGTCAGTATAGTGCAGTGTGTCAGTTTGACAGTTTGCTGCCGGAGAATCAATATCGCAGACTGGCAAAGCCAGATGAAAGTACCATTATGGGGAAGATTACCCAAGGACAGGAGGTGGCACCTGATGAGTTGGTCTGAGCAGCAGTTATTGGCAATCGAAACTCGCAATAAAAATTTATTAGTAGCTGCGGCTGCTGGTTCGGGTAAAACCTCTGTATTGGTTGAGCGGATTATCTCCCGTATCTTGGATGAAGACCATTCAATCGATGTGGACAAGGTGCTAGTCGTTACCTTTACTAATGCGGCAGCGGCTGAAATGCGGGGGCGAATTGGTTCTGCTCTGAATGATGCGCTGAAAAAACAGCCTCGTTCAGAGCATATTCAGCGGCAGTTAGCCTTGCTCAATTCTTCCGCTATTTCTACCATACATGCTTTTTGTCAGAACATTGTGCGTCAGAATTTTCATCTTCTGGATTTAGATCCTCAGTTTCGCATTGCTGGTCAGGCAGAAGTGACGATCATGAAAACAGAAGTGCTAGAAAACCTATTTGAGGCGAAATATGCCCAGGGGGATGAGGCCTTTTTAGATTTGGTGGAACACTACGGGGATGAGCAGAGTGATGATTCCTTGTATCAATTGGTGTTAGGGTTATATAATTTTTCCCAGAGTCATCCTTGGCCGGAAAAATGGTTGGCTGGACTTTCTCAGGAATTTGCATTGCCTGAGGGGGCAACAGTTGATCAAACCCCTTGGTCGAAGTTAATTCGGGAGAAAATAGCATTGGATTTGGAACAGGCAGGGCAGCAACTAGACGCTCTATGTCTAGAGGCAGGAAAGCCTGGTGGTGTGGAAGCCTATGTAGATACATTTATAGCAGATCGAGCTGTCCTTGATGAAGTGCTGTCTGCTGCTGCTCATTCCTGGGAGCGGTTGTCTGGTGTTATAGCCAGTTGTAAGTTTGAGAAAATTGCTTCCGTACCAAAGGGCACAGACGAGTCGATGAAAAAGTATTTTCAGCGAGGTAGGCAGAAGGTTAAAGATAAAGTCACTGACTGCAAGGTACATTATTTTAATCGCCCGGCAGAGGAATTGTTGGCAGATATGCGTCTGATCGCTCCTATAGTGGAGACATTAGGTAAGCTGGTCATTGAATTTGGTCAGGAATTCGCCAAGATAAAGCGTAGTAAGGATGTATTGGATTTCAATGATTTAGAGCACTTCTGTTTGGAAATATTGCTTGATCCCCAAAGCCAGCTAGGGGAGATTAAACCTTCCTCGGTTGCCATATCATTGCAGGAGCGTTTTGCGGAAGTGATGGTAGATGAATACCAAGATACTAATGGAGTACAGGAAACCATTCTACGTTTGGTTGCCAGTACCAAGCAGCCCAATTTGTTTTTAGTAGGTGACGTAAAACAAAGTATCTATCGTTTCCGTTTGGCAGAACCAGAATTGTTTATGGAAAAATATCGCCATTATCCAACTGCTGGCACTCAGTATGCTCGGATTGATTTATCTCAAAATTTTCGCAGTCGGGCGGGAGTGCTACACGCCGTCAATTTCCTCTTTGTACAATTGATGACACCTAGAATCGGAGAACTGGAGTATGGGGAAGCGGAAAAACTCAATCCTGGCCCTGATTATCTAGAGGAGCAGGGTAAACTACTAGACGGACCTGTAGAGTTGTGCATTGTAGATCGGGATGAAGCGGAAGAGCAGACCGGTTTTCATGAGGGTGAACTAGATAGTGGAGAAGGGGTAGAATCCCTAGAAAATCCTGCAGCGGAGCTGATGGAAGAGGCAGAACTTAGTGGTTTTGAACTAGAGGCTCGTTTAATTGCTAAAAAGATGAGTGAGTTTATGACAGGCAGTTATCGCGTGTATGATAAGGGGCTAAAGAGCTACCGTAGTCTAGCATGGCGGGATATTGTGATTTTACTGCGTTCGGTAAAAGGTAAGGCGAATGTGATGCTTGATGTGTTGAGAAAAGCAGGCATACCAGCCTATGCAGAGCTGGATGCCGGTTATTTTAGAGAAATTGAAGTACAGATCATGGTATCCTTATTAAGTGTAATCGATAATCCTCGTCAAGACATTGCATTGGCGGCAGTACTACGTTCTCCCTTAGTAGGATTTACAATGGAAGAGTTGGCAGAAATTCGTTTGTGCTGTCCAGGGGAAGACTTGTGGAGTGCACTGAGCCATGAGGTGGATCAGCAAGGCCTGGATGAAGAAGTTCAAAGAAAAGTGGAAAGCTTTATAAAACAGTTTGAACAATGGCGTAATTTGTCCCGGCGTAAGGGTGTGCCAGAGCTCATTTGGCAGATTTATCGGGATACAGGGTACTATGATTATGTAGGTGGTATGCCCGGTGGTATGCTAAGACAGGCCAATTTACGTGCGCTTCATGATCGCGCTCGTCAATATGAGTCGACAAATTTTCGAGGCTTATTTCGCTTTTTGCGCTTTGTGGAACGTATGCAGGATAAAGGCTCTGATCTTGCCGTAGCCAGAGCTTTGGGGGAAAGCGAAGATGTAGTACGGATTATGAGTATTCATAAGAGTAAGGGGCTAGAATTTCCTCTCGTATTTGTAGCTGATTTAGGGAAAAATATCAATCTGCAGGATAGTAAAGCACTGGTGCTGTGCCATAAAGCTTTAGGAGTGGGACCTTATGTTACCAATCCTGAACTGCGATTTCGGTATCCAACTTTAGCGAGGCATGGCATTAGTCATAAGCTCATCATGGAAACCAAGGCGGAGGAATTGCGCATTCTCTATGTAGCCTTAACAAGGGCGAGGGAAAAACTGATTCTTGTAGGATCAGTGAGTAAGTTGGCTAAAAAAGCGGCTGGATGGTGTCAATATTCCAATCGCCTACAATCTACCTTGCCAGATGCACTGATCGCTGGGGCTAGTAACTATTTGGACTGGCTATGTCCTGCTGTAGCTCGGCATGAGGGTGGTGCCGTGCTTCGGGAATATGGAGACTGTGAACAAGAAGCGAGCCGAATTTTTGCTAAGGATCTGTCAAAATGGCAAGTGGGAATCTACTCTCGTAGTCAACTGTCGGAGACAGGGGAAGAACAGTCTGAAACAGCCACATTATTAGAAAATATTCGAACCATGCAACCCATTGATGGTGGGGAGGATTTTGCCTGGGTAGAGAAAACCCTAGGCTGGCAGTATGGCTATCAACATATTGTCGGGAAACCAGCAAAATTGTCGGTGACGGAAATCAAACGGCGTTTTGATACCCAAGTAGTGGAGAGCAATCAGCAAAGTTACGGTAAAAAGTCCATTGCCTTACGTCCAAGGTTTATTCAGCAATCAGTCGGATTGACTGGTGCCGAACGAGGAACGTTAATGCATAGTATCATGCAGCAGATGGATTTGCAGGGGGATTTGTCTGAGGCTGGTATTAAAGAACAAATCGCGGCTATGGTAGCAAAAGAAATGATCTTGCCGGAACATGCTGAAATTGTGGATATACGAGGTGTGGTAGCCTTTTTTCAAAGCGATCTTGGTCAGAGGTTATGCTCTTCGCCTAAGGTACGGCGAGAACTGCCCTTTAGTCTGGTTCTTCCCGCAGAAAAGTTCTATGACGATATGGTAGGGGCGGGAGAAGGTATTTTCATTCAAGGAGTTATAGATGCCTTGTTTGATGAGGGTGATGGATTAGTATTATTAGATTATAAGACGGATTGGGTCACGGATAGCAGTGAATTAATTGATCGGTATTCCGTACAGCTCAATCTCTATGGCGAAGCGATAGAACGGATTTTTAAACAACGCGTAAAAGAAAAGTATTTATATGTATTTAGTACAAAAGAAGCTGTCAGGTTAAACTGACAGCTTCTTTTTAATGATCAAGACCGCTCTATCATCTGGGCCAGTACATAATAATCAGGGACGCCTGTAAGAGAAATGAACCCTCCAATAATATCAAATTTATCTGGAGAAATCTTGTCTATACCCCAACCCCACAATATGGAGAGGACTATAAAAATGCCGCCGTAGGCAGCGTAGACACGCCCGAAGCTAGCTGGTTGTAATGTGGGAATTACTCCATATAACACCAGGATGACAGCCCCAAAGATCCCGTAGCTGAGGCCTTTTCCCTCTCGCAACCACAGCCAAATTAAGTAACCACCGCCAATTTCGAATAAACCCGCAAGAACAAAATACCTATTGATTTTAATAAAACCATGCTCAACATCCTTCTAATATATCGATAATCGTGTTCATTATAGCACATTATGTTAAGAAACTTAGTATCTCTTGGTTATCAGATAAAAGTATACTGTATAAATGCTGTACTAGGAGGCAAAATTATCTTTAAAGTGATATAATACAAAAGCGGTAACATACAATGTGAATAATCGGGGAAAATATGTTGGACAATTACAGATTTGCGATTGAAAAAAGAACTTATGTACAATATAAAAGAACTTTAGGGGGAAGGAAAATGTCTTATCAGGCGCAAGATTATGGATATCTTCTGGGAATGCAAGGTTTTAGTGACACATTACTAAAGAATCATTTTACCCTATATAATGGATATGTGAATAATACACTTAAGGTTATGGGGCGTCAGGAAGGATTATTAGCAGAAGGACAGGCGGATACACCTGAGTATTCTGGAATTAAACGTCGCCTAAGCTGGGAATATGATGGTATGCGCTTGCACGAGCTGTATTTTGAAAATCTAGGTGGTCAGGGTAAGATAAGCCTTGACTCTCCATTAGCGAAAAAACTAGCAGATGATTTTGGCAGCTATGAGATATGGGAAGAGGATTTCAAGGCTACTGGCAGCATGCGTGGTGTTGGTTGGGCCATATTATATCAAGATAATCGTAATGGTAAGCTAAATAATTTTTGGATTGATGAACACCATGTCGGACATCCTGTAGATCGTAGCCCGTTATTAGTCTTGGATGCTTGGGAACATGCTTACATGATGGATTATGGCTTAAAAAGACCAGAGTATATTCAAAACTTTTTTAAGAATATTGATTGGAATGTAGTTGCTAAAAGATTAAAAGTATAGAGGAAGCAAGATTGAGGCGGGGGTTAATTCTGTCAAAGACTCAGGGATATAGTTCCCTGAGTTTTTGAGTTACAATGCGCAGGTTGTAATTTTTCAATTGAGGATACGGGAACAATTTCTTGGTAATGAATGAAGGAAATGCCCGCCATAATACTGCGATGAGGAAAGAGGAGTCAGGACCACCCGTATAACGGGTGGCTTGATTACGCCCTATAAGGGCATGATA
>CAUROG010000038.1:0-18871 GCA_963526645.1 uncultured Pelosinus sp. | reverse complement strand
TTAATAAGGCGATAAATAACACCCAAACATCGCTCAAATTCAAGTTCGCTAATGGCACTCACAATTTAGGGTTTAACATGGAAGAAGTAATTCTCCAGCAAACTTCACCTGGAATCGAAAGTGAAAAAGGCATCATGATCAATCTACCGTTTAAGGCGTTTTATAATAGCGGTGCTGGCGGCAGCGTCCTTGTATCAACGCTGGTCAATGACTATGCCTCCTACGCCGCGTTGTAAACAGTAAAAATGATTACGACGCATACGGTCTTTGAAGTATTCGTCGGATATGTCGTAAACCCCATACTTTAAGGCTAGATATATTTAGTCCTAAAGTCATGGGGTTTTGTTTTGAGCCGCTAAACGCGAAATAGGCTATTCAGTAGAGAGGAGAAGCTCGATAGTACGATGGGGTCAATACCCAGATTAGCTAGCCGATCTGGTTTGCAGCCTCTTCGAAATTATGTTCGGATGAGTGCAGATGTTATCAATATGTGAAGGTGATGTGATAATGGGCGACGAATTATATGGAAATATATTATATACTTTCAGTAAAGACCAATCAATTGTATCAAATGAAAATGGGGACTTATTTGTTAGGAGCGCTTGGGGAGATTATTATACAACCGCAGCTGGAACAAAAGGGGATTGGCTGTTACGAAAATATGGAGATGATATAGTTGTTCGCGATAGTGATGGAATTGCGTATGCGCGATTTGGCGATCAAGACTGGTTTATTTCTTCGCTGCCAAGAATAAACCCTATTTCATCTACCAGTGTAATAGCTCCAGTTTATACAGTGAGTCCTGCTTCAGAGCAGTCCATAATCGGGGTGGCTAATCTGAGTGGTGCCGCTTGGTACAACCAAAAGTGGCATGAAGTGGCAAATCAACATCCTGACTGGCCAAAGCAACAAGTATATGATGAAATGACACGGAGTATTCAAGAGGCAGAATGGAATGCTAATTGGGAAATATTAAAGAATGAAATTGCTAACAGTAGATCGCCGGAAGAACGGGATCGGAAGATTAGAGAACATCGGCCGGAGTTGGAAAAATACAAAGCTTCGGGAATAGATATCGGTAATTATTCATATAGCGGTATAGAGCATCAATATAGTGTACCCCCTACCAGTTTTGTGGATACTGAACTCACAGAAGTAGATGGAATCAGTAAAGATAAGTATAATGATTACCAAGCACAAAAGGAGCATGATCAAAATATAGTATATAATAGCCTTCAACAAGAATCTGAGAGTTTTACACAACATGTTGAGAATTACTTTGAAAAAGTAAAAAAGAATGTTGAACGTCTACAGAAGAAGAGACAAGAACGGGATCAGCCAGTGGGAGACTTTATGGATGCTTTAATGGTTACTCCGGCAGGCCCATTAGTCGAAGGGGTTAATATAGTTAAGGGATTAGGTACCTTTATTAAGGGGGCGAGTGAAGCTGAGAAATTGGCCAAAATATCGCGATCCTGGGGAAAACTAAGTGATGGTACGAATCAAGGCATCAAGCATTTTGTGGATTATTGGGAATTATATTCCGAAAGAATTCCTTCTATAGCACAACGTTTGGGTATAGATCCCGTAAAATTTGCTAAGACAGTAGAGGGATTTGAAAACTTTACAAATGAGGCGCTGCGAATTACAAGAACTGAGGGAGTGCAAATCAGGCAATCTGGAGATAAGACACTCTACTTTATGAATGGTGCTGAGAATGCCAAGAAAGGCGTTGTTGTAATCATGAAGGACGGAAGATTACAATCAATGATGCCAAGTGAACTTAGATCATTCCTTAAAATGGAATAGAGGAGGAAAATTATGCGTGGTAAAATAATTCAAACAATTCCCGATGGCTATGAAAGATGCATCAACATAGAATGCTACGACTCCAAAATAGGGACAATATGGTGCTATTTCCTGGATAAGGAGTATATGGATACTGGGCAAGGAGTGCAGTCTATGATGAGCGGGGTTGAAGTAGATTTTGATATGTCTATAGTCTTTGTAAATAGATATAATGTGCTTAATGATTTCGCTACGCTGGAAATGAAGCAACCAATAGAGCGATCTTCATATGTTCAAGTGAAGGCACTGGTAGTACAAATTGTCGATCAATGGACTGTGATTTGTGACATAGGTGTTTTGAAAAATGTGTTAGTTGAGTTTGAATCTAAAATATCGGAAATAAATGTTGGACAAAAATTGAGTTTTGAAGGCGAATTGCAAATGGTGATACAAGAATAAGTAATACCCCCAGATGCGATGACTGGACGACTTGCTTTTTTATACCCCTAGATAAAGTGACTGTACAAGAATAGAAAAACTCATTGCAGAATAAAGCATCTAGATGCAAAGAGCCTGTCTGGGGACGGGGTTGCTGACAGAGACAGGGCACCAGTATCGTCCTTAGCCCCAGTGTTACATTTAACGTAATTGCTTCTCTCATGGGACGACCACTCAAATTGAATCATAAAAATGGCAGCATCTTATGCAGATGCTGCCATTTCCATTACGGTTTCTTTTTATAGAAGCTCCAGCATCCGTAGGACATTTTGTGTACGTGTATCGTAGATGATGTTAATCATGTGGCGCATGATGCAAATGAGATATACATTAAAAGTTATTAAAACAAAGGAGGAAAAATAATGACACAATTCCCTAATATTCAACAGCCTGTATACCCGTTTACCACTAAAATCAAAGATCCTTCCTTGCAGTCCGAAATGGAAAATGGACTGGTTATTTCTCGGGCAAAGTTCACCCGGGTGCCCCAAACCTTTACTCTGAAATGGACGGCTTTGCCAGCCGCCGATTTTGCGACCTTGCGGGATTTTTATCGCAATACGGTTTACGGCGGCAGTTTGGTCTTTGACTGGTATTATCCAACCGTTGCCAATGACTCGTATTCCGGCAAGCTGTTTTCCGTTCGGTTCAAAAGCGAAGACCTTAGTTTCGATTTAGCGGCGCCGGGTTACTATTCCGGTAGCATAACAATCCAGGAGGTGTAATATGCTGAATTTATCAGTTGCCGGTATGCTTGAAAAAAGTCAGCTTTCTAGTGACGGTGTATGGCTTTTGCTGGTAGAGGTCGCCATTCCGGATTCTGAGGAACCTATGAGACTGGTGCGCAATAACGAGGACATTAGCTGGAATGGCTATACCTGGAACGCCTTTAATTTTAAACTCGGCGATATCACGGAGGATAACAAAGGCAGACCCCAGTCCGTACCACTGCAGATTTCGAACATCACGCAAACTGTCCAGTCTTATGTAGAAGAAAATAGCGGCCTAACTGGCACGACGGTAACACTGCGGGTGGTCCATTCCCAGCATCTAGGCAATACTTCGCCAGAGCTAGAAGAAATCTTTACCGTGCAGTCAACAACCTGTGACAGCAAATGGGTCACCTTTTACCTTGGTTGTGAAATATCCATTCAGCGTCGGTTCCCTCCTAGGCGGGTGCTAAAGAGTTTCTGCGCCTGGCGCGATCAGTACAAGGGAATCGAGTGCGGTTATAATGGGGCCTTGGCGGAATGCGACGGTACGCTGCAATCTTGCCGTAACCGGGGCAATTCGGTCCGTTACGGTGGCGAACCCAGTATTCCAGAAGGAGGGTTGTACGCCTAGTATGAATACAACAAATATAACATTTACTGATCTCATCGGCTTGCCGTTCGTCGATGGCGGACGGAATCCAACCACAGGTCTGGATTGCTGGGGATTGTCTACGGAAGTCTTCCGGCGCTACGGAGTGGAAGTGCCTGACTATAAAATATCCTGTGAAGAGGCCAGTTTGATTCACAGTGAAGTAAAGGAACAAATACAATTTTGGCGCAGGTGTGAAGGCGAAATCCCCGTCCCTGCGCTTGTTGTTATCCGATTTGCCGTGTACTGTGACCATACTGGAGTCTACATCGGCAACGGTCGGTTTATTCATACCCGCAAGGGCGTTGGCGTCAACATCGACCGCGTCGACAGCCCTGCCTGGGCAAAACGTATTGAAGGATTTTATGTACCGGAGGTGACGGCATGATTACAATAACGATTCTAAAAAACCCGTTCAACTACAGTGAGAAAGAAGTCTATGCCTGTGAGTATATTCCCGGCAAAACGGCGTATGAGTATGTTCAGCCTTACATTATGGGGCTGGAAGACTATATTGTCAGCATTAACGGAACTGTCGCGGAGGATGTGAAAGCGCAGTTAGTAAATAGTGAGGACTGGCTGGCCGTCTGCCCAGTTGTCGGCAAAAGCGGCCGGGACTGGTTTAGAACTATCGGAATGATAGCATTGGGATATTTCACGAGCGGTTTAGTTACTACTTGGTCTGGGACTGCGGCTACGGCGGGAACTTGGGCGTCTACATTTGGCAGTGCTACTGGTTTTTGGGCCCATATGGCGGCCGGAGCTATTGGCATGGTCGGCGGAAATCTCATCAACCACTGGTTCCCGCCAATCAAAGCGGACAAGTCACCCCAAGTCAACTCGTCCTACAACTGGGGCAATGCCCAGTCCCAGACTGGTCAGGGTAATGCTCTGGCCGTTACCTATGGCACGATGCGGACAGCGGGTCAGGTGCTTGCTCAGCATGTATCGAGTGATGATGAAGACCAGTATCTGAATATCCTACTGTGCGGCGGCGAAGGGCCGATTGACAGTATCAGCGATATTCGCATTAACGACAATCCCATTTCCTACTACAAAGACGTAACCGTGGAAACCCGTTTGGGCGCCAATGATCAAACGGCAATTGACAATTTTAACGACACCTATGACGATCAGTCTTTAGCCTACGAGCTGAATACCGACAGTACTTGGGCTACGCAGCAAACGGAGGGTAACGCAGTGGAAGGCCTGGAAATCACGCTGCAGCTTCCCGGCGGTCTATACTATGCCAATGATAACGGCAGTCTAGGAAATGCTTCTGTTACGGTAAACATACAGTACCGCATAGTCGGTACTACAAACTGGAAAAAATTTACCACCGCCACAATTACGGAAGCGAAAAACACCGCTTTCTTCCGTACCTACCGTTTGGATAAACTTACTCCCGCTCAATATGAGGTAAGAGTCCAGTGTACAGCGAAAAGCGGTACTAGTACCCGGTACTCCACCCGCGTGTATTGGACGCAATTATCGAGCATCATGTATGAAGATTTTGCCCGTCCCGGCAAGGTACTTATTGGCATCAAGGCGCTGGCAACCAGCCAGTTGAGTGGAGGCGTGCCGATTATAACCTGGCTGCAGACTCGTGAGAAGGTTTGGGTATGGAACGCTGAAACAAGTAATTACGAACAAAAATCAGCCACGAATCCGGCCTGGGCAGCCTATGATATGATTCACCGTTGCCGGCAGATCAAAAATATCCACACCGGTAACTACGAGTTTGTTGTCCAAGGTGCTCCGGCATCGCGGGCGGTATATCAGGATTTCGTCAGATGGGCGGAATTTTGCGATGATCGGAATCTGACCTTCCATTATATCTTCGATACGGCAAACGACCTTTGGACGTTGCTCCAGAAACCGGAAGGCGTAGGCCGAGGCAAGGTTATCATGCGGGGCACCAAGTTTGGCAGTGTCTGTGATGCGCCCGGTGAGCCAGTTCAGCTGTTCACGGTGAGTAATATCCTTACCGATAAATTTAAGGAAACCTTCGTCAGCCTGAAAGACCGGGCCAACGCGATCGAAGTTTCTTTTTCTAACAAAGATAAAGCCTATGAGAAGGAAGTCATCACCGTATACGCTGACGACTATGATGAGTTGACCGAACCCAACATCACTCAGATTACCTTGGATGGCGTTACTACCGTGAAACAGGCATACCGGGAAGCCAAATATCGTCTGCGGCTCAATCAATACCTGGTGAGGACGGTGGAACATAGCGCGGATATTGACGCTATCGCCTGTCAAATCAACGACGTAGTTCTCCTAGCCCATGATGTTCCCCAGTGGGGAATTTCCGGACGGCTGCTAGCCGCAACGGCCACGACGGTGCAACTAGACCGCGAGGTAACGCTGGAACCGTACAAATCCTATGCTGTGGCAATCCAGATTACCAATCTGGCGGCAACGACGAGCCAAGACGTCCAAAGTATTGTAACTATCGACGTGCAAGGTGTAAGGTCGGTAACTACTACTGATACCCTTACCCTTAGTAGTGCAATGTCTACCATTCCACTGAAATGGGATCTTTACAGCTTTGGCGAAACCAATAAAGTTGTCAAGCCCTTCCGGGTGTTAAACATCAGCCGGGATCAGGACCTTAGGCGTAAAATTACCTGCCTGGAATATATCGAAGAAGTATACACTGAGGCAGTGAATATACCAGAGATCAATTACAGTGAACCGAGTACCCTACTTGAGGTTAGCAGTATGAGCGTTGCCGAGGAAACCTACCGACAGAAAGATGGTACCATGGTCTCTGATATCAATATCGCCTGGAGTATCCCACGTACAACTACTGCGATTAGAGGCTATAGAGTTTTGTATAGTGCAGACAATGGTACGACCTGGACACAATGGTGCAGCGGAATAACGACGCTGAGTACTTCCATCGTAGGCGTAAAGACAGGAACAAACTATTTGGTAAAGGTTTGTACCATCAATGATCTTGGCCTTGTATCCGCAGGAGTGAAAGCGTCTCTCTATATTACCGGCAAAGACCTTCCTCCCTCGGATGTTGCCAGCATATCTGCTTCAGTTGACATCACAGATTCAACGAAGATTAACCTGTCGTGGCCGGCGGTAGATGATATTGACCTAGCCGGGTACCGAATCCGGGAAGGTACGACGATTGTTGAAAACCTGGCTCAGATTACGACCTATACCTATGCCGCGACGAAAAGCCGTGGGCACACCTTCTCCCTTACGGCCGTAGATAACTCGGGCAATGAGTCTAAGACGGCGGCTGCGATAACCATACAGGTAACGGTAGAGCCGGCTAATGTTCGAGACTTTGTTGTGAGCCAGCGATCCTCCGACCGCAGCTATGTAGACATGTCTTGGAGGGCAATCGTCGATACCAGTCTATCCCACTACGAAATCCGAATGGGAACCGAAGACAACTGGGACTCAGCAACTGTTATTGCCACCCAGCTGAAAGCCACCAATTTTAGTTACCAACTAACCACAGAAGCCTACACATACTTCTTTATCAAGGCGGTAAATTCTGGCGGATATTACAGCACATCGGCAGCCGAAGCGGCGCTCCAAGTAGTCTTAAAGCCGGATGCTGTTACCAACCTCGCAGCCACCCAAAGCACAAAAGATAAAAGTATCGTCATAGTAACCTGGGCCGAGGTAAGCGGGGAGGATATTGCCGGATATAAAGTAACAGTAGATGACAGCACTTATATTACGAAGGAACTTACCTACAGTTACGAGGCCAGTGAAAATACAACATATACGTTTGCCGTACAGTCGATAAGTACAGCCGGATATTGTTCAAAAGCCACAAGCTGCAGCATTAGTGTGACAATATCGGCGATAGACGTTACCGGGTTTTCCGCCAGCCAATCCACGACCGACCGGACAAAGATCATTTTGACGTGGGATACCCCGAGTGAACTTGACGTATCATACTACATTATCAAGCATGGAACGGCATGGGAAACTGCGAATATCTTAGGCAGCCGGGTAACCGGTACAACATTTGAAACAAGGATAACAACGGAAACCCAGCAATCGTTTTTAATTAAAGCGGTTACATTGGCTGGAAAGGAGAGTCAGTACCCAGCAAGAGTCAGCGGGATATTTGACCTTAATCCCGCTCCCGTTGCGGACATCGTTTTGTCCCAGTCATCCACTGATAAATCGGTGCTGAGCATATCATGGACGGGCATCTTGGAGAGTGATCTAGCCTACTATGACGTGCGGGTGGGTTCTTCATGGGACGATGCAACGCAAGTTATAACTACACAAGAAACAAACTGCACATACACTTTGAGCGCAAGCGGGTCGATAAAAATACTCATAAAATCAATGAATGTAGCCAAGTTTTATTCCAATGAAACTACGGCAACGCTCTATTGTACGGTAGAGCCGGCAGTAGTATCAAATTTTCGGGTATACCAAAATGGTGAGTATGTAGAATTGTACTGGGATAAAGGGGCCGAGGCCGACGTGGTAAGTTATGAAATCCGGGAAGGATCAAGCTTTAGCACCGGTTCATTGGTGGTAACAGGGCAGACAACAACCAGCTATAAGTATATCGTTGACACTGAACGGAAGTACCAGTATCACATTAAAGCGATTAATAAAAGCGGGTTTTATAGCTCAGCAGCCACCAGTGCCAGTGTGATAGTGAGCGATCTTCCGACAAGGAATGTGATCAAATCCTTTGATGAACTTTCGCTGCAGTCTGGAACACACGCCAATACGGCTTTTGGCGCATCACAGTACAAATTCAGTAATCTAGGTGGCAAATTTAGTGATTATAAAACGACTAAATTCAGTGAAATTGGTGGAGCAACCGTTCTTAAGTTAGCAATGAATGGTTCGGCGTATTATTCTTCAGGCACATACACTTGTAAGCGGATAGATATCGGTCAGATTATTACAGCGAATATAACGACTTATTTTGTTTCAACGGTGCTCTTCTTGGAGTCTGGAACTTCGGCTGCGCTGCAATATAGGACTAGCCAGGATGGTATCATGTTTACAGACTGGCAGGATTTTACGGCTGTGCAGGCAACCTTCCGTTATCTGGAGTTTCGGGCAGTGTTGGCTACGACGGATAGGACCAAAACGCCGGAGGTTAACCATTTTACCATTTCGGTGGATGTGCCGGACACGGACTTAAGTTTCACGGCGAACATATCCGCTGGCGGGACTACCATAGAATATGGGCAGACATTTTACACGATTCCAGTGGTTACTCCAACAGCGGTTGGGGAGAACTTATATGCACAGGTAATCTCTAAAACGACATCTAGTGTAACTCTTAAGGTGAAAGACTATTTAAATAACGATGTCGGTGGAACGGTAGACTTACGGATTAGAGGATATTAAAAAATTTTGAGGGGTGATTATATGTCATACAATAGCAAACTACCTATGGATGATCAGTATATCGCGTTAGGTCCGGCGGACATTCGCGAAAATTTTCGGGCATTAAAGGAAGATCAAATAGTCAGTGCGGGAACGTTGGCTGGCTTGCCAGCGGGCAACGCCAGTGGTAATATCCCAAAATCCAATGGAATCGTAAATACAAATTTAAACGCGGACCTATTGGATGGATACCAGGCAAGTGCTTTTGCCACAGCAAGCCACACCCATTCGGCGGCTACTACATCAACCGCTGGATTTATGAGTGCTGTCGACAAAACTAAGATGGACGGTATAGCCACAGGTGCTCAGGTTAACCAAAATGCCTTCAGCAATGTGGTGGTAGGCAGCACAACCATTCAAGCCGATTCGGTGACTGACACATTGACGTTAGCTGCGGGGACAAACATTTCTCTTACTCCCGATGCCACGAATGATGCTGTAACGATTGCTGTCACGGGGACAGTTGCGAGTGCGGCAACAGCAGGAAGTTGTACAGGAAATTCAGCTACTGCTACAAAGTTAGCAACAGCAAGAGCAATTACTTTAACGGGCGACGCTACAGGTAGCGTTACGTTTGACGGCAGTGCTGCTGCAAGTGGAGGTTTAACTTTAGCTGCTAGTGGAGTTACGCCAGGAACATATAAAAGTATAACAGTAGATGCTAAAGGTAGGGTTATGGCAGGAACTAATCCTACAACACTGGCGGGCTATGGAATAACGGATGCTGTGTCTAGTACTGGAAATGCTGCTACAGCAACTAAAGCTACTCAAGATGGATCAGGAAACGTAATTACAACCACCTATGCTACAAAAGCAAGTCCAACTTTTACTGGGACTGTTACTGCACCGATAGTCACCGTAACTACCACATTAAATATTCCTGGTGGAAAGGTTTGGATTGAATAATGGCAGAGCTAACAAAACGATTAAAATTATACAGTAATTCAAAGGGAACTACTGAATTTGCAAAAATATATTCATCAACATCTGATTTAATATCAGGAAAACCTTATATGCCTGTATATGTTGATGGGATAGGAAATGGATATGTTCAGTTGGATAGTGTAGGAGCAGCAAATGGAACGAATGGGAGAGTTTGTAAAAATAGCACTGGATTAACTTATCAAATCTGTAGTCAAGCAAAATTAGAGAGTTCCTATATCAGCTATTCCACCACTATTAGAAAAATACAAACTACGCAATTTACCGTACCAGCAGGAGTGAAGGTAATATTACTTTATACTGAGGATGAAGATTCTCTGTTTGATAGTATGTATTACGTACAAAGCTCAAATAGAGATTGGGGCGGCGTTGGTTTTAATTTTATAGGCGTCACTCCTGGGGAAACATACTCATTAGAGTGGGGAGCAACATACATGGCTATTTTATGGTCTGCCAGTATAAATTCAGTAGACAGTTTATTAACTGCCGATAATAGCATCAAAGAGTTGAATGGTATAGTATTTGACGATTTGAAATTGGACAAAAGTTCTGTATTGGAAGATTTGACATCAATGTTAAACTCTGATCCTTACTTTGACGATGGACTAGGGATTATAGACAAACAGGGGGATTAAAGAATAAATATAATTGAAATAAAATATGGAAAAGTACATTCTATTTTCGAAGCAACTATAACCCACGAAGGTATGACTACAGCGTTTTCTCCAACTACTTTGTGGATAGACGTTACAGACCATCCTGATGTGGTGGTGGGGTTCATCTACAATGGTGCTTATTTTACCGAGCCAGTTTTTCATCAGACTGAAATGAAAGAAGAATTTTTAAATGGTTAAGATAAGGAATAGAAGATTATCAAGCAGATAATGTGCTAAATGGTTCATTTTATTACAAAAGAAATAAAAAAAGATCGTTATACATCCTAGGCTATCTTAGCTAGGTGAGTAGCGATCTTTTTATATTCTGACAGGCTGCCGTCATTAGCGCATAGGGTGTCTATTTTTATTTAAGGAGCTGATTTTATACCAGGAGAACTCTGCCGCCAATAGACGGTATTTTTATACTATTTGAATTGTTGATGTTTTTGAATGCAAGTAACTAAAGGCAGAGGTGATGACTTGGAAAAAGTATGGGACAGATTGACGGAGGCATGGCAACTAAAAATTGCCTGCGGCATTGCTTTTAATTGGCTATTTGGTGAATATAACGCTGGAATGGGGGCGTTGTCGTGTTTGGTAGCCTTGGATTGGCTTACTAAATGGGGTGTGCTGTCTAAGGAAGCCGGAGGGTTTTGGGCAGCTTGGAAAACAGATGTTATTAGTAGTCGTGGTATGCGCGACGGACTGAGAAAAATCACGTGGTATATGGTAGCATTGATTGCAGCGTATCAATTAGGGCAGTTTTCGGTACTTGGCTCTACAATTGGCCACTCTTCAACAGAGATTATTAGTGCTTATTTGGCTATTATCGAGTCGAAAAGTATTTTGGAAAATCTCCGGGACATGGGAATGAAAGAGGTCGAACCACTGATTGTATTACTGGGCAAAAAGCAACGCCAGATAACGGGAGGCAAATAAATTGTTTAAAGTTTGTATTGATCCAGGGCATGGCGGCTCCGATCCAGGCGCATGTAGAAACGGCCTACGGGAATGTGATATTACGCTGATTGTTTCCCAAAAGGTAAAAAGCTATTTGGAGGCTGTAGGTTATGAAGTCATAATGACTCGTAATGGCGACACTGATGTTTATGGTGTGGATGCCACAGCTACGCAAGAATTGCAGGCCAGGTGCAATAAATCTGACAATGCTGGTGCGGACATATTCGTATCAATTCATTGTAATGCTGTAGCGGCACCAGAAGCTTTAGGGACTGAAACGTATTATTATGCCTTGAGCGCCAAGGGACAGAAATTATCAGCCTGCATTAACAACCAGTTGGTAGGGATGGGGCTGGTTAACCGAGGGATTAAATCAAGCCCATTATATGTCACGCGGCATACTGAGGCTGTAGCGGCTTTAGCAGAGTTAGCTTTTATCTCCAATGCAGATGATGCGGCAAAGCTTGGAAATGCCGATTGGCAAAATCAATTTGCTCGTGCTGTCTCCCGTGGGATTACCGATTATTTTGCGTAGCATTAGTAAATTAAAAGCATTGTGGAAGGAATGGACAATGAAAACGGTTGAATTGGATAGGTTTGGTGATTCAAGGAGTTTAACCATTAAGGACGATGAATGCAGCTAAACGGTGTAACTCTCGAATTCAACAGTACGAAGTGCTGCAAAATAGTGATATTTCCATCATCGAACTAGGAGAAAATCGGTTGTCACCTTGACCGGCTTTGTATGGTCTTATTTATTCGAGTCGAAACGATGACTAAAAATAAATTAATTTATAAGAACAGCCTAAACCAAGGGAAACCAATTCTTGAGTTAGGCTGTTCTTGTGTTAAACGGGTAGTAGCAAGCAGGTGAGAAAATAGTTGGAACGGATCTTGAAGTACTACTTTGTAGTCTGCCGTTCCTTGCCCATCCCTATTGGGTATGGAGTACTCGAATAAATAATAGAAGAATAAATCTAAATTGGAAAACCCCTGTATCCAGGGGCATTTTAGTAAGTAAAAAGCAGGTGGGCTTCCGGCTAGCCGCCTATCTCAATACCTTAAACGCAGGGAAAGGGTGGAAGAAATGAGACAATATTATACCTTGGAGATGTTAGAAGGATATTATCGGTGCCAAGATTCCAGTCTTTCTGAAAAAGTAGTAAAGGAAAAGGCGAAAGACTTAAAGAGAGTATTAAACACACTGGATATTGGCTGGGCCCGAAGCAATCGCCGGTTTTATACTTATAACCAATTTCATCATTTTTCGCAAAATTTTTATTAAAACTACCTAACCTTATTTGCCCTTTAATGTACGTATAAAGAATAGGAGGTGAAAATATGTTTTGTCCATTACTTTGTATCAAACCCGATAATACCATGGTTTCAGTTGGCCAATGTGTGGAAGAGGCATGCGCCTGGTGGATTACCAATGATAGCACAGGTAAATGCGCAATCTGCCAGATGGGAGAATATGCAGCCAAACAGTCATTAATTTAGAAAGGAGATGGTGATATGATTTCAACATTGAAATTGAGTGACATTACCAATAGATGGCGGGATGCTTTGCAAGCAAGTACGGCAATCCAAAACTACTGTATCACAAAGTACAACCAGTCGCCCAAAATATACGTCGGCATTAATGGTAAGAAATTGCCAGCGGATGCGAACTGCCCGCTGATTATTCTTTATCCCGGTGCAAAATCGGAAGGGCTGGAGCTAAAGGAATATACCTATAAAATTACGGTTGGCTGGATAATACTTCAGGCGGGGGAGACCACGACTGGGAATATCACAGAGTATTCGGGCGTTGAGGAGTGCGACGAACTTGGCCAGCTAATCTATCTAGAGCTGGCAGGGCTGAGTGCGGATAATCCGATTAGCGCAGTGAATTACAGTATTGAGCCGGTAGCCTATTATCCGCGTTTTCCCGGTCGTATGGACATTACCATAAAAATAACGCCTGTCAATGGCTATAACATTGACTACTAAGGAGGTACAACATGTCACGAGCAAAAGGATATAACTCTCAATTAGCCCTAGGGTATGAAACTACATATGGCAAAACACCGGCGTCCATTAAAGGATATAACATGCCTTTTAATCAATCGAAAATTGCCATTAAACAAAATCTAATCGAATCAAGTACGATCCGCGGACGCCGCGACAAAGAACAGCCTGCAGTCGGCAATATTGATGTATCCGGCAGCATAGTAGTGCCAGTTGATCAGATTGGTATCGGTTTTTGGCTGAGGGCCATGTTTGGCAATCCGACGACTACTGGATCTGGCGATCCGTATACCCATGTTTTTAAAGTGACTGATAACCAGCCGTCCCTGGTATTGGAGCAGCAATATCCAGATATTTCGGCCTATGAAATGTATAACGGGTGCAAAGTAAACAAATTCTCTTTCACCTATGGCGGCGACAATGAGCTATCCGCCAATATTGATATCATCGGTGCAAAAAGAACTGTCGGAGCCACGCCTTGTGCATCGCCCCTGACCGATATTTCCCTCCTGAAATTCAACAACTTTCAAGGGACGATTGAAGAAGGTGGCTTACAACTAGCTAGTGTGACCGAAGCCAGCCTAAATGTCGATTTTGGCCTGGACGGTAATACCTATACAATTGGCGGCGGTTATCGAACAGACCTGCCGGAAGGATACTTGGAAGTTTCCGGGAATATCAAGGCGTTTTTTGAAGATATAGTATTGCTTAATAAGGCGATAAATAACACCCAAACATCGCTCAAATTCAAGTTCGCTAATGGAACTCACAATTTAGGGTTTAACATGGAAGAAGTAATTCTCCAGCAAACATCACCTGGAATCGAAAGTGAAAAAGGCATCATGATCAATCTGCCGTTTAAGGCGTTTTATGACAGCGGTGCCGATGGCAGTGTCATTGTAGCAACACTGGTTAATGGCTATGCCTCCTATGCAGTGTTATAAATGTAAGTAAATCAAGTAATAGATTATAGAAAGCTTTAAAACATAAAACAAAAAACTTTACGCATTGTTAAAAATGATGCGTAAAGCTTTTTGTTATTGCCATTAAATATAAATATTTAATGGCAATAACATGCGTATAAGTTAAGCAAATGATAAAAAGGATAACTAGCTAATATTTTTTGAAAAAGCCTAATGGCCTTCTTTTAGTTAGGATAGTCTAAACAAAATTATAGACATATATAAGAGAAAGCAAGATTATTGTCCATAGAAATATTAACGTGAACAGAGGGGGAGTAGCTATGGGGGATTTTGGGGATATAAGGGAAGCAGTCAGTAATCTTTGGCAAAATTATGTGGTTGAGCCATTTGATGCTCATATAGCTAAGCCAATTGATCAATATGTGGCTAAGCCAGTGGAAAATGAGATAGATTATCTTAAAAATGAGGTAACTGAGCTTAAAAATAAAACTATTAATTTTATAAATCAAAATGCTGGAGATGCATTCTATAATTCAAGCAATAAGAATGACGCCTCCATTGTACCAGGTGAAAAGGGAAATCTATATTTTCGGTTAGGTGGAGCAGGTTTTCCCACAACCGCAGCTGGAACAAAAGGTGACTGGCTATTGCGACAATACGGCTACAGTGATCATGTGGTTTATAGTAACGATGGAGTTCCGCATTTTCGTGATGCTGACGGTGATTGGTATATTTCTTCGCTACCAACAAGACCCGTTATCTCAGGGGGAGAATACTTAGCTAGTGTAGAACAAAATATAAAAGAAACCCACCCTGAATTGAATGCGGAGCAACAAAAAACATTAGTGGGTGAGATAATATGGAAGAATAACTATTTTGATCTTCGTGATCGAATTGCCCATTGTACAAGCCCGGAACAACGAGAACAGCTGATTAAAGCATATGTTGGGGAGCTTAAAAAGTATGAAGAATCGGGAATACCAGTCGCAAAAGATATAAAGGATATTAGAGATAGGCAAGGTATGGGGTCAGTAGTCCTGAGCAATGCCGAATTATATTCACAAGAAATTCTGATAATAAAAGAGGGAAATCCCGACTTGACTGATGCCCAGGCATCAGCGGAATACGCACGGGGGTTGCAGGCCTGGAATGATAGTTTTCATAATATGCTTGCTGACATAAAAGGTGGTAGTAATTTATATGATATACAGCAAAGAATAAACTATTATGAAAGCAACGGAGTGCTAAAGAAATTTAGGGATTCTGGGTTAGACGTTGATAAGAAAATCCTTGATATAAAAGAAGGGTATGGCAAGATACAATATATTCAATCTAGCATCCCTCAATATAGCGGTATAGAGGGTGAATATCTTCTAGATTCTTTCAATATTCTACATGGTTATATTCCAAAAGTAGATGAAAACGGTAATTGGGATGAAAATGATGTTGATATACCAACTAGCCCTGCTGGAATACCGACTCTTCCTGGCGTTCAAATGCTTGAGGATGCAAAGAGGGTACGTGATGCATATGCACAACAATTTGGAGAATTGGTTGAAAAAGTAAGAAAAATTCCTGGTTTGGACTTCGCAATGGGTTATCAGCATGGATTGTTGGGAGCGGATGGAAGTTACGGTAACAGGAGTAGCGAATATAAATCTGGCTGGAATCTTTCAAATAATTCGGTGAGCAAACTAATTGGCGCTGCTACTAAAGTGGCGGAGACAGCCCCTCCCACATTTCCAGGGCGCGGTCCAATGCTGAGTAGTGAACTTGTTACGGGGGGAGCGATTGCGCGATCGACTGTGACTAACCTTCCTTCTAACATCTACTTTAGCAGTTCGAAGGAGAACGATTCTAGTGCGTCGAATTTTAAGAATCAGGGAAATGATGGGAATAAAAGTGCTTATAAGAAAAGGTTGGATCAAACGCCGACGAATAGTGCAGATGGAGAATGGCTAGGTTATCGTGGGGAGTCTACTTATGTATCAAATAACCCAAAGGTTAAAGCGCTGTTAAATAAAGACGGTGTAATTGGTATAAAATACAACAACGGAATTCCAGACTTTTCACCCGTTAGTAAAGGGCAAGTTGAAATTGAGGGGATGACAGCTAATAGAGCGAAGAATTTTGACAAAGCTGATGTAGCACTAGCGCAAGAAAGGGGAGTAACAACAAAAGAGATAAAACAGTGGAGAATGGAAAATAATTTGACTTGGCATGAGTGTAATGATACGCGAACAATGCAAGCTGTACCGTCAGAAATAAACGGCACATTTGGACACCTTGGTGGAGTGGGAGAGTTAAATGCTGCAGCAAAATAATCATCAAAATATTTTGGAGGTATACATGTGAAAGAAATCAATCATGAAGTATTAGGTAGGATTAAATTTGATTACTCATGGGAAGGAGAGAGAAAAGTCAGCTTCTTCGGGGAAAATAGATTGATCACGTTAATTATTAATGGTGAAGGGGACGAGGACTTTGAGCAAAATCAAATAGATGCATTCGTAAAATTTTTCGATGATAATGAGAATTTATTATTGAAAGCAGAGGATGAAATTTATGAATATTACCAAGACGTATGCCTAGACTATAGGGAACGGTTAGAGGATTCCGCGGATGAATTTGCACCCATTATTTCAAATAAAGAAGAGATAGCTAAGTTAGTAGAACTTAATCAAATAATCATTCCATACTCTTTTGGTAAAGATGTTAGAATAGTTGGATTGTTACTAAATTGTACATGGGAACCAGAGCATGGTCTTGCTGTGAAGTTTGAAAATGAAAGAATAGTAGAGGTTGGTTATCAGGATATAGTTCTCTAAGGTGACAAGTACTTATATATATCTATCAAGTCAGTAAACTATTCTAAGAAAAAGTGAGGTCAACGGACGTAAAAAATCCGCTGCCCTCTTTTCATAGCTGTTGATACATATTGAGTAAATTATCTTCATATCGATAAAATCATAGTCTAATTCAATATGATTCATTAAGCGGGGGGACGGCAGACCGTGTGAAAAGTAACCTCATTTTTCGCTGAAACTCATCCAAATTTTAGCTTGTACCAGTAAAATACACTCTAAAGACTTAAAAAGTTCTATAATAAAGCGGCAACTAGTACTTTTATGCAAGTACTGGCTGCCGCTTTTCCTGTAATCGTCTTACTAACTCCTTGATTCCGAGTATATTCATTACTCGTTTCAGGTTATAGGCTAAAAAGGACAAAGAGACCTCAGCGCTGACTGAAGCCTTTCTTTTTGTGAGAAAGTAATAGGCTCCCCAGCTTCTTTTTATCGTTCCAAATGGATGTTCTACAATCATCTGACGTAGTTTATATTTTTCCATGTTTAATTCTACCGCTAAGTCAATTGTATCTAGAAAATCCTGATCTACATGGCGACATATCGTCCGACCTTTTTCGCTTTTGGTACAACGTGTCTTACATTCACAATTTTTACAAGCTTCATAATTTCTGTATTCGTGGCCAATGATGCCTTTATCTTTCTGCGTTCTATTCCTGTAGTAATAAAGTTGTTTGCCAGCAGGGCAAATATATATCCTTTTATCTTCATCATATCGAAATTTATCAGTATAAAAGTCCTTATCACCTGTTGCATTCGAATAGATTTGTTTCGTAACGTAAGGGGTTATTCCACTATCTACACATTTTTTAAGATCGTTTGCTTTATAGTACCCCTTGTCAGCCAACACCTCAAAGTCTTTACCACCAAATAACTTTTTGGCTCGAAGTGCCATATTATCTAATTCTCCTAAGTCGTTTGGCTTCTGTGTTACTTTAAAATCTGCAATTAGTTTATGTTTTGCATCAACTGTTGTTTGTACATTATAACTTACATCGACATTATTATTGTTGTTACACATGAGTCGTGCATCTGGATCAGTCGTTGATATTTCATTCTTTTCGCTGTTAATAAGTTGTTTTTGATAAGTTTCATATTTTTTCTTACGGTTCTTAAGGTCTTGGACTCTTTTCTTTATTTCTTGGGCAGTTGGCTTTCTATCACAGGTTTCGACCAGATCACCATCTTCCAGTTCTTGCATGTATTTGTCTATTTTTTCATCAATATGTTTTATGTTTCGTTCTAGTTTTTTTGTACTATAGTTGTTACGTTTTGAATTACATGCCCGAAATTTTGAGCCATCAATGGCAACTAATTCTTTACCAAATAAGTCCCATTGATCACATAGCTTAGAAAACTCCCTAAATACCAATTTTAATGCTTTTTTGTTATTTTTTTTGAAGTCAGCGATTGTTTTGAAGTCGGGCTTTAATCTCTTTAAAAGCCAAATGACTTCAATATTTCT
>CAUROG010000037.1:0-20966 GCA_963526645.1 uncultured Pelosinus sp. | reverse complement strand
TAGTGTCTTCGTGCCAATCTGTCTGGGTAGGTAAAATCGGCTTGATTGTAGTATCTTCTGTTTTAGTTTGCCCTGCCATGATAAATCCTAGAATTGCATCATCTTTCATAACTGGCACAGAAAAATCAATAAGTCCCATATGACAACGATAAGGCATTGATAGCAATTCTTTAGTTGCTTCTAAGCCACCGTATAAATGGCATTGATTACATCGTTTAGCATAGGCTGGATTTCGCCTTACTAACTTGCAAAAGGTAGAAGAGTTATACTCCTGAGATAACATTTTTCCTCGGTTATTAACAAAACTTGCTGCAAGTTTTGTTATGTTTGTGAAATCACGCATAATTTCGTTAATAACTTTTGCATCCTCTTTAGTACAAATCATAGCTGGAACCTCCAATCACAATTGTATTAAGAGGTCTAGTAAGCACAACGCTATGATAGCTCTACTTGCTCTCTATCTAATGGGTCGGCTCTAAACCTAAGAAAAGAGAAAAGTGATAAACCATTTAAGATTCATATATATGAAACATAGCATTTTAACTAACACTTATTAGTTTTTCTTTGTATAAGTATAACAAAAATATAGTTATTTGGTAATAGAAAAATTGTATTTTGCGAATATATATATAAAAAGTTGCATTTAAAAATTTTTATAATAAAAGTAAATTAACAGTATTATCGCTATTGTTAGTGATGAGTTGATAGAAAAAAGTAACAATTAGTTGTTATAAAATTACCATCTAAGTTTGCTTGGATGTATAAATATTTTTTATGAGATACATACTATTAAATGATTTTAAAATATCAGAACTCTATTATTCTTAAAAGCCTCACATATAAAATATTGATTTATAAACTGATTAGAGTTGTGTGAGTGCTTATATTTCTAAAAGGGGCTTGTACCTTTATATTGATAGATTATTGTAAGCAGTAGGAACGTGATTTAAATATAATTACTAACGGATTTTATGTCTATGACTTTAAGCCTTTGGTGGTGGTAGTGAAATGATTATTTATTGGGATATAGATGGAACTATAATCGATACTCAAAGCTCTGGAGATTGCGCTATAAACTTACTAAAGGAGACTTACAATATCTCAACAAATTATTCTTATAAAACCACTAAATTAGGAGTTACTGATAAATTTAATCTATTTCAGTGGTACATTCTTTTCTTTAAGCAAGTCCCTACAACTCAGAGTCTTAATATTTTTATGTCAAAATATGAAGATTTTTTAATTAAAAATCTAAGAAATCGATACAATATTTTGCTTGGTCAGTTATATCCTATTTTTCAATATAAAGATTTTACTCATAGAATTTTTACTGGAAACAGGGAGTGCCTTGCAAGACGGAAGTTGGAGCTATGTCAATTAACTCCATATATTGATTGGGAACATAGCATCTTTGGAGATAATACATTTACGAAGTATGAAGCATTAAAAAGTAAGGCTAAACATATTGACCTATTTAACGGAATACCGACCGTTTGGATAAGTGATTCTGTTAATGATCTTAGTAATATTAAATTTCAAGATGGATATAGAGTGGGTGTCTTGACAGGAAAGTCAACTTATAAGGAGTTTATTACTATTGGGGTTGATTACATATGGGATGTAATACCTTGTCTTGAAACTTTTAAAAAGTTTTTTGAGATTTGATTTATTTTAAGTAGCTTATATATTGGGAGGTACTGTTATGGATACATTTAAGTTTTCGGGAAAAATTGTATGCGGAGCTGATAGTCTTTCTAGCTTAGTAAGCTTAATAGATAGTCGAGTAATGATTGTTACAGATAAGTCAATGGTTGAATTAGGTCATTTGGATGAGATTAAAAAAATTATTAGTAGCAAAGGCCTCGATTTTAAGGTATTTGATGCTGTTCTACCTGATCCTAGTACAGAAGTTGTTACACAGGGAATTAAGATGTTTGAAGAGTGTTGTCCTGAAATTATTGTAGCTATTGGTGGGGGGTCAGTTATTGATTGTGCAAAAGGGATTATGTATTTTAAGGCTCAATTAGATGGAGCATTATGGAAACGTCCTTTATTCATAGCGATTCCAACAACAAGCGGAACTGGTTCAGAGTGTACATCATTTTCTGTTATTACTACTGAGCATGGAAAGATTTGTATTGTAGAAGATTGGTTAGTTCCAGATTATGCAATTTTAAATGAAAACTTTACTATTGGTATTCCAGAAAAAGTTACATATGATACTGGACTCGATGTACTTACACATGCTTTAGAAGCTTCTGTATCATCTAATGCTACACCTTTTACGGATGCTTATGCATTTAAAGCTGCTATGCTAGTTTTTGATAATTTACCAAGATTAAAAAGAAATTTAAAAGATATGAACTGTCGAAAGAATATGCATATTGCCTCCTGCTTAGCGGGTATAGCATTCTCACAAGCTGGGTTGGGATTAAATCATAGTTTAGCACATGCGTTAGGAGGCACTTTCCATATTCCACATGGGAGAGCAAACACGGTTTTCTTAGAAACAATATTTGACTTTAATATTAGTAAAGGTGATCTTAATAGTTCTTATACTGCAAAAAAATATTGGGAATTAGCTAAATCTATTAATTTACCTGCAAGAACAATTAGGGAAGGTGTAATGAATTTACGCAAAGCAATAAGTAATCTTAAAAATGAACTTGGAGTTCCTACCAATATTAAGGAATTAGGTATAGATGAATTAGAACTTAAAAATAATATTAGCATATTAGCTGAACATGCTTTAAATGATCGGTGCACAAGTACGGCTCCAATTATTCCTAGTATTGAAGATATTGAGCGGTTATATAAAGAGGCATATTGCCGAAAATATTAATATAATTGGAGGCAATTACTACTTATCAAGATGACTAAACTGTAGAAAGAAGTGATATTATGGAAAAATCTTTTTCCAACTGTAATAAATTAATATCAAACTTTGAACTTGTTTTAGAGCAAAAGTTGAAAGATAAAATTGTGGATAGCCCATATTATACTGGGGTGGATTTAGGTACAGCCTATATTGTCATGGTTGTATTAGATAAGAATAAGAAGCCAATAGCTGGAAGGTGCCAATTTGCAGATGTTGTTAAAGATGGAATGGTGGTTGATTATATTGGTGCAGTAGAAATTGTAAAAGCCATGAAATCTGAAGTTGAAAAAGAGCTCAATTGTGAATTGATAAATGTATCTGGAGCTATTCCTCCCGGAACTGAAATAATAGATGGCGGTACAGTTAAGCATGTACTTCAGTCGGCGGGGTTTGATGTTATAAGTATATTGGATGAGCCAACTGCGGCTAATGAAGTTTTACAGATTACAAATGGTGCAATTGTAGATATAGGAGGAGGTACTACCGGCATATCTATCTTTGAAAAAGGACATCCTATATATATATCTGATGAAGCTACTGGAGGGACACATTTATCTTTGGTATTAGCGGGAGCTTATAAGATTAATTACGATGAAGCAGAAAAATTAAAAAAGGATTCTCGTAATCATAAGAATATAATGCCAATCTTAAGTCCTGTAGTGGACAAAATAGCAACCATAATTTCTAAAGAAATAAAAAATTATGATGTTGGAAAGATATATTTAGTTGGTGGTACAGCTTGTTTAGAAAATATAGAAAAAGTGTTAGAAGCAAAACTTGGAATTCCAGTACTAAAGCCAAATAATCCTATGTTTGTTACACCTCTTGGAATAGCTATCCATTGCGTAAATACTGCAAGTCAATAGGTGAAAAGGTGAATAATTATGTTAGCAGCAAGAGTGATAGATAATATATGGGCGACTAGAAAAGATACGGCGTTAACGGGGCTAAAATTTATGCTTGTTGAGTTATTAGATGGTAGTAATTCAAGAAAAATAATTGTTGCCGATTTAATTGGGGCCGGTATCGGAGAGCGAGTATTGGTTTCACAAGGTGGAGCAGCTAGAAGAATGTTACGTGATGATTCAATTCCTGTTGATGCAGTTATTGTGGGGATAATTGATGAAGATTGCGTATTTTGATTTAAGTATATGCTTCAATGAAGGGAGGTTGAACAGATGAATGCACTTGGGATGATTGAAACGAGGGGACTTATTGCTGCAGTTGAAGCTTGTGATGTAATGCTTAAGACCGCAGATGTATCATTGGTAGGACTGCGTAAAGTTAAGGCTGGATTAGTTACAATTTTAATTCAAGGCGATGTAGCTGCAGTAAAGGCATCTGTTGACGCAGGTTCTCAAGCTGCAGATTTAGTGACTTCAAACTCAGTTATATCAACAAATATCATTGCAAGACCAAATGAGCAAATCGAAATTGTTTATAGAAATAGCAATGATAGTTGTAAAAATCAAGTCAGTGAATCAGATAATTTCTTAGCGATAAATGAAGAGATTGGTATACATGATTGTGCGGATCCGCTCCAGATAGAAACCAATTTAAAGGCTGACATAAGCGAAGTTAATATTAAGACTGATGTAATTAAGATTGATAAAAAGGAGGATATAGAGAATTTGATATTGGACGTAGGTGTAGATCGTTTATGCACTTATTTAGAAAGGTTATCAGTTACTAAACTACGTAAAATTGTTCGTCAATATACAAGCTTATCAATCCCTAGTAATGTTTCTAGTACTAAGAAAGATAAGTTGATTTCAGTATTATATGAATATTATCTAAATAAATAATTTATGGATTAATATTATTAAACACTAAAAGGAGTATATATCATGAGAAATGAAGCATTAGGAATGGTAGAAACTAAGGGACTAGTAGGATCTATTGAAGCAGCAGATGCAATGGTAAAAGCTGCCAATGTATATTTAATTGGTAAAGAAACTATTGGTGGAGGGTTTGTAACTGTAATGGTTCGAGGTGATGTGGGTGCTGTTAAAGCTGCTACCGATGCAGGTGCGGCAGCAGCTCAACGTGTAGGTGAATTAGTATCTGTTCATGTTATTCCACGTCCTCATAATGATGTAGATATAATTCTTCCAGTTAATAGTAAATAGATATTATTTATGAGAGGCTTGCTATGGAGATTTTACAATCATTATTAATAAAAGCAAAACCATGGCATAAACGAATCCTTTTGATTTCAGATGATTCTTATCAGTTTTACTCTGGTGTAAAGAGTATTTTAGATAAACGAATTGGAAAACCGATAGTATTAGGTCATACAGAAGCTATATTACAATCTTTGAAAGATTATGGAGTTTCAGATAAGCAGATAGAAATTATTGATATAGAGCGTGATTTTCGAGTAATAGAAGCTTTTAAATACTGCAATAATATATTATTAGAAGATCTAGTAGGTGGTATTTATTCTGATATGTTTTGGGATGTATACACTAATATAATTGGACTAGCCTTAGTTAAGACTGGTGTGGCAGATGTTTTTATTGGCTTACCACAATTTTCAATCAAAGATTTTGTGTTAATTGCTAAATCTATTATTGGTACTAAATATATAAAAGGATTAATATCATCTTCACATCTAGTACAAACTACTACTATGGAATATGGGGTAAATGGGATTCTAATGTTTGGTGATTGTTCAATTGTTGAAAATCCTACCAGTAAAGATCTTGCAGATATTACGAATTCTACAGCACTATTAGCATCTTTGATATTTGGGGATAATAAGCCAAAAGTGTCTTTATTATCTTTTTCCACTAAGGGAAGTGCTTCTCATCATATGGTTGATAAAGTGATAAAAGCTGGCAAAATAATAGATTCAACAAGTAAAACGTATGATTACGATTATGAGCTTCAGCTTGATGCATCTATAGATCCACAGATTGGAAGTCGTAAAGCTCCATTTTCTTTGGTGGCTGGTTATGCAAATGTTTTGATATTTCCAGATTTACAAGCTGGAAATATAGGTCTTAGCTTAGTTAATCTTTTTGGGGATGCAATTACTGTTGGACCTATTATTCATGGTTTAAGCTTACCTACATATCAGCTACCGAAGAAATATACTTGTGCTGATATTTTATATCTATCAGCTGTTGGAGTAATTGCCACTACAATGGTGGATTAATTGTGGAGGAATATCTATGAAATATAAAGGCGAAGCATTAGGTCTTGTTGAAACAAAAGGTATGGTTCCAGCGATAGCTGCAGCGGATATAATGTGTAAATCTGCAGATGTTGAACTTGTTTCATATGAAAATGTAGGATCAGGTTTAGTAACTGTTTTAGTTGCTGGAGATGTTGCTGCTGTTACTGCTGCTGTAGATGCTGGGGCAAAAGCTGCAAGCGCTATAGGAGAGTTAACAGGCAAAAATGTAATGCCTAGGCCTATTGGTAATATAAAACATATTGTAGATGCTCATGATATTGATCAGGAATAGGAGAATTATATGCCAAACGCATTAGGATTTATAGAAACATTTGGTTTGGTTTCAGTTCTAGAAGCAGCAGATGCCATGTGTAAAGCTGCAGATGTTGAACTTATAGGGTATGAGAATGTTGCCTCAGGGTTAATATCAGTAATTGTTGCGGGGGATGTTGGTGCAGTTAAATCAGCTGTAGAAGTAGGTGTAAAGAGGGCGGAAGCGGTTGGAACCGTATACTGTCAATTAGTTATTCCTAGCCCTCATGAGGATATTGAAAAGATTATTCGGAGATATGCATTCTCACTATAGTCTAAGAGGAGGTGTAGAATGATACGAATAGATACTGATTTAATGTCTACACAAGAGGCCCGAATATTAATTGAGAATGCACGTGAAGGTCAAAAAATACTTAGTACCTATAGCCAAGAGCAAATAGATAGAATTGTTGAAGCTATGGCTAATTATCTTTCTACCTATTCAGATGAGTTGGCAAAGCTTGCAGTTTCAGAGACAGGATTTGGGATTGTAACAGACAAGGCTATAAAAAATAGATTTTCCTCTGAATTTTTATATCAATATATAAAAGAGATGAAAACAATAGGAATAATTTCTGAGGATACTGAACTGAGAACATATGATATTGGTGTGCCAGTTGGTGTAATAGTAGGTTTATTGCCTTGTACTAATCCTACCTCTACTGCTATTGCGACTACGTTGATTTCTATTAAAGCAGGAAATGCGATTGTGTTTTCACCCCATCCTAAGGCACTGGTATCAATAAGCAGAACTTTAGATTTATTGATTGAGGCAGCTAAAAGTGCAGGAGCACCAGAAGATATTATTTCTTATTTACATGTAGTATCTCCTCAGGGAACAAGAGAGTTAATGTGTCATAAAGATACATCTTTGATTTTAGCTAATACAAATAATCGGATGGCAGTTGAAGCGCATCAATCTGGGAAACCGACTATTAATGGTGGACCAGGTAATGGACCGGCCTTTATAGAAAAAACAGCTGATATAGAAAGTGCAGTTCGGGATATTATACGTAGTAAAACATTTGATAATGGTTTATTGTGTTCGGCAGAAGAGTCTATTGTTGTTGATGGTTCAATCGCAGATAAAGTTGAACAAGAATTAATTAAACATCATGCATATTTTATGAATGATAAAGAATCGGATTGTTTAGGACGACTATTGTTTAAGTCTGATGGAAAACATAATATATCAGTTGTTGGTAAGTCGGCAAAAGAATTGGCTCTAATGGCTGGGTTTGAAGTTCCAGAAAAGACATCTGTATTAATATCTAGGGAACAATATGTATCTATAACTAACCCATATTGTAAAGAAAAATTATGTCCAGTGTTAGCTTTTTTTATTGAACAAGACTGGATGTTTGCTTGTGAGAAATGCATCGAGTTATTAATTACTGAAGGAAAAGGACACACACTTGTGATTCATTCTAATGATGAATCGGTAATCAGAGAATTTGCATTAAAAAAACCAGTTTCTAGAATGCTAGTTAATACATCTGGTGCATTAGGTGGGATTGGATTAACAACAAATTTAGCACCAACTTTAATGTTGAGTACGGGAACCGTAGGTGGAGGTTTTACTGCTGATAATATTTCACCATTAAACTTAATTAATATTCGAAAGGTGGGCTATGGGGTCCGTTCATTTGATCAGGTGCTTAGTTGGAACACGTTAGCTAAACAAGAATCAAATACATGTATTAATAGAATTTTTGATAATTACGATAATGAATTCTTATATAATGCATTGCTTAGTAAGTTAAAAAAATAAAATCGTAGTAGGTTCCCTTAGCGAAAGGAAAAAAAGCTATGAATATTCAAGAATTTACAGATAAGTTTACAGATGCAACAAGAAATTTATCAAAGGAAGAAACAGTTGAATTACTTCGTCTGTTTCAAAGTTTATCAGAAGATATAAAAAAAGAGTCAGTAAGCTATACATCTGATTATAAAAACTATAAAGCTCCACATTTTGAGGGGGATATTGATGAGTTGACACCACGAATGAAGCGTTTAAGAGAAAAGTATTTAAACGTACGTCCAAGTGTAAGTATACATCGTGCTGTTGCCTTTACTAAAATCTATAAAGAGTTTATGGGTCTTCCTCCAATTTTATTGCGTGCCAAGGCTTTTAGATATGCTTGTGAGACAGCACCATTGTTAATACAAGATGATGAGTTAATTGTTGGTCATCCAGGTGGGAAACCTAGAGCGGGTTCGGTATCTCCCGATATTGCTTGGAGATGGGTTCGTGATGAACTTGATACGATGGCTACAAGACCTCAAGATCCTTTTATTATAGATGAGGATGATAAACGTATATTGAGGGAGGAAATTTTTCCATTCTGGGAAAATCGAAGTTTAGATGAGCTATGTGAACAACAATATCGTGAAGCAGGTGTTTGGGAGTTTTCTGGAGAGACATTTGTTAGTGATTTATCTTATCATCAAATTAATGGTGGTGGAGATACATGTCCGGGTTACGATGTTATATTAGTCCGAAAGGGTATTAATGGAGTTTTGAATGAAGCAAAAGCTCATTTAGATGCTCTTTCTATGGAACGACCAGAAGATATAGATAAAATTTATTTTTACAAAGCTTGTATCGAGACTTGTGAAGGTATATTAACTTATACGAATCGATTGTCAGAGTATGCCAGTGAACTAGCGGAAAAAGAAAATTGTTTAGAACGAAAACAAGAATTATATAAAATTGCAGAAGTGTTAAAACGTGTTCCTGCAAATCCACCTGAAACATTCCATGAAGCACTCCAATCAATATGGACTGTTGAGTCTTTATTTATGGTTGAAGAAAATCAAACAGGTATTTCCTTAGGGCGTCTCGATCAGTATACATATCCTATGTTTAAGTCTGATATAGACTCAGGTCGAATGAATAAACTAGAAGCTTTTGAGTTACTAAGTTGTTTTATTATTAAATGTTCGGAATTTATGTGGTTGTCTTCTGAAGGTGGATCGACATATTTTGCTGGTTATCAACCATTTATAAACTGTACAGTTGGTGGACAATTACGCAAGGGCGGAGATGCAACAAATGACCTTACGTACTTGATTATGGATGCAGTTCGACTTACACGTATGTATCAGCCATCATTGGCAACAAGAATTCATAATCGCTCGCCTCAGAAATATATGAAAAAAATTGTTGAAGTAGTTAAAGCTGGATTAGGATTCCCTGCATGTCATTTTGATGATTGTCATATTAAAATGATGCTTGCCAAGGGATTTAGTTTGGAAGATGCTAGAGATTACTGCCTAATGGGGTGCGTAGAACCACAAAAGTCTGGACGTATTTATCAATGGACATCGACTGGTTATACTCAATGGCCAATAGCGATAGAGTTTGTATTAAATCGTGGTGAAATGCAACTATTTAAACGTAAAGTAGGGTTGGACACAGGCTCTTTAAGTCAATTTGATACATATGAAAAGTTTGAAAAAGCTGTGAAAGATCAAATCAAACACATTATTAAGTTATCGGCGATTGGAACTGTGGTGAGTCAGCGTGTCCATAGAGATATAGCACCAAAACCATTAATGTCTATTATGGTAGAAGGGTGTATGGAAAAAGGTTATGACGTTACAGCTGGTGGCGCATTAGTGAATAGTGGTCCTGGTTTAATTTTCTCAGGATTAGCGACTTATGCAGACTCTATGGCTGCGATTAAAAAACTAGTGTTTGATGATAAGAGATATACTTTGGAAGAGATGCGTGATGCATTAAATGCTAATTTTGAAGGTTATGAAACATTGCATACTGATTGTTTACAGGCTCCAAAATACGGTAATGATAATGAGTACGTTGATTCTATTTGTGGAGATATCGTTAATTGGACTGAAGAAGAGTGTAGCAAATATGATATGCTTTATGCAAAATTCAGTCATGGGACGTTATCTATTTCCAATAACACCCCAATTGGTGCATTAACAGGTGCATCAGCAAATGGTAGAAAGGCATGGACTCCATTATCTGATGGGATTAGCCCAACACAAGGCAGTGATAAGTTAGGACCAACAGCTATTATAAAATCTGTAAGTAAAATGGCTAATGAAGAGATGACTATAGGGTTAGTACATAACTTTAAGTTATTAAGAGGTATTTTGGAAACCCCTGAGGGTGAGAATGGATTGATTACATTGCTTAGAACGGCATCTATTCTAGGAAATGGTGAAATGCAATTTAGTTATGTTGATAATGAAGTCATGAAGAAAGCACAATTAGAACCAGATAAATATAGAGACTTAATTATAAGGGTTGCTGGTTATAGCGCATATTTTGTAGAGTTATGCAAAGAGGTTCAAGATGAAATAATTAGTCGAACCATGTTAGATCATTTTTAAGTTTTAGCTGTTAATAGAGAGGGTGTGGGCAATATGAGTCAAGCTATTTTAAATCCACAAATTAACCTTTTAAAATCAGAGCAGGATAGTCGATTTAATCGTATGGGGCTAACGATAGGGATCTGTAGTGGTTTCTTATGGGGGTTAAACAATCTTTTATTCTCACTAGGATACGCGTTAATTCCTGAAGATTCATTAGTTGCAATGATGGGCGCAAATGCAGCTTTATTTGCTATTCCGTTAGCTTGTGCAGCTATTAATGATACTGCAGCAGCAATAGCTTTATTACTCTTCAATGGCTCTCGTGGTATGGCTAAAGAAGTTTTACGTACTCTAAGAACTAAACCCGGATTAATTGTATGTTGCGCTGCTTTGATTGGTGGCCCTATTAGCCAATCTGCATATTTCTTAGGATCTGCAATGGCCGGACCTGCATATGCGTTAACTATAACTGCTCTATATCCTATAATTGGTTGTATATTATCTAGTGTTTTTTTGAAACAAGCAATAAATTCTAGAATGTGGTTTGGGATTTTCCTTTCCGTATTGGGAGCTATTATAGTTAGTTATGCTCCTCCTGAAGGTGACTCTACTAACTTTACTCTAGGCCTTATTTGTGCTGGTATTGCTGCTCTAGGATGGGGGACAGAAATTGTTTTAGCAACTTTTGGGATGTCTATGGTTGATCCAGATATTGCTATTACATTACGTGAAATGACTTCTGGTCTTGTATTATCCTTAATTGTACTTCCTGTAGTTG
This sequence comes from uncultured Pelosinus sp., assembly GCA_963526645.1. Classification (GTDB taxonomy): domain Bacteria; phylum Bacillota; class Negativicutes; order DSM-13327; family DSM-13327; genus Pelosinus. The sequence continues at coordinate 9,473 of CAUROG010000037.1, read as the reverse complement.
GTGGCTGGAGTGTTGTTCATTCAGTTGTACAAATACCATCAGCACTTAGTTTTTTAGTTGCAGCAGGTGCTGTTGCTGGCTTCTCTTATTTAATGTGGTATAGTGCAAATAATAAAGTAGGTTGCGCCAAAGGTATGGCAATGAATTCAACATTTATTATTTGGGGCGTGTTACTTAATATCGCATTCGGAAATATTACGGAAATTACACCAAATATGATTATTGGATGTTTATCTGTTTTGATTGGTGTAACTTTAGTTTCAGTTAATCCATTGGAGTTTATTAGACGAGGTTAGGTGAAATTATGCAAAATTTATTACCATTACGATTTAGGTTATTACATTTTTTGTCTACTGTCGATAAAGCAAATGTAGATCAATTGATGGATGGTTTACGGGCGGAGTATGGCAATGAAAGTCAATTTACTAAAGCTAAATTTAAGAATCATGCTCTATCGATGAAGGCCAATGCAGTTATTGATGAAGTAGAGCTTGGAGTTACACCTGATGGTGAGCTAGATGTATACTATTGCATTAATGATGAGGGTAGAAAGTTATTAGCATCATATTTACCAGAAGAATATAAGTCTTAATGTGTTTAGGAGGGCGTTATGGTAAATAAGCTTTGTATAGAACGTAAAGCACGAATATTTAACGTCCAAAAGTATTCTATTTTTGATGGTCCAGGAATAAGAACATTAATATTTTTTAAAGGCTGTCCTTTGCGATGTCGATGGTGTGCTAACCCTGAAGGTTTAGAACGTAAATTTCAAGTAATGTTTCAAGATAATTTATGTATTAAGTGTGGAAAATGTGTACATGCTTGCCCTATGGGGATTCATACCATCAATTCGCATAATAGTGAATTAACTCATAGTGTGAATCGAGATATTAATTGTATTGGTTGTAGACAGTGTGAACAGGTTTGTCCTAAAAGAGCGATTCATATAGCCGGTAGTGATCGTACAATAACTGAATTGGTTGAAACAATTCAAGAAGATTCTATGTTTTACTTGAGTTCTGAAGGTGGGGTTACACTTGGTGGTGGAGAAGTATCAACACAGCCAGAGGCTGCAACTGATATACTTAAAGCTTGTAAAGATCTGGATATTCATACTGCAATTGAAACCTGTGGCTATGCAGATATAGATATATTATTAATGATGGCTCAATATGTTGATTTGTTTTTGTTTGATATAAAACATATTGATTCTGAACAACATGCAGAGTTAACTGGAGTACGAAATGAAAAAATTCTTGAAAATCTAAAACGAATTTTAAATGAAGGATATAATGTAAAAATAAGGATGCCTATCTTGAAGGGACTTAATGATAGTGATGATATTTTGCAGAAAACAATGGACTTTCTAGCACCATTTAAGGCCCTTCAAAATTTTAAAGGAATTGACATATTACCATATCATAAATTGGGAATTAATAAATATACTCAGTTGGATATGGAATATCCTATTAAGAGTGATTTGTCTTTTTCTGAAGAGGATCTTGAACATATCGAAAGTCTCCTAAAAAAATATGATATAGAAGTCAATGTTGTTAAGCACTAATAAAGGTGGTTTCCAGTTATGGAACATTTAAATACTCTTTTGTCAGAAATCAATAGGCTGGGTAAAGAAGGATATGACTTAGAGATGTTACCGCTTTTTGAGAAAGTCTTAAAATTGGCTCGAGAAAGCAATGATGTGCCTTTGTTATGTCGTACACTAAATGATTACGGTGGTGTTCTAAGAACTACGGGACGATACAGTGATGCTGAAGAGGTATTGTTAGAAGCTAAAGATTTAGTCAAATCGTATAGTGGTTATTATAGCGCAGCGTATATAACAACTTTATTAAATTTAGGGACTAGTTATCTTGATAGAAAAGCACTAACATCTGCAATAACAATTTTAAATGAGGCGCTAGATTTATCTAAACGATTAGGGAAAAAAGATATTTTATATGCATCAATTTTAAATAACTTATCTGTTGCAAATATTCAAATGAAAAATTATTTTGCTGCATATGAATATCAATTAGAGGCTATTGATATTTTGGAGCGAGAGGAAAGTAGTCGTGTAAAACTAGCAATTTCATATAGTAATATGGCAGAAATATCTAGGCATCTTGGGCGGCTAGATGAGTATAAACATTATATTGACATAGCCAAATCTCTATTGCTTTCATCACTTGGGGAGAGTCATCCGTTATATTCAATTTTGCTTAATAATGTAGCTACATCACTATATTCTTCTGGCAATATAGATGAGGGCATTTCATTATTGTTAAAAATTATTCCCTTAATAGAAAGAACCTATGGTAATAATAGTAAAATATTTAATTTAGCAAATGATAATCTAAAATTATTAATGACAAAATCTAATAATCAATATGAGCAACATTTCAATAATATAGGGGAAGAACTTAACAACTGCAGTTTATATGATGAAAACTTTATGAGTAATTCATATAATTCTGATTCGACATTCGAACGTACACGATTGTTTTTAAAAGATGAAGTTTATCCTATACTAAAAACTGAATATCCAGAGTTATTGATGAGGCTTTGTGGAGCATTAACAGGAAAAGGCTCAGAATGTTTAGGGTATGATGATGAACTTTCAAAGGATCATGATTATGAATTAAAAGTCCAACTTTTTGTAACTAATGATGATTATTTTCGGTATGAAAAGGCAATATCTGAACGTTTTTCATCTATGTTAACTGGGAATGTTTATCTTATACCTTATAGCGATTTTTTTAGAAAGTACACAAGGTCTAGTACTGGGCCTAAAACAATAAAGGAATGGCGTTTAATTCCAGAGGAGTTTTTAGTAAATGCTACAAGTGGACAAATTTATTTTGACAATTTAGGTGAATTCTCTAAGATACGTAATCATATTAAAAATTACTATCCTAAGGAACTGTGGTTACGTAACCTTTCTTACTATTGTATAAAATTAGGCCAAGCGGGCCAATATAATTATTCTCGTTTATTAAAACGTAAAGATGTAGTTGGAGCAATGCTTGCTGTTGCAGAAACAATAGAGATGATTATTTCTATAATTTATGTTTTAAATAAAGAGTTTAAGCCTTTCTATAAATGGCAGTATAAGGGTCTTTGTGAATTGCCTATTTTGGGAAAGGTTATTGCACCTAAGTTAGAACAAGTAAGTCAGTCGAACTTATTAGACTTTAAGAACTTAGATGTTATTGAGGAGATTTGCATAATTATATTAGATAAAATGCTAGAGATGGGTTTAGTTAAAAATAGAAATAGCTTCTTTGTTGAAGTCGGACTTTACATATTCTCTCTTATAGAAGATCATCAGCTAGCGCAGGAATCTCCATGGGTTAAAGGTGGCAATGATGAATATTATAAATAGGATTGTTGAATATGAATGGGAAATGTTTCAGCGCTTGACACCTACTCAAAGAACTTTAGCGTGTAGAAATAATAAGTACATGTTTTTATTAATGCGATCAAGCCAATGGAAGGTTTATCCACTGAATGTACAAGCATCATATTTAAATGATATACATCAGGCATTCTTGGAAAATAGAAATTTATTATTTGAGAGATATGCATATATGATGATTTTAACTAGGGACCTTATAGAAGATGAAGTAACTAAAATTCTACCAGTCATTGAAAAAGAGAAGGAAGACCTAGTAGATAAGATTATAAAGCATCATAAAGTTTGGTATGAGTCAGTAGCAAACAAATTACCCACTGCTACTTCAGCTGGACGTCCAATGGTATATGGAGGAGTGGGTGATATTGATGTATTTACATATTTAAAAGGGGAACTGTTTACATATAGTATTAATACATTAATAAATATTCTTGAAGCAGAAAAAATGATGATATCTCAAAATAAAAATCTAGTTATAGAAATTTATAAAAATTATACCAAGTATAATCATGAGGTCGAATCAAGATGGGATCAATAGATAAACAAAGAATAATTCAAGAGATGGTTCCTGGTAAGCAGGTAACACTTGCTCATATTATTCCTTCACCAGACCAAGAGATATATCAAAGCTTGGGGCTTAATGGAAGTGGTGCTTTAGGTATCTTAACTATTACACCATCTGAGGCGGCAATAATTGCAGCAGATATTGCAAGAAAATCTTCTAATGTTCACATAGGTTTTTTGGATAGGTTCACTGGTGCTCTTATTCTTTGTGGGGATGTATCTAGTGTTGAAGCTGCTGTTCAATCTGTTACGAATTATTTAATTGATGTACTGCAGTTTGATACTGTTACGATTACACGAGGGTAGAATGTTAGAACGGTTTATGGTTGTTGGGCATTCAAATTCATATAAAGATTTAATAGTCTGTGCTTTAGAGGGGGCAAGTTTTAGTGGTTCCCATAAAAGTTGTCCATGTGCGATTTATGGTAAGCATACTATTAATACGCCTGATGAATATTTGGAGAATCCCAAACTATATAGTGCACTAGTTTCTTTATCACAACAATCCACTACTATTATATTTGTAAAAAATGTAAATGATGAGCATCATCATTTTCCACCTGGTTTTTCAAGCGCTTTTCCTTGTAAGTCACTAGGTGTGGCTTTATATTCAACTGATAATATATCTTCCGCCATCATGAATTCAATAGGTGAGTTTAAAAGTATGGGGATTTGTGAAGAGAACATTTATATTGTGAATTATGAGTGTTTTGAGGAGTTAAACGAATTATCGAAACTCTTAATTAGACTATAGATATTGAATACAGGAGGAATGTGTAATGCATTTTATTACTGAATTTGAGCTAAGAGCTAGTTATAAAAAGCATCCCTTCACTTCGTTTGACTTAAAGCCCAATATACGATTAACACCTGAAGCAAAGCAATTTTTATTAGATCGTAAAATTAAAATTATTAACTGGCCAATTATTGATAAGCACAATATAGATACTAAGATTAATTTATCAGATGCAATGAATAGCGATAATTTTTTGGCGTTAGCTTTAAAAGTTGCTATTGAGGAGGTTGATATTACAGTATGTAAGTTAATTACATGTAATTGTCTTCCTTGCTTAACTTATTCAAGACAGTCTTTGTATGATGAGTGGTATAAGATCAAATCTAATCTTATAGAAGGAGACAGTGAAGAGATTAAATTATATAAGTCCTTTGAAGTCTCTGAGTTTTCATTAATTGATTATGTTGTTGAGGGGAAAAATAGTGAAATTATTCTTTACTTAGGCGAATTTAGAATTAAATTAATGAACATATGTCTGTTATTAACTAAGATTAGTGAAGAGCGGGTGAAGTCTAATATAAACTCAATTGTACAGTTAATACATTCTATTGAGGCTTGTATTAAATTGATTAGTCAGGAGATATAAAAGTTATGGACTATCGTATTATTAAAGCGCCTACTTTAGGGACTTATTCACTTTTACAAAGAAGGATTGACCCAACACTTAAAGTTGATATTAGTCAATATGAAGCCATTGGACTTATGCAAGGTAAGCTATGTGATATGGTTTTTGCTTGTGATATTGCCGAGAAAGCGTCTGGAGTAAATGTCTTTGACATACGTGGAAATTGTCCGCAAAACTTAATAATGATAGCCGTATTAGGTGATACGGCAAGTGTTGAAACTGCATTGGAATGCGTTGCTTTACGTATCGCCGATCAAAATAAAGCATTCATAAGATAAGGATTGGAGGTATGAACTTGAGACTTATTAGTTTGGCAGATGTAAAAACATTATTGGAGTCTAATAACTTGAAAGTCGTAACAGATGGTAGAACTATTATAACTCCAGCTGCAAAAGATTTTATATATGAAAATGATATGGAAATTATTCTAAATAATAGCGAGAGACCAATAGAAAAATGTATTCAAAGTGATAATAGTAAACGGATAGATAATGATAAAATTTTATCGGCACTAAAATCAATTTTGAATATTGATTTTACTGAATCAGATTTTAATAGATTAAAAGATGCTCAGTCTAGCTTTCAAATTGTTCGTACAAGTACCCGGTCAGACTATGAAGTATTTGATACAGGTGTTTCAGGAAATAAAGTATACTATAAAGAAATTTTATCCTCCAAAGAATCACCAAATATAGCAGCAGGATTTTTGAAAATTATAGATTCTACCTTTCCTTGGCATTTGTCCTATGATGAGATTGATTTTATTATGGAAGGCGATGTAACTATTAAAATCAATGGAAAAGAGTATACAGCTTATACTGGGGATATTATTTATATTCCTAAAGGTAGTGATGTGATTTGGTCTGCTAAAGAGTATACAAAACTTTTATATATCACTTATCCCGCAAATTGGTCTGATTTATTATAAAGGAGGTGCGAGTGTTGGACGTATTTGATAAGGATTTACAATCTATACAACAAGCACGTGATTGTGCTAGAAAAACCAAAATCGCTCAAAAGGAGTTTGAATTTTTTACAGAGGAGCAAGTTGATAAAATTTTGCAAGCTATGGTAAAAGTAGCGGAACAAAATGCTGAATACTTAGCTAAGCTAGCTGTCGAAGAGACTGGATTTGGTAAAGTTGTTGATAAGATTACTAAAAATCAATTAGCATCAACAATTTTATATAAGGATATTAAAAATTTAAAAACAATAGGTATAGTAAAAAATGATCTTACAAAAAAAGTCATTGAGATAGCTGTACCAGTAGGTGTTTTGTTTGGTATTATTCCTTCAACAAACCCTACTTCTACTGTTATTTTTAAGGCTATATCTGCCTTAAAAGCTAAAAATGGTATTGTTTTTTCCCCACATCCATCAGCTCAAAAATGTACAAATGAAGCTGCTCGTTTAATGGCAGAAGCCGCTGAATCTGCAGGCGCACCAAAAAATATTATTTCGTGGGTGACATTACCGTCTATGGCAGCAACTAATGAGTTACTCCATGCACCTGAAGTTAACATGATTATAGCTACAGGTGGTGAAGCAATGGTTCGCGCTGCATATAGTTCAGGAAAGCCCGCGCTTGGTGTTGGGCCTGGTAATGGTCCTTCATTTATCGAGCGTAGTGCTGATATATCTAATGCTGTAAGGCGTATTATTGCTAGTAAAACTTTTGACTATGGAACTGTATGTGCTTCAGAACAATCTATTATTGTTGAGGAATGTATTGCTTTACAGGTGGAAGAAGAGTTTAAACGTCAAGGTTGTTATTTTATGACTGCAGATGAAACAAAAGCTGTCTGTAAAGTTCTTTTCAAAAATGGATTTACTATGAATGCTAAGTTGGTTGGAAGACCCCCGGAAGTAATTGCTGAGGCTGCAGGTATTAAAATACCTGAGAACACTAAAATTCTTATAGGGAAACAAAATGGGGTCGGTCCGTCGGATCCACTCTCATATGAAAAATTAACAACTGTTCTTGGATATTATGTAGTAAAAGATTGTGAAGAGGCTTGTAATTTATGTATTAAAATATTAGAGAATTGCGGGACTGGGCATACAATGACTCTTCACACGAAAAACCCAGAAATTCCATTACTTTTCTCGATAAAACCAGTTAATAGGTTACTTGTTAATACTTCAGGAACTCAAGGTGGCACGGGTGCTTGTACAGGGCTATTCCCATCTTTTACTTTAGGTTGTGGAACTCAAGGCGGCAGTGCTACATCAGATAATGTGTCTGCATTAAATTTGATCAATATTAAACGAATTGCATATGGATTGGAGGAGTGTTATCCAACAGACGAAAAATGTACAAATATAAACTATAACAATTCTACGCCTATACTGGAGGATAGTAGGTTACAAATGGAGACAATTTTACCTAAATCTATTTGTGATGCTGAATGTGTTAATGAGGGTTATAAAATTCCCGAATTAAAAGATATGGTTGATGATTCATTGAAACAAGCTGTTGAAGAGGTAATTTCAATGCTTCAAAAATCATAAATCTAATTAAATTTTTTATAGGAGGTACTCATAATGAAAAACGAAGCATTAGGTATGGTAGAAACAAAGGGTTTTGTTGGCGCAATTGAAGCTGCGGATGCAATGGTTAAGGCTGCTAATGTTTATCTTATTGGAAAAGAAACTATTGGTGGTGGTTTTGTTACTGTTATGGTTCGTGGTGATGTAGGTGCTGTAAAAGCTGCTACTGATGCTGGTGCAGCTGCAGCACAACGTGTAGGGGAACTTGTATCAGTCCATGTTATTCCTCGACCTCATAATGATGTTGATATGATTTTACCACATAATGCTACTACTGAAGTGTAGTTATATAATTTCAATTGATTTGAAGGTCTGTGAAAGAGGACATAGGAGTATTGTGCTCTTATGTCCTCTTTTTAGGAGTATATGTATGAATAACAGAAAACTAACTAGTTTATTATTAACAGTACTATCCATATCTGTATTTTCTATTGTTGGAGCAAATTCTATAGATGATTCTGTAACAGGTGATATTCGGAAGGAGGCTTATGTTAATGGTGTAATATATCAAGAATCTGCGGAGGTAAAGGGATTACAAAAGCAAGCATATACACTAGCAACTTTACAACTTGATCGTATTCTTTCACAAAAAAAAGATATTAATAAACCATTAGCAATAATTAGTGACATAGATCAGACAATTATGGATGATACAAATTACCAAGCAGAGAGGTTATTGAGCCCCGGTGCATGGGATAATGGTCCCTGGGATGGGTATTATAAAGCTATAGGTACTGAGGCAAATGTTGCCTTGCCTGGTGCAGTAGATTTCTTTAATGATGCTAAGTCAAAAGGAGTTAGTATTTTTTACATTACTAATAGGGACCATGATACTGTCGAATTAACCGTTGCAGAATTAGCTCATGCGGGACTACCATATGCAGATAAGGAGCATGTTTTGGTAATGGATCCAGATGGTAGCTCGAATAAAGATAGCAGACGAGCAAAGGTTTTGGAAAACTACGATGTTATTATGTATCTTGGTGATAATATTGGAGATTTTACATCTGCTTTTAAACGTGAGTATGGTGCTATTAAACGCACAGAATTAGCAACTGCTCCAGAATATATTAATAACTGGGGAACAATATGGATTGTTTTGCCAAATGCTACTTATGGAGACTATGTTGGTGCAGTTTGGAACAATGAAAAAAATGCAAATAGAATTCAGGCTAGTAAAGATCTTCTAGAATATTATAGATATACAAATCCTCGATGGAAAAAATGGTATGGCGGTAAAATAAAAGAGTAAATAGTTACTAATAAAATGTATCTCAAGGTTATTTTTCTTTGAGATACATTTTATTTTATTACGCCTCTTTTATATGACCTAATCTATTTTTGTAATAAAAACTACGTATTTATCACTTTAGAATGGTATAATATTCTTTATATCCTATAGGAAATATGACGATGTAATTCAAAACTAGGTAAATTCTTTATAACTCTTTGGAATATAAGGAAACTTAGCTTTTAACTGCTTTTGTTGTATAATATAGGTAGGATATTTAAAAATTTAGATATTT
>CAUROG010000036.1:0-21613 GCA_963526645.1 uncultured Pelosinus sp. | reverse complement strand
CTCCAATTTGGAGTAGGGAATTAACTCTGAAATTCATGAAAATAGCCGATGAAGATAAGTGGGATTTAGTAGTACATGATTGCTCAAACAATACAAAATTTGCTAGAGATTTAAATTTGAGCAGCAAAGAGGGTAAGTGGTTCGGAGCCAGTAATTATGCCGGTGAGTTTTCCAGGATTCCATACGAAGTATTTTTACCAATACTGCGTGATGACAATTTCAAATTTTTAAGTGAAGAAGAATTGCCTGTTGGCTATAAACCAGGAGAGATGATTTTTTAGAGAGTCTTGTCAATTATGAGTGTTGTGCTGCTTGGGAGACTGGGGTGGTTGTCGGAGACATTTCGAGAAACACCATGAATAACTATAAAAGGAATTAATCGATGTTATAAAATGATTGATAAACAGAGATATAAGGTCTCGTGGGTTTTTGTTAATTTTATAAGTGTGCATTATGTTCGCTCAGACTTCGGTTTGAGCGTTTTTTTGTTAGGGGGGTGTCGCGGAGTTGATGATATTCGTGTAAAAGTGTGTACAAATACACGAAAAACAGAGGGATTCGTGTAAAGGTATGGTTGGATGTGAGAAGGGAAAATGACACACGAAGATATATTAGTCGCTAGTTGGACTTTCGGTTGTTTGCAAAATCATTGCATAGTACGTTGCTTATTTTGTGTACATTAAGAAGGAGCCATCAGTCTATAGAATATGTTAGCGGGGTGGGTTATATGATTAGTCAATTTGTCCTAAAAGGGTCATTTTTGAACAACAGGCTTTGGAGTATCATTTGGGACAAGGGTTATATGATCGTTTCCAGAAAATGAATATACCTATCCATTTCACAGGTTCCCACAATCGGGTGACTGGTATTCCGGGGAAAACTCATCAGGAGGCTTTTGGTGAGGCCAAGCGCACTTTAGTGGTTGGTATTAGGAAGAGCAAGGACTTTGTGGGATGCAAGCCGTCAGCCCATTATCAATTGCCGTTGACAACAAGTTGTCCTAGTATGTGTGAATATTGCTATTTGGCCACGACCCTTGGTAAAAAGCCATATCTGAGGGTTTATGTAAATATTGATGATATATTGAGTCAAGCTTTTAACTATATACAGGAACGGGCACCGGAAATAACTTCTTTTGAGGGAGCCGCTACTTCTGACCCTATTCCGACAGAATATCTTACAGGCTATTACATAAAACAATTGAGTATTTTGGTGCCCAGCCTTTAGGGAGATTTCGCTTTGTGACCAAACAGGATAAGGTTGATTCTTTGTTATTTTCTGCGCATAATGGACATACCAGATTCCACTTCAGTGTAAATTCTGCCACTATCATTGTAAAATATGAGTATGCTACACCATCGATGGCTGAAAGAGTGATTGCCGCTGGAAAAGTAGCACGTGCAGGTTATCCCCTAGGGGTTATCATTGCACCTATTTTCTATTATGATAATTGGGAACAAGATTATCATAGTTTGCTAGAAGCTTTGGATGAACAATTACCTCAAGAGGCTAGAAAAGATTTGACTTTTGAGCTGATATCTCACCGGTTTACTAAACGTGCTAAAAGTAGCATTCTTGATTTGTTTCCTGAAACTACATTGCCGTTAGAGGAAGGGGATCGGAAATATAAGTACGGACAATTTGGCTATGGTAAGTATATTTATCAGGAGCAAGAAATGAATAAGATGTGGAACTATATGACAATAGAACTTGCCAGATTCTTTCCTCAGGCGAAAATGGAATATTTTGTATAAATCTAAAAAGAAGAAGTAACCTGATTTCAAAGGATTCATGGCTTTATAGGCAATTTAATATCTAATAGGCTAATAATATATACGAAGATTGATTAAGGGAGATTAGCATGGATATAAAAAAGCTGCTGTTTAGTTTGGCGTTATGTCTTAGTTCAGGGGGAATAGGATATTACTTTACCACACCTTCGATTGGTACTTGGTATGCTTTTCTACAAAAGCCTGTGTTTACACCACCAAACTGGATTTTTGGACCAGTTTGGACATTATTGTATATCATGATGGGTATTGCATTGTATTGTGTATGGAAAAAACGTGATCCGAAATACAAGAGTAAGGTTGCTGCCTACACTTGGTTTTATATGCAGCTTATTTTAAATGTTATGTGGTCAGCGGTGTTTTTTGGGCTACATTCTATATTCGGTGGACTTTTAATTATTGTTGGTTTATGGCTAGCAATTGCGATGACAATCCTAAAGTTTAGGGAGCAAGTGCCTAGTACTGGTTGGCTGCTAGTTCCTTATTTGCTGTGGGTTTCTTATGCCTGTTTATTAAACTATAGCCTGTGGCGTTTGAATGGTTAGATCTATACAGTGCATGAGACATCCACGCCAGTCGGAGTATTAAAGTGAACCTTCCAAGGCGTTACCCTATCATTTGATTCATCGAGACATTAGTTCTCTTGGCATTACTGCTAATGCCTAAAGTTTTCATTTAGGAATGTGTCGCACATAATGTTCGCTCAGACTTCGGTTTGAGCGATTTTTCATGGGGGGTGCCGCGGAGTATATGAGAATCGTGTAAAAGTGATACGTTTACACGAAAAAATATACAAATACACGAAATGTAGAGGGTTTCGTGTATTTGTATGGAATCATGTATTAAAATGATATCCCTGAGAATTATACGCTACCGTGCTTATTTCAAGTGGTGATTAAGGATGATTTTGTGTAAAAGCATGGTATAATAAGGGAAAAATCCTCATGGTACTGGATGTAGTCCATATGAGCGTTATCCGCAAGATGGTCCGCATGCTACTGGCAATGGTCGGGAATGTGTATTATGGCAACGCACTAAATGGTTAGAACATATAGCAGAACAGTTTTAAATGCAATTTTTATAGTGGCATAATGAAAATGTTTATAAAGGTAAAATTATGAATAGATCATTGGAGATGATGTTTTTGGAAAACAAAGCATGATTTATTCGAATTCGTGGTAGTGAGTATTATCAAAATCCTGAAAAAACAATGGAGCTCAAGGATTACCTGATAAAGAAAAAACAATTCATCTACAAGAGGCGAACAAGATTTTTCATGGCGAAAAAATTAAAGAAAATCCATCTTCAAAAGAAAGTTCTCAATTCATAAAAAAACAGTTCCTATAACAACAAATCATTCTCAAAAAGCCTTACCGGAAAATGATCAGCTTTCACTTTTTACATCTCAAATAGATCCTCATTCAGAACCTCCCCTAAAAGCTTCAAATAGAATTGTAGCAAACCCTATGAAAACAGAATCTATTATTCAATTTTTGAAAACAGAGGGCATTATGTTATTGACAAGCGAGAGCAGTCAGGCATAGTCTGGGCTTTATACTCGGAGGAAGCAAAAGCTAAAATAGAATCGTTTTTTGAAAAAATGGCTAAGACAATTGTGTTAGATAACCGGGATCAACTTCGACTGGAAATAAACCTGCATGGCGCATTATGATTAAATGAGGGGGAGAATGTTGTGGCAAATGAAAAGTCTGATTTTAAATTTGAAATTATAAATGAATTAGGGGTTATCTCTGAGGGAAAAAAAGGTTGGAAAAAAGAATTCAACAGGATTAGTTGGAATGGTGGAGAACCAAAATACGATATACGTGATTGGGATGAAACTCACGGAAAAATGGGAAAAGGTATCACTATCAGCGTGCAAGAGATTAGAAAACTAAAAGAACTCATTGATGCAGAAATCACATTTTTGGATAAAGAGGATTAAAGGAAAATAAAGGAATATTATAAAAAACGAAAAAATCTAACCCCATTTACTGTGAAAGTATGATTAGAATTACGTGCTCGTGGATATATTCTCCACAATATGCTATTGCAAGAGACTGTGACAAGAGGCCAAACGTTGGGGGCAGAATCGCTAATGTCGAGAAAACTCAAATTTAACGTTGGTGTAGGCAGATTTTCGATATTGTACTCAATTTAGTCAGTATATATCGGTTTTGTGGAAGGTGCCCTATGTGAAAAAAGATATTTACTCCTACGATCAATGTATAGTTATTAGTAACTGTTCATTTACTGAAAAAGCTCAGAAGTTTGCGCAAAATAATTCTATTGATACTTGGCACCAGTTTTATTTTAGTTAAATCAAAGGGCTGGTTAGTTGAGTGCTGATGAATTGAAGAAACTTAGAGATGTGCTGGGTGAGATGTAACTGTAGTATTATAATTAGGAACGGGATAATTATAATACCTTCTTCAAATAGTATACGTAATAAGTTATGGGAGCGAGGCGCGGCAATGATTATAATTAAAAATACAGAAAACCTTGCAGGGGTGTGTATAAGTGGAGATTTCAATGATTTAGAAAAATTGGTCGATGCCTTTTATGCAATTACAATTGATGAATTTTCAGCAAAGTATCAAACTTATATAGCTATATCAACTCGTGTACTAGGGCTTTGCTATGATGTTAGACACGCCTTTCAGGGCGATAGAGAGGTTGAACTTGTAGCTAATGGCATGGATCAGGACAAAATGAAGTTTCACTCCATCATTGCTCCCCCAAATAATGTGTATTACAAGTGCAATTATCTTTACCCTGAGATGTTTTTTGTGATGCTGGCATTGAATGAACTTGTGAAATTGCGGATTAAAGAGCTTCTTAAATCAAGACCTGTATATAATGATGCACTTGATAAAAATGTAATATGGGATGATACAATATCGACAATTCGGTCTTTTCAAGGGGAGTTTATGAAATGTGTAAAGGAAGTGCTTACAGAAGCATCCTTTAAGCGTTGGCTAAAACTGATGAATGGTGATTATATAAATATTGAACAAATTGCGGGGCAGTATGTAGATTTGTTAAATATCAAGTATATCAATATGAGCAAAGAAAAACGGTTAAAAAATCTAACTATAATTGCTAAGCGGATTGCAGAGTTTCGTACAGATGATGAACATAGTGATATCAAAGAGGTTGTAGTCGGGGCAGCAAAAGAGTATGGCTGTGCTGAGGGAAATATCCGTCTAGAGGGCATTGAATATCCAGAAGAATTTGAGTGGTAGTTTTTGGGTTATTGATTTGCACTCATTTATATATCGGGCACTATAGTACAGTGAAATTTGTTTGCCACAACAATCTAAAGTTTGTCCATTATGCACAAGTGGTCACCTAACACTAGTATATAATGGAATAAAACTTATTGTAATAACTCAACTTTCGCAGAGCTAAAATCAGCTCACTGCCCTGAAGTAATTAGCGTAGAGGCAATAAAATAATTTTTCTTGACATGGAAAAACACCTCAATGTTTGATAAAGCGAAGTTGCCACACAACACTATCAACAGAAGAGGTGCATTCCATATGACAATGATAAACCAAATACAGCAAGAAAATCAACTTCCTAAAGAAATTCTAGTAGCTGTCAAATTGACAAACGCACTTGCGGATATCAACGGAGAGTAGAAGCGCTAAGATCAGCACTAGAGAATATTCCTGTCACATTTATCATTCACTTGCCTCGGTAGCTCAGTCGGTAGAGCCTCGCCTTGCCAAGGCGAGGGTCGGGAGTTCGAATCTCCTTTCCCGCTCCATTTTATTTTAAGTCTCATATGTGCGAGGGTGGCACCCAGTTAAATTTAAATAAAAAAGGTTCTGTACTATGACAGCACAGAACAACAAATAGAGTAAGACGAGAAGCACTGCTAATATTATCACGTGATAATGTTAGTGGTGCTTTTTTTGTTATATTGGGCGGCTGAATAAGTTAATGCCAATTGTTTACTTCGGTTTGAGCGAATTTTTCATGGGGGGGCGGAGCGTTCTGGTGCAAAAATTAAAGACATATAATTTTACCCAAAACTTTAAAATTGAGGTAAAGAACATGTCACAGAATTATTTAAATGGAAGCATTTCGAGTCTTCAATTATAATGTTGTGCGTTCGATGGTACTTGAAGTATCCTCTCAGCTATAGAATGCTTGTACAGATGATGAAAGAGAGAGGATTGCATCTTACCCATACAACGATCATGAGATGGGTTCATCAATATTCTTCCATTATTAGTGAGAAGGTCAAAAAACATCTTAAAGCAACAAATGATTCATGGAGAATGGATGAAACATATCTTAAAATCAAGGGTAAAAATGCATATTTATATCGCGCAGTAGATTCCGAAGGGAAGACGATAGACTTTTTTGTATCTGAACATCGTGATAAAGATGCGGCGAAAAAGTTCTTTAGAAAAGCTTTAAAGGCTACATATAATCAGTAACCA
Organism: uncultured Pelosinus sp.; assembly: GCA_963526645.1. Taxonomy (GTDB): domain Bacteria; phylum Bacillota; class Negativicutes; order DSM-13327; family DSM-13327; genus Pelosinus. The sequence goes on along the minus strand of CAUROG010000036.1, from coordinate 15,369 downwards.
AGAGTTATCACAACTGATAAGTACGCTGCAACCGAAATTGCTATTTATGAAATGATTTATAGTGGAACTCTTTCAGTTAAAACGACGCTTCGGAGAATAAAATATCTGAATAATATAATTGAGCAAGACCATAGATTTATTAAAAGAAAGATCAAACCAATGCTTGGATTTGATAGTTTTGAAACTGCTGAGATAACAATTTGCGGAATTGAAACCATGCATATGATTAAAAAGGGGCAGGTTGAAGAAATTCAATGTGTCCTATCTGAGGTTGAGTTTATAAATAAGATTATGGGTATTTCAGCTTAACACTGGGGCCTATCTAGGATATTTTTTGACTTTATATTTTTTTTGAACCAGAACCATTTTATGAGTATATCATGATGGTTTTATTGTTCAGTTTTTAATATTTCATTCCATGGAATAGCGTTTTATGGTAATATTAGACTGAATTCTCTATTAATAGCGCAAGATGTTTTTGGTTATTCTCAGCATTTAACTATAAAATGAGAATTTTATCATTTTTATAGCTAAAATATACATTTTTGATTATATTTGTTTTATTTTATTATTATGTTATGATTTTTATTAATTACAACATAACAAATATACCCTTAAATTTGATTAAACATTGCACATTTCTATTGCAAACAAACAGGCTCTATGCTAAGCTTTAAGTGGTACAACCACCAAAAAATGAGGAGGATTAAATTGTGAGAAAAATAAGATTTTTAATTGGTTTTATGCTTATCCTGGCAATGATTTGCAATGTAGGTTTTGCGGCTCCTGAAATACTTTATCAAGGTTCGAAAACTCCATACCCCTATGAAAAAACGGAATACACTGCGGCGCCCGCAGGTTATCAATCTGCATTTATTTACGTTGCGGGAAGACATGGTTCCAGGCACCTTTCCAATTATAAGTATGATAAAGCCTGGTTAGAATTATTAACTGAAGCTGAGAAGTCCGGTCAGATTACGGAGATGGGACAGAATTTAAAAGCGGAAGTACAAAGAATGATCGCATTTGAACAAGGCAAATATGCCGAATTAACAATAATGGGAAAAAGAGAACTGTTTGAAATCGGCAAAAGATCTGGTGAAAATTTCAAATCACTTTACGCAACGAATAAACCGATCTTCGCTGATGCTACACATGTAATCAGAGCTCAACAATCAAGAGATAATTTCTTGGAAGGTTTAAAATCAACGGGTTACAAAGGCGAAATTACTTCGATCTTCTACGAAGGAAAAAAGGATCCTTATCTAAGGCCTTATGATATTGCCACCAAATATCTTGCCTACGAATCTAAAGGACAGTGGAAGAAAGATGTCGCTAACTTTGCCAAAAACGATACCGCCAAAGCTATGGCGGAAAGAATCTTCTTACAATTAGTTTCCCCCGAATTTCTGGCCCGGCTCAATTCCGGCGAGTTAAAGTTTACTGATGCCAAGAATAAAACGATCATTAAAAATGCTTCCACCGCAATATCAGCTCTTTACGAACTTTATGTTATCGGACCGTCCTTAAGAGAAGACGGCTTGAAAGATGTTGATATCAAAAAGTACTTTACCAATGAAGAACTTCAGATGTTCGAACGAATTCAAGTTGCTAGAGAATATTACCTTCAAGGACCTGGAGCGCCGGATGCAAATAATATATCAACCAATATTATGGCGCCATTAGTAAAAAGAATGATCGTGGAAGTAGACACCGCTCTAGCTAAAAAAGATAAGATCGGAGTCTTCAGTTTTGCCCATGCTGAAACCGAGCTTCCGTTGGTATCTTTCTTAGAAATCGGAAATTCACACATTCAATATCCTACTACCGAAGAGGCGGTCCAAAAATGGAATACCGCTGATTTTGGGCCAATGGCCGGTAACGTCCAGTGGATCGTGTATACCGCCAAAGGTAAAGAACCTCTAGTTAAAATGTTACTGAACGAAAAAGAAGTAGCCTTTGCCAAAGCATTAAAACCGGTTTACGGGCCATATTATAAATGGGCTGATGTTAAAGGATATTATACTAAAAAAGTTGAAAGCTTAGGAATAAGCCTTAATAGTTCAATTGAAGATAATAGACAAAGTCTAATCGAAAAATTTTAGTATCTAAAACACATTTCAGCAAACGGCCGTCCCAAAAGGATTCAATCCTAGCGGGCGGTCGCTTTTTTTTTGAATAAAAACAGTGAGTTCTGGTGCAAAAAAATAAAGCCATGATGTACTCTTACCGTAAACTTGAAAAACGAGGATTAAACCTAACTCACACAATAATTATGAGATGGGTTCATCAATATTCTTCCATTATTACTGAGAATGTCAGAAAACATATTAAGCCAACGAATGATTCCTGGCGGATGGATGAAACATGCTTAAAGATTAAGGGTAACAATGTATATTTATATGCCGGGGAGCAATACTGAGTCAGGTGACGGTTCTCGGATTCATTTAATGGGTGGATTTATAAGGTAATGGCTCGTGTCTCCACCATGTAAATCTGAATTTTTTCAAAATTTTAAAATTTGAGAGCGGTGGTTTCTATGCCTTCAGACGTGCGCAATCATAGTTTTATGTTTGAGATTTCAACTACTGCTTGTAGAAATCGTTTGGTCAATTATTATAATATTCATATAGTATTTACTTTTTTTAGACTGGAAGCCTTGGTGAGTTTAAAACTTTGCATGGTACTACTTATTACTGATTAGATCAATAGCCTATCATTTTAAGTATACATAACAAATGAACGTTTTCTCCTCCTTTGGATTTGACATTGAAATAATTTCTATGATATCTTATATAGTATTAAAAATGGAAGAGTGTGATTTTAAAAAGAAAATTGCAATTATAGTAATTAGTAATTTCAATTGTGTTAAAATGGATGAATTATAAACAATAGGCTTGTAAAGTTAATATTTTAGAAGGTAAGAAAGGTGGGAGAGCCGGTATGGAACAAGATTCCTCCAGCCAAACAAAACAACTGGTTTATGCAGCAATGGGTATTGCTCTCGTTTTTATTTGTACGGCACTTATAAATATTCGTCTTCCCATTTCCGCCAATGGTGGTTTAGTTCATTTGGGCAATGTGCCCCTCTTTATTATCGCCATTCTTTGCGGACGCCGGTTTGGCTCCTTGGCGGGAGGAATCGGCATGGCTCTTTTTGATGTGGTGGGCGGCTGGTTTTTATGGGCTCCCTTTACGTTGGTCATTGTCGGTCTCATGGGGTATACGGTCGGCGCTATCTGCGAAAATCATCGGACCCTAACAGCTTATGTCCTGGCCTTGGTGGCGGCTTGTCTCATAAAGGTGGTTGGTTATTATGGTGCCGAAGGGATTATTTACGGCAATTGGCTGATACCGATGGCGTCGATTCCCGGAAATCTCGTTCAGATCGGCGTGGCGGCAGTCATCGTGTTGCCTATCGTTGCCAAGTTGAGAAAGCATGTGGCTGTTTCTTCCTTGACAGGAGGCCGCAAATGAAAATGGTGCTGATATCTTACAATCCTTACCTGGAATGCAAAAGAGGCGGCAAAAATGATGAATCAAGAATTCGGTTCAGCTAAGTATAAAAGTATGCTACGAATTATATCCTATTCTGGATTTATTACAGAATTTTAAAAATAAACAGCTATGGTTCTTATGCCTTAGGGCGTAGGAATCATAGCTGTTTTCTTTGTTCCCTTATAGTTGAATTAACTATCTATATTTATAGGCTATCTGGAGTATTCCCAACCATTACCATGCCCTTACAGGACTTATGCACACCACCCGTTAGACAGGTTGTTTTAAGTGTCAATTGGCTTAACGTTCGTTTTTTTTCTCAGTAGCAGAATCTTTAACAGCGCTCTCAATCTGGCTAATAATCTTTTTTGTACTTGATTCCGAATCAAAATAACCATAGTACTCAGCTTTCTTCATTGGAATTTCTCCGACAACTCTATTTTTATCAGGAATGCCGGGAGTTACTTTCAAATCTCTGTTTTCAGCCATTACAACATCTCCTTTATAATATAGGATGCCAAAAGTAAATGAAAAAGTTGCATACTATCGGCTGTTAGTCTGTCATAGTTTTTACACAAAACTCCTATTTCGCGTATTAGTATCGTTTTTCTATCAAAAGACATGTGGAGTGTGTGGCGTTGATAGAGCGTAGATAGCCTGATATCAAAAGGGACATGCCTTTTAAGGTAAATTCATACGTGTGTTTTATGTTCGCCTAAACTTCGGTTTAGGCGAGATTTCTTATAGGGGTGTCGGTACAGTTACACGAAAATATACCTGTACTAAACCGGGAATTTGGTACAGGTATAGCGAAGCTACTTATAGTAGCCAGTGGCATAAATCTGAGGTTGATTATTGCAGTCTTATAGAAAATAATACAGAATTTATGAAAGAGGAAATACTTCCATGGCAAACATATGGGATGATATGCCTGCAGTAGCAGCCAGCCGAGACAATATAGGTGTTATTTTTATTGACAGGGAAAATGATTTATATTGAGGAAGGGATAAAGTGAGGCACTAATGTGGATAATAAAGGAAGTTAATAGTTGGTAACGAGGTGATGTAAATGAAGAAATATATCTTAGGTTTTATGCTTATTTGCATAGCTATTACATGTCTGTTATCTTTGTCGAAATCGGTGCATATAGGTTATGGCTCTGATGTGGGGCAGATCATGCATGTGGTTACAGCAGATATGAAGCATGAGCGTACGATTTCATGGAAGAGGTCAAATTTTGGTGAGCCAGGAAATTTGGAGATACGACCCAAGCAGTCGGAAAATATCATAAAGGTTAGCGCAGAGGCAGTAGAGTTGCCTGCATATAATGGGGGAAAACACTTTGGGATTTATACGGCGCATGCTACCAATCTTAAGGCTGGAACTGACTATGAATATCGTATTTCCGTCGGCAAACGGCAATCTGCATGGATGGAATTTAAGACGGAGCCGGAGTCAACATCATTTAAGGCACTTATTTTTGGTGATTCACAGTCATTAGATTATAAAGATTGGGCGAAAACAGCTCAGATAGCATGGGAAAACAATGCGGATGCGGCGTTTTTTGTTAATATGGGTGATCTCGTTGATAATGGGCAGGACGAATGGCAGTGGAATGCCTGGTTTGATGGAGGAGAGAAGCTTTTCGAAGCAATACCTGTAGTTCCGGTCATGGGAAATCATGAGACATATAGTCTCGATTGGAAGATGGCGAAACCCGATTACTATCTTTCACTTTTTGCCCTGCCAGCGAATGGTCCGGCAGGCCTGGAACGATTCGCTTATTCCTACGACTATGGCGACGTACATTTTATCGTACTTAATACTCAATTAAATGAGTTGCAGGAATGGTATCCTGATTTACTAGAGCAACAACAGAGATGGCTTGCAAAAGACCTTTCCCAAACACAAAAGAGGTGGAAGGTAGTTCTTATGCATCGTGGTGTCTGGACGCATCCTTTCGATGGGCCGCTTGATGTGATTGGTCAAACCTTTGTGCCAGTGTTTGATAAATTTCATGTTGATCTTGTATTTACCGGACATGTGCATTCTTACGCGCGCACCAAGGCACTGAAAAATGGCAGACCCAACCCTGCCGGGACTATCTATATTACGACAGGACGAAGCGGCGATAAGACATGGGATAAATCCCCACAGAAACCGATGGATGAGCTTTATTATAATCCACTTGATATGCCGAATTATCTTGTGTTTGAAGCTTCGCATGATGCTTTAAAAGTCACTGCATTTAAGCAAAATGGTGAGCTGATTGATCAAACAGAAATAGAAAAATAGGAATAGTCTACTACCAGAAACAGGAGTTAATCAATCACAAAAGCCCCCATTCGTAGGCATATCAATGAACTATAAATGGGTGCTTTTTGCTATTGGGGGTTCAGCTCATTAATTCGGTGGCTCAATTGGCATTAACTTATTCAATAATGTAGTATCCAAGTGTAATCCATAGTGATTTCTCCTTGTAATTGGTTGTTTTGTGGTGCTTGTTCATTTTACAATTAATTGAAATGTTTAAATTGGTATTGACAAAGTTTTGTATTTTAAGTACAATTAATCCAACAAAAAAATGTAAATAGTAATGACGGAAAAAAGTAAGCCTATGGATACCATACAGAGAGCCGATGGTTGCTGCGAATCGGTTGGCGATATATGCTGAAGTTCTTTCCTAAACTGCGAAGCTGAAAAATAAAGTAGGCTGAGCCGGTGTGGCCGCCGTTACCTGGCTTTGAGTTGATCGATTCGAGATTATTAGGGTGGTACCGCGGAACTTTTCCGTCCCTTGCGGTAGCGCTTTTTTTATTTCGATGGATAACTAGGGTGGTACCGCGATGCACGTCCGTCGTCCCTTTTTTAAGGGACGATTTTTTATTAAATAAAGGATGGGTGAACGGTAAAATGAAAAAATTAAGACAGAAGAAAATGTTAGCCGTAGCAATAGGGGCCATATTAGCGGTTGGTGTCTTGGCTGGTTGCAGCGGTGAAAAGAAAGAAGCAGGTGCAGAAAAGGGTAAAGTATACCAGATTGGTGTACTTCAAATGGTGCAGCATGGTGCTTTAGACGACTCTAACAAAGGATTTGTAGATGGACTTGCTTCCAAGGGTTATAAGGACGGGGCAAACATTAAAATTGATCAGCAGAATGCACAGGGTGATCAGTCAAATTTAAAAACCATCAGTCAACGCTTTGTTAATAACAAAGTGGATTTGATTTACGCCATTGCAACACCGGCAGCACAGATTGTTGCGAATGAAACAAGAACAATCCCTATTGTGGGAGCAGCGATTGTAGATTACAAGACAGCAAGACTGGTTCAATCCAATGAAAAGCCTGGTGGAAATGTTACCGGGACAACGAACTACAATCCTCCAAAGAGACAGATTGACTTAGCCCTTAAACTTATTCCGCATGCAAAAACAGTGGGTGCACTATATACATCCAGTGAATTAAATGCTCAGTTACAAGTCAAGGCAATGAAAGAATATGCCGCTGAAAAGGGTTTGACTGTTATTGAAGCTACCGTTTCAAACGTAAATGATATTCAACAGGTAGCGCAGAGTTTGCTTGGTAAAGTAGATTTCATCTATTGTCCAACAGATAATAATTTAGCCTCTGCCATGTCAAATGTTGCCAAGATAACGATACCTGCAAAAATACCGGTTATTGTTGGCGATGAAACCATGGTTAAAAAAGGTGGAACAGCGGGCATTTCAGTAAACTTCTATAAACTCGGCTTCCAAGCCGGTGAAATGGCAGCCGACATTTTGTCCGGCAAGTCAAAACCAGCTGATATGCCGATCGGTTCGCAAGAAGAGGTAAAGGTTGTTATCAATAAAGAAGCAGTTCAGGCGATTGGGCTAATCATACCGGAAGAACTAAAAAAAGAGGCTAGATGAGAAACGACTAACAGAGGCCATCAACAGGAAGACAATAAAAATATAGAAAGAATGGGTGAACGTATGTTAAGAGTTGTAATACAGAAAAAAATGATAGCCGCAGCATTGGGAACCATACTAGCTGTTGGTGTGTTAGCTGGCTGTGGCGGTGAAAAAAAGGAAGCAGGCACAGCAAAAGACAAGATTCAGCAGATTGGCATACTCCAACTGGTGCAGCATGGCGCCTTAGACGACTCTAATAAGGGCTTTGTGGACGGCCTTGCTTCGAAGGGTTATAAAGAAGGTGTAAACATTAAAATCGACCAGCAGAATGCACAGGGCGATCAGTCAAATTTAAAAACCATCAGTCAACGCTTTGTTAATAACAAAGTGGATTTGATTTACGCCATTGCTACACCGGCAGCACAAATTGTTGCAAATGAAACAAAAACAATCCCTATTGTGGGAGCAGCGATTTCCGATTATAAGACAGCAAAACTGGTTCAATCCAATGAAAAACCGGGTGGAAATGTTACCGGGACAACGGATTACGCTTCACCAAAAAAACAGATTGATGTAGCTCTTAAACTTATTCCAAATGCAAAAACAGTGGGTGCATTGTACACTTCTAGTGAAATAAACGCCCAATTACAAGTTAAAGAAATGAGAGCATATGCTGCTGAAAAGGGTTTGAACGTTATTGAAGCTACCGTTTCCAATGTAAATGATATTCAACAGGCAGTGCAGAGTTTAATTGGTAAAGTAGATTTTATCTATTGTCCAACAGATAATACTATAGCTTCCGCCATGTCTAATGTTGCTAAAATAACTGTACCTGCAAAAGTGCCGGTTATTATTGGCGATGAAACTATGGCTAAAAACGGTGGAACGGCAGGTACTACAGTCAACTACTATAAACTCGGTTTCCAATCCGGTGAAATGGCAGCTGACATACTTTCGGGCAAGTCAAAACCAGCTGATATGCCGATAAGATTACAAGACGATGTAAATGTTATTATTAACAAAGAAGCAGCGCAAGCAATGGGTCTAAGCATACCCGTAGAATTGAATAAAGCGACTAAATAAAAACAATACTTATAGGGACGGGTTCGGAAGAACCCTTTCCTATAAGTTGGAATCCTGAAAATCAGCACAACGCCAAAATAGCCTCAAAGAGAAACTTTTTCACAGGGGCCGTTAAATACACGGAGGAAGTATAAAAATGGATGAATTATTAATTTCGACTCTAGCCCAGGGGCTGCTTTGGTCCGTCATGGCTATAGGTGTATATTTGACTTTCCGCACGTTGAATATTGCGGATCTAAGTGTGGAAGGCACCTTCCCATTAGGAGCTGCTGTAGCGGCGGTATTGTTGGATGAACAACACAGCCCTGCAACTGCTATTATTGCAGCAGGCATAGCTGGTATGCTGGCAGGTGCTGTCAGCGGCCTATTGCATACAAAACTAAAAATACCCGCATTGTTATCAGGTATTTTGACTATGATTGCGTTATATTCAGTAAATTTACGCGTTATGGGGAAAGCGAACATATCTTTGTTAAATACCGATACGGTATACACATCTCTAACATTTTTAAATTTATCAGCGAATATGACTACGTTCGTGGTTGGCTTTATCATTGCAGTAGTAAGCCCAACTTTGTTATATATGTTCTTTGGTACGGAAATCGGTATGGCTTTGCGGGCTACTGGCAATAATCCTCAAATGATACGGGCAATGGGTGTCAATACCGATAATATGTTGTTACTGGGATTAGTGATTAGTAATGGGCTGGTAGCTGTATCGGGAGCATTTATCGCACAAAGCAACGGGTTTGCCGATGTTGGTATGGGCATTGGTACAATCGTAATTGGTCTTGCCTCCGTTATCATTGGTGAAGTATTATTTGGCTCAAAAAGCGTTAAAAATGCCCTGATATCCGTTGTGCTTGGCTCCATTGCTTATCGTATTGTTATCGCGGTTGTATTGTATCTAGGCATGCCGCCAAACGATCTAAAACTATTCACAGCTATTTTGGTTGCGATTGCTTTATCCTTACCTTTATTCAAAACTAAATGGGATAGTAGAAAGGTGGGGATATAAATGTTACGAGTAGATGGTATCAGTAAAACATTCTTCGCCGGTACTGTGAATGAGAAGTTGGCTTTGAAAAACGTAAGCTTGGAAATGAAGACCGGTGATTTTATTACTGTAATCGGCGGCAACGGGGCAGGGAAGAGTACCCTCTTGAATTCCATTGCCGGTGTATTTAAAGTAGACTGCGGGAAAATTTATATTGATGACATTGATGTAACCAATATGGCCGAGCATAAACGTGCCGCTTATATAGGCAGAGTATTTCAGGACCCCATGCTGGGGACGGCTGCGGGTATGATGGTAGAAGAAAACTTGGCTCTTGCCGCAAGGCGGGGCAAAAAACTTGGTTTACGCTGGGGCTTTCGCGATGATGAATTTGCCGAATTTAAAGGAAAAATTGCTAATTTAAATCTTGGTTTAGAGGATCGAATGAAAAATCGAATAGGGACCTTATCAGGTGGACAACGGCAGGCTATTACCTTACTTATGGCCACCTTACGGAAGCCAAAGCTACTTTTATTAGATGAGCATACCGCAGCATTGGACCCCAAAACAGCGGAAAAGGTATTGGAACTGACGAAGAATATCGTGGAGGAAAATGGTCTAACGACACTTATGATTACACATAATATGCGGGATGCATTACGTCTTGGTAATAGATTGATTATGTTAAATGATGGGAAAATTTTGCTGGATATTAATGGAGAAGAAAAATCAAAAATGACAGTTCATGACTTACTGGACGCTTTCGAAAATTCCGGCGGAGAAGATGTCAGTGACCGCATGCTACTGAGCTAAGAGAGTTTTATACTTCGGTTTTAAGATTAGAAAAGGACCTCAACCTCCTTCCAGCAATTTGAAGAAAAGAACGTAATAGTTGAATTTCCATCTTTAAACGGTTGATTTCATTGTCTTTTTCTTCTTCTTCTTCGGTAGGTAAGTATCCCTTAGGTAACCGTCCACGTTGTTTGGGTAAAATTCCTGCCATTAATCGTTCTTTTTTTCAGCGTCACCGCCTCAAGTATTGATGAATAACGGTCTTATCTTAAAATCCAAAGAATGCCGAAATCTCTCGCTGTGTTTTCCCCTCTTTTACCATTTGATCGATTTCTATTCCTAATTTATTGATATGCGTATAACTTCTTTTTCCATTGACAATGATACCCCCATTCGTAGTTTCATTTTCCTACGAATGGGGGTATTTTGTCACTGTCTATTTTTCATGATTCAGTTCAAAACTACAAATAGGGGCTTTTTGCGATTATCTTTAAATTGATTTCATTTTATAGCTCTCTAACATAGCGCGCTGTTCTCCTGCAAAGTAGTAAGAAGGGCTTCAAGTCAAACCTGACCCTACTGCAACTTATTGACAGAATTGCCGTGAAAGTATTTGACATATGCATCTTGAACCCAATGTATTAGTGCCTTTTCAGAATCATTTTGATTTTTTCCACTGTACATGTCTGTTGTTATTTGGTGATCTTTTGACCAGTAGTAAATTGTTTCTCCCACACAACCAATTGCATAACCACGATCTTCAGGAATAGTAGTTATATTTCTGCCTGAAAACTCCGGTGGTGAAGGAATTCCTAATATCCCTAAAAGTGTGGGGGCGAAATCAATCTGACTCGCGAATGTTGCACTGCTAAAATTGTCAAAAGGCTGCAAATTTTTGCTAACAAAGATAAGCGGGATGGGAGCTGGGCTTAAACGCAAATCGTCTTGCCCTAGGCGCTTATAATTGTCATTCTGACTTGGATGAGGATTATGATCACTTGTAACAATAATAAGAGTCTTATCGTCCAGCAAATTTCGCTCTTCAAGGTCATGGAAAAATTTTTTCAAGGTAATATTTTCCCAATAGATTCCTTTAAGATAAACATTTTTATATTGCTCCTTGATAGTCGCTGGAATATCCTTTTCAGGAAGCCCGCAATACGGAAATGGTTGATGGGAATCTATTGTCTTGGTTGCTATAAAAATTTTATTATCCCGGTTTTGTTCCAATAACCTGATCGTTTCGTCATACATTACATCATTATGGAAGCCCCAGCCACTGCTTCCCACATATCCTTGTCTTTCTAGATCTTCTTTTGCTCTGTAAGTCTGCATTCCAAACCGTTTTTTATATGCTCGGAATTCATCATTATAGTACTGGCTAGTAGCTTCCAAAAACACTGTATCATAACCGTTACTTTCGAGAGTTTTGAATAACGTGGCATTATTTTCAAAAGATTGCTCGTCGGAATAGATCGACTGGGAAAGAAACATAGAGTTAAGTCCCTGAGTTGTAGGTTTATTAGAAGTGTAATAATGATCTAAATGAGGATACCTCGTCACTAAGCCATCCAAAAATTCTGTTGTTTCCGTTGGAATTCGTGAATTATAGAAATGCAAGTAATCACGATGAAACGATTCAGCGATAATTACAATTATTTTTTCATATGGAAAAGCTTTTTGAGTGGGAGTAGGTTTTTCGCTGACAGTAATTCCTAATTCATTTAGCAACTTAGTTTCCTGTTCAGAAAATGCCACGCGATAAAGTTGATTAGCGACTGCCACATGTCTATCGTCATTTCGCAAAAATTCTCGTATTAAGTTGATAGTTACAGACTTGGTAAGCAAATCGCGGGATAGATTTCTGCATGTTTCTATTTCCGCTTCTTCATCAAACCCTTCTTCCATCAGTACTTTTGGATACACGTAGGCGGTGGCGAAATTAACAAGATTAGCTAAAATACAGGTCATTATAATAAGGATGCCGACATTTTTTGAGTGCAGATTAGGCATCTTTTTTGGGGTACGAAATAATAACATAAAAAAGAAAAAGCTTATCAGTATGCCGAGTAAAACAATTTTATCTGTAGTATATAATACACCTATCATTGAATAATTGTTTAAATTATCAAATAACACCCTTTCAATATGTGTTGATGTAACAAAAAAGTATATGGTATCACTATAAAAAATCAAGATGGTCAAAAAATACGACAAAAAATAAATGACTTTAGGTAGTATATGATTCCTTTTAGTATATAGATAGGCAGCTAATAGTACGAATATAACATTATTAATCACACCAGTAAGAACTGACATGATAGTTATTGCACTAAAATTTAAATTTAATGAATTAATAATAACCATCGAGATGCCTAACCAAAGAATTGCTAAAATTATAATTGGGCAGTACGCTTTTGCAGCTTGCTTAACCCACGTAATATGCTTTCGAAAAAACATAAATATACTTGCCAATAACAAATCGCGAAAAAGAGCATTGCATACATCAATAGCGAAGATTCCTGTTGGAATTTCCGGTTCTCCGCTATAGAATCGAAACGCAAAATAAGCCTCTATGCAAAAAAGCACAGCTATTCCAGTAAACTTATTTTTATGACGGAGAAATGTTTCTTTGAAAATTACTTTTTTAATTGTAAAACTCCCTTTAAAATATCTCTTAGATACAGTTTTGACATAGTTGTCATCTAAGTTCTATATTCACTATATTTCTACAAATTCCTCCCAAATTTCAGATTACTAAAGCAATATTATCATTTAGTGTAACGGTGTCAGCAGGCTATCAAAAGATATGTGGAGTGTGTGGTGTTGATAGGGCGAAAGTAAGCTGATTCAAAGGGTTTGTGGGTTTTAATTTAATTTCATAAGTGTGTTTTATGTTCGTTTAGACTTCGGTTTGAACGGATTTTTTTGTTGAGGGGGTGTCGCACAGTCACAGGAAAATATATTTTTAAACGGAATAAGGGGAGGATTCGTGTAAGAGTATTGCTGGATAAAGGAAAACGACAACCCTAGTAAATTAAGCTGGGAGAAAATGTTAGAGCAAACGCATAACATTACAATCTCAGATTAGAAATGCATCCATTAAAATAAAATTCTGCGATAATTTTACCTCATTCTTTAAGTTTGTGGTAAAATTATAAGCATGTCTTTAATTTTTGCACCAGAACCGAATAAAGTATATATGTATGAAAATTTTTATACTATTTGTTGATATATTTTTAGTAAAGGAATTAGAAAAAACATGAGAATTGATTATCATATGCATTTTGAAAATGGTAGTTATAATCTGGAATGGGTAAAAGGTTTTTTTCGCCACGCCCGTCAGCGAAATATTGATGAGATAGGAATTGCAGAACACAGTCATGGGTTTGTAGAGTTTAAGGACTTGTACAATGAGGAACTGATTTTGGATGATTCACTAGTAGGAAGCTATCAACAGCAATGGTTGCTTAAAAATAAGTTTCGATATAGTCTTAAAGAGTATTTTGATTTTATGAATAGTCTCAAGAAACAGGGATATCCGGTGAAAATAGGTATAGAGGTATGTAACTTTAAAAATCAACAACGGGTAGCTGAAATTTTAAACGGATATAATTTTGACTATATCATCGGTTCAGTGCATTTTATAAATTCCTGGGGCTTTGATTTCTCGGATTTGAAGTTTGTTTGGGATGAGCATAGTTTAAAGGATATTTATGATTGGTATACTGCTGAAATAGAGGGCTTATGTCATGCAGGATTATATGATATCTTGGGACATCCTTTTAATCTTAGACTGTTTAAAAATATCCCAACTTTTGATGTGCAGCCCTTTTTAAATAGAGCTGCCATAGCCTTAAGTAAAGCGGGTATGGGTATGGATATTAATACTGGTACATTATACCGCTATCCTATTAATGAAATTTCACCCTATCCTGCTTTTATGAAAACTGCAAGAGATTATAATATACCAATTGTTTTTTCCTCTGATGCGCATTGTCCGGAGGATTGTGGAAGATATATTGATGTTGCTGAAGAATATGCTAAAGAATATGGTTACAATGAAGTGTTGGTATTTACAGAGCGCAAGGCCATAGCTCATAGGATAGGTGGAAATATAGCACCTAAGGCTATTTGCTTATAAATAATTTGTAAATTTAAGAGATAGATATGGAGAAAAAAATTACTTCAGACATAAAAAGATTCTGGTGCAAAATATAAAGACAAAAAGCCTCCAACTTTCCGTTTAATATCAAACTGAGATCATAATTTTATTAAAGAACTTAACCTCAGAAAGGACAGATTGAATTTCTACATATTATAAGACGGCAGGCGTGGTATCTGCTTTATCACTTAAAGTGATAATCATTTAACCACTATAATATCATTTCGCCCCAAAACGCTTTTATTAGATCGTTGTCCTAACAGTTATCTCTCGAAAAGTAAGTCTCTCGAAAGTATTGACATAATGTTTGAAAAATGATATTATGTTTATCCGACGTCAAATTAAATATGTAGTAATTGACTCCGTAGCCCAGCTGGATAGAGCGTTTGACTACGAATCAAAAGGCCGCAGGTTCGAATCCTGCCGGGGTCACCAATTCTAATGTAATGCGGGTGTAGCTCAATGGTAGAGCACTAGCCTTCCAAGCTAGCTACGAGGGTTCGATTCCCTTCACCCGCTCCAACATGGAGCGGTACTCAAGTGGCTAAAGAGGACGGTTTGCTAAATCGTTAGAGGTCGTGAGGCCTGCGTGGGTTCAAATCCCACCCGCTCCGCCATTGCTATTATATGGTCCATTGGCTCAAGAGTTGGTAGAGCACCTGATCCTTAATCAGGGTGTCGATGGTAAACCATCTTGGGCCACCATTCATTATGGGGGATTAGCTCAGCTGGGAGAGCGCCTGCCTTACAAGCAGGATGTCGGCGGTTCGATCCCGTCATCCCCCACCATTTCTAGGTCTTCACACCTATGGCCCAGTAGTTTAGCGGTTAGAATGCCGCCCTGTCACGGCGGAGGTCGTCGGTTCAAATCCGATCTGGGTCGCCATGCTGGAATAGCTCAACTGGTAGAGCACCTCACTTGTAATGAGGATGTTGCGGG
>CAUROG010000035.1:0-23396 GCA_963526645.1 uncultured Pelosinus sp. | reverse complement strand
ACCATGCCCTTATAGGGCTTATGCAAACCACCCGTTAGACGGGTGGTCCTGATTGTTTAATCGAAGTGTATATGCTTTTTGTTTGCTTGAATAAAAATTTAAAATATTCAAAATATGTGCAGGTTTTAAAAAAGGTTTCGCGAATATACTATATCAAATTAAAGTAAAATTTTAACCGTTAAGGAGGGATTTTATTTTGGCGTTAGTAACAATGAATGAATTGCTTCAAGATGCACGTAATCGAAAGTATGCAGTTGGCGGTTTTAATGTATTTAATTTAGAAACTTTGTGTGCTGTTGTAGAAGTTGCAGAAGAATTAAAGACTCCATTAGTGCTTGGAATTACTGAGCGATTTTTCAAGTTTGTCGATGTAGATACATTAAGTGCTGCTATGGTTCGAGCTGCACAAAAATCATCTGTACCTATAGCTCTTCATTTGGACCACGGGCATACTTACGAAGGAATTATTAAAGCAATTCGTTGGGGCTTTACTTCAGTTATGTTCGATGGGTCTGCTTTGCCTGTCAATGAAAATTTAAAACGTACTAAGGAAGTTACACGTATAGCCCATTCCCTCGGCGTTTCTGTTGAAGGTGAATTGGGCTATGTTGGTTGTTGTGAGCACGTAAATGATATTAATGATGATAATATTGTTACATGTGATATAGCAGCAAATTTCGTGGATAAAACTAAGATTGATGCTTTGGCTGTTTCTGTAGGTAATCATCATGGAGCTTATCGAGGGACTACAAAGCTAAATATTACAAGATTAGGTCAACTAAACAATATTATTAGCGTACCATTAGTTATGCATGGAGGATCAAAACTGAGTAGTGATGATTACTCTAATTCCATAAAATATGGAATAACTAAGATTAATATTCCTACAGATACCTCTGTGACTGCAAGTGAAAAACTCCGACACGAGTTGCTGGAAAATCCAGGGGCGAATTATATTTATTTAATGTCCGCTGTAAAAAAAGGTGTAAAAGAATCAGTTCGTAAATATATGTTGCATTTTAATTGTATTTCTAAGGCTATATAAATTAAATATTATTAAAACACACATTTATCGGAAGAAAATGTGTGTTTTTTCTTATCAGTAATGGTAAAATATGTTGGTGTCATTTGTTATGGTACTTATAAATGCATTTAAAATTTGGAGTGAAATATTTTGATCGTTTATACTAGAGTTGCAAATTTATTTGACATTTCACAGTGGAAACTAACACCTTATCAAATTTTGGCTTTGGGCTTTGCAGGATTAATAGTACTTGGTGCTTTGTTATTGATGACACCTATGGCATCGTCAACTGGTCAAAGCTTATCTTTTGTTGATGCTTTGTTTACGGCCACATCAGCAGTATGTGTTACCGGATTAGTTGTTGTTGATACGGGTACTTATTTTTCTTTATTTGGGCAAATAGTAATTATAATTCTTATTCAGGCTGGAGGTCTGGGAATTATGACCATGGCTACGTTGATGGCGCTAATTATGCGCCGCAAGATTCAATTACGTGAGCGGCTGATTATGCAGGAAGCTTTGAACCACATGACAGTATCAGGTGTTGTTCGGCTAACTCAATATATCATTTTCACTACATTTCTGCTTGAATTTATTGGCGGAACAATTTTAGCGATTCGTTGGTATTCTGATTTAGGTAGCACAGGTATTTATTATGGCTATTGGCATGCAATATCTTCTTTCTGTAATGCTGGATTTGACTTGTTTGGTAATTTTAGTAGCCTAACAGGCTATGCCGACGATGTTACTGTAAATCTTACAGTTGCCTCTTTGATTATTTTAGGTGGTCTTGGCTTTACTGTGATTTTTGATATCTGGAATAATCGCCAATGGAGTAAGTTTTCTTTGCATACTAAGTTGGTACTTATGACTACAACGGTGCTACTTATAATTGGTACCATAGTCATTTTATTATTGGAGATGAGTAATCCAGAGACTCTTGGTGCATTATCATGGAAAAATAAGATCCTCGCTAGTTATTTTCAATCTGTATCCCCTAGGACTGCAGGAATGAATACAATTGATATCAGCAAAATGCAGGATGCTACCTTATTTTTTACGATTATCTTAATGTTTATTGGTGCCTCTCCCGCTTCAACAGGTGGTGGCGTAAAGACAACTACCTTAGGTGTAATGATTGCGGCAATATGGGCTTTAATTACAGGTAAGAATGATGTTGAAATCTTTCGACGCCGTATTAACCAAAGCATTATCTATAAAGCCTTTACAGTATTTTTTATTGCTGCAACATTAGTTATTGTTGTGACAATGATGATAAGTATTAGCGAAAAGATTTCCTTTTTGAGATTATTATTTGAAGTGGTATCGGCGTTTGGTACGGTGGGTTTGTCTACAGGTATCACTAGTTCATTAACTGTACATGGTAAACTGTGGCTTATTATCACCATGTTTGCAGGGCGGATAGGGCCAGTGACCTTTGCATTAGCTCTAGCCTTACGTAGTAAAAAAGGCGGAATACATTATCCTGAGGGTAAGATTAATATTGGTTGAGGAGCAGATTTTGATGAATAACAAGAAACAGTATGCTGTAATCGGATTGGGTCGATTCGGCACTAGTGTTGCGGTTACTTTGCACAAAATGGGTTATGAAGTATTGGCAATTGACTCTAGAGAAGAACGAGTCCAGGAGTTTAGTGATGAAGTAACGCATGTTGTACAAGCAGATACAACGGATGAAGAGACATTATCAGCCTTAGGTATTAGGAATTTCGATGTAGTAGTTGTTGCAATTGGGGAAGATATCCAAGCTAATATTTTAACCACATTGCAACTTAAAGAATTAGGGGTTCCTTATATTGTTGCAAAGGCAAAGAATGCATTACATGGTAAAATGTTGGAGAAAATGGGGGCTGATAGGGTAGTATATCCAGAGAGAGATATGGGACAGCGAGTAGCTCATAATTTAGTGTCTAGTAATGTAATGGATTATATTGAACTTTCTCCGAATCTAGGTATTGTAGAAGTTCGTGTTCCCCAAGTTTTAGTTGGAAAAACACTGTCTGAAACAAATTTACGGGCTAAGTATGGAATAAATGTTGTAGCCATTAAAAGGGAAGAAAGAGTAATTGTACCTCCCTTGCCAAGTGAAAGATTTTCTGATGGTGACATTTTAGTTGTCGTGGGTGGAATTAAAGGGATACAACGTCTGGAGGAACTTGTGTGAAGGAAATTATCACTAGTAGTCAGAATAAGTTTATTAAAATGGCTGCATCACTGAAAGAAAAGAAATATCGTGATGAATTGAGTTTGTTTGTTGTTGAAGGTGTTCGATTAGTAGAAGAGGCGGCTCAGTCTGATTGGCAGGTCGAGGCGTGCATTTATATAGCGGAAGCAAAAGAAGATAAGCGAATACAAGAGGTGCTTTTGTTATTACAGTCTAAAGATTGTCGTATCATTGAAGTGTCTGCAGCTATTTATGGGAAAATAACTGAAGTGAAACAACCTCAAGGTATTATGGTCATCATGAAAAAATATGAATATAAGTTAACTGAGTCTCTTGTTGGTGTAGAGAAACCATTTTTTGTGGTGCTGGATGAAGTTCAAGATCCAGGGAACGTAGGAACGGTTATTCGTACTGCTGCTGCTGCAGGCTGTACAGGAATACTCTTGACAAAAGGGTGTGCGGATGTTTTCGCTGCCAAGGTAGTAAGAGCTAGTATGGGGTCTTTATTCCATGTACCGATATTTGAGAATTTAACCCAAGGAGAAGTCGTAGATTGTTTAGGTAAGCATGATATTAGTATATTAGCAACATCGCTAGAAGCTTCTACCATTTACTTCCAGATCGATTTTAACAAACCAGTGGCCGTGGTATTCGGCAATGAGGGGAATGGTGTTAGTAGGCAGTTGCTAGAGGGATCGAAAGAAAGATTACATATTCCTTTATTAGGTAATGTAGAATCTTTAAACGTAGCAGCTTCAGCAGCCGTTATTTTATATGAAGCAGTACGTCAACGTCAATAGTCTTTATTGTAATTTTGGGGTTAGTATGCTATAATTTCTCAGATAAGGGGCTACTTTAATTATGTTAAACAGTTCGATAAAATTGAATAGGTATGGTAAGATGTTACCATACTAAAATTGCAATGATAGAGAAGAGTATGTTAGTGTCGGTTTACACAGGGAGGATGCTGTCATAGATTGAAAACAGTTCCAAAACGACTAACAGAAGTTCACTCTGGAGTATCTGTGCTGAAGAATTGCTTGTGTAAGCCGGACGTCTTTTTCTGCGTTAAAGAAAGTTGAGTACTAATTAGGGTGGTACCGCGGGAGTAAGGCTTTCGCCCCTTGCAGGGGTGAAGTCTTTTTATTTTTATCTAAAATGATGTTTTAGGAGGTACATATGGAACAAGAATTGCAATCCTTAAAGCAATTGGCTTTAGTAGATCTATCGCAAGTAGAAAATATGGATGCGTTGAACGAGCTAAGGGTTAAATATTTAGGGAAAAAAGGTAGTCTGACTAGTGCTTTAAAAGGTATGGGCGCATTGAGTGCCGAAGAACGTCCTAGAATTGGACAAATTGTGAATGATATTCGGTCTGAATTAGAGGCAATTATTCAAGCTAAAGGTGAGGCTTTTAAGCAAGCTGAGCTAGAAAGAAAATTAGCTTCTGAAAAGATTGATGTTACTTTACCCGGAAGAAAGGTCAACATAGGGCATCAACACCCTTTGACTGTAACACTTGGACGTATTAAAGAAATATTTATGCGAATGGGTTTTGCAATAGCGGAAGGCCCAGAAGTGGAACAGGACTATTATAACTTCGAAGCGCTTAATTTGCCTAAAGATCATCCTGCACGAGATATGCAAGATTCCTTCTATATTACAGAAGAATTTTTGATGCGTACACATACTTCGCCTGTACAAGTTCGTACCATGCAGGCGGCAACACCGAATCAGCCGATTCGCATCATTGCACCTGGAAAAGTATATCGTCGTGATTATGATGCAACTCACTCTCCTATGTTTCATCAGGTAGAAGGCTTAGTAATTGATAAAAATATTAGTTTTGCTGATTTAAAAGGGACGTTAGAGTTGTTCATCCATGAGATTTTTGGCAAAGATGTTGGGGTACGTTTTCGTCCTAGCTTCTTTCCCTTCACTGAACCTAGTGCAGAAGTCGATATTTCTTGTGTTATGTGCAGTGGTAGTGGCTGTAGAGTTTGTTCCGGTACTGGCTGGCTAGAAATACTAGGTGCTGGAATGGTGCATCCTCGTGTGCTTGAAATGAGTAATTTTGATCCTGATAAAGTGAGTGGTTTTGCTTTTGGGATGGGTGTGGAACGGATTGCCATGTTATTATATGGTATTGATGATTTACGTTTGTTTTATGAGAATGATTTACGTTTCTTAAGACAGTTTTAATATAAAATAATGAAAAACAATCCTAAAGGGGGATGGGTATGCAAGCACCAATAAAATGGCTAAAAGAATATGTTGAATTTACACAAACACCTGAAGTATTAGCAGAGATGCTAACAATGGCTGGCATTCCGGTAGAAGGAATTAGCTACTTAGGTAAAGATATTGAAAATATTGTGACTGGTAAGATTATAGAAATAGAAAAACATCCTAATGCTACAAAATTATCCATTTGTAAGTTAGATGTAGGAAATGAAGTTCTAATTATTGTTACTGGGGCAACCAATGTTTGTGTTGGAAATGTTGTTCCTGTGGCATTAGTTGGCGCAAAATTGCCAAATGGACTAGAAATTAAGGCCAGTGAATTACGTGGTGTAATGTCATATGGTATGCTCTGCTCTACAACAGAGCTTAATATTGATAGTAAATTGCTATCAGCAAAAGAAAAAGAAGGCATTTACATATTATCAGAAGACACAGCTATTGGTATTGATATTCGAGAAGCCTTAGGAATGGATGATGTCGTTTTAGAATTTGAATTAACGGCAAATCGAGCAGATTGTTTTAGCGTCTTGGGCTTAGCCCGAGAAATTGCTGTTTTGACAGGCGGTACGCTGAAAAAGCCAATGATTCATTTACATGAGACTGCAGAAGAGAAGGCTGTTAATTTAGTAAAGGTTACTATTGAAGAACCTTCATTATGTTCACGTTTTGCGGCAAGAGTATTACAAGACATAAAGATTGGTCCATCACCAAAGTGGTTAAAACACCGCTTGCAAGCTGTGGGAATGAGAGCTATTAATAATGTAGTTGATGTAACTAACTATGTTATGTTGGAAATGGGACTACCCATGCATGCCTATGATTATAATTTGGTATCAAAACATAGTTTAACAGTGCGCAAGGCTCAGTCTGGTGAAAAAATCACAACTTTAGATGGGATTAAGCGTGAGCTTACTTCCGACATGTTGGTAATTGCGGATCAAGTGCAGGCTGTAGGGATTGCAGGTGTAATGGGTGGATTAGCTACAGAAGTCACTAATAATACCCAAAATGTAATATTAGAGGCTGCCTCTTTTAATGGGGTGAGCATACGCCGTACTTCAAAGGCTCTTGGCTTGCGCTCAGAAGCATCAGGAAGATTTGAAAGAGGCGTTGATACCGTTAATTGTATTCGTGCCTTAGATAGAGCTGCTAAATTATTAGAAGATATGGGAGCATGTAAGGTGTGTCCAGGAATTGTAGATGCCTATCCTAGCATGGTGTTACCGCGCCAGGTTAGCTTTATCCCCCAAAAGGTAAATGCTTATTTAGGTACAGATATTAGTAAAAGCGAAATGTTAGAGATTTTACGTCGATTGGAATTTACAATTGATACGAACTCTGACGGTGATAAAATAATTGTAAATGTGCCTACTTGGCGTGGGGATGTACAATATCAACCTGATATATGTGAAGAAATTGCTCGTATTTACGGTTATAATAAGATTCCTACCACAACTCCTGGTGGAAATATCTTGCGTGGTGGACAAGAATATACTCAATCTATTGTTGAGGTTATTAAAACCGTTTTAACTGGAGCCGGATTGGATGAAATTATCTCTTTGAGTTTTACTCATCCACAAGTATTGGATAAACTAAACATAGCAAACGATCATATTTTACATAAGGCCATTACAGTGCTTAATCCTATTACAGATGATTTTCCAATACTAAGAACTACTTTATTAGGTGGTATATTGGAAACGATTGTACGTAATCTCTCAAAGAAAAATGATGATATTAAGATTTATGAACTTGGAGCAGTATATTTACCGGAAAAGTTGCCTTTAGATTCATTGCCTAAAGAGCCTTTAATGTTGTGTGGTGCATTAGTAGGTAAACGCAGTGAAATCTCATGGAATCAAGGAAAGGATATTGTTGATTTCTATGATGCCAAAGGCGTTGTAGAGATATTATTAGCTGGCTTAGGCGTTTGTGATTATAAAGTCATAGCTGGTGAGCATATGTCACTACATCCTGGCAAGACGGCAACATTCATTAAAGATGATAAGGTATTGGCAATTGTTGGTGAATTGCATCCTAAAGTAGCGGATGATTTTGATATACAGCGAAAAGTATATGTATTTGAAGTTAATGTAGAAGTTGTAGTGAACTGCGTGAAATTACTTGCAAAATACGAGCCTTTGCCAAAATTTCCAGCTATTCATAGAGATTTAGCAGTGGTGTTACCTTTAACAACATCGGCTGATCAAGTAACGCAAGCTATTCATGCTAGTGGAGGGCCTTTGCTTTGTGATGTGCGATTGTTTGATGTGTATATTGGTGAACAAGTAGCAAGTGGTTCAAAAAGCTTAGCTTTCTCATTAACGTATAGAGATAAGATGCGAACGCTTACAGATGAAGAAATTGATGTATTCTACAAAAATACTATCGAATATTTGGAAGAAACATTAACGGCTAAAATTCGTAGCTAGTAAAGAATGTCTCTGCTGAAAGTACAAAAAGATCTTTACCTATGATATGGATTGTGTTATTCTGTTTACGGGATAGTTATATAGACGCTTAGAGGCGTTTCCTCTTTATAGACCTGTCCTTGTGGGCAGGTCTATTTTGGGGCAATTTTCCTAAATTACAAACAGAAAGGTGGGGCTTTATGGGTGTTTTTCGTACGAAAAGTATCAGTGAACTTTTGCGAGGTGCTGAAAAAAAGGGATTAAAGAAAACCTTAGGTGCAATGGATTTAACACTTCTTGGGATCGGTTGTATTATTGGTACAGGGATCTTTGTTTTAACTGGAGTTGCAGCAGCTAAATATGCTGGACCTGCATTGGTGCTTTCCTTTGTTCTTTCTGGTTTGGCCTGTGCTTTTGCCGCTTTAGCATATGCTGAATTAGCAGCAATGGTTCCCATTGCTGGCAGTGCTTATACGTATACTTATGCTGCTTTAGGTGAAATTGTTGCCTGGATTGTAGGCTGGAATCTTATTTTAGAATATTCAGTAGGATCAAGCGCTGTTGCAGCCGGATGGTCTGGCTATGTAGTGGGTCTATTAAAGTCAGGGGGTATTGAATTATCCAAGGCCTATACTGCTGTTCCAGCCGATGGTGGCATTGCAAATATCCCTGCTATGTTTATTGCATTATTTTTAAGTTTATTATTAGTGCAGGGAACGCAAGAGAGTGCAACTCTTAATAAGGTATTAGTAGTAATAAAATTGGCTGCTGTCTTTATTTTTTTGGCTTTAGCAGGTCCTAAAGTTAATGCTAGCAATTGGGACCCTTTTATGCCCTTTGGTTTTTCTGGGGTAGCTGCTGGTGCAGCTATCATCTTCTTCGCATATATTGGTTTTGATGCAGTGGCAACGGCAGCAGAAGAATGTCGTAATCCAAATCGTGATTTGCCAATTGGCATTATTGGTTCTCTAGTAGTCTGTACTATCTTGTACATTATTGTTGCTGGAGTATTAACAGGAGTTGTGCCTTATGGCGAATTAAATAATGCGGAGCCTGTGGCCTACGCGCTAAGGGCCATTGGATATAATATGGGGTCTGCGTTAGTTGGTACAGGTGCTATTTGTGGTATTACAACTGTATTACTTGTACTGATGTATGGCCAGTCTCGTATTTTCTTTGCGATGTCTCGCGATGGTTTGATCCCCGCAGCTATTTCAAAAGTACATCCTAAATACGGTACTCCTCATATTATTACAATAGTAGCAGGAATTGCTGTAGCTTTAATTGCTGGATTTACTCCTATAGGAATTATTGCAGAGTTAACGAATATAGGAACTTTATTTGCATTTGCAGTGGCCTCTATTGGAGTTTTAGTATTACGATATACAAAACCGGAATTAGAACGTCCATTTAAATGTCCTTTAGTTGGCATCATAGCTCCATTGGCAGTTATTTCTTGTGGTTATTTAATGTACAATTTGCCTTATGAAACATGGGTAAGGTTCTTTGTATGGAGTGGAATTGGTTTTCTTGTATACTTTTTATATGGTAAAAGTCATAGTTTACTTAACAACAAAGCTGATAAGGCTGCATAATGTAATGCTAAAAGGAAAGGTAGTTTATGAGTAACATAAACTACCTTTCCTTTTATATAAAGACGAATTTGTTTTCTTTCCGGGTAAATGCAGGAAAATATATTTGTCGAGTCGAATGTAGATGATTAGTAAAATAGGTAATATAGGTGACGTTATGAATGAGAAAAAGCATAAAGTAACAGTTGAAATTTTTGGTGAAACCTATTGTTTAAAAAGTGATATTGAACTTGGGCAAGTTATTGCGGTGGCAGCAGAAGTAGATTCGCGTATGAAAAAAATTGCACAGAAAAATTTGCGTTTATCTCCAGCTAAAGTGGCAGTACTTGCAGCACTTAATATTGCGGAAGAATATCTTGAGTTAGAACAGAACTATAAGCAATTAATCAAAATGGTGGAAGAAGAAAAATGACTGATACCATTGTGCAGTATAACAAACTTTTTGATTGCGAATACTAACAATCAAAAGGAGTGATACAGTGTTTGAAGCTGCCAATGTTGGTCAGGTTTTATTACATATAGTAGTGTTGTTTACTATAGCTCTTATTGTTGTTCGCTTAATGGGTAATCGTACCGTAGGGCAGCTATCACCATTTGACTTTGTTATTATGGTAGGCATAGGTGATATCATTGTTACTGCGTCTATGGATAAAGGGCAGACCTTACTTAGTGGAATTGAAGGCTTAGTTACTCTTTTGGCATTGCAGCAATTGATATCCTATTTGTCCTTAAAAAATATTACCGTACGTAAATGGGTGGAGGGTACGCCAGTTACTCTTATTCAGAATGGAAAAATATTACGCGAAAATTTTATTAATACTCACTTTAATTATGATGATCTAAGGCAAGAGCTACATAAACTGGGAATGGATATGACTGATTTACCAGATATTAAATTGGCAAGGCTTGAGAGTTGTGGCGTTTTTACGGTTATAAAAAGCCCTGACAAGGAGCCTTTGACAAAATATGAGCTTGAGTTATATTATAAAAGTATTTTTGAAAATCCCTTAAGCCCATTAGGCCAGCAGTGGTCTAAATTTGAGCAATTTATGTCCGAGGTACATGATGTAGCAGAGTATATAAAAAAACAGAATGAAATTAAGTAGATAATAAACACGCAGTTACTATGCTCGTATCATGGCACACAAAGTATACACAAAGGAGAATTTTCCTTTGTGCCATCTTTGTGTTCTTCGTGTTTAAATTATTACCCGATGGTCAAGTAGCTTTAAGAAGACTTACTTATAAAAGTGGGAAGAGCGACTAAGTTCAGCGGAAAAGTGCGACTACGGTTCAGATAGAGTTAAAACTACATCTGAAACAAATCGATATATTGTAGGATTTTTGAAAGGAATGAAGTAAATGATAGAGTTATTAGCGCCCGTTGGTAGTCGAGAGGCTTTAGTTGCAGCTGTTGAAAGTGGTGCAGATGCTGTATATTTGGCAGGCAAGATGTTTGGTGCCCGCGCTAGCGCACCAAATTTTAGTGATGAAGAATTAATGGAGGCAGTGAGATTTGCTCACTTGCGCAGCGTACTTGTTTATGTAACTGTAAATACTCTTGTTGATAATGTTGAAATACCAGCGTTATCATCTTATTTACAGTATTTATATAAAATTGGTATTGATGCTATTATTGTTCAAGATATTGGTGTTTTTAAAATAGCAAAGGAAATCATACCCGAGATGCCAATACATGCTAGTACGCAAATGACAGTACATAATTTGGAAGGTGTACAGCTTTTGACAGAACTTGGTTTTGCTCGGGTTGTAGTATCTAGAGAGTTGTCTATGGACGATTTAAATCATATTTGTAAAAATACAGGTACTGAGATTGAAGCCTTTGTGCATGGTGCATTATGTATTTCTTATTCTGGACAATGTTTAATGAGTAGCATGATTGGTGGACGTAGTGGTAATCGAGGACGCTGCGCCCAACCTTGCCGTTTGCCATATACTCTTGTTGATGAACAGGGGAATGACCTACTTGCAGAAGCGGAAGCTGGTGAATATCTTCTCAGTCCTAAGGATTTAAATACATTAGAATTAATCCCTGAGCTCATTAATGCAGGAATAACTTCTTTTAAAATTGAGGGTCGTATGAAACGGCCTGAATATGTAGCAGTGGCAGTTGATACCTATAGACGGGCTATTGATGCCTGTTTGGCCAATCCAGATGATTATGTTGTGGCAGAACAAGAACAAAAGGAATTAGCCCAAATTTTTAATCGAGATTTTACTACAGCCTATTTGAAGAGTAATCATGGGCGTAAGATGATGAGTGACCGTCGTCCTAATAACCGGGGAGTGCGAATTGGGCGAGTCAGCGATTATCAGCATCAGGAGAGAATAGCAACAATAAAATTGGATGAGCCTTTGCATATAAATGATATTGTTGATTTTTGGGTAAAGGTTGGTGGTAGAGTTAGCGTAACTGTATCGTCTATGATGGTAAATGGGCAGAAAGTGACAAGTGCTCCCGCAGGAGTGGAAGTCTCAATTAATGTACATGCACCTGTACGTATAAATGATAGGGTTTTCAAGGTTTTTGATGCTGGATTGATGGAACGAGCTCGATCTTTTTTTACTGATCCGAACGCGGTGAAACGTGTACCGGTAGATATCAATGTAACTGTACAGGAAGATCAGCCTTTGGAAATTAGCATACAAGATGCAGATGGCTTTCGTGGGCAGGCTAAAACTTCTTTTATTGCTCAAAAAGCGATTAAAAGGCCCTTAACTTCTGAAGTTATTGCAAAACAAGTAGAACGCCTTGGCTCGACTATCTTTAGCGTGAACACATTAGAATGCAATATCACTGGCGAAGTCATGGTACCAATCAGTGAAATCAATGATGTTAGACGTCGAGCAGTTGAAGAATTAGAGAAAGCTCGCCTAGCGCCTTTTTACCGTGAGAGTTTACCGATGAAAAAATATGTAGTACGAGATTTTACATCGTCTACTATTACAAGGGATAAAAGAGGTATACAGCAGCCTCTGCTAGTAGCCAATGTAGATACTATTGATAAGCTTAATGTATCCTTAGAATCTGGTGCTGATTGTATTATGTTTGGTGGAGAGACCTTTGATCACAAAACCATTACCCCTGAGATATATAGCCAAGCTGTTAAAATTGTACATGAGCAAGGGAAACAAATTATTTTAAATACGCCTCGTATTATTAAACAATGGCAAATGGATGGGCTAAAAAAAGAGTTAACTTTATTTCAAAAATTACAACCTGATGCCATTGCTATAAGTAACTTAGGGGCTTTATATGTCGCGAAACAATTGACTAGTTTACCGCTTCATGGGGATTATCCATTAAATATATATAATGATATTTCTATCGATTTTTTGGCCAAACAGGGAATATCCAGTATGACTTTATCACCGGAATTAAATTTTTCACAGATTGAAGAGCTAGCTAGCGATCAGAATATAGCTTTAGAATGCTTAGTTCATGGGTATATAACGTTAATGGTATCCGAATATTGTACGATAGGGAGCTATCTTGGGAAATTAGATACAGGTAAATGTAACCAGGCTTGTCAACGTCGTGATTATTGGCTAAATGATCGTAAAGACGAAATATTTCCAATTGCAACTGATCAATTTTGTCGTATGCATATCCTGAATGCAAAAGAATTAAGTATGCTACCCCATGTTCCTAGATTTGGCATGGTGGGGATTAAACGCATACGCATTGAGGGCAAGAAAAGTACAGTGAATCATTTGGGTAAAATAACAAGACTATATCGAGAGATCCTGGAACAAGGAGAAGATCATCCTTTATTTGTGCAGGACAAATTAAAAACGGTTGAACATGAAGATATAACCCGCGGACATTATTTTCGGGGCGTACTATAAAGAAATGTAAGTCTACATTTCTTTATCTCGAGGGGGAAATCAATGGATGTATCTGTATTAAAAACATTAGAATATCATAAAATACGTGCTATGTTAGCAGATAAAAGTAGTTCCATTATGGGACGAGAGCTTGCTGAAGAATTAGTGCCCACAAGTGAACTGATTGAAGTGGAACGAAGAATAGCAGAAACTGAAGAGGCTCGAGGGATTCTTGATGCAATTTCTAGCATACCCCTTGGCGGTATTCGTGATATTCGATCTTTCCTAAAACGGGCAGAGATAGGATCAGTGCTTGCTCCTGACGAATTAGTTGCTGTGGGAAGTACCTTATATGCATCTAGAAGAATGAAAAGTTTTTTTATGGATATGCCTGTATCTTTAACTATTTTGCTCGGTTATGCTGAAAACATTACTGTATTGCGTAATGTTGAAAATTTTATTGAGAATATTGTTAATGAGCAAGGGCAAATACGTGATGATGCCAGTGTAGAACTTTTGCATGTTAGGCGAGAGATTAGGTTATCTCAAAGCCGTATTAAGGATAAGTTGGATGGTATATTACGTTCTAGTGAATATCAAAAGTACTTTCAGGATGCTTTAGTTACTGTACGGAGTGATCGATATGTCATACCGATCAAACAAGAATATCGCAATAATTTCCCAGGAATTATCCATGACCAGTCAGCTAGTGGTGCAACTGTCTTTATTGAACCCATGGCAGTAGTTGTTTTAAATAATGAAATAAAACAATTAATGTCTGCAGAAAAAAATGAAATTGAACGGATCTTAAAGTCTGCCACAGAGCAAATTGCTAATGTTTCTGGGGTAATATATATAAACTGCAATATGTTAGCTAACATCGATTTTGCTTTTGCAAAAGCAAAGTTGAGTCTGACCATGCAGGCAACTATGCCTATTATTAATCATAATGGTTATGTTAATCTGCAACAAGCCAGACATCCTCTTATTGAGGCTACTGCTGTGGTACCTATTGATATTTATATTGGCAAGGATTTTAATACATTGTTAATTACAGGCCCTAATACAGGTGGCAAGACAGTAACTTTAAAAACATTAGGGTTATTTGCTCTTATGACCCAGGCTGGACTTTATATTCCTGTAAATAGTGGCTCAGAAATAGCTGTATTTAATAATATTTTTGCGGATATTGGTGATGAACAAAGCATTGAGCAGAGTCTAAGTACTTTTTCTGCTCATATGACTAATTTAGTAAGGATTCTAAAAGAAATTTCATCACAGGATTTAGTGTTGATCGATGAAATAGGTGCAGGTACTGACCCGGATGAAGGGGCGGCCTTAGCTATGTCTATTTTAGAGTACCTGCTTGTTATTGGTGCTAGAACCATAGCGACAACTCATTATAGTGAATTAAAAACATTTGCATATTCGAGGCAAGGAATTGAAAATGCCAGTGTAGAATTTGACATACAAACACTAAGGCCTACTTATCGACTGTTGATTGGTATTCCAGGCAGTAGTAATGCATTTGCGATTAGTAGACGCTTAGGATTACCTGTTAATATTATTGAGCAGGCTAAACAGTTTATTGATAAAGATCATGCAGAATTTGAAACCGCTCTAAATGCTTTGGAAGAACAAAAGATAGCGTATGATAAACTTCATGAAGAGGTTGCTGAGCAGGAAGAAGCGTTAAATATTTTAAGGGAAAGACTTGCAAATGAAGAAAGCATATTAGCGGCGAAGAAACATAAAATCTTGGCCAAAGCACAAGAGGAAGCAGAATCACTACTGAGAAAAACTAGACGAGAAACAGAAGAAATAATTACTGAACTCAAAGCACAATTTGCAGTAAAAAGTAGTTCAGCAAGACAAGGTGTATTTGATAAAAATAGAAAACGTCTGCGTGAAAGCCTAAATGGCTTAAATGAAAACGAAGAAGATGACAGTGACTTACCTGTTGCCACAGCTAATATATTAAAACCAGGTATGCAAGTATACGTAACTACGTTAAAACAAAAAGGTATAGTAGTATCTATTGGTAGTAATGAAGTTACTGTGCAATTAGGCATTATGAAAATGAACGTAGCCATTACAGATTGTCGTTTAGTAAGTGATAGTTCCTCTGTAAAAAAAATAGCGAAAGACAAAAATCGTGATAAAAATTTCATGAGAATTCAAAATGTTGCTCGGCAAATTGATATACGAGGCATGATGGTAGATGAAGCAGAATATGTATTAGGAAAGTATATTGATGATGCGATAGTAGCAGGATTAACTACTGTGCTTGTCATACATGGCAAAGGTACAGGAGCCTTGCGAAAAGGAGTGAGAACTTATTTGAAAAATCATCACTATGTTAGGGACATTAGTATTGGTGAGCTAAATGAAGGTGGTGATGGAGCTACTGTAGTGCAATTGTCATAAGCTTTGAGAGGGAGTGTAGAAAAGATGATCGCCAAGAGTGCTGAGATTGAAGAGCGGGCAGCAAGTTCCATCGCTGATTTAATGTGTGCAGCTGCTAGGACTGCTCCCAAGGCAAAAGGTGTAGATAATTTGATTACCATGATTGTAAAAGGCCGGGAAAAAGATCAAATTGCTGAAGAAATGAGTAGAGTTGCTAAAGTAAGTGGCATGCAATTTTTTGAAAGAGATGCTAAGTGTGTGGAAAAAGCAGCTTTACTCATATTGATGGGCCAAAAAGTGACACCACTAGGTGTTAGCCCTTGTGGGTATTGTGGCTATGAAAACTGTGGAGAAAATGTAAAGAACTCAGGAATCTGTGCCATCGGTACCGGAGATTTGGGGATTGCGATTGGATCAGCAGTTAGCGTGGCTGCTTTACATCATATTGATAATCGGGTTATGTTTAGTATTGGTCGCGCGGCTCTTAATTTAGGTATCTTTGAAGATGTGATTCAAATTGCTTATGGGATACCCTTGAGTATATCAGGGAAAAGTCCATTTTATGATCGTTAATTTTAGTTGAAAATGAGAAAGAGGTGTGAGTACTATTCTCACACCTCTTTCTCATTTTCAAAAGTAGTTTTCCAGTTTAAAGAGCGTCCAAGATCTTTCTTGTCAGCATAAGGATCCATAGATGATGTGTGTAATGAGGAATTCGCTAAGGAAGACGTGACTGCTGCAGCTGATGGATCTTTCTTTTCTGATTTCTCTGTTTTTCCTCCCTCTGCCTTATCGCTACTTCCTCCTCCTAAATTACCTAGAACACCTAAAATTGATGAGATATTAGCTGGATTAAGTTTTGATTTAATTTGTGGATTGTTTAATAATGGTAAAAGAGTCATGAGCATATCAGGTGAAGGGCCTCCTACTCCATCGCCCCCGCCTTTCGTAAGTTCACCCAATAATTTATGTAATGGATTAGTACTAGTATTATTTGCGGGTGAATTTTGGAGACTAGGTGCTGCCGCAGAGGGGTGGGTATGATTTAGTATATTCAGTATACAAAGCAGTGACAAAATATGAATGAGGGTATCATAGCCAGTACCCTCATTTGCTATGCGCTCAATCATGTGTGTTATTGATTGTAACAGTGTATTAGGACTATCGTTCGGCATAAAGCACCCTCCTTAAAATAGGCCAGGAATTTTGGGGAGATTTAGATCACCAGTTAGTTTGCACATTGCAGTTTGGTGTAGTTCACGAGATTTTGTAAGGCCATTGTTTATGGTTGCAACTAGTAAGTCTTGTAATAATGTTGCATTATCAACAGATAAGTATTTAGGATTGATCTCAATTGATAATAGCTCTTGCTGTCCATTTAATGTTAATTTAATTACATCACCGCTTGAAACTTCCACTCGTTGAACCTTGAGCTGATCTTGTGCATTATCAACATTTTGTTGAATTTTTTTTACCATTTCCATCATATTTCCTAAGTTTTCCCACATAGAAAATCGCCTCCACACTAAATTTGTCAATAAATAAATATAACAGAAAATCAAGTCAATTATGCCATTATAATTTATGCCAAAATCTAAATTTGTGTGTATCAATAATAGCCAATTGTAAGAATGCATCATATATTAGATTAGATTAAATGGCACTTATTAATTTTTTATAAGGGGTGAGGGTGATGCGGTTTCGGAGACATTACAAAAATTATAAACGGTCAGTAGCACAAGATAGTAAAGATATCGATATAATTGCGAGTGAACAAACAGTTGTCGAAAAGCCGAAAAAATCAAAGAAATCAAAATATCAAGAAGAAAGAGAAAATATAAAAGTCAAAGAAGCTAAACCAGTCAAATCAACGAATATATTTGGACAGATTATGAGCAATCCTAATCTTAATTTGCAACTAATGGTTATTTTGTTAAGCTTAACCTCTGAAGATATGCAAATGGATAGAAGAATAGATGGTATGACCACAACTATTGATAAAGTTCGTAACATTACCGAATTGGTTAATAATGGAATGAATTCAATGAAAATGGTTACAGAATTTCCCAAAAGCATTCGACGCATATTAGAATAAAGAAGACTTGATTCAGTGGAGTTTTAACTCCATCTGAATCTTAGTCGCACTTATCTTTAGGACTTAGTTGATCTTAACTCCCACTTATATAAGTGAGTCTTTGGTCCGGAGCCCCTTAGAACGTACTTAGTTCCAGTTCTACAGCCTGTAAACAAGATCGAAGATGGGAGTCTTAGAGCAACTTTGGCCATCGGATAAATTTAGTCTAAATAGATGTAGTTTAGTAACATTTTAAAAGATACTTCCATATATTGAACTAGAAGGGGGCAATACTTAAATAATTGAGGACAGATATTTAGGTAATTGCTCTTAAAATGTTATATTTAAGGAGGTAATATGTAATGGCAAGAGGATGTGGATTTGGTGGCGGTCAATCCTGGTGGATTATCATTATCATTCTTTTACTCTTTTGTTTCAATAATGATGATTGTAGTTTTTCATAATATGATATCTTACTTATTTGTAGAGGAACACGTAGCAGTGTGTTCCTAAATTTTAAAAATAGATTAAATTAAGTAACTCCATACTAATTTGATTCATATAATAAAATTTATAATTGATAATTAATTCATTATATAAAACGAGCAGGAATATCTGTGGATGCGGACGTGGATTCGGCGGTTTTTGTGGTGGCGGCGACTATAGTTGGATTATTATTATTTTATTGCTTTGTAATAATAATGACGACTCGTCTACTTGCTTATAGCTTATATTAATGTATATGCAGCAATAGAAAAAACACGCGTAATTTGCGCGTGTTTTTTCTATATTTAGGGATTATTTTTTTTATCTGCCTCAGTCGTTTTTTTCTGTGGTGGAGGGGGAGGAGAATTTATATCTGGTTTAATGGGTGGAGGAGGAAGAGTTTTATCAACTGGTCGTGAGTTATCTTCTTGTTGGTTCGGTTTTTTTGTATTCTGACCATCAGGAGTTAATGGATTTTCTGGCTGTTTGCCATCAGCAGGCTGCTCTGTAAGTACAGGAGTTGGGTTTGGTTCGATCACGATACCGCTAGGTCGAATGAAATCTCGAGCAGGTATTTTTACCAAGGCTTTTTGCATAAAAGTTCTCCAAATAGTAGCAGGAAGGGCTCCACCTGTTATGCCGTTTAAATACCCATCAGAATCGTAACCTATCCATACTGATGCTACTAAATCAGGGGTAAATCCAACAAACCATGCGTCTTTATAATCACTGGTTGTACCTGATTTACCAGCAGCAGGGCGTCCAATATTAGCTGCTGTTCCAGTGCCATTATTAATGACGCCACGTAGCATATCCGTTAGAATATAAGCAGAGCGCTCGTTAACCACTGCTTTTTCTTTTGGAACGATTTGCTCTAACGTTTTACCATTGCGATCGACAATTTTAATAACTGTTATAGGATCTACGTGTACTCCTTGGTTAGCCAATACGCCGTAGGCACTAGCAATTTCTAAGGGCGTAACGCCTCGTGTAAGACCTCCAAGAGACATTGCTAAGTTGCGATCATTTATAGAACCTTGCAAGACTAAAGTTGAAATACCCATTTGCTGAGCGTAATATAGTGGTTTATCAACACCTGTTTGGTTAGCTATTTTTACAGTTGGTACATTCAGGGATTGCTCTAGTGCTGTACGTAAAGAAACAGAGCCATGAAACTTTTCATCATAATTCATTGGTGTCCAATTACCAAAGCTAATTTTACTATCTTCAATAATCGATGAAGGAGTCATTCCTCCTTCTAAAGCAGCTAAGTACACAAATGGCTTAAATGCTGAACCGGGCTGGCGCTCAGCTAATACTGCACGATTAAACTGGTCATTGCCTCGGCCGCCAACCATTGCTTTAATATAGCCTGTACGTGGATCAATAGCAACAAGTGCTCCTTGTGGTTGTTGTAAACCATTGCTATCAATACGCACACTAGGAAGTTTTTGCATGGCTTCTTCCGCCGCTTCCTGCATATCTAAATCTAATGTGGTATAAACTTTTAGTCCATCCTTATATACTGCATCAGCACCATATCTATCAATAAGATATTGTGTTACGTAGTCAATAAAATAACTTGCAGTCTTGACATTGCTATCCGATTGGGTAGAGCGTACTGCTAACTTAAGTTTAACGCTCTTGGCTTGTGTACCGGTTGAGGAACTAATAAAGTTATATTTAACCATTTGATCAAGTACAGTAGCTTGTCTCTCTGTAGCAGCCTTTAAGTTATTGAAAGGTGAATAATAGTTTGGACTTTTAGGAATGCCTGCTAATATAGCACATTCTGCTAAGGTTAAATCTTCAACATTTTTACCAAAGTATACAGTGGCTGCGGATTGTACTCCGTAAGCACCTTGTCCAAAATAAATTTGATTCAAATAAAGCTCTAAAATTTCATTTTTACTGTATTGACGTTCAATTTGCAAGGCTAAGATGGCCTCTTGTATTTTACGTTTTAATGTACGTTCTTGAGATAGTAATGCATTTTTGGCTAATTGTTGTGTAATGGTGCTGCCACCTTCAGATACGCCCCGATCGGTTATATTAGACCATACTGCCCTCATAATGCCTCGAGGATCAATACCGATATGTTGATAAAAACGTGCATCTTCTGCAGCTACGAAGGCATCTTGTAAGTTTTTTGGTATTTTATTAATGGAAACGGGAACACGATTTTCTACAGAATGAACAGTATTAATTAATTTCCCATTTACATCATAAATTTGAGAAGAAGCTGCAGGCCTAATCTCGTCTTTTAAACTAGGCATAGTATGAATGCTCGCTGTTAAAAAACCAAGCCCGGCACCTGTAATCATTACAACAAACACAATTAATATTATAACAGTAATCTTTGAATTTTCATTTTTAGAAGAACGACGGCCATTTTTAGGGCTATCGCTTCGCTCCTTATCCATTGAAAACCTCCTTAGAATTGAGTACGATAATTATTATAACATAAATAATGTTCTGCAGGATATATCTATCTATTCAAACATAGAAAGTGACACCAACAACTGGTGTCACTTTTTTGTTAACTTAATGAGTAGAGTAAAATATCAGGAGCAGAAAACATTTTAAGAATCTTCTATGGTTTTACAACAATACGATGATAACTTTTCTTACCCTTTCGGATAAGTAAGCTATTATTTTCAAATAGATCGTTAGTGAGTAAAAAGTCTAAATCGATTACTTTAGTGTCTCCAACATAAAGACCGCCTTGCTGGATTAATCTTCTTCCTTCACTTTTGGAGGAGACTATTCCGACAGTTGCGAGGACATCAAGAATTTTTAAGCCGACCATATCAGGTGTGATGGACACTGTAGGCGCATTATCTAGCGCGCCGGCTCCAGCAAATAATGCTTCCGCTGCTTGCTGGGCTTTTTCGGCCTCTTCTGGACCATGAATGAGTTTTGTCACTTCAAATGCGAGTGTTTTCTTGGCAATGTTGATTTCTTTATCTTTAAGGGTGCCTAAACGCCGAACTTCGTCCATTGGCATAAAGGTTAGAAGTGCAAGACATTTTTCTACATCGCCATCATCAATATTACGCCAGTATTGGTAAAAAGTATAAGGCGAGGTCTTCTCGGCATCGAGCCATAGGGCACCTTTTTCCGTTTTGCCCATTTTGCGTCCATCACTAGTAGTTAGTAGGGTGTAGGTTAGTCCGTATGCTGGTTTGCTTTCTTTACGTCTAATAAGATCAGCCCCGGCAAGAATATTGGACCATTGATCATCTCCGCCCATTTGCATGATGCAGTTGCACTGGCGGTTGAGTTCTAAGAAATCGTAAGCTTGCATCAGCATATAATTAAATTCCAAGAAGGATAATCCTTTATCTAGCCGCTGTTTAAAACATTCGGCCGTTAGCATGCGGTTGACTGAGAAGTGTGCGCCGATATCTCTTAAGAATTCGATATAATTGAGTTTAAGAAGCCAATCGGCATTATTAAGCATTAATGCTCTGCCTTCGGAGAAGTCAATGAAGCGTTGCATTTGTTTTTTGAATCGCTCGCCGTTGTGGACGATATCGTTTTGGGTCATCATTTTCCGCATATCAGTCTTGCCAGATGGATCACCTACCATTGTTGTACCGCCGCCAATCAGACAGATAGGACGATGTCCAGCCTTCTGCATGTGCGCCATTACCATCATTCCTAGAAAATGACCGACATGTAAGCTATCAGCTGTGGGATCGAAGCCGATATAAAAAGTGATTTTTTCTTTGGTGAAGAGTTCGGCCATTTCATCTTCATGGGTAAGTTGTTGGATAAAACCTCGTTCTTTGAGGATATCAAGTACAGTCATCGGTTGAGAAGCCTCCTTGTATGTTCCAAAATTATTGAATGGTAAAATAAAAACCGCCCCAGTTAAGGACGGGTATAACCCGCGGTACCATTCTAGTTGCTAAGCTAAAACAGCTTGCTTATTTACATTGAAATACTAACTGTAATATAGCAGGATACACCACAAATGTCAATGTGACCCATGCCGATGAACTGCTTGTGCTCGTAGAATTTAATAGTATGAGATTTAAAAGAAGCAAAATGTGATTACTTATTAATATAATCTACTTCTAGTGTTTTTATGCTGACTAATGGTCTGATTGTCAGCATTTTAACCTGTGAATATTTTTTATGCTAAACTGTGGTACATCACACGATATGGAGCCATATACTAAGGTATATCTTAGCCTAGGAGGTAATCATGAGGTTTTCCGTAGGGAAAAAACGAAGGATACCATCAGTTATTTTAGTGTCTATTTTAATATGCATCATTATACTAAGTACTTTCTGGATGATGGAAACACATTTAAAACCAACCCTATTAGCCATAGCTGAAGCAAAAGCTACTTTTATTGCGACCCAAACTATTAATCAGGTTATTAATGATAAAGTTAATTTAAATATTGATCCGCAAGCATTAATGAATGTTACGTTAGATAGTCGTGGACGTGTAGTGCTTATACAACCCAATACAATGGAATTTAATAAAATTGCTGCAGATACCACTATTAAAGTGCAAAACATATTAAAAGATATTGGAGAAGAAAAAATTGATATACCTATGGGGCAAATTTTAGGCAGTCAGTTATTAGCTAGCCTTGGGCCTAACATTACAGTTACAGTGATTCCCATAGGTACGGTTCAGGTAAAAGTAATTGATAAGTTTGAACAAGCAGGTATCAATCAAACTAGGCATATGATATATCTTATTGCGACTACACAAATTAAAATTGTGGTGCCTTTAGTTAGTAAAAGTATAAGTGTAGATACGCAAATGCCAATTGCCGAATATGTTGTTGTTGGGGACGTCCCAAATACATACGTACAATTTCCTTTCCCCCTTCCCAACAATATAAGCGGGGGAGGGAATCATGAAGAAGGTATAAATTAAAGGCAGATTGAGGATTGACATAAGTTTTTAAGTTATGATAATATAAATAAGTCATCAATGTTGTCGAAAAAAGTTGACATGAATATAAAAAGATGATAATATAATTGAGGTTGCTCGAAGCGACAAGGTAGTCATTTAGAGTCTTAGTTTGTTAAGAAGAGTCTTAAGTGACAACGTGTTCCTTGAAAACTAAACAATGTAAGTAAGGTTAAAATAAGCCAG
>CAUROG010000034.1:0-25352 GCA_963526645.1 uncultured Pelosinus sp. | reverse complement strand
ACTGCTCCAAATCCACAATTCGTGCCATGTAATAAGGGGAAATTGTTTCTTTAATATCGGCATCTTCCAACAGAAAAGCTAAGGGCTCATCAGTATAAATATTGCCTATGACCTTTGAAATCATGGAAAAATGGGCGCTGATAAAATTCCACAGTCCGCTGCGAGCTTCTTCGTTGATGAATACCATATCTTTAATATGAAACACTTCATCTGAAATCCAGTAAAGTACATACCCATCGGGCTGCCTGTCTTCATTGTAGTAAATAGCAGCTGTTAGATCATCAAAATCCCACCGCCAATATTCGCTCCAGGCTAAATCATTGCGCAGCATCGCTCCATGGTTTTGATAGGCAAAATGCTCATAAACTACCTTTAAATCATTATTTTCAATGTCAATACGTTCAACCTCTCCGGACACTTGTTTAGTTTTTGGCAGCTGATAATCCTTTACTTCAAATGTTATCTTATCTGAAATGATTTCCCATCCCTTTCGGCGGTAGTAAGGGATAGAATAAGGATAAAGGTAAGAGATGGACTGCTTCTTCTCCCGCATGTTCTCTAGTACCTGGCGCAGCAACTTGTGCATCAAACCCTGATTTGAGTATTCCGGAAAGGTTCCTACTCCGGTAAGTCCGCCCATATCATAAGTCTTATTGAAGATTCTCACTTGAAAAGGATAGACGGCCACTTGAGACACCAGCTTCTCACCATCAAACCACCCAATAACATCCGCCTGTTCCAACATCGGAGATTTGGCAAGGATCATATCTCTTTCTTCCCAGCCTATCTTGTGTAAATCGTTATCGGTCACCTGAAAAACATATCGCAGCAATTGGTTGTATTGCTCTAAATGTTCTACGCCAACCTTTTTTATTTTCAGCCTTTTTTCTCGACTCATAAGAACCCGCCTTCACTACATTAAACTAGTCAGAATAGATTACTTATAGAGTATCCCTAAAATTACTTCTCCATTCTCTCTATTCCTATCATATACAATTTTTTGTACTAACTCTCTTAACACCTTTATAAAGTAGTGGGGGTGAGAGGCCCTCAGGTTATTACCCCCGTGTACCTCCTAGTGAAAAAAATCTTGCGAAGTAGCGTGGCCTTGCAGGATTCAGTATTTTAATAGTAAATAAAGTGAAAAATAAGAAATTATGTTTTTAAAGAAGAGTTATGACTTTACTTAGCTGGTCTCGTGTCCCCAAAGCTAATAAATTCATCAGAATAAGTTCAAAAGTCACTGGGAGGTCCAAGTTAGTATGAAAACTAGCTTAGACCTCCCAGTTTAATAGTTTAAAATCGTTTGCGACCCTCCGTAGACGATTTGCAAAATTAGATTGACTCCATATCGGTGAACGGTTTTAGTTAACTGTTTATATTCATTAATAAACGAGTCGTCATGAATTGCCATCACACCTGGCACCATATTTTCAAGATTTGATATATATGCAGAGCCAATAATAATAGTACCTACTCCGCTCTTTGCCAAATCTTCATACATTGCAAGTAATTGCGGCGTTATATGTCCTTCCTCGCCTGCCAAGTTTTCACAAGTAGCTGATCGTATAAATCGATTTTTCATCGTTTTACCTACATTAGTGTAATAAAAGATGGGTAGTTTACAAAATATCAACCGATACTACTGATACATTACCACTTATTTATACAAGATCATATCTTTGGAACAAAATCGAATGATACTTTCACTACGGCCTAATAGGATAATATCTACCACACATTCTTAATGCAAATATGTAAATGAAACAGAACAAAAAAGCAGAAGGCCTCTATAATAAAAGAAAATGAGGGATGGTCCTATTTTGACAACATTGGTGGAATTTAGGCAAAGCAAAATATTTATAAGTTGACATTGTGTATTAACTTTGATAGAATAGTAAAAATTTACAAATAAGGCGGCTGTGAAGAAATGGCATTTTATTACGAAGAAGTTTCTAGAACGTTTAGTGAATATCTTCTTGTACCTAATCTTACAAGAAAAGATTGTATCCCTAGCAATGTTAACTTAAGAACACCCATTGTAAAGTTTAAGAAAGACGAGAAGCCCCCTATTGAAATAAATATCCCTTTTGTTTCTGCAATTATGCAAGCTGTATCAGATGACAGTCTAGCAATCGCTCTTTCGAAATGTGGAGGCTTATCTTTTATTTTTGGTTCCCAATCCATAGAGAATCAAGTAGAAATGGTAAAAAAGGTGAAAAATTTTAAAGCAGGTTTTGTAGTTAGTAATGCAAATTTATCACCAGAGCATACTGTTAAAGATGTAATTGAATTAAAAGAGAAAACAGGACATGCTACAATTGCAATTACAGAGGATGGAACATTAGCTACTAAATTGCTAGGAATTGTGACTAGTAGGGATTATCGAACGAGTAGGGATTCTTTAAATAAAAAAATCAAAGAATTCATGACACCTTTTTCGAAGCTGATCGTTAGTTCGATTCATACTAGCCTTAAAGAAGCAAATGATATCATTTGGGAGCGTAAGCTTCATTGCTTACCAATTATTAACGATAAACAGCAGTTAGTGTATTTTGTATTTAGAAAAGATTATGAGGATCACAAACAAAATCCCTTAGAGCTTCTGGATTCGGAAAAGAGACTTATGGTTGGTGCTGGTATTAATACTAGAGATTATCAGGAAAGAGTACCTGCTTTGGTTAACGCTGGAGTGGATGTTTTATGTGTGGATTCTTCCGATGGCTTTAGTGAATGGCAGTCAGAAACAATCAAATACATAAAAAAAGAGTATCAGGACACGGTTAAAATCGGTGGCGGAAATGTAGTAGATAAAGAAGGATTTATGTACTTTGTGGAAGCAGGTGCTGATTTTGTAAAGGTTGGAATTGGTGGTGGATCCATCTGCATAACAAGAGAAACAAAAGGAATCGGTAGAGGACAGGCTTCTGCCATTATTGAAGTTGCAAAGGCAAGAGATGATTACTATAAAGAAACAGGCATATATATTCCAATTTGCTCCGATGGTGGGGTAGTCCATGACTATCACACTGTACTTGCTTTAGCCATGGGTGCTGATTTTATTATGATGGGAAGATATTTCGCAAGATTTGATGAAAGCCCTGCTC
This sequence comes from uncultured Pelosinus sp., assembly GCA_963526645.1. Classification (GTDB taxonomy): domain Bacteria; phylum Bacillota; class Negativicutes; order DSM-13327; family DSM-13327; genus Pelosinus. The sequence continues at coordinate 22,245 of CAUROG010000034.1, read as the reverse complement.
CTAAAACGAAACTTGGTAATAACTATGTTAAAGAATATTGGGGAGAAGGCTCAAAACGTGCTCGTAACTGGCAAAGGTATGATTTCGGTGAAGGAAGCAACCTTAAATTTGAAGAGGGTGTGGATAGTTATGTACCTTATGCTGGAAAGCTGAAAGATAATATCGATGTTACATTAAGCAAAATAAAGTCAACTATGTGTAGTTGTGGAGCTATCTCCATTGAGGAACTGCAGAGAACAGCAAGAATTACCCTGGTGTCTTCTACAAGCATTATAGAGGGTGGAGCTCATGATGTAATATTAAAAGAAAATAACTACTAAATTAGGAAAAGGTGAAGAGCAAAAACAGCAATGTTTTTGTTCTTCACCTTTTTGAAGCTACAGCGGATACTTATTCGCTAGCAGCAAAAGTATTAAAGAATACGGTTTTGTTTTTGTCGTAACGCTTGCTGTGGTTAGGATTTGGTGATGAAGTTTCAGCGGGATAGCCAATCGGCAATAAGGCAACGGGAACAATATTAGCGGGCAAGGCGAAAGCCTCTTGGATTGCAGCTGGGTCAAAGTGGCCGACCCAAGTGCTGCCTAGGCCTAGATTGGCTGTCTCTAACATAATGTGGGTTGTAACAATACTAGCGTCAACATAACCGCTGTCATTGTTGTCATAAGGCCGTTTCCAGCTTACGGCATTGTCATAGCAGATTAGTAGTACCAATGGCGCATTGAAATGATACACGCTGCAGGCTCTTAATTTAGTTAAGCTGACTTCGCTATTGAGAACAAGGATACGTTGTGGCTGAGCATTTGCCGCAGTTGGGGAAAGTCGGCCGGCTTCCAGAATTCGATCTAGCTTTTCTGCTTCGACCCGTTGCTGGCTAAATTGTCTCACGGAATATCTTGCTTTTGCCAATCCTAGAAAATCCATGGTAACGCCTCCATCATGATTTTTGTTCTTAACGGGAATAAGTTAATTCTGTGCATTATTTGGTGATTCTATTTTAAACAATATTTGGTGAAAAGGAAAGCGGATTTAGATAAGCTGAAAGAGTAGAAATAAAATCGGTGAGATAGATACATTGCTGCATGCAAATACCTAATATGTACCAAATGAGCATTGGAATAAAAAAAGATAGAGTAAGTATACTAAATGATGATACAAGCAGAAAGAAAGGAGAGAATAAATATGTTTAACTTAGCGCCTTATATGAAAGATCATGGACATCAGAAAAATGCATTGAGTAAGTTTGCCCGTAATTTTTTAGGAGACGATTTTGAAGCGCTTTTTGAGAATGTAGATAACTTTCCCAGTTCATTTCGAGTAGATCTGCGAGAAACTGACAATCAATATGTGCTAGAAGCTGATTTACCTGGTATTAATAAAGATGATATAAGCCTACACTATGAAAACAATTATTTAACAATTAGCGCAAAAAGAAATGAGACGCAAGAAGTGAAAAATGAAAATAATTATGTCCGTAGGGAGAGGCGATTCGGTCAGTTCCAACGGAATTTTTATATAGATGATATTCAAGATGATAAAATTGATGCTAAATTTAATCACGGTGTTCTTACCATTACCTTGCTAAAAGCAGATAAGTCTCAGATAAAGCAGGGCAATATTCCCATTCAATAAATTTTATGGCGGCAATCAGGCCTAACAAATGAGATATCCGCGTTTAGTATTCAACTCTAGATAATTTAAGTCAAGAATTACCCATTAAGACCATTTAGAAATAAACTATCCATGATCTACCCTATTAGTAGATTATGGGTAGTTTTTCTTGTCCATATCTCCCTTTATTAACTTGTTTAATCACCAATAAAAAATAATTGTTATTAAGTAATTAGAAATACTAAAATATGTTGAATATTTCCTACTAAAAGGGTATGATATAAATACGAACAGATAATCAAAGGAGGTTTCTAAGATGAAACAGGTAGAATTAAAATATGGATTTGAGGCATTGGAGCCTCATATTGATGAACTTACTATGAGGACGCATTATACCAAGCATCATGCGACGTATACCAATAATTTTAATGTAGCCTTGGAAAAGGTGCCAGAGTTCTCTAACAAGACCGTGGAGGAAATCTTGGCAGACTTGCCTACTATTTCCGATACAGCGCTGAGAGCTGCCATCCAAAATAGTGGGGGCGGATACTACAATCACAATCTCTATTTTACAATTATGTCACCCAACGGTGGCGGAGAGCCGACAGGGGTTCTGGCAAAACAAATCGAGCAAGATTTCGGAAGCTTTGCTGGCTTTAAGGAAAAAATAAAGTCTGCAGCGATTGCTCGATTTGGCTCAGGATGGGCGTGGCTTTCCACCGATTCCGCAGGAAATCTTGCAGTAAGCTCCACTCCCAATCAAGACAATCCGCTTATGGAACCAGCAAGCAAATGGGTACCCATTCTCGCTCTTGATGTATGGGAACACGCTTATTATCTAAAATACAAAAACCTGCGTCCCGATTATATTGAAGGTTTCTTTCAAGTAATTGACTGGAAAGAGGTAGCTAGACGATATGAAGCGTTGATTACATAGTAGCTTTTAAAAAAATGAATAGGAAGAAGCAATGAGACGGTTTGGATTGGACCCCAAACCGTCCCTTTGCTTCCCTGTGTTATAGACATTTCGGAAGTGAATGTTGCCGAGGCAGTTTGATGCTTCTATGTGTAGAAAGGGTATAATAAATGGACAAAAGCAGACAATAAAAAGGTCTGCTTTTGTTGTAAAGAAAGTAAGCTAACAAAATCATAGAGAACCTATGATTTTGTTTTATGTAAAAGGGAAAATTAGGATACAAAAAGAAGAAAGGAGATATCATGACAAACATAGAGACAGGATGGAACTTGGACAGTAGCTATGCCCGTCTGCCGAAATCATTCTTTACCAGTCAGAGTCCAACTGCTGTACGCTCACCGAAGTTGATCATTCTCAATTATCCGTTGGCAACATCCCTGGGGATAGATATCCAGGAACTGCAAAGTAAAGATGGCGTAGCGGTGCTTGCTGGCAACCGAATTCCGGAAGGCGCTCTGCCTCTTGCTCAAGCTTACGCGGGACATCAATTCGGGCATCTTGCCTTGTTAGGGGACGGTCGGGCTGTGCTGCTTGGCGAGCAGATTACTCCCCAAGGCAAGCGACTTGATATTCAGCTCAAGGGTTCAGGTAGAACGCCATATTCCCGTGGGGGTGATGGTCGAGCGGCACTTGGGCCAATGCTGCGTGAATATATTATCAGTGAAGCAATGCATGCACTTGGTATTGCTACCACCCGCAGCCTAGCAGTAGTGGCAACCGGTGAGCCAGTAATCCGTGAAACTCAGCAGCCTGGTGCAATCTTGACCCGCGTGGCTGAAAGTCATTTGCGCGTCGGTACCTTTCAATACGCTTCAAAATGGGGAAGTATTAAAGATCTCCAGGTTCTGGCTGATTATACATTGCAACGACATTTCCCGGGTTTTGATGCTGCTGCAAACCAGTATCTTTTCCTAATTCAGGAAGTGATCAAGCGTCAGGCCGAGCTGATTGCCAAATGGCAACTGGTTGGTTTTATTCACGGAGTGATGAACACCGACAACATGGCCCTTAGTGGAGAAACCATTGATTATGGTCCTTGCGCCTTTATGGATGCCTATGACCCAGCAACAGTATTCAGCTCCATTGACATTAAAGGACGCTATGCCTATAGCAACCAACCGCGTATTGCCGGGTGGAATCTCGCGAGATTTGCTGAAACCCTATTGCCGCTGCTGCATGAGAATGAGGGACAAGCTATCAAACTGGCCCAGGATGCGATTTCAGATTTTATGGAGTTGTGTCACTATAATTGGCTCGCGGGAATGAGAGCCAAACTAGGATTATTCAACAAAGAGATACAAGATGAATCTCTTATTGATAGCCTCTTCAGCATATTGAATAAGTATCATGCGGACTATACCAATACCTTCTGCGCATTAACTTTTGATACGCGATCGGATACAGCCCTGTTTGACATCCCAGAATTTGCTCAGTGGTATGAGCTGTGGCAGGCGAGACTAGGCAGGCAGCAGGAATCAAAAGCCTCTTCGCAGCAGCTGATGCGAAACTCCAATCCTGCGATAATTCCTCGCAACCACCGGGTAGAAGCCGCACTAGAAGCCGCAGTGAAACAAGGCGACTACAGCGTGATGAAGCAACTTTTGGATGCTCTTTCTAATCCTTACGCACACTCCCCCGAACAGGTTGAGTACTCCACACTGCCTGCGCCATCAACCCATCCTTACCGAACTTTTTGCGGTACATAATATAAGAAAAATTGGAGAGAATTCTTCTGTCTTGCGGCAAACTCCTGCAAAGCATCGTAGCCTTGCAGGAGTTTGTATTTTTAATTTAAAGGCAAAAAGAAAGTTCTGGTGTTTCAATAGTATAGCAACAACATCGCATACATGACGGCATAAAAAAGGCTCATCCATCTTCTATCTGAGAAGAATGAGCCTTTAATTTTTTTGCCAGTTATCTATTAAGAAAGAGGTATAGTAGATTTTATTTGACGATACTTTCATCTTAATTTCAGAATAGCTTGTTATACTCATTTTGACAAAATTATTACTCAGCTATCATTGGAGAAAAGATTAAGGGATTTTTATGCGACCAATTAATTGTTAATGCTGTTGTTATTTTTAGGGGAGGAGCTATGATGAATATAAAAACATCTGCCTTTGTAGATGCGTTGATAGGTTTCAAGCAGAAGTACTTGGGAATTTTCCTAATTTCATTTTTCTTTTATATGTTCTTCAATCATATCATGCCCATCACCGATCCAGTAGAATCAAACTATGCTCTTACAGCGAAAGAAATGGTGCTGACGGCGGACTGGATCTCACCAAGGATATATGGGACTATCTGGTTTGATAAGCCCGTATTTTTCTACTGGGTTACGGCCATCGCTTTCCAACTGTTTGGATTTTCCGAATGGGCGGCACGGTTAGCGCCAGCTTTTTTTGCCTCCGCCGGCCTAGTTCTGATGTATTGGTTTGCGGCTAAGATCGTCAAACCAAGGGTAGCTATTTTAGCAGTCTTAATTATGGGAACATCCTTCGAATATATCATACTAGCAAAGTTGGTTGTTACAGATATGGTGTTCTTTGTCTTTAATTGCGCAGCTCTAGGCTTTTTTTATCTGGGATATATAAAAATGGATGGTACCAAGAAGCGATGGTATCAGATTGCATATGTCAGCATGGCTCTGGCTGTATTGACGAAAGGGCCGGTCGGCGCTCTGCTGCCTGGCCTAGTCATGCTGCTTTTTATAGCTGTGCAGTGCAATTGGTCAGAAATAAAAGAACTGTTCATACCGTCGGGTATTTTCCTTTTTGCAGTTGTGGCGCTGCCCTGGTATGCTGCAATGTACGCTATGCATGGCACTGAGTTTATCAATAGCTTTTTTGGTGTGCACAACTATCTTCGTGCAACCGTTTCGGAGCATCCGAAGGATAATGTGAGCTACTACTATATTGCCGTATTTGTACTCAGTATGCTGCCTTGGTCTGCCTTAGCTATAAAAGCTTTGATACAAGGGTGTAAGGAGTTTAGGGCCAAATCCTCTCCATTGCTGTTGTTCCTCTTCCTGTGGGCAGCGACTTATTTTGGTTTTTATTCACTGATGGCTACCAAATACCTGACCTATACGTTTCCTATACTCTTTCCGGTAGCAATACTAACTGCTATACACCTTGAGAGAATGCTTCTCCAAGGTGAAACAACGGCAATTGTCTATTGGATAGGGGGGCCATTCGTGCTGCTGCTACTTGGATATATGGTCGTGGCTTATCGTTATTTGGCGGGTTTGGGTCTTATTGTGACTGTAGTGAGTCTGTTACTATTTGTATCATTACTTTGGTGGAAGTCAAGAGAGCGGGCTATAACCGTTTTCAAATTGCTTTGTTTATGCCAGTTAGGGTCTTATATCATCCTTTGCCTATTTGTATTCCCCGCCGTGACCGAAAGCCGGTCTGGCAAAGGGATTGCAGAAAATATCGCTGGCTTGGGGAGAGAGCAGATAGGGATGTATCAGTTTTACAGTACTTCTGAGGTATTTTATAGCAGCAATATCGCGGTGAAGCTTGAACCATCAAGTGCGCTGCCCTTGCACCAGCCTGAAGAACTAGACTGGTCAAGTAAATATACTATGCCGATCCAAGGGCTAGCCGATTTTATGACGCAGTCCCCGAGCAGTTTGATAGTGGTGCCGGACACGCAAAAAGGAACATTTCTAGTAGAAACAGCTAATTTTACTCCTCAGCTAGTAAAGAGTAGCAACGGATTGAACTATTATTATTTCAATCACTAATAAAATCAGCTTTGGTGCCTGAAGAATAGGGAGGTTTAAAATGTTTGCCAAGATCCGTAACGGTTTGACGTTTCGTTACGCTATGGTCATGATGCTACTGATGATGGCTTTTATTGTCGTAAGCTCCACTGGGCTGCTTTGGGTACTGTATCGGGAAGAGCAGCAGGACCTGCGGTCCTTTACCGAAAAAGAGGCGAGACAACAAGCCGCTATGTATAAAGTAAAATCTGCTTTTTTTCAGATGGAAGGAAAGGAAACAGAGAATGTAGATACCGATGCAAAGATTTTTTATTATGTTTTTGACACAACGAAGCAGCAGGCTGCCGCAGAGGAACCTGCGCGCCCAATACGTGCAGGTGTATTAACCATTATGCGTAACTGGAATGCTAAGGACGGAGAAGTACAGCTGAAAAAGTTTTATCTTCCGAATAAGGAGAGGGCAGTGGTAATGCTGTGCAGCATGAAAATATACGATGGTCCCCAGGAGTTAGGTACCGTTTTTGTGGGTGAGGATATCAGTTCTTATTATCAAATGCTGAAAATGTTGCTGATCATGATGGTAGTGATTTCGATCTTGTTTTTGATGATCGCTGCTTTTGCGGGGCATTTATTGGCAGGGCGGGCGATTATTCCGATTAAACAGGCATTTTCTAGACAGCGTGAGTTTGTCGCGGATGCCTCCCATGAGCTGCGTACACCCCTTAGTATTTTCTTGACTTCCGTAGATGCTGTGCAGACCGATGATGACCAAAAGTTATCACCGTTCTCAATTCAGGTGCTTCGTGATATGAAAAGTGAAATTCGTAGGATGACCCAAATTGTAACGGATTTGTTAACTCTTGCCCGAGGCGATGCTGGAGCAGCCAATAGTATGAAAGAGGAATTTGATCTAGCTATGGTTGCTGATCAGCTTATTCGCTCACTACAGCCGCTGGCTGTGAAGAAAGAGATTAAATTGGAAATGATCGGTGATGAAACGATTCCCGTTTTGGCTGATCGCGAGAGGATCAATCAATTACTCTTAATTCTAGTTGATAATGCGATTAAATATACTCCTGCTGGGGGTAGGGTAAGTGTTTTGCTCACAATGACAGCAGCGCCGAAACCATGGGTTACAGTTGTCGTATACGACACGGGCGTAGGCATTCAAGAAACCGAGCTAAGACATATCTTTGAGCGCTTTTACAGAGTTGATAAAGCAAGATCGCGCCAAGAAGGTGGTACTGGACTTGGACTGTCCATCGCCAAGTGGATAGTGGATGTACATCGCGGAAAAATAAAGGTGGAAAGCACTCCAGGGGAAGGCACTTCTTTTATCGTAACATTACCCATGTAATCTAAAAGAAGATACCATAACCTGCCTTGGCGGTAGATTATGGTATCTTCTTTAGATTTGAGGTAGCGGTGATAAAGACAATTTAAAGTTAGCATCTAAGAAGGAGAAATAACCTGTCCCGTGTTCCATTGCCTTGTCTCCTTTGGTAGGGTTCAGTAGATTAGTTGAAATTAACGATCAATTTATTACGGACATTCTTTATTTTAACGCCGTCATTAAATAAGATGGGTTCATTGGTTTGATTCCCTATCGTACAAAAAGTATTTTTAATTTGGATTATCGGAAAAAACACATCGACTTTATTTTTGCTACGTATTACACCTAATAATACAATTTGATCATTTTGAATAGAAAATACTAACTTGCCAATTTGTTCTTTTTTGTTTAATAGTTTCACATCATGCAAAAGAGCGACTATGCATAAAACAATCCCGCAAATAACTTCATCCTTAAAACTAGATAATTTATGCAGCACCATAATGTCGTTAATACTATGAGCTATTTCGTCAAAAGAGTAAACGGGATCAATCGTGGTTGCTATTTTTTCTTTTGCAGATTTATCTAACTTTGCTTTCACGTCAAGTAAATATGTATGAATAGATCCTCTATGTTTTTCCCTCTGGGCAATGAAATCACCAAGTTCAAAAGTTGGGGTGTCTTTTTTTGTGTATTTTTTGATCAAATTTAAAAAAGAATAAATATCTTTTTCGTCAAAGGCATTTTGTTCTATTTTATAGTGAAGAGATTTTAATACCTGTAGCTCCTTGGTATCCGTAATAACACTCCCTTTCTCAATTAATAGAATATTCGGCAAAAAACAAATAAAAACCTCTACATGTTTTCAGATAATTCAATTAAATATATGATATGCAGGTTCACTGTACACGCCCCTTATTTACCCTTAAAAAATTTATACTACTAGAGGTAGGATATAATAAATCCTTTCAAAATGACAACCCCAAATGATTTGAATATAGCAGGACTTAGCATTGATAGAGGAGCTAGCCATAAACTATCTTATTGGTAGATTTATGGCTAGCTCCTCTTTAGATTGGTATAGCGTGGGGATCTGTAACCTGTTCCCTTGTCCCTTGCATACGGTTTAATTGTAGGATGAACGGTAAGATATCATCTTTAATTCTTATAAAAAAGTTACAAAATCCAGATTTAAATATTATCGGAAGTAATTTACTTTCCATATTAGGAATAGATATAGAGATATTGATATTGCGCATACAAAAAAATAGAAAAGGGAGACGGCTTATTATGGTAAAAATACTAATCTTTTTAGCCTGGATGTGTAGTACCTTTGGTCTTATGACGTATATGATTTATCGTAGGTATAAGAATACTCTGTATGGGAAACCAGATAACAGGTATGACCGAATAGGCGATCGCCTGAAATATTTCATGACGAATGTCGTGGGTCAGGACAAGGTGATGCAGGATCCGATTTCTGGTTTATCCCACGTTATGATCATGTGGGGTTTTATAGTGCTCGGTTTTGGCGCGTTTAATTTGGCGGTGGAGGGATTGTTCGGCATTCCGGTGCCGTTCATTGGCGATAATTTGTTTTTTATCGGGTTGAAGGAACTGTTTCTGCTGTTGGTTTATATCGGTGTTATCGTGGCAGTGCTGCGGCGAACGGTGCTGAAGCCGGCGCGCATAGAGAATTCTGGCGAAGCGTTTGTCATTCTTGGCTTGATCAGTCTTATTGTTACCGGGGATCTTTTGTACAACAGCGCCAATTTTGCCCTTGGGGAGAATACCGGCATTCGTGGCGCCGCCTTTTTTGCTAAATTCGTATCAGGACTGCTGGCCGGAAATTCACCCGAAGCCCTCCAACAATTATCAACCGGGGCTTGGTGGATGCATTTTCTGGCAATGGGCTTGATGGGCGTCCTGATCCCTGGCTCCAAACATCTGCATCTGGCATTTGCACCTGCCAATGCTATCTGGCATACATTACGCCCCAAAGGCTCCTTAACAACCGTTGATTTCGAAGATGAGACGGCGGAAATCTTTGGCGTGAACAAATTGGAAGAATTCACCTGGAAACAGCTTTTCGATATCTACACCTGTGTACGGTGCGGCAGGTGCACGGAACAATGCCCGGCCTTCCAGACGGGTAAGCCGCTGGATCCTCGTGCGCTGCATGTTGAACTGCGGTCCTATATGGAGGAGAAAATACCACTGCTGGAAAAATTGAAAGCTGCCGGTGACCAGAAACCTGAATTTACTGAGGCTGAACAGGAAATCCTCGACAAGATGATAATTGACGGCGTGTTTTCCGAAGAATTTATCTGGTCTTGCACGACATGCCGCGCTTGTGAGCAAGCCTGTCCTGTTTCCAATGAACATGTGCAGAAAATCATTGATCTGCGCCGCTACATGGTGATGACCGAAGCGAAAATACCGAGAGATGTGATAAATGCCTTTAACTGCTACAAGAGTGGCAACCCGTGGAAGCTTCCCCGCAGCAGTCGAGGTGACTGGATGAAAGGTCTGGATGTTCCTGTCTGGTCGGAAGAAGTCGAGTATCTATTGTATGTAGGGTGCGCTGGTGCTTATGACGCCCGAGCAAAAAAAGTCAGTACTGCATTAGTACAGGTACTAAAAGCAGCGGGCGTAAACTTCGGCGTCCTCGGAAGCGATGAACCATGCTGTGGTGAGACCATCCGCCGGATGGGCAATGAGTATGAGTTCCAGTCGTTGGCCGAAGGGAATGTGAAATTGTTCAAGGAGCTGGGCGTTAGGAAAATCATTACCCTCTGTCCGCATTGCTTTAACTCGCTCAAAAATGATTATCCCGATTTTGGTGGTGAATTTGAAGTCATCCATCACGCCGAGCTTCTGGCAGAGCTTATCGGGTCTGGAAAAATCAAGGTTAACGGATTATTCAGTGCTAAGGTCGTCTATCATGATGCCTGTTACCTTGGACGTCACAACGATGTATTTGAGGCACCCCGTACTGTCCTCCAGGCAGTGCCCGGGATAAATCTGACCGAGATGGGACGCAGCAGAAAGAATGCCTTCTGCTGCGGCGCTGGTGGCGGTCGCAACTGGATGGAGGAAGAAATCGGCCATGGTCAGCAGCGTATCAATGAAGTTCGGGCGAAAGAAGCTCTGGAGACAGGGACAGAGGTCATCGCTACAGCCTGCCCGTATTGCCTGACGATGATTCTGGATGGCACTAAGGCTCAGAACACCAAAGAACAGGTCCGTACGCTGGATATTGCAGAAATTCTCGCCTATTCCCTCGAAAAAGCGAATGAATAGAGGTTATCCTGCCAGATTTTATAAAAAATCTGAAACAGAGATTGCCTGAGTAAAATAATATTTATAATGTAAAAATATAGAAGGAGTTAACATTTATAAAAGAGAAGCTACCTATAATCTACTTTATTAGTGGGTTATGGGTAGGTTCTTGAACGTCCCTCCTGTCAACTCCGAGATGTTGCCTGGCCCCATGTCCTATAATACGAGGAGAATAGAAAATGAGAAATTGTATGTTGGATGATTTAATTGAATCAGTAAAAAAGCAAAATCTTCACGTTCTTAATGTAGTTGTACGAAAGGATGGAGATATCATTGCTGAACATGATTTTGAAGAAGAAAAACCAATCCTTCTATGGTCTGTAAGCAAGACATTTACATCTATGGCAATCGGTATTGCAGAAAACGAGGGATATTTTAGGCTGAATGACAAAATTGTAGATTATTTTGCAGATGATATGATACAGACAAATGATCATTTGAAGAAAATAACCATTCATGATTTGCTTTGTATGGGTACCGGACATGCAAGATGCCCTTTGACAAAAGCAATGGAGGAAAATAAGCCCCTTGATGATATTAGCAAGCTCTTCTTTGAGGAGCCAGTTGTTTTTGAGCCGGGTACACATTTTTTATATAATAACGCTGCAACGTATATGCTTTCAAAACTTATTAGCATAACAACAGGATATAGTCTGAAAGAATATTTAATGCCTCGCATTTTTCAACCGTTGGAAATATCTGAGCCACAATGGGATTCAGATGTAAATGGTATATCAATTGGATGTTCAGGATTATATTTAACAGCACGAGATTTATCAAAATTTGGTCAATTGCTACTTAATCATGGTGTATGGAACAAAAAACAGCTTATACCTAAAGATTATATTACCCAGGCTACGAAACCTCAAATCGATACATCTGACTTTAATGAATATTTTGCAACTGCCGATCATAAGCAAGGATACGGTTATCAAATATGGATGAATTCATATCCTAATTCCTATCGCATGGATGGATTGTATGGACAATATGCAGTAATATTGCCAGATAAAAATGCAGTTGTTACGTACGTTTCAAATGAGCCATCAAATATGACAGGTGTTTTAGAATTAACATGGAATACAATAATTGGTAAACTCAAATAATAATTCGGTATATAGAATTTAGCCACCTTTCTCTTTGAAAAGGAACTATGATTATTCTTGAATAATAGCAACTATATGGTTGCAATATAGAAAACTCATACGAGGAGTGTCGTATTGTGCGTAGGTTAATTTGTTTAGTAATTGTTATTAATATTTTGCTGATTTTCATGCCGGGAAAGTCATATTGTGCCGACTCCAAGCTTGAATTGGATTGGGACTACTTGACTCACGCGTACTTCAAAGACCGCTATATTGATACGGTATCACTACATATACTTGAGAATATTTCAAAAAAAGATAATAGGTCTATATATAGAGGCATTACAATTACTCGGCCGTATGGGTACATAAATGATGATAATCAACAGACTAAAGACAGTTCTGCAGTCGGTGTGGGGCCTATTTACATGATTCGCTATGAAAAAAAACTTTCTGGAAAGCTATATGAAGCATTAGATATGAGTGGCGGATTTATTGTATATGACAAAACATTTCCGGCTGAAGGAAGATATTATAATTTTATGTGGCGGATCGGACCACGATTGATTTATAAAATCAGCGAAGACTCTTCAGTAAATATCGGGTATACGCTAATGCATGTTTCCAATGGTTTTAGAACTCATAATCCTGGATATAACGCCCAAGGCGTTTCAGTGGGGTTTGTAGCAAAATTCTAAGTAAAATACATTAAAAACTGCTTTATGAAAGAGAAGCTACCCATAACTATCTAGCTAGTAGATTTATGGGGAGCTTCTCTTTAGATTTGACATAGCAGCTGAAAGAACGGTTCCACCGCATAGCAGTGTCCCACTTTCTTATGCACCTGGCGAGGCTGTTTAAATTGACTGGGGTGAGCGACCGTATATATAGATGGTCAAAAGACCAAGGTATATACTTTCTGCGGTCGATTGTGCTATAGCTGTGACATGTTTGTCCAAGTTTACAAAGCTGCCAATACAGAAACCTTCTTAGAAGCCCAGCAAATTATGTTCGATTTCTTTGGTGGTACACCAAGGCATTTAATCTTTGATAACGCTAAAGTTGCCGTCAAAGAAGGGGTCGGTATTCATACAAAAGTAAGCTTTATCACCATAGGTTACTTTTATGTTTAGCTCACATTATATAATTGGTCAAACGTACTCTCATCTACATAAGCGCCATTATTTCGGGTTCTTTTGCTGGGCGACCAAATGCTTACTAGAATGGGATAGATACAACTTCTTTCTCACAAGAAGTCCGCTAACTGCTTTAAATTCTTTGAAAATTTTAAAAATATTGAATTATAATGGCGTTTTTATATCTTCCATTAGCTTTTTGCCGCCTTGATAAGTATACAAAAAACATTGCATTGTTCTGTAGACACATACAACGAGTGCCTGTATATTATACATTAGTTACATTTTTTTATCAAAAGAGGGTATTTGTAAGGATAGGTGATATTTAGCTGTCTGAATATCGGGGGACACATTTAAATAACATAGCAATTTAAATAATAAAGGAGGTCATTTATATGACAATAAATGCAAAACAATACTGTACTGAACTTTATGAAGAAGTTGTGAAAAGAAACGCCCATGAGCCCGAATTTCACCAGGCTGCTCTAGAGGTCCTCGAATCTTTGATTCCAGTTCTTGAAAAAAATCCAGAGTATATTAAACTTGGTATAGTTGAAAGCATTATTGAGCCTGAGCGACAAATTTTATTTAAAGTGCCATGGATGGATGACGCCGGCAATGTACGTATTAACAGGGGCTTTAGGGTTCAGTTTAATAGTGCTCTAGGTCCATATAAAGGAGGTATCCGCCTCCACCCCTCCGTATACATAGGAATAATGAAATTTCTGGGATTTGAGCAGGTCTTTAAGAATGCTTTAACTGGCTTGCCCATTGGCGGTGCAAAAGGTGGCGCTGATTTTGATCCCAAGGGTAAGTCTGATTTTGAAATTATGCGATTCTGCCAAAGCTTCATGACGGAACTTTATAGACATATCGGTCAGGATGTCGATGTACCAGCCGGAGATATTGGGGTTGGTGCACGCGAAATAGGCTATATGTTTGGTCAGTACAAAAAGATTAAAAATGCCTACGAAGCAGGCGTCTTAACTGGCAAAGGTCTCACCTACGGCGGAAGCCTAGGAAGAAAACAAGCTACAGGCTATGGTCTTGTATATTTTGTTGATGAAATGCTGCGGGAAAAGGGAATGTCCATTAAAGGAAAAACAGTTCTTGTTTCTGGCTCAGGAAATGTTGCTATCTATACAGTAGAAAAAATTCATGAATATGGCGGAAAAGTTGTCGCAATGAGTGACTCTAACGGATATATTTACGATGCTACCGGTATAAATGTTGAAACTCTGCAGCGAATTAAAGAAGTTGAACGCAAAAGAATTCGGGAATATGTGAAATATCATCCCACTGCGAAGTATTATGAGGGGTGTGTAGATATCTGGACAATTCCTTGCGATATTGCGCTTCCTTGCGCAACACAAAACGAAATTAACGAAAATTCGGCCAAGATCCTTGTTAAAAACGGCTGTAAGGTAGTTGCCGAAGGTGCAAATATGCCTACCACTCTTGAAGGAACAAAAGTATTTCTTGACAACGGAATTCTGTTTGGGCCAGCCAAAGCGGCAAATGCTGGTGGTGTTGCAACATCAGCTCTGGAAATGTCTCAAAATAGCATGCGCCTTTCCTGGACATTTGAAGAAGTTGATGCAAAACTTAAAGATATCATGGTTAACATCTATAAAAACACTAGCAAAGCGGCTACAGAATACGGATTTAAGGATAATCTAGTTGCTGGTGCAAATATTGCTGGATTTGTCAGAGTAGCTGAAGCCATGAAAGCTCATGGCATAGTATAATCAGTAACAATAAGCCCTGTTCAAGAAGAGAAGGTCATGGGTAGTCCAACAGGTTTTTAGTCATAAATCAAGCCAGTTTTCCTTCCAGTTCCAGCGATGCCAAGTTATAGAACCACCATGATTATATACTTCGTTTGCACTCATTTTTAGCATTCATAAGGCAGTTAAAGCATTCTCAAAATTTCCTGTTAGGCAGCCATCGCAAAACTGATGGCAATTATCCATGACCAGGTTATAATTACGATGCATATCTACATCCACTTTGCTCGATTTTGACAAAGGGGACGTTGCTTTTTGTCATTCTAAAGAGAAACTACCCATAATCTACCTAGTTAGTAGATTTGTGGGTAGTTTCTCTTTAGTTATACATAACGATAAAATAAGACAATTTAAGGCTATGGTCTTTATTTGGGACAAATAAACCTGTGCCCTTGTCCCGTTTATAGTACCCCCTGTACTCAAATCGTTATGGAGCTAAGGATTATATGAAGAAAAGTTTTTGAAGACTTTTCATATATCTTTTGGACATAATAAATGTAAGTGCTAAAGAAGGAGGTGCTATATGACTAAGAGACAGAGCGAAGAAGGGTCAGAAGTTAATCAAAGCGTCCCCAATCTACCCGAAGACAAACGGCAACTATTGTACCAAGAATTGAAACGTTCCGGACAAGTTGACAACCCTGTTAAATATACCCAAACGCATCTAGAGGGCGGTGAGGCTGATAGGGATCTAGAGCAAACTTTGGATTAAGAATGGTTTAGAAGTAAAGGGAAAAGCCAGTAACGCACTACCAATACGTTGCTGGCTTTTCTCTGTAGCAGGTCCAATACTACTGATGCACTTTTGAAATGCTTAAGTTTGTTCTACAAAGGAATTTAGGGGACGGTTTGGAGTTTGCTCTGGTGTAAAAAAATAAATGCCGAATAAATATATTGTGAAACAAACATCCTGCAGAAAGTTGTTTTTAAAAGATAAATTAAGTAGAAATATGAGAATTATTTTTTAGAAAAAGATTATGAGTAGAATATGGGATAAGGGGTAGAACCGACTCGATGGAACCGTACAAAATCACTGAAAAATGTCCTATTTTATGCCGATTACATCCGATACAGGGACATTTGGGGCAAAAAGTCGATTGTGGTTAAAATCGAGTACAAGTTCACCAATAAAAAGGACACCAGTGCAGCGATCCTTTTTAAATTTACCGCTAGGGCTGTTAGTTTTGCTTGCATACCCATGCTCTTTAGACCATACCCTCGGGCACGGTCTTTTATTGTATTGGCTGATGCATGGGTAGCATCAATACTGAGTCCAGTTCCTTTAATAATGCCTTTTTCCACGCATTGACGTACTTCTTAATGATGTCGTCAACGCTAGTGCCCTTAAGTATTTGTGTTCTGAATTTAGCAAGCAGACTTGCATCAGGCAGATCTTCTTCTGGGTTTATGCCAATAAACCACATGTAAGCTATATTTAAAGCCGTTTCCTCTATTACTTTTATATCTGAAAGATTATATAAATATTGTAATATCAGAAGCTTTGCCATCATTTCAGGTTCTTTTGCTGGACGACCGAAATGCTTGCTGTAAGAAGCAGCAAGCATTTTATTGTATATTGAAAACCACGCGCTAGGCGTGTGGTTCCAAAAAGCTTACAGCTATGAGCAGAAAAAAGAGATCTCCTTTATTAGGATAAAGGAAGGTTTGGCGATCACATTAACTGGCAAAGGAGGAACATCCAAAATAGATAATTAGAGTTTAACAAATTTAAATCATACTGTGTTATATTGCGGGTTTATAGAGCGTAAACAATATTTGAGCAATTTCAAGATAATGATGTAAATATCAGAAGATGAAAGGTTATAACAGATAAGTTGAACAAGAAATGCAATAGATAAAATTCGGTGGTGAGTCTTGAGACTCAGCCAGTACCATGCCCTTATAGGGCTTATGCAAACCACCCGTTAGACGGGTGGTCCTGATTTATAAAGCTAAAAGCTACTGCTTTATCTATGGTGTTTAAGATTAATAGGGGAGAACCTATCATTGGTAACGGCGAATTTTGAGATAACCTTCAATTGCAGGGTTATCTCCTTTTTGTGATGAAATGGCAGTTCAGGCTTGTTTGATACAAGTCTACAGATGAAAGTTTATTTTCACAATATCCCCTCTCGCGCAAACCCTTTCTAGCTAAATTCAAGAAATACTTAATGATCGTGACTCGGCAACTGTTTCCGGAAGTTTCAAAGAGACAGCAACTTTGAATACTTGTTGTTCACAATTGATAGAGCAATAACCGTGGTATTTGGAGGTTAATGCTTTCACACTGGAAAGCCCCATTCCATGATTATCGCCATTTTTTGAGGATACAAAACCGTCGCCTTGACGTATGACGGAACCACAAAAAGAATTAGCAATTTTAATTAATAGATGATTCTTAGCCATGGTGGTTTTAATGTCAATATAACGCAACTGATTTTGGGGTATTTTACTGCAGGCTTCAATAGCATTTTCCAAGCAATTGCCAAGAATAACGCACAGGTCTTGATCATCAATACCTAAATTGTCAGGCAAATGCAAGTTTGTAGTTATAATAACACCTTGCTCCTGCGCCACCTTTAGGTAATGGCTAATGAGAGCATCAGCAAATTGGTTAGAACAAACTTTAGGGAACGCAATATCGTCATAGTGATTGCAAAGCTGGCCCAGATAATTTTCTGCAGCAGCCGAATTTTTTTTCACTAAAAACTCTAAGCATGTCACAAGATGATGACGTAAGTCATGGCGCATTGTTTTCATAGCGTTAATACTATCGTTTAGGCTGCGATAATGTTCGCGCTGCAAGGCCAGTTGTTTTTCCGTTTCTTGGTCACGCCTTGTCTGATAGATTGCTGTGGCAATCAGGTAATAGGTAAAAAGAATCAATAAGGTACTAACTACTAGTGGAATGAAGTTGGATAGCAAATATGTTCTTTGCACCCCATAAAACGCCAGTAGTACAAATGACAAAAGGGGAAAACAGGTAAAACCGAAATTTCGCTGATCGATAATCGCAATAATATTGCTAACATGGGGTGACACATATTTCTTTATTAAAGGCAGTGATGCAGCCTCAAGCATTAGACCTGTCAAAACCAAACTGCCTACATAATGGTTAAATACTAATTGCTCTAGAAATAAAAAAATAAGAAAATTAAACTGGGAAAGTGAAAAAATCATAAAAAAGACAAAAAGCTTAGCATTAATTGTTTCTTTAAAAATCAGTGAGCAAGGGATCATATACAATGATCCCACTACGTAGCCAAGCAAAAAGGGATCAGGGATAATTGATTGCAAAATGTCGCGCAAAAAGTAAATAGTGATCCAGGTAACAGATAAGGCAGTCATTTGTAACCAGAAAGGACGCCGTGGAGTTAAGAATATATATAGAAGCAAAATATTTGTTATAAAAAATATACCTCTGCTTATAAACACTATACTTTCTTGCAAAATAACCTCTCCTACTGCTGCGACATTAAATCAATCCAGCCAAAAAAGGATTACTTATAATGTTGCAGAATTATTATTTATGTCGCGTTTCACGCGGTTACAACTTTCCTACAGATACAAGGTTTGACAGAACCTTTATATCCCACGCCTTAGGTGAATCAAGTTACGAGGAGGTAACCAATGCTAATCATAGCGATTTGTGACGATAATGCTGCTGACAGAATAAAACTATACGAAACAATTGAAAACTATTTATGCAATAAGGGTGTCAACGCTAATATCTTTACTTACGATAACCCTGATAAATTAAACTCAGTTATCGAGAGTAAAACCATATGTTTTGATATCATATTTCTGGATATCATTATGGGTGACATGAATGGAATGACATGTGCACGGATAATCCGTAAACAGGACAAATTAGTTAACATTATATTTCTGACAAGTTCAACAGATTACGTCTATGAAGGATACGAAGTCAACGCAACGGGTTATTTGGTAAAACCGATAAAGATAGATCAGTTAGCCAAGGTTATGGAAAAGGCAATAGCCCAGATCGAAAATGTAGATAAAGCAAGTATTTATATCACTTGCCGCGGTGTAACTCAAAAAATACCGACAAAAGATATCCTTTACTTAGAAAGTGAAAATAATAAAGTTAATATTGTCCTAGCGAAGACAGCAGAGAAAATAACTGTTTATACTAAACTGGATGAATTCGAACAAACTGAGCAGTTAAACACTTTTATCCGGTCACATAAAAGCTATTTGGTCAATTTCTTATACATCGAGAAATATGCAAACGACAAGTTTGTATTAAATGATGGAACATTTATACCAATTAGTCGAACAAATAAAGATACAGCAAGAGAGTCCTTTTACAACCTTCTAAATAACTTATAGTCAGTATTATGCCATGTGTCATTAGATACATGGCTTTTTATTCTTTTTCTTCCTATCTTCGCCAATTTCACCAAAAAACCTGCATTTTTCCATATCGGAAATTAACAGCTGCAAGATATAACTATAATTAATATAGCTACGGGATTACAATGCTAAAAATCTAATTTTTCAAAGGGGGATTTGTAATATATTCAATAATAGTGCAGTTACTTTTAAAGAAAGTGAGGATGATTTGCTTTGTTTAACATTTCTAGACGACTGAACAAGCTTCTGGCCTGTTTCCTGACGGCACTGATGCTTATGTCCAATACGGTGGCGCTAGTCCCGGTGTACGCATCCGCCAGCGCAAATACTAGCGAGCAGACTAGTGAACTGCCGGCAATTACACTAGATAAACAGGTAGAAGATCAGTCCCCAAATAAGCAGAATGCGGACACGGCTAATTTATCAACGCAGCAGAAAGTGGTCCAATTTGTCAATCAGCTTATTCCTTATTACGCGCAAAATGGCAAGCAGCAAGGGCCAGAATGGCTAAGGACGACCGATATCAATTTTACTTTTACTGAGGATTTTAAACCGATGTACTCGCTGGAGACCCTCCAGCCTTTTACAAAGGAAGTTGTAGACGGTAAGCTTGGCTTCTGGCAAGGACGCTACGCTCATCAAAGCGGGGCAAACAGCACAGCAAACCTTGGCATAGGTTTACGATGGCTGTCTGAAGATAAAACCAGCATCACAGGTATCAATACTTTTTATGACTATGCCTTTAAACATGATCTTTCCCGTGTAGGAGTCGGTGCAGAATACTTCAACAAGCAAGCGGAATACCGGGCCAACTTCTACATCCGGACTTCAGGCGACAGGCAGACTGGAGCAACCGCCCTTACCGACGGTATGCTGTATTCCTACATCCGAGCGGTGAGCGGCTTTGACTATGAAGTGGGCACATCGCTTGAGCAGGCTCCCTGGCTCAGCTTTTATGCCTCAGGCTTTCACTATGACAACAAACACAAAGAGGATGAAAATGGCTACAGACTGCGCAGTAAAATGCAGCTTACCCCCAGGCTGTCCATGGAAATGGGCTACACTAATTCTAACCTGACCAGCGGCAGTCTCTACGGCAAAGTCCTTTACCAGTTGGCCGATACGGCGGGGCCGGCCTTGCATGGGGGCAATATTGAAAATACCGCCAAGGATATCAGCTATAAGCTCTTGCAAAAGGTGCAACGGGAAAATGATATCAAAACCGAAACGTTTACCAAGCTAGTTGTATATACCGGTAATTTGAGCGTAACAGTAACCAATAACAATGGCGCAGCCCTGCAAGGCGCGCAGGTGCAAGCATATCAAAATGGCAGCCCGGTCGGCGCCGTAGCGGCAACTGACGCAAAGGGCATAGCGGTGTTAAGCGGCCTCACTGTAGGCGACTATACAGTCCGCGCAGACTATTTCAGCGTCAGCGGCACTAGCTCGGCGGTGACAGTGCAAAAAGATCAAGCGGCAAGCACCGCCATTGCCTTAGCCGTTCTCGGCGGCAAAGCAAAAATCAATGTACTTGATAACGCCGGGGCAGGGGTTGGCGGAGCGACCGTTACTGCCGAAGCTGCAGACGGGCTGCATGGCGCGGCAGACCAGAGTCTCTTTGACCGAATTCTCGGAGTTAAGACAGCCTATGCGGCATCCGGTTTCAAAGTGACGGCAGTTACCGATGCAAATGGCATCGCCACATTCACGAATTTACCGCCGGGGAACTACAAATTTACGGTTGCCTATAGCGGCAAAGAGATGAAAAGCTTGGCGGTAGCCGTACCGGACGGCTCGACAAGCAACGCTACAGTCGTGCTGCCGGCCAGCGGCGGCAATATTGTGGCAATGATTATCGACGCAGTCAGTAAAGCAGTCATAAACGGCGCTGCAGTAGAGCTGAGAAGCGGTTCCACCGTTATTGAAACAAAAACCACCGGCAGCGACGGAACTGCCATTTTCAGCGGCCTGACAGCCGGTTCGGCCTATACAGTAGCAGCAAGTGCTGCAAATTACATCAGCAAAAACATAAGTACAACAGTAACCGACAAAGAGACGGTAGCTGCGGCGATTGCTCTGACACCACAGACAGGCGGAGCAAACATCACTGTTAAAGATGAATCGAATGCATTGCTTAGCGGATCCACCGTAAGTGTGACGGTAAACGGCCAACCCCAGACGGCTGCTACCGATGCTAACGGTGTGGCGGCCTTTACGAATCTGCCGGCAGGAACCTACACATTCTCAGCTTCTAAGGCAGACTATAACAGCAATACGGCAAGCGTGACCATCGCTAGCGGCGCGACAACTGCTGCCGCTGTGACCTTGACCCGCCAGACCGGCGGCGCAAAAATCACGGTTACTGACGGCACAGCACCGCTTAGCGACGCAACCGTCAGCGTGACGGTAAACGGTCAAGCTCAAACGGCGATTGCCGCCGCTAACGGCGAGGCGACCTTTGTAAACATTCCGACCGGCACATACACCTTCACAGCCACTAAGTCAGATTATGACAGCGGCATGGCAAATGACGTTGCCATAACAGTCGGAGCAACGGCGACTTCAATCATAGCCCTAGCACGCCAGACCGGCGGCGCAAAGATCACGGTTACTGATGGTGCTTCACCGCTTAGCGGAGCAACTGTCAGCGTGACGGTAAACGGTCAGGCGCAAACGGCCACTACCGCCGCTAACGGCGGGGCGACCTTTGCAAACATCCCGACCGGCACATACACCTTCACAGCCACTAAGGCGGATTACGGCAGCGGTACATCAGGTGAAGTAGTCATAGCAAACGGAACAACAGCGACTGCAACCATAGCCCTAGCACGCCAGACCGGCGGCGCAAAGATCACGGTTACTGATGGTGCT
>CAUROG010000033.1:0-33845 GCA_963526645.1 uncultured Pelosinus sp. | reverse complement strand
ATAGCTGTAAGCTTTTTGGAACCACACGCCTAGCGCGTGGTTTTCAATACACAATCAAAAAGCAGACAGGTATGCCACCTGTCTGCTTACGTACACGTTCTATTATTATTTATTTTTTAGTTGCTGCTGCTAACTTCATTTCACATTTTTCAAAATCCAACGTTGCAAAATAATCAGCAATTGTTTCTGCACGTCGAATCATTTGGACTGACCCATCTTGTTTTAACAATAATTCAGCAGAGCGTAATTTTCCGTTATAATTAAAACCCATTGCATGTCCGTGGGCACCTGCATCATGCAAAACAACAATATCACCAATGTCAGTGCGGGGTAAACTGCGATCAATAGCAAATTTATCATTATTCTCGCATAAAGATCCTGTTACATCATACACATGGTCAAGAGGCAAAGCTTCTTTTCCCACAACGGTAATGTGATGATAAGAGCCATATAAGGCTGGACGCATTAAGTTTGCCATACATGCATCAAGACCTACATAATTTTTATAAATTTCTTTTTTATGAAGTACAGTTGAAACTAAATAGCCAAACGGTCCTGTAATCATTCTACCGCATTCCATGGTAATTTTTAGAGGATGAAGTCCATTTGCCACAATTTTTTCTTCATAGACTTTACGTACACCCTGACTGACAGCATCTAGATCCACTGCCTGCTGCTCTGGGCGATAAGGAATACCAATGCCACCACCCAAATCAATCATCTCAATGCGTATTCCTAGTTTTTGATACACTTCCAGAACTAAGTCAAACATCATCGCCGCAGTAGCCACAAAACTTTCAGGATTCAGTTCATTAGAAATTACCATCGTATGCAAGGCAAAGCGTTTTACCCCTTTACTTTGGGTAATTTTATAAGCCTCAAGAATTTGTTCTCGTGTTAAACCATATTTTGCTTCTTCAGGATAACCAATAATGTCGTTACCGCCCTCCAATAAAGGGCCTGGGTTATAGCGGAAAGAAATGATTTCAGGTAATCCTACATGCTTTTCCAGATATTCAATATGACTAATATCATCAAGGTTAATGATGGCCCCTATGTCTTTGGCTGCCTGATATTCTTCTGCTGGAGTATCATTAGAAGAAAAAACAATGTTTTCTCCCTCAATTCCAGCTTGCTTGGATAAAAGCAGTTCTGGCAATGAACTGCAATCAGCACCAATGCCTTCTTCTCTTAATATTTTTAAGATTTGAGGATTTGGAGTAGCTTTTACAGCAAAATACTCTTTAAAACCTGGTGCCCAGGAAAAAGCTGCTAATAATTTACGAGCATTGTTCCGAATAGCCTGTTCATCATAAATATGAAAAGGAGTCGGATAATGCTGAATGATTTCCTCAAGCTCAACTTTAGTAAATGGTAATGTTTTTTCTGCCATAATAATGTGTACCTCCTGAATTGTTTATTATAGTATGAAAAGCGGTTTGCGGAAACTATTCCGCAAACCGCTATAAGAATTCAATTATCTCACAATCAGTAATGCAGATAGCACTCCATCCATGTCTGGATGACAGTCTTGCACTTATTCAATACAAAACCAATAAATGGGTTTTGCCAAACCCCTTTTACTTCGGCGGTTATTCCTTTTTGTATCTTTCATCGTTGGCCTCTCAAGATACATATTCCTAATATACCGCGCCTCTATCTTTTCAATATTATCTTGTCATTTTTATAAGTATAGACTAATCTAGTTTATCATGTCAACTCTTATTCTATTCTTTTTCCTTGTTTATTTCTATCTTGGTTTCACTAAGATAGCTGGATTCATATATAAGTCATATTGTTCTGCTGTTATTTCTCCAGTTGCCAAAGCAGATTCTTTTAACGTAATTCCTTCCTTTGCCGCCCTTTTGGCTATCTGGGCCGCCTTATCATAACCAATCAGCGGCACTAATCCGGTGATGAGTATTAAAGATTGATGTAAATAGAAATCAATAATCTCTGCATTAGGCTGTATACCTACAGCACAATTTTCATTAAAAGAGTTCATCCCATCGGCTAATAAATTAATGGATTGCAAGAGATTATAGACAAGTACAGGCATAAATACATTTAATTGAAAATTACCCTGACTGGCAGCAAAAGAAATGGTGGTATCGTTGCCAAAAACTTGAGCAACAACCATCGTCAAAGCCTCTGATTGGGTAGGATTCACTTTCGCTGGCATAATGGAGCTACCTGGCTCATTTTCAGGTATTCTGATCTCGCCTATACCGCAGCGAGGACCACTAGCGAGCCAACGAATATCATTGGCAATTTTCATTAAGTCTGCAGCCAATGCTTTTATGATGCCATGTACTGCAACTACTTCATCCTTACTTGTCAAAGCATGGAACTTATTCGGTGCTGTATAAAACTGCTTCCCTGTTAGCTTGGTAATCTCTGCAGCTATTAATTCACCAAATCCTACTGGAGAATTGATACCTGTACCAACAGCAGTTCCTCCCATTGCCAAATCTCGCATAAAACCAATACCAGTGGTTAGCATTTCTTCATTTCGCTCTAACATCCGTACCCAGCCGCTTATTTCTTGGCCTAAGGTAAGAGGAGTCGCATCCATCAGGTGAGTTCTGCCGATTTTAATAATGTCATTGTATTCTTTAGACTTCTTATCTAAGGTTTGTTGCAAAGAAGAAATCGCGGGCAATAATTTATCCATTACTAAACTAACGCCAGCAACATGTATGGCTGTTGGAAAAATATCATTGGAACTCTGAGATTTATTTACATGATCATTAGGATGTACGACTAATGGTTCTGCACCTTCTGCTAATAACTGTGTCGCTCTATGTGCCAACACTTCATTTACATTCATATTAAATTGGGTACCACTACCAGTCTGCCATACAGACAAAGGGAAATTTCCATCTAATTTTCCTGCTAACACTTCATCACAAGCTTGGGCAATTGCGCCAGCTCGCTTTGCATCCAAAAGACCTAATCTTTCATTTACCAAGGCAGCTGCTTTTTTCAGAATGGCAAATACGCCAACCAATTCATATGGGATCTTTTCAATACCAATACGAAAATTCTCATAACTACGTTGTGTCTGAGCTCCCCATAATTTATCTGCTGGTACTCTTATTTCTCCCATTGAATCCTTTTCAATACGATATTCCATATAAAGCACTCCCCTTTATTCGATTTTATTACCGATAAGGTCAGACTAGCAATGATGGTGCTGATTAGCAACTTTCATACTTATTTTCTTCTCTATCACTAGAAACAATCCTGCAAATACTTCATATTTTCCCTCACTGTATCTTTAAATATACAATAATCAAAAAGGACGCTTACAACCCTAATGATTGTAAATGTCCTTTTTACTCTAGTCTTCTTTGTCGCTAATTTCTAGTGCCTTACCTAAAGCACCTAAATTATCAAATATATAATCTGGTTTAAATTCAGACTCTGCAACATCCGAAATTTTTGACTCTCCACTAAGCACTAACACTGAAACCATCCCCGCATTACATCCTGTAGCTACATCAGTATATAATCGATCACCAACCATTGCCATTTGATCAAGAGGATAATTCTTTTTATCTAACAGAGCTTCAACAATTTCTTTATTGGGTTTGCCCACAACCTGAGGTGAACGACCTGTTGATGCTTTTATTAATGCCATCATCGCACCGCAATCTGGTATATAGCCTGTTTCTGTAGGACAATTAAAGTCTGGATGTGTTGCAATATAAGGAGTATTATTCCGTACAAGATCACAAGCGATAACTAATTTTTCATAGGTTAATGTAGTATCAAATCCTAATACTACATATTCAGGATTATCTGCTGTTAAGATAAACCCGTGTCGTTGAAACTCTTCTTCCAAATCAGGCGTTCCAAGCAAATATACTTTTTTACATTTTTTAGTATTTTTTAAATAAAGGGCTGTAGCCTCACCAGAAGTCAAAATATTATTTTCACTGCATTCAATATCTAAACGTGCAAGCTTCTCGGAATAGTAGGATGCATGCCTTGATGAGTTATTGGTCAGAAAAATATAGTCTCTACCCGTATTACGTAGATAACTCAAAAAATCCAGGACACCTGGCAATATTTTATTTCCTAAATATACAGTTCCATCCATATCAAGTGCAAAACATTTTATATCTTTTAACGGTTTCATTATGATTCCTCCTACAGAGTTAAACATAATATATATACTATGTTTATATATATTATGTGTATATTATGTTTATTATTATCACATTCTTACCATTCATTGTCAATATGCGATAAAGCTATTGATGCTTTTTTTCAAATCTCATAAAAAAAGAGCCGCAGTCTGAGAACACTGTAAAAGTGCCCTTCTTTTAAGCACAACCAAGTAAGTCAATTTTAAAATATAAAAATGTAGTCAACTTTCGTGTAGTTTGGCTGCATTTTTGTCCCATCAGCTTCACCATTCGTTTTACGTTAACGACAAAAACTGTGAGCAACGCTTGTACTCGCGTGCGAAAAAGACCACGGTATTTAGCCCTAGTCAATTCATGGTGCCTTTTGAGTTCAATTTTTATGCTCAATAATGCATCTTCGTTTTGAGCATGCTTTGAAGGTTGCACTGGCTTCAAATTCAGATGTTGTTTGTATTGCTCTAATAGTTTTGGTAATTGCTTACCATCATCTTCATTGCCGCCTGTGATCTCAAGGAGAAATCAGTAAGCATAAATTTGCAACCTTTCCACACGTTCTATACTTTTATTATAATTTGGAAGCCAGCACCAATTTGGTGCTGGCTTCCAAATTATAGATTGACTTTTGCAGTGTTCTCTCTATGCGGCTCCCATAAATTAAATAATTTCGATATTATTTAATTTAGCAAATTCTTTATATACATCAGGAAACTTGTCATCAACAATAAAGCCGTTGAATTCTTCCAACTCTGCCATACTAGCTAGGGAAACACAATCAAGCTTAGAAGAGTCAGATATCATATAGGTTTGTTCAGCAATATCTAGCAATATTCTATTATTTGCTATTTCTTCCAAAACAGGATGCATGACTCCTTTTTTAAGGTTTACAGCAGCTACCCCTAGAAAACATTTATCCACACTAAATTTTCTGAGAAAGTTTTCGCTATCATTACCACAAAAAGCACCTGAGGAATTCCTTATTTTCCCCCCTGGCATATATACAGAAATATATGGAATATTGGCCGCTTTAACAGCAACATGTACACATAAAGTAATAATATTTAAGCGGGTGATATTCTCTAAATAATCTAGAATATATTCAACTGTACTACCAGCATTTAAAGCAATTGTTTCACCATCTTTAATTAACCTGGCAGCCTTACGTGCAATCATTTGTTTTTCCTCAAAATGTTGCAGCCTCTTATTGGCAAGATGTACTTCAGCAATTGAATAACAAGCTTTACTCTCTTCAATATAGGCTCCACCATAGGCTAATTTTATATTATTATTTTCAGATAAATATTTTAAATCTCTACGAATTGTTGCTTCATTTACTTCGTACTGCTCAGCCAACGCTGTTACTTTTACCGATCCCAGCTTAAAGATAATATTTAAAATATCCTTTCTTCTATTTATATTCGTTAACATGCGCACACTCCTTAAGAAACGATGTAGTTATAAACAATATTATATAACTACATTGTTCTTTTTTCCATGATAAATCTGATACGATAGGAAAAGGAAGTTTACAATCTTTAAAAAATTGCAAACTTCCCTTTCTTACTGCATATTATCAAGCATTTTCTACTGGCACAGTATTAGCACCGTGAGCCATTACTGTAATGGTATATTCTTTTTTACCTAGTTTTTCTTCAGCCATACGAATAGCCTCTTCCAAACTAGTAGCCGCCAGCATCCCTGCCTTTTCTATAAATCCTTTATTTTGTGGCAGCGTAACCACAATATGAGGAACTTCTTTTGCCATTGCGCCACATTTTAATGCAATGAATCCTGGAACAGTAAAGGCTGCCCGTAAGGCTATTTCCCGATCATATAGGGATTCATAATTAAACCAATCGCTAAAATCAGGTGGTTCCATTATGTCACGACATTCTAATAATAAAATCACTACACCAGTAGATTTAACTGCCATAAAGGCATTTCCAATGGTTTTAGAGCCTTGATATAAATTAATGTCTTTTGGAAATCCCCCAGCAGAAGCAATGACCAAGTCTGCTTTGCCACTCACAGGAACACCAAATATTTCATTGGCAGTCTTGCAGCCTTGAAGCCAAGCTTCATGCCAATGACCTGCAACAAAAGAAGCAAACTGTCCTTCTGGTGTAAAGACTGCATTGAGTAAAAATGCTGGCTTGAGCAATTCTGCCATTTCTAGCATATCTGCATGCATTGGATTATTTTCTAGTTTTCCAGCAATACACTCTGGACTGACACCTTGCCCTATTATATCATGAAGACATAAGCTATGATTTCCCTGAATCGTACTATAAGAGGAGACACCAGGCATTATGGCCTTACGTCCGCCACCAAAACCAGCCATTAAATGATGAACAATACCACCCGTCAAAATGACTTTATCCGCATTTACTACATGTTTATTAATAGATACATCTTTTCCTCGAGAAGTTTGTCCAATACAAACAAATTCCTCTGTTTCTGGAGCATGGCTTTGCAATAGGGTAATACGTTCTACCACTTCCTGACCAAAAGTAGCTACATTCTCCTCATGAGTGTGATGTCGATGGGCACCTAGTGCTACAATTAGAGAAATATCTTCATCTGGCACACCAGATTTGTTTAATTCATTCAATAAGGTAGGTAAAAACAAATCGTGACGCACCCACTTGCGAGTGATATCACTGGCAATAATCATCACCTTGTCGCCTTGCTGCACCACGTTTTTAAGAGGTGGCGTACCGATTGGGTGATTTAATGCAGCAGTGACAGCAGCTTCTACATCCAATATAGCCGCAGCTGGTTTGCCTTCTACTACATTCAATATACGTTCTTCAGGCAATTTTATGGTAATTTCCTCATCACCATAACCAAAGGAAAATTCTTTTAACACAAAGCATCTCTCCTAAGCGATTTTTTCAAAATTGGTATTTTCTTTTATAACTAAAGGCACATCGGGTTTTACGGCTAACCATGCAATGATACCAACTACAGCAGAAGCAGCAGTGGTTACAATGGCAGCCTGCCAACCATAGTTCGTTGCAATCCATGCAGTTACAACAGGAGCTGCAATACCCCCTAGGTTACCCCAGAAGTTCATCCACCCAGATACAGAACCAACAAATTTGCCACCAATATCAAGACAAGCAGCCCACGAGGCATTAAAAGTAAATCCAAGAGATCCAAGGGATATTGTTAACCATAATACATTCATCCAAGGAGTAGTCGCTACTGCTCCCAGATAGAGAGTCACACAACATAAGATCAATCCGACAATACCAAATAAGGTCCTCGACTTATGCCTAGATACACCGCCAGCTACCAGTTTATCACTGATATAACCAGCTGTGGCCGTTACAATACATAGTGCTGCCCAAGGAAAAGAAGCGGCAACCCCCATTTTCTGCAAAGAAAAATTTTGTGCCTCCATTAAGTATAAGGGCAACCATGCTAAAAATACAAACATAATATAATCTGTTATAAAATATTGAATGCCAATGGCCCAAAACTGGGAAGATCCTAAGAAGGCACGCCATGGAGCAAATTCTTTTTTATCAGCATTGGCAGTTAGGCCTTCTTCTATATAATCTGCCTCTTCAGTATTTACAAAACAACTCGTCCGCGGTGAATCCTTTGCCAACCAATACCAAAGACCCGCTACCACAAAACCTAACAAACCAAAAATCACAAATACAGAGCGCCAACCAAAAGCCATCATTAATGCAATGGTAAGAGTAGGGCCGACAACGGGTCCAAAGAATACGCCACTGAGCATGAAAGAAGAAGCTCGTCCCTTTTCACTAGAGTTAAACCAGCGATAAATAAATCGTCCAAAAGCAGGTGCCATAGGCCCCTCACCTATACCAAACATACCCCGTGCCAGTATAAATGAAGTGAAGCTACTACATGCTCCTGTCAGTGCTGTAAAAACAGACCACCAAGTAGCTGCTATGGCTAATACCTTACGATGTCCCCAAAATTCAGACATAATTCCACCAGGTATTTGCATAAAAGCATAACCAACAAAGAAAGCTGTTTGTATCATACCCATATCCATTTTACTCAAGCCTAGATCCTGCATAATGGTTGGAGTAGCTACTGATAAATTGACTCTATCCATGTAAGAAATAAAACTAATAAAAAACATAAGTCCTGCTAGCTTCCAACGAAAATTTGTTTTTGTTTGATTCATAATATAACTCCTTTTAAATATGAATATAAGTGTTTCCCCGGTAGACTTTATTATATATTATACATTATACTTTCGTTAAGTTTACATGTCAATTGACGAAATAATCTGTTTTCCAAATTCCTCTTGACACAAATCGGAATCTCATGCTACTATTGTTTTCATCAACTACATAAATTCATCAAGAGTTAGCTGAGGGATTGGCCCGATGAAGCTACGGCAACCACCGCATATTGCGAACGGTGCCAATTCCAACAGGAGTATCCTGGGAGATGAAGAACATTTTGAAATAAAATCTTCTTCATCCTATGAAGAGGATTTTTTATTTTGCAAAGGTAAAGGAGTCAAACATATGAATCAAAATTCAAGGCAAGCCCAAACCTTACGTAATTACACTTCAGAAAAAGCTAGTCGTTTCACTGAGTCCGTCATTAGAGAAATGTCTCGTATTGCCACTACTCACAAGGCGATTAATCTAGCACAAGGATTTCCTGATTTTCCTGCATCAGATGAAATCAAAGAAGCAGCCGTCAAGGCAGTATTAGAAGATCATAATCAATATGCGATTACCTGGGGCACTAAGTCACTTCGCGATGCCATTACTCTGAAGAATAAACGAGATTACAATATTGATATCGACCCTGAACGCCAGATAACAGTTTGCTGTGGTTCTACTGAAGGTATGGTGGCAACCCTCTTGGCAACCATTAATCCAGGAGATGAAGTCATTATCTTTCAACCATTTTATGAAAATTATGGTCCTGATGCCATACTATGTGGCGCAACTCCCAAATATGTACAACTGCATCCACCTGAATTCAACTTTAATAAGGAAGAATTAACAGCTGCCTTTTCAGACCGTACTAGAGCAATTATTATAAATACTCCCAATAATCCTACAGGCAAGGTCTTTAATCGTGAAGAACTCGACCTCATTGCCAAACTCTGTATTCAGTATGATGTCTTAGCTATTACAGATGAAATTTATGAACATATCATCTATGATGAAGTAAAGCACATTCCTCTGGCCACCCTACCAGGTATGGCAGAACGAACCATAACAATCAATAGCATTTCCAAAACCTATAGTGTCACAGGTTGGCGCATTGGCTATGTGGTTGCCTCTCCAGAAATCAGTCAATCTATACGAAAAATGCACGATTTCTTAACAGTAGGAGCGGCGGCTCCCCTGCAAGTAGCTGCTGCACAGGCCTTAGGTTTTCCTGCTGCCTATTATGAAAAATTAACGGACTTTTACAGTAAACGACGAGACTTTATGTTGAAGGAATTAGCTGCTATCGGTTTTGATTGCATTCGCCCTGCTGGCGCCTACTATATTATGGCGGATATCGCACCTTTCGGTTGGGAGAACGACGTAGATTTTGCTCGCCACTTAGCAGAAAAAATCGGCGTTGCTGTGGTGCCAGGCTCTAGCTTTTACCAAGACAACGCTAATGACAAGCATCGCTTCATCCGTTTTTGTTTCTGCAAACAATTTGCAACATTAGAGGCAGCAGTAGAAAGACTGCAAAAACTTAAATAATATATATTTTAGGAGGCATATTCAAATGAAAAAATCAATAAAAACTCTTTCCCTTTTGTTAGCTCTTATCTTTATTCTGGGCTTATCAACTGGCTGCAGCCAACAAAGTACAGCCAAAGTAGAACAAAAAACACTTAAGGTTGGTGTTACAGCAGGCCCTCATGCCGAAGTAATGGATGTAGTAAAGAAAATTGCCGAGAAAGATGGCTTAAAAATTGAAGTTATTGAGTTTAATGACTATATCCAACCTAATGTTGCCTTAAATCAAGGTGATATTGATGTAAATAGTTTTCAACATAAACCCTACCTTGATAACATTATCAAAGACCGCAACTACGATCTCGCAACCGTAGGCAATACGGTAATCTTCCCTATGGGGGTCTATTCCAGTAAACTTAAAAACATTGCAGATTTACAAACAGGAGCCACTGTTGCTATTCCTAATGACCCAACAAATGGAGGACGAGCTCTCTTATTATTAGAGAAAATTGGCGTTATTAAATTAAAACCAGGAATTGGACACAAGGCCGCCGTTACTGACATTATTGAAAATCCTAAAAAGATTGTTATTAAAGAATTAGACGCAGCCCAAATCCCTCGCTCTTTAGCTGATATGGATATTGCCGCTATTAATACTAATTACGCAATTACCGCAGGCTTAGTACCAACTAAAGATGCGATTGCCATTGAAGATAGCAACTCTCCTTATGCGAATATTATTGTTGTCCGGACAAAAGACAAAGAAAATCCAGCCGTACAGAAGTTAATAAAAGCCTACCACTCTGCTGAAGTAAAATCCTTTATACAAGAACACTTTAAAGGATCTGTCGCAGCAGCTTGGTAAAATCAAATAGACTCGTTTCGTCATTGGGAGCACGAAGCAATCCCCTCTTTGGCAAAGATTGCTTCGTACCTCCCAATGACAAAATAGCTACCCCTTTTTAAATGGGGTAGCTATTTTTATACATGTTTATGCTGTACACGGGCTAAGCGAGCAGATAAACAAATGGCACCAAAAGCTAGACCTACAATCAATCCGATCCAGTAACCAAATGCTCCTAATCCAGAATGATGTGCCAGCGCATATCCTAAGGGCAATCCTAGAACCCAATAAGAAATCATTGCCATAATAAATGTAATGCGTACATCTTTATATCCGCGCAAGCATCCTTGAACTGGTGTTGCTATGGCATCTGATAATTGAAAGAAGATAGCATATAATAAAAATTGTTCTGCAAGACGCCGAATATCCAAGTTCTCCGTATATAAACTCGCTATCTGCTCATTACCAAAATATAAGACGAATGCGGCCACTACAGCCATTACTAATGCAGTACCAATGCCGAGATAGCCGTATTGCTTGGCATCCTTATACCGCTTGGCTCCCACTTCAAATCCAACCACAATTGTTAATGCCATGGAAATGCTCAAAGGGATCATATATATCAGGGAAGCCACATTTATCGCTACTTGATAGGCTGCAATCGTTGCTTCATTAAATTCACTCATTAATAAGGTAATCACCGCAAATATACTTGTTTCACAAAAGATGGCGATACCAATTGGTACCCCAATCTTCAATTGCTCTTTCCATGCTGCTGGGGAAAAAGAATACCATAAACTAAATATATGATGAGATTTAAAAGGTTCTTTACGTTGTATTACGCAAAAACTGATAATGGCAATACACCAATAGGTAATAGCAGAAGCCCATCCTGCCCCTACGCCACCTAATTGAGGAAAGCCAAACTTACCAAAAATAAACACATAATTGAGCACTACATTAATAGGTAAGGCAACCATAGAAATAAACATGGTTATCCTTGTATAACCTAACGTATCAATAAAGCAGCGAAGTACTGTAGATACAAATAAAGGCATAATACCAAAAGAAATCGCTGCTAAAAAGTCATGTGCAATTTGATAGGATAAAGGATTTAGCTCCATTTTACTCAATATAGGGGTAATAATATAGGAGCCACAAATAATAACTACAATGGATATCCCTACCGCTAAATATACGGCCTGAATCACAACAAAGGGTACCTTCTCTTTCTTCTTAGCACCTAAAAGCTGAGCCACAATAGGGACAACTGCAAATAAAATTCCATTTAGTCCAGTAAAAACAGGCATCCATATACTAGACCCAATGGCAACCCCCACTAAGTCATTTGGACTGACGTGTCCTGACATCATCGTATCAAAAAAAGTCATGGAACACATAAAAACTTGTGTTACTAAAATGGGTACTAAAATAATTAAGAATTGAATATTTTTTTGTTTTATCGAAAAGGTTTGTTCCATACTTCACCTACACCTACGTATTAGAATCTTATCCGTAAAGATCCTAATTTCACTACATATTCTTGTGTTATAAAGGTAAACTTATACCATTTTAATCAAAAAATTCTGCATCAAATGGACATAGAGGTAATTAGCCAAGCACCTCTTGTACTCTCCCTACTATCCCATTCTCTAGACGAACTTTGATACCTCTAGGGTGGACTGCACTGTTCGTTAGAAGATCTTTTACTACACCATCTGTCAGTTGTCCTGTGCGTTGATGCAGCTTTTGCACAATCTTCACCCTACTACCTGGTCGAATATTTTTACGTTCTGTACCGTTCATACTGTTTTCTCCTTATGCTAAAGCGTTAAATCCCATACAATTAGGAAGGCTTACTCAAGTACCAAGCCGCTCTTAATTCCCATTTTACAAGAAAATAGGAATCTTAGAGCGGCTTGGTCACCAATGAACCAAATATGTAGGATTCATTCCTTTTTATCCGATGACCAAGCTGTTCTAAGACTCTCATCTTCTATAAGTGGGAGCTCTAGAGCAACTACGTTCTAAGGATAAGTGCGACTAAGATTCAGATGGAGTTAAAACTCCAGCTGAATCTTAGTCTTCTTTATTTACCACTCACAAAATTCTTCCTGGTCCAAATAAATCCAATCATGCCCAACTTTTTGAAAAACTTTTAAACATCGATCATTTTCTGAAATCATAATCGTGATACCATCAGTAGCCAAAGGATTTTTCTCAACATTCTGTTCCACCTGAATTAAAAGTTTCTGTAATTGATCACGATACAAAGTAAATGATCTTGTCATTTCATATTCTTCCTCTCTATAAAAAGCATATTATCGCCTAATGTATTATTAATAAGCCAACCGTAAAATCTTTTCTACATCTTCTGTATTTAACTTCTTTATGCTACCCAGGGAGCCTCTCATTGTAGCATTTTCAGCAATTCCAGCAAGGCTATTTTCAGGTATGTTTAGTTCACGAAGCTTAGTATGCCCCTGCCATTGTTTAATTTTTGCTCTCATCTTTTCAATCGCTTGCTCAATGGTATCACATTGCCAAATACTTTGGGCGAAACGGGTAAATTGGGGTTCATTAGTAGCATGCACATATTCCATCCATGCTGGAAAAATAATGCCTAGACCAGCACCATGTGCCACTTTAGCATCATAGCTGCTTACACTGTGCTCAATCCCATGACAAGCCCAGTCCCCACCTTTTAGACCAGCGCCACTAATACCATTTAAGGCTAAAGTAGCTGCCCAGGCCAAATTTGCTCTACTGACCACATCCTCAGAATCAGTTTGCAATTTATCTACCATGGAGATTATCGTTTTCATCAAAGCTTCATTGATAGCGATCGTGGTTTCCTCCACAGTACCAACGAAATAGAATTCCATAATATGAGCCAGAGCATCTATCGCTCCATTTACAGTTTGTTCCCAAGGCAAGCTCTGTTGCACGCTAGGATCAATAATAGAAACCTTAGGAAAAAGCATAGGATTACCCATACCCCACTTTTTGCCTTCTTCCGTATGACTGATGACAGCATTTGAGTTCATTTCTGATGCTGTCGCTGACAGTGTCAATATTGTAAAGATTGGCAATGCTTTGGTAATAGTAGTTCTCCTCTCAAAAGCCTGCCATACATCATCCAAATATACACCAACAGCAGCCGCTTTGGCAGTATCAATAACACTGCCGCCCCCAACAGCCACTACTGCTTCAGCACCAAAATCCCGCGCTAGGGCAATTGCTTCTCGCACTTTTGACAATTCAGGATTTGCCCGTACTCCTGAACATTCTACCCACTCAATATTAGCACTTTTCAGAGAATCTGTTACCTTTGTATATACTCCATTGCTCTTTACTGAACCCCCACCGATAATGAGTAGTGCTTTTTTACAACCCGCGCCACTTACGACAGTGCCAATTTTTTCAATAGTATTTTCACCAAATATCATTTTGGTGGGGTTAAAAAAATTATAATTTATCATTAGAAGACCTCCTATTAAAATACATTTTATCATTTGAATTCGACATTGTTTAAGCAATTTCCTGTACAAATTATTCCACAGACTTCACATCTTTCCCATATTTCACCCGCCACCAAGATATGGCCCTTCTTGCATCAATATCCTTTTGAATAAAAGTATCATCAAAAGCTGCAGTGGCTTTTATTCCATCCATACCTTCTTTACCACTGCCAGCTATTTTTCCTATGGAATCGTGAGTAACCCAGAATCCATAGTTAAAGCCTACAATATTACCTCTTGTCAGACTTTCACCTAACGAATAATAAACAGACCCTTGAGGAGAAAGTAATTCTAACAAGGTGGGAGTAACATTAATATGACTACCTGCTACCTGTTCAGGAAATACATTCTTATGAATCCCTTTACCATAGACAATGAAAGGAATGGTGTAACGTTCAGATAAACTAGGATTTAACTGGATATTCAATCGATCTGCATGATCCCCAACAATAATAAATAAACTATCCGGATATTCTTGACGCATCTTAGCAATAAACTCCGCCATTACTTTATCAGCATACCAAAAATGTCCCAGTTTTTTTATCAGATCGTGATCACCCTTTAGATCATCCGGTAAACCGCTGATTACACTTTCCCGATTAAAACCCTCTTTCTCTAAATCTACAGTATAAGGAGCATGATTCGAAATATTCATAATCACATCAAACGTTGGCGAAGGGTCATCTACTCCAGAAGAAACAGCCTGAAATAAATATTTATCGTCGCACCCCCACACATTGCCTGATTCACTTTTTATATCTCCCATACCATAAAATTCCTCAAAACCTTGGGCTAATGTAAAATCCTTTACTCTCTCCCAAGAAGTAGGCCCTGCATACCAAAACCTCGGTTTATATCCTAACTTTTTCATTTGCGGAGCAAGGGCCGTAGAGTAAGGCTCTTTATAAGATTCGGGCAAATAGGTAAGATACAAATTGGCCTCCGCCAAACCTGTAACAATTCCCATAATCCCCGAAATCGTACTCATACCATTGGGTAAAAAGGCAGGCACATAGGCAGCATCTTCCTCAGAAATAATCTTTCGTACACCATTGGCAATGTTCAAATTCTTATATTGAGGCAACAAAGGCCAATTGGCATAACTTTCCCCAATAATTAAAAAGATATGCTGTGGCTTCTTGATTTTTGCTCCCTGGGCCTCTTTTCTCAAAAAATCATCCACTTTTTGAGAATCTACTTGATAACCAGCCAAATAAGAACCATACTCTCCCATCCGCTGTGGGTCCATGTCCAATCCTGTAGATGCCATTACGCGTTCATGAAGTGTATAAGCTCGATATAAAGCTTGCACATCATCTAAGATGGCTTCATTTAAAAATTCATCCTTAGTGACCCCTGAATTTTCCCAATCAATATTATAAGCATAGGTCATACTCCCGCCAAACCGAATAAAGATAACAAAATAATACATAACAATCAGCAAAGATACACGAAAAGTAATATTGCTATACCACCTGGAAAAATGCGGCAATCGATAGGTCTTTATTTCTAGCCACCTTCGTAATAAGCGACATAATACCAATGCTGTCACACCAGTCAATAACAAGCGCAAGGGGAGATTATACTGCTGTACCAAGGTATAAAAAAGAGCATTAATATCATCATTAAAAGTATTAAATAACAGTTGATTAAAGCCCATATGAAACTGTTTATAATATGGAATCCTGGCATAAAACAATAAACTAAGAAGGCTAATGTAAAGGCAGCCTAAAACATAACGAGTAGATCCCATCTTCTTACTTATTGTTACTACATTGATTACAGTACAAAATATAAAAGATGCTATTACCACTAAGCCTGCACTTTTTAAACTAATTCTTATACCATAATAAAGAGCCGTAAAAATGTCCTGCAATGTTGCAGCTTCGCTAATATAGGAATTTAAAACAACGATAAAGCCAATGCGAAATAAACAAAATATACCCAATACAAATACATATAACTTTATATCCTGCTGAATATTTTTAAAAAACTCTTCCCACCTTGACAATTAAACAAAACACCCTTTCTAACGTGATCCCTCCATGTTATATTTCTACTAGTATCGCTATTTTCCTGCATTTTTCTATGATGTCTTCACTAAGCAGAAATCCAACTATTTTACTAATTGGCTGTTTTTGTAATTATTTCTAGCTAATCCTTATATTTTGTTATATGATTTTATATATATTTAGCTTAACTCTGTCGATATACTAAAAGAGCATAAGAATCTCTTACTGATTTTTCAACTCAGGAGGACATGAAAATGGTAAAAGTAAAAATAAGTGAGCTAAGAAAAGGCGATATAATTGCCGAGCATATCCTAAATTCTGAAGGGCAGGTTTTACTAGCTGCTGGTGCACCCCTTACTGATAAAACTATTACCTTACTAAAACTATGGGAAATCGAAGAAATAAGATTACGTGAAGAAAAAGATACAGATGATGATATTCGTTTGTCTTTACAATTTGATGAAATTGTCACCAGCAATCCTAAACTCTTTAAAAAAATAAAACAAATTGCAGATAGCGGGCCGTCTTCCACAGAACTTCCATCTATCATTAATAAAAAATCCTCCGAACAATATAATGAGATTTCTCACAAATTCTCGAAAATACTTTTAGGATTAGAGGAATCCAACGACATTATGCCCCTCAAAGTAATGGCAAACATCATTTGCCATTATGCAGCGTCAACTGTAGGAGTACTTGCCTATACCCTTAATAGAGAAATCACTCCCCACCATCAGGAAAATTTAGTTAATCACAGTATGTCTGTAGCCATTATTTCTGCCAAAATCGCTAAACTACTGGGGCATTCTACAGAAGTTATACATACGATCGTCTTAGGAGCATTAATTCATGACATTGGCAAAATAAAACTACCAGAGAATATTAATAATCTTACAGACTGTCATTCTTCAGAAGAGGAATTGATTTATCAAGGACATGTACAGGCTGGTTATAATATCATTAAAAGTCTCGGACTGCCTAGAGAAGCAAACCTGATATTGCTTCAACATCATGAATACAACGACGGCAGCGGCTTTCCTCTACATCTTGCTTCCACCAGAATTCATCCCTATGCCCAAATTGTTGCTTTTGCTAATATATTTGACTCCTTACTTCATAATAAAAATACGCCCCCTAATTTTTATGCTATCCGCAGCCAATTAATGCAAGAGGTCGCTACCAAATTTGACCCAGTCATCATTGATACTTTTGACCACTATTTAGACAGTTTTGTATTCAATGTAAACGTCGAGCTGAATGATGGTCGTGCAGCTGAAGTAGTCTACAATCATCCCTTTTATAGGTCCCTTGTTGTGCGCACAACCAGTGGAGAACTTATTGACCTTAGTAAAAATAAAGACCTCTTTATTGCAAAATTAGTTTTATAAGAAAAAGTATATCTTCTATTCCCCTCTAGAGAGGGGTGGCACGCAGTGACGGGGTAGCCGTAGAGATACAGAAATCATAGAGAAATACAATCAAAAAGACAGGCTTTTAACAGCCTGTCTTTTGATATCCAATTATTAAATTATCGTTCTGGCATGATCTCCAACCAATATCCATCTGGGTCTTGAATAAAGTAAAGATTCATTGCCTTATTTTCATAACAAATACAATTCATTTCTTTATGTAAGGCATGTGCCTTTTCCATGTCATCCGTAATAAAGGCAAGATGAAATTCATTGTCACCTAAATCATAAGCTGTTTTTCGATCTTTCATCCATGTTAATTCTAACTTATGAGGAGTCTGCCTATCTCCTAAGTAAACCAAGGTAAACTCATCCATATCCTTCCTAGATGTTTCTACCAAACCAAGAGCCTTGCTGTAAAAATTCAAACTTTTCTTTAAATCCAAGACGTTAATATTATTATGTGCTAGTTTAAAATTCACAATTTTACCTCCTTTGTTATTACCTACATTATATAAGAAAAGAGTGAGTAATTGTCAAGAGATTATACAAATACTCACTCTTTCATCAAATGATCACTTTACTCTCGGATTTCCTGGAGCTAAGAGCGGTCACTTATCTACTCTTTCTTTTTCCTCTTCCTGTTTGAGTCGGTCTGTCACTATTCTCATTTTCCTTCGGCTTACGGCGACTTCTTGCATTTGTTCCGCTATGGCTTTCCGATTTTTTCTTATCCGTTTTTCCAAAAGAAAAAGTCTTTTTTTCCTTCTTCTCTAGCCACGGTTTTCGATCTTCTCTATTTGTTTGAAACAGTCTTCGTTTATCCATACTAACCACTTTTTGGCCACTGACTTTGTGCTTTTCGATTGCTGCACGGATACCTTGTTCAATCAATCTTACATAATGTTGTTCATGAGGATCAATGAGAGTAATCG
Organism: uncultured Pelosinus sp.; assembly: GCA_963526645.1. Taxonomy (GTDB): domain Bacteria; phylum Bacillota; class Negativicutes; order DSM-13327; family DSM-13327; genus Pelosinus. Next base: position 15,286 of record CAUROG010000033.1, on the reverse strand, counting down.
CCATACCTGTTTGCCCTGCACGGCCAGTACGTCCAATACGGTGAATATAACTATCTACATCACGAGGAATATCATAATTAAAGATGTGAGTAACACCTTCCACATCTAAACCTCTGGCCGCAATATCTGTAGCCACCAATATCTGTATCTTGGCTTCCCTAAAACGCTTCATAACCTGTTCCCGTTTTGACTGGGATAATTCCCCATGAAGTTCATCGGTTTCATAACCCTTTTGCGCAAGAGCCATATTCACAGCCATGGCACGTTGCTTCGTATGGCAAAAAACAATCGCCAGATAAGGGCGATATTCATCAATCATACTGCTTAGTTTAGCAAGCTTCTCTGATTCCGAAACCTCCACCATAATCTGCTTGATCTCATCTAAAGTGATGTGTTCTGTTTGCACACGTATATCTACTGGCTTTTTCATATAACGGTCAGCTAAACCACGAATCTTAGAAGGCATCGTTGCTGAAAACAGCATAGTTTGGCGTTTGATAGATGTTTGGCGAACTAATTCTTCTACATCATCTAAAAAACCCATATGCAGCATTTGATCTGCTTCATCCAAAACAAGTTTAGTGACTCCTGAAAGATAAATGGTTTTACGTCTTAAATGATCCATCAAGCGACCAGGGGTGCCAATAACAATTTGGGCACCATTTTTAAGCTTTTTGATTTGTCGATCTACATCTTGTCCACCATATACCGACAATACCTGTATTCCTAATTGATCCGCTAACTTTGCCACTTCTTGTGTGATCTGGAGAGCCAACTCTCGCGTTGGTGTAATAATCAAAGCTTGTACAATAGGCTTGTTTATTTCAATTTTCTCCAAAATCGGCAATACAAAGGCCAAGGTTTTACCTGTTCCCGTCTGGGATTGCCCCACAACATCCTTACCAGACAATAGGGCAGGAATCGCCTGAATTTGTATGTCTGTTGGTTGTGTAATGCCAGTCTCTGCCAAAATAGCACTTATTTCTCGCCTAATACCTAGCGAGGTAAAATCTTTATGCATAAAAAACACCTCTTCACATCTTATAAATTGGGCTTCATCCCATTAGTTCGCCTTGTTTTACTAACCTGCCAACACGTAGCGTTGTTAGCAAATTTAGCTTGCACCAAACCTTCATAGAGGTGCAGGCCTTAGTTGTTCTTATGTAAATTAAAAATCATATGCTTTCCAATTTATCAACATATATCTGCTATATTTCCAGGAAATAATACACTAAATTTCAAAAAAAGAGTGTTAGTCCATCTTAAGTCTAACACTCTTTTTCTTAATGGCTAAAAAAGCCTAACTGTATAAAAAATAATATAGCAAAGATATACAGTATGGGGTGAACAGTACCCGCTTTACCTCTTAGCACTTTTAAGACTGGATATACAATAAATCCAAGACCAATACCTGTAGCAATACTATAGGTTAAAGGCATTGCAATTACAATCAAAAAGGCTGGAAACGCTTCCTCTAGATCGTTCCAATCAATACTACGCAATCCACTCATCATAAAAAAGCCAACAATGATCAAAGCAGGTGCGGTAACTGCAGGAATACTAGCCAGCATTTTTGCTATAGGTGCAAAAAAAAGTGTGACCAATAACAGTAAGGCAGTGACTATAGCTGTCAGGCCTGTACGCCCGCCCACGGCAACCCCCGAAGTTGACTCTACATAGGCAGAAGTAGGGCTTGTACCAAGAGCAGCACCAACAGTAGTACCAACAGCATCGGCTAATAAGGCTCCCCGCACGCGAGGAAACTTTCCATCCTTTAGTAATCCTGCTTGCTCTGCCACACCAAGCATAGTACCTGTAGTATCAAATAAAGTGATTAATAAAAAGGTAAATACCACTGCATATAACCCTTGTTCAAATACTCCTGCCACGTTCAGTTGCAATGCGGTGTATTCTATTCCGTGGGGTAGCATAAACATTTGATCTGGTAACACTAACATTCCTTTAAAATAGGCAATGATGGAAGTAATAACCATACCTGCAAATATAGCTCCCTGTACACGATACACCATTAATACTAAAGAAATGATCAGACCAATAATTGACATCAATGTAATAGGCTCTGCAAAATTCCCTAAAGTTACTAATGTAGCAGGCGATGCCACTACAATTTTCGCACTTTGTAAGCCAACAAAGGAAATGAATAAACCAATTCCCGCTGTAATCGCATGTTTTAAACTTGTCGGAATGGAGTCAATCAGAATATAGCGAAATTTGGTCAAGGATAGCAACACGAATATAATTCCTGTTATAAATACTGCTCCTAATGCCACTTGCCATGTATGACCACCTGCTATTACAACGCTATAAGAAAAATAGGCATTCATGCCCATGCCCGGCGCTATGGCAATGGGATAATTAGCGAATATCCCCATAATCAAAGTAGCTAATACACTTGCTAAAATAGTAGCCATAAATACGCCATCAAAATCCATACCAGCTATATGTAAAATAGCAGGATTAACAATAACGATATACACCATTGTTAAAAAAGTAGTTATACCTGCCATAATTTCGGTAGATACCTTTGTTCCCCGCTCCTCTAACTTAAACCATGAATTCATTAAGAAACACCTCTATTCTTTTCTGTTATTATCATTTATTCTCTCCAAAAGGCCAAAATTTATTTTATCACATTTAGAGATTTATGTATATAGAGGATATTTGTGGCTTTATAGGATTATAAGCGTACTTAAAAACCAAGTTCTAATACATAAAAAACTTACGTAATCTTTATCAAACGATCTTTTCCATCATTCGGGAGGGATAACTTTGTATACGAAGCCCCTTATTATTCATGGTAACGGTTATATCTATTTGCTTAATGCCCTGGACCCTGACGGAATGCTTGCTCAAAAGCTAGTTTCCTTTTGCAATTTGATAAAATCACCAGAGGGTGTTTCAACATTTGAAATTACCCCCTTTTCCATCTGGTTCGCAGCCGCTAAAGGGATATCTTGCAAAGAAATTTTAGCAACATTAGAACAAAACGCAGTAAACCAGCTAGATAAAAATTTAAAATCGATAATTGAAACATCCGCTGTTGAGTTTAATACGCTCGACCTCCATAACAATGGAGGGATCTTAGAACTAACCGCAAAAGACCAATCTAAACTTAATGTCATTAGTGCAGATTCTAAAATTTCCAGGATGCTCCTAGATAAGACCAAAAACCCATTACGGTTCGCTGCCAGTAATCGAATCCTTCTGAAAATAAGGCTCTTTGAGCTAAAGTATTTCGTTATTGACCATGCCAACGTAATAGGCGATCAACTCGACTTAAACCTCCGTTCCCACACGGTTACAGGCGATGCAATAGAACTGCGCGATTACCAAGAGGATGCATTTCAACAATACATTGGTTCTCACCAAAAAGTCGGCGGTGGCGGTACTATTGTGATGCCACCTTATTCAGGAAAGACACTTGTTGCCTTAAAAATTATTCAACAATTAAAACTCTGTACTTTGATCATTGCAGAAAACCATCAAAGTTTGTTACGTTGGGAAGAAGAACTCCTGGACAAAACTGATCTCGCACCTGAAAGCTTTTCAATACTAAATGAACAGCCCCACTCTTTAAAGCCAATAACCTTATGCACATATCAAACAGCATCTGCTTTGCTTGACCATCTGGAAACCGCAAATTGGGGTCTTATCATTTACGATGACGCACATAAACTACCCGCTTCTTTTAACGTTGCCGGCATATCCTCGCGTTATAAGCTAGCTTTGGCGGCTACCTTAGCTCGTGGTGATGATCAAGGATTGCATGTACTCTATATAATAGGACCAAAATGGTATGAGATACTCCCCAAAACACTCGAATGGAAAGGATATCAGCCACCTATTAAATGCGTAGAATTTAAGATACCATTTGTCGAATCCCAATATGAGCTATATGAAATCGAAAATAATCCCACAGGTCGATTACACCAAGCAAGCCTAAATAAAAATAAGGAAACAGTATTAGATATCATCATCGATAAAACATATAAAGCATTCGGCAAACGAATAAATCTCGTATCCTATTTTTTAGATGTGGCAGAGGATATAGTAACTAAGCATGATATACCCATTATTTCTGGCAAAACGAATGATAAAAAAACAAAATCAATCATTCAACGCTTTAATAATAATGAAATACCTATATTATATAGCTCAACAAAAGCAGAAAAAGCAAACTTAAAAAATATTGATATCTTAGTCAATCTCTCTTTCTTTCATACTTCTGAACGTGAAGAATACTTACGTCTTGGCAAGTTAATGAATAACCGACTGCATAGGGATTGTCTTTATTATTTCTCATTAGTGACTACGGGCACAGATGAAGAAACAGCATATAAGCAACGAAGACAACAATTAGTCAATATGGGCTATCGCTATCACATTATACTCTTTGACGAAGTTGCTGAAAGGATGAATGATATTCTTGAATCTGAAGGATTGTCTAAATAATGCCGAGGATGCTCAAATTAAAGCAATTAGCAGAGCATTGGGAATTGATCCCGACAATGCCATGGGTATTGAATGGCTGAAAAAGGATATTGTACGATATTTACTTGATTGGCGTCGTCTCGAACTTTATGTGATCAGACAAATACCCTATGAAAAAAATTATCGCCCATTGCATCAAATAGCTTTTGGCGGGCATACAGATAACCCCGGATTACTATCGAAATTCGGGCTTCTCTACAATAATGCTATGCCTGATGACTTACAATTGCTAGTTCGCGACAATTTACGCTCGATAGTTTTAAAAAATTTAAAAAACGAACCAGATTCCTATCTTCACAGCACATTTTTGAAACTTGTCTTATTACTAAATCACTTCCATCATCAAGAAAAATCACTGAAGAATACAAAAAATAATCGATACAAAATCTTCGATATGCTAAAAATTGAACATTCCATTGGCGAAAAAATAATAACGTACCTATATGATAAAAGCCTACTTATCGGGAAAGAATTCCTTTGCCTAAATGATATCAGTTACAAACAGTGGCATGAAACCCCTCAGTTGGAAAGGCATCGTGATTTTTATCAATCTATATTGCCATCTTCCCGTTTAAAAAACTACTGGATCTTTTTTAGGGAACTAGCCGAAGCTCAAGGAGATAATTTTGAATTTTGGATTCCTTCTTACGTTTTTCTCGATAGCAGTCTTGGAGCCCAAAAGGCATTGACTTCACTAGGACTCCTTAGAATAAAAGAGGATAATGGAAACCATTACATACAGCTAACGCCCGAAGGATGGTACTTAATGGCGCAAAAATACCCCACATATTGGCAGAATAAACAACTCATTCTTTCTGCTGACTTTGAAATATTTGTCCCCTCCGACTTCGATCCTTTTATTATTGAGATCATCATGAATAATAGTACACTCAGAGATATCGATTTTCTTCTTATTTTTGATTTCCCTACTGATGAAACCAATCTTATTAAAAAATTTCGTCAAATACTCCTTGATAACGCTGTCCATATTCCTGATATCGTTAGGTATGAATTGGAGAACAATATCACCACCATTTAATACTAAATGGCCTACGACCAGGTAACTTGCCTGCCACGTAATCTGCTAGTAAATGAGACAGAGCACCATAGAAGGTGGATAGATAGATTTCAATTCCTCCAATTAAAAATGGTAACGCCAGTAGCGCACAGCCTACTATGGTATGGCATTTTCCCCGATGTTTACAAAAATAAGATATAAAAAAGAATCTTTTACCCATAAGGGATTTAGGGTGATCGATATCAGGCAGTACTGATCCGACTAACGTCGCTATGAGTACGAATGGCGAAATTATAATATTGGATATCAAAGTCACTGCAATAAATCCTATACATAGATGAGCTACCGCATTGAATATAATCACCACATTTCATTTTCAATAAACAAAGGCCAAAAGAGAGATATCAATATGATGTCTCTACTTTTGGCCTTTTACTAATTGAATTGTAAGAATTTTTTATATACATAATAAAAATTACCAAATCGTATGTCTATCGGTAAACAAGGATAGGTTCCGCATTTTGCAAAGAAATATACCTACCTCTATTTTATGTTTAATACCTGTATGATCTTAGCCACCTCAGTACAAAGTCTTTTAGTGGACAAAAAGAAGGCCCACCTTAGTCTCCATTAAAAAGGAACCGTGGTGGGTTCTGTTGAGTCGGAAGATTTGCTTCCTTATTTAGCTTTTTCTTGTAATACTTCTTTGAGCAGTTCTAACGCACTTTCTTCCTCAGGATGATTGGTACCTAGCTCACCTCTAAATGCCTTGGCGAGAATGGATTTTTTTATATGGTCGATCTTTTCGATGACGTTGCATAGTTCTTTGGCTTTTTGCTCATTTTCTAAGAGGTGGTCGAGGATGCGGACGATTTCTTGTTGTTCAGCAAGAGGTGGTAATGGAAGTGCCATATATATCATTCGGGTTAGTCCTAAATCTTGATTTCCAACTCCATGAGTTTGCTCCTGTGATTGTCTATATAAAATAGTTGATGCTAAAACATCCCTAATATATTCTGGCGATGCATATTTTTTAATTATTTTCAATAATGCAACATGCACCCAAATGCAAAATTCTTCATCTGCATCGACTGTAGTTGATATTCCTGTTGTCCCTCCCTTAGTTAAAAGAATATCCCCCATTTCAGGTTTACCACGCTTTATAAACTCTTGATAGTCTTCATTCGATACATATTTAGCATCATTAAAATCTATATTTTTATATTTTATATTTCTTGCAGAGATAATAGGTACTCCAACCTCTTTGTCTACATAATTGGGCGAAAAATGAGGGCCATCTGAAACACTCCATGTCACCTGACCTAGAGAAACCCAATCCCATGTATTTGGCAATTCAAAAAGTTTTTCAATTCCTTTTGTTCTTCCTTGTATTTCTACTTGAACAGATTTCTTATATGAGAAGCTTTTATTTATGGAGTGCTTCTTTTGTAAATTATAACGTTCTTCCTCTATGTCTTTTAAAATAGATTTTACGGGTGTTAAAGAATTCTCCTCACGCCATTTTCTGGTCAGTTCCCCGCTAAAGGCTTTATGCAGTATGGCAGATTTTCTATTTTCAAAGGAGTCCAGGGCGTTTTGGGCAAGCTCCTTGGCACGGTCGAGCTTTTCGAAAAGGGATTCGATTAAGGTCACGATTCTTTGTTGTTCGGGGAGTGGGGGAAGTGGGATAGGGTAATTACATACCTCTTTGGGCCTTGAGCGGGTTAATGATCCACCAACCCCAGATACATTTGAAACCATAAGCTCTCTAAAATATTTCGATCGTAAGCACCACATTACATATTTAGAATTGAATTTATCTGTTGTAACAACAATCCACTCAGATGATGCAATATTTATGAATTCTGTATGTTCACTAACAATCCATACTCTATTAATTCTTGGATTAATTTTACATAACAGCACATCATATTTTTTTACTATTTGTTTTGTTGAGCCGATTTCTTCCCCAAAAAGTATTTCTGGATAATCTCCATCGTAATTTGGCACGCTATATAATTCAAATTTCTCATGCAGATTGCTTTTAGGATTTAAATTTTTTGACTCTCTTACATTAATTTGTTCTAATCTCGTCCACACCCAATTCCCTGGTACCTCATAAGGCTTATCCTCATCCTTAACCAATGCCTGCTCCAGCATTTCCTCCAACGATAGCTTTTCTTTCTTCGCCATTACTTGCCACCGCCCAGGCTTTTCAGTTCTTTGACGACGCTCAGAATCAAATCCACTGCTTCCTCAAGCTGAGCCACTACTTCTTCACCGCTTTCCACTGGGTCTTGCAGGTCTTCATAATCAAGGACGCTGTCATCACGGATTAAACCGATATCTAGGCTGTTGTTTTTTTCAGCAATCTGCTCTCTAGTGAACACGTTCCATCGTTCATCTTGAATAGCTGACCGATCTTCAGCAGTATAGGCTTTGATGAAATCAGCAAAATGTTCCTCTTTAACTGGTGTGGTTTTACCGAAACTGGGCACGTTGGTACGCATATCATAAATCCATACTTCTTTGGTATTTTCTTTGTCTGTTTTCCCTCTGGTAAAGAATAGAACATTGGTTTTCACACCTTGAGCATAAAAAATACCTGTCGGTAATCGCAGTATGGTATGCAGATTGCATTTATCTAGCAAGTCCGCTCTGATTTTTTGTCCATCATTGTCTTGGAACAGTACATTATCAGGCAGAACTACTGCTGCTCTTGCCTGATTATTTTTCTTTAGGGAACGGTAGATGTGCTGGAGAAAGTTAAGCTGTTTATTGGATGTCATATACGTTAAATCGTCGCGAGTTACTCGTTCCCCACCTTGCTTCGTACCAAAAGGCGGATTTGTTAGCACTACGTCTAAGTCTTTGATTTGTGTACCCATACTAGACAATGTGTCACCCAAGAGAATTTCACTCTCGATATCATGGAGCATGGCATTCATCAGGGCCAGTCTATGAGTCTCGTGTACCAATTCAACGCCGGTGAAAGCTTCTTTCTGCTGAAATTCTTGCTCGTCTGGCGATAATTCGAATAGCTTATCTGTCTTTTTCTTAATGTGTTGATCGGCGGCAATCATAAAACCAAAGGTGCCACAAGCAGGGTCATTGCATTTTTCACCTGCCTTAGGATCTACAAGTTGCACCATGACATTGATAAGCGGGCGCGGTGTGAAGTATTGACCCGCCCCTGATTTTTCTCATTGGCATTTTTCTCGAGCAAACCTTCATAGAGATTGCCAAGACCTTCTTCTTTGGCACTATACCAATCAAGCACATCAATGGACTTGATGATTTTTTCTAAATTCTTGGGCTCATCAATATTGGAATTGGCACCTGCATAAATTTGCTTGATTCTACCTTGACCTTGTTCCCCAAGATCGAGGAGTAGCCTACGGTAGAACTTCTTTAATTCTACCCCTTCTTTTTCCACAAGCTTATCCCATCGATATTCTTCAGGTATGCTTTTTTCGGTTTCCGTTTCTTTAGCCATCTTTAAAAACAAAATATAAGTCAGCTCGGTAACATATTGATGATACGTAATACCATCATCCCGCAGCACATTACACAAATTCCATAGTTTAGCGACGATTTCTGCATTATTCATTATTTCAGTCCTTCCTCATTCCTTGTATGTATGATGCAATATAAAGCCATAATAAAATCACTAGTGTGCCCTTTTTCATAACAGTATGAGCGATGGTTCCATGTTATTATAAGCGGAGGTTAAGTAACACGGCGAAGTGTTAATAACATGGAGCCAGCGCGGACTAGCAATAAGCTTATTCTTTTTGATCCGTGAAAAGAACCCTATCAATGGTTGTGCATCCATTGGTAGGGTCTTCTTATTATAACACGATTATTAGCTTACCTCATATAAGTTGTCATTAATCTCATTAATGACTTGTTCCAACTTGCCCCCAAGTATTTTATCGATCTTAGTAAAGCCTCCATGGCTTTTGAAAGCACCGATAGTAAATGCTTCTTTATCAATCACACTTTCCACTAAGAGCTGTGTTTCAATTCTATCCAACCAGCCTTCTTGTACTTTGGTCCAATCGTGCATCTTTTTTACCTTTTGCACAGCATTCTTTATCCGCTCGTCATGGTTAATTAAAGCACTGCCAATGGCTTGCTGTCTAATGAAGCTAATAATATCGGCTGTTATCTCCTCGTTACTCATGGTACGCCAAGCAGTATTGAGATTAGTTTCATTATAACCTTGTAAATCCAGCTCTATTTTTAATTGTTTGAGGGCTTGTCTGGTCAGCTCTTTAGGTCTACGGCATACGATCTCTAGGGCTGGTATCTTATTCATATTCTCCGTAATAAATTTACTAAATTGCTCGATATAGTCTTCAGGTTTTATTGCTGTTCCATAACCTCTAGTATGTTCCTTTAAGGCATCAGCGTGGGGCGATATAATAATGCCGCCACCTTGAGAACCTATCTTCTGATCCAAAAAGTCGATAAGCTTTACATTATCCTCTAGCTCTCTAATGATAGTTTCCACATTACCAAATTGAATGTACGTAATAAACTCATCAGGGGTTTTTCCGCCAGTGAAGTGTGTAAACTGAGTGATCTGCTCAGCATCATATTGTCGTTTTTTTCTGTGAAGCTTTGCCACCATCTGTTCTAAGGCACTCTTTTTATATTCTGTTGTAGAAAAAGTAGCCAACTCATTGACAAGGGTTTTAAAATCAGTACTAACACTCTGGACCACTGGCTTCATATTACTGATGGGTTCTAAAGAGTCATATAGGCCCACAGCATCATACACGTTAAAATGTGTTTTTTTAATAGCTGTGCAAAGTCTAGTGGCTCTACCCAGCATTTGTTCATATAAGATCCTAGATTTCACCCGTCTTAAGAACACTATATTGCAAATTCTTGGCACATCAATACCCGTGGAAAGAAGATCAACGGTAACGGCGATATTAGGATAGTTTTCATTTTTAAACTTTTTGATCATACCGAGAGGATCTTCGATAGAACCAGTAATTTTTTTAATGGCATCATCGTATACATCAATACCCATGTCACCATAGATTTCTTTTAGCAATTTAACTATTAAATCAGCATGATTGTCTGTAGCGGCAAAGATGAGGGTCTTTTCTTCGCCATCAGGATCAAGGTCTTTGGCTATTTCTTGGAGTACCACTCTGTTGAAATTCTCATTAATGACTTTCTTATTAAAACTTTCTATATCAAAATTCAGTTCGTCAGGCAGGTTATCAATATTGAAGACTTGTCCCTTCTCCACATCGTAGACGTCAACGGATTGACCTTTGTCAAAATGGATACCTGCCTCTTTTAGCTGGGTTGTAAGCCTATGGGGTGGTTCATGATCTACCAAATAACCATCAATGACAGCTTCACGATAGGAGTACTTATATACAGGATCACCAAATAACGTTTTCGTATGCAATGCAGGGGTAGCGGTTAACGCAATTTTGATGGCATCAAAGTAGTCAATGACCTTTGTATATTTACTAACATAGTCGGTCTGTTCCCTGATCTCTAGCTCTACTTCACCCATTTCTTTATCTAATATATAGCCGCGATGGGCCTCGTCAATAACGATGCAATCATAATCATCTACCTTAGGCATACTCTCCATGTCTTCATTATATAATACCCGTCTGACCATCCCTTGAACGGTGGATACATGAATCTTGGTTTCACTATCAGGCTTTATATGTTCAATACCCTTAATGTCATAGATATCATAAAATTTCTCCAAGCCTTCTATCACCACTTCTTTAAAGGTATCTTCCGCTTGGTTGCCTAAGGCTTTGCGATCGACTAAAAATAAGATTCTTTTAAAACGCTTAGCTTTTAGTAACCGATACATGATACCAACAACAGTACGGGTTTTACCTGTCCCAGTGGCCATGGCCAGCAAGGCTGAACGCTCACCTCTTTCGATGGCTTCTTCCACTTTTTCGATAGCCTTTGTCTGATAGTCTCTCAGCCCTAGGCCGCTTTTACTTGTTAAGTATTCTGCATCCTCATTTTTCAATCGATCATTAGCTTCTTGTTCATCAAACTCTAGCAATTTCTTTAAGCCTTCGGGAGTATACCATCCCTGCAATGCTTTTGCATGATTTGTACCTTGTCTAATATCGATAAACCAAATTCCTGATTTCGTTTCGATTTGCTTTAAATATTCTCTGCCGTTAGTTGAGAAGAGAAAAGGTACATAACAATCATGCCACTTGCCACAGGCATACTCCATGTGTTCTTCTTTTATATTTTTTGCATATCTTTTGCTTTGATCAAGATCAGCGGCAACATCTTTACTGCCCCTTTTTGCCTCTACAATACCGACTAGTCTGAGTCCGATAAACAGAGCGTAATCTGCCCTGCCATTGTTACCTGTTTTCGAATTGGTTGGCCATTCTGCGATGGCCATATTTCTATTTTTCATTGGCCGAGTGCCTTGTGAATAGCGAAGGACTTCGCTATCTGCATCCCAGCCTGTGGCCCGTAATTTTTCATCAATAATGTTACGGGTTTCCCCTTCATCAAGTTCAATAAACAGTGCTGCTTTTTGCGATTGTTTTTTTCGTTTGACTGTTATTTCTGTTGTTGCTTGTTGTTTCAGTGATTCTAGTGTTTCTTTTAGCTTCTTATTTTCCTGCTCATAAGCCACTGTTAATTTATTATTTTCTTGTTTTAGGTCCTCAATCTTAGAGGTTTCTGATTTATCTTTAGGTTCAATATATTGCTCAGGCTCAAAACTCCATTCACCATATGTCTGCATGAACCAAATCCCTAATTTATAGGTCATTTTCGTAAGGACTTTTCCATCAGTTTCTGAATGATAGCCATCATGAACGGCTGCATTACGTTTGGTTCTGAGGCTATATAAAATGTTGTTAATATCATCTGGTAACAAATCATTTCTTTTTAAGATGACGATTCGACTAGATAATTTGCCATCAGCAGGTTCGTCTAGATTGTCATAAGCAAACATATATTTCACTACTATTTCGGCAAACATGCCCAGTTTAATCAGTGTAGTATTTGAATCTTCCTGTATATTCTTTTCAGCAAGGGCGCCTAACTGGGCTAGCATAGGCCATCTTTCTTTTAGAAATTCAAAATTACTGTTACTCATAACTAGACCTCCTGCATGTTTAGTAGTAGGAATTGCTCTATAAATGTTTAAGTAAAGCCATAACTAATATGATGAGCATCTATATAAAAAACTGTAATATTTTATGTAATGAAAAGTTATTATTGTATTATTACATTCAAAGGTATATTTTTCCTGCAGGATATATTATTTTGTCATCTTTTTAGGAAGGTACAGGTTTAAATCACGACCCAGAAATTTAAATATAAAAACAGCAAATGTAACAAACATCAACGCTGTAAAAAAGGCTCCGACGGAAAATCCGTGGAGCCTTCGAATCAAACGTTATTTCTTTTCTTTATGCACAATACCGCCAGTAGCCTGATGAGTAGGGGTGACGGTTACCTCACATATTTGGACATGGGCTGGTGCGCTAGCTGTATAAACAACAATATCTGCAATGTCATTTGCTGTTAAAGCTTCAATGCCATCATATACATTACCAGCTTTTTGTTGATCACCATGGAAGCGGATTACACTGAAATTGGTTTCTACCATACCCGGTTGAATATTCGTTACTCGTATAGGTGTGTCTACAACATCCATCCTAAGTCCATCGCTGATGAATTTTACGGCGGCTTTAGTAGCACAATATACGGCACCAGCAGGATAAGCATGAATCCCTGCGATAGAACCAATATTAATAACATGACCATTCAGTTTATGCTCTAGCATTTGGGGAACAATTTTTCTAGTTAGGTATAATAGACCTTTTACATTTGTATCTATCATGGCTTCCCAGTCTGCTATATCTCCTTGGTGAAGTTTTTCTAGCCCTCTAGCCAAACCTGCATTATTCACCAGAATATCGATCTTTTTCCATTCCAGTGGCAGAGCATCTACTACCTCCTCCACTGCCTTCTTGTCTTGAACATCTAACTGTAAAGCTAATGTATCTGTTTGGTATTGAGCTTTTAGTTCATTACCTATTTCTTGTACTTTTTCAACGCTTCTTGCACACAAAATTAATTTTGCGCCAGCTCGTGCAAACAACTCAGCGCAAGCTTTGCCAATGCCACTGCTGGCGCCGCTAATAAATACAATCTTATTTTTCAATACTTTCATCAGATGTTTTCTCCTCTATTTCAATTTATATTTATCCAATGACCAAATCACTCGTGGGCTCCCATCTTCTATCTTCTCGTTAACAGCCTGTAATCCCTACCCTCGACGGTCAGGGAAACAGGCTGTAGAACTCGAACTAAGTTCGCTCTAAAAGTCTCCGAACCCAAGGCTCACTTACAACAGTGGGAGTTAAAAACGATTAAGCCCCTGGATAATAGCAACTACGATTCAGATAGAGTTTACACTCCTCATAAATCAAGTCTTCTTAATTTTTCCTTTTTTTCAAGAATTATAACTACCATCTGTAGATTATTTTTCTACACTATCTAGTTTTTTTCCTGCAATATTTGATAAGCAAAAAGATCAGATATTATCTTTTGCTATTTCGCAAAGCCAATATCTAATCTTATGTTATATCTTAGTAATAATAACTAAGGCCACAAAGACACCTGCTGCAATAGCTAAATATTTTTCCCAGCCTGCTTCTTTTTTCATTCTCTTCTTCAGTGAAAAATATAAAAGGGTTGGTATAATCATCATTAATAAAAGAGTAATAATCTCAGACAAACCCCATCCTCCTTAGCATCTAAAATATTTTTCCGATTCTGTACTCTTCACGACTATTCATTACTTTTCCTGCTTTATTATTTTTTGAAAATAAACTTTTTACTATAAATAATTCAAGTTATAATAGAAGTTAAAGAGATTAAACACAATTGAGGTAGGACTATGAATAATTGTACAACTTCACAAGAACATATTTGTGCTAGTATTGTGCCTATTTTTAAAATGCTGCGTATTCAAGAACTACAAAAAATTAATCTGCTAATTACAAAAAAAACATATGTAAAGGGCAAAATTCTCTTTACCAAGGGCGATATAGCGAATCATCTTTATATTGTACGTCATGGTCGGGTGAAAGTTTATGAAATGTCAGAAGACGGCAGACAACAAATAGTACGTCTATTAGAACCTGGAGATTTTTTTGGTGAATTAGCTTTATTTATGGATGAGCAATACTATTTCTTAACTGCAGAAACATTAGAGGATACGGGAATTTGCCTACTATCCCGGGATGATTTGAAGACCATCATGCACCAAAATCCTGAAATTTCATCCCGCATCATGCAGGCATTAACGGAAAGACTGGCTTATGCAGAAAAATTTATCAGTAACCTTACTCTACAAACCATTGAACAGCGACTGATTACGTGGCTACTCATTATGGGGGAAAAAGAAGGAGTCGTCACACCACAAGGCATCCGACTCACCATTGATTTGCCAAGACATGAACTAGCTAACCTATTTGGCACGACAAGAGAAACATTAAGTCGTAAATTTTCCAAACTACAGGCAGAAGGATTTATAACAATTACGAGTCCTAAACAAATACTAATCCTTGATAAACTGAAACATCATTCTACCTTGGAAATATAGATTCCCAAAGTTTCAGCTTTTGCCCCTAAAAAAAAGCCAACCTACCTCACAATAGTCTGAACCCGAAAAGTGGGAATCTAAAAAGAAGCCTTATGCCGTATGTAGCT
>CAUROG010000032.1:0-37078 GCA_963526645.1 uncultured Pelosinus sp. | reverse complement strand
ATGAGAACTAGAAGGACCAATCATTACTGGACCAATTACATCAAAAATATTCATTAAATCCATCTCCTTCAAGATGCCATCGAGCTACCAAACTAAAAATTTCATTTCTCCTTATTATATTAACATGTTTACTGTCAGCGGACAATAATACCTAGACCAATTAGGTTTACTCCCTTTTTCAAATATGTTACAGTATAGGAAATGACTTGACATCAAAAAGTGCTATACTTTCTGATGCCGTAAGAAAAGATTTTTACACTGATAACGAGGAAGTGTTATTATAAATAAAATCCGCATTATCTTAGCCGATGATCACGCTGTTCTGCGATCAGGATTAAAATCCTTACTCAATAGTGCTCCTCAATTTGAAGTAGTGGGAGAAGCTGAAAATGGCATTGAGGCTATAGCCTTGGTGAAATCTCTGAATCCTGATGTTCTAATTCTTGATCTATCCATGCCAGATATGAATGGTATTGATTGTATTAAGGAAATTAGATCTAGGGGAATGACATGTCCTATACTGGTGCTAAGCATGTATGATGATGAGGAATATATTATGGAAGTCATGCGGTCTGGCGCCAATAGCTATGTTCTGAAGAAATCCGCTGATACAGAACTGATGGAAAGTATTATTAAAATCCATACAGGTAAACGTTATCTAAATGAAGCTCTTTCACAATCATTATTGAATAATTTACTTTATACTGATTCTAATACACCTGATCATCAACACCCGTATAAAGTACTAAGTGTGCGTGAACGTGAAGTACTTCGCTTTCTGGCGCTTGGCCATACCAATAGCGAAATTGCCAATACCCTTTCCCTTAGCCCTAAAACCATTGACACTTATCGTTCGCGTATCATGAATAAGCTTAATATCCATAAGAAATCTGATCTTGTGAATTATGCCATCCAATATAAATTAATAACGATTTAGTTCTTCCTATCTTTGTAGGGATGAGCCCCACATCCTTGTAGGACTCATCCCTACATTTTTTTACTGTATATACCCGATTTACATTTCCACCTATTTAAGTGAAAATACAAATAGTTTATATTATTCAAATATGTGAAAAAAATAGCACTATTTCATTACCAAAGTTACAAGTAAAAGATAAAGGGGTATAAAAAAATGGAAAAACACCACATCAATGCGTTGAAAGAGATTGTTGGAGAAGAAAATGTATTGACAAGCGCCGAGGATTTATACTGTTATTCCTATGATGCAACGCCTGGTCATTCTCATATGCCTGATGCCGTTGTATCACCAGCGAACACTACTGAAACTTCTAAAATTTTAAAACTAGCAAATGAAAATCGAATTCCAGTTTACACTAGAGGATCAGGTACAAACCTTAGTGCAGGCTGTGTTCCTACAAAAGGCGGCATTGTATTATTAATGACTCGTCTTAATAAAATCTTAGAAGTAGATTTAGAAAACCTGGTAGCAGTTTCGGAGCCCGGCGTTATTGTGGCTGATCTAAATAAAGAAGTGGCTTCCTTCGGTCTTATTTATCCACCAGACCCGGGTACTGTTGCTACTGCAACCTTGGGTGGTACTGTAGCAGAGAATGCAGGTGGCCTGCGCGGTCTTAAGTACGGCGTTTCTAAACATTATATTATGGGTTTAGAAGTTGTACTAGCAAATGGTGATATTATGAATACAGGCGGGAAAAATGTAAAAGATGTTTCTGGTTATGATATGACCAAACTCTTTACTGGATCTGAAGGAACTTTATGTGTCATCACTAAAATAATTACAAAACTTGTACCTGCTCCAGAAGCCAAAAAAGCTATGATGGCTATCTTTAAGGACCTTGATAATGCTGGTAAAGCTGTTTCCGCTATTATTGCAGCGAAAATCATCCCTGCAACTCTAGAAATTATGGATAATGCTACCATTCGTACTGTAGAAGATTATGCCAAAGTAGGTCTGCCATTAGATGCTGAGGCTGTACTTCTCATTGAAGTTGACGGTAATCCTACTGTTGTTGAGCAAGAAGCAGCAAAAGTTATAGAAGCACTGAAGGCAAATCATGCTGATTTCGTCCAAATCGCCAAAGATGATGCGGAGCGGGACAAACTATGGGCTGCTCGCCGGGCTGCTCTGCCAGCTTTAGCAAAACTTCGTCCTACCACCTATGTGGAAGATGCCACTGTTCCTCGTAATAAAGTGCCTGATTTTCTTCGTGAAGTAAGTGAAATTGCCAAAAGGAATAATGTGACTATCGGTACCTTCGGCCACGCTGGCGATGGCAATATGCATCCTACTATTGTATGCGACATTCGCCAACCAGAAGAAATGCAACGTGTCTACAAAGCTATGGATGAGATGTTTAAAGTTGCGATTGCTCTAGGCGGTACATTAAGTGGCGAACACGGCATTGGCCTTGGTAAACTGCAATGGATGGAAGAACAACATGGTACTGTAACCATGAATGCTATGAAGTCCATTAAGCGCGCACTTGATCCTAACTTGATTTTAAACCCAGGAAAATTGGTGGGAGAGTGTTAATATGACTGAAACAATTACTGTTAAGGATATAAATGAACAAGATAAAGCCCTATTATCAGATCTCCAAGATGCTCTTGCCAATTGCATGAAATGCGGCAACTGTATGGAAGTCTGCCCTGTGTATAAAGAAGTTGGCAAAGAAGCAGCCGTGGCCCGTGGAAAATTGTCCCTAATGGAAGGGGTCTTAAAAGGAGCTATTCCCCTATCCGCTGCCTTTGACGCTGCCATGTCAAAATGTGTTTCCTGTAAAGCATGTACTGCAAAGTGTCCTTGTGGCGTGCCAGCTGATGAATTAATACTCCGTGGACGCCAAGCTGCTGTAAAAGCACGAGGCTTGCATCCTATTAAGAAAAAAGTATTTGCTCTCTTAAAAAACAGACATTTATTTGATTTTTCTCTACGAATGGCAGGTGTATTTGGCCCATTGACCTTTAAAAAAATCCCTGGTAAAATGGCAGCCTTGGCTCGTTTCCCGATGCCAGGAATGGACTATAAAAGAGTTACAGCTCCTTTTGCCTCTACACCTCTTAGAAGTCAATATCCTGAGGTAATAAAAGTGGATAGACCTACTATGAGAGTTGGTTTTTTTACTGGTTGCACAATCAACTATATTTATACTGATGTTGGACAATCAGTTCTTAATGTCTTGAAAGAAAACAATATTGAAGTTAGTATGCCTAGTATGCAACATTGTTGTGGTACACCAGTGTATATGTCTGGTGATGTAGACTCTGCTAAAATACTAGCCAAACACAATATTGAAACCTTTGACAACTACAACTTTGACTATATTGTGTCAGCTTGCGGTTCCTGCACGGAAGCTTTCCGTATTGAGTATCCTCATCTTTTTCATGATGATTCAAAAATGAAAACTATGACTGAAAAACTTGCTAAAAAAACCTATGAAATTAGTGAGTTTCTTATTGACGTTGTGAAAATTGATAAAACAAAATTAGGTCCTGTAAATGCTACTGTTACCATGCACGATCCATGTCATATGGCTCGTGGCATTAAAGTAACTAAACAACCTCGTGAAGTTTTAAAATCCATTCCTGGTTTAAAGTTTGTAGAAATGAAAGCACCTGATCGCTGCTGCGGTTCAGGAGGCTCCTTTAGCTTAGGTAACTATGAACTTTCTCGCAAGATTAATGATAAGAAAATTGCTGACATTGCGTCCACCAATGCTGATACGGTGGTTACCAGCTGTGGAACTTGCCGAATGCATTTGACAGATGGTTTAATACAAAACAACATGAATCAAGATGCTTTTCATGTTATTCAGCTCCTAGATAGATCTTACAAAGCAGGTCATCAAAAATAGTACCCGCATAGCTGTTCATTAGATGAGGTCGAAATAAAAGAAGTATAGCAAAAGTCTTTATTAGGCTTTTGCTATACTTCTTTATGTATCTGAAGACTAAGTACTCTAAGAATCTCATCTTCTACAAGTGGAAGTCTTAGAGCTACTTAATCTTTTTATAACAACTACGATATGTAAGAAAATTAACCTAATGTTTCTTCTTTAAATCTGAAACTTGTTAATTGCCCCCTGCAGATCCATTGCTAATTTAGCCAAACCCTGACTAGAGGATGCAATTTCTTCCATAGAAGCTGATTGTTCCTCTGTTGCAGCAGACACTGCCTGGGCTTCTCCTGACGCTTTCTTACTCAAATCATCCATACGTTTCACGGAACCTACAATTTGCTGGCTACCAATAGCCATTTGTTCAATAGCTGAAGATATTTCCTTAATTTGAGAAGATACATGAGTTACCAAATTCGCGATCTCTTGAAAAGCTTGTCCAGAAGTATTGACTATTTCTGTACCTAATTTCACTTCTCGAGTGCCTTCATTCATTGCAACCACAGCCTTATTCGTATCTCCTTGAATCTCACTAATTAGCGTAGCAATTTGCTTAGCCGCATCCTGGGATTGCTCAGCTAGTTTACGTACTTCTTCTGCTACCACGGCGAAGCCTCGCCCTTGTTCTCCCGCACGTGCTGCTTCAATAGCGGCGTTAAGAGCCAATAGATTCGTCTGACCAGCGATACCGGAGATGGTATCTACTATCTGTCCTATTTCTATAGACCGCTCTCCTAATTTCGCTACCACTTCGGCAGAAGTACTCACCGTCTTTTCAATATAAATCATTTGCTTTACCGCTTTATCTACCGAGATGTTGCCTTCATTCGCCTTATCAGCCGCCAGTGCTGATTGTTCGGATACTTCATTAGCATTAGCAGCAATTTGCTGAACACTGGCTGACATCTGTTGCATTACAGCAGATGTATCGTCTGCAGCCGCCATCTGTTCTTCCATTCCTTGTGCCACATCCGTAATGGAGCCAGCAATCTGATTTGACGCTTGAGCCGATTGGTCCGCACTAGCTGTCAATTCTTCAGAGGAAGCTGCCACTTGCTCAACAGATACATTGACTTGCTTCATAAGAGAACGAAGGCTACTCTGAATTTTAAACAAAGCATCGGATAATTGGCCAATTTCATCTTCCCTGACAAAGGTACGTGGTTTATCACGAAAATCACCAGCAGCTAATTCGCCACAAAATAATACCATCTCATTTAAAGGCTTTGTTATGATCTTTGTTATGTATAATCCACTCACCCCTAGCATGATAACGGCTATTACAATTATGCTAATGGTAATCTGCGTTGCCTCTTTAAAGGATGCTCGATTTTCTGCATTCATTGTTTCTGATAATTTACCATAATGCTCAGAAAGGTTCTGTAATAGTTCTATAAGTTCAGTAGCTAACGGATCTACGCTCATAACATATAATGCATAAGCCTCTGCATTTTTATTTTGCATTGATAGTTCAGAGACTTGCTTTCTGGCATCACGATATTTCTCCATAGTCGTTTGTATTTTACCTAATAATTCTTTGCTTTTAGAATCTAGAGGATTTTTCCCAATTTCTAAAAGATTAGCATTTATTCTTTCTGCTATACCAGTAAACGAATTCTTTAGTTCCTGATTTTTTTTCTCATTCGTCGTTAACATCAACTCTAATGTTGCTCTATTTCCGGTCACTACTTCTACGCGGGTCTCATTTAGAAGCTTAACTGGTATCAATCGTTCTTTATATATAGTGGTCATATCTTCATTAGACTGTTGAAGAAAATGATACCCTGTATAACCTGTAATACCTAGAGATACAAGAGCTATTATAATTAGAATACTTAATTTTAATACGACTTTCATGTTGTCAAAAATTTTCAAATTTCTTACCCCTCTCAATTTAACTTGAACAAAGTTATTTCTAATCTTTAAACACTTTTAAAAACTTTTCCTAGGAACAATTATAAAATTATGATTTTCCAAATCCTTATCAGCAAAAAAAGCATCTACTAAATAAGGGTCAAAATGAATCTCCTTTCCTTCAAATATAATTCTTTTTGCTTCTTTTTGAGTCATCGCTTTATGATAGACTCGATTTGAGGTAATGGCTTCGTACACATCTGTAATAGATAATAGTCTTGCTACTAAAGGTATCTCATCACCTACCTTTCCATAGGGATATCCAGTACCATTATATTTTTCATGATGGAAAAGAATAGCTTCTGCTAGACTTTCTAACTGGTGTAATTGACTTATCCTTTTAATCAAATTATAGCCATTTTCTGGATGTAGTCTTATAATTTCAAATTCATTTTTTGTTAATTTCCCTGGTTTATTTAGTATTTCTTTAGGAGTAATCATTTTTCCGATATCATGAAGTAAGGCTGCCATTGATACTAATTGAATCATTTGAAAAGAAAGACCAAGCTTTACCGCAAATCCGACTGCAAGTTTTTCAACTCTACAAGAATGCTTGGCTGTAGAAGGATTATGTTTGACTATTAACTCAAAGAGATAGGCTATCGCCTTGGACATTGAAAAAATAGAAAAGTTTGAGGACATCAAAATCTCCTTAAAATAATTTTTAATGTAACACAATTTACTTATGTTACATTAAAATTTGTTTCAAATTTCAGTTAAGCTGGAATATAAAATAACTTTTTTATGAAAAGCCCAACATTTTGCAATTTTATAAGCATTCTTTAAATTTTTAATTCTAAAATATTAAAAAAAAACATATTTTTTTAATATTTTTTCATATTTCTAAAAATAAAAAGTGCCAAAAGAAGGGAAAAGCAAGAAAAATGACGTAATATATCAAAATTAGGCATATTCAGGTAACATAAGTAAATTATGTTACCTGAATATGCCTAATTAATTATAAATTTGATATGTAAATAATTCTCGATATGACACAATAGGAGAAAGCGTATATTAAACCTCTGCTTATCAGAGAAGACTAAGAATAAAAAGAACAGGAAATCTGTCCATGGACAGACTTCCTGTTCTTTTTATTCTTATCGTATACCCGAACAGTAACTACGCTTTTATACTTCCATAATAATAGGAAGGATCATTGGGCTACGACGAGTCTTTTCATAAACAAATTTACTTAATGCATCGCGCACGCTACCTTTTATGGATGCCCACTCAATCACTTTATTGGCTTCGCAGTTAGCCAGGACTTGCTTGACTTTTTGTTTGGCCTCAACCATCAAGTGTCCCGACTCCCGGACATACACAAATCCACGAGAGACTAAATCTGGGCCAGCTACTACGCAGCCGCTTTCTTTGTCCATTGTAATCACAACAATGAGTACTCCATCCTGAGACAATTTGCTGCGATCTCGCATAACTATATTACCTACATCACCAACGCCCAAACCATCAACAAAGACTTTGCCTGAGGTTACTTTACCAGCTAATTTTCCTGTTACGATGCCATCTTCTTTGCCAAACTCAAAAACCTGTCCGTTGCTACCAATAAAAATATTCTCCTTGGCAACGCCCAATTCTTGCGCAAGCTTACCATGGCTCATCAACATCCGATATTCCCCATGCACTGGAATGAAATATTGAGGCCGAACTAAGGTTAACATCAGTTTCAGTTCTTCTTGGCTAGCATGGCCAGAAACATGAATACCTGCCGAACGTTCATGAATTACTTCCGCCCCTAGACGTAACAAAGCATCAATCGTTTTCGACACTGACTTTTCATTGCCTGGAATAGGTGAAGCGGAAATAATAACAGTATCACTAGGATATATTTCAACTTTCCGATGATCATTCATTGCCATACGTGTCAAGGCTGACATTGGTTCACCTTGGCTACCTGTAGATAGAATCAAAATTTGATTTCCTGGATAGTTTTTTATTTCATCAATGTCAATTAACACACCTTCGGGAACTGTAAGGTACCCAAGTTCCGTGGCAATATTAACAACATTTATCATACTTCGACCGATAATAGCTACTTTCCGGCCATATTTACAAGCAGATGTAATCGCTTGCTGCACACGTAATACATTTGACGCAAAGGTCGCTAAAAGAATGCGTCCTTTCGCTGCGCTAAAAGCTTCATCAAGAGCAATTCCAACTTGACGTTCTGACTTTGTAAAACCAGGTCTTTCTGCATTCGTACTATCGGACATCAAAACCATTACGCCTTCATCACCCAGTTCGGCAAACTTATGAATATCCATCACTTTTCCGTCCACTGGCGTATAATCAATTTTAAAGTCGCCTGTATGGACAATCGTACCAACTGGTGTTTTAAAATACATTCCTACAGAATCAGGAATGGAATGGCTCACCCGGATAAATCCAACCTCAATCTTTCCAAATGTGATTTGATCTCCTGGCTTTATAGGAATCAATTTATAATTTGCCACGTTGTTTTCTTTTAACCGACACTCAGCCAGTCCCATAGCAAGACGAGTACCATAAACAGGCACATCAATTTGCTTTAGCAAATAAGATAAAGACCCTATATGATCCTCATGACCATGAGTAATAACAACTGCCCTTATCTTATCTTGATTTTCAAGAAGATAGGATATATCAGGTATAACTAAATCAATCCCTAACATATCATCCTCAGGAAATGCTAACCCAGAATCAAGTATGACAATATCATCCTCATATTGAATAACCGTCATATTCTTGCCTATTTCGCCTAGTCCACCCAGTGGAATAATAGCGAGCTTATTTTGTTTTTCCAAAAAAAATACCTCCATTATTGAGTTTGTATATTAACTTTGTTTTCACCAATAGACGCTCCGTAAATCAACCAACTGATCTTAATTGGCTGACTCCATCCAAATGTTCATAAAATGAAAATATCCGCTCACAAACCATTAATTACATTGTACTTTATCTTGCTACAATATACAAGCATCCCCTTGTATAATAATGCATTAACTTGAAAACATTGTCTATTTGTCTAAAATTTCCCTGTTTTTTTTCCCTCTCAATGAAATTTCTACAAAAAGCTTGGTCCCTTGATCAATAGTTGACTTAATGTTAAAGGTCCCTTCTACCAATGCCACCCGTTCCCCCATACCATATATACCCAAACAAGTATGACTATGAGTATTCTTAACCATTTCTGTATTAAATCCTATGCCATTATCATGAATCATTAAAATAAGTTTGTCCTGTCTTTTATTTAATGATACCCAAACTTCTGTTGCTTGTGCATGTTTCACAATATTCGTTAACGCTTCTTGCAGAATTCGATATAAGGTAATCTCAATTTCTGGCGAAAATCGTTCTCTAGATAAGTTACTAAAGTCAATATGCATAGATATCTTATATTGTTTGGCATAGTTTTCTATATATTTCTTTGCTGCTGCAACTAATCCTAAATCATCTAGCAATACGGGACGCAGCTCTACTGCAATATGATGAACCGCTTCTAGAGTTGTAACAGCCAAGTCACGCATGTTCAATATTTTTTCTTTATCTTCACTGTTTTGTACTTGCTCAGCAAGCATACGCAAGCCTACAATAATGGACGTTAGAGACTGGCTTGTTTCGTCATGCAACTCTCGAGAAATCCTTTTGCGCTCTTCTTCTTGTATTGTAATAATCTTATTTAAAAATACAGAGCGCAGCTCTTCTTTTTCTTGCAATGCTTTGACTAACTTTTCCTGTTGAGCATTCGACTGTACATTAGCTTCGACAAAACGTGCTGCTAATCGGGCATAAGGCTCTGCCATTTCTTGATTGCCCGTAACACCAATGACCCCAATACACTTGTTTTCAAACATAATCGGTACATTAAAGCCCTGCCGTATACCGCTTAAATAATGTTCATCCTCTTTACTAACATAAAATTCTTTTATAATTCCAGTGTTAAGCATTCTTGCTCCTGATTCGTGTACCTGACCAATCCGCTCTCTGCTAAAGGAGGCAATAATTACCCCACGATCATCTAGGATATTTACATTTTTATTTAATTCCGCAGCAACGATATCAACTAAAGATTGAGCAAATTTTGCATCCAATTTTCCATATGTATTATTCATTATAGTACCTCCTTAAAAACCTTTGGCTGAATCTTTCTATTTTTCTGCAATGGTTTGCATTTTTCCTATATTATTAATTTTTTCAATTAGATATTGATTGACAATTAATCCTATATTTAATAAAATAAGCAAGAAATTAAATATGTTGTGATTATAGAGGCGCAAGTATTATTAGTATATATAGTGAGCTGGACGCAATGAACTATATAGAAAGGAATATTTGCCGAAACAAAAAAATGCCGGATTTTTTTGTTGGGCTTGTACTTAATAAGTACAAGACTGTCACCTAAAATACGTTTAGGTGAAGTGCTATCTCACGCAGCGCTGATTTATTCCTTTGGGGTAAATTTTTTGGTTGTGAGATGGAACTCACAACTATTTTTTATTTTAATAAATAGGAGGTCAGATATGTCAAATTCCACAGTGAATCTTAAAGATTTATGTCCCGAAAAAGAAGGACTCAAACGTGGCATGAACTCACGTCATCTAATGATGATATCCATTGGTGGCACAATTGGCACTGGGCTGTTTTTAGGCTCAGGTCAAACTCTCAACCAAGCAGGTCCTTTGGGTGCCGTTCTTGCTTACCTGACAGGCGGTTTCATTATGTATATGGTGCTATTATGCTTAGGGGAACTCACCTCGGCCATG
Source organism: uncultured Pelosinus sp. (assembly GCA_963526645.1). Lineage (GTDB taxonomy): Bacteria > Bacillota > Negativicutes > DSM-13327 > DSM-13327 > Pelosinus. The sequence continues at coordinate 26,526 of CAUROG010000032.1, read as the reverse complement.
CCTGTTTCTGGCTCTTTCCAAAGTTATGCTTCACGCTTTATTTCTCCCGGTGCTGGTTTTACTACCGGATGGTTATATTGGATTAACTGGGCAATTTGTATCGCTGCCGACTTTACTGCAGCAGGAATTATTATGAACAATTGGTTCCCTCAAGTAGACATTTGGATATGGTGCGGATTTTTTGCCATTATGCTAGCTTTATTAAACATAATTTCCGTAAAAGCCTATGGAGAAGCAGAGTTCTGGTTTGCAAGTATCAAAGTAGTTGCTATTTTAGCTTTTATTGTGGCTGGCGCGGGCTTGCTCTTTGGCTTCTCTAGTCATTCAGTACCCATCGTTGGACTCTCTAACTTCAATACTGAATCTGGTCTCTTCCCAAATGGGTTTCAAGCAGTATTCTTAACCATGATTGCTGTAGTGTACTCTTTTCAGGGTGCTGAACTTGTAGGTATTGCAGCAGGTGAATGCGAAGATGCTAGTAAAAATGTTCCTCGCGTCATCAAGGGTATTACTTTTCGGATCATTTTTTTCTATGTATTAGCAATGATTGTGTTGGCAGGTATTATTCCTTGGCAAGAAGCTAGTGTTCTAGAAAGTCCTTTTGCCCATGTATTTGGCATCTTAGGTTTCCCATTAGCAAAAGATATTATGAGCTTTGTTGTTATGACCTCAGCCTTATCAGCAGGCAATTCAGCCTTATATGCTTGTTCACGTCTACTTTGGTCCATGTCTAAAGAAGGTCTAGCACCAAAATTTTTAGGTACATTAAATACTCGTGGTGTACCGACGAATGGTGTATTAATAACTCTTGTTTTAGCTTGTATGTCTTTACTTACTAGCGAATATGCTGCAGATACCGTATACCTGTGGCTTATGTCTAGCACTGGACTGACAGGATGCCTAATCTGGGTTATTATTGCTTGGTGTCAAATCAACTTCCGCAGAGAATTTTCTCGCCTTGGCGGGAAATTAGAACAACTTAAATTTCGTACTCCATTCTACCCATTTGTCCCAATACTAGCCTTAGTATTAAATATCGGCGTCATCGTCAGTTTGTATTTTGATGAATCCCAACGAATTGTTCTACTTACGGGTATTCCTGCACTGATAGGTGTCTATTTATACTATATCATCTTTCTGGATAAAAATTTTAAGGCATCCAACGCTCAAGAAAAAGTAAGTTAAGAAAGTCCTGGACGCAGGCAACAAGCCTTATTCCTTCTTACTTCTAATCAAGAAACTGTATACTTTCTGATTGTATGGTGACCTCTATAACGAGGTCACCATTTTTTATTATATGAATAAATTAGTCCATGCTTAATAGAAGGCAAAACTTACTATTAAAAGCTGCACCTATTTTTATGTTATAATGTTATGTAAATTAAAAATAGAGAACTGGAGGCATATTATGGATTCTTTATCCCATGCACTGATTGGTATCGCTATAGCTGGCTTATCTGGTCATCCTTTATCCTTCCATGACCCTATCTATCTAGCTGCCATTCTAGGAGCACAAGCACCAGATTTTGATATTATTGCCCAGGTGAAAGGAAATTTTTCTTATCTCAGACAGCACCGTGCCTTTTCCCATTCTATTCCTGGTTTAGTCCTGTGGTCGCTAATCATTAGTACAGGACTATCTATTTTTATGCCACAAGCTACCTTACTCTCCTTATTAGGTTGGTCTTTTGCAGGTAGTCTATCTCATATCCTTATTGATTATTTTAACACTCATGGCGCTGCTCTCTTATGGCCTCTTCGGAAAGAACGAAAAAGTTTACAGCTTTTAAATGTACTTGACCCGATACTCTTAGTTCTGTTACTCAGTATTTATATATTAGATTTTACCATGTTCACTTTATCATGTCTTACTTTTTTTATTCTTATGTCATATATTACTTTTAGATTCATCTTACGTAAAAAAGGAAAAAAGCAACTATTAGAGCTATTTTCTCAGCGAGATATCTTGCAAATCACAGTAATGCCTTCATTAAAGCGTATATTATTTTGGGATTTCGTGTTAGAAACTAAAGACTCTTACCTAGTTGGACAAATAGGAGCAATCTCCCCTGTATTAAAACTGCATGCCGATTTAGCAAAACCAAAAGATATTTCTAACTTTACTCAACAAGCCCAAAAAACTCTAATTGGAGATTTTTTTGCTACCTTTACGCCCTTTATTTATTTTAAAGAGCAAAAAAACCTCCATTCCATCTCTGTTACTATTTATGACCTTCGCTATGTTCTAAATAAAGAATTTCTTCATCGAGCAACTGTTATATTTGATAATAATAACCTTCCTACTATCTCTTATCTCCATACCTACGGTAGTACCACAAAGATTCCTTGTGAGTTAAATTGAAATATACACCTACACACATCATGAAATGACCCCCATTTATAGAAATGGGGGTCATTTCATGATGATAATTTGTAGAATATGCAACTACTAACTACCGTGTCACCTTTTTTATATCTTGCTGTATTGTAATTATAAAGAAGGATTCCATATCTCATTTTATACCTTTATCATTAAAAAATTGTCCATAATCTTTATCACTTTTTTGGATATGCTTGGTGATCCATTCCTTAAGAAACATAAAGGTTGGAAAAGACAATGCCACTGCACCGTTATTATGTTGTTCCACAAATCTATTAACTTCTGCTATATAATGGTTATGTTCTTTTTTATGTTCTAGATATTCAGTGTAATCAAGCTGTATCATTAAATCTTCTTCCGCGGAAAAATGATACTTCACATATTCTAGCAATTCCACTAAGATCTTTTCTGTTAATGCTCTTTCTTCTTCTAAATTTCCACACTCAAAAACTTGCTGATATACCCCATTAAATAAACTGAACAATTTTTTATGATCATCATCAAATCTTTGAATGTTTGTATTAAATTTTTCATCCCATTCAAAAAACATTATATTTCTCCCTCCATTATACCTGCTTTCCCTCTTGCATTTGCCTGAGAAAGACAAGTCCTTGCTTGCTATTATATAATGTATTCCACAAAATATAAATATATTTTCCGGAAAATATATCGATAAAAAGACACGTGACATTGCCTCTTAATGAACATGTTATCTACTAATCTTTTCCTGAATTAATTTCCTTTTATAAAGAAAAGATTTGGTTTATGCTAAGTTTTAAGACACAGGCATTAAACCATATTCGTTCTTACTTAGAGTCAGGAAAGTTCTATTCTAGATAATTTTCATAAAAAAACATACTTTTTTTATGTTTTTTTTGAAATTTGTTAAAAAACCTCTTTACTTTTTCGCCGATTCAGCGTATAGTTTAGAAGCACTCAAATAGATCGTTTGGATTTGTCATCTCTCTTTAATAAGAGACAATGAATATTCTCATAACCTATTTTAGTAACAGATATTAGGAGGCTATACAACACATGAACCAAGACAAAAATTTAACTTGCCGCGATTGCGCAGACCAATTCGTATTCTCAGCTTCAGAACAAGATTTCTTCGCTGAAAAAGGGTTCACCAACGAACCAGGACGTTGCCCTTCATGCAGAGCAGCTCACAAACAAAGAAATGGTAACGGCGGCGGCCGTGGTAACAGCAACTTCCAACAACGCGAAATGCATGATGCAACCTGTGCAGCATGTGGCATTCAAACACAAGTTCCTTTCCGTCCAAGCGGCGATCGTCCTGTTTATTGCAGAGATTGCTTTAGCCAGAACCGCTAGGATGTCAGAAGTCCCTGTCTATGACAGGGACTTTTTTTATTTGTTATTACCAGTAATATTTCCCTCCTTCACACACCATCCATTGCAAAATGCCCTACCTTTTAGATTCACTTCACTAACAGTTTTTCTTAATAACTTGATTGTCTGATCTTGTGGCTAAATATACCCCTGTGATAATACTCAAGGCACCTATGCATTTAAACAGTGTAAAGGATTCGTCTAAGATAAAAACTGATTGAATAATTGTGAAAATAGGTACTAAATTGACAAACACTGCAGCACGAGACGCACCGATCTTTTCAATAGCAAACAATTGAATTAAATATCCCAATACTGAAGCAAAAATACTCATATAAAGAATTGATAACCAACCATGTACGCTTGCCTTGGGCAAATAAGATGCAGGATTTTCTCCCATGACAAAAGGTATGGATATAAATACACAAATTAAGAAGGTATAAGACGTCACCATTAGTGGCGATAAGGAATATCTCTGCATATAAGAACGACTAAGAAGGGCATACAATGCCCAGCTCATCACAGCAATAAACATTAGTACATCCCCAGGATTAAAACTAAAAGTTGAAATCAGCTGCCAATCTGCATTGGTTACAATAAGAAACACACCACTAAAAGAAAATATAATACCTATTAATCGCTTTTTGGTAAGATTTTCATTAAAAAATAAAACAGCCATAAGAGTCGTCAATACAGGATTGGTCGCACCAATTAAGGAAGAGTTAATAGCTGTAGTATAGCGTAAAGCACTAAAAAATAAGACATGATAAAAAAAAGTTCCCACAATACCTAATACTATCAAAGGTATCCATTGCCTGCCTTTAGGCAGCCATTTTTCTTTCTCACGATTATATAATAAAAAGAAGATAAAGGGTAATGCAAAAAGAAAGCGGAAAAAAGTAAGAGCAAATGGAGGAAATTCCACCACCGCCATTTTTCCTGTTATAAACGCACCAGACCAAAAAAGGGCTGTAAAAACCATTAATAGACAAACTTTATTTTCAGACATTTACATTCTCCTATTTATGTAGATATTACATCTATGTAATATTTTTCGTCGTTACTGCATAAAAAACCTTTAACCTTTACACTAAAAAACACTTCCCAGTATAATAAAGGTTTTACTTCCTCTCATTGTGTATTAAAATAAGAATAAAATAAGAATATGGAGGTAATTTATGGCTGGATGCAATGAGAAAAACTGTACCTGCCCAAAGACAGAATGCGCTAGGCATGGTAAATGCTGTGAGTGCATCAACTTTCATCGCGAGAAAGAAAATCTTGTCTATTGCCTACGAGATTTGGCAAAAAAAACCGTAGATTCATAAAACTATAATGTTTCATCTATGAATAAGCAAGGCTCTTACTCCAGATTAGTAAAAGCCTTGCTTATTTTTTACTTATATTCTCCACCTTCAACCTTGAGTCGCCGATATATTTTACAACGTATCTCCTTAAACAAAAGTATGGTTGAGAGTACTAATGCAAATATAAGAGCAAGGCCAATTACGAAAACGACTCCTTCCCATCCGTACCAGCTCAAAAATTGTCCTCCTATTGTCCCTAAGAGACTAGCACCCCCATAGTAAAAAAGCAGATATAGGGAAGCAGCTTGGGCTTTATCGAAAAGGGCACACTTTCCTACCCAACTACTTGCAACAGAATGACTGCCAAAAAAACCAAAGGTTAACATTGCAACACCTATAATTTTTATATATAAATTACCGTGCAAGGTAATCAGACAACCTAACATCATAATACCAATAGACAAACATAAAACCCTTGAACTACCATGACCATCAGCTAGCTTTCCCATATAGGTAGAACTAAATGTTCCAATTAGATATACCACAAAAATACAACCGACAACCGTCTGACTCAAGTTATAGGGTGGAGACATCAAAGAATAGCCAATATAATTGTATAAGGTTACAAACCCTCCCATAATTAAAAAACCAATTCCGTTCAGTAATAATAAATCTGTGTTCTGTAAATTTCTAACCAGAGCAGGAACTATTTCATTTAATGCTCTTTTTTCTGGTGAAAAGTTACAAGACTCTGGCAGACCAATCCAAAACCAAATACTAGCCAAAAGACTAATTAGACCAATGCCAGCTAATGCAATATGCCAAGAAAAAAAGTCCGTTAATGTGCTAACAATAATACGCCCAGCCAAACCGCCAACAGAATTACCACTAATATAGATACCCATAACCAAACCTGCAATATTCGGATCAAACTCCTCATTCACATATGCCATAGCAATCGCAGGATATCCTGCTAGCATGATTCCCTGCAAAGCCCGCAATGCTAGTAACATTTCAAAGTTATGACTAAAAGAAATTACAATGGCCAAGACTGCAGAACTTAGCAAAGCCATGGTCATTACTACTTTTCTCCCTTTTGCATCTGATAGCCATGACATAAATAGCATACACACTGCCAAAAATCCTGTTACGAGGGATATGGATAAACTAGCATAAGAGGGTGCTACGTTAAATTCCCCTGAAAAAGCTGGAATTAAGGGCTGCGTGCAATAAAGTAATGCAAAAGTAACAAAGCTTCCCAAGAACAAGGCTGATATTCCTCGCCAATAACGCATGCTACCTATTCGTATATATTCTCTCATAACATTCAGCCCTTCCTACACAGTAAAGCCTTCTTTCTTTATCTTAAACCCAGAGCCATCATCCGTCCAATGCATCATTTATATATAATCAATGTGTTATAATTATATAAAACCCTTCTTCTTATCAAATATTATTAAAAGGTGGTCAGTTCTATGGAATGGCATCAGCTTGAATATTTTAAATTAGTGGCTGAGCTGCAGCATGTCACTAATGCTGCAGAACAATTATCTATTTCTCAGCCAGCCCTTAGTCGGTCCATCGCAAAATTAGAAGAGGAATTGGGTTTTCCCCTTTTTGAACGTCGCGGCAAACACATTGTTCTTAATCGTTACGGGGTCATTTTTCTACAATATGTTGAACGATCAATACAAGAAATTACCGCAGGAAAACAAGTTATTCATGATTTAATCCACCCTGATTACGGCAGCGTGTCTTTATCCTTCCTACATTCCCTTGGGTCTAATCTTGTACCTGGTCTATTAAGTAAATTTCGTTCCAAATGCCCCACTATACAGTTTAAGCTTTATCAAAATGCTACCACTCTTCTTTTAGATCAATTAGAGGCCGGCGAAGTTGACTTATGTCTCTGCTCTCCTGTGACAAAAAGAGCCAATGTGGATTGGGAGCCACTCTTTACCGAAGAGCTCTTTGTAATTGTTCCCCGGGGACATCGACTTGCTCATCGAGATTCTATCGAACTTAAAGAGATTGCCAATGAACCTATAGTTACTTTTAAAAAAGATTATGGATTACGTATTTTAACAGATCATCTCTTTAAGGAAGCAGATCTAAATCCTTTTATCACCTTTGAGGGTGAGGAAATTATGACTGTTGCTGGCCTTGTCGAAGCAAAATTAGGAGTAGCATTGATTCCCCATGCTTTTGGTTTAGATAAAACCAATATTTCCTTTTTACCAGTTTCCACCCCCGAATGCCAACGAGTTATTGGAATCGCTTGGACAAAAGAACGTTATTTGTCTCCTGCTGCCCAGAAGTTTAAAAACTTCGTAATACAATCTTTTCATTAATCTACTTACTACCCCATCCATTGTAATGGAGAAAAATCATATCACTTTTTTTTAGCAATCACCCTAAACGTCGGTTTCATTTATATACAAAAGACTTCTCCGCTTTTTCAGCGAAGAAGTCTTTTATATATCAAACCCTATGACTCTTACTTTTAGAAATATATATTTTGTATTTCTTTTATCACTTCTTCACTGCGACTTGATACCTGTGGAATCGAATAACCTATAAATACAGGGGAGGTAACGAGGCGAGGCATAATTTTAGCAGATATTTGCCCCTCTAATTGATAGAAAAAGATATTATAACTGTTACAGCGTTTATGAAAATGATTTAATAAGTAGTGAACCATGATCTGTATGTAATCAGCCATCTTATTCACACATGTCAGCTTTTTTAGTCTCACATTAAATTCACAAAATCCGACCTTCGGTTCTTTTGCTAGATTTAATTCTACACCGTTACTTTGATGAATGATCGTTCCCTCCAAACTTTCCTCTGCAATCCTCGAAGCATAGTCTATATTTCTTAAACCGACAATCTGCATATGTGGATGTCTGATGGTACCACCAGAGCAAGGGCCATGGTTCTTAAAGAATAGAACAGAAGCAAATTCTCTACTTCGTATCATATCCTGCCATTTTTCCATGCTAAATTGAAATAATTTATGCAGATGGTCCTTAGGATAGAGGGACAATTCTGAGTTGCATTGATCGGTTTCAATGATAATCGTTTGAAATGTATCACGTAGTACTGGATATTTATTTTTTAAAAATATGATGGGTCCATCCTCTGCTATCACGTCCTTTAACATTTCCCTACAGCAGAATGGACATTGCACCTCTGTATTTACAATGTTCTCTGGTTTGAAGCTACCAATTGCAGAGTCAAAAATTAGATGCTTAGCCATAGCTACCATAATCTATCTCCTATCTATAATCTTGAAATGGTTATTATATATATGATAACCATTTCAAGATTATAAATGAAATTCCTCTAATAAACCAGATTATCTTGCATGACCTAATATTAAATCCCTTTTCATTCTAACATGCCAAATACCTGCATCTAAAAAAGGCTCCATTGATAAGATAATATACCCTAATTTGGCATAAAATTGTTGTGCACTACATTGAGCATCCAGCACTACAGAAAGAAATCCACTAGAGATGGCCTCTTGCTCCAGAAAATTTACAATCTGTCTCCCTACCCCACTGCCTCGTAAATCTTCACGTACAGCTATACGCTGTAGCTTTCCTGTATGTTCCTCATAAGATATTAACCGCCCCGTTGCTGCTATGTTCTTATCCTCATCGAGAATCAGAACATGTATACATTCATGAGGAGTAGTATCATAATGATCGATTTCTATATCAATGGGAACGCCTTGCTCCATAACAAATACTTGTTGGCGCAAGGCTAAGCATAACTTTAATTCACTATCGGTCTGCACCTTTATACACTGCACTGTATTTCTCCTAATCACTCTTTATTTCCTATAACGCATATAGGATAGGAACCAAAGCTTTTAAACCATAGACTCTTCTCTTTTACTGCTTCTACTGCACTGCGCACATTACCTTGCTCCATGCTGCCATCCATATCAAAGAAAAAAATATAATTCCCTAGGCCCGTCCGGGCTGGTCTAGATTCAATTCTTGTAAGATTGACATCCCGCCCAGCAAATTCCTGTAGAATTTCGCATAAACTTCCTGGGCGCTCTCCATTCATTTTACAAACCACAGAAGTTTTACATAAATCTTGTAACGAAGTAACTGCTGGGTTCTTCCCCAATACAATAAACCGAGTACAATTTGTAGAACTGTCTTGAATATCCGCTGCTAGAACCTGTAAGTCATAAAGAGAGGCAGCACTTCGGCTCCCCACAGCCGCACAGTTCCCTACACCACTAGCGACAAGAGTAGCAGCATCGGCTGTACTATTCATGTTTCTTAGTTCAGCATTAGGATAAAGCAGCCTCAAATTATGCCTACACTGAGCCAGTGCTTGAGGATGAGAAACAATAATTTTAATATCCTCACATTTGTTCTTGATTAAAAGATTATGCCTTACTGGCCAGATAACCTCTTTAAGAATGTACAAATCAGCCTCATGAGCTAAGATATCTAGGGTAACATTCACTGACCCCTCTAGAGAGTTTTCTATTGGTACAATACACTCCATTACCTCATCGGAATCTGCTGCCTTGATGGCTGTGTCAATGCTGAAATAGGTTTTAAAACCCACTTTATCTCCATCATATAGACGCAATGCCACTTCTTCACTATAGGTACCATGGGGGCCAAGATAACCTATTATTTTTTCTTTGTTACACCAACGGCTAATATCCATACTGGTTCCTCCTGCTACATGCTAAGTATTGTACCTAGCAAAAAATTTTCCAACAATTTCATCCCCTCAGGGGTAAGTACCGATTCAGGATGAAACTGTACTCCTTCAACACTGTACTCCTTATGCCTTAGGCCCATAATCAAACCATCTTCCGTTCTTGCTGTGATTTCCAGACAATCAGGAATACTTTCCGCTTGTACTAGCAACGAATGATAACGCCCCGCAGCAAAAGGCTGGGACAAACCTTGGTAGATTCCAACTTCTTTATGATAAACATCTGACACCTTGCCATGTATGGGTTTGGGCGCACGCACCACCTTTGAGCCAAAGACTTCACCAATTGCCTGATGTCCAAGACAAATTCCTAAAATCGGCAACTGCCCAGCAAACCTCGCAATGACCTCTTTACTAATCCCAGCATCATCAGGAGTACCTGGCCCCGGTGAAATAATAATAGCAGTATACTTCTTTGCCTCAATTTCATCTAAAGTTATTTTATCATTACGTACAACCTCAATTTCATATCCTAAGCTCGCAACGTATTGATAAACATTATATGTAAAGGAGTCATAATTATCAATCATTAAAATCATAATTTTCATCCTCGCTAATAATTTTAAATAAAACCTTTGCCTTATTTAAGATTTCCTGATATTCCATTTCTGGCACTGAGTCTGCCACGATACCAGCTCCTGTTTGGATTCCCACCTCATCACCATCAATGACCATAGTACGTATAGTAATACAAGTATCCATATTATTTCTAAAATCAAAATAACCCACTGCACCACCATAAGGTCCGCGAGGTACTTGTTCCAACGCGTGAATAATCTCCATAGCCCGAACTTTCGGCGCACCACTTAAGGTTCCTGCTGGAAAGCAAGCTGCTAATACATCAATGGGCGTAAATTTGGGGTCAAGTACCCCAGATACCTCAGAAACCAAATGCATCACATGAGAAAACATTTCTACTTCCAGCATTCGATTTACCTTGACAGTACCCGGTATACTAACACGCCCCACATCATTGCGGCCTAAATCTACTAACATGCAATGTTCAGCTCTTTCCTTTTCATCTACTAGTAGCTCTGCTGCAAGTAAGGCATCTTCCTCCTGATCTTTGCCTCGCGGCCTAGTACCAGCAATAGGACAAGTAAAAACATTCCCTCCCTCTACTTTAACAAGCATCTCTGGTGATGCACCAACAATTTGTCTATGACCAACATTAATATAAAACATATAAGGGGAAGGGTTTACCTGACGCAGGCGACGATACAAAGCAAAAGGAGTTTTTGTCAACTTCCGTTTAAAAGGTTTAGATAGAACAACCTGAAAGATATCTCCTGCTGCAATATACTCTTTGGCTTTCCCTACCATTTCTAAATAACTTTCTTTTATTCTAGCCTCATCCATCTCTACTGCTACTCTTTGTTCCTCCTGCTTGTTATTTATATTACTTGGAAGAACAGTAGTTTGCTGTAATTTATGAATTAACCGCTTAAGATGCCCAATTGCTTTTACATATTCTAATTCCCCATTATCTCCAGGATCCACACTGGCTAAATATAACAACTTGGCCGAATGAGTGAGGTGATCCATAACGACAATGACCCGACAAAACATAAACTCGCCTAAAATCTCTTCTTCAGGGATATTCATCCCCCTGATTCGTTCCCATGTTCCTATAGCTTCATAATTAAAATAGCCTACGGCCCCCCCACTAAAGGGGGGTAAGCCTGGCATATCGGGAAAGGAAAACCCTTCTAGTACCTGCTGCATGGCAATTAGAGGTGATTCATCAACCTGTAGCGTTTCTTGACTCGTTTTAACTTCTGAACGTTTACTTCTACCGACTACCGTAACAAAGGGCTCTGCACCAATGAAAGAATGTCTGCCAAAAGCTTTGCTCGTATCAGCACTTTCCAACATAAAGCCAAGATCATTTCCTGTAATTTTAGAATAAATAGAGACAGGAGTATCTAGGTCAACTGATAATTCTGTATAAACAGGAATCAAGTTATACTTTTTTCCTAATTGAACAAATTCAGTTTGACTTGGAACTATTTTCACTCTCCTTCACTCTCCTCGTCTAACTTCACGCGAATTGATCTGACTAATCTACGAACACCATCTATACCTTCATGGGTAAGCTTCTCAAGAATAGCACTGCCCACAATGACAGCATCAGCATAGTGAGCCGCAGCTTCGGCGCCTTCTGGAGTACCAATACCAAATCCAATTGCCATGGGGATGTCAGTAACCTGGCGGGCAGCCTCCATTACTGAACCGATCTGTTCATAATTAACATGTTGGCCGCCTGTTACCCCTGTATTGGAAACACAGTATAAGAAACCCTCAGACTTCTGAGCAATTGCTTCAATTCTATTCCTTGTGGAAGTTGGTGCAATGAGCTGAATTAAATCAATCCCCTGTTCTTTGCAAATATCTTCAAGTAATCCAGCTTCTTCAAGGGGTAGATCGGGTACAATAATTCCATTAATTCCTGCCTGAGCAAAAGCAGTGATAAACTTCTCCATACCATACCCTAGTATGCTATTCACATAGGTCATAACTACTAATGGGATTTTAGATGTTTTGCGTATTTCTTTAATTAATTCTATAGACTTTGTTGTGGTCGCTCCCCCTTTCAAGGCCAAGGCAGCTGCCTTTTGAATTACAGGGCCATCTGCAATGGGATCGGAAAAGGGAATGCCAATCTCAATCACATCTGCCCCTTCTTCCTCCATAGCCAAAACAGTCTCTAACGTTGCTTTATAATCTGGATAACCAGCTGTTAGATAGACAATGAGTCCTTTACGTCCAGAAGTCTTTAACCCTTGTAGTTTTTGTGACAAATTTGACATTATAATCCCCCCATTACCTTTATTGCCATATCCACGTCTTTGTCACCGCGACCAGAAAGACAAACAATCACGGATTCATCTATTTGCGTCTTAGGCATAATCTCCTCTAAATAAGCTATTGCATGGGAACTTTCCAAAGCAGGAATAATCCCTTCGATACGAGCTAGACGCTTAAAAGCTTCCAATGCTTCTTCATCCGTGACTGACTTGTACTCAACCTTTCCACTGTCCTTAAAAAAAGCATGTTCCGGACCCACTCCTGGATAATCAAGACCTGCGGAAATGGAATAAGGTTCAATAATCTGTCCGTCATCGTCTTGCAATAAATAACTGAATGCCCCGTGTAATACACCTGGTCGCCCCTTTGTCAAAGAGGCCGCATGTTCTGTTGTTGTAACACCTTTCCCCGCTGCCTCAACACCAATCTTGATAATGTCCTTGTCATTGCGGAAGGGGTAAAAAATACCCATGGCATTACTGCCCCCGCCTACACAAGCAACAATATACTTTAATTTCCCTATATCCAAACTCATGATTTCTTCTTTGACTTCCTCACCAATAACCTTCTGAAAATCACGGACAATCATTGGGTAAGGATGAGGTCCCACAACTGATCCAATAATATAGTGAGTATCCTCTACATTGGTAACCCAATAACGAATGGCCTCACTGGTGGCATCTTTTAACGTACCAGTACCACTCGTCACAGGAAAGACTTCCGTCCCTAAGAGCCGCATGCGAAATACGTTAAGGGCTTGCCTCTCAATATCTTCTTTCCCCATATATACGCGGCACTCTAAACCAAATAGCGCAGCAACAGTCGCACAAGCCACACCATGCTGTCCAGCCCCGGTTTCAGCCACAATCTTCTTTTTCCCCATACGACGGGCTAATATGGCTTGCCCAATAGCATTATTAATTTTATGAGCACCAGTATGCAGCAAATCCTCTCGTTTCAAATAAACTTTTCCCCGCCCATAATGTTCTGTCAGATTTTTAGCAAAATACAACTTCGTGGGACGGCCCGCATATTCCCGTAAATAAAAATTCAACTCCTCCTTAAAAGCTTCGTCATTTTTTAACCTTGCATAACTTTCTTCTAATTCAAGTAGCGCCGGCATTACTGTCTCCGGTACAAACTGACCACCAAAATTACCAAATCGTCCATGTTTATCAGGCATGTAAATTCCTCCTCTTATTTTCTGTACGTTCTTGGGAATAACCATCTATAGTCGTAAACAGGCAAGGGATGCGATAATTATAAACGTAGGTTACGTAGAACGACGGAACGTTAGTTATACTCATCCTTTGCCGTCCTAAATGAGATTTTCCGAGGGACTACTTTGTCAATTGTTTCTTCATGCTACTTACGTAAAGCCATTTCTTGAGTCATGCATCCAACATTATCCGCTGAAACCAAGCCTTCACCAACCAATATTCCTTTTACCCCTGCCTTTTGCAGTTTTTTAGCATCTTTCCCATTTCTAATGCCACTTTCACTGATCAGCAAAACATTGGGGGAGCAATAAGGCAGCAGGGCAAAGGTATTAATAATATCAGTGGTAAAGGTCTTCAAGTCCCGATTATTAATTCCCACTAAAACAGCTGAAGTCTTTTGTACCCGTAAAAGTTCCTCTAAGGTGTGGACTTCCACAAGACAATCGAGACCAAGTTCCTTAGCAATTTCTAGATATTCTTCTAATTCTTCATCGCTTAACACCGCTGCAATCAGCAATATAGCATCTGCCCCTACTAACCTAGACTCATAGATTTGATAAGTATCAATAATAAAATCCTTGCGTAAAATAGGCAAATTGGTAACGGCCCGTACAGCGGCTATATTTTCTAGCTTCCCATTAAAATGTTGATCTGTGTGTACTGAAAGGGCTGTTGCTCCATTAGCTGCATATAGCTTAGCTAACTCTATTTCACTATACTTAGAACACAATTGTCCTTTTACAGGAGAAACCAGCTTGCATTCAGCGATAAGTGCCCATGGAGCTTGCTCTATAGCCTGATAAAACGCAAAGCACCCTTTTGTAATATCTTCCTTAAAATGAATAAGAGGTCTTTCTTGTTTTCGCAGCTCTACCTCTTGACGTTTTTTCTCCACAATTTCATTTAGCATACTATCTTCCCACCTTCTGCCCTTCGAGCGGCAATCATAAACTTTTGGATTTTTTCGATGTCCTTCTTGCCATTGGTTTCTACCCCTCCTGAAACATCAATACCTCTAGGAGACAAGGCAGCAATAGCTGCCCCAACATTTTCAGCAGTAAGTCCACCAGCTATCATCACTGGCCTGTGAATCTGAGAAGCAAGTTCCTGCATAGATTGCCAATCAAAGGTCATACCTGTTCCACCATATTGACCAGGTGTAAAACTATCTAATAATAACCAATCCACTTGATATTCCTTGCTTTTTTTTAAAGTAAAGTCAAGGCCTACCCGAAAGGCTTTAATGACCGGCCGACCTAGGTCTTGACAATATGCTGGAGTCTCGTCACCATGGAGCTGGACAAAATCCAAATTACAAATTTCAGCAATCTCTTGTACCTCTTGTAGAGGTCGATTGACAAAAACACCAACTTTAGGGATTCCCTTCACTTCTTGCCCGATTGTAGCTGCCTGTTGCACTTCAATGCGTCTTTTACTCTCAGCAAATACAAAACCAATCAAATCCGCACCAAAATCTTTAGCAGCCTGAGCTGCCTCTATGGATGTGATTCCGCAAATTTTTATGATAATACTAAGCCCTCCCTATACTCTTGACTAAACTTTTTTAACTCCTCTAGTTTAGTTAAGGCAGCCCCATTATCAATACTCTTGGCTGCTATACTCACACCTTCTTGTATACTTTCAGCTTTACCAGCCACTACAAGTGCAGCTCCTGCATTCATCAAAACAATATCGCGTTTGGGCCCTGTTGTTTTCCCATGAAAAATATCTAAAATAATCTTAGCGTTCTCCTCTGGCGTTCCACCACAATAATCTTCTAGAGTGCCGCTGCTAAAGCCATAGACAGTAGGATCAATCACATATGTCCTAGTTTCTTGACCAATTACTTCTGTTACCTGCGTAGGTGCTGTCGTAGATATTTCGTCTAAGCCATCTAAGCCATGTACTACCATAGCTCTTCCTACCCCTAACATCGCAAGAGCCTGCGCTAATTTTTGCGTTAAAGAACGTTCATACACACCAATTAATTGATAGCTAGCCCCAGCTGGATTGGTTAACGGCCCCAGCATGTTAAATACAGTACGAAATCCTAACTCTTTACGGGGTTTAGCAGCATGTTTCATAGCTTTATGAAAAGCTGGCGCATATAAAAATCCAATCTTCGTAGTCTCTATGGACCGGCTTACTCCTTCAATCGACAAATCTAAAGAAACTCCCAAAGAGCTAAGAACATCTGCACTTCCACAAGAACTAGATATACCATGATTACCATGTTTAGCGACAATCACTCCAGCCCCTGCCAAAACAAAAGCAACCGCTGTTGATACGTTGAAAGTACCTGTTTTATCCCCGCCCGTACCACAGGTATCAATCATTTCTTTGCTGCTACATTCTACTTTTAATGAACGATTACGCATGGTTTGAGCAAAGCCAGCAATTTCATCAATGGTTTCACCTTTTATCCGTAACGCCGTGATAAAAGCACCAATCTGTGCTTCACTGCCTTGTCCAGACATAATCATATCCATGGACTCTTGCGCATCTTTACGAGATAGATTCTCTCCTGCCACCACCTGAGTCAGAAATTCCTTTAACATAGCCATTCCTCCTCATAATAAAAATAAAAAAACCACTCCGACCCGAAAGGGGCGAAATGGTTCGCGATACCACCCTAATTTGGAAAGCAAAGCCTTCCCTCAATTCAGGTACGAGATATGATCTGATACCCTAGCCTCATAACGGTGGCAACCGGCTCATCCTACTGACTCCAAAGCGTTCAGTGAGCAGCTCACAGGTCCATTCCATATACTCTTTGGGCCGGTCATCACACCTCCAGTTGCCTGGTCACCGACTCGCTGTACCAAAGTTTATTTATGTACTCATCCTGTTCATCGCTAATTACACATTCTATTTACGCACATTCTATTCAATTTTTTCTAAGCTGTCAAGAGTTTTTTTTATTTTTGTTTCCTCCTGCAATACAAGCGTTCTCACGCTGTAAGCAAGATGTAACATTATCTTATTTTTTTATTAAAATAAAAATATTTTCTTGACACTTTTCTATACTTTGATATAATGAGAAACAGTTACTGGAAAATCAATTTACTCATAGGATTCGAAAGGATGTTTATTATGACACTTCTCACATATAAATCAATTGAACAACAATATTTTTACTTTTTTGGTTGGAGCTACTTTTTTAGCTTCGACTTTTTCGGTTGGAAAAAAGTGAATATATGGTTTTTTAATGGGTGTATAGATGGGAATGTGAAATTAGCAAACATTTGATAAGGACAATTTATTTTCCAGCCTCTCTACAAGACTCATTAGAGTCTTATTTTTTTTATCCAACGTCAAAAATCTAATTATATTACAAACTAAAAATATTAGGAGGTATCATTCATGGTTATCGTATTACATCCTTCCGTAACCGCAGAACAAATCGCAGAATTAAAAGCAGAACTCGAAAGAGGTGGCTGCAGCGCTTGGCCCACCTATGGAGAATTTCAGACCATCATCGGCGTAGTCGGCAGTACCCACAAACTGGATAAAGATAAACTGGCAAGTAAAAACTATGTAGAAAAGGTATTGTCGGTACAGGAACCTTATAAGAAAGCCAATCGACTCTTCCATCCAGAAGATAGCGTTTTTTCCATTGGGAACCAATCGATTGGCGGCAATAAATTAACGATCATTGCTGGTCCATGCTCCGTTGAAAATGAAAACCAAATTGTTACTGTCGCCAATCAAGTTAAAGCAGCTGGCGCTGGATTCCTACGGGGTGGTGCCTACAAACCAAGAACATCCCCGTATAGCTTTCAAGGCTTAAAGGAAGAGGGTCTTGAATTACTAAAAATCGCCAGAAAAGAAACAGGACTACCAATTGTATCTGAAATGATGTCAATCGCTACCTTGGACAAGTTTGTTGAAGATGTTGACATCATTCAAATCGGTGCCCGCAACATGCAGAATTTTGATCTTTTAAAAGCCGTTGGACAAACAAATAAACCGATTTTACTAAAACGAGGATTAAGTGCTACCATTGAAGAATTACTAATGTCAGCAGAGTATATTATGGCAGAAGGTAATGAAAACGTGATTTTATGCGAGCGAGGCATTCGTACCTTTGAAACCTATACCCGCAATACCCTAGACCTTAGTGCAGTACTTGCTATAAAAAGACTAAGTCATCTCCCTGTCATTATTGATCCTAGTCATGCTGCTGGGAAATGGTGGATGGTAGAAGCCCTCTCCAAAGCATCCATTGCCGTTGGTGCAGATGGACTAATTATTGAAGTCCACAACGATCCTGCTAATGCAAGCTGTGACGGACCACAATCCATTACACCAGAGCGTTTCACCTCATTAATGGGTTCTTTAGCCCAGATTGCTAAAATTGAGAATCGTACTATTTAATATCTTCTATCTACAAGGTTTTCTCGTTAATTCTATACTTCAGGAGGTTAGTAAATGAGTGGCTCATGGGGTAAAAAAGTTCACTATAGTATTTTTGGCGAAAGCCACGGAAAAGGAATTGGCATTACCATTGACGGATTACCACCTGGTCTAGAAATTAACTTGGCGGAAATATCCCGAGAATTAGAACGCCGCGCTCCAGGGAAAAGTCCCTTATCAACTGCTCGCAATGAAAAAGATGCCTTTACTATCTGGAGCGGTTTTTTAAATGAGAAGACGACAGGAAGCCCATTATGTGCAATCATCGAAAATAGCGATCAAAAATCTGCTGATTATGAATCCTTGGACTGGAAGTTCCGCCCTGGACATGCAGATTATACGGGTTCTATTAAATACAAAAACCATAATGATTTAAGAGGCGGGGGACACTTTTCTGGTCGCCTCACGGCTCCCCTGGTCTTTGCTGGTGCAATTGCTAAGCAGCTCTTGAGACAGCAAAACATTCTAATTGGTTCCCACATACAGCGTATTGCTTCCGTTGCAGAATCTAAGTTTGATACCGTTACTATTGGCAAGGAAACCCTACAGCAATTAGGACGTCAATCCTTTCCTGTGCTAGAACCCCTTCTAGGTGAAAAAATGCAAGCGAGTATTCTTGCCGCAAAGTCTGCTGGTGACTCTGTGGGGGGTATTATTGAAGCAGCGGCTATTCATCTGCCTGCAGGGCTAGGAGATCCTTTCTTCGATTCCCTAGAAAGCACGTTGGCCCATTTATTATTCTCCATTCCTGCTGTTAAAGGCGTAGAGTTTGGTTCAGGATTTGCTCTTGCCGAAATGCGTGGCAACCATGCCAATGATGCTATGTATAACCAAAATGATAGCATTTTAACTTCTACTAATCACAATGGTGGTATCCTTGGAGGTATCACCAATGGCATGCCGCTCATTTTCCGAGTAGCGATAAAACCAACACCATCCATCGCCTTAGAACAGCAAACGGTAAATACTAAGGGCGAAAATGTCTCTATTCAAGTAGGTGGACGTCATGATCCTTGTATTGTTCCTCGCGCGATCCCTGTAGTTGAAGCCGTTACAGCAATGGCCCTTTGGGATGTACTATAGATTTTTCCCAGGAGGTTCCCCTATGAACAATGTCGTTCTCATTGGTATGCCCGGTTCTGGTAAATCTTCTATTGGCTCCATAGTCAGTCAAAAACTTCAAACTACCTTTCTTGATATGGACCAATATATTGAAGAAAAAGAGCAAAAAAAAATTGCTGAAATTTTTCTTTCAGGAGAAGCCTATTTTCGGCAAATTGAAAGCAATGCAGTACAGGAAATCTACCGTAAACAATCTATCGTTATTGCAACAGGTGGCGGCATTATAACTCGCCCTGAGAACATGGTGCTATTACGAAAAACAAGTACAGTCTTTTATATAGAGCGCCCTTTAGAAATGATATTAGAATCCTCTGACTTGACCACCCGCCCACTACTGGCTAAGGATACAACTAAGCTTTATACTCTCCATCAGGAGCGTAAATCTCTATATGAAGCCTATTGCCACTATCATATTATCAATAACGCATCTTTAGAAAAGGTAGCAGGGCAAATAGCTGCTATCATGATGGAAGAGAACCATGCACACTCTCTTTAGTAAGGCCATATGTAATAACAGTTCCACACATAGAAGTAGGACTCTTAGAATTGGATCAAAAATAAAAGCTTTACGAAAATTTCGTAAAGCTTTTATTTTGACTATAGAGATATTTTTTTAATATAAAATTACAATTTTGTCTTTTCCCATGAAAAATCCAATGGAGTAATTTTACGAATTGCTGTCAATAGTATTTCTGTTCCTGCTACAATATCATCCATATTTGCCCACTCTGCAGGATTATGACTAATACCTCCTCGGCAGGGAATAAATACAATACCAGTAGGAGTAAAAGAAGCTAGATGCATTGCATCATGTCCTGCTCCACTAGGCATCAACATATTAGTATACGGATGCTCTTTACATACATCTCCCAGCAATTCAATCATCTTTGGTGAAATTTCAACTGGAGTCTCATCCGTAATCGTAATTATCTCAATCCCTACGCTTCGCTGCTGCTTAATTTTTTCAGTTGCGGCAATTAATTCATCAACTACCCATTGCTTACTTGTTAAAGAAATTCCACGAATATCAATTCCAAGCTCCACACGCCCCGGAATTACGTTCATGGCACCTGGATCTGCCTTAATTACCCCTGTTGTCCCCACTACTCCTAGATGAGCGACCTTACCTGCTAATTCTTCTACTTTCAAAATCACTTCAGCAGCAGCTGTTAAGGCATCTTGACGCATATTCATAGGAGTAGCTCCTGAATGATCTGCCTGGCCTGTTAATATGACTTTAAAACGAGTAGGTGCTGCAATGCCAGTTACGATTCCAATTTGATGGTTGATTGTCTCTAAAACTTTCCCCTGTTCAATATGTAACTCTAAGAAGGCCTTAATATCTCCTTCATAGCGAGCTTCCTTAATTCTCTCCGGTGCAAGTTCTCTTTGCCGTAGTGCTTCACCTAAAGAGATGCCATCCTTATCCTTGTATTGCTCTAGATTCTGAGGAGATAGCTTTCCACAAAAGGCTTTACTGCCCAAAGTCGCAACCCCAAAACGACTCGATTCTTCAGCCATAAACACCACAACTTCAATCGGATGATCATGTTGCTCCTGCTGTTCCTCTAAACATTGCACTACTTCTATTGCCGCCAATACACCGACAACTCCATCAAAGTTCCCTCCGTTTGGAACACTATCAATATGAGAGCCAAGCATTACTACAGGTTTTCCAGAACTTAAACCCTCACGACGACCAATGAGATTGCCAAAAGCATCAACGCGAATCTTTAGCCCCGCATTCTTCATAAGCTCAATTATTACTTCCCTAGCTTCCCAATCAGCATCACTAAAAGCAAGGCGTGTAATGCCACCACCTTCCTGCATTCCTATGGTTGATAATCGTCGAAAATTTTCTTCTAATCGTTTGTAATTAACCATATTAACATCCACCTTTACTATTTTGTAAAAATAGGCACCTAGATTGCTGTCTACAACCGAGGCCCCATTCTGTACTAGCTTAATCATTACATTTATCTTAAACCACCAAAATCCAAATGTCAACATAGCATAAATTTCGACAAAAAGCTACACTATTTAAACATTTTTGTTCTTTACTCTTTCTGAGATATATACCAATATGGCAAGGCAACAAATAGCGTACCACCAATAAAGTTTCCTAAAGTTACAACACTTATGTTATAGATAAAACCAGTAAGGGAAACAACTTCCGCACTTGACATGATAAGTACCGCAGACAATAAAGTCATATTCGCTACGCTATGTTCAAAACCTGTTGTAATAAAGGCAAAGAGGCACCAAAAAATCATAATCAGCTTTCCTGCTTCTTCTTTCATTTTGAAAGAACACCAAATTGCTAAGCAGACCAATATATTACACAATATCCCCCTGGATAAAAGCTCAATCCATGGAAGAGACGTCTTATTTTGAGCAATTTTAGCCATAAAATTTGCAGTGCTGTCTTGAGCAAGCCCAGATAAAACAAATAAATATGCGATCAAAAAAGAACCTATTAAATTACCAATAAAGCTAAGAATGTATATATTTACAGCCTCACCAACCGTCACTTTCTTTTCCAGGTTTCCAATTGTCATAATCATATTGTTACCAGTAAAAAGTTCAGATCCCGCCATAACCACCAGACTCAAAGCAATGCCAAAGGAGATTCCCATAACAATTTTCACCACTGGGGAATCAACCTGGGACAGAAAACCACCAGTACTAAAAATAAGTAAAATGCCAAATCCTACATACATTCCTGCAAGGACAGATGACAACAGATACTTTAAAGGACTTCTCTTAAGAAGTTCACTCTTGACCTGTGCTGCATTTGTTATTTCTTTGATCTCTTCATAATACATATAACTCCCCCTTTTCTACAATACCTCGCACTACATCGTAATATAATATTACTTGATGTCGTAAAAATGGTCTGTGATTCTCATCATCACAATTGATCTAATTAGGGAATAATACTACAAGTCTCTTAAGTTACTTAGTATGGCTTAAAAGGAAAAAACAATTCTTGGCTTTATGGTATTTTTTGTATTTTTAAAAAATCAAGCAGGAATAAAATAATCTAAAATCGAAAATATTAATAATCCATTTGCTAAGGAGGCGTGCTATGTCGATTGAATTTACCTGTTTGTCCTGCACTCGGACTTTTGCGATCCCACTTGCCGACCTGCCTAAAACAGATTATCTAGCCTGTATTTGTTGTGGTAAACCTGTTCCTATTGACCTCATAAACTCACTACAACATGTATGTAAAAGTTTTTCCTTAAATGATGAGAATCAAAAAAACGATTCTTTTTGGCACATACGTTTTATAGAAAAAAGCTAAAACTCCTCCATATTACTACACAAAATGAACTAGAGCTTCACCGCATGATGTTCTTATAAAGAGTAAGCAGGCCTATGCCTGCTTACTCTTTATAAGAACATTTTTTTCTATCTTCTCTTTGCTTTGTATTATCTAAAAAGCGATAAAATCAGAATAACAATACCAAGGAGCGAAAGACTGAAAACCCCCATACTCATAGCTGTCCTATCGCTTTCTAAAAGAAGTTTATTAGTGTCCATTCCTTTGTTTCCTCCTTTTAATTTATAAAGTAAAGACTTACTCTTTTAGGACCTCTTAATTCCCCTTTAAAAAGATGGAGTCTAAGAGCAGCTTGGTCATAGATAAACTATTCATGTATTCTTTGTTCAACCTTTCTTGAACCAACCTCCACCAGATCAATGGTAATTTGAGGATAAAGGGAACTGAATTCTGCTATGGCCTTCGGAAAAAGAGTTTGCACCATGGGAGAAATACCAATCTTTAGATGACCACTGGGAGTACCAGCCAAATTATATAATTCTGTATTAATGCTATTCAAAGTATCTAAAATAATCTTTGCTTTCTCAAAAAGCAGCAAACCTGCATCCGTAAGAATGACTCGCTTAGGAGCACGATGAAATAAAGCTACCCCCAATTCTCTTTCTAAGTTCTTGATCAGCTTACTAATAGTAGATTGAGAAACATATAAAACTTCAGAGGCTTTTGTAAAACTTTCTTGGCGCGCTACTTCAGTAAAATACACCAAATGAATTATGTCCATAAAAATCACCATACCAATATATAGTTATTTTAATAATAAAACTTACAAACCCTCCTGCTATTTACGCTCTGCACATATTACCTATATTTATTCTAAACGTTAGGAGTAATGAGGTAAAATATATGCTATCCATAAAGGATATGGATAAAAGATATAGAACATATTAAAGCAGTTAGGAACTTAACTATAAATTTACAATAAATAGGCAAAGACCTTCTATTATAGTATCTTTCTGCTACAATAGAAGGTCACCTTTGATTATTTATGATTTGTTATTAAGTCAAAATCAGTGAATCACTTTATTCTGCCATTTTATTATTTTTATATTTGGCATACAAATATAAGAACCAATGTCGCAACACCATGAAACTCTCAATTGCCACAAATATAAAATAAAGGAACACAGCAAAAATACATACACTTTTTACAACTTCATTCCCAATAAGAGATTGAATCATAACTTTTGAAACATCTACTATATTACTATCTTTAGGTATATCTGCAGGAAGTGGTACTCGTTGCATCAAAAAAACCAAACGTCCTAATATCAATAAATATAAATACGACTTTCCTAATTTTTTTATAAGTAAAAATCTTTCCTCTGATAATTTCTTCGCCATCGACATATTATTTACCTCTCTCGTTCTAGTTATCCTATAATATAGTATAACACAATCGAGTAATACTGAAGATTTAATTCAGCTAAATTTAACTCGCGCTCAGCGGCTTTTAACTATCACTTGAAGACGATGGAGCGTTTGATCAACGATAAATAATACAAGAACCACTCTTTTTAAGGAGAGTGGTTCTTTTTTAATTATTATACCTTCTTCTTCTCAAGTTGCCTTGCTCTTTGTTGATTCATTTTTTGTTTGGTGAGCTGTTTAAAATCAACTGGCTCAACCTTTGTACCATACTCAGATGACAGCATATCTTCTAATTCTTCATGAGTTAAGGTATAAGAAATAATGTCTTTGCTCATGCCATTCTCCTTCCTAGTAGTATACAATGCAAAAAAAAATAAAGAAGACTAAATTCAGATGTTCTTTTAGCTCCAGCTGAATTATAAGCGCATTTATCCATGTACCATTAACTCGCATTTATAAAAAGGGGAGTTAATGAGTAGCTTCATCTTTGGATAAAGAAAATCTCCCTTTATATTTATATGCAAAAAATCATTTTTTATGAGGTATTTCTATTACTCACTTGCAAACTTCATCATCCCTCCCTCTTCACTACCAACCACCCATATTATAGTATCCATAGGATATCTAACAGTTTTATAGTAAAAAGTCTCCACTCTTTTCGGCACTTCCTGTTGATGTATTATCTTCTGGAATACTTCACCACCAGCATATTCAACTGATAATTCATATATCTGAAGATCACTCACTTTAATACCTTCATTCTCCCATTTCGCAATCATCTCCCAAAGGATGATCTGTATATCTATACCAACTGATGATGACACTAAGCTCGTAGTATATTTGGGCTGAAACATGAAATAACACTCCCATCTAGGATTTTTCTCTTCTATGTTAATTTATGCGATGTATAGCATGTACAGAACCAGATTAGGGATAACACAAAAATTAACTATAACAAAATAATAAATTACTTCAGTATATTATTATATCCTAGACAAAGAAGAACGTTTTCATACATTTTATTTATCCAATCTCCTCACTTTCTAACATCTGTAATGCAGCTTTCCTTTCTCTTTCCCAGCTTATATCATCTTGAAGCCCTAACACCAAAATAAAAAAAGGGTTTGCATACTGCAAACCCTTGAATTTACTGGTGGAGATGAGCGGGATCGAACCGCTGACCTTCTGAATGCCATTCAGACGCGCTCCCAACTGCGCTACACCCCCGCATTTTCGGTTGTTTAATCAGCAACGATTCTTACTCAAATTCCTGCCGACATCAATCATATTATCATATATAGTTACATAATGTCAATAATATAACTTAGGAAAATTCTGTTTTTATAAACATTTCTCATCTAACAAACCAATTAGCTGAGCAATTTCAGGTTTAGAAACTTGTCCATCAGCCCCGATAGCTTCGCCTTTACGGCGCATTTCTTCATTAATCAAAGAGGAGAAGATAACTACAGGCAATTTGGTTAACCTTCTATCTTCCCTAACACGTTTCAATAAATGATGACCATCCATTTGCGGCATTTCAATATCAGTAATTAACAGGTGAACATCATCTTCTATAGGTGCTGCTGAATCTGCAACTATAGTTAATGCATCCCATGCTTCTTTACCATTATTATAAGCAGTAATATTAAGATAGCCCGCTTCATGAAGTGTTTCAACTAATAAATCCCTAAGCATCTTAGAATCTTCAGCTATTATGATTTTTTTAGTTTTCCGCTGTTCTCTCAAAGCATCAGTACTTTGGGGAACAGTTGTCAACTTAATATTAATTTGCGGATTAATATCAGCAACAATCTTTTCAAAATCCAGTAAAATTACTATTTTTTCCCCCATCTTAATAATGCCAACAACCATATCAGAATTAGTAACATTAGGAGGTGGTTCCATAACTGACCACGACACTCTGTGTATACGAGAAACTTCATTCACTAAGAAGCCAATAAAATAATTATTCAATTCACTCACAATAATATTCTTAGTACTTGATTCCAAATTCTCTGTTCCTAAGCAGCGAGGTAAATTGACCAACGGCATTACCCTTCCACGCAATGTAAAAATACCATCAACATAAGGATGAGAGTTTGGCATTTGAGTAACGGGAACAAGATTAATAACTTCTCGCACCTTAGCAACATTAATTCCATAATTTACTTTACCAACAGTAAATTCTACAATTTCAAATTCATTCGTTCCTGTTTCTAATAATATCCCTTTTTTAGCGTTAGCAGCCTCACTCATAGAAAAGCCTCCAGTTTTTATATTGACTTACCGCAGCCTGCGATTGCCTGCACTTGTATGTATCTATTTATCTTTAATTTTCTCGAAAAAACTCATAATTCCTTCTTTTTTAGCTAATAATCTGGTAAATTTCCTCAAAATCAGGACCACCCGTCTAACGGGTGGTTTGCATAAGCCCTATAAGGGCATGGT
>CAUROG010000031.1:0-38646 GCA_963526645.1 uncultured Pelosinus sp. | reverse complement strand
ATCTGGCTTATTTTAACCTTACTTACATTGTTTAGTTTTCAAGGAACACGTTGTCTTTTTAGAAAATCGTTATTATTTGCAGCGACAACTTTTATATATTAACATGTTTTTTAATCCATGTCAACATTTTATTTTATTTCCCATCACCGTGTTTGGCGACTTGCTTATACTAACACAGGATATTACTTGATGTCAACACCTGTTGTACATAAACACACACAATTAAATAAGAGGGTCTTCTCCTACGGCTATCATGCTCAAACAATTGAACTCCGAGATTTCATTTGTTTACCTAAGTAGTGGTTGCGCTATATTTAGCCGCTTAGCAGCACTGCTAATACTTCCCTCTTTAATAATAGCATAAAAGTGCTTCATATCCCGGATATCCATTTGTTCATCTCTTACTATGTCTTTTAGGTATAGAACATATACATTTTTGATAATTTTATTATATTTGGCATTGTGCTATAATTGCAAACAAATCGTGAAAAGTCCATAACATCTTAAAACAATGCTACATTCACCGACTGCTACAATTCTAAAGAAGGTATTAAATGGTATTACGTAATATTTAAATAGATTAAAGGGGATGATCATTTGCCAATTAATAGTACCGAACTATATTCCTTTATCATTGTTATAATGCTAATGATAATGTCACCTGGAGCCAATCAAATATTGGTACTCCAATCAGGCTTGGTATTGGGGCATAAAGCAGCTATTTATAACGTCATCGGCGTTGCCAGTTCGATGTTTATTCACGCTTCTCTATCAGGCCTTGGAATATCTCTCATTATTATGAAGTCGCCTAATCTACATAACCTAATTAAGTTGCTGGGTGTTGGTTACCTTGTGTATTTAGCCATTTCTAGCATTGTTAGCGCCTGCCAGTTGCACAATAGATCTATTGGCATCAACGATGAAATTGCCATGGCTGATGAACTACCTTCCGAAACTATCTTTAAATCCTTCATTAAGGGATTTAGCACCAATGTTCTTAATATCCAAACTTCTTTCATCTTTCTATCTATCTTCCCTCAATACATGGATTTCGAGCGCAGTTTGTTTACGCAATCACTATTTCTTACATTAGTTTTTGTCGGCTTATTGTTCGTATGGTATGCTGTTATAATCGCTCTGATTTTCAAAATACGCCATTATCTGCTCCAACCTAAAATTCAACTCAAAATAAAAGCAGTTACAGGTTCTCTCTTATTAGTTATGGCAATTAAAATGTTTCTAAAGCAATAGTCAACTATGCAGAGAATTCTGGATAGGCTACACTAAACTGGTCAGAAAAGATAAGGTCATGTAGCAAAATTATCAAAAAGAAGTATTTTATTGGCTGGCCGAAAAGGTAGAAAGGTTTCCCCTGAAGTGTTTAAACCAACTTTTCCAACTTTACAAAAACGGTAAGGGGCGAACCGATATTCTAAGGGAATATGGCGTGTTAGCATCAGCATTCGATAAATGGATGAAATGGTAGCGCAACCACCCCACCAAGGGAGCAGATAATACTTCTATTCATTTATATATTTTCTTGTACGCTCAACATTCCCATAAGCACTTTCTCTGAACTGATTGGTAATTTTGTCACTCGAACTCCAACTGCATTGTAAACAGCATGGGCGATGGCGGGTGCCGGCGTATTAATAACAACCTCACCTATGGACTTTGCACCAAAGGGGCCTGTTGGTTCAAAGCTTGGCTGGAAATCCACCTGTAGGTTTCCGATGTCTTTTCTACTAGGAATTTTGTATTGCATAAATGAATTGGTCTGCATAGTACCTTTATTATCATAGATAACATCCTCGTACATAGCCATACCTATTCCTTGAACGATCCCCCCTTCCACTTGAATTTTTGCCAAATTCGGGTTTATCACTGTACCGCAGTCCACTACCGCTATGTAATCAATTAAGTCTATTTCCCCTGTTTCTCTGTCTACTTCTACCTCCGCAAATCCAGCGATAAATGGCGGTGGTGAAATCGGACTACCAAAGGTAGCGTTGCCGACTAACTGAAGATTACCGACTCCTATAACAGTCAGTTCCGCCAGTCGTTTTAGATTTATGGCTTTATCGCCATCTACCATCCTAACCTCTCTTCCATTAAACTCTACTTCTTCAGATGAAACTTTAAGAATCTTTGCTCCCATTTCTAGAATTTTTTGTTTCAATTCTTCTGCCGCATGCACTACAGCCATACCCGTAACATAGGTCGTGCTGGAAGCGTAAGACCCTGGATCATAAGGGGAAACATCCGTATCGGCTGCATTAACTATGATATTCTCTACTGATGTTGTTAGCACTTCAGCAGCCATTTGTGCCAGTATGGTATCACTTCCAGTTCCCATATCTGTAGAACCAATCAAAAGTGAAAAACCACCATCATCCTGTAATCTTATTTCTGCAGATGCAGTGTCAATGTTGGCGACCCCTGATCCCTGCATCGTTACCGCCATGCCAATTCCTCTTACTTTGTGGTTACTCATCTCCCTGTTTGGGTATTTCTTATCCCAGTCTATCAATGCTTTGCCCCTTTCGATGCATCTATTGAGGGAGGAGCTTCTTAATACCATATTTGCATTGATTGAATACCTATCACCTTCTTGAATTAGATTCTTTAATCTAATTTCTGCTGGATCAATATTCAATTTTTCAGCTAGTTTATTCACCGTGGATTCAAGGGCGAAAGTCCCTTGTGTTGCTCCGTATCCTCGCAAAGCACCTCCAGGCATTTTGTTGGTATATACCACATTTCCCATAAACCGGACGGCTTTTGTTTTATTGTACAGAGGAAGAGTTTTATCTCCCACAACGGCAAAGGTGGTAGGACCATGTTCACCATAAGCTCCTGTGTCCGATAGACCTTGAATATCCACAACTCGAATAATCCCTTCCTGATCTGCTCCCAATCTAACCTTGAGTCTCATCGCGTGGCGACTTGTACTGCAGCTAAAAGTTTCCTTCCTGTCATAGACTATTTTGGCTGGTTTTCCGGTTTTCAAAGTAACGATGGCCGTAAATATTTCTACTACAAGAGTCTGCTTGCCACCAAAGCCCCCACCTATCCTTGGTTTTATTACCCTAATTTTACTCATAGGTATTTGGAGAGCCCTAGATAGTATGCGCCTTACGTGGAATGGAATCTGAGTTGAACTGACCACCACGAGCCTCCCTGTATGATCAAGATAGTTAAAAGCACGGTAGGTTTCCATCATGGCTTGGGCCTGGGCTTGGGTATAATAGGTTTCTTCCACAACTACATGGCACTCTTTGAATTCTTGCTCTACATCTCCAACTTCCACTTTATGTGAAGTGACTATATTCATTTCCCTGTTCATACCAAAATCGAAATGATTGTGAATATCATCTTCAGGATGTACTACCGATCTATGCCCTTGTGCTATTTCAAAATCTAAAACAGGCTCTAACACCTCATACTCAACTTGAATCAAACACATGGCTTTTAAAGCCGTTTTTTCATCTATAGCAGCAACAATGGCTACTGCATCACCAACATATCTCACTATCTTATCTAAAATTAAGCGATCATATGGCGAAGGTTCGGGGTAGGACTGTCCAG
Organism: uncultured Pelosinus sp.; assembly: GCA_963526645.1. Lineage (GTDB taxonomy): Bacteria > Bacillota > Negativicutes > DSM-13327 > DSM-13327 > Pelosinus. The sequence goes on along the minus strand of CAUROG010000031.1, from coordinate 35,058 downwards.
CCACCGTAAACCTTACGTTGGGAACATCACGATAGGTAAGAATGCATTCCACACCGCTAAGCTGCTGAGCCTTTGATGTCTCAATAGCTTTTATCTCGGCAAAAGCATGTGGACTTCGCAGTATTTTCACAATCAAAGCATTATTCACGACTAAGTCATCAGTGTAAACGGGTTTGCCTGTGGTAATTGCTATTGCATCTATCTTAGGAACATTCTTTCCAACGACGTTCATATTAGGCTACCCCCAAATACTTTTTGACTGCTCTCAATTGTCCTACATAACCTGTACATCTGCACAAATTACCTGTTAGATAATGTATTATTTCTTCTTCCGTAGGATTCTTAAGTTCATCCTTCATAGCAAGAACCGTCATAATAAAGCCAGGACTGCAAAAGCCACACTGATCGGCCCCTTCTGCGGCAAGTATGTGGGCAAATTCCGAAGCCTCCATCTCCACTCCTTCTATCGTAGTAATTTCTCTGCCGTCAATTCTTGCAGAAAGTACAGCACAAGAAAGGGTTGGTTTTCCATCTAACCACACCGTACAAAGACCGCAGGAAGTAGTATCACAGCCTTTTCTGATACCCAGCAGTCCATAAGCTCTTAAAGTATCGGCTAAAAATTCATCAGCTGTTACCTGTAGCGTAACTTCTTTGTTGTTAATAATAACCGTTATTTGCATTGTACTACCTCCGTGATTGCTCTCTTAACCAATACACTGGATATAGCTTGGCGATATGTTGCTGAACCTCGCAGGTTAGTTCCAAATGATAACTCCTCCGCCATTATACTGGCTATACGACCAATCTTTTCATCCGTTATATTCCCTTTAGATAGTTCCTCTGAAGCCTGCTGAGCAATTGCGGCTCGTTGTGGTCTAGCTCCTACAGCAATAGTCCATTTATTTTCTAGCCTGGAAACAGCGACATTTAATACTGGATAATCACTGGCCGATTTCCTAACATGCTGATATACTGCTTTTCTTGCACTTTTTTTTATCAATATTCTAGTTAATATATCTTTTTCTGGAGGCTTGTTTAAAAAAATTTCTAAAGACATTCTTCCGCCCTTGTATAACTCTACTTCCGTGTCCAATGCCAATAAAGCAGTTATTAAATCAGAAAATCCGTACCTTGAGTAAACAGATGCACCAACCGTCACTATATTGCGAAATTGAACTCCTATAACATTACTTACGGCTTTAGGTAACACTCCATTAAAATACCCCTGTAAAGCAGGACTCGTTTCCACATCTCGAAAGGTTGTCATACAGCCTAGTGCAATATACTCGTCCTGCTCTTTTATATAATTTAGATTCAGTTTCGATAAATCTACAGCCGTACCAATTCTTTGAGAGCCCAATCTTAAATAAGCACACCCTCCAAGAATAGTATTATTCCTTTTATCTGTGAGTACTTTGTACGCTTCCTCAATTGTATCTGGCTGTACTAAATTGCCGATTGTAAGCAAAGTTGTTCCTCCTTGAGCTAGTTTTATGTATTCACTACTACCGTAGATAACCTATTTAACAAGCAGTTCCATCAGAAATTTCCTAATATACTATGCTTCATATCCATATTTCACTATTAACGTTCCCGAACTTAGGTAGATTAATTCGTCCGTTTTAACCTGCCCCTTATACTAATCACTCTAAACTCGGAGCCCGCCCTTCCTGAAAACCAGCCTCCCCTTTAGAGAGGCCACTGAAAAAGGGGCTGCGCCCAAAATTATAATAAAGTTATCTACAGCTCATTATCTTAATATGAATCATTGAATGAATAAAAAAAACTCTCAAGATATGAAAATGGTTACTCCCTACATTCAGGAAGTAACCATTTTTCTCATATTATGAGCTACGCAAGGTTCTGGTGCGAAAACTCCACAAAGTCAAAGATACACGTTAATAATTTTTTTGCAACTTCATTTAATATTTAATATAATAGAATTGATATATTTACTTCACAATATAAAAGGATGTTAAAATGGAAAAAGATCATAAAGGAACTCGCTCTTTATCAAGAGGCTTAGAAATTTTAAATTGTTTTAACGAACACGAAAACTCTTTATCTCTTACTGAAATTTCTTTAAAAACAGATTTAAATGCGAGCACCGTCTCTAGATTACTACAAACGCTAGTCGATATGAAGTATTTACAAAGAAATTATCAAAGAAAATATAGCCTTGGCAATAAAATCCATGACTTTGTTGACATAATTAAAAACAAATCTAATCTTCATTCTATTGCAATTCCTATATTAACTAGTCTCCGGGATATGTTCGATGAAACAGCGAGCTTATACGTAGTGAGAAAAGATAGTCGAGTGTGCATTGAATCAATCGAGAGCAATCAAGCTTTGCGCCGTTCAGTAGAAATTGGAGAAATGCTTCCATTATCGAGGGGTGCAGCCGGCTATATTTTATTAGCTTGGCTACCATATAAACAAAGACGAAGGATTTTACAAAATAATCCACAGATTACAGAAGAGTTACTATCAGAAATTAGACAATCTGGCTATATCGAAAATGATGGTCTTCAAGAACCTGGGGTTTATGCAATAGCTGCACCAGTCTTTAATGATCAAGGAACAAATATTGCAGCAATTTCTATATCCGGCCCTAGCAATAGAATTAATCAAAACACGAGAAACGAACTCATTGATATGATAAGGCAATCCTCAACTCGAATTTCAAACTTATTAGGCTTTAAATATTCTAAAAAGTAATTTCATCATTTTTTAGAATTTCAATGCCCATTATTATACCGCATAATGTGTCAATACCAGATGTATGTCCATAGGAAATAATATCTAATAGTATTTCCTCAGATACTTCATCTTCTTCAATGGCTTGAAATAGTTTGTGTAAGTACATATTGTATTGACCATTCCATGCATTTTTTAACATTTGTGAACTTATATAAGTCGTTGTTTCTAAAAATTTTTCACCATGATTTTTGATGGCATTTAGCCTTAAGTCACCTATATATTGAAAAACCGCACTAATCCCTAGTATAAAATCATCACTTGACGGGGTTAACCCTCTCCCAAAGCCGAAAACATTTAGTTTGTTATCAATACAGCTATTTTGAGATAGTGCTTGCAAATAAATTTTCAGCTTAGGAATTATTATCGCTCTAGAATTAGAGTCCCATAAATAATTACAGTTTATTGCATCTTCATTAATGAATTGGTGAATTATTGTGTAGAATGAATCTATCGGCGCATTTCTTTTCAAAAATTCTTTTAAAATTGATTGAACAGAAATAACTTTTTTTATATTCTGAGTGTGAGAATATATATATAAGTCAGTAACTTCTACCCCAGCATTAAGGCGAATCGTAGATTTATCTGTAAAATCAATAGTCAGCTTAGTATATTTTTTCAAGTTTTGAAATTCTAGTTCATCCTCTATTATCATACCCATAGGAACTAATCTTTTCCCGTGATTTAGGAACGAAATTAGAGTTTTATTGGGGTCAACTGTGTTTATAACATCACAATAAACAGAATGGATAGACAAGATTAATTGTCTATCCATTTTTATTTTTTCGAAAAGATCCCTACTAATACTACTATTTTTCAAGTAAACACCTCTTTATACACCCATTATATACGGAGTAATACCGGGTCCTATAGGCACACCTAAAGTTATCCATACAACCATGAAAATTATCCAGGTAACGAGCATAACCATTGAATATGGCATCATTATTGACACCAATGAACCAATACCAATATTTTTGTCGTATCGCTCCGCCATAGCTAAGACAATTGCAAAAAAAGGCATTAACGGCGATATGATATGCGTTGCGGAGTCGCCAATGCGATACGCAAGTTGCGTATACTCAGGCGGCAGATTTAACATCATAAACATAGGAACAAAAATAGGTGCCATAATTGCCCACTTCGTAACCGTCGATCCTATAAATAAATTAATAATCGAACTAAAAAACACGAAAATAACTAATAACGGTACTCCAACAATCCCTGTCATTTTTAAGGCATTAGCGCCATAGATAGCTAATATGATTCCTAAGTTTGAATATTTAAAGTATGCCACGAATTGTGCTGCGACAAAAGTAAGGAGAAGATATCCGCCTAAAGTTCCTATAACACCGCCTATCATATTAACAAACTCTGCATCATTTTTGAATGACTTTGCGCCTATTCCGTACAATAATCCTGGAAAAAAGAAGAATAAAGTTACAATGATAACGATTGAATTCATAAAGGGAGAGTCAGATAAAATATCCCCATTGACAGGATTTCGTAATATAGCATTCTCAGGTAATACTAAAAGTAAAAGGATAATAATTGACAGAACGAATGATAGTAATGCATATAATAGACCACGCCGTTCATTAACCGTTAACTCCTCGACAGCTTCGATACACGCATTTGGATACTTGCCAAGCCTCGGCTCTACCCATTTGTCATTAGTAATTGTTCCTACAATAGTCACTAAAAAAGAAGATGCAAACATAAAATAATAATTAGCGACTGGAGTGACAGAGTAGGATGGATCAATAATTCTTGCTCCAATTGTACTTAACCCACCTAGCAAGGGATCGATTGACCCTAGAAGTACATTGGCAGCATATCCACCTGATACACCAAAAAATCCGGCTGCAATTCCAGCCATTGGATTTCTGCCTAATCGTTGAAACACTAACCCCGCCAGGGGAATAACAACAACATAACCAGCATCAGAAGCAACATGAGATACAACACCGGTAAAAATAATAGCTGCAGTTATATATTTAGGTGAAACAGTTAATAAAAATTTCCGCAACACAGTGTTTAACAAACCAGATCCGTCAGCAGCAGCAACCCCAAACATTGCCACTAATACAATCCCAACCGGCGCAAACCCAGTAAAATTAGTAATAGCCTTTTCTAAAATAAATCGAATACCATCAGCATTTAGCAAACTTTTTGCTTGTACAGTAATCGTAACGATTTGTCCTGTTTGGCTATCAAGTTGCTGTAAGGTAACAGCAGCTTGAAAATAACTTGCAATAGCTGAGAAAATAACAACAAGAGTCGCAAAAATAACAAATAGAGTCACTGGATGTGGCAATTTATTACCTTGTTTTTCTATAAAGTCAAGAAAATAATTTATAATTCCCTTTTTTTTCTGTATCTTTTGCATTTTTTTACCCTCATTACTCAATATTATCACAATCAATTTTACTAGGAAAACTCCTTAAGTCAATCTTAATATTTTGTGAAATATCTAAAGAGAGCCTTATTAGGGCTCCCTTTACTATAATTTAATTCAAAATGTACTAAATAATTCCTTCTAAAGACAAAGCAATTTGTGAAACAATTGTTGCCAGTAAAAATGTTCCAGTGATAACAGCAAGACCAACAACAACTATTTTCCATGACATCTTCTTTAAGACTGGTAAATCTTTACCCAAAGCTAATCCAGCGTAAGCCAATGTAGGCGTACCCAAAGCTGCAAACTGAATGACTCCTGTAGACGAATTAATGTACTGGCTACCAGGAAAACTGGGTGTAGACATCACAACAGCAATAATACCTACCCAAAACACTGGCGACAGTTTTTTTAGAATTGGTAATTGACTAATAATATACCCAACCATAGCAACGCCAAATATAACAAGGGAACCTTCAAGAGAGTCCATAAATGAAACTGGTTTTAAGTTTGACTTCACCATCGTTTGAATGGTATTCCCTATAGCAGTAAACACTCCTGACAATAGTATAATTATAAAAGCAACCTTAATTTTCTCAAAATCAATTTTGTTGTCCATTATTAATCCTCCAATTTATTAACCATCAGTTAGATACTATTTCCCTTTACGACTCCTTCTGACGCCGCGGAATCTATTGCGTAAATAGGCTTTTTTCTCATTTTATTGAGCATATTAAACAAAGCACTTGCCAAAGGCAGGGTAATAAACATATTGGCATATATACCCACAACATTGGTTAACAAATTCGAGGTATTCATATAAGCAAAAATAGTGTCTTTAAACTCCACTTGTGGATAGATTGATGTTATAACTTCAATGGCCGCAGTAGACATGCTCATACTTCCTGTTCCTGCCCCTAAAGCAAGAGCATAGGGATGAAATATTCCCGTAGCAGTAACAATACTTGCTAATATGCTAGTCCATAAAGCACCAAGAACTGTTCCAACTATAAATACACCCATTACGCCGTGCCCCTCTGCCGAATTCAAACCATATTTATCAGCAATGATAGCAACCTGAGCTTCTCTACCTAAGGAGTAAGTAGCCCCTACACTCTCACGTCCTAGCTTCAAGAGCATTGCTATGGGAAGACCTAGCGCGATTGTTCCAAAAAAGTGTGCAAACATCTGAATCAATAAGGTACCTTTTGCTGCCATAATTTCAGCTAACTTAGGCCCTACACCCAGCCCAACTTTTGCCAATAAAATCATTAGGGCTATTGGAAAAATCTTACTTGCAATATCCATTTCTTTCGAGGATAGAAACTTTAATTTAGGAGCGCTAATAACTCCACCAATTATTGTTGCGTACAAGATGGGCATTAGTACAAGAATTCCAATTTTCCGTATCCCAATAAATTCGCTTATAATAACAACTATAAGAGTCAGTAGGTGTAATTTCCAATTTTTTATGAGCTCCATAATGCGCCTCCAATTATTGTTTATTTATAATATATTCTGCTGCTTCTACGAAACAATCAAAAGGTGCTTTTACAATACCTGCACCTACTTGTCCAATTCCTGGTTCTTTGTGTGCCATTCCTGTCGTAATGATTGGTTGAATGCCTGTTTTCAATACCTTTACAATATCAATTCCTGTAGGCGTCCCGCGGAAATTCATGGTAGGAATTTTAAAGTTTTTATTTTCAGTTGCAGTAATTTCAAACATTTCATTTGTAATATTTACGCCATCTTGATACGTTCCACCAATAAACTGAACAATTGCAGGTGCTGCTGCTAATGCAAAACCACCCAATCCGTATGTTTCAGTAATAGAACTATCTCCAATATCCGCAGCTGCATCAGCTTCACTGTATCCAGGGAAATATAAGCCTTCTGGGATGTTGGCCGGTGCAGTAAACCACTGGTTACCGGCGCCGCTTACCTTTATGCCAAAGTCAACGCCATTACGAGCCATAACAGTAACTATAGTACTACCTTCTACTCCTGCTGCTGCTTCCGCCATTGTCTTACACATAGCCATGACAAGATTTACATTAAACATATCTATCTTTTCGAGATGCTCAGCCACTGCATATACATCTTCTTTTGGCAATTCGACCATTACTAGATATTTCGCTAATTCGCGCATAAATAGACTGGTAGATGCTTTATGCCGATTATGATTGTCATCACCCATCTGAAGTGCTTGAGTAACAATACTCTTAAAATCAATTCCGCCGGATAATTCAATTGCTTGTTTAAGAACTGGATATAATTTTTCTCTCAGCCAATGCAACCTTTTAATTACTTCTTCTCCATATGCTCCGAAACGCAAGGCTTTTCCTGGACCTTCATTCACATTTGAATAAGCAACTGTTTCGTAGGTAAGGTTTTTCATAATAAACACGGGCATGTTCGGGGAAATAATCCCTGCCATTGGTCCAACAGCTTGATGTTCATGATTTGGATCAAATTCAATTTTTCCATTCTCAATTAGAGCAAGAGCTTCATCATCATTTTTTGCAAGCCCTTCGTATATTAATGCCCCAATTATGGCTCCTTTCATAGGGCCACACATTCTTTCCCATGTAATCGGCGGACCTGCATGCAATATCATTTTATCGTGCATACCAGGTATTACATCCTTGGCTATCCCCATCCCCACAAGTCTTATATCAGAATCCTGAAATCTTTTTAATACCTCTTGATTAGCAGCTTCTCTGTTCATTTTTTATCCTCCTCATCCATTTTTAAAAAAGCATCTAGAATATTTTTTATTCTTTTGTTTTCTGTTGTTGGAATTCGCCATTGTAAATGTATAACGTTAACCTTTTGTGATGATAAATCATCGCAGAATTGCTCTAAACCAATATTTATCACCTGTAATTTTTGTTGAAATAAATCATTTAGGCTCATTGTCTTCCTCCTTACGAATTTGCACTTTCTAAAATAGCAATTGCTAATTTTACTGCGGATTGATTACTAGGTGCAATAATAACTCCGACACTTTCCAATTCTTTAACGATTGCTTGATAATCTTGTGGGTCATTTTCACTACCAAGAATATTTACAATAATAGAAATATGCCTATTACTAGCAGAGAACTCGGTTTTCATTTTTCTTAGAGAATTAACAAAAACTTTTTCCGGTTGCATATTTGCGCCGTATCCTAGTACCATATCCAAAACAAGGATGGCTATGCTTTTATTTTTTAAGGCATTAACAAAAATTTCATGTCTAAGTGTAGGGTCTATCATAGGATGCGCTCGCCCAACAGTAAACTCATCTTCCCCCAAGTCAATCGTTGTGTGTGCATTAATAGCTTGTGGATTATTTACTTTATTTTTCTTGGATAAGTTAGACTCAACATATCCATACTTATCCTCTAACATAAACATGCATTCATATGCTAATGTTCCACCACTATATAAACCGCAAATATATTTTTGATTATGACTTAATTGGGCACTCTCACGTTTTGCAATAGTTTCAATTACAGCTAAATCCATTAATGATTCACTTTTTACACCTTTTGATAACTCGATTGCTTTTAAAGCTGTACCTTCTAGAGTTGATTCAAAATAAAGATTACCGTCAGATTTCTGTTCAAAATTCTTACCTAAAAAGTTGATTACCACAGGTTTTTTAACATGATCTTTTATAAACGATAATACTTTGTCTGCTACACTTTTAGCCGGTGGCTTAGATATTAAAACAATCACCTTAGTTGCAGCATCATTATTGAGCGCTGTCAAACCTTGTAAAACCATCAATCCATTAATCTCTACACTCAGATCCCGACCACCCGTTCCAATAACTTGAGTAAGACCAGCTCCATTCTCAGAAACTAAAACCATTACTTCTTGCGCCCCAGTACCAGAAGCTGCAACAATACCAATATCGCCCTCATTAACCTTATTAGAAAAACACAATGGAATATTATTAATCAATGCTGTTCCACAATCTGGTCCCATAACCAATAATTCTTTCTTTGCTGCATATTGCTTAAGTTCTAACTCTTCTTCCAATGATACATTGTCACTAAATAGCATAACGTGTAGATTATTTCTTAATGCCTCCATTGCCGCATCTTTTGCATATTTCCCAGGTACAGATATAATACAAAAGTTACTATTGGGCTGCATCTTTACTGCAGTTTCCAAACTTTTAGGTCGATAGGTTTCACCTTCATCCAATGCAGATTTCGCATTAAGTGATTCATCCAATTTCTGTAACGCTATATCAATTGCCTCTTCAGATTCAGCCGCAAAAGCAACAATCATATCTGTCGGCGTCGCTTCATTTGCTTCAGAAGTCATCAACCCTGTCCGTTCAAGTGTTTCTTTGTTTAAATCAGTCCCCATTACAATAGCTACTTCTAAAATACCATCAAGAGTATTCATTTCATTTGTTACTAACATAAGCTTTACAGAATCATAATACACACTTTTTTGTATCATTACTCGTTTTATCACATTTTCACCTCTTAAAATTATTTCCCTATTATGCAACTCTCATAATCCAGTATCATCTATCTCATCAGGATTCAATTTGAATATTGATTTCATCTATTAAAATTTGACTGCCAGAAATCGAAAACACTACTATTTTGTAATCACAGTACCAACCGTTTCATCTAAAATACTTCTTACATTTTTTAAAGATGTTATTACTGCCCTACCATTATTAGATTTTCTTACAAACGACATCGCCGCTTCAACTTTAGGCAACATGCTTCCTTTAGGGAACTGATCCTCCTCAATATACCCTTTTAACTCATCAAGGGATACACTTGTTAATTTTTTTTGATTTGGCTTACCGTAATTTACAAAGACATTATCAACACCAGTAAGAAGAATTAAATAATCTGCTTCTATCAGCTCAGCAATCTTTTCGGCAGTCAAATCTTTATCAACAACAGCATCAACCCCTCTGCACTCATTCCCTACTTTAATTACAGGAACTCCGCCCCCGCCAGCAGAAACCACAACCACGCCACTTTCAATCATTTTTTTTATAACTCTACTTTCAACTATATTGATAGGCTTAGGAGATGCAACAACTTTTCTCCATCCTCTCCCAGAATCTTCAATATATACGCCACCACCTTTCTGCCCTTCCATTTTAGCCTCTTCTTCTGTATAAAAAGGCCCAATAGGTTTTGTCGGGTTACTAAACGCAGGATCATCCTTATCCACTTCAACCTGAGTAATAATTGTTACAACATCTTTATCTAGCTTTTCATTCATTAGATAATTTTTAATACTGTTCTGAAGCCAATAACCAATGCTACCTTGTGTCATTGATACACATGTGTCCAATGGCATCGCCGGATTTTGCATAGAATCCGATCCTTTTTGTTGTAAAAGTAAATTTCCAACTTGCGGTCCATTTCCATGAATAATCATTAATTGATTTCCTGTTTTTACCAAAGAAAGTAATTCTTTTACCGTATTGTTTATAATTATTTGTTGCGCTTCAGCCGTTGGGTCCATTTCTAAAATCGCATTTCCACCAATAGCAACTACAATTTTTTTCGACATATATATATACCTCTTTACAGATGATTTTAATCTCATTATAAAATTATTCTTGATTAAGTCAATATCATTTCTTTCACAACAATTTTCACTGTATAAAATTTTTCTTAAAAACCATAGATTCTATATATCAATTTTTTATTTAACTTTTTTTATAGAAATCTGAATCTATTAACATTTTTGTGAATTGTACGGTAAATGCAGTTATCAACGTCTGTTATCCCCAGATAAAGCATTTCCGCAAGGGCACTATCAGATAACATGAGTTTAAGATCCTTAGTACATTTTTACCATCTCGGAAGGTTTTTTTACACATATTTATTTCACCATATGAAATTATTGCAAAAAACTTTTTTGAGGTTTATAATTAACTATCATCAATACTTACACTATTGGGAGGTTGTATCTTTATGCAAGAAATTATTATATCTTTATTGAATAACAACGAAACACCTATCAAAGCTACTTTTCATCAAGCTCATAATAATCGAAAAAATATATCAATACTCTACCTACATGGCGGCGGATTGGTATATGGCAATAAAGATGATTTGCCAAAAGAATATGTTCAACTATTTACCGATTCAGGATACGACCTCATCATGCTTGACTATTTACTGGCACCCGAAAGCCCTTTAGAAGAAATCATAACGAACTTAGAAACTACAATTAATCATTTTACCAATCACATTTATAAAGATATTGGATTGCCAACGCCTAAATATATATTATTCGGAAGATCTGCCGGTGCTTATCTTGCGCTATTAGCTGCAAAGCGTAATAATATTATGCCACCATCTGCGCTAATCCTATTTTATGGCTACCACTCTCTAAAAGAAGCCTTTTTCTCAACTCCAAATTCACACTTTTTAAAAATGCCAAGAATTCCACATTCCCTCATCTCTGCTATCATCGAAAAAAAACCATTAACCAATGGGCCCATCCAAAAAAGATACGCACTATATATATACGCTAGGCAAACAGGTAATTGGATTTCTTTAGTAGCACCCAAAATAGATAGCTCATCTCTTTCTAGATATACCCTTAATAACGATGATTTTAAAAATCTTCCACCTACATTTCTAGCCGCTAGTACTACCGATTTCGATGTCCCGTTCGAGATGAGTAAAATAATGTCGGAAGCAATTCCATCCTCTCATCTTCACCTTGTTCAAAACAAAGAACATGATTTTGATCGCGATCCTAAAGATAAACAAGCAAACGAAGCTTATCTCGTTTTAATCTCTTGGCTAAAAAAAAGCTTATAAATTCATCATCGAAGATTTTCAGCTTATAGACTATACAATAAATAAAGCAACAGGACGAGCTAGTTCAGGATGGCTATAGCCACCTTGACCGGTTCGTCCTGTTGTTTATTTTCCATCATTCGCAAAATCTATTATGGTTTCTCATTATTCAATTTATCCAGATACTCAATAATCGTAACCCGAATCTTTTCAAATCCCAGCCAACCTTACCCTCACATTTTTAGCTATAAATGATAGAACCACCATTAGGATATATACTGAAGCAATTAAACAGAAAATTTTCGTCACTCATTATGAAACGCCTCTTTTTGCTCCAACCTCCCCCCTTGTCTCATACGCTGGCCACTTTCTTTTCCTTACCTACTATTAAGCATGCGGGATCGCCTAGTATCGCATCCTTAATTTGCTTCTTTTTATCAATGTGATGTCCACTAGATATATCAATCGAGGTGCTTCCATTTTCTTTAAAATGGAAGTCTACATAAAAGCACGAACCATCGGCTTCTATTTCTACTCTATGCCGGTATCCACCTTTATGAATAAGATCTGAAACGGTAAATTCCTTATAATTTACCGAACAGGCTTTTTTAATAGTAGAAACAATTATTTCTCTATTTAGCATTTTTTCTCTACTCATAGCATTACTCCCTATCATTCATATGTACATTATTTACAATCCGTTTATTGTTGCATGACATTCATAGTATACTGATAAACTTGCAACGTCAATGCCTAGATCCTATTTTCACATGTAAATGTAGGATTTATTAACCTCAACGTTCATAAGACATGTCCCTTGCAAAATTCGTGAGAACGGTTGGTTGACCAAGCAGGCGGCATTGTAGTTGCAAATGCAGCTATTTCATCTCAAGATGATGCATGTAAGTACACTGATCTTCAACTTAGAAAAACTATTGCTTTTCCCCCACCACTGATTACTTCGTATCAATTCCATTTTCCCGCATATACTAATCACATCTTTTTTACGGAGTGATTATGTTATGACTGACGATACAATGAGCCAACTTCAACAATATCTCATACAAACGGCAAAAAATAATGAAGCCCTTTTGGTTGGTTATACAAATATAAAGAAATTGCATTCAACAGCTATCATTCTTGGATTTCATTACTCAGATAAGTCGTATTTTAAAAACATATTTGGAATAACTAAAAAAATCTATGATATTAATGCAAGAAGTAATACTGCACTTGCTAAATTAAGCTCTATTCTAAAAAAAGAACACTATACATCCTATAATAAAAGTATTCTTTCTGTATACGGAGATATGCGTCCTTTCATAGAGGCTGCAAGACTAGGTGTGTTTGGGCGAAATGGACTCATAGTTAATAGTCAGTATGGCTCTAATCTTCTATTTTCCATGTTATTTACAGATGCTCCCTTTGAAAAGGTAGAGCCCCACCACGGTTTTTTTCATCCTTGTACGTATTGCAAAAGATGTATTGACGCTTGTCCTGTTAATGCTTATGAAAACAATCAATTTAACACCTATAAGTGTTTCATATCGTCCCTTAAAGGATGCAAAGAATGTGTAACTCATTGTAATGCTAATGGAATAGTAGGTGATTTCCTAATGCCTGCGAACATTCATAACTTAGACTAGAAGGGCGGTTAGTTTTGGGCTTTCCTGTTAGCCAGGGTCAATAATCAGACGTGTATCCCCATGAGACAACAAAAAAGCCGATTGACCATAAAAGTTATGTAGTGTAGATATGATTCCTTCTCAACAAACCACCGACCCTCTTCATTAAACAATATACTTCCTTGTTGCAATTCAGTTCTAGGGCAAAAATTTCACAAAGTCAAAGATTATCCTTTTTAACAGAATATTAAGTTGTGATATCCAGTAACCATACGCCCCTCATAAAAAAATTCGCCTAAACCAAAGCCTAGGCGAACATAAATCACACATATAAAAAATACCATAAAACCCACGATACCTTTAAAATCAGCCTATTAACACCACACACTCCACATCTTATAAGGCAAAGATACTGCTAAATAGTAAATTTTTACGAGAAAGAAAACACCGCACTAAAACCACACTTTTGGATAAACATGAGTTAGACAGAGGTTTGATGATTCGCGGCCTTGCAAATCCGTCCTGCGAGTCCAAAATCTGTCTATCCCGCATCTCTCATCACCATCAATTCTTCTTGGCAAAAAAGTTTGTTCAAATCCAATATGATCAGCAATCTCTTATCTACTTTGCCTATGGACTTGATAAACTCATTACACTGTGCTATTCCGTTGGCTGGTTCAATCGCGGTCTCTTCCAGCCGTATTACTTCGGTAACCGCATCAACCACAAGCCCGATTTCTTGGCCTGCCGCTTCCACGATAAGCGCTTGTTTATCAGAGCTTTTTTCAGTCCGTAATGCGAACTTTCCTGCCAGATCAATAACCATTATTACCTGGCCTCGAAGATTTATAATTCCTTCCATATATCCAGGCGTATTAGGTAGTTTAGTAGCGCTGTTATAGCGAACAATTTCTTTAACCTGTGAGATAGGAATTGCATATTCTTCTGTTGCCAACTGAAAAACAACTAATTGCTCAGATGCCACAATATACCATCCATCCTTTCATATAAATACTACACCCGGAAGTGTCTGACAACGGTCTGAAGATCCTGGGCCAGTGTAGCAAGGCCCTGGCTGGAAGATGCAATCTCTTCCATAGATGCCGATTGCTCTTCTGTTGCCGCTGATACTGTCTGCGCTTCTCCCACAGCGGTTTTACTAAGATTATTGATGGTTTGCACGGACTCTACAATTTGCTGACTGCCACCGGCCATCTGCTGCATAGCGGCGGAAATCTCTTTCACTTGCTCAGACACATTCGTTACCAGCGTTGCTATTTCGTCGAACGCTTTACCTGCCGTAGTAACAACCTCTGTCCCCACCTTGACCTCGCGAGTACCTTCGTTCATAGCAACAACTGCTTCATCAGTATCCCCTTGAATTTCACCAATCAAGTTGGCAATTTGTTTGGCCGCCTCTTGGGACTGTTCCGCCAGCTTGCGCACTTCTTCCGCCACGACAGCGAACCCTCTGCCCTGTTCACCCGCTCTGGCGGCCTCGATAGCGGCATTGAGCGCCAATAAGTTTGTCTGCCCAGCGATCCCGGAGATCGTATCCACAATTTGCCCGATTTCTTTCGATCTCTCGCCCAACCTGGCTACCACTTGCGCGGAATTGTTGACAGTCTTTTCAATGTAAGCCATTTGACTGACAGCCTTGGCTACCGATTTATCGCCTTCTTTTGCCTTTTCGGCAGCTTGCGCTGAATGTTCGGCAACTTGGTTGGAACTGGCCGCTGCCTGCTGTATACCGGCTGACATCTGTTCTACCACGGCAGATGTTTCGTCTACTGCTTGTAATTGCTTTTCTGCCCCTTGGGCTACACCATTTATTGATTCCGCTACTTGTGTTACAGCCAGCGCTGACTGTTCGGCGCTGGCCGTCAATTCTTCCGAAGAAGCTGCTACTTGCTCAGCCGACTCATTAACCTGTTTTAAAACGGTACGGAGACTGCTTCGCATACTGATCAAAGTATCCGCTAATTGACCAATTTCATCCTTTTGAACCACCGTGCTTGGCTTATCGCGAAAGTCACCTTCGGCTAATTCTTTACAGAAGCCAACCATAAGTTGCAAAGGTTTTGTTATCATCCTGGTAATAAACAACCCGATCCCACCTAGTATCAAGAATGCCGCCACAAGGATTCCGATGGTAAGCTGGGTGGCCTTTGCGGCTGCAGCCCGATTCTCGGTGTTCATTTCTTCCGCTAGTTTGGTGTAATAATCGGAAAGTTCTTTCATGTCAGTAATATACGCAGTGGTCATAGGTGCTAGTTTCGTGGAATATAGAGCGTAGGCTTCTACATTTTTATTTTGCGCCGCCAGCTCGATAACCTCTGTTCTAGCTGCACGATGCTTTTCTTTTGATGCTTGTATTTTAACCAGCATTTCTGCCGCTTTGGTATCCAATGGCAATTTCTCTACCACCGCTAGATTCTGGTCGATTTTTCCCATATGATCGTTAATCGCTTGTTTTAATTCCTGATTTTTCCTCGCATCAGTTGTCAGCATCAATTCCAATATAGAACTGTTAATGGCCCGTACCTCGGTGAAACTTCCTGTTATTCGATCATTAGGAACTAAACGTTCCCGATACATGACAGTCAATTGCGCGGTTGCTTCTTGGAGATAATAATACCCAATACCTCCCACAGTACCTAGTGATAGGAATGCGACTAGAATTAAAACCCCTAATTTCAGACTTACTTTCATGTTGTTAAAAAAACTCATTTCATTCTCCTCTTTTATAAGTTGTAGTATGTATTCTTTTACATTGTAAAGACTCCGACAAAAAATCCTGAATGTTCTTTAGAAATACCTTACCTATAATCGGGTCCAATTTATGATTCATATCATCTACTATCGTCTGTACTGCAAAAAAGAGCGACATTTTCGATCGATATACCCTTTCGTTGGTCATGGCATCAAACATATCAGCAATAGCAATGATTTTAGAAAAAACAGATATTTGGTCTTCAATCAGACCGAGGGGATAGCCACTACCATCAAGTCTCTCGTGATGTTGAAAAACAGCAATTTTTACCTCGCGGGAAATATCAGCTAGCTCTTGTAAGAGATTATAGCCTCGGAAAGAATGTTGCTTGGCAATATCCATTTCTTTCACTGAAAGTTTACCCGGTTTATTAAGTATCTCAACTGGAATGAGCGTTTTGCCGACATCGTGCAAAAGACCCGCTAAAATTATGTCCTTAAGCTCCCCTCGGGTATATCCTAACCACTTCCCAATTATTCCAGCTATGATTGCCACGTTGAGGGAGTGTTTAAAAGAGTATTCATTATGAGCCTGTAGCAGAGACAGACTTTCCATACAAGCGATCATATCAATCATAAGATCGATGTAGTGTCCGGCTAATTCTTTGAATTCAATGATAGGAACCTCTTTAAGTATCCGCACTGTTTCAAAGGCTGTAGCAGCTAACTCAAAATTTTTCCAATAGTGTATTAAAAAATGTTGCTTTGAGCAGTCAAATTTAGTGGGTAAAACTACGTTAACACATTGAATTCCCCACTGTTTGATCTTCCTGATATATTCCATCTTAAGATGTGTACCGTGTTGCAATAATATTTTCCCAGATGGAGCCATAATCGTCTGCGCAATCTGCATACCCGGTATAAGGACTTTTGTTTCTAATCTTGCTACCATTCAACACCTCAATATTAAATAAGTGATTGCACATAAAATTATTCACGTCAATAAATTCAACTACCATCGAATGCGTAAAACTTTGTAGTGATCTTCCCATACTTTCAAGGCAGCGTGATAAATTCCCAAAACCCATTAATCGTTGGTTATAACTATTGTAAATTATTCTTTCAGAAAATTCATTACCATAATTCGAAATGAAAAGAGACAATCATTGTGATTTTCCACAATGATTGTCTCTTTTCTCACTTATAGAAATAAGCATTTTCGAACAAGGATCAATCTATATACTTCTATGAATGGGGGATTTTATTATAAATTTCTAGACATAACTTTCAGTATGCTTTTCAGT
This sequence comes from uncultured Pelosinus sp., assembly GCA_963526645.1. GTDB lineage: Bacteria > Bacillota > Negativicutes > DSM-13327 > DSM-13327 > Pelosinus. Next base: position 17,466 of record CAUROG010000031.1, on the reverse strand, counting down.
TTGATTGCTACTGCTAGATGTAGTTTTTTATTGGCATCATCAATGGCATACCCTAATATTTCTTCAACCTTATTCTTTCGCCACAAGACAGTATTATGGTGGATATGCATTTCTGCGGCCACGGTCTTCAAATTTGGATAGGTAAGTATAGCGGCCAAAGTAGGCAATAAATCTCCCCCTTTATCTTGATCATACTGAATAAGTCTACCAAGAAACTGGTTAATAAAATCCTCAACATTCATATGCTCCATCACAAATGGCAATACCTGGTAAATCCCGCAATCTTTATAGTGAAAGACATTAGATTGCTTTTTATCTTCAAAAGACAACAACAATGCCCCATACGCTCGATAATATAATCGTTTCAGATTCAATACCTCATTCTCAGTAGTAGCAATGCCTATTCTAACCAGACCATTAGGAAAGTCCCTCTCCAATTTTTTTAACAGCTCCTGAGCTTTGGCCTTTTGCTCATCCCTATTGGCTAAAATAGAAGCACGATTTTGAATCAACACCCCTATACTCTGATGATTATCCCAATTCCAAAAATATCCATTTTCCACCAACCATTCCATTAGGCCTTCTTGGGAATTTTCTAAATCTTCAATCGCCATGCTCTCAGGAATGATAGCAATTAGATAACATGTCACTGGTTTTCTGCAATCAATACCATATTTACTCAGCCGGCGGTTTTGTTCTTTCTCGCTATGGCTTCCTGCCAATATATCATTAAAAGCGTTGCTTCGTTGATGGTTTTCCTGCATTATTTTCAATCTTCTTTCCCAATCTCGACGCTTGGTTATATCAGCAGCGCTTCCTACAACTCCATTAACATTTCCGCATGAATCAAGGAGAGGTGTGCAACTTAGTCTAATCATCAAATTTTGATATTTGGTCTCAATTTGGCATGGTATACCTTTCAAAGCACTTTTCATCGCCTTTAAAATTTCTGGAGCATCGTTGTAGACTTCGAATATTGATAAGCCAATGTATTGGCCTGGCTTAAGAGCCGTTTTTTTTAGCACTTGCCCTTCATACAACGTAAATACACCATTCCTGTCTATATTCCATATTATTCCATCAATATTTCCGATTACATTATTAAGATGAAGCCAACTTGCCTCGGCCTTTTTTTTAGCTGAGATAACCTCCTTATTTTTTTCTCGCAACTCGTCTTCTACTTTTTTTCGTTCGGTTATATCCCTAGCCGTTCCAAAGCAGACACCTGTTTTCTCATCACGCAAACCTGTCCATTCAAACCAGCGATATTCACCATTTTTACACCGATACCTATTACAAAAACCATTTGTTATAAGTCCATTTGAATTGCGGGCGAATATATCTTTTGTGCTTTCTACATCGTGAGGGTGGACGAAATCTAGGAAAGACCGGCTTGTCATTTCATCCGCAGAATAGCCTAATGTCAACTCAAAGGCCCGGTTCACCTTGAAGAATTTTCCTTGTTTATCAAGGAAACATATTAAATCTAACGTCAACGAAAAGAACTGATTCAATTCAACTTTCTTAATCAGTAGCTCGTGTTCAACTCGGCGGCACTTAACCTCTCGCTCCTGCTCCCGGCTAGCCAAATTCAATTTTTGATTGGCCAATTCTAGTTCGTTATTTACAGCCTCAAGTTTCAAACTGACTCTGGAAAATTCCCGTGTTAATTCTACCACCCGGCTTTGCAGTTCTTTATTTTCCAGTCGTAAATCCCGCTTACGCGCGGAAATATCCCGTAATATGCCGACAGCATACCATTTATTTTCTATCATCATAGGAGATAAAAATAACTCTACCGAAATTTCCCTTTGATCCTTCCGAATTGCCGGCCATTCAAGCGAATGACTGTTCACGGTACAACTGCCTATCGATTCAAGAACCTGAAAGACTTGTTTATATTTGTCCTTGCTCTGCTTTGGAACAATTAATTCATATAAATCCTTATTTAAAGCTTCATCAGCTGTGTATCCAAAAATACGAGTCGCTGCGTTATTCCAAAAAATTATTCTTCCACTATAATCAATCATTATAAAGGCATCTCTCGATGACACCAAAATAGTTTCATCAACCACGGACATATAACATTCCCCTTACTCTGTGCAGATTTACTAAACAATCATTTACACACATGATAAAACCAAGCAGCAACGTCAAAACACGAAACTAAAAAGCCTCCCGATATTTTTACATAAGCGCTTATGAGAAATTTTATCCATACATAAAAACCAGTCAAGGCGATTTTAACCCACCCCAACCGGCTCATTTTCTACTTCTATTTCATACTCAATATCTATACCATCAAGCAAGCTTACACGCACTTATTTTCTGCGATAAAACCTTATCTTCTCCACCATGAATGAATATATATCTATGGCGTTTCTGCTCCGCGCACTGCTGCCCAGCAAATTTAATTTCTAAGTTTTAAATATCATCATCTGGAGAAACATAACTACCTCGCAAAACAAAATAGCACCAGCCTCTTGAGAATGCTGGTGTTGAATTACGCTTCTCTATAAAGCGGCAACCTGGAAATCATAGACGATCATCTTTAGACCCGTAGTTTGCGCCCTTACCTTTTAATAAGTTTGTCTCATATTCAATTAGAATAATTAAATATATTTAACCATCATTGTCGTAAATTGTCAATAAAATTCACACTTTCTGTTATTTGAAAAAATCAGCTTATTTTATCGCATTATGAAAGCCAGAGATTGTGTTCTCTTTTGATATCATTATATAAAAAGAGCTGGCAATCTCTCTCATTATTATGAAGTCGCCTACTCTTCATAGCTTGATTAAGTTGCTAGGTGTTGGTCTTCCCTCAATATGATTTCGAACGCAGTTTGTTTACGCAATCACTATTTCTTACGCTAGTTTATGTCGGCTTATTGCTCCTATGCTATGCCTTTTTAATCGCTCTGATTTTCAAACTACGCCATTATCTGCCTCAACCTAGAATTCAACTCAAAATAAAGGCAGTTACAGGTTCTCTCTTATTAGTTATGGCAATTATAATGTTTCTGAGGCAATAGTCAACAGCATTCGACAAATGGGATGAAGCGTATTAACGCAACTAGGTCCAGCAAGAAAGCGATAATCAAACGCCACAGTAAGGCTCAACAAGCAGAATACGGATAATCTTAATAATAAGTAATGAAAGCCTGCAAGATAAGCACTTATCTCGCAGGCTCCCATTATTCATAAACGCAAATCTTTTTTCCATACAATCAAACTGCTCTGTCTTCATTTTATAGTCGCCTTTATCTATTTAATGCTGTAAATACTCACATTGAACCTTCTTTTCTAATTCTAAAATGACCTCCAGACTACTAGGCTCTGTGCCGTAAGTCATCGCATTAGCTGTGCCAGCAGCAACTGCCAATGTAACTGCTTTTTCAAAAGCATATCTCTCATCAATAGCATAAGCAAGGGCCGCCACCATAGAATCTCCTGCTCCCACAGTGCTTTTTACATCTACGGTAATACCCTTTGCAAAGATAGTAGCTTCTTTATTTAAAAACAATGCACCTTTCTCCCCCATGGAAACAACCACTATTCCTATCCCATACTTGCCCATAATAATCCGTGAGCACTCTACCGCTTCCTCAATACTAGTTATCTTTCGAGCAAGTAATTTTTCCAATTCATGAATGTTAGGCTTTATCAGGTAAGGTCCTGCCTCAACGCCCGTCCGCAACAGTTCTCCATCTGCATCTAATATTGTTTTAGCACCTTTTCCCTTGGCCTGGCAAATCCATTTTCGATAGATATCCTGGTCGACATTGGGAGGAACGCTGCCTGAAAATACGATCACGGACTTCTCATCTACAGATTGTGAAATATAATGATCCATTTGGTTAATATCCTCTGTAGTAATCTCTGGTCCCATTTCATTGATGTCCGTATTTGTATGTTGCAAAGGATCTACAATTTTTAGATTGGTTCTTGTTTCTCCTTTAACAACAATAAAATCATTTTCAATATCCATTTCATCTAAATAACTTTTTATAAAGTTTCCTGCTCTCCCGCCAAGAAAGCCTATAGCCTTACTTTTTCCTACCAGACTCAATATAACTTTTGAAACATTAATGCCTTTGCCTCCTGCATCGAGCCGTACGGTCGATACTCTATTTACGCTATTGATAGCAAAATTATTGATTTCCACTGTTTTATCAACGGCCGGATTTAATGTAACGGTAATAATCATGATCTATCCTCCAGAGTATATTTTATATTCCTAAAGACAATCGCTGAGGATGCGCTATCTCTATCACTCTTGTCGATGAAAAAGATTATAAATATAGTCACTATCATTTGTCGTCCTCAGCACTCTACCATACTGTTATCATCCACATTGATTGCTGTGGCAATATTAGATAGAATGTTTAAATGTTCATGCCCTTAATCAATTGGAAGTTAATTAAGGGCGCTTTCTCATTTATAGTTAAAGCAAGGGACTCAAATAACAATATTTCTTGTTACTACTTAAATAGGCCTTCTTCAATGATTTCCTAAATGAGTGCAAATAGCATAGGAAACAACTCAACAACTCCCTACACAATTAAACCTAGAGAGTTTTCATCTATCCAGCCTTTTGAATTAGGTCATCATTATAAAATTCATTTATTGCTTCATCCAAGGTCTGGCTAACCATTAGTACTTCTGGATGTGATAGCCCTTTTTCGAGTGCTATTTCGTGCATTCTTTGCCGTAAGTACTCTATCTTACACCATAAATATTCCATGACAAATCCTCTCCACTATTTCCATTTATTTTACACATTAACCATTATATGTATCAATCGGTACAAATTGTGTCGAACTATAGTTCTAAAATAAACTTTATTTTTCAGTTATAAACAAAATAAGACCGCCCACAAATGAAGTGACCCCAAAAAGTTAGACAAAATTTATTTAGGCAGCTATCGAGGACTGAATCCTGTATTCCACAGGGCTCAGTCCCTTTAGTTTGCCCTGAATTCTCTTATGGTTATAGTAATACATGTATTCTTCTAATTTTTCTTATATGCTCTATAGACTCAAACGTTTGCAGACAAAGTAACTCTGATTTTAATAATACAAAGAAGTTTTCCATAACGGAATTATCTAGACAATTTCCTTTACGTGACAGGTATAAGGCCGTCGCCCCTTTCTCAAGATATATACGTTCCCATTTACAAACTGTTGTATATGATGGGATATTAAACACAGCTGCTGTACTGCGTCCAGACAAATCATTTTTACGCATATATTCTATAACAGATACTTTAAAATCACCAGTATAATTCCCATTTTTTGCTGTTAAACCCTCTATTCCATTATGATTATAGGCATCAATCCATTTTTGGATTTCACCTTTACTAATTCCAAAACATCTTGCGGCTTCTCTTTGTGAATTGTTTCTTTCTAGGACAAATTCCACTACATCAATTTTGGCTTCCAAGGAATGTTTAGACATATGAAAACTGCACCTCCAAATATTAGACTTATTTGTCTAACATTTGGGGTGCAGTTCAAAGGTAAGACGGATAAATTTTTTAATCTTAATCTATTTTGGAGAAATAGGTAACAATAGGTCGATCATTTGAGTAAAGTTACTGTCTATTGCATATTGGAGTGCTGTTTTCCCACTTTTACTTACCATAGTAGGGTCAGCACCAGCCTTTAGCAATAGTTTAGCTGCTAGTACTTTTTGTTGTGCATAGCCTTCACCCCATCCATTTTGATATTGCGCTACTATCATCAATGGGGTTCTACCATCTTGACTTGCTTGGTTGACTTCTACGTTTTTTGATAAGAAATATTTAATCTCTTCTATATCAGAAGGATTTGAGGCCGCATACCAAAGAGGTGAGCATCCATCGCTTAGAGAAGTTACATTAGCACCAGCGTTTACTAATAATTTAACAATTTTTAAGTCTTTATCAAGTCTTGCAGCTTCACCAAGTGGTGTTATATTTTTAGTTCTGAAATTGACATCAGCTCCATTCTTTAGAAGATAGTCAACCAAAACAATGCTATTCTTTCTAACTGCAACAAGGAGAGGCGTATCACTGTCATACTTTATATAGTTTATATTAGCGCCATTAGCCAATGCCATTTTAATTGTATACATATCATTATTTCGCACGCCATTTAACAGTAAATCATCCATTGGCCCAGCAAATATGGTTGAGCTGCTGATAACCAGTAGACTAGCAATAATAAATATCTTTTTTATCAAACTAATAATCAATAAAATCACTCCTATTAATTTATTACCACTTTTTCTATTATTCTCCATCTATATTCTATGTTCCTGCATGACATTATTTTTAGATAAAAAAAGCCATCTACTAATTATAAAATGTACCCTGCAGGGTACATTTTAATTAAGAGCAAGGCTATACATGTGCCTCAGCTATTATACAGAAAGAAACTATCGCACTAACCACACTTTTGGAATAAACTGTAGTTGGCCAGGGGTTCCGTACGGCAAGACATGACCATGCACATTCATTTTATTTTCTAAAAAAACCGCATAAAACCTATATTGTAATCAACTTATCGTTGGCGTGATTCCTCCAGCAGCGTTACCTGCTCCAAATTGCCCCCTCATTTCTGGATCGATATTATTATTCCTTCTTGTTGGTAACGCGCATAAATTCTCTTGATGAATTCGTGGCAGATGAGCTGTTGGTCTGTTACGGTCTTTACCCGCAGGATAACATTGAAATTAATACTGGCCCCGCCGAAACTGCCGTACCGGATAAACGGTTCAAAATTTTTGACGCCTCCCTGGGTTTCTTGGAGAATTTCTTTTGCTACCACGACAGTAACTTTTTCCACATGATCTAAATCACTTTCATAACTGACTCCTATGGGGATGGAGATAGAACATTCAGCAAACGGCTGGGCATAATTGGTGATTATAGAGGAAGCAATTGTTTTGTTGGGTACCACCGCCATGTTCTCAGTAGGAGTTTTTATTGTGGTATTACGCCAGTTCATATCCACTACATGACCTTCTTCGCCGGTCGACAGTTTAACGAAGTCACCCATCTTGATTTGTTTGGACACCAGAATGTTGATGCCGGAAAATAAATTTGCCAAAGTGTCCTGCAACGCCAAAGCTGTAGCCAAGCCGCCAACGCCCAAAGCGGTGATCAACGGAGAGATAGAAACTCCGAAAGATTCAAGCAAAATCAATATGCCGATGGCATAAACAGTCAGGTCGATTGCTGTGGCTATGATCGAAGTAGAAGCGAAGTTTTTGGATGTTTTTCCCAGCTTATGTTTAAGATAACCGGAGCCCAGATGCGCGACCATGAGGGTCAGGGACAGAATGACAATAGCGTGGAACAACCTTTGGAGAAATAGTAGCGGCCGCGGCGGAATTGTCAGGATTTCCATGGCAACGTAGAGACCAATGAGAATGCCCAACAACGTAGGGATTCCCCTAAATGTTTGCTTGAGCAAGGGATGAGAGATTCTAGTTTTTTCTGCGATTATTTTGAGTAGTTTAGAAAATACCAATCGGAGTATGACGATGCCTAAAGCTAAACTAATGAAGCAAACTGCCAAATGTATTTTAAAGCCACCGTTTATGATTCTGTTTCCTATTTCATTGAAAAATTCAAGCATTGTTTCCTCCCATAATACAGAAAAATTCATTTTACATAATATATATTGTTTCGCTAACTATCCCTTTTTTCCCTGCCATTGTACATTTTCATTATTTTGGAAATTTGAACATAATCAAAAAAATCCCTTAAAAAAGCGCTTATTTATTAGAACTTTATCGTTCACTATATCCATAAGAATGAAATACATCAAAAATTAAGAGCTCCTACTATTAAAGAGCATATAAATTCATTATCTTATATCCACCAGTTGCCACAATTTCTAAACTCATTAGCTCAATTGGCATTCACTTATTCACAAAGGTTGCTGCCCCCCCAATTTCACTATACTTTTATATGAAATCTTCCACATCTTCGAGTATCCTTTTATTTTCGTTTAACTGTACGACACCCTCTTAAAAAATTCGCCTAAACTAAAGTCTAGGCGAATATAAACACATATATATTAAATTACAAATCCTTTGAAATTAAGGTTAAACTATAAACAAGATCATGGGTACTGTAGCTTGATCACCGAGTGAACGGTAGGGCCTCTTTCACTTTGTAAAATTTCGCACCAGAATCGTTGCCACAATACTGGCCTTCTTATTTAAGCATTTGTCCGGCAACAACCATGCGCTGAATTTGATTAGTTCCCTCAAATATTTGCAAGATTTTTGCATCTCTCATTAGCTTTTCTACAGGGTACTCCCCACTATAACCATAACCTCCAAAAATTTGCACAGCATCCACGCTAACCTTCATCGCAACATCTCCACCCATTGTTTTCGCCATAGCCGCTTCTTTAGTAAAAGGTTGCCCCGCATCCCGCAGATAAGCAGCACGATATGTCAGCCATCTTGCTGCTTCTACTTGAATTGCCATATCAGCAAGTAAGAACTGAATCGCCTGGAAAGATGAAATGGCTTTACCAAATTGAACTCTTTCTTTCGCATACTTTGTGCATAGATCTATTGCAGCCTGTCCAAGTCCTACGCCCAAAGCGGCGACAACAGGGCGAGAAATATCTAGTGTATTCATGGCAATTTTAAATCCGCCACCTTCTCTACCCAACAGATTACTTGCCGGAATTCTAACATTCTGGAAAATAACCTCTGCAGTATTGGTAGTCCTAATTCCCATCTTGTTTTCTTCTTTGCCAACAGATACACCTGGTCTGCTACGTTCCACTAAAAAGGCACTTAGCCCTCTCACACCTTTCTTACTATCTACCGTTGCAAATACTGTATAAACATCGGCCAATCCACCATTGGTAATAAAGCATTTTGTCCCATCTAATACATATTCGTCACCATCTCGACGTGCTTTAGTGGCAACCGAACCAGCATCCGAACCAGCATTTGGTTCAGTGAGACAAAAGGCGGCAAGCTTACCTTGATTGATAATGTCAAAAAAACTTTTTTTCTGTTCTGCTGTACCAGCTAATAGTACTGGGTATGCAGCTAGACCATTTGCGGCTAGCGTTGTTGCAAAACCCACATCCCCCTTAGCCAATTCTTCTGTAAGTAAGACACAGGTAACAGAATCAAGTCCAGGACCCCCATACTCTTCAGGCGCATTCATGCAATTTATACCCAACTCAACAGCTTCTTCAAATAAATCCTTGGCAAACTCTCCTTTACGGTCTAGTTCTTTGGCCTCTGGAAAAACCCTTTTTTGAGTAAATTGCCTAACCATTTTTTGCAAGTCTTTTTGTTCATCTGTAAATGACATATTAAACATAATCTCTTCCTCCTTTATTTTCTCGTAACACCGGTAAACATATTAAAAACAACCGCCAATTAGATCAATCTGCTAGGACTAAATACCATTGGCATCCTGCCTCAAGTTGATGTTGTTTTTCGAATGTGACGCCGATCATGAATATACAGAAGCGAGCAGCAAAGGTCATGGCACCGTTGATATTTTTTTCATTAGCAGAAGTCAAAAAGATATAGGCGGCAGATATCTCTGCGGGTTGACCTGACGTCCGGCAGAATTTTAACCAGCAGTTTCTCCGAGAACTTATTTAATTAGTGAATAAAACTATTATGAATATGCTTTCGATTACAAATTAGTTTACAAATATCTCGCCACATAAAAATGCCTCAGCTTAATAAGAAGCGTAGGAGAGTTTCGTTTCCCTCTATTTTCCATACTTTTTCGCAAAATCCTCTATCATTTCATGTATTTATATATTTTCGTGTACTAGTACGTCCCCATAAAAAAGGTTCGCCTAAACCGAAGTCTAGGCGAACATAAAGCACATATATTAAAATACGCAATAATCATTATGCACCCATGTGCATGTGCCTCAACTATTATATGGAAAGAAACTATTGCAGAAAATCTTTATTGTAATTAACGCAAAGAAAATCAACGATTTAAATGAATAATTGAATTGAACAGTTAAGATAGGTTAAGACAACAGGATTAGATATTTTCTTAGGAATTAAATATCTCCACATCAATTAACGTATGCTCGAGAACGTCTATAAGTCCCTTATCTGTTAATCCTAACTTAGGAACCGTTGGTAGAGAAATAAAACTTAGTGTCATAAATGGTGCAGGTAGATTACAACACAACGTCTTTGCCGCTTTATTCATTTTTTCAATTTCTTCTAATACCTGATCTGCAGACTTTTCACTCATTAAACCACCGATAAGAAGTTGCATCTTTGCTATTACCCTTCCGTTGTCAACCACAACTAGTCCACCCTGCATTTCATGGATAGCATTAGCGCCAACAGCCATATCAACATCATTAGTTCCTACACAAACAATGTTATGGTGGTCATGAGATGTTGAAAATGCTAATGCTCCTTTCTTTAAACCAAACCCCTTAACAAAACCTACTCCTACGTCCCCAGTCTTGCCATATCTTTCAACTATAGCCAGCTTAAGAATATCCTTTTCTACATCATTTTCAATACAACCATTTTCAACTAAAAGCTCAGCCTGGCCCCATTCATTAATAATTTGCTCATCACATAGTTCGATTACATTAACAGCAGTTTTTAATTTATTTGATTTAGACTTTAATGCAAATGATTGTGCAGTAATTCTCTTCTTAAACTTAACACTTTCTTTAATCCATTGTGGATATTGCCCTAGCGGACATTCCACAGATAGTTTTCCATACTCAGCAACTACCTTGCCTTCAAAAATTACCTTTATAGGCTTTATATCCTTTAAGTCCTTAACCAACAGTATATCCGCTATTCTTCCTGGAGCTATACTACCTATTTCATCTTCAACTCTAAAGTGCTTCGCTGCATTAATAGTTGCCATTTGAATTGCCTTCATAGGAGGCACGCCAAGAGATACAGACTTATTTATATTATAATTAATATGACCTTCTTCTCTAATTTCACTAGCATGCTTATCATCTGTACAAAAAATTAAATTATCGTAATCTAAGCCGTTGGCAATTACTCCTGTCATTAGCTTCTCAACATTTCTTTCTGTACTTCCTTCTCTAACCATAACTTTCATGCCCATTCGAATTCTTGCTAATAATTCTTCATAATCAACACATTCATGGTCATCAGATATACCGGCGCTAGCATATACGTTAAGTTCTTGACCTAATCGTCCGATAGCATGGCCATTAACAATCTTACGTCTTTGTAGCGTTGCTGCTATTTTCTTTAAATACTCATCCTGTACAAATAGGATTTTAGAAGGATCTATCTCACCAAGGCTGCAGCTTTCTTCCCAATCTAATATTTCCTCAACCTCTGATACTCCTAAAATTGCACCAGTAGTTTCAAGACCTGGAGCAGTAGGAACCCTAGATGATACTTCAATCATCATACGATATGGCAGCCGTGACATTGATTGCAGCATTGTCCTTATTCCATCAGCACCTGCAACATTAGCAATCTCCATAAGATCAACACAAATTGTAGTAGTCCCCTGTGGAACCATTACAGCAGAAAGGGCTTCTGGTGATAATAATGTTGACTCAAAGTGCATATGCGTATCGATTAACCCCGGTATTGCATACTGTCCTTGACAATTAATAACTTCCTTAGCTTCTAATTTAGCATTTGGTTCAATTGAAACTACTCTTTTATCCTTTATGTATATGTTGGTAGTATAAATTTCTGAAGAGTACACATTGACTAATTTAACATCTTCAAGCTTCAAATCGCAGGGGATTCTTCCTAAACCAGCCTCAACAGTAGCTTTAATTTCTTCAAAAGATCTCATTACTCGGCACCCCTTTTATGATTTTAATAGTATTTCTAAAGTTAGATAAATAATAAATATTACTGTTAACACCCATACAGTTGCGCTAATATCCTTCTTTTTTCCTGCGGCAACTTGCGCTAATGTATATCCTAATACGGAGAATAAAATTCCATGTGCAATACTAAATGTAAATGGCATAATCATAACTGCCAAAAATACTGGAAAAGCTATTGCAAAGTCCTGAAGATCGACTGATTTGAGTGGCTCCATCATAAAAACCCCAATCATTACAAGAGCTGGCGCAGTTGCTATAGCTGGAATCATAAGAAATATTGGGGAAAAGAATAAACATAAAATAAACAAAATCCCAGCAACCACTGCTACAAGGCCTGTTCGCCCTCCCTCGGCTATCCCGGTAGTACTTTCCGCTCCATAAATACAAACAGTATTTGTACCCAATATCGCTCCACCAGCAGCAGAACAGGCAGTTACAAAAAGGGCTTTTCCCGCATTAGGAAGTTCCCCTTTTTTATTTAAAAAACCCGCCTTTGCTGATACTCCAATGAGAACGCCAATACCATCAAATAAATCTACAAATAAAAAGCTAAATATGGCAAATATTACTCCTAATAGAACTATTCCAGAACTATCAAACATACCAGCAAAAGATAATTGTCCAAAAGTTGGAGCCAAAGCCTGAATAGGATTATCAAATGCTAAAAAACCGCCAACTGGCAATTGAGTGTAATTCGTCCCTGTTGCCGGGTTCTGAACAAAGAATCCAGCAATTGTTATGGCTAATATCCCAATTAATATTCCGCCTCTAACTCTTCTAATGATGAGTACAGCTGTTAAAGCAATTCCTATTAGTGCCAGCAAAGTTCCTGGATTACCTAAGTTCCCCATCTGTAATAAAGTATCTTTATTTGATACTACTATTCCAGCCTGGGATAAGCCAATAAATGCTATAAAGAATCCAATGCCTGCACCTACTGAATTTTTTATGCAATGAGGCATTTCATTAACTATCCTTTCTTGAATCTTAAAAAGGCTCAAAATGATAAATGCAATACCTGAGATTAATACACATCCTAACGCATTCTGCCAGGAAAGTTTGAGTACTCCAACTACATAAAAAGCAAAGTATGCGTTTAAACCCATTGCCGGTGCTAAAGCAAATGGAAAATTGGCATATAAACCCATAAATATAGAACCTAATCCAGCTGCTAAAGCTGTAGCCCAAAATACAGCCTTAGTGTCCATGCCCGTACTAGAAAGAATAGCAGGATTAACTGCAACAATATATACACATGTTAAAAATGTAGTAATACCTGCTAAAATTTCAGTCTTAACGTTGGTATCCTTTTCTGAAAGCTTAAAGATACGTTCGAGAAAGTTCTTGCGATTAAAGTTAATATCTTCCATATTGACGTTTTTACCCCCTTTAATTCTGTAGTAATTATTTATCGCCCTAAACTAGTTCATATATAATCAATCGCAACTACCATCTCCTTTATATTCTTGTGATTCAGTCTTTTTATTACAACCTAACCCAATGAAACCTGCGACACATACGATCACATGATACGTATGAGGTATTACCTTTATTTTGTCTTAAAAAAATAACTGAAATTGTCTGTTTACCTTATTTCAGTTTTTTTTAAATATCCTTTTGTCTGCATGAACTAAATCTAATAAAATTAGTATCATAATACTCTGTATCATAAAAACTTGGATTATTATCCTGATCAAAGTTCACGCTTTCAAACACTAAAAATGCTTTAGGCTGCACACTATTCATATAACTAGCCAATTTATCATTTTCTGTCGTTATTACTGTAGATATTTCTACGATATCTCTGGTTATTATCCTTCCTGCCTTTGCTTTTAACAACTCAAAAACAGATAGTTTAATATCTTCTTGGGATATTTCACCATCAATAATTTTCCGTGGAAATCTATCTATGCAATATATTGCAGGATTTCCATCAGCATAAAACACTTTTTCTACTACTAGTATTTCGTCTTCTGGATCAATTTGCAATTTATTAGCCACTTTATATCCGGCAAGTTTAATCTCTATATTCACCAATTCAACATCAGCCTTATAGCCACTATTTCTAATCAACTTTTCAAATTCCTGTGCTGGATTAAATGTGATTTTAATCTGAAGCGCATCTGCATTAACAAAGGTTCCAATTCCATGTTTTCTAAAGATTACACCTTCGTGAGATAATTCAGTTAAAGTCCTTCTTATTGTAATTCTACTTACCCCTAACATTTCAGCAAGTGCCTCTTCACGTGGAAGTTTGTTTTTTTTATTTATATCCATAGACTTTATATATTTATAAAGGGCTTCTTTTACTTCCTCATTCAAAGAACGATTTTTCACACGTATAATTTCCATACTACCCTCCTACATAAGCTTAAATATTATAACACACGACGTATGAGGTATTACTTTTCACACGCTGAATTATATCATGCACTTTATTTAATATCAATAATCAAGACAATAAAATTTGTGTTTAACTTGTGATAATGTCACCCCTGTCTTTCCCTTCTTTAAATAACAAATTTGCTTAAGGTTGAGAAACGGCTACTCCTTTTCAACCTACCCCATAATGGCACGTTATCGACCAAGTCTTGAAAACCTTAGTATACCTCTACAATCGTTTTACACTTAACACTGTTCCAAACGTGAAAGTTATACTGCTTTTTTTTGCAGTCCCTTTTTTTGAACTATACTAAACATCCGCCTTTTAGCATAGTTCCAGTTACGCAATAATTACTTGATTGCCCATTGTCCTATCTGTGGTTGACTTTTTTAATAAAATTGTGTGGATCTCAGCTTAATATTCTAATGAAAATAAGATATATTTGACTTTGTAAAAAGTTTGCACCAGAACCGGTCATCCTATCAATTAAATTACTGTATCCTCAATTAACGTAAAATCATTGACGATATCGAGAAAGTAGTACTGATGTACTACAGCGCGATGGCTGGGTATGAATAATTATGTTATAATTGAAACATTCATTCTTAATGAGTAAGCCGCAGGTTCGACTCCTGTTATCGGCTCCAGGAAAATCAGGAGTTCGTATGTATGCGAACTCTTTTTGTATGAAAGCGTAATTCCTGGATACCATTTAAATAAGCATCATAATAATTCATGGAAAGTTCTATAGAGTAAAGGAGTAACTAAAAATGTCAAGAAATGATAAAGAATTAGAAGGTATAACCCTTTTGGGTAATCAAAATACCAAGTACGATTATTCATACGCCCCAGATATTCTAGAGGTTTTCGACAATAAGCATATAGAAAATGACTATTGGGTAAAATTTAATTGTCCTGAATTCACTACCCTTTGTCCTATAACAGGCCAACCTGACTTCGCTACTATCTATATAAAGTATATTCCAGATGTCAAAATGGTTGAGAGCAAATCTTTGAAGTTGTATCTACTTAGTTTTCGTAACCACGGTGATTTCCATGAAGACGTAGTCAATATTATTATGAAAGACCTTATCAGATTAATGGAACCGCGTTATATCGAGGTCTGGGGCAAGTTTCTACCACGTGGCGGTATATCCATTGACCCTTATTGCAACTACGGCAAAACTGATACCAAGTACCAAAAGCTCGCCTGGTATAGAATGCAGGAGCACGACTTGCACTCACTGGATAAGGTTGACAACCGCTAACATGTCTCAGTTAGGACCATAAACCATAAAGCCCTTGTTTTTTTTAATCAAGGGCTTTATGGTTTATTTTTATATTCCTAGATGTAAAGTTTCTAGTGCAACTACTCGACAGAATCCCAATAATTATACGACATCACCAACCTGATATTTTTTAAGCAACCATACCCATAATTTTAATTAAAAAACTCAAATTAAGAAAGAACAACATTGAATGAACTGTCTGTACCATTGGATAAGTGAATATGAAGAATATGGGAAAGTGCATTTCCAGGCCATAGAAGCGCACTTTACAATTCTTAATATGAAATAAAAAGCTCAAACGAGAAAATGAGGAGCTTAGAGCAGAGCTAGAACTACTAAAAAATACCATGAGACCTAATTTACTTAATCAGTCATTTAAAACTGATAACAGAAAGTAGATATTTCTTAATCTTACGATTACTCTAATAACAATTTTGTATTCTTTATCGAAGTTCTCAGCCACCTGTCTTCTATTTGGTACTATTGGGCCGCCTTGAATAACAAGAATCGTGTTTTATAAACGCGACTGGAGATAATTGATAATGCCCTTGGAGATCCCTTCTGCTACCTTGCTTTGGTACGCATCGTCATTCAGGCGAAGAGCCTCAGGAGCATTGGTCAAGAACCCTATTTCAATTAGTGACGCTGTTATATAGTTTTCCCTCATTACATAGAAATTTTCTGGTCGCACGCCCTTGTTGATCACTCCACTTTCTTTAACCAAAGCTTCCTGAATGGCAGCTGCGAGATTATTAGGTCGTCCACTTTGATAAAAACTGATTGCACCGGCAGTCTCTGGATTAGAGAAAGTGTTGGCATGAATACTGACGAAGATATCGCCATCAGCAGCTTTAGCAATATCGACTCTAGCTTTAAGTGCTAAACTTTCATCGCTTGAACGAGTTAAGATTACTGTAGCGCCAGTGGCAAGAAGTTTATCACGTATTTTCAATCCTACCGCCAAATTAACATTAGCTTCGCGTACTCCGTTAGCAATTGCGCCACTATCTTTACCGCCATGGCCTGGATCAATGACGATAAATTTACTAGCCAGTAGATTTGGAGCGGCTGTACAAATACTTGCTACAAAACCACAACTAAAAAATAAAACCAGAATACTTGCGACTTTTTTTTTATACATGTTTAGTCTCCCTTAATGCTATATGTAACAATATTATCATATCAAGGACAACAATTGCCACTGGCTATTTTCCCTGAAAAATTCCCATTATCAGCCGAAAAACCAAACAACCCAACCTGTTATTTTGAATATAGTCTTTCTAATATACATGAGATAATCAACATGAAGATAGCAATTTTAGCAATGTATATTTCCCAGGAAAATACATCTGTTTAATAGAAGAAATTATGCATTTAATTCACTCTCTTCTGCTAGCATAGTAATAAGATTCTGCATTAAATTTATTATGATCTTCAAGATTTAAGATAATGGAACTTAACGCAATCCCTATTTGTAACAATCCAGCCAGCAAAAAATACTAATGCCACTAGTAAGGTTTAATCCTTATCTAGTGGCGTTAATTGATTAGCTGCAACTGGCTAAATTTACTTTGTCCTTGATGGTGATATTCTATCCGCAAGGCATAATGGAATGGTCTCTATGCTCACCTAGCCGTTAAGCTAAAAGCGATAAAACACATTAGAACTTCAATATATAATACACAAAAAAACCACAGAATTCTCTGTGGTTCAAAAATCCTTGTGGCAGGGGTAGAAAGACTCGAACTTTCAACCGACGGTTTTGGAGACCGGTACTCTACCAATTGAGCTACACCCCTGTTTATTTGGAGCGGGAAAGGAGATTCGAACTCCCGACCCTCGCCTTGGCAAGGCGATGCTCTACCGCTGAGCTATTCCCGCATGATAATTGGCTCCTGGAGTAGGACTCGAACCTACGACCGATCGGTTAACAGCCGAT
>CAUROG010000030.1:0-46362 GCA_963526645.1 uncultured Pelosinus sp. | reverse complement strand
GCGCCTGCCTTACAAGCAGGATGTCGGCAGTTCGATCCTGTCATCGCCCACCATTATTGTTCTTACAAGATATTATGGCCCAGTAGTTTAGCGGTTAGAATGCCGCCCTGTCACGGCGGAGGTCGTCGGTTCAAATCCGATCTGGGTCGCCATTATCCTGCCTCGATAGCTCAGTCGGTAGAGCAGAGGACTGAAAATCCTCGTGTCGACAGTTCGATTCTGTCTTGAGGCACCATTTCTGGTTCACTAGCTCAGTTGGTAGAGCACCTGACTTTTAATCAGGGTGTCCCGCGTTCGAGCCGCGGGTGAGCCACCATTTTACGGCCCGTTGGTCAAGCGGTCAAGACACCGCCCTTTCACGGCGATAACGGGGGTTCGATTCCCCCACGGGTCACCAATTACGGGCGATTAGCTCAGCTGGGAGAGCGCCTGCCTTACAAGCAGGATGTCGGCAGTTCGATCCTGTCATCGCCCACCATATGAAAAGTAACCTTACGTTGTATCAGCGTGAGGTTTTTTGCTGTTAAGATTACATACATATTTCGGCAAGAGATCACAAAAATTGAGGTAGAAGTTTTTCAATATTTGGAGGATTGTGTAATTTGATGTAGAATATAGTGACATGCATAGATAAAATTGGAAGAGAGGAGTAGAGAAATTTCGAAATTATCTAGATGGAGGAAAAAATGGAAAAGAGAAGGTTGCCGATTGTAGCTCAGCTTACCTGTATGTTCATTCTCGTTATTCTACTTTTAGTATCAGTACTGGGTTTTACGGTATATAAGCTAAAGGATAGCGGGCAGACCACGGAGGAATTGGTAAAACACAATGTAACAAGAGCAAATCTTGTAAAAGCAGGTCATTTAGAGTTCACGGGAGCACTGCTCGATATGAGAGGATTTCTTTTTTATCCTGATGGTGCGGTTTATGAAAAGGGATATCGTGACAAAATTAAAAAGAGTAGTGAGTTAGCTAAGGAATATAGTGATACCTCCAATGTAGCAGCGATAAAAGAAGATGGAGTGCTACTAGCAAAATTAGTAAGTGATTATGTGGTGTTAGGTGATAAAGTCATTGCAGCTAAGAAAGTAAATGCCCCGAATTTAACACAACTTACAACGCAAGGACGAAACTTAGTAGCAGATATTGACGCGCAATTTCGCAAGGTGGATGGCTTACAGCAAAGATACATAAATGAAAGAGCAGATGCTGTACTGAGCGATGCAACATCTACTGGTACAAATGCCCTCATTTACAGTATTGCTATAGCCTGTATTGTGATCTGTATGGCCCTTTGGTACAGTAGAAACTTGGCTAATCGTCTTAAAAATATTAATAAAGAATTAGCTGAGGTGGGAAATCTTGATCTTACTGGAAAAGATGTACCTCCTACCCGAAATGATGAAATCGGTGATATGGGCATTATCGTAATTGAGATGAAAAAAGCTCTTAAAGGCTTTGTTGCTCAAGTTACCAATAGCAGCCAGATATTAAACTCTACTAGCCTTGAAGTAAGTGGCTCTGTGAGCGAACAGTTAAAAGCAGTAGAAACAGTAGCAGAAAGTGTAACCAATATTGCTGCAGGATCGTCCCAAAATGCAGATAATATTAGTAATATTTCAGCGACGATGCAAGAAATCTCAGCAAGTTCAGAAGAAGTTAATGCTAGTACGTCAGAAGCAAATATTAATGCTCAAAATGCTGTAGCAGAAGCCGGGAAGGCAATGGCATTGCTGGCAGAGACCGTTGCACAAAATGAATCGATAAGCTCTTCGATGGATCAAATTACTAGCGTTACAATGAAATTAGATCAAGGATCGGTACAGATAAAAGGCATTGTTGACTTAATTAATAGCATTGCTGGTCAGACCAATCTTTTAGCATTAAATGCTGCTATCGAAGCGGCGCGAGCAGGGGAAGCTGGCCGTGGCTTTGCTGTTGTAGCTGAGGAAGTACGGAAGTTAGCAGAGCAAAGTGCCAGCGCGACCAATGAGATAGCTAAAATCATTGACAATATGAGCAATGAAATAAACTTTGCCGTTACCACTGTAAAGAAGGCAAATCAGGAAGTGGAAAAGGGGAAAAACTCTACCATTGCAACCCAAAAAGGTTTCGATATCATTATTGAAAAAATGGATCGAGTAAAAAATGAAATTGAACATGTGGCAGCCTCTGTGGATGAAACTTCTCTAGGTATTCAGACCGTCGTAGCTAGTGTGGAGAATATTACTACTGTTGCTCATGCAACCTCAGCGAGCTCTGAAGTAGTAGCTGCTTCCGTTGAGGAGCAAACAGCTGGTATGCATGAAATCGATACAAATGCAGCCAGGTTGGCACATTTAGCGTCAGAAATGATGGAAATTGTAAAGAAATTCAAAGTATAAATAGAAATCTTGTACTATCAATAAATGGCGAATTTATGCAGTTTCTAGCAGTGATTATAAAGATAATTCATCAAAAAAATATATACTTATTATAAGATATCTTATAGGGATAACTATAAGATATCTTTTTTTGAAAAAATTAGCTTATGGAGATAATAGAATATCCTGTAGAACTAGATTATACTGATACAGTAGTCAATAATAGTATAATTCTAATTTAGCATAATATATTTTATAAGTAAAATAGCATGTGCATACGAAATGGCACGAATACGAATTGATACTAACTATAAATTAGCATTGTAGCAAACCTGACGAAAAGCAGGGAGGCAGAGCCTTGGGTCTAAAGATACAACTGTTCTATGACTGCCAGGTTGCATCATATTATTTGATGTACCTGTCAGTTTTTTTATATTGAGAGAGAATTTACTATGATAGGAGAGGAAAGACTTGAAAGTGGTAGCCTTAGAAGGGAATTAGATTCGGTTAAAGTAAGATATAGAAATACTATTTCTACTTAGAATATTTAGGGGTGTAAGAAATGCGTTCTACCTTGCCTAGTGAGGAAATTCTACAAAAAATATTTTTTATTTCACAACGCCTAATGAATTATGATGGAGTGGACGACATTTTGGAGTACATTGCAAAAACCGCTCTTACCATCACAAGAGCTGATGCGGTGGTAATTAGAGATTTTAATCTTATAAGCGGAAACCTTACAATCGTAAAGGGCTATGGACTCTCGAAAAGCTATATACATCAGCCCCCAATCCATTTTAAAGAAGGAGTAATTGGTTGTGTCGTATCAGAAGGTAAACCCTATATACATAGTGATATATCTCAAGCGGTGGAGTGGAATACCAGCGAACTTGCCAGTAGGGAAGGGGTACGATCAGTAGTATGTGTACCATTAAAAGGTAAAGATAGCAGTGCAGGATGTATCACAGTAATGAGAAAACAAGTAAAGCCCTTTTCCGAACAGGAAATATTTTTATTAAATATGCTTGCTTTACAAGCAAGTGAAGCAATAACGATTGCCAAGTTAGTCAATGGACTGCAACAACAAGCAATGTATGATTGCCTAACACATATCTATAATAGAAATGCTTTAACCTCTGTATTTGAAAAAAATCTATCATTGTCTAAAAGGTATTCCACTAAAATGAGCATTATTTTTATTGATATAGATAATTTCAAAGCATTTAATGATGCTCATGGCCATCTTCTTGGTGATAAGCTTCTTTGTGACTTTGCGCAAATTTTACAGAAGAGCTGCCGCAAATCCGATTCGGTGGGGAGATTTGGCGGAGAAGAATTTGTGATACTAGCACCACATACGGATAAAGAAAAGGCCATAATTTTTACCAATAAGATACGGAAGATCATTGAGAAAAGAATATTCATAGGAAGAGGTAATAGCGAAAACAATATTAACTTTAGTGCAGGCATATCCTCCTTTCCAGAAGATGGTGATACTATCTTTGAACTATTACAAAAAGCGGATTGTGCCATGTACCAGAGTAAAATAACAGGGAAAAATAAGGTTACCCCGTGGAGTGATGAGCTAGAACATTTTGAAATAGACGAAAGAGGAATCATATCATGAATTTAAGCAAAAAATTAATGTTATTAAGTGTTCCTACAATACTGTTTATCATCATAAGTTGTTTTTATATTCCTAAAACAAGAGAAAACATTTATCTTGAAAAGAATATCAAATAAAAAACAATGTTAAAATAGCCATTCCATAGTAGATTATTAAAGCAAAGCAGGTGGCATCATCCCAGGGAAGTACTGGGCGGTGTTAGTGATGAAACAGCAAGTAAGACCCAAAATGTATCTGCTTCTACACAAGAGCAAACAGCATCCATCGAAGAAATCGCCGTGCCAGTGACGCTTTATCTCAGTTGGTTGAAAAACTTCAAATGGAAATCGTTAAATTTAAGGTGTAATCAAACGGATAGTAAGAACATTTAAGCGTATATATGTGATTTAGATAGGAAATTGCTGTCATTCATTGCTATTGCCATACTCATATGTTATAATAGTTAGAGTTGGGATATGAACAAGCTTAGACAGAAATAAGCCCCTGTTATTACCTCATTTTTTATATAGTGTGCGGGTGTAGCTCAGTGGTAGAGTACCGGCTTCCCAAGCCGTGGGTCGAGGGTTCGAATCCCTTCACCCGCTCCAGTAAATTCAAGCCTTCCGGCATTTTGTCGGAGGGCTTTTTAACATTTTGTATGCTATTTGTATGTTATTACGCTTGCTTGCAAGAGTAGAAAGCAAAAAATGACAATTTTTAAGTGGCTTATATATTTCTTGAAATGTGGGTATCGGAAATGCTTCTTGAAGGTTATGGAAACAGTTAGTGCAATAATGAGAAATAAGATATATACTATTATATATGGTGAGTTGAGGTGGGCATTGACCCGGGGGGCAATATTTTACTGGTCTAGTATTGGTGGAATCTGTATTATGAAATTTATTTCTATGTACATTAGTTTAAAATTAAACAACATCAATATAAATGGGGTGGTAGGAATGGGATTAATATGCTTTGTGAGTTTTCTTGAAGTTTTTGTCTCAATGACCGCTAACATTTTGACTGGTGGGACATTGCCTACCTGAACTCATCATATCTTTAAATATTTAAAAGGATAAGATTATGTTCTTATTTGACTTAAACGTATGTAATTAATAATGAGTTGTGGATGGTTTATTGACTTATGCTTTAGTACAATAATTAAATAGTTAGCAGAGAAGGCAATCTTTGAATTTATAAGTGGAGAAATTCTTGCAGTAAAGTAAATCCGCTGAACCAGAACTTTTCCCTGATTTTTTATGGGACAAATTAGCATGGTTTAGTGTTGCATATTATGAGATAAGGAGAATATTATGAACCCTATTAATATTTTTATATTATCACGCTTACAAAATAACCAAATTTTCTCTAAATATGAACAGACCTTAGCACAAAAGCCAGAATTTAAAGAAACCAAATCATATGAGCAACAATCATTAAGAAGTTTCGTTGAATATCTATTACCTTGTGGCATCGATATTTCTGATTTAGATGGGTTCTATTTTGGATTTACTATAAATCAAATCAGTAAAGAATTTGATTTGTTAAAAATTTCTGATGATCGTTCATTTATATTAAATATAGAATTAAAAAGTACTTCAATTCCCGAAGAAAAGATAAAAAAACAACTTAGTCAAAATCGTTATTATTTACGGCATATAGCAGATAATATTGCTTCGTATTCATACATATCCTCGGAAAAAAAATTATATACTCTTGATGATGAAAACAATTTAAAGATATGTGAACTAGAAACGGTAATTTCTGATTTGAAAGTAGTCAAGAAGTTTTTTAACAAAAATCTAAATTCATTGTTTACTGTTTCTAATTATTTAGTATCTCCATTAAACAGTTCTGAAAAATTTATTAATACGCAATATTTTTTAACAAATCAACAAGAGGAATTTAAAAATTCGATACTTAATTCAATCAGCCAAAATTGCACTAATAAATTCATTGGTATTACAGGTTATGCGGGAACAGGAAAAACTCTTCTTTTATATGATATTGCAAGAGAATGTTCTTCAAATGGATTAGTATGTATTATTCATTGCGGGATATTATCCGAAGGGCATCTTTACTTGCAGGAAAACTTAACCGATATTCACATTGTTCCAATAAAAGAAGTAAAGACTAATACTGATTTTTCAAGATATAAATATATATTTGTAGATGAGTCACAAAGAATTCGCCCTAATCAATTTGATATTATTGTAAATTATACAAGAGATAATGATAAGTATTGTTTTTTTTCTTATGATTCAAATCAAGTTTTATCCAAGTATGAGACTAAATGTGATATTCCTCAGAAAATTGCTGATTTAAAAACAAAAGATTATAATTTGTCTAATAAAATCAGGACAAACAAAGAATTAGGCGAATTTATAAAAACATTTTTTAATCGTAATTTTGTTAATAATAGCTATCATTATGATAATGTCAAGGTTCTTTGGGCAAACAGTCCAAAAGAGGCTGAATTGATGATAGAAAGTTATCAAAAGCAAAATTATACATTTATAAATTATACATCTTCCCTATATAAAAGTACTGATTTTGATTGTTACTCTCACGAATACAACACTCACGAAGTGTTAGGACAAGAATTTGATAATGTTCTTATACTTTTAAATGATAAATTTTATTATAATGACAAAAAAGTATTGAGTTCAAAAGGACATCCTAATCCTGATTATTTGTATTTTAAAATGCTATTTCAAGCAATAACACGAACAAGAGAACAATTATGTATTATCGTAATAGGAAATGAAAAGTTATTTATGGAAATATTATCAATAAAAGTAACAATAGATCCAGAACTTTTTTCCAGTGAATAATGAGGCACGGATGAAGAAGAATCGCGGGGACGGCTCCGAATGAGTCAAAAAGTTTAAGCCTTAGCAGGTTATTGCGAAGGCTTTTTGTGTTTTTGTATGTTATTGCGCTTTCTTGCAAGCGTAAGAAGAGAAAATGGGCGCTTTCTGAGTGAATAATATCTTTGTTTGAAGAGTAGATTTCGGAAGTACTGCTCATAGGTGAAGGCAACGGTTATCTCGCTGCTGGATGATGGTGATCCAACATATCCGCTACATTTTTTTGTGACCCGGAGGAGCCGTGTATCCACACTTTATAAAGGGGTTAACGGTTTTGAGTTTCGGATTTTCGATGTACTCGAAGCCAAAGACCGCGATAACGGTTTTTCTTATTGACAATGACATTTTTTTATTGTATATTTTCATTATAAGGTGATTATTATCAATTTTATATGAAAATAAACACGGAAGGAGGCTTTTAATGCATTCGAATTTCAGAGACAGTATTGATAGGATTTGCTCGTATGCCGCTCTTACCTCATTTGAAAAACTGCTTATCATTTTTCTCATAAATAAAGAGTGGCTGTTTTTGGACAAGTTTGCTTTTTTGCCGAAGAAAAAAATCATTGCATCAAAATTGAATGCTGATCCGTCCGCAGTTAGTCGGGGATTAAAAAAGGCCAAACATCTGCGCATAATAAGTGAAAATGAAGAGGGGGAGACAATTTTCAACATTGGTCCTTGGGCTGAAAATGTTTGCGGTTTATATCTGGGTGAAAAAATATATGAAGAAGCTGAAGATTGAAAGGGGAATTGAATAAATGCCAGATCCCAAAAATCCATTGGATGAGCACGGTTATACGATATGTGCCGTCTGTAATCAGAAAAAATTTATTAAAGAAATAGATACTTGCGAGGAATGTGGCAATTGGGTTTGTACGAGTGGTTGCGCCTCATACCGGCGTCAATTTCCTTTTGGATACATTTGTAGAAGATGCCAAGATAAGTAACTTTATCGCCGCGCAGATCGACGAATGGAATGGAGAATGTCAAGAGACGGGGGTGCCACTTGTTGTGGATAACTCCGTCTTTGACACACTAGGAGGATATGAAAATGAAATTATAGAAGGTGAAATTTGGAAGTCATCAAACAGTACATATACTAGACAGAGATTCGAAAGCAAGCGTGTCTTTATGTGGGTACTCAGGATCTTTTAAAAGCGGGGCTTTATTTTCCGCGATGCCTACATTATCAAAAACACCAATATGTAAGAAATGCGAAAAATTAGCACAGTCAAAATAAAAAACACATCAAGAAGGGGGAAGTATAGATGTCTATTGCGCTACCATTTAATTGTCCTTGGTGCGGAACTGAAATCACAGATGACGATGTTATTTCTGACCAAACTAAAGAGGGAGTAGTTCATAAAGTACAGTGTTCTAAGTGTGCTTATAGCAAAGTGTTTTCTATTGACACCGAATAAGGCATGGCGGAGACGGGGGTGCTGACACACTTGCCTTGGCACGAATATCTTTGAATATACTTCGACTTACTAAATGAGGGACTCAGAATTTGATTCTGGGTCTTCTTTTATTGTGACTAAGGTAAAACTATTAGGCAATAGCTAAATAGATAAAATGGACATTGTGGAGACCAAGGAGATGCTGTAAGAGAGGGTATAATAAAAAAGGTAACAGATTAATTCTGTTGTCTTTTTATTTCTATCTTATAAATTGGTCAAATATTGCGGCTGCTTCCATATCTTTTTCTTTCGAAGGATGGCAATAGCCTAATGTAGTAGATACTTGACTATGTCCAGCACGATCTTGAATCGTTTTAATGTTAACTCCATTTTCCGCTAACTGAGTAATATGTGAATGACGTGTAATATGTATACCACCCTTTAGTTTGGCTTTCTTCATTACAGTATAAAAGAATCTGCTTATATTAGACGGTATCATTGGTTTATTGGGATTATTTGTTGCTGGAAAGACATATTCACCATTTGCTACTTGTTGGTGCTCTTGTAATATTTCTGTCATTGCAGGCGATATATAAATAGTACGCAATGATGATTCAGTCTTCGGTGTGTCAAGAAAGCAACGACCGTTTATTTCCATTATTGAATGCTTTATATTAATGAAATGGTTTCCTAAATCTATATCTGCCCACTTTAAGGCTGCCAGTTCTCCGCGTCGCATTCCTGTATTTATTGCAAGGCTTATCAGAGGGTAGATATTTTTTGTTATGGTCGTGGGTTTGGCTTGATATTCTTTCGCTATTTGAAGAAGCTTTGCAATGTCATCAGGTGGTAGAGACTCTTTTGGCTTAGTAATAAATTTAGGTAGTAAGGCATTTGTTGCTGGATTAATATTAATTAATCCGTCTCTTACTGCAAACTTCATTGAATTATTAATGATGGCATGTACCTTATGAACTGTATGAGCAGAAATTTTACCAGCTAAAACAGTATAGAAACTATTAATCATTTGTATCGTTATCTTTTGTAATTCTATTTTCTTAAAGTACGGTTCAATATATAATTTTATTCTGCCACGATGTGTTTCTATAGTTGAAGGCTTTAACTTTTCTAACTTATCTTTCTGTTCTAGCCAAGTTTTAAGATATTCTACATAGGTTGTCTTTATTGGTGGAACATAAGTATTAGTGCTAAACTGAAGCTTTAATGCATCTAGTTTTTTCTTACAAGCTTGTTGGCTTTTATCAGATACTGTTTTCCTTACTTGTTTTCCGTCTTCAATAGATAAGGTCATTTGACCTATCCACCGTCCATCACGTTTCCTTTGTGAAATAGTCCCTTCACCATGTGCTCTCTTTCCTGCCACGAATATTAACCTCCATATGTTGTAAGATATATTATCAAAATTAATAATGTCGCTATATCATACATATGTACATACGGTTATTTAACATATTCTTCCGTGACCTTAGTATATTTTCTCATTCGAGATGCGAGAGCTACTTCTTGTAACTTTTTATATTGATTTAAATTATATTGCATGGTAAGATATGTTTAACATAATGTTTAATAGAGGTGTTTGTTGTGAGTGATGAGAAAACTAAACGTATACGAGGCTCAAAAGATGGAAAATATGATTTAATAGTGTATTTACTTAATGAATGGAATAAGTCTGAAATGACACCAGAAGAAAAAATAGAAAAAATAATCAACATGACACCTGAAGAAGCTCTAAAAATATTCCCTGCTGATAATGTAAAGGTAGCAGAAGCTTTACGTTCCTATATAAGTAGAAATCATAAGAGAATTAAAACTGTTAAAGAAGGACAAACCCAAAAATATTTCTTTCCAGGTCGCAATGATAATGGTAGTAGTAGTCCAACATCATTATTACATGAACTACATTTTCATCTACAAAAGATGGACCCACCTGTACACCTGTCCACATATGGTTTAAGTATCAGAATGTATAAGAAAAAGGCTGAAATAAAAGAGCCTGAAGAAAATGATAATATAATAGACTGGGCAGCTGAAATGTTAAAAGACTAATATATAAAACCTTACTTAAAGTAGGGTTTATTTTTTTTGTTTATTTAATAGTTTAACATAATTCGTTTAAAAAAGATTAAACAAATCTCGATAAAACATTTGACAAATACGTGTTCGACATATAAAATCAACACATAAGGTTTAGTAAGTTGTTCTTTGAAAATTAAATATTAATTTTTAAAAATAAGTTGGGTAAAAAGTGGGGGACGGAGTCTGCCCAAATAAAAATTTGGAGGGTAACAACAATGCAAAACGACATTATCAATCAAATTATTACTGGTGAAGTAGAAATGGTACTCTCGACTATTGCTAAAAATTATCAAACTAGTAGGCAAGGTGACCAAGTAAAATTAAGAATTGATATTTTAACAGTTGGTAGACTTACAGACCCAATTTACATTACCCCTGAAAATGAGATAATTGATGGTTTCAAACGGTTAGAAGTTTTAAAAGAACTTTATAAAGAAGGTTTTAAACTTGTTGCTGAGCCTACTGTAGTAATTATAGATACATATGAAAAGCAAGAAGAAATTTATATATCAAAGAATATCATGATTAATCGATTTACAAAGTCGTGGTTAGCTGTTATCGCTGTTAATCATTCACTGCCTGAAAATCGTCGTATTGCAGCTGCTAGAAGAGGTATAAAGCAAGATGTACCGTTTAATGCTTGTAAAGTATCAGCAGAAGCTTTTGGCCTTAGTGATAAGCTTGTTCAGCAAGCAGAGACAATTCTTAATAGTCCATATGGCGAATTCGTAAGAGGAAAAATTAGAGAAAATAAAATAACTGTTACTAATGCTTATGAAATTATAAATAAGAATCGAACCAGTATATTAGATGATATGGAAAAAGGTAAAACGTATCAGCAAGCTATTAATATTTATCAAAGAGATAAACAAGGTGATATACAACATAGGAAATTTCAAGAGCGTGAAAAATTTAGACAAGAAAAGCTTCTTGATTATCAAAAAAGTACTAATCTGGATACCACTCCAGATAGCCAAGAGACTCAAGAGATTGCTCAAAATATTGAAGGTAATACTCAAGATTGCCAAGGCAACCAAGATGTCGCCCTCGCTAATAAAGTACTAGCATCCATAATAGAATTAAAAACGGTATATAATCAAACTAAATTTTTTGGTGCTTTAAACGCAGACTGTTCCCCTGAATTCAAAGATGGATTAGCCGAATTAATGAAAAAGCACATACCAAATAGTCACATTGTTTTTGTAAAAGATATAAATAAAATTCAACAACTAATCCACGAAGAAGAAAAATTAGAATATTTCGATAGTATTGATATAGCATCGTAAGGAGGATATAAGGTATGAAAAAATTAAGAATGCTTTCACTCTTTTCTGGTATTGGTGGTTCTGATCTTGCAGCTGAAAGAACTGGATGTATTGATACTGTAGCTATGTGTGACAATGTAAAAGAAAGATGGGAAGTGCTAAATCGGCACTTTCCTGGTGTTAAAATCTATGACGATGTAAAAGCATTAAACAAAAATATGTTAGTAGAGGATGGTATTATAAATGAAAATGAAAAAATCGATATTATGTCAATGTCACCACCTTGTCAGCCGTTCGCAACATGCGGTTTACAAAAAGGTATCGAAGACGAACGTCACCTTACGCCGAGAGCAATTAAACTTATTAAGGAATTACAGCCATTCGCTGTTATATTGGAGAATGTCCCTCCGTTTGCAAAAGTATATGGAGCAGGAGATGAATACATCCGTAGAATGGAAAGAGCAGGGTATATATCAAAATCAATACTCGTCCAAGGCAATCAATTCGGGGCAGTCCATAAACGAGAAAGATTCTATTGTGTCTCTTTTCACCGTAAATACACCAGTAAAATTCTTAGGTTCCTCGAGCAAGCGGAATGCAACAATCAAGTTATACGGAGTATCAGCCCTAAAGTATGGAATGGCGAGTTAAAGGTTCATAATCGTATTCCTGAATTAATTAATATTGATGGTGAATGGCTAGAGAACGCCGATTTTGCAGGATGGTCAATGGGATTTCCTCGGGGCTGGAATAATCGTGAAATACATAACAAAAAAAACAATAACCTTAGACTTGAGGAATATGGCAACTCAATTATTCCGCAAGTTATGACTCCATTATTTCAATTTGTAGTAGATTGTTGGAGGACCGCTGCTTAAGTAGCGGTTTTTCTTTTGAGAAGTAACTCTTGTAACAATTATTTAAATAAGGAGGTATGAAAGATAAAAGAGCAAAAACAGGCAAAGGTATTGGTAAAGAATTTAAAAAAGGATAAAGAACGGGCATCATTACTATAGAGCTTATAAAGTGAATAAGAATTTATAAGTTAATTGTGGGGCTGTAGGCTATTCTACAGCCTTTTTTTATTTATTGAGTTCATTTTAGCTCTATATTGTTAAATAGTAGCTATTTAAGCGGGTAAAGTAGATAGTAAAGGTCTTCGCTTCGCTACGACCTCCTCCAGATATAGGAGCATTTTTAAAACCTTCCAAATACAGTAGTCAACTTTAATTGTTATTCTGTTATCTGGTTTTCAATAATATTTGATTTGAATTGAAAGAACTCACTCAAAAATTGTCTGACGAAGTCTGCAATTTTTAAATTTTCCTATGAATGAGCGTAGCGAGTGAAGACGGAAAATTATTTATATATAGATGAAGTATATTTAGTAGGTATATATCTAGTTGTATAAGGTGACGCTTGGGATACCTTACTAGGTGACATTTTGAATACCTTGCCAAGTGACGTTTCGGATACCTTTCTATATTGCTATTACAACCCTGTTTATTTTGGATATTCAAATAACGCATATGTATGAATAGTTATTATTCGAAAAACTTTATTTACAAAAGTGTAATCTAACTATCATAAAAGGATTAAGTCTATGTATCATGTATGTGTAAATCAAAAAACATAAATTTAAAGAATAACTGGAAACATGTGTATATTAAGAGTGATTAACGAATAAGGGGAAATTTAAAATGACAGAAAGAACATACAAACAGGTTTATATTCAAAATGAATTAGCAAAGAAAGTAAAAATCGTAGCAATAGTAGAAGGTAAGAAGTATCAAGAAGTACTTGATCAAATTATAGAAGAACACTTTGATAAAATAGAAGAAGGTAATAAATAATGAAACTTGATAAGATTAATCCTAAACAATTTGTAAAGGTCCCATATACATTATTAGATAAGAAGACTTTTGAATGGTTTGATAATATTCAGCCAGATACTACAAGATTGGTTTATATTGCAATGCAATATTTCCGTGATAACGGTGATAACAAAATAAGAATGTCACAAGAAAAAATTGGTGAAGTAATTAATATGTCTGAGAAACAAGTCCTCAGGCATATTCAAAGATTATCAGAGGTTAACATAATAGAAATTAAAGCTGACCCATTTGATTTTTACGGCTGGAATACGTATAAGTTCTTAATTGATGAAGAATATTATGCTGAAATTCCTTATGAGA
The DNA here is from genome assembly GCA_963526645.1 of uncultured Pelosinus sp. Classification (GTDB taxonomy): domain Bacteria; phylum Bacillota; class Negativicutes; order DSM-13327; family DSM-13327; genus Pelosinus. The sequence goes on along the minus strand of CAUROG010000030.1, from coordinate 32,563 downwards.
TAGCTTTTAATAAAAAACTAACAGCAACACAGCTTATTGCTTATTGCAATCTTAAAAGAATGATTGATTTAGATAAAAAAGACTTTGTATGTTACGCTGACACAGAAAGGTTAATAGAAGCATTTAATTGTTCCGCTAAACATATTCACAAAATTAAGAATGCACTTAAAGAAAAGGATTTAATAGATTTTAAACCGTATAATAGCAAAATTGATCTTGTGTATGAACAAAAAATAAACCATATAATTAAAACAGATAATCGCAAAAAACATATAGAAAGGACTGTAAAGTCGAAGAACAACAAGGGGGCAAAAAAACATGCGACTTCAGATATTATTTAAAGACACAGAAAATCTAATAACAACAACACTTAAAGAACTAGCTACTGATTGTGGACCTGATTACACAGAATTTGAGGTGTTACAGGTTCTGAATGAAATGCGACAACATAACCAGATTCAATTAATCATGATGAATCAATCTAGGCTGAAGGCAATATGAAATAAACCCAAGGAGCAAATCCTTGGATATTTTTTATAGTTATATAGATGGTGTCAGAAAAAGGGCTAAAAATTTATCCGTAATTTTTGGGGGCGCTTATCGTGGGAAATCAGATTTTTGCTGGTTTTCAGGCAAAGTGGCATTTTGCCAGGTGGAGTAATCGTGATATGGATAACAGCCTACCAATAGTGGTAGGCTGTTTTATAAATACTATAAAGTGAATAAATTTGTAATATTAATCTGTAGTAGAAGTTAGGTATGCTATTCACACTCAGAGTAACACAATGTACTTTATTACGTGGCAACGCCCATGGTACAAGACTCTTAATATGTAATGGCAAAAGTTTAGAGGGGTTTTATAACATGGGTACAATGTGGATGTTGAGGAATTTTGACACCTGGTCTCTCCCAATTTCCATTGGAATAAACATCTATAAGTGCTTCTAGTAAATTGGCAGTTTCATGATTTGATCCAGCGTATTGGATACAAAGTGATCCTGCCTTTTCGTGTGTAGAGTGAGGGATAAAACACTGATTGTTATTCTTACTTATTAAATGGCTCAAGACTGCATGATTATAAAATCTACTGAGTTGGGTTCGGATGAGTCGTTCGCCCCATCCCTTTGCGAAAACTCTATTATCACTGGAGTAGGGAGAACCAATTCTTCCTAGTTCACTTTCCACCGATAAAAAAGAATCTTCGAGCGAAATTTGTTGATTCAATAGACTAATTAAAATAGATTTAAATTTTTCTTCACGGGTAATATGACCTAATTGTCCCTCTAATGATTTTCCTAATATAAGTTCGGTAGCAATCAGGTTTTTCATTGCTTGGGCCAGATCTGATCTTTCGCTAATTGTAGGTAGGATTTCATAGAAATTTTCAGCCCAGATATTTTCCATTTATATTCCACCTTTCTTAGTTTTGAGTATAATGTTCTGCATTTATTTGGGATAACCTTCAAAAAAATGCAAAAAATTCAAATATATATATGAAAGTAACACAATGATATTGTGTCACATTCGCTAAATGGCTACCAATGCTTGTCATGCTTGCATTGGTAGCCGTTTTATATATCATTGTATTTAGGGCGCTTACGACGAATGTAACACACGATATAATTATATTATAAAGTGTTACATTTTAAAGGAGGCTGTCGAAAATGGAATTGGTTGAGCCTATAAGAGATAAAAAACACATCCAAGGAATGAAAAAATATTTGAAGGGTCAAAATATTCGAGATTACGTATTATTCACATTGGGCATCAATTCAGGATTGCGGGTATCTGATTTATTAAAGTTAAATGTGGAAGATGTCAAAGGCAAAGAGCGAATTACTCTTAGAGAACAGAAAACTGGTAAGGCAAAAGATTTTCCTTTGTCTGAAATCTGTAAAAAAGCGATAAGCGAGTATATGAAAGAAACTGGTCTTATGAATGGAGCCTTGTTTCCCAGTCGTAAAGGAGGGCGGGCCATTTCCAGGGTACAGGCATATCGAATATTAAATGATGCTGCTTGTCATTTGGGTATAACGGATTCCATAGGCACTCATACACTACGAAAAACATTTGGCTATCATGCTTATCAGAATGGGATTGACATTACACGCATACAGAAATTATTGAATCACTCCGCACCTAGTATAACATTATCCTATATTGGTATCACCAAAGAGGAATTAGATGCCGTTTATATCTCATTAAATTTGTAAGAGGGTTGAAATGATAAAGAGGTTGCCTAAGCGGTGACCTTTTCTATTTATTTAATGAAGTGTAAAATAACGCATCGTTTCCATTATGGCACTTGTTACACTTAGTTGAGTAGTTATCTATAAGTAATTTAAAATGATTATAAAATAATATCATTTTTTAATTCATTCCCCCAAATATCCCATTTCTTTCTTCTCTTACGAGAAAAAAGTTCTATATAAGGCGGGAAGCTTACCTTCTCGATCAATTCATACATTTCAAGCGGTTTTTCGGAATGCCTACCTCGCGGGGCAACAATAACTGTGGTTCCTTGTTTTCGTTGGTTATCGACGTATTTGTAAGGTAAAGTGCCTTTAACCCCAAATAAACAGACTTCGTCTTGCCCTCTGAAATATTGGCCGAGTCCAGCATGTTCCATCTTTACGATATTATTCTGTTGTACTACACCTTTAATCCACGTTATTTTGGTTATGTATCGAAATCCCCAAGATTTCATAACGTCTAATCCATCTTTTAAGAAATTGTTGGTAACCCATAAATATAAATGACAATTATCTGCACATATATCTGGAACATTTAAATTAGCAATGTCCTTAGTCTTCATGAGTGGATAATGCCTGTTGGCACCTCTCTTGATTTTCCCGGCACCTGCTTCCATCCAGGGTGGGTCTGCGTAAACCGTATGATATTTTTGAGGGAGAACAATTTCTTTTATTCTCGGTAATAAATGACTTAACTCTTTCCTATCTCTTAACTTTTCATAGGCGGTTTCGGTATTGCCTAAACTTTCAATGACTCGTTGTTTGATTTTACCATTCTCATTTTTATCTCGGTATGACTCTACTAAACTGAAATAATAGTTACCATTTATCATGCGTTTTTTGAGGAACATTTGACACCACAAACCTTCTAAATTTTTTCTTTAACGACAATTTTTGACCCTACAATTGTACCATAAAACGCATTGAGAGCATTAAAAAGATAAAAAGCCTATACACATCTCAATAAACCTAGCAGCCCTCTTGAAAGAAAAACAATAGATAGAAAAGATACATTCTAGAAGCTCTTCCAGAATGTCTTACACATTTTTACTACTACTTGCTTAATGAAGTGTAAAAATGACATATCATTTGAAATTCTACACTTGTTACACTTATTGTTTATCTTTCAAGCAGCGGAATATAAAAAGTCCTCCATATAGTATTGAATTTATAGAGGTTGTCAATCAATTCAATATTAGGAGGGCTAGAGATGGTAATGGAAGATTTGATTAAGATTTTTGTTGATGCAATGAACCAAAAGCAAATGGTGATGGTGAGATTCAAAACTATAGGTGATGGGCAAGTACTATTAAGAAAATGCGCATCGTTAGATATAGCTCTTAGCAAGAGAGCAAAGATGCCAAAATTCAAATTTCATTTCTGGGATTTTGATAAGTGTCACTTACTTAGCCTAGAATCAGAGCAAATTATAGAGATATGTATAATAGAAGAAACCTTTAGGCCAGAAGAATTTGTCACTTGGAAGATAACCTCTTCTTCATGGTGTATTGCGCGCGACTGGGGAAGATTTTCTTAGATTAATTATAATTAATAGGTATTACATTAAAAAACCTGCTATTTTTCAGCAGGTTTTTGTTGATATTTGATTCGTATGAATTCAATAAATTCTTTTATGCTATGTACCGCTTTCAGCGGTAGGTCATCTATTTGAATGCCACATTGCTGGGTGTTAGGGCTTTCAATAAAGTTACGAGTGTTCGTTTCTCCAACAAGCCATGATACGCTGACTCCATGTATTTTGGCGATTGTTTTTAGCATTTCTGTATTCGGTTCACCACGCCCATCCAACCAACCTTTGAGTTGGTTGCGAGTAGCCCCCAGTTGGGCAGCATAATCGATTTGCGTGAGCTTATAATCAGCATCCTTTGCTTCTTCATATAGTTGGTTGATTCGTTCATGAAACGTAGCCAATCCTATCACCTCCGTTTATATTTTAAACGATGTGATGATAGAATCAGCGATTGATTAAAATATCATTGACAGTTTAAAATTTAAACAGTATAATGTGTTTAAAAAATAAACAAACGACTGGAGGATAGGATATGGCTACTAAACGATTGGCATTAATAATGGCGCGAGAAAAGCAAGGTGTTTCAAAAAGTGCAGTAGCTTTTGCAACTGGAATCGCTCCACAACGATATAGAAGAATTGAAGCTAATATTGAGGTAAAAGTGGATGTGGAAGAAGCTTATAAAATAGCAACATTTTTAGGATATGAGCATCCTAAAGAAATTTTTTTGCCTGCAAATGTTTAAAAATTAAACAAAACAAATTATAGTGAATACGTAAGTAGCTGCATCGCAGTTGCAAATAAAAGAACTATAGGAGGATGTACATGAAAAAGTTAGTGCCAGCTTTGATAGCTTCATCTATGCTGCTATCATCCTTTGCGTATGCAGAGGAGGTAAGTACCAAGGATAATGTAACAAGCATTAGTAACTCTTACATTGCTCAAGGAATTGAAAATCTGAAAGGAGATCATGCGCCAGAGTGGTTAAAAAGAACTGATATTGGGTTCCAATTTCAAACGAATGGTAAACCCGTCTATTCCATCGAAACGGTTCAGCCCCTTGGTCAACAAACGGATCATATTACAAACTTTGCACAGTTTCGCTTTGGAAATGATTTAAGTGCAGGAACTGTAGCTAATATCGGCTTTGGACATCGTATCTTATCAAATGATAAGACTTCTCTATTTGGTATTAATACGTTTTATGATCATGGGTTTCGCTATGGACATGCTCGTGTGGGCGGAGGTCTGGAATACTTTCAAGGACGAAATGAATATCGAGCCAATCTTTACCATGCCATTTCAGGAGAAAAGGAAGTTGATAGAACCAATCATATATTTGAAAAAGCACTTAGTGGCTATGATTATTCCGTAGGCACTTCTTTTAAAAGCGCACCATGGGCCAAGTTATATGTAACTGGATTTCATTGGGATTATACATATTCAAATGATGCAAATGGGTATAAGGTTTATAGTCAATTGCAAATAACTCCTCGTTTAAATCTGGAACTTGGTTATTGGGATGATAATAAAGGTCCTGGAGAAAAATATGCTAAGGTTATGTACAGTCTTGGCAACAAGGGGCCAGCTATGTTTGAGCATAATAAATCCGTCTTTAGAAATGAAGACAATAAGGTAACTGTTGAGAATAAACGATTGGATAAAGTACAGCGTGAAAATGATATTAGGGTAGAAACCTATCAAAAAGTGACGACCACGACTGGGACGGTTATCGTTTCCATCAGCCAAGTATACTAAAAGGGAGATATGTTACGATGAAGAGAAAACTTACAGTTTTATTTACTTTTTGCATTGTTTTGATGATGCTGTCTAGTGTGGCTTTGGCAGCTACGATAGAGAGTCCACTACTTCTTGAGCCTGGTAAAATAAAGGTTAAAGTGACAATTAGTGAAATAGCTCTTAAAAATGAACAGGGAAGCTATGTTCCTATTTTTGCCGGGAATCAGATAGTAGATTTAGCTGCTGTACGAGGGTTAACAAGTAATAAATCGATAGCACCCGGCAATTATACTAGGATACGAATTACACAGTCCAAAAATGTTTCCTACTACTTTAATAATGTAAATGATGTAGCAGGACAAGGGCCTTGGTATTCGAAAGCAGTTGGAAATGGAGGAAGTGTTACGGCATCACAAACAGGTCCAGCGGTAGAAGTCATCTCTCCAATTACAAACCCAACATTAGACTTTACAATTGATGGTACACCGATTCATATTACTGTTGATGGAGATAATATTATGTATGAGAGCCCTCTTACTACTCCTGTTGTTGTAAGTGCTAATACTGCTAGCAATGTGAATCTGCGATTTGTAATGAACAATATGCTGTTTGTGGAAGGGACAACCAATAATCCTGAAGATGGGGCAACTGTTAGCTCCATGCCACCAATATTAAGAAATTAACTATAAAATATTGAAACACTCTAAGTAGATGTAATTCCGCTTAGAGTGTTTTTATTTAGTTTCTGTCAGAATGATTTATACTCGTGACTTCCGCAGAATGGGCAACCCCCGCCGCAACTATTTGTACAACGGATACAATACGTACTGCCGCAGTTTTCACATTTTAAAAGCTGTCCTGCATATTGAGCATCTTCCCTGCAATTTGGGCATTTTCTTTTCATAAGTATCTTCCTTTCGTTTATAATATTTGGTTGGATTAATATCATTTTATCGTGTAATAGAAGTTTTGGGAGCGGGGTAAATCATGGTTATTTTAAATATTTCTTAGAGATGAATAAATAAAGGTCATAGATGAGAATCTAAATGAAATTTTATGATTAGATCTATTTTTAAAAGCCTGTAAGTTATGTATTTTACCCGGCTCACAGATTTATAGAAACACGTTATTATGTATATAATTAAATATTAAATTTTCGGAGGTTGATAATATGGAGAATATAAATGAATTCCAGCAGGAAGCAGATTATGGAGCACCACGTTGTTGTGAGTGCAATCGACTGTATAAAAAAACTAATATTAATCAACAGGGTCTATGCCCTAAGTGCTTAGCCAAAACTGTTGATACTGAGATAACTGAGTTGTCAGAGGTTCTTCTCGAATCACAAATAACACCTGAATTTGCTAATATAGAAAATTTTACCTTAAAAGCTGGACAAGTAATCCGTAGCAGATTCATGGAACTTATAAATGAAGGTAAAATCACTAAAGAGTATATCTTTGAATTATCAACTAAAGAAGGTACTACTCAATTCTTCGGTGTTAGGTACCCGTTTCTCAAGGAATTTAATCATGGAGTTCCAATCAAAGAACTTACTTATGTAAAAGGTCATGCTCGCTATTCATCAAAACCAGTTACTATTGGCGCTCAACAATATTTAATTACTAATGATCTGTACAAGACCACAGTTCCTAAATTCTTTGATTGGGCTCAATCACTAAGTAAAGGTATTGAAGATGTCAACGATTAAAAGACAAATAAAGCTAAAGGCAGAAAAACGAGGACATAAATTGTCCTCGTTTTTTAAGTCTTTTTATCATAATTCCATATATGAGACTGCTACCTGCCATTATTGTGGTAGTAAAGTATTTTTACGTGATGAACAACTTCAATATGAAACAGTTACGGAATCTGATTGTATAAAGCAAATGAGAAATATTTGATTTTGTTCATGAATATCAAATAATGAAGTTTTTTAGCTTGACCACTCCACTAGATGAAGGTATGCTTAAAATGCATATTTTTATACTAATGGGAGTGGGAATAATGGCTAGTATTGCAGAGTATCTTGGACAACGTACTGACATTGATACAGTTCAGATACAACCAGCTAGAATAGGTGATTTATGTCCCTTTATGGGTGGAAAAGCTTGCTCAAAGCTAACTATAAGAGGTAAACCATTTTGTGCAGTAAGGGATTCTTATGGAAAATTGTGGATTGCTTGTGAGCATCGTTTATGCTCAACAAGTAAGACATATCAAGTTGGAGGAAGACGTTTACCATTACCGTTAAATGATTACCAACGTGATAAGCTATTGAATGTTGCTCAGACTATATTCTCGCCAACAGTAGGATTAGCAGATGTCGCTTTTAAACGTGAGGTTTCACTTCGGGCAACTGTCTCAGTTGATTATAAAGCTGATTATGTAATGACTATTATGAACGGTACTAGCCCATATCCTGGACCTGATAGGCTTGTTGTTGAGATGCAAGGTGGCGGTGAGACTAGTAATACAAAGAGCCTTACTAACATAGTTACTGAATGGGAACAAAATCCAAATAGAACAAACCAACAATTAAGAAGGCCAGTAGATAAAGTTGGGACTTTAGAAACGAATGCTTGGCGCCGTCAGCAGGAACAGTTCATAGTAAAAGGTAACGTGGCAATGTTATCTTGGAAGGGATATGGTATAGCCTTCTGTGTTGGAACTTTACTTTATAACTATGTTATGGATAAGATTAGGTATCCTAATGAATTGTTGCCAGACTTACGAAATAATAATTGGACATTAGCTTTAATTGAGTTCTGTGAAGATGATTCAAATCCACCACAATCAGGGCCTATACCCTTGCAGATTGGGCGCACTAGATTTACTAACTATCAGACATTTGTTCAAGCTTTAATCAATCAAGGTGAGCCTAGCCTGGAGACATTCCGAGGAACCTTTGAGACATTAGCAGGAACAACAGTAAATATCCCGTGATATAGCAAAAGCAGCCATCTATTTGGTGGCTGCTTTTATAGCAATGTCCAATTAGGTGGGAAGCCTTGAAGGGCTTCATACTCTGTTGGTGTCATTCTTCGGACTTTTAGATTAGGTAGAATATCAGTAGGAACATTATTGGGTTGAATAAAATATCCATTAATATAATCTTTATTTTTTATCCAATCATTAATATGTTGATTCGCCTCAAGTGCTAGTATCTGTCTTGTAATAGATTGTTCAACATCCTTTGGTAATGATTTACCTTTAGCAGATGCTCTATTGAGTATTGAACGTAATTGATCTATATGTAGGAAGTATTTTAAAGGTACTGTATCTTCTAGTATCGCAGTGATGTCAACTAAATCTGGATTAATTTTTTGTTTGTGTTCCAAATAATTACCCATGATGTATTGTCCATTAAACATTACACCAGAATTATGCCAGCTATGTGCTGGGGCATTATATAAATCAGTCCAAGTCTTTAATCCTGACTTCTCTGTTACTGCTGCTAAAACCTTGCTCAATTGTAAATCTGCATTAATGTATTTGCAAAGTTGTGCCTTACGAAGCTGTGTACCTAACCATTTAATTACGTGGGTGCTAACTGCGTTACCTACAGCACGATACCTATTACTATCAGATTGTGTTGTATTATCAGCACATAATAAGAATGGTCTATTTGTTCTAACTATGACATCGGCACTTCCTCTAGAATCAAGGGTATATGATTCCCCATCATTCCTATAACCCTTTGCTTGTGGTCCAGCCTCTGGTTTGCGACCAATAGCTGCATGTTGGAACACATAGACTGAAGGATCAGGATTATACTGAAGATTAACGGTAGTATCTTTGATACCTAAACTCTGGCGTTTCACTGGCATTGATTCAATAGCGTCAAAAAGAACATTAATACTGTCCATCGAGTTCAAACTACCAACCATAAATACACGACGACGGCGTTGGGGAGAACCAAAATATTTGGCATCCAATACACGCCAAGACAAACAGTATCCTAATTCATTTAGGCGTTCTAATATAATTCTAAAATCATTGCCATTGTGGCTATTAAGTAAACCTGGTACATTTTCTAAAACTATCCAGGAAGGCCTAACGTTCTGTTCTAGTTGCTCTAACAAGTCAGCAAACTTGTGGAATAAGCCACTACGTGCACCTTCAAGTCCCATACGCTTGCCTTGATTAGCGATAGACAGGTCTTGGCATGGAAAGCCAGCGCACCATACTTCAGCCTGATTAATATCTTCAGGAGTAACATATTCAATGTTATCAACAAGACGAATATCTTGCCAATGTCGTTTAAGAACTGATTTGCTGAACTTATTAATCTCACATTGGAAGACAACTTGCATATTGGCTTGTTCAAACCCAATGTCAAACCCGCCAATGCCTGCAAAAAAAGAAGCTACTCGTAACATGGCTTGTCCTCCATTCATAGATACAATAATCACTATATAATAACAAATCTTATTATATAGCAAAACGAAAAAAAATGTAGTGTTATTAAGGATATATTTTATCATGCGAACAAGTGTTTGTAAATATGAACGAAAGCTGAGTTTCTTCAAGAATTGCTAATCTACTTCTAGTTATGGTTATTTACGGTTGTTATGAGCAATCTGATTCACTATGAGCAATATGTTCGAAATATGAGATTAAGAATCAGTAATTAGGGAAGGAATTTATCTTAAGGGCAGTAATAGTGCGCTTATCACTACTAAAAATTTGTATGAATTGATAAGATGAAGTTGTATACCCATCGTTTAGGTAATGGATGAAATGATAAATGATAACAATGCTCTATATCGTGATATTGGACTATTATCCTTTTAAATCTTTATTTATACTTGAAGGGAAATGTTCTTAAAAGTGGAATATTCTACAGATGAAATACTTCTTGGAGGTTGTAATGAGTACAAAAGTTATATCAATTTTAAATATGAAGGGTGGAGTGGGAAAGACTACTCTAACGATAAATCTAGCATATACATTAGCAGCTGAGCATAATAAAAAAGTATTAGTAATTGACTTTGACCCACAAGCTAATACATCAAGTGCATTTATGACTTACGATAAGTATGATAAACATAGAAAGACAAAGAAAGTTATATCCGATGTATTTACTGATATACGTAGTATCGTTGGCCCGGTTTCTACAACTAGTAAAGAGAAAAAACTACTCAGTCTTGAAGATATGACTCATCGGGTGAAGTCCTTTGGTACAACTAGCTATATAGATGTAGTTCCCTCTGAACTTGAATTGTCATCGGTTTTAGAACGTGCTGGAGGTTCAAACATCGAAGATAGGGTAAAGATAATATTGAGAGATAAAAAGCAAAAATACGACTTGGTATTAATAGACTGTAGTCCTACGTATTCCGTTCTAACCAACAACGCTTTAAAGGCGAGTGATTATGTTTTAATCCCAGTTAAACCGGATCCTTTTTCTGCCCGTGGTATACCGCTTCTCTTAGAGAAAATAGGTTCGCATAATTTAGCTAATTCAAAGGAAGACCAAGTACAACCTTTGGGAATTGTTTTTACTATGGTTGATGATAGTCTGAAATATGTTTTAGGTGTTAAAGCGGAGATTCTTAGACAACATAATAATGTTTTTAGGAACGAAATATTATATAATGAGCATTATTCACGTGCGTTGTTTGAGAATAAGTCGATAATTGAATCTATGGCGCAGAATCGCTTCAAAGATAATTTTAGAGACTTTACTAAAGAGTTTTTGGCAAAACTGTAAATAAGGCGGTGATTTAATGAATAACCCAAGATTACAGAATGCAATAGCCTTGTTTAATGATTTTGTTGAGGCAACAAAGAATTTACCAGATGATGAATTGCAAATTTTGAGACTCAAAATAAATGAGGATATTAGCAAGAACGATGTAACTAGTGACTTGTTTTTAAAAAACAAAAAAAACCAACCGAAAAATAAATTGAATAGTCTAGATGACTTTAATTTTGAAATAATCATGAATAAGTTAAGGAATGCGATATTTCACGAGTTTAAAGAAGACGATGATATTATAGAAGTTGAATGGTTACTAAAAATTATGTTATTGTCAGATAAATTATTTGACAGTACTCGTGAAGTAAATAACTTTTTGTCTAATATAACTGGCTTTGTCCACGATACCAAAAGTACTGGACGAGACCGTATTGTCGAATGGTATTTTAAAGAGTTGAAAGGTTTGGAAATATCTCAGCAAAATAGAATTCTATACAAAATTGCAAAGTATTTATTTATTAACATTCCTTCTAATTATAAGGAATGGAAAAAGGTACTTTACAAAGGAGGGAAAGGACGTGGGCTCTCTCCACTCAAATAAGATAAGAGATGAAAAAGAAGCCTTTGTTAAGGAACTATATAAAGGTTTCCCTAAAATTAAAGACTTAATCGATGGGGATTTAGACTCAAAGGCTAGACGACTTCATGAGGTCATGCTTCCTGTTTATATTATGCGGCATTACCATAAAGGGCAATTATCTACGCCGTACTTGGATATAATAATAACAAACCTAATTGAAACAGAGTGCTTATTAATATTAGGATTTAAGAATAGTGCTATTTCTACTTTAAGATTAGCATTAGAGTCTTCGCTAAAGTTTTTATATTATGAGCACCATCCGATAGAATCTATTTTACATGTAGAGATGGACAAACATCTTCTTAATGGAAAAGAATATAGAGATTTTTTATATGTTTTCCCGAGGCTAAATGAGATCCGTTTTTTAGCAAAAGAGATATTGGAAAAGCAGTGGTCTGAATTATGTGGGTTTGTTCACGGGAAAATTACTGTACTTGAAGAGGCAACAGTTGTTTCTGATATTACATCAGTATTAAAAGCTGGTGAAGATGACTTTCGTGACGTACTAAATCTGCTGAGATATGTAAATAAAGTCATTGTTACTATGTTTTTTACAGTAGACAAAAGATGGGCTCAGGAGATGGAAAAGAGTTACTTCGATGCCGTTTTTGATATTTTTGAAATCGAAGAAAGACAAGAGGTAAAAGAAAAATTAATGGTGGTTTAAGAGTAGTATCATGGATACAGAGGATATAAAAAGTGAATAGTAAAGAGTATTTACCCGTTATATGGCACGTTGATTTATTGTGATATATGGTTAGGATACGAGATGAAGCGTTATCAGTAATTTATTAAATCGCTGATTGTGAGGCGGTTCTTTATTTAATTATGATGCAAATGAACAATAGTAGTATAAGTACAATTTTGATTAAAAGAAGGTTCGAGAGGGACTTCTCGGATGTTCTATATTGTAACAAGGATTTTTCCAATTGCTATTGAATTATGTAAATATATGAAATTCAATAGTAATAAAGGGTGTGGATTTTAAGTGTCTGAAATAGAAAGATCTAACATAAGAACAAGGGCAGTAACCAAAGCAAGAAGAAGAGAAAGTCACAAGTGGTCAGAAAAGGAATATGTACTTGCAATTTATATGGCTCTATATTCAAATGAATACAAAGTTGGAATCTACAATCTTGATCAATGTGCCCGTTGTGTTGATGTTAAACCACATGTATTTAAAATGATGTCAGATAATTTTAGAGCCTTTGATGGTAGGGCTAATCTAGGAACCAATTGCCCCAAAATGGAAAAATCGTTTAAAAAATATAAGAATATACCTCAAGAAGAACTTCTTAAAGTCGCAATAAAATATATAGATAGAATATGGAATTTAAGCAGAAAAAAATTAGATGTAGAAAAATATATAAAATCTATAGGGCAAAAAGCTTTCGTAGACTACTATGAACTCTTTGAAGAAGCTACAAAAGATTCTGATAATATCGATAAATATGTTGATAAATTACCTCAGGAATGGAATTTAGAAGGTCGTAAAATCCGCACTACTTGCGCTGTGATGTTATTTAGATGTAAAAAAGAGAAAGAAGCATTAAGTATTATTGAAAAATCAAAAAAGTTATATCCTGAGACTATAGAGAAAGCACGGATGCTTTTGAATAAAAAACTAGAAGATGTTCAATAAAAATAGAAAGGTTTTACAGATTAAAGTAATTATAGGATAATATTATTACGATGTATGTTTAAAGTATGCTATTTGTATGTTATGGTGCTTTCTTGGTACTGTAAGAAGTTATAAAATAGCATAAACTGATATTAGTTTAGTAAAAAATGTAAAGAGCTATGGGGCTAATAAAAACAAGCATTCAAGAGTTTGATTGTCAATATTTTGTTTACATAATGTTTGGCTTCCCAAGCCGTGGGTCGAGAGTTCGAATCTCTTCACCCGCTCCAGTAAATTCAATGATTTTAGAGCATGGCGCAACCGGGACTGTGGTCAACATGGTGCAACGGTGGTGCAACCAGTACTAAAATCAATTAAAAATAAGACGGATTTCCTATTTTGGAAGTCCGTCTTTTGTTATTTTTCTTCTAATTTTTTGTAGCATTTGTTCTTGTAGCGGCAGCGATAATTATTTTCTTTGATTTTGCTTTTGGGAAGACATTACGTTTCCCGTCAATATGTTCATGCAAATCAGCTTTAATTGTAGCATGCATAGGATCTAAGACAAAGTCTATACCCTCTCGACGAGCCAATTTAGCAGCTGGAACAAAATCACTATCCCCTGAAATTAGCACGATTTTTGAAACTTGTTTTTTGTAAGCAACAGATGCGATATCAATTCCAATACGCATATCAACGCCTTTCTGCTTTGTGATTAGAGTAAAATCATTTTCCGTTAAATCGTCAAGGGTTATAGTTTTCTTTACCAGTTCCTTTATTCTTGAAGGGATAATTGTCCACGACAAATTAGCATCATCCATTGTGCCCATACGCAAAGCAACTTTCCTTTTTTCACGCAATGCTTCGTGGAATTCTAGTCGCCATATAGAACGATCAGATTTAGAAAAATCAATAGCATTACCTGTTAAGGGGTGATGCATCTTTTTTTGAAGAGGAGGACAATCATAAAAGAAGATTCGATATAAATGATTTAAAGCATAATGGAAATCATTATCTTTTGCTTGTCTTGAGTTATTGGCCCTTGCTTCACTATGAGAGCGAGGATAAAGATGGTATAAACTAAAACTCCATAACTTATCGGCGAGCTCGTTTGGTTCTAAAGGTCCAAATATGTTGAGAGCTCTTTTAATAAAAAAGGCGCCATCAATGAAAATTGCAGTTTTATCAGTTATCATAAAGTCCTCCCAAAAATAAAAAAATCCCAAGAGGTCGGCAATTCCAAGACATTTAGGAATGCTTACTGTCAGGGGATAGATATCAAAATTTATTCTGGATTAAACAAATTTTAACATTCATCCCGTAATAAGTCAAGTTTTTTGTTGTTTCTCTTTGATTGTTTCCGCTGGATCTGCTGGTGGCTTTTTCTTTTTATCAGGTAAATTATATATTTCTCCGATCTGATTTGCTATTACATCATCTTGTCCCGGCATAGCGCGACCATATAAATCTAAGGTATGTGATGGCTTGGCGTGTCCAAGTCTACGACTTACGTCCATGAGAGGCATTCCCGCAGCCAATAATTTTGTAGCATGTGTATGTCGTAGGGCGTGGAATTTCTTATGCTCTACACCTGCATGGTGCAACAATTTGCGCCAAAAGCGTTGCCAGTTTTGAGGGTTTACAGGTGTTCCTTCTAAGGAAGTAAACACAAGAGATTCAGTAACGAATGCATCCGGGTTCTTTTTTACGGCTCTAGTGTGGTGTTCGGTTAGTATGGGGATGTATTCAGGAGGCAAAGATACTTTTCTTTTACTCGCTACACTTTTAGGTTCTTCGAAAATAAATTCACCCGATTCTGTCATATGCAAACCCTGTCGGATAAAAATATTACTGCCTTGTACGTCCATCCAGCGCAGGCCAAAAAGTTCACTCATACGAACGCCTGTAATGATAGCCATATACACGGCAGGATACCACTGGTGTTCGGGGTACTCAGATAGATTACGCATGGTCTTTGCCGTGGCGAGGATAGCATTTGTTTCCTCTTCGGTAAATGTCTCTACTTCTTCCCTAGTAACTTTCGGAGGCGTGACATCTTTAGCAGGATTAGTCTGAATGATTCTATCAATCCTTGCCTGTTCTAAGCAAGCATTAAGAAGATTATGGACCTTCTTTTTAGTCTCACCACTGGCAGGAACCGTTTCAATAATCTTTTCCTTTGTTTTTGGGTCTTTATGAATGCGTTTTACTTTTATGCCGTTATATAGTTTTTTCAGCATAGTTGCTGTAATCTGTTGAATTGGCTTGTCTGTTAAGGTCTTCATATGGGCAATTAATGAAATATAGCGGTCCATGGTGCGCTGCCTCACATCTGGCTCGATGTGCGTTTCCAACCATTCAGCCATATAGGCGCCTAGTTTAACTTCTGATGGAGCAATGAAAGTACCTAATCCCATTTCAGCACGTTTTAAAGCTACCCAATCCTCTGCTTCTGGTTCGGTATCAAATCGTTTGCTGGTGCGCTTACCGTCCTCCATGGTTAGAGCTGCTCTATATTTTTTTGTGGCTTCATCGTAATAGACGCTGCCTTGATTATTGCGGCGTTTGGGTTTTGTTAGTTTTTTATTGTCTGCCAATGGCTGCACCTCCTGTAACTCCGTATGCGATGTGCTAAGTTGCATCTCCTCTACTTAAGGCTATAACATATTTGGCAGCTTCTGCAGCTCCATATGTGTTCTCTATAATATTTGCTATAACTAGCTGAGGGCACATTTTTACTTTAATTACTGATTCTAATATTTCTGCTAGATCTAGATCAGAAATATTGCAGTCAATACGTTGTCTATAATCATTAATTAGATGCATAAAATATAAACCTTTTTCTTCTTCAAGGGCTGTTACCATTGTAGAAACATGGGGCTCTTTATGTACTCCGCACATATCTAAAGCCATCGCCGTGCATGCGATTACCACTGAAAAGGGGCGTTGTTCCCTCGTGGACATCGCTTCCTCAATACCTGCATACCTTGCATAAAGCAGCATGCCGCGACCATGAAGTTTTCTCCAAGGGCGGTTATTCCAGCGATAATACCTGTACAATGAAAAGATTATTAAAAAGGCTGAGAGGGTTAAGAAAATGCCCCTTGGAACTCCTTTTAGATAGTAAGTGAAAAAAATACAAGAAAACATAATAATAGTATGATACCATCCGAAACCAAATTGCCAATACAGATTAGATACCATAGAATAGCCTCCTTATAAATAAAGACACAGCCTGTCCATTTAACTGGTGGAATAGTGCTGTGTCTTTTGATTTACGAACTATTCCACTAAAAAAGAACTTATGTTCGACAAAATACTACAAAATAATCACAGTACATTCATTCTATAATGAAGTGATACTGTGTTTTTTTTATTTCCTTTGCTCCAAACAAGCGCAATCTAAATTTAGCAAACTCTTCAGTTATATTAAAATGTTCCGCTATCTTCCATGGCTCATATAAACCACTACCTATAACGTCTAATAGATCATTCTCTGGTATAAGGTAATTTACTGCCCAACGCATGGCCTTGAATTCAATCTTACTGATGTGTAAGCGGTCACTATGGTTATAAAATTGACGGGGAATAAAACATCCGCACGTTGTAAAATGATGTCCTAATTCTTCCGCTAAGACAGAACGTAATAGAGGAGAGTCACCTTTTAGAGACTTGTCCAAACCGATGACGGGTGATTCATGCTCTTCAACATAGTAAATACCTTTAATTGGTGAGACAAAAATATAGAATTCTACAATAATTTTTTCATCTTCTGCAAGTTTAAACATTGCATCTGACATCATGTCACCTTCTATGTATTAGGTTTTTTCCTACCGTATTTTTGACGGATCATATCCTTAAATTCTTCAATACGTTCAATTGCTTCAGGGGGCAGGTCTGCCATTGGATCGTCAATGCGGTGCGCCGCAATTGTTTGAATTTGCTTTACTCCTTTTGGTTCGTCAGTACGACCTAAAAGATAATCAGTTGTGACCTCAAAAAAGTCTGCTATGTTGCTCGCCATATCAATATCAGGACGGCTATTTCCATTTTCCCAACTTGAAATAGTTTGCTTAATTACATTAAAGATTTTACCAAGTTCTTCTTGCGTTAGCTCTTTATTTAATCTTAATCCTTTTAGCCTATCCTTAAATTCCATATTAATCACTCCTATTACTATTATAAGTCCAAAATGTATGGACTTAAAGAAAGTCCAAGAAATTTTGTCTAAAATGTTGACAATCCAAAAATAATGGACTATGCTAAAATTGTCCAAGAAAAATAGACTTAAGGAGGTGCAACGGATGAATTATAAATTGCGTGAAGTTCGTATAGAAAAAGAAATGACGCTCGAAGAAGTTGGTCATGCAATAGGTAGGTCTAAACAATGGATGTCTGAACTTGAACGAGGAAATATTGACTTAAAATATGACACAGCAGTTGATTTAGCAAAGGTATATGGAGGCACACCGGATATTTTTTTACCCATAAAGTCCAAGAAAATTAGTCGAAATGCCCCAAAGCACCAAGCGAGCTAAGGAGTTGATACCAATGTCATCAAAAACGCTTTTTTGCACGCCGCCACAATTAGCGGAAGAAACGGGAATTGATGCTCGTATTATCCGCGATATGTGCGAAAAGAAAATAATCCCGTGTGAAATCTATAATGGTCGTTATCGTATCCTGAATAGCAAAGCACTCAAAATTTTAACTAAAAGGGCAGAAGAGTTTGAAGGGCATTATCGCCCCGAGCGTTCAGCCGTTTTAGAAGCTATTCGTGCAAACAGGGTAACGGCAAGGCAGCGAACTGCAAAACAGCAATTAGTATTAGATAAATTACGCGGTCTTGCTTAATCCATACAAATCTAATAGGAGGATGATATATGGAGCTAACAAATATTCGCTTTCTATTTGCAAAGTCACTTATAACCTATCGTAAGTCTCAACTATTGGTAACAATAGCCTACTCTATATTTAAATGTAGAAGTTGTAGTAAAGATAGTAAATGCACTGAAAGAAAGAACTTTATGCCGCGAAATATGCAATGTCCATTTTGCGATTGTGGCATGGTATATAACAAAAGAGATTCATTTTTAAGCTGCACGTATTGTGGAACTGAAATATTCCCCTTCATCAACGATCAGACTGTTGAACAAGTTGTCAGAGAAGAATTTGAAAAGAATCTACCGTGTGCCCGCAACACTGATGTATCAAGCGTTATGATGGCTACAAAAGGGCCTAAGAGCAGTAGTAAGAGTAAAGGTGCCAGTAAGAAAGGATTAATGCAAAAAAAATCTACGACTCAGATATATAAAGATTTAGCAAATTAGTTGAAATTAATTTGACAAAGTGCTATTATGGGCATAAGAAGTCTAACAGGCTAGTTTACATAACGTAGATGGAGTGATATTATAATACATAGGCACCCTTTCGGGGGTGCTTTTTCTTATGCCAGGTATTGCAGGAATTTATTCCCTTTTGCCGAAGTGTGTAGAAAATGGTAAAAGGAGGATAAACAATGTATATAATAAATGGGCACATTTATAGGTGTTTCACTGTTTCAATGACGTTTGAAAGAGAAATTTCGCAGGATGAATTTGATGAAGTAGTCAAGAAAACCCCGGAGATATTAATCACTAAAGGAATTGCTCAACAAGTAAATAAATGCTTAAAGACGGAATTAGTTACTCGTGAGAATGAGGGTAGTTATAGCAGTACGATTGTATTTATAGTTGATTTAACTAACTCTATTTCTCCTAGTCGCGCAAGAAGAAATGATATAGAGAAAGAATTACAAAAACATTACGAGGATGCCGATGTCAACGTACAAGTAGATTAATATGTGGATAAGAGCCTTAAGGGGCTCTTTTTTTAATGTTTAAAAACATAAAATGAGGTGACACATGAAAGACTTATGGTGCGATGATAAAATGTATATACCCAAAGCAGGGGGAATGCACTGCCATTAAAGTTGTCCGTATTAACGGCAAGTGTGTCACCAGATGCTGCAAAGATGATCTTAATGGACTTATGACAAAGTTTAAAGGTGGTCGCAAGGATAATCGTGTGAGTGGCGTGCTGAGATAAGCTGATCCTTTCAATGTCAACGATAGGATCTGAATTTGAAATGAGGTGGTGATATTGCCCCAGGCTCATGAGTTAGCCGAAAAGGACTACATTCTCGGAATGAAATATAAAGACATGTCCTATGTACCAGTTTGATTATCATGATGGGTATCACCTTACAGGGTTAGCCTGTCAGCTTATTGCAGAATATGGCAATGTCTATGAAGTAGTAATGAATACATCAGCCAATGAAATAGCTATTATTAAAGGTATGGGCAAATCTAAAATACATAAAATTGAATGTTTGCGTGAGATTGTGCGACGGTTTTATAGAGAAAATACTGATAGGGTAACAGTGATACGAAGTCCTAAAGATATTTTTGAATATATGGCTGATATGCAGTATCTTAAACAAGAACAATTTAGAATTATTATGCTCGATACAAAAAATAAGATTATGGGTGACCGAATCATCACGCAGGGTACAGTAAATACTACTTTAGTATCACCAAGAGAAGTCTTTAGTCCTGCCGTTAGGCATATGGCCGCTAGCATAATTGCTGTACATAATCATCCTAGCGGAGATTCTAGTCCAAGCAGAGAGGATATAGACGTTACTAGGAATATTGTTGAAGTAGGTAAAATAATGAGTATACCAGTTCTTGACCATATTATTATTGGGAAGGATGAGCTCACTAGCTTAAAGGGAAAAGGGATTATAGGATAATGTCTGTGTAAACTTCACAGAGAGCGCTGATGGAACATATGCAATTAAGAAGTCTAACTAAAAGAGCGGTGTCTATAAAAATTAAGATAGTAATGAAATTACTAAAAAACTATTCGACAAATACTAAAAAGCAATATATCCTATAAACAGGACTTTCGAAATGCAACGATTAATAGTTCGTGTTTTGTAGTAATTATGTTACTATAAAACAATAAGGAGGATACGATGGAGAGTATATATAGGTTTAATTATAATATTAGCGATTTATTAAGAGATACATATAAAATCGAAGAGTGTGACCTGGTTGTGGCAAAATATTATTTATTAGGTTTTTGCTACGAATTAAACAATATAGAACTTCTTAATAAAGATGTAATCTTAAGAAGCTCAGATATAAGAGACCAAATAGAAAGAGCTTTTGACTTAATTGAAAAAGAATTTCCGCAATTAAACGGAGTATTCAGCTATTTGGATAATGACTATAAGATGTCAGATAGAACTCGTTATCAATTATTATCGATGATAACAAGTGTAAACTTTAGTAAAGAACAGTGGGGATATGCTTTCCAAGATATGCTTTTCAGGATATATGAAACAGTAGGAAGAGATAGGGAAGAACATACAACTCCACAGTGCTTAAACAAGTTAGGTATTCAATTATTAGAGCCCAATAAGGGTAGCTTTTATGACGGTACATCAGGATTAAATGGTACTTTAATAGAAGCCTATGCCTTTGCAAATGAAGGTGGAAGTCACTTAGAACTTTATGGGCAAGAAATTAACTCTGTCGTATGGGCAATTGGTAAGATTAGATTGTTCATGAATGAGATAGAGGATGCAAATATTCAATTAGGTAATACACTTAAAGCACCATTGTTTAACGAAGGTGGCAACCAAATCAAGCGATTTGATACTATCATGATGAACTTCCCTTTTGGACTATCATGGAATACAGTAGCGAGTAGTGTAGAGCAGGATACTTACAATAGATTTATATTTGGCAAACCAGCTAAATCAAGTTCAGAGTGGTTGTTTATATCTCACATAATTAAATCTCTAAAGGAACAAGGCAAGGCGATAGCCATCACAACATCAGGTACATTGTTTGGAAGTGGTGGAGCTATGGTAAGAGAGAATATATTGGTGGCCGATTGTATAGAAGCTGTAATAGCATTGCCACCAGCATTATTTACAACAACTTCTATCCCTGTCAATATGGTTGTTATAAATATGAAAAAAGATGAAGAACTTAAAAACAAAATATTATTTATAAACGCTGAGAATATGTACGAAATCGGTAAGCGCAATCAAAAGATATTAACAGAAGAACATATTGCCAAGATAGTAGATATTTATAAGAATAAAAAAGTAGTAGAAGAATTTAGTGTGATTGTCAATAGGGAAGAATTAGAAGAAAATAATTTGCTGCCAAACCGTTATTTGATAAATACAGAAATAAATGTAGACTATTTTGGCAGAATGAAGTTTGATAAAGATAGGCTTCGCAAATTAGCAGAGTCTACGACATTAGGTGAAATAGGAGAATTATATAGAGGAATCAATCTCATTGGGGAAAATACTCAAGATGACAATGGTGAATATAAGATTATCAATCTAGCAGATGTAAAAGACGGAAAAGTAGATATAGATGTTCTAAATAGGTATACAATTAAAAATAACGCTAGAGTAGAAGCCTATATGGTTCAAGAAGGAGATATTATTATTTCCAGTCGAGGTGTAAGTACAAAGATTTGTATTATACCAAAACATGAAGGCAAAGTACTATTATCTCAGAATTTCATTGGAATAAGGCTTAAAATAGGTAACTCACCAGAATACATTAAAGAATTTTTAGAAAGTCCATTAGGGCAATTTCTTATAGGTAGTAAACAAGCGGGAACAAGTGTAATAACATTAAATCCTAAAGATTTGAAACAAATTCCTATTGAACTATTGCCTCTTGAAAAACAATTCAATATTATGAAAGATTATAAAAAGCAGGACATGGAATTGAGGAATGAAATAGAACAGCTCCAAGGAAAGATAAAAGAGCTCAAGCTAGAATTGTATGAAAAAATGGGTATACGTAATACTTTTAAAATACTATAAGATGCACAATGTGTAATTAATGGAGGTAAAACAAATGGATAACCAAACCTATAACCAAATTGTAAGCTTTATATGGGGGATTGCCGATGACTGCCTACGTGACGTATATGTGCGTGGAAAATATAGAGATGTTATACTACCGATGACCGTGATTCGTAGGTTAGATGCAGTGCTCGAATCGACGAAAGAAGCGGTACTTGCAATGAAAGAAAATCTTGATAAAGCAGGGGTAATCAATCAAACAGCAGCCCTTTGCAGTATATCGGGACAAGCATTTTGCAATTCATCACCCTTTATTCTTAAAGATTTAAAATCCAGGGCTAAGCAACAGCAGCTTAAGGCCGATTTTATTGCATATTTAGATGGTTTCTCGCCGAATGTTCAGGAGATACTGGAAAAATTTAAATTTAGAAATCAAGTAGACACTATGATTGAAGCAGATATCTTAGGTGCTATTATTGAAAAAATTGTCAGTCCAACTATCAATTTAAGTGTAGATCCCATATTGGATGATAAAGGAGAAGTCAAACTTCCAGCTCTTGATAATCACACTATGGGTGTAATTTTTGAAGAGTTAATTCGTAAATTCAATGAAGAAAACAACGAGGAAGCAGGAGAACACTTTACACCTCGTGATGTTATAGAACTTATGGCAGATATTACCTTTTTGCCTGTTGTAGATAAAATTAAAGATGGTTCATACCTAGTATATGATGGAGCCTGTGGTACAGGCGGAATGCTTACTATTGCCGAGGAACGCCTGCATCAGCTTGCGGAAATTCATAATAAAGAAATATCAATTAATCTATATGGGCAAGAGATCAATCCTGAGACTTATGCAATCACAAAAGCTGATCTGCTTCTAAAGGGGGAAGGGCTACAAGCAGAAAATATATCGTATGGATCAACCTTATCAAACGATGGATTCCCAACGACTAACTTTGATTTTATGTTATCAAATCCACCTTACGGTAAAAGTTGGAAAGCGGATTTGGAAAGATTAGGTGGCAAAGGTGATATTACAGATACTCGTTTTGTTGTATTACATAATGGAGAAGCTGATTTTAAATTGATTCCTCGTTCTAGTGATGGTCAGCTACTGTTCTTGGCCAATAAGATAAGTAAAATGAAACATAATACAGAACTGGGTAGCCGCATTGTAGAAGTACATAATGGTTCATCTTTGTTCACTGGTGATGCAGGTCAAGGTGAAAGTAATCTCAGAAGATATATTATAGAGAATGATTGGCTTGAAGCTATTATTGCATTACCTGAAAATATGTTTTATAACACGGGAATAGCAACATTCATTTGGATAGTTACAAATAGAAAAGCGCCTCACCGTTGTGGAAAAGTACAACTCATTGACGCAACTATTATGAAGAGTCCTCTTCGAAAAAATTTAGGCAATAAAAACTGTGAGCTGACTCCTGAAATTAGAAAAGAAATTGCCGATATGCTTATTGCCTTTGAGGAAAACGACAAGTCTAAAATAGTTGATAATCGGGAGTTTGGCTATTATAAAATTACCGTGGAGAGACCGCTGCGTCTAAGAGTGGACTTATCACAGGAAAGAGTAGATAGTTTTAGCAAAATTTGTGATGAAGAAGTTATGTCCGTAATTAATCAATTGAAGATATCTGGCAAGTACGTAAAGGTCGATGACTATAATTTATTCTTACAAGAACTTTGTAAGGTAGCTGATAGAATGAAAGTAAAACTACCAGCTAAGACATTGAATCTGATAAAAAATAATTTCATGATAGTAGATGAAAATGCGGAAAAGGTTGTTAAGAAAGTACATAAAACCGGCAAAGTAGATGCAAAGCCTATTTATGGCTTATTTAAGGAAAATACAAAAGACATTGTTGAATACGATGCAGATAGTAACCTAAGAAGCACTGAGCAAATACCATTACTACATGAAGGTGGCATTGAGTCCTTTTTTAAGGATGAGGTTCTGTCGTTTGCCCCTGACGCTTGGATTGATGAAAGCAAGATACAAATTGGCTACGAGATCAGCTTTACGAAATATTTCTACAAGCCGGTTAAACTCCGTTCATTGGAAGAGATAAAAGCAGATATCAAAGCATTAGAAGCAGAAACTGACGGTTTACTCCATGAAATCATAGGAGGTTAAGGGAAATGAATAATAAACTTAAGCCTTATGCGGAGTACAAAAAATCTCAATTGCCTTGGGCTGAAAATATTCCAAAACATTGGGATGTTAAACGTGCAAAAGCTGTGTATGAAAAAGTAAATAGACCAGTGAGACAAATAGACCAGGTTGTTACTTGTTTTAGAGACGGTAGAGTAACGCTTCGTAAAAATAGAAGAATAACAGGGTTTACAGAGTCTATAAAAGAAATAGGATATCAAGGTGTTAGAAAAGGTGACTTAGTTATTCATGTTATGGATGCATTTGCCGGTGCAATAGGTGTTTCAGATTCAAATGGGAAAAGTACACCAGTTTATAGTATATGTATTCCTAAGGCTGATTTAAATAATTATTATTATGCTCATATTGTTAGAGAAATGGCAAAGACAGGCTTCATTCAGTCACTCTATAGAGGTATACGAGAGCGTTCTTCAGATTTTAGATTTGAGGTATTCGCTAATCAGTATCTACCAATTTTACCTCGTGCCGAGCAAGACCAAATCGTAAAGTACCTAAACTTTCAGCTTGCAAAAATCAATAAGTTTATCAAAGCCAAGAAAAAGCTGATTGCTGCCCTAAAAGAACAGAAGCAAGCGATTATTAATCAAGCGGTAACCAATGGGATAAGTCCGAATGCGAAAATGAAACCCAGTGGTATTGAATGGCTAGGGGATATTCCGGAACATTGGGTTCGAAGTAGGCTTGGGGTGTTAATTGATTTATTATCGGGATATGCATTTCCGAGTTTGGGTTTTACACAAAATGATAGCGATATTCGCTTACTGAGGGGCACGAATGTTGCGCCTGGACATATAAGATGGAATGAAGTGGTATATTGGCCGCAAGAATATGAACACCAAATAAAAGGATTTGAGTTGCGGGCTGGCGATATTGTTGTTGGGATGGATCGCCCTATCATATCCTCCGGTGTACGTGTCTCAATTATTGAAGAGAGAGACTTACCTTGTTTGTTATTGCAACGGGTTGTGCGATTACGTGCGAGGAGTAATTTACAACAAGCTTTTTTGTACTCTTTATTGAGAAGTAAAATGTTCATTAATTATTTACAACCGTTGTTTTCCGGAATAAGTGTTCCTCACATAAGTCCTAATCAAATTCGTGGGTTTCAAATTGCATTACCCCCATTGGTGGAACAAAGTGAAATTGTGCAGTGGATTACAAGTGAAACGGGAAAAATTACAAAAGCCATAAAACGTATTGAAGATAATATTCATCTTATCCAAGAATACCGCACTCGCCTAATTTCCGATGTCGTTACAGGCAAGGTTGATGTACGTGGTATTGTGATTGATGGTATTATTTCAGAAGAAGTGGACATGGATGAAAATGAGGATGAAATAATTGAGAATGAGGGAGCTTCGGAGTGTGAGGAGTGTGAAGATTAATGCCTACTAACACGAAAGAAATCGGTCTTGAAAAACTGATTGTCGATTATTTGGTGAACAGTAGTGTTTATGAGAAAGGACAAAATAGTGATTATAATAAGGAATATGCTATTGATGAAACGCGCTTGTTTCGTTTTTTACAGGAAACTCAACCTAAAAAACTTGAAATGTTAGGTGTTTTTAGCAATGATCTGAATAAGACTAAGTTCCTTAATCGTTTGCAGGGCGAAATAACAAAAAATGGAATAATTGATGTTTTAAGAAACGGCGTCAAAGTATACCCTGTTACTCTTGATCTATTTCATATGACACCATCTCAGTATAACGTAACAGCAGAAAAATTATATGCTAAAAATATTTTTAGTGTTACAAGACAGCTGATGTATTCACGAGATAATACTAAGTTGGCTCTAGACTTTGTTTTATTCATTAATGGGTTGCCAATCATTACTTGTGAGCTTAAAAACAGACTAACCAAGCAGAATGTGGAAGATGCAGTTTATCAGTACAAAACAGACCGCGATCCAAGAGAACTGTTGTTTAACTTCGGTAGATGCATGGTTCATTTTGCAGTTGATGATAATGAAATCAAAATGTGTACCAAATTAGATGGGAAGAAGTCTTGGTTCTTACCCTTTAATAAAGGCTATAATAATGGCGCAGGGAACCCCCCAAATCCTGATGGTATAAAGACGGATTACCTGTGGAAGCAGATTCTTAAGAAGAATGAGATTGCGAATATTATTGAAAACTATGCCCAAATTGTAGAAGAAAAAGATGAGGAAACAAAAAAAACAAAAAAAACTCAAATCTTTCCTAGATATCATCAATTGGCGGGAGTAAAAGCGATATTAGCAGATGTTAATAAAAATGGTGTTGGACAGAAGTATTTGGTGCAGCATAGCGCAGGCAGCGGGAAATCGAACTCCATTGCCTGGCTTGCTCATCAATTAGTCGCAGCGACTAAAGGCGGCAAGAATATATTTGATTCTGTAATCGTAGTGACTGATAGAATTAATCTGGATAAACAAATCAAGAACACGATAAAGAGTTTTATGCAAGTTGCGAATACTGTTGGTCATACCGAAAATGCTGGTGACCTTAAAAAGTTGCTCCGCGATGGTAAGAAGATAATTATTACCATCGTTCACAAATTCCCATATATTCTTGACGATATTGGTAATGATCATAGGAAAAATAATTTTGCAATTATCATTGATGAGGCGCACTCTAGCCAAAGTGGCAATATGTCAGCAAAAATGAATATGGCCTTATCGGAGAATTATGACCAGAGTGAGGAGGAAACGACGGAGGAGAAGATACTTAATATTTTAGAAGGCCGAAAGATGCTCACCAATGCAAGTTATTTCGCCTTTACTGCAACACCTAAAAATAAAACCTTAGAGATGTTTGGTGTGCCTTATCCTGCTGAAGGTAGAATAAAGCATAGACCATTCCATATCTATACTATGAAACAGGCAATCCAAGAAGGGTTCATTATTGATGTCCTTAAAAATTATACACCAATAAACAGTTATTATAAGATTGCTAAAATTGTTGAAGAAGATCCTTTCTTTGATAAGAAGAAAGCGCAGAAAAAATTACGTCGCTATGTTGAGTCTAATGAGACCGCTATTGAGCTAAAGGCAGAGATCATGATTGATCATTTTCACGATAAAGTCATTGTCAAGGGAAAAGTTGGAGGACAGGCTCGGGCCATGGTGGTAACCAGTAGTATTGAGCGAGTCATCCAATATTATTATTCCATTTCAGCCTATTTGATAAAAAGAAAGAGTGCATATAAACCCATTGTGGCATTTTCTGGTGAATATGAGTTTGGTGGTAAGAAACTGACAGAGAATCTGATTAATGGATTCTCAAGCAATGAAATCGAGAAAAAGTTAAAAAAAGATCCATATCGAATTTTGGTCGTGGCTAACAAGTTTCAAACTGGCTATGATGAACCACTATTACATACGATGTACGTTGATAAAATTTTGACAGACATTAAGGCCGTTCAAACGCTCTCAAGGTTAAATCGAGCGCATCCACAAAAGCATGATACCTTTGTGTTAGATTTTGCTAACGATACAGAAATTATTAAAGAGGCTTTTTCTAAGTATTACACGACAACCATTCTATCTGATGAAACCGATCCTGATAAGCTAAATGATTTGGAAAGTGATATTCGAAACTATTATGTATTTACAGACTATCATGTCAATGCCATTGTCGAATTGTATCTTAATGGGGCGGATAGAGATAAACTTGACCCGATTCTTGATGTATGTGCAAAAAACTACGAGGATGAACTAGATGAAAATGGACAAGTGGATTTCAAGAGTAAGGCAAAAGGCTTTGTCCGGACTTATGGCTTCTTAGCAGCTATTCTGCCGTATGGAAAAGCCTCGTGGGAAAAATTATCTATATTTTTAAATATGCTCATACCCAAATTACCTGCACCTGTGGAGGAAGACTTATCAAAGGGGATATTGGAAGCCATTGATTTGGACAGCTATCGGGCTGAGGCTCAAGCAACGATGTCCATCGTTCTTGAAGATACAGGTGAATATGAAATTGGTCCTGTACCAACTGCTGCTGGGGGAGGTAAGGGGGAACCTGAGCTTGATTTATTGAGTAATATCTTGGCATCGTTTCACGATTTATTTGGTAATATCCCTTGGAAAGATGAAGATCAAGTTAAGAAGCATATTGCTAGTATCCCTGAAATGGTAGCTAAAGATAAAATTTATCAAAATGCGATGAAAAATTCAGATAAACAAACTGCAAAAATTGAGAGTGATAAGGCTCTAAATAAGGCAATTATCAATTTGATGAGCGATAATATGGAGGTCTTTAAACAGTTTAATGATAATCAATCTTTCAAAAAATGGCTATCTGATATGGTATTCACTATGACCTATAACACTGATGGTAATCCATTTGATGATCAACCCAATTTATAAAACATAGGGGGATAACTTGTATGGCAGATATTAAATATGAAATTATTAACCACGTCGGTGCATTATCGGAAGGCGCTAAAGGCTGGACCAAGGAAATCAATTTAATCACTTGGAATGATAGAGAACCTAAGTTTGACGTAAGAGAGTGGGCACCTGAGCATACGAAAATGGGTAAAGGGATTACGCTTTCTAGTGAAGAGTTAATAAAACTTAGAGAAATTTTGAATGGTATGGATTTATAACTGTAATCTAATGAAAAATAAACGAAAAACAAGAGTATTTTAAATAGGTAAGGGGGTACAGTTATGCAAAAGAAAATATCCTTATTTTTTGGAGCTGGGGCTGAGATTTCTTACGGATTGCCTTCGGGCGGCAAATTTGCATTAGATATATTCAGAATGGATTCGAATGATGATAAACAGAGTTTTAGGGAATTGAGAGATGCTCTTAACAGAACATCATTTTACGCTACTACATGGCTTCCTGAAAGTTTTTGGAGTAAAAACATATCTTCCTTTGGTAAATCACATTATGAAACATTGGTTAAAGGAAGCTTAGAAAATAAAGGCGATAAGATATTGCAATACTTAGATCATTTCGATGATAATATTAATATTATCATCGAAAAATTAAGAGCGAAAGACATAAATATCAACAAAAAAATAGAGGAAGTAGCTGGAATTCAGGTGGGTCAAGTGATTTATTCACAAAATATTAGACTTTCTACTCTTTTAGGAAATCATAACGGATTATTTGAAAGCCAATATTTTTCTGCATTGATAAAAATTCTAGAGGTTGCAGAGAATGATCATAGATTTAAATCAAATATGCAGAAAATAATAAAATCAATATTGGAGCTTTTGATTGGGACGTGCGGGGAGAACCTTGTACGATGTCTCAACGAAGGAATTTTTGAGAGAAGTATTGATACTATTAGTGTATTTGATGATATAGGGGGAGTGTTCTCTCTTGATTATAAGCGTGTTGGAATTAGTGGGCTAGAGTATATCGTTGATTGTGAACCAGTTGAAATAACGAATATAACAGATGCTAAAACAATTATTGTAGAATTTGGGAAAATGATTCTTGAGGATATCTTTTCGCAGGCTCTGGATTATCAAGAATTAATAGACAGTAATTGGCGATATGTTTATTCGCCCAAAAAGGATTGGGCAAAATTTTGTAGAATTGCAATTTTCTTAAATACTGTAAAGAGATATATTCAAGGGATTGCAGATAGCCATAGGGAGAGGTGTTTGAGTGGGCCTGGATATTATCATGATATAAGGTGTCTAAATCCAATATTTGATCTAAACTCAGTTGGTACTACAAACTACAATACTTTTATAAGAGAGATATTAGAACAAGAGGTATACTTTCTTAATGGTTGCATTGATGATCAGTATGATCCATATTTAAATCAAATTGTTACAGGCGATAATAATGAACATATAACGGTACCTTTTTTATTTACACAAAGCGGAATAAAGCCACTCACATCAATTGCTATGTCTAAGCGATATGTAGGTCTATATGATGAATTTATTCAATCAGATATAGTATGCATCATTGGTTATGGATTTAATTCTGATGATGGACATATTAATGGAATTTTTCGTTCGCTCATAGATGAAAACAAGGAAATCGTCATTGTACATCACTCCAAATATCCAACCGGGAATATTGAGTCAATAAAAAGAGAATATCAACAAAAATTAAGACTTGATTCAATTAGAGGTATTAATGTGATAGTGGTTAATGATGAGAGAAAAACTCGTGATGGACAATTCTGGTATGAAAAAGTAATTGAAATGTATAATACAGGTGAAGGTTAGGTAGTGATTGTTACTACTGCAGTCGTCAATAGTTGGCTGAAGAGATCTGTATGAAATAACTATATGGTTAATATTACTCTTTAAAAAAGGAGGTTGTTGAAATGAAATGTTTACATTGCAGTAGAATAAATGCTATGCAAGAATTATCGCCTGGTGGTGAAGTATATGAAGACTGTCATGAGATTGTATGGATTTGTAGTGAATGTAATGCTTCAATGAGATTGAGGAAGTATTATAAGTCTCGCAGAGAAACGACAGAGTGGTTCGATCCTGAAGGAAAGGTCATTTATAAGTAATTTAATCAGGGGTATTTTTAATAATAGAGTAAACGTCAAGCCAAGTCCACCTGGCAAGCAAAAACCACCTAGTGTAGTATAAAAATAATACCTTAGGTGGTTTTTGAAATTGGTTTCCTATTATGGTTTTGCAATTGGTATCTTACATCGTAGTGGAATATCCGTTGCCCATGGAAGCAAGGTTTCAATCTCTACCTCGTTACTTTTCTGGATCTGTTGAAACACATATTCCAGATAACTCTGTGGATTTAATCCATTTTCCATTGCCGTCTGAATTAGACTGTATATAGCGGCAGAGGACTTGGCTCCACCCGGGGTATTGCAAAACAGCCAATTTTTGCGACCAATGACAAAGGGCTTTATTGAACGTTCTGCCGATTATTTGATATTTCAATCCGTCCATCGGTTAAAAATGCTAGCAAATATTTTTTTTGATTTTGGGCATAGGTAAACGCTTTGCCTAGCAAACTTTGTGGCAAATTTTTAGGGGAACAAGTATTAATCCATTCAAAAAAAGCTTCGAGGAGTGGCTTAGATTCTTTTTGCCGCAATGCAAAACGTTCTTCTGCCATCATTACTTCTGCACGTTTTTCAATGGAAAATAATTGATTGCAATAAGCAAGACCTACAGCTTCTGGAATTTCATCTCTATCAGAGTTGGCAGCAATCAGTGCTTCTTTGAATTTTCTCCGGGCATGCGCCCAGCAACCACACAAAGTTACTCCTTGCTCTTCGACTTGCTGATAGCCATTCCATCCATCACTGTGAAGGATTCCAGAAAATCCCGTCAAGTATTGCTTGGCAAATCGTCCGCTGCGCCCTTCTTGGTAGTCATATAATACAATGGGAGTTTGCGTATCGCCAGATGTCCGATATAACCACATATAGGACTTTGTTTGTGCGGGTCTACTAGGTTCGCACAAAACTTCTAACGTGGTTTCGTCAGCGTGCAACACTTCTCGCCGTAGCAATTTGGTACTATGTCAAGAAAAAGTACAACTTAAATGTGGAAATTTGCCCAATAATTATTCTGTAAATATATGTATTTTTCTAACCTGCAAGCTGTACTTTCTTATGCTCTTTTTCATATTGATCTGGTGAAAGATATCCACAATGACCATGGATTCTTCTTGTATTATAAAAAGTCTCGATATATTTAAAAATTAATCGGTATGCATGCCTATAATTAAAAATCTTGTATCTGTTTAGCCATTCTCTCTTTATTAAAGCATGAAAAGCTTCAATACATGCATTATCCCAAGGATATGCTTTCTTTGAATAACTCAGTATCATTCCTTCCGTCACACTTCGGTAGTCATTAGATACATACTGACATCCCCTGTCACTATGCATTACCAATGGTCTGTCAATTTTACGTTTTTCTTTGGCTTATTTATTGTCGCTATAACATGCTCTGTTTCCAGCGTATAACTTAATGTCCATGCAATAATCTTTCGTGAAAATAAATCCATTATACTTGTAAGGTATACGAAGCCATCATATGTCCAGATA
>CAUROG010000029.1:0-46636 GCA_963526645.1 uncultured Pelosinus sp. | reverse complement strand
ATGATCTAACATGCAGTCTTTCTTCTGTGAAGTTTTGAAGGAACATATTTATATGTACTTCTAGATCCAGTGACGATAGCTGTGGGGTTCCACCTGTTCCCATACCGAACACAGTAGTTAAGCCCACATACGTCGAAAGTACTTGGTTGGAAACGGCCTGGGAGGATAGATAGTTGCTGGTTAATTAAAAAGCACTCATTTATGTGAGTGCTTTTTATCGTAT
Organism: uncultured Pelosinus sp.; assembly: GCA_963526645.1. Lineage (GTDB taxonomy): Bacteria > Bacillota > Negativicutes > DSM-13327 > DSM-13327 > Pelosinus. The sequence goes on along the minus strand of CAUROG010000029.1, from coordinate 46,413 downwards.
AGGCCTTGAGTGAGTATTTTTATTTTTTCGTTCCTGAAATTGGCGAGAATGCTTCAGATGCTAGGCACGACGAGCACACGAGCTGAGCAGTACATCAGTACGTGAAGTGAGCGCGCACAGGAGTAACGACGTAGACGGGAGTATTATCGCCAGTCGAAGTACCGAACACAGTAGTTAAGCCCTACGCCGAAAGTACTTGGTTGGAAACGGCCTGAGAGGATAGGTAGTTGCTGCTTAAAAAAAGGCACTCATGAAAATGAGTGCCTTTTGCTTTATTTTGAAAAAATTAAGTGCTAATATATTTTTTTTAGCAAGAATATATCTTTGAAAGTATATATTTGACTAATATTAAAGGTTTTATATAAAAAACTAATAGAATGTATTACAATAAAGATTATAGTTAATTATTCTCCTTGATAGAGTCAACTATAATATAACAAAGTCGGAAATGAACAGGATAAGAGGTAATATTGGTTTTTGAATTGTAAGGGGGACTATAGCATGACAAGTAATATTGTAGTTACTAATGAACAAATAATTATGACGATTAATGGTAGTGTATATGTGGAAGAAGCTGCGCTGATTCGTGAGCAATTAGTAGACTATTTAGATAAAGGGTATAAATATTTTGTAATTAATATGGGAAATGTAGACTATATTGACAGCTCTGGTCTAGGTGTATTGGTTGGAATCCAAAAGCGCGCTATTAAAAATGGCGGTAGTGTACGTATAAAAGATATTAAAGGCTTGGTAAAAGAGTTGTTTGAATTAACTCGATTAATCAAGATATTTGAAACTGAGTAACTGGATATAAGGAATAAATACGATAGGGTGACAGGAAGGTGCTTTAATGGGAAAGAAAATATCATTATTTATAGTTATGGTGATTGTTGTAGTTTTGTTCATTTCAGGATACTTAGGTAATAATATATTTGCACCTAAGCCTTATAATGAGACACAATTTCTTATGGATACTGTTATAGAGATTACAGCATATGGTCCAGGGGCGGAGGAGGCAGTCAAGGCTGCATTTGGTGAGTTTCAACGATTACATGCTATAACAAATAATTTTGATGAGAATAGTCAAATCTCAAAGATTAATCAGATGTCTGGCAAAGAGAAAGTAGTTGTTGATCCTAGCTTAGTGAGAATTATTAAATTCTCACAAGATGTATCTGATAAACTTGGTGATTCATTTGATATTACGATCGGTCCTCTTACAAAATTATGGGGTATTGGTAATAAAGGTGAATATGTACCCAGTCAGGCTGAGATTGACCAGGTTTTGCCTTTAGTAAATTATCATTTGGTTGAAGTAGATACGGAAGCGAACACTGTATATTTGCCGAAAGCAGGTATGATGCTTGACTTAGGGGCAATTGCTAAAGGGTATGCTACAGACCAAGCGATTGAGGTATTGAAGGCAAAGGGCATAACTTCGGCTCTAGTGAATGCTGGAGGAAATATACGAGTTATCGGGAATAAACCTGATGGTAAGCCTTGGAGAATTGGTATACAGAATCCTCGAGATACGGATGGTATTACAGGAAAGCTAGCCTTAACAGAATGGGATACGATGGAGACTTCTGGAGATTACCAACGATTTATTATGAAAGACGGTATACGGTATTCACATCTTCTGAATCCTCGGACTGGGTGGCAGCCAAGGGAAGTAGCAAGTGTGACGATGGTTAATAATAGTTCCACATATGGTGATATTTTGAGTAAACCGATTTTTGTACTGGGCGTGGAAAAAGGGCTAGAGTTATTAAGACAGTTTCCAGGAAATGAGGCTGTGATTGTTACTTTAGATGGTAAAATTATCATCACGCCTGGCCTTGAGGGAAAAATAGAATTATCTCCAGAGGGAGGTAAATAGGAAATACTATTGCTTTTACCTGATATAGCGAAAAAACGGTTTTTAGCAAGCTTCCATGATATAAGGTTTATCTAATGAGCACGTTGCTGGATAAGTGCAGCTAAGAATTTGATGGGGTTAAAACTCCACCTGAATCGAGTCTTCTTTATGTTAATAATATATGAACTAAGGCTTGCTCTTTCGCTGAGGCTTGTTGCAAACTCTAATGTGCATAGAATAGATTATAGAGAAAATACTCTTTTTTTGATTGAATAGGAGAGGGATATTAATGAAAGATTTATTTAATCGAATATCAGAAGCATTAGTAATTGGGATAGATCGAAAAGAAGATTATAATGAGTATTTTTCTGCAGCAGTGTTAGTGCCTCTTGTCATTCAAGATGGTCAGTTGTCCGTATTGTTTGAAATACGTTCTGCGCAATTGTCTTGGCAACCTGGGGAAATATGCTTTCCAGGAGGTCGGATTGAGAAAGAGGATGCTAGTTCTTTAGTTGCAGCTGTACGAGAAACTCAAGAGGAACTTTCTTTGTCAGCTACAACGATAAAGGTTCTAGGGCCATTAGAGGAAATAATAAGTCCTATAGGAGTAAGATTGCATCCATATGTGGGATATCTTACCCCAGAACAGCTTATAACACCTAATAAGGATGAGGTAGCAGAAATTTTTACAGTACCTTTACAATTTTTAATAGAGAATCCTCCAATTATCGGGCATATGGAAATGGGTACTAGGCCGTTAGGAGATTTTCCTTTTGACTTAGTAGCAGGTTACTCAGAGGAATGGCGTGTACGAAAATCCTATCAAGTTTTATTTTTTAAATATGGGAAGTATGTTATTTGGGGGCTTACGGCTCAAGTTTTACAGCAATTTTTGGAGATATTTAAGACCATTGTTGAAGAATAAAGAAATAAAAATCCCTCTTTTCAGAGGGATTTATTTTTTACAGCTTATTACTGGGATATATTTCTAATAGCTTGCTGCGATGCGCCAATTTTGCCCATGGATAACCTGATTATAAATCTCAGTGAGCGTTTGAAAAATAGTAGATCGTTTAACTGTGTGCTTTTTGGTAAGTCGGGAGAATTTGAACCAGTTACCTTCTCGAGAAAGCTGATAAATGGTGTTGTTAATTTCTAAATGGATGATCTTACTGGGAGATTTACTAAGAGCATCTTCCAGGGTTTTTACAGCATAGCCGTCAAGTGGAGGCATGGGTTGAATTACAGTATCTTTTTTCAATTATCAACACACTCCCTTCGTTACTAGAATAAGATGTAGTTGCAAGCATTATACCATTTTCAAGTAGTAAAAGTGTAATGAAATTTTGGCCGTAAAACAGCATTATTAAGTCTTATGGCGTAGTATCATGCAAATAGCTCCATTTTTTGCACAATTCTGTTTATTTATTGGACCAAGTTATAATCGAAAAAAGGAAAAATGTCGGAATATGTGAGATGATGTCTGAATTTGATTAGTCAAAATTGTATAAAGAATACAGAATATTTTACACTTATGGTAGATTTTTATAGTTTTAGCTGGTATAATTGTATTAGTTTAAATGGTGTATCCTCACAGGAGACCTTTAGACAATTTTATATTATAGGAGGGTCATTCGTTGGAGAATAACAAAAAAGGTGTAGGACTTACAACTCAAATTTTTATTGCTCTTATTTTAGGTGTTGTTTTTGGTTATATTTTCCCTACTTATGGACAGGCGTTAAAACCAGTTGGTGATACGTTTATTCGTATGATCAAAATGATCGTTGTACCTTTGATTTTCAGTTCATTAATTATGGGTATTGCAGGTACTGGGGATTTTAAAAAATTAGGACGCTTGGGTGCAAAATCTCTTATTTGGTTTGAAGTAGCTACAACATTGGCTCTCTTTGTGGGGTTGACTGTGGCAAATGTTTTCCAACCAGGTGCAGGTGTTGCAATCGCAACAGGTGCAGATGTTAGTTCTGCTGCAGCGGCAGCAAAGAAAACTATTGATATGACACAAATGTTGGTTAACATTGTACCTACCAACGTGGTAGATGCTATGGGCCGCGGTGATATGCTACAAATTATCCTGTTCTCTTGTTTCTTTGGCGTGGCTGCAGCTGCTATGGGTGAAAAAGGTAAGCCCGTTGTTACCTTGGCCATCAGCGTAGCTGAGATTATGTTCAAGTTTACTTGGTATGTAATGAAACTAGCTCCTATCGGCGTATTTGCTCTGATTTCTTATACAGTAGGCAAGTTTGGCCTCGGTATGCTGATTCCTTTAGCTAAACTTATCGGTTCTTTATATTTTGCTTTGGTAGTTTTTATTCTCCTGTTATTAGCTTGTGCTTCCTTGATTATTCGTATGAATTTTTTCCAACTCTTAAGAGCTATCAAAGAGCCAATCCTTATTGCGTTTTCAACTGCATCTAGTGAAGCCGCATTGCCGATTGCAATGGAAAAATTAGAAAAGTTTGGTGTTCCTAAGCATATTGTTACTTTTGTACTACCAACAGGCTACACTTTTAATCTGGATGGTTCCACATTATATAGTGCGTTGGCAGTAATATTTATTGCTCAGGTTTATAACATTCCCTTTCCTATTGAAACCCAATTACTTATGTTAGTGACCTTGATGTTGTCAACAAAAGGTATTGCAGCAGTGCCAGGTGCTTCTCTTATCGTTATCGCAGGTACCGCAGCAGCCTTTGGTTTGCCAGTAGAAGGTATTGGTATTATTCTTGGGGTTGACCGTGTTCTTGATATGGCTCGTACAGCTTGTAATTTAATTGGTAACTGCGTAGCGGCTGTAGTAGTAGCTCGTTGGGAAAATGAATTGCCAGATGAAGTACTGCAAGCAGCTTATGCTAAAAACTATGATGATTAAATTATCCTAAATATAAGAAGAAGCAGTGTCACTAGACACTGCTTTTTCTTATGTTTAGGATGCTATACTGTTATGGTTTTAATATCTTTTGTATAAGAAAGTTAATGATACGAATACTATAAGTGGAGATATTACGTTATTCAAAGATTTTAACGAGTATTTCTTTGTTTTGTGATCAGGGTAGTAGAATTAGAAGGTGGTTGTAATTATAATCCTGCTCTCGACCAATACTAAGAATATTAGGATATGAACAGAATGATCAAAGAAGGCTGAGAGACTGCCTACTAGAATAGTAATTGGTTATTATGGAGATACATGGGTAAAATTACACCGGATAAAATGGTCTTTTATAGGAGGGTAATTTGATGGCGAAAAACAAAAAAGGGATAGGTCTTTCAGCTCAAATTTTTATTGCGCTGTTTCTAGGTGTTGTCTTTGGTTATGTTTTCCCTACATATGGACAAGCATTACAACCAATTGGTGACGCGTTTATCCGCATGATTAAAATGATTGTTGTGCCTCTTATTTTCAGTTCCTTGATTATGGGGATTGCCGGTACTGGTGACTTTAAAAAACTGGGACGTTTGGGTGCAAAAGCTATTATTTGGTTTGAAGTTGCAACAACACTAGCGTTGTTTGTAGGTTTAATTGTTGCTAATGTATTCCAGCCTGGCACAGGTGTGGCTATGTCAGTAGGTGTGGATATTGGCTCGACTGCTACAGCAGCCAAGAAAACCATTGATATGACTCAAATGTTAGTTAACATTGTACCTACCAACGTTGTTGATGCTATGGGCCGCGGTGATATGTTGCAGATTATTTTCTTCTCCTGTTTCTTTGGTGTAGCAGCTGCTGCTATGGGGGAAAAAGGCAAGCCTGTCGTTATCTTAGCGATCAGTGTTGCTGAAATTATGTTCAAGTTTACTAACTATGTAATGACACTTGCTCCTATTGGTGTATTTGCTCTGATTGCTAATACTGTAGGCAAGTTTGGCCTAGGTATGCTTATTCCTTTAGGTAAACTTATCGGCTCTCTATATTTTGCGATAATATTGTTCCTTTTCTTGCTTATGCTATTTACTTCATTTATTGTACGTGTAAACTTTTACCATGTAGCAAGAGCGCTTAAAGAACCGATGTTGATTGCCTTTTCCACAGCATCCAGCGAAGCGGCTTTGCCAGTTGCAATGGAGAAGTTAGAGGAGTTTGGTATTCCTAAGCATATTGTTACTTTTGTGCTGCCAACAGGCTATACATTTAACCTGGATGGCTCCACATTATATAGTGCACTGGCAGTTATTTTTATTGCTCAAGTTTATAATATTCCATTTCCTATGGAAACCCAATTGGTTATGCTTTTGACGTTGATGATGTCGACTAAAGGTATTGCAGCAGTGCCTGGTGCTTCTCTGATTGTCATTGCGGGAACTGCAGCAGCATTTGGTTTGCCAGTAGAAGGTATCGGTATTATTTTGGGCGTGGATCGTATTCTTGATATGGCCCGTACCGTTTGTAACTTGACTGGTAACTGTGTGGCGGCTGTTGTAGTAGCTCGATGGGAAAAGGAGTTGCCAGAAGACGTATTGAAATTAGCTTATGCTAAAACTTACGATGAGTAAATCACTCTGAACATATGAAAAGGCGGTGGCTAGTGACATTGCTTTTTCTTATTTTTAGGATAGCTATGCTGTTATGAGTTTTAAAATTTTTGCATAAGAAAATTACTGATGCCAATACTATGGGTAAGGACAGAAGAAGCAGATCAGAATCAATTAGAGACTGCTTTTAGACTGTACTTAGTATAGCATTAGGGAAGGGTGACAATATTGCGTTATTCAAAAGTTTTAACTAGTATTGTGTTGCTATGTTTTGTGATCATGGTAGTAGGACTAGCAGGTGGTTGTAGTAATAAGCCTGCTCCTAAACCACTGCCAGGTATGCTAGGATCTGAACAAAATCCTGCGCCTAGTGGATCAGAGAAGGCTGTAATGCCGCCTAGAATGGTAATTGGTTACTATGAAAATCCTTGGCCGGGTACACCGGATAAAACAGGATCTTTTCCTAGTATGAAAAGCTTTGCCAAAAGTATGACAGGTGTTGGGCCATTTTGGTATAAGGCAACTAAGGATGGCAGTATAGAAGCAAAAGACAGCCAGATCGTATATGATTCTGCTAAAAATTTAGGACTCCAAATGTATCCTTTAATTACAAATAAAACGGGTTCAACGGAAGAATTGTTAGGTAATCCAGAAGTTCGTAGTAAAGCAATAGACAATATTGTAAAGCTAATTCAAGAAAAACAGTATGATGGTATTAATATTGACTTTGAGTTATTGCCACCAAAGCAAAGAGATAATTTAACTAGTTTTATGGCAGAGTTATATCCTAAAATGAAAGGCATAAATAAAACAGTGATTATATCCGTATTTCCACAAGTCGACGTAGCTGAGGATGTGTCAGGGGCTTACAATTATCCTGAGTTAGCTAAGAGCTCGGATTTTCTACAGATTATGACCTATGACAACCATTGGTCCACCTCTGGGCCAGGACCTATTGCACCAATTGATTGGTATGAGAAGAATATTAAATATGCAATTGATAATTGCGGTGGGCCTCACAAGGTGATTATCGGCATAGGCTTATATGGTTATGATTGGGTTGGCAAGGAAGGGGAAACCATAACCTATGTAGATGCACTTGTACGGGCAGAGCAACATGAGGCTACAATTAAGTATGATGAAGATGTTCAGGCACCTCACTTTTCTTATAAAGGTCATGAAGTATGGTTTGAAAATGACAAAAGTATAGCAGCTAAATTAGATGTGATTGCAAAATACAATCCAGCTGGTATTGCATTATGGCGACTAGGTCAGGAACAACCTGAGGTTTGGCCATTAATTGACGCCAAATTCCGCAAATAGTGGGATACCTGCCGAATGATGTCGGCAGGTATTTTTTCTCTCTACCTTTGTGCAAAATGGTTGTAAGTGTGTAGTAAAAAGCATAATATAATAGATACGTAATAGTTTAGAACTAGTTAGAAAATGATAATTTTATCGTATATGGGAGGTAATTTATATGGGTACTGAAAAAGACATCCTTCTAGTGGAAGGAATGAGTTGCGGACATTGCAAAAATGCAGTTGAGAAAGCAGTAGGTGCATTAAGTGGTGTTCTGTTAGCAGAGGTAGATTTGGCAGAAAAGACACTTGCTGTTGAGTTTGATGCCAGCAAAATTACATTGGATAAGATAAAAGAAATTGTAGATGAAGAAGGCTACACTGTTACTGGCAAGAAGTAAATTAAGCAACGATCTCTATAGATAGAATATAGTATAAAGTAGACATAATGTGGTATATAGTGGTATAGTACATAAAAATCTTGACCTTTTATGTTACATTTTGTTATACTTAAAAGCAAGCCTCCCATGCGGAGGCTTGTTTATTGATTTTATATTTGCAGTATTTAAAATTAATACTTGGAGTATGAGAATATTATCAGGTAATAGAAGGGAGTTGCGCGCTATGGCAGGACTGGAAAAACGATTGGCTGAACAAAGACGTGGTAAGGGAAGAAGATATATTGTTGCTGTCCTAAGTATGTTATTAGCAGTATTAGCAGTAGCTGGCGCGTCCTATTATTGGTTTAGTGGGGGAATTGAACAAAGTAAAGAAAAGGGTAGTATTGTAACCCCTCAAAATAAAGTTAATATTATGGTTATGGGGGTTGACGAACGTAGCGATGATACAGGACGTGCTGATACTTTATTTGTTGTTACTATCGATACGAATACAAAAGAAGTTGCAATGCTTTCAGTGCCTAGAGATACTAGAGTGAAAATTCCAGGACATGGTTGGGATAAGATTAATCATGCTTATGCTTTTGGTGGTCACAAATTATCACAGCAGGCTGTTGAAGGTTTGCTAGGGATAAAAATAGATCATCATGTTATCATTAATATCGCTGGTTTTAAAAAGATTATCGATGCCGTTGGCGGTGTTACCGTTGATGTTGAAAAACGTATGTATTATACTGATCCCTATGATGATAATGGAGATGATCATGGCCCCTTTGTAATTGATTTAAGGCCAGGAGTTCAGCGTATGGATGGTCGTACGGCTATCCAGTATGTACGCTACCGGGATGAAGACGGAGATATTGGGCGGGTGGAGCGTCAGCAAACATTTTTAAAAGCGTTGCTGAAAGAAGTAGCTAGTCCATCCGTTATTACTAAAATACCTGCTATTGTTCGAGAAGTGAATAGTGTAGTTACAAGTGATATGTCTACTACTGAAATGCTCAACCTTGCCAAAACCCTGAATGATGCATCTAAAAAAGGGCTAAAGACAGATATGGTGCCAGGAAAACCAGCTTTTATTGATGAGATCAGTTACTGGCTGCCTGATGTAATGGCTTTAAGGAAGCACGTGGCTCAGACCTTGGGTGTAACTATGGAAGAAAAATATGTGGCTACGACACAGCGTGATGCAAGTGAATATGAAACTTCCATTCCTAAAGAAATGAAAGTGGTTGATACACCAAAGGTAACAAAAACAACAAATACAGAGAAAACAACTACTCTAGATAAGTCTAAGAAGTCTGAAAAGCCTGAGACCTCTGCAGGTGCAAGTAAACCTGCTATGAAAAAGGCTAGTTCTAAAGTGAGTGTGGAAGTTGTGAATGCAAGTGGTGTAGCAGAAATAGGTGATAAGGTTGCTGATATTCTTCGAGGCCAAGGGCTTGAAGTAGCTAGTGTGACCAATACACAAAATGCGTATAAGAATACAGTAATTATTTCTAATACTACTGATAGTACAGTAGTTAATAAATTAAGTTCACTACCTTTTAAATATTCACTGCAGATTACTAGAGACGAAGGTAAGACGATTGATGCAGTGGTTGTAGTCGGAAAAGATTATACAGGTAAGTGATGACTATTGAAATAGCCCATAAGGGCTATTTTTTTTTGTTTGCGGGATACTAAGCTAAGAGAGTCTAAAGTTAAAAAGGAGTAATATCTAATGTGGATTACGGAAAAATCACGCAGAATGAATATTATGGTATGGATGATTGTTGCAGTGGTTGGCCTTTTAATCTTGCGCTTGGCTTGGATGCAATTAGTACGTGGTCCACAGTATAAGAAAGTGGCAGAAGAAAATCGTATCCATCAAGTTACGGCCCAAGCACCTCGCGGCAATATATATGATCGTAATGGAGCCTTGCTTGTTACCAATCGCCCTAGCTTTGCTGTTTCTATTATTCCAGCAGAATATAATCATGATTACAATAAAACTGTTCTGCTAGCGGACCTTATTGGTATTGATCCTGGGATAATTGAGAAAATGCTAAAGGATAGTGAGGAGTCTCCCTATACTCCGATTATCGTCAAAAGGGATATTGACCCAATATTGCAAAGTAAAATTTTAGAGCGCAAGGATGAATTAGCTGGTGTTGTGATTGAGGCAATACCTGTAAGGCAGTACACATATAAAGATTTGGCAGCCCATGTGATTGGCTTTCTTGGCAGCATTAATGAAGAAGAGTATGCTAAACGCAAAGCCCAAGGATATAAGCCTACTGATTTGATTGGAAAAGATGGCCTAGAGCAAGAATGGGAGAAAGTTCTAAGGGGGGGTGATGGTGGTTTACAAGTAGAAATCAATGCATTTGGAGAGGAAGTGCAAAGGATTGGTGAGAAGAAAGCTATACCTGGTAAAGGGCTAATCTTAACCATTGATGGAAATTTGCAAAAAGCTGCACAAAATGCTCTAATGCAGCATGTTGAAGCAAGTCGTAAGATGGGAGCGCCAGCTACGGGAGGATGTGCTATTGTCTTGGATGTACATACAGGGGGAGTTTTAGCGATGGTCAGTTATCCTGCATTTGATCCTAATATATTTTCTGGCGGTATTAGTACAAAAGATTGGAACGGACTAATCAATAATCCTGATCATCCTCTCACCAATAAAGCCATTCAAAATGCCTATCCGCCAGGTTCTGTTTTTAAAATTATTACTACAGCAGCAGCCTTAGATATGGGGTATGTAACGAAAGATGAAATATTTGAAGATAAAGGAGTATATATATTAGGGGGATGGAAATTTCATGGGTGGAAGGAGGAGGGGCTGGGTAAACTCAATATTGTGGATGCCATAGCTTGGTCAAGTGACCCTGTTTTTTATGAATTAGGTCGTCGTATGGGAATCGATAATCTAGCTAGTTATGCGTTAACTTTTGGTTTAGGGCAGACAAGCGGCATTTTATTACAGGGAGAAGAAAAAGGTTTAGTTCCTACAGAAGGCTGGAAACAGAGTACCTATGATCAGCCATGGTATCCTGGAGAGACGATTATTGCCGCCATTGGGCAAGGTTACTATCTGTCAACACCACTACAGCAGGCATTATTATTAATGGCAGTAGCTAATAATGGGAAAATATATAGACCTATGCTAGTGGACAAGATAGTAAGCGATACTGGAGCGGTAGTTAAGATTTACCAGCCAGAAGTAATTCACAACATTTATTTAAAGACTGAGATATGGGATATTATTAAGAGTGGCTTAGTTGCAGTTACAACAAAGGGGACAGGAGTAGGAGTGTTTCGGGGGATTACCCCTACTGTGGCTGGCAAGAGCGGGTCTGCGGAAACCGGTACAGGTACTGTTCACTCTTGGTTTGCATGTTATGCACCAGCAGAAAATCCTGAAATTGCAATTGCTGTATTGGTGGAGGAGGGCGGGGAAGGAACCACCGCTGCAGCACCTGTTGTGCGCAACATAATAGAGGCCTATTTTGAAGCAAAAAAATAAGGCTTTCTTAGGATTTAATAGAGGAATATTACATCTTGATTGCGAAATATGCTAAGATATGAAGGATGTGAAAAATGTGTCGTGCTATCCGATAAACTTACAAATTAGCCGTCAACCTTGTATGGTTGTTGGAGGCGGCAGTGTAGCTGAACGTAAGGTAGCAGGCCTTTTAGAAGCAGGAGGAGTTGTTACAATAGTAAGTCCTTACCTTACGGAATCCTTGACTGCATTGGTAGAGGAAAAGACGATTATTCATATTGCTCGGGCTTATCAGCAAGGGGATGTTAACGGTTTTTTTATTGTTATTTGCGCTACTGATAATGGTGAAGTAAATAAATTGGTTGCTGAGGAAGGTATGAGTGTTGGTGCTCTTGTTAATGTGGCAGATGCTCCTGAACTTGGCAATTTTAGTGTGCCATCGCAAATTTCTCATGGTGACTTGTTGCTTACAATTTCTACTGGTGGCAAAAGTCCAGCATTGGCAAAAAGGTTACGTGAAGAATTAGAAGAACGTTATGGTCCAGAGTATGGAATATATCTTGAGTTGGTAGCTAAGGCGCGAACAGAAATTAAGAAACGGTTCTCGACAGCAAAAGAGAGGGAAACTTTTTGGCGGAAGACCTTAGATCGAGAAGTAATTATCTTGCTCAAAGAAGGCAAGATAAAAGAGGCGGAGGCTAAGATTAATAATGCAATTGGTTGTTCTGGGACTCAATCATAAGACCGCATCAGTAGATGTGCGGGAGTGTTTTACGTTTTCTGAGGATAAGATAAAAACGGCATTGAATCATCTTCATGAATATGAAGAAATCAGCGAATGTGTATTACTATCTACTTGTAATCGTACGGAAATGTATGCTGTAGTAGATGATGCGGAAGATGGATTACCGGTAATGCAACAATTTTTACAGCGAATTTCAGAGACTCCCCTCGATATAGATGACTTCTTTTTTTATGTTGAAGAAGGTTGTATAGAACATTTATTTCGCGTATCTGCAAGTTTGGATTCTCTTATTATTGGTGAAGGGCAAATTTTAAGTCAAGTGAAAAAAGCCTATTCTATAGCTAGAGATGTTGGCACTACAAGTACGGTTCTTAATACGTTATTCCATAGAGCCATTGCTGTAGGAAAGAAGGTGCGAACGGAGACTCGAATTGCTCATAGTGCAGTATCTGTAAGTTATGCAGCCGTAGAATTAGCTAAGACTGTATTTGGCGATTTGTCTACTTCTAAGGTGCTATTGTTAGGAGCTGGACAAATGGGTGAGCTTACAGCAAAACATTTGGTGGGAAATGGTGTAAAGACTGTAATTGTTTCTAACCGTAGATACGAGAGAGCTGTAGAATTGGCTGAACAATTTCATGGTATGGCAGTACCGTTTGAAAATTTTATGGAAAGTGCTGCGGATGCTGATATTATTATTACTTCTACTGGTGCCCCTCATTATGTTATACGTGCCTGGGATGTGGCTCACTTAATGCCGAAGCGTCAAGGACGTCCTATTATTATTATTGATATTGCTGTGCCCCGGGATGTGGAACCTGAGGTATCGGCTATCGCGGGAGTACGTTTATATAACATTGATGATTTGGAAGCTGTTGTGGAATCCAATATTCGTTTAAGAGAACAGGAAGCGAATCTAGCCGAGGAAATCATCAAGAAGGAATTAGAGGAATTATTGATTAAATTCCAGTATTTATCACTTCGTCCTATTATGGCACGTTTGACAGATAAGGCGGAAAAAATTCGTCAGAGAGAATTGAAACGAGCATTGACAAAATTGCCTGAGATTACAGCAGATGAACGTAAAGCTGTAGAAAATATGTCGAAGATGATTATACGAAAAATGCTGAGGGATCCTATGGTTACTATTAATGAAGGAGCCTGTACGCAGAATGAACAGTTCTATTTAGATGCAATACTTGATTTATTTAAACTTGATACAATAGGAGAGGGCAGACATCGTGATAAGAAAAAAAATTACTATCGGTACGCGCGGCAGTAAACTAGCCTTATGGCAAGCAAATTATATTGCTGACTGTATAAGAACTCAGTATCCTGATGTGGATGTAAGTCTACTTCATATTGTAACTACTGGTGATAAAATATTGGATGTACCTTTAGCTAAAATTGGTGGAAAAGGTTTATTCACTAAAGAATTAGAAACAGCTATGTTAAATGGAGAAATCGATTTGGCCGTACATAGTTTAAAGGATATGCCAACCCAGTTGCCAGAAGGTCTGCTATTGGCTGCTATTACTGAGCGGGCTGATGCTGGTGATGCATTTATTAGTCCTAAATATGGTACAGTGGAAAATTTACCTCAAGGTGCTAAGTTGGGAACTTCTAGTCTAAGGCGTAAAGCGCAGCTGCTCAAGTACCGACCAGATCTTACTATTTGCGATCTGCGAGGCAATTTGGATACTAGGCTGAAAAAATTGGATACAGGAGATTTGGATGCTATTATATTGGCAGTAGCTGGTCTAAAACGGTTAGGCTGGCAAGAACGAATTACACAAGTTTTACCTAATGATATCTGCCTACCGGCCGTAGGACAAGGAGCTCTGGCGATCGAAGCTCGCAGTAATGACGAGGAAGTTTTAGAAATGCTTGCATTTCTCAATCATCAGGAAACACGCTGGGCAGTAGAAGCAGAACGTGCTTATTTGGCGGAGGTAGAAGGCGGCTGTCAGATTCCTATTGGCGTATATGGAAAAATGGAGCAGGAAGTATTACAATTAGAAGCAGTGATCTTATCAGTTGATGGTATGCGCCAAGTTCGTCAGACTATTAGTGGTGCTCCAGCAGAGGCTAAACAGCTTGGTCAAACATTGGCACAGGACATGCTAAATGCAGGTGGACGAGAGATTTTGCAAGAACTAGAAGTCAATTAATGAAGTAATAATGAACCACAAAGGCACAATGCAAGGAAATTATGATATACCCTTTGTGGTTAAATAATATTTGTAAATAATTGAGTCCTAACAGGAGGAGAAAAGATGAAACAAGGTATGGTTTATCTAGTAGGGGCGGGTCCTGGTGATTATAAATTAATCAGTGTGAAGGCCCTTGAATATATACAGCAGGCAGATACCATTGTGTATGATCGGTTAGCAGATGATCGATTGTTGTCCACAGCTCGAGGGGATGTAGAGCTTATTTATGTAGGGAAGGCATCTAGTGACCATACCATGCGCCAAGAGGATATTAATCAGCTGCTAGTGGATAAAGCTAAAGAAGGTAAAACTGTAGTACGCCTTAAAGGCGGAGATCCTTTTGTCTTTGGGCGAGGAGGCGAAGAAGCCTTAACTTTAGTAGAAAATCAAGTATCTTTTGAAGTAGTACCTGGCATTACTTCTGCTATTTCAGTACCTGCCTATGCTGGTATCCCTGTAACCCATAGGGGAATTGCCACGTCCTTTGCAGTAGTCACTGGCCATGAAGATCCAACTAAGGCTGAATCAACGATTAAATGGTCACATTTGTCTACTGGAGTAGATACTTTAGTATTTCTAATGGGGGTAGAAAATTTACCTCATATTACATCAAAATTAATAGAGCATGGTCGCTTGGCAGACACACCTGCTGCAGTGATTCGTTGGGGAACTAAACCTGAACAGCGCGTTCTAGTTACGACGGTAGGTAATGCTGCTGATGATGTGGCAAAAGCGGGCATTAAACCGCCAGCTATCTTTATTGTCGGCGAAGTAGTAAACTTGCGGGAGCAATTGGCCTGGTTCGATCAACGTTTGCTATTTGGCAAAACTGCATTGGTCACTCGTGCAAGAGAGCAGGCTAGTGTCTTAACTGGCCAGTTAGAAGCTCTAGGGGCTCAATGTATAGAAGCGCCAGCCATCAAAATAGTCCCGCCAGAGAGCTATGCTGAACTGGATGAAGCGATTGAAAAGTTAGCGACATATAATTGGTTAATTTTCACCAGCGTGAATGGTGTTGAATATTTCTTTAATCGTTTACATAGCATGAAGAAAGATAGTCGGGCTTTGGGGGCTACTCAGATTGCTGCCATTGGCGCGCAAACAGCAGCAAGGCTAAAGGATTATGGTATTTTAGCGGACATTGTTCCATTGGAATTTAGGGCTGAGGGTATTGTTGCTGCAATGACTGATAGAATTCAGCCAGGTATGTCAGTACTCATTCCTAGAGCCTTGGTAGCAAGAGATCTTTTGCCAGAAAAATTAGGAGAAATGGGTGCGATGGTGAATGTAGTTCCTGTATATCGCACTCTTACTGGAGATACAGATGGTGAAATGCTGGGAGCTAAGCTAAAAGCTGGAGAAATTGATCTTGTAACATTTACAAGTTCCTCTACGGTAACAAATTTACTGGATTTGTTAGGGCCTCAGGGATCAGAATTCTTAAAAAATGCAAAAATCGCTTGCATTGGTCCCATCACTGCTGGTACTTGTTTAGAGCATGGTATTACTCCTGATGTAATTGGCGAGGAGTATACGATTCACGGTATGATGGAAGTAATTAAAACTCTATATGAGGAGGCTGGGGAATGAAATCTTTACATCGCCCCCGACGTCTTAGGGCTTCTGCCGGGATACGGCAGCTAGTTCGCGAAACTACTCTAGAGGCTGGTAATTTAGTATATCCTTTGTTTGTCGTTCCCGGAAGACAAGTTCGTAAGGAAATTTCATCTATGCCAGGTGTCTTTCATTTATCCCCTGATATGGCAGAAAAGGAAGCGGCTGAGGCATTTGCTTTAGGCATACCCGCAGTTATCATTTTCGGCCTTCCTGAATATAAAGATGCAGAAGGCTCGAGTGCTTGGGATATGAATAGCCCTGTGCAAAAGGCAATGAGTTTGATTAAAGCATCACTACCCGAAATGGTGGTGATTGGCGATGTATGTCTGTGTGAATATACTAGCCACGGTCATTGTGGTTTGCTGCGGGGTAATGACGTAGATAATGATAGTACATTGGAGCTATTGGCGAAAACCGCTGTGAGTCAGGCTCAGGCAGGAGCTGATATGATTGCTCCTTCTGATATGATGGATGGTCGTATAGCAGCGATTCGTAATGCACTAGATGAAAATGGATATGGCAATGTGTCAATTATGTCTTATGCAGTAAAATATGCTTCGGCTTATTATGGGCCATTCCGTGATGCAGCTGATTCAGCACCACAGTTTGGTGACCGCAAAAGTTATCAAATGGACCCAGCCAATAGTCGGGAAGCAATGCGTGAAGTAGAGTTAGACATTGCTGAAGGTGCAGATATTATCATGGTGAAGCCAGCTTTGGCCTATTTAGATATTGTTCGTCAGGTTAGAGATAATTTTGATTATCCTTTGGCGGTTTATAATGTTAGCGGTGAATATTCTATGGTCAAAGCTGCAGCAGCCCAAGGATGGATTGATGAAAAGCGTACAGTGATGGAAACCTTATTAAGCATGAAACGGGCTGGGGCAGATATTATTATCACCTATCATGCTATGGATGTTGCTAGGTGGTTGAAAGAAGAATAAAAGTGTGATTATAACCACTAAGACACAATGCCGTTACACGGTACACAAAGGAGAACATAAATGGATAGAATCCTTTTGTGAAAAACTTTGTGTTCATTGCGTCTTAGTGGTTCATTTATCTTATAGGAGGTTTAAAATATGACATTTAGTTTGGAAAAATCAACTAAGGCATTTCAAGAAGCAAAATTGCATATTCCTGGTGGCGTCAATAGTCCTGTTCGTTCCTTTCGCGGTGTAGGCGGTACACCACCGTTTATTGCCAGAGCGGCCGGTAGTCATCTATATGATATTGATGGAAATGACTATATTGATTATATTGGTTCCTGGGGGCCGATGATTTTAGGCCATGCCCACCCTGCAATAGTAGAAGCGTTGGTTCAAGCTGTAGGCAACGGAACAAGCTATGGGGCACCTACTCTCTTAGAGACAACCTTGGCCAAATTGGTGAAAGAGGCTGTTCCTTCTATGGAGTTGGTACGTATGGTCAATTCAGGGACAGAAGCTACCATGAGCGTATTGCGTCTAGCGCGCGCATACACAAAACGCAGCAAAATTGTTAAATTTATTGGCTGTTATCATGGGCATCATGATAGCCTGTTGGTAAAGGCAGGATCAGGAGCAGCCACCTTGGGGGTACCTGACAGCCCTGGCGTATCGGATGCTGTTGCTGGTGGGACGATCTCCGTAAATTATAATGATCTGCCAGCTTTGACAGATGTTTTTTCCCAATGTGGAGAAGATATTGCTGCTGTCATCATTGAACCTGTAGCAGGCAATATGGGCATGGTGCTGCCGAAAGAAGGATATTTGGCAGCTGTACGTGATATCACTGAACGATATGGCGCATTACTTATATTTGATGAGGTAATGACTGGTTTTCGTGTGGCTTATAATGGAGCTCAATCAGTATTTGGTATAAAACCTGATTTGACTTGTCTAGGCAAAATTATTGGGGGCGGTTTGCCTGTAGGTGCTTATGGCGGACGGCAAGATATTATGGAATTAATTTCTCCTGCTGGCCCTGTATATCAGGCAGGTACACTAAGCGGCAATCCATTAGCAATGATAGCAGGGATTACCACTCTTACCCTCCTATCTCAAACACCTGGACTGTATAAGAGCTTAGCTGAAAAAACCAATACCTTATGCGCAGGCATTCGCACTCAAGGAGAGAGACATGGTTTTACATTACAGTATCATCAGCTCGGTGCTATGTTTGGTATGTTTTTCACAGACCAGCCTGTATATGATTTTGAAAGTGCAAAACAATCGGATATTGGTGCATTCAATACGTTCTTTCATGCTATGCTAGAACAAGGTGTGTACATGGCTCCTTCTCAATTTGAAGCGGGCTTTATGTCAGCTGCTCATTCTGAAGCAGATATTGCTGCTACAATTGCAGCAAGTGATTATGCTTTTGCTAAGGTTGCAGAATATCATAAAGGAAAGAAATAAAGAACACTTGATTCATCTAGAGTCCATCTGAATATTATTCATACTTATCCGCTTGGCATTTAGGTCATGGAATAAATGAGATGTATGTTGGTGATGGAAACGTTAAGGTTCGGGGTCAGAGTTAGAAAAGCAATATTGGGAAAAAAATAAAATAGTTTAATGATCTATAAAAAAGAGGCAGTGCCGAAACTAATGTTTCGACTCTGCCTCTTTCTTTAAAATGGTTAGCCAGGTTTGCCCTAAGCGCAGTGCTTGGCTTAGTGATTGCTGTCCTCAAGAGGCAGTATAAATATGATAGGTTAACGGTTACCTTCGTTGATCTACTAGAACCAAAAAACATCTCTACACTTAACTAGGCAAGTCAGTGTTTAAGAAGTTTGTTGTTTTATATATGTGAAGATGTTATAATTAATGTTGTTAAAAATAATAAGATTAATTATAATTAAGGGGGAATAGAATGACAACTAAGAATGATGATTATAGAACAGGAGTTAAAATCATTACAGGCTTGTATATTCTCAAGATATTACAAAATGGGCCAGCATATGGCAATAAAATATCTGAGGCAATCAAGGTACGGACGCAAAATTTGCTTAGTCCTAACCCTAATGCTCTATATCCCTTATTGCGAAAATTGGAGGAGGATGGTTGTGTTGTGGGAAAGTGGGATAATCCTAGCACTCATAGCAAACGTGTCTATACCATTACAGATGCCGGATTTTTATTGATACCGGTGCTAGAAAACAAAGTAAAAGAAAAATTTGCAGAGAGGGAACGAAGGTATAGGATACTGCGTGAAGATTTGCAATTATATTAATTCTTGAGGAGTGGTTGTAATGACTGAGAAAGAAAAAACGAAAGTAAGTAAGAAAAAAATAATTTTAGTTGGAGTATTAGTAACTGCAATTCTTGCAGCAGGTGGTATATGGTGGTGGATAAGAGCTGGCAAGATAGTCTCCACCGATGATGCACGGGTAAAGGGAACCATCGCAAGCATTAGTTCAAAGGTTCCTGGCCGTGTTGAAACAATATTAGTAAGTGAAGGAGATAGTGTACAAGCAGGGCAAATCATCGCAAAAATAGAAAGCGCTGAATTGGAGGTTCAAGTTGCCCAAGCGAAGGCAAATCTAGTTGCAGTTGAAGCCAAATTGGCAGGGATAAAAGCTGGCAGTAGGCCACAGCAAATTGCTCAGGCTGGCGCATCTACTTCCCAAGCAGAAGCTAATCTGAAAAACTCTCAAAGTAATTTTGAGCGAAGTGATGTCCTGTATGAAAAAGGAGCTATATCAGCTCAACAGAGAGATGCAGCTCAGAATGCCTTATCTGTTGCTCAGGCGCAGTATAATGGAGCTGTGCAAACATATAGTCTGACTGCAGAAGGATCAAGAGTGGAAGATGTTCAGGCTGCTGAGGCCCAGGTGGAACAGGCGGCTGCAGCATTGAAGAATGTTCAACTACAATTAGCTAATACCGAAATTAGAGCATCTATCCCAGGAGTAATTGCGGTCAAATCCGTTGAGGTTGGTGAGATTGTTGCTACTGGACAATCCCTCTTTAATATTACAGATCTAAGTGATGTGTGGGTTGCTGCGAATATTGAAGAAACCTATATTGGTAAGGTACAAGTGGGGAACAGTGTCGAGGTTAAAATTGATGCGTACCCTGGTAAAAAATTTAAGGGGCAAGTGATTGAAGTAGGTTCGGCATCAGCTTCACAGTTTGCGTTGTTACCAACGGAGAGCACGTCTGGTAACTTTACTAAAGTGACCCAGCGTTTGCCAATTAAAATGAAAGTTCTGGATGCGGGTGAAAATGTACTAAAACCTGGAATGTCAGCAGATATATCAATTTCGGTCTATTGAGGTGAAAATTTATGGAAAGCACTCTATCTTCTGCCCAACCGAATAAGTATATGGTATTGTTTACGGTCTGTATTGGTACCATTCTTAGCGGTTATGTAAGCAGTTCGATTAATATTGCATTACCTAACATTATGCAAGCCTTTGGCTTTACGATGGATTCTGTTGTATGGGTGTCCTTATCCTATATGTTGCCATATGGCTCAATGCTGCCAATCATGGGGAAACTGGGTGACCAATTCGGTCGCAAAAAAATGTACATTGCTGGAGTAAGTACTTTTACGGTAGCAACTATGCTGGTAGGCTTGGCCTGGAGTAGTTCTTCTCTCATTGCTTTCCGGGTTCTTCAAGGAATTGGTGCAGGATTGTTATTCCCAAATGCTATGGCCATCGTCTCTGATGCCTTTCCTGCCAATGAACGCGGTCAGGCCCTTGGAATGTGGGGAGCATTAGCAGCGGGTGGCAGTGCTCTTGGGCCGACAATTGGCGGTTACATTATTGAGTACCTTAACTGGCGGATACTTTTTTACTCTATTATTCCCGTTTCAATAGTAGGTTTAGCTTTGAGCATATATGTTTTGGAGGAATCTAAGGTTTCTGCAAATTCTCCCCAAATTGATTATTTTGGTGGTATGTTGATTGTTATCAGCATAGGCAGCTTATTGCTGGCGCTGAATCAAGGTTCAAAAGAAGGCTGGACATCCTTTTATATTGTAAGTATTTTGGCAGTAGCCATACTTTCGATGATTACATTTATTTATGTTGAAAGTAAGATCGAATTCCCTTTGGTTGATTTAGGCTTGTTTAAAAATGTGACTTTTGCGGTCTCGAATATTGCAGGTTTTCTATCTATGATGGCTATGTTTGGAGGGATGTTCCTACTACCATTTTATTTGAGAAACATTCTCGGATACACAGCGATTAAAGCTGGCATTTCCTTGTTGCCACTAGTAGGGGCAATGGTATTGTTAGCACCTCTAGGCGGTAAACTAGGTGATGCCGTTGGCTCAAAAATTCCGGCAAGTATTGGGATGGCAGTTGTTACTTTAGCCTTATATTCTTTTCATATATTAGATGAAAAGACTGCCTATAGTACGATTGCTTTACGTCTGGTGCTAATGGGAGCCGGTTTGGCTTTGACCATGTCCCCTCTTTCTAATGGTGTAATGGGTACGCTGCCTAAAGATAAAATTGGTGTTGGTTCAGGGGTATTTAATTTATTTAAAAATGTAGGTGGTAGCGTTGGTGTTGCTATTATGGGAACCTTGCTTACTAGCCGTCAGGAGTTTCATAATCAGGTATTAGTAAATTACATTACTAATAGCTCTGATGCTGTAACGAGTGTACTGGCTAAGCTAACAGGTGGATTTGCCCTTAGTGGGATGTCTAGCGGTCAGGCTCATACAGCAGCATTGACGGTCGTGCAAGGAATGGTTGCAAAGCAAGCATCCGTTATGGCATTTCAAGATGTATTTTTGATTACTGCTGCCTTATGTGCCCTAGGGGTTATTCCTGCATTGTTTATTAAGGATAAAACAACATCAAAGATCGAAGAAGTAAATAATGAAATCATTGGACAAGTTGAATGCCAAAAGGCATAAAGAAGACTAAGATTCAGGTGGAGCGTTAACTCCATCTAAATCTTAGTCTTACTTATTCTAAGGACTTAGTCGTTCTAGAGCTCCCGCTTATATAAGTGAGCCTGGTCTTACCCTTGTCAAAAAATATAGTTATTAATGGCTTTCAGTGGACGTATACTCATTATTGTACAACATCTCTGAAAAGACCAAGGAGCATAATGAATGTAGGCTCTAAATACATCTGTAGTTATGTTTTTTTAAAAACAGACGTATTTACTATTGAATTATTTGATATGTTGTTTTATAATAATAATTACAGCAAATGTGCTTTATACAACTACATATGTTTTCCGAATGAAATTTGCGGGAGAGTGGCTATATAGCCCGCCGAAGGAGTAAAACTCTCAGGCACTCGGACCACCGAGTAGAACCGTAAATGGACGGGACTCTGGAGAGACTCTAGATAGGGCGCCGAAGGTGAAACACAGCAACTTATGTTGCTGACAAATCTCTCAGGCAAAAGGACAGAGACAAAATCGTGATAAGCAGAGATATTGAGATATCTCTTATATTACGATGCTGAAAACGCTTTTAGCGTATTCATTTGTTTATCCAGAGTCAGATCACTATAGTGATTTGACTCTTTTATTTTCTATGCTTAATTTCGTCAAGAAAAGCAGAAATGAAAATAAAAAAAAACGCTCTCCTTGACTGATTGGTATACCTTAGGAGGATCTAAGAGTGCATTGTAGTTGTATTTCATGCAGCTACATTATTAAAAAGGGGAGAAAAGGATATGAATAAATCTAATTTTAAACTCGTAGTGGTATCTGTAGTAATGTTATTATTAGCTGGGATGTTGACAGGTTGCGGTGACTCAGCTTCTAAGAATATTAAGATTGGTGTTCTTAATGAAATGACTGGTGGTAATGCAACCTTGGGGACTTCATCAGCAAATGGAGCTAAAATGGCAATTAAAGAAGCCAATGCCAAAGGCGGCATTCTTGGAAAGCAAATTGAGCCTGTGATTGCAGATAATAAGAGTGAGCCCTCTGAGTCAGCAAATGCCATGACCAAGCTTGCTTCCCAGGATAAAGTAGTTGCGGTTATGGGGATATTTGCTAGTTCTAATGCCATTGCTACTTCAAGTGTGGCAGAAGCAACTAAAGTTCCTTTTGTAGCCGTAGGCGCTACCAATCCAAAGGTAACAGTGGATGAAGCGACGGGGAAAGTTAAAAATTATACCTTCCGTGTATGCTTTATCGATCCTTTTCAAGGGACAGTTGGTGCAAATTTTGTTTTGAACACTCTACACCTAAAAAGAGCTGCCATATTAGTAGATAACAGTAGTGATTACAGCAAGGGGTTAACTACTTTCTTTAAGGATGCCTATACAAAAGGTGGCGGTAGTATTCTGGCAGAAGAGGCCTATTTACAAAAGGACCAGGATTTTAAAACCATTTTAACCAAAATAAAAGCACTTAATCCTGAGATTATATATATTCCTGGTTATTATGAGGAAGTAGGCAAGATTATAAAACAAGCTCGTGAACTTGGTATTAACGTGCCAATTCTTGGTGCAGACGGCTGGGATTCACCAAAGCTAGTGGAAGTTGGCACTAGTGAAGCTTTGAATAATACTTACTTCACTAACCATTACTCCGTAAATGATACTAGCCCTACTTCTCAGGCTTTTGTTGAGGCCTATAAGAAGGAGTACGGACAAGTACCTGATGCCTTGGCTGTCCTTGGTTATGATGCAGCTAATATCGTCATTGATGCCATCAAACGAGCTAATAGCCTTGATTCCGAAAAAATTCGGGAAGCCTTGGCAGGGACGAAGGATTATCCAGCAATAACAGGTAACACCACTTTAAATGCTACACATGATGCTGTAAAAAGTGTTGTGATTATTGAAATGAAAGATGGTAAGCAAATATTTAAGGCTACTGTTAAGCCATAATAATAACGACATAAAAAGGGGGCCATGTTATGAATGACATGGTCCCTTTAACTATAAAATTTATTGTATTTAGTTAAATTATTTTGCATCTTTTCACATTTTATCTATTTGAGGCATAGCATATATAAAAGGTATAAAGTAAAAAGTTTAACCCGTTAAACTTAAAATACTATTTTCATTTGAGGAGGGGATAGTGTGGAAGACGATAGAAAATCAAAGATGTCTGATTGTTGTTGTGACCTAATATTTGATAATATGCCCGCTAATAGACCGTCATGGGTTGCATTGGCTTCCTGGCTGCAGGCGACAGCTACAGGTGAAATTTGTGGCAAGGGAAACGAAGGACATATTCAAATATCGGCACAAGGTTTAGTTCCTCTTGGAGTGTATACCTTATTTTTTGTAACGGACAGAGGTGTCTGGCCAGCGGCTCCTTTAGGAGTGGTTTATACCGCGGATGGTTTTGATCCCAATCGCTTAATTGTGAATAGTGATGGAACTTTAAATTATTATGTTGCTCCACTGGATTATAATCCATTACGAGGAATCCCTACGCCGAACGGTTTAGCAAAGATTACGGGTGTTATTATCTCCATGCATACCAATCGTCTAACCAATGGAATCAATCTGGGTCAACCCAATGTTAATGTATTTACCCAGCTAACTGCTCCCATGTGCACTCGTACAGAGTAAAAAAGCTGCGTGGGATAGTTATTCATAATAGAATGCCAAGACACTATAGTGACGTAATAATATAGTGCCTTGGCAAAATCTATTTTGATAACTACTTGCTTTTTGTAAATAGAAAAGCATAAAATAAAGAGATAATAGATAAGTGTTTGTGATAACGGATTCACTGGGGTTATTCACTTATATAAGTGGGATCTCTAGAGCAACTGTGTCCTAAGGACAAGTGCGGCTAATACTCAGATGGAGTTAAAACTCCACCTGAATAAAGTCTTCTTTATGTTGGGACAAGCTTACTTGCTAAGGTGATTGGCTTGGCTTTTCTCTTATAAAAAAAGATAAGGATGGTTAAAGAGAACATGTCAGATAAACTAAAAAAAGTATATGCTGTCAGGAAGGGACGTAAAAATGGTCTGTTTTATACTTGGCCCCAATGTCAGGAACAAATCAAAGGTTATTCGGGAGCCGAGTATAAAAGCTTCAAAACAGAAGAAGAAGCAAATGCATATTTGGCAGGGGCCGCTAGTAATGTAACATTGCCTCCACTTCCTATAGAGCAGCTTTCTGATGATATGATGCTTGCTTATGTTGATGGCAGTTACAATATTGCAACTAAAGAATATTCTGCTGGAGTTGTGATATTGTGGAAAGGACAAGAAAGTACCTTTAGTCAAAAAGGCAATGACCCAGAACTAGTAGGCATGCGCAATGTAGCCGGAGAAACTATGGGGGCTAAAATTGCTATGGCTTATGCTTTGGAGCAGGGGGTACATACGGTTGTAATATATCATGATTACGAAGGAATTGAAAAATGGTGTACCAATGCCTGGGAAGCAAAGCAAGAGGGGACTAAGAAATATAAACAATATTATGAGCAGATAGCCAAGAAATTAAAGGTTATATTTGTGAAAGTAAAGGCCCATTCCGGAGATAAGTACAATGAACAAGCGGATCAATTGGCGAAGGCAGCGCTGCAATAAACATAATGGAGGACTAAAATAAGATGAAAGAGAAAATATTGAGTATGAATCCAGGGCGGGATTTGGATATTGAAGTAGCATTAAAAGTAATGGATTTTATCTGGCTCAAGCACTTGCTGCAATTTAGTGCAGAACTTGCGGTAAAATGGCTGGGAACATCGACTGATATCGAACAATCTGGTGGGGTATATATTGCTCTAACAAAGGAGAGCGAAATGGTGAGCTTAAAATTACGGGAGAATTTTGACGAAGCTGTGCCCAATTATTCTACGGAAATAGGAGCCGCCCAGCAGGTGGTAGCACATATGGAAAGTTTGGGATATACCTATATTTCTGAGAAAAAGATAGAGCAAGACAAGGATGTATATTATGTTAATTTTGCAAAAAATGAAATTGGGGTTGCTGCAATAGTAGGCTATCATTCAGAGGCGGAAGCTATTATAAAGGCTGCCGTAATGGCTCTATTATAATAAGAAAGTTGTTCTGGTCAAATTAAGGACTGATGTAGAAAGAAAAGTTTTGATTTGTTTACCATTGTATTTCAGGGGCTATCGGGAGATTTTGGATCATGATAATATTTCATACAATTGAGAGTATCTTTAGTATTGTTTTAATGATTATTACAGGTTATGTTCTTACGGACAAGGGATGGTTTGATGAAAAGGCTTCCCAATTGTTTTCACGCATTATTACGAATCTTGCTTTTCCGACTTATATGATATGGAACTTGATGAGTACCTTTAATAAAGATGGACTATTGCATTTGGCGGCAGGGTTGGTTGTGCCGTATTCTTCGATGCTGGCTTGTTATGTAATAGGATATGCAGTTTCTAAGGTATTGAAAGTAAAGCCCAATCGGCAGGGAACTTTTAGATCGATGTTTTTTGTATCGAATACTATTTTTATCGGTCTACCAGTCAATTTAGCTTTGTTTGGCGAGCAAAGTGTGCCTTATGTTTTGTTATATTATATTGCTAACACTTCATTATTTTGGACCATTGGTGCAAGTGGCATCCGCAATGATGGTGTATCAGGTAAAGATAAAGTATCTGCTATTGAGGTAGTGAAGAAGGTATTTTCTCCTCCTCTGTTAGGATTTATGTTAGCAATTGCCCTTATTTTATGTGATATAAGTTTGCCTTATTTTATTCTTGACACTTGCAAATATCTTGGTAATATGACGACACCTTTATCCATGTTGTTTATTGGTATTGCCATATATGGTGTAAAATTAAGTACTATAAAGATAAGCAAAGATATGATAGCTATTCTTCTAGGGCGGTTTGTTATTTCCCCAATGATTGTCATGGCAATCACCTACGCTATACCGTTGCCTCTTCTAATGAAAAAGGTGTTTATTATTCAAGCTATGCTGCCTGTTATGACCCAGACTGCGATTGTGGCTAAAAATTATCAGGGAGATGCAGAGTATGCTGCGATCATGACTACGGTAACAACAATATTAGCCATAGTGGTTATTCCAGTATATATGTTGATTTTTCAGTATTATTTTTAGCCTAGTATAATGGGCATGGATGGTTTAAATTTAATATTTCGACTATTTAAAAAGAGCATTGCATCACTAAATAAAATGTGCTATACTCAGCTCAAGTTAATAGGCGAGAAGCAATGAAGCTTACAAGTGGTTTTTAAAACCCTTGTGAGCTTTTTGCCTATTGCCGAGAAAAAGTAGGTACATGAGCAATGGGGCTTATAAACGGAAGTACGTTTATAAGCCCCATCTGTGTTTTTACACAGATCCGGATGAGTACAATATTTTTGATTTTAAATAAGGAGGTGATTCTATCGCAGAAGTATAGTGGTTCTAAAATAAAAAATGCTTTATGGATATTTGCGGTATCCATAAAGCGTGGCAATCCTTAAATCCCCAGTAACTAACTAAGGTTTATTTGATGTACCTAATTTTCATTATAAGTGAAATGCGTGTAATTTTCAACTGGAAAGATTCGTTGGACAAATATAGGGAGGTTTTTATTATGAGACAGATTGCTATATATGGTAAAGGTGGTATTGGTAAATCTACCACTACTCAAAATACAGTGGGTGCTTTAGCAGAAGCAGGTAAGCATATTATGGTAGTAGGCTGTGATCCTAAGGCTGACTCCACTCGCTTATTACTTCATGGATTATGTCAAAAAACAGTATTGGATACCTTACGTGATGAAGGCGACGATATTGATTTAGAAGATATCTTAAAACCAGGTTTTGGCGGTACTTTGTGTGTAGAATCAGGTGGTCCAGAACCAGGTGTAGGGTGTGCAGGCCGAGGGATCATCACTTCGATTAATATGCTTGAATCATTAGGCGCTTATACACCAGATCTTGAGTATGTATTTTATGATGTACTAGGTGACGTTGTATGCGGTGGTTTTGCAATGCCGATTCGCGAAGGCAAGGCAGAAGAAATTTATATCGTTGCTTCTGGTGAATTGATGGCTCTTTATGCAGCTAATAACATTGCCAAAGGTATTCAAAAATATGCGGTAAACGGTAAAGTAAGACTAGGCGGTATTATTTGTAACAGTCGTAAAGTTGATAAAGAGTATGAGCTGTTAAAGGCTTTTGCTGAAGAAATTGGCTCCCAATTGATCTATTTTGTCCCTCGTGACAATTTGGTTCAACGTGCCGAAATTAATAAAAAGACAGTTGTTGACTTTGATCCAGAATCAGGACAGGCCAACGAATATCGTGCGCTGGCTAAAGCCATCGATGGTAATAAAATGTTTGTTATTCCTAAACCAATGACTCAAGACAGACTAGAAGAAATCATGATGCAATATGGCTTTATGGATCTGTAATTCTAACCTGAGATAGAAACGCAAATATTGGAGGGAAAACAATATGTTATTAGTCAGAGCCATTATTAGACCAGAAAAGAAAGAGGAAGTACTGGCAGAACTGTCAAGAGCAGGTTTCCATGCAGCGACAGTTGTGGATGTAGTCGGTCGCGGTAAGCAAAAGGGCATTAAAATATCGGGAATTATCTATGATGAAATTCCTAAAGCATTGTTAATGATGGCCATCCGTGATGAGGATAAAGAAGATATGGTTCGTCTTATTTTAAAATATGCAAGAACAAGTGAACAAGGTGCTTATGGTGACGGCAAAATTTTCATAAGCTCCATTGAAGAAGCGTATACCATTTCTAGTGGAATCCCAAGTCTATAAGAAGGAGGGATCAGGATGAAAGAAATTATTGCCATAGTGCGTATGAACAAAACAAGCGCGACAAAAAAAGCCTTAGTGGAAGCTGGCGTAGCTGGTTTTACAGCTTTTAAAGTAGAAGGTCGCGGTAAAATAGTAACAAATCCAACATTAATTTTAGAAAGAAAGAAAGAACTCCTTCTTATGGCTGGAGAAGATCAAACAGGTGAAGCGGAAAAACTAATTACAGATTTTCTGGTTGGCACTACTCTATTCCCTCGAAGATTATTTAATATCTTGGCCCATGATGAGGATGTAAGCAAGATCGTAGATGCGATTATTCAGGCTAATAAAACTTGTAATAATGTTGGTGATGGTAAGATTTTTGTTTTACCAGTCATGGATGCAATACGTGTCCGTACTGGTGAAACAGGCGAAAGTGCAGTTTAAAGGGAGGTAAGGGAACATGGGAATGAATGAAGCTAAACTTCAGGAAATACTAGATCAATATCCAGCTAAGGTACAAAAAAATCGTAAGAAACATATATTCATTAAACGATCTGATGTGGAAAGTCAGCAGATCGAAGCCAATACTCGGACCATTCCTGGTATTATTACCAACAGAGGTTGCGCTTATGCTGGCTGTAAGGGTGTTGTTCTAGGTCCGATTAAAGATATGGTGCATATTGTTCACGGACCAATCGGTTGTGGCTATTATGCGTGGAATACAAGACGAAATAAAGCGAAATCCGACGATCCAAAGCAAAATTTCATTAATTACTGCATATCTACAGATATGCAAGAAAGCGATATTGTTTTTGGTGGGGAAAAGAAATTGGCTAAGGTGATTGATGAAGTCATGGAAATCTTTAATCCTAAGGCTATTACTCTTTCTGCTACCTGCCCCGTAGGGTTGATTGGGGATGATATGGGCGCTGTTGCTAAAGCTGCGGAAGCCAAGCACGGAGTACAAGTATTGTCTTTCAGCTGTGAAGGCTATAAAGGCGTTAGCCAGTCTGCTGGTCATCATATTGCTAATAACATTTTAATGGAAAAGGTAATTGGTACGGGGGATCAAGAAGAAGCTCCCGCTAAGTTTCCGATCAATCTACTAGGGGAATACAACATTGGTGGCGATGGCTGGGAAGTAGAACGCATCCTCAAAGAAATAGGTTACCATGTAGTATCGGTTATGACAGGGGATGGTTCTTATGAAGCAATTAAAAATGCCCATACTGCAGAATTGAATTTAGTGCAATGTCACCGTTCTATTAATTACATTGCTGAGATGTTAGAAACAAAATATGGTACACCCTGGCTTAAGGTTAACTTTATTGGAATCCAAGGGACAATCGAATCCTTGCGCAACATGGCTCTTTATTTTGATGACAAAGAACTGACCCTTAAAACAGAGGCGGTAATTGCTAGCGAATTGGCAAGAATTGAGCCGATATTTGACCAATATAAAAAGATTTGTCAAGGAAAAACCGCTTTTTGTTTTGTTGGCGGATCTCGTGGGCATCATTTCCAAAATTTATTTAGTGAACTAGGCATTGAGACCTTATTAGCAGGATATGAGTTTGCTCATCGGGATGATTATGAAGGGCGGGAAGTGATTCCTACCATTAAAACAGATGCAGATAGTAAAAACATTCCTCACTATACAGCAGAAGTTGATGAAAAACGCTTCCGTTTAAAAGTTTCACCAGAAAAACTGGAAGAACTAAAAGCTAAAATACCTCTAGGTCAATATAAAGGGATGCGCTTTGACATGAAAGATGGCAGTATCATTGTTGATGATTTAAATCATTTTGAAACAGAAGAATTTATAAAAGTATTGAAACCAGACATTTTCACTTCCGGGATCAAGGATAAATATGTTATTCAAAAAATGGGCATTAACTCGAAGCAATTACATTCCTATGATTACAGCGGACCTTATGCTGGTTTTAATGGTGCTGTCAAATTCGCTGAAGATATCAGCATGGGATTTGCCTCACCAACTTGGAATTTTATAACCCCACCATGGAAAAATCAGCCTTTACTAGAAGGAACAGTAACTGAGGAAGGAGTGGCATAGTATGTTAGATTGTACACCAAAAGATATAACGGAACGTAAAAGCGGCGGTATGATTAACCCTGCCAAGACTTGTCAGCCAATTGGCGCTATGTATGCTGCTCTGGGGATTCACAAATGTTTGCCTCATAGCCATGGATCACAAGGATGCTGCTCCTACCATCGTATGCATTTAACTCGTCATTTCCGTGATCCCGTTATGGCTTCCACTAGCTGTTTTACAGAAGGATCATCCGTATTTGGTGGTGGTGCTAACTTGAAAGCGTCCATACAAAATGTTTTTCACATCTATAAACCGGATGTTATGGCCATACACACGACTTGTTTAACAGAAACCATTGGGGATGATGTTTCCAGCATTATAAAAACAGCGGAAGTGGCTGAGGGGAAACTGGTAATTCATGCAAACACTCCTAGTTATGTTGGGTCCCATATCACAGGGTTTTCTAATATGACAAAGGCTATGGTGAGCTATTTAGCAAAATGCACTTTGCCAGTGAAAAAAGAACAAGCCAATATCATTCCTGGCTTCGTCAATCCTGGAGATATGCGGGAGATTAAACGCCTGGTACAAAGCATGGACATTGAGTATATCATGTTTCCTGATACGTCAGGGGTTGTAGATTCACCAATGACTGGAGAATTTGAGATGTATCCTGAGGGCGGTACTACTGTTGAACAGTTAAAGGATACAGGCAATTCACAAATCACTCTGGCTCTTGGACGATTTGCATCTAGTGATCCTGCTGATCTGTTAAACAAACAATACAAAGTTCCCGTAGCAACACTTAAAACACCTATTGGAATTAAAGCTACAGATGCTTTATTGATGGCCTTGCGCAATAGTTTTGCCCGGGAAATTCCTAAAGAACTAGAAATAGAACGAGGTCAACTGGTTGATATCATGACAGATACTCATTTCCATTTTCATGGAAAAACAGTAGCTATCTTCGGAGATCCTGATATTGTTACAGGCTTAACTGAGTTTGTATTAAGCTTAGGGATGATTCCTCTTCATGTATTGACAGGTACGCCAGGAGGTTCATCCAACTCTGTAGCAGGAAGCTTTGAAGATGACATTAATGAAATGTTAAAAGGGGCTGGGATTGAGGCCAACGTGAAAAGTGCAGGTGATTTGTTTACCTTGCATCAATGGATTAAAAATCAGCCTGTGGATCTTCTGATTGGCAATACTTATGGAAAATATATTGCGCGAGCTGAAGATATTCCCTTTATGCGGGTTGGTTTTCCAATTCTAGATAGAAGTGTTCATTCATATTTGCCGATTGTTGGCTATCATGGTGCCATGAGGCTGATTGAGATGATCAGCAATGCGCTCTTGGACAGAGCGGACCGAGATGCTAAAGATGAAGACTTTGAATTGGTAATGTAAGTAGGATCTTGAAATAGCAAGGTCTTTAGAAAAAGATGTTGAAACATGAAGGGCGCGAAGACTATAGGGGTTTTATTAGCTGTAAGGCCGCGCCAGGTCCCTACTATTAACGCTCCGCCATTAGCATTTAACCTACGCTTATAATAATAGGAACCTGGCGCTCAGTATAAGACTAAAAGGGCGTGAAGCCTTTGTCTTACTTCCTATTCTTCATAGTCTTCGTGCCTTCGCGTTTCAAACGTTTTTATCTAGTATTGCAGGTGGTGCATTAGTTGTTAAATATTATTTTTGGGAGAGGAGTGAGATGTGCTATGGCTGAGAAGGATGCAGGAGCGATTACAGAGCGAGATGGGTTCATTGTTACGAAAGGCAAGAATAAGAAACAGCTTCAATGTGATACAGACAGTTCTGCTGGCTGTGTAAGTCAAAGGGCTTGTGTATATTGCGGAGCCAGAGTCGTGCTCAATCCCATTACGGATGCTATACATTTGGTACACGGGCCAATTGGCTGTGCTAGTTATACTTGGGATATTCGTGGTAGTCTTAGCAGCGGCGCTGAGTTATATCGCAATAGCTTTTCTACGGATTTAAAAGAGCAGGACATTATTTTTGGCGGCGCCAAAAAATTATTAGCAGCGATTGACGGGTTGGTGGAAAAGTACCAAGCGAAACTAGTTTTTGTATATTCAACATGTATAGTCGGCGTAATTGGTGATGATTTAGAAGCCATTTGCAACGCTGCCTCTCAAAAAAATAACATTGAAGTGATACCTGTAGAGTCTAGCGGATTTATTGGTAATAAATCCGCAGGCTACAGGGCGGCAGGAGATGCTTTGCTTCGCTTGATAAAACCATCCCAACTGGCAGGAATAGAAAAAACCAATAGTGTTAACTATTTAGGGGACTTTAATCTGGCTGGTGAAGCTTGGATTATTCATAATTATTTACGGCAGATGGGGGTAGAATTAAACGTTACATTTACTGGAGATTCCCATTATACAGCCTTGAAATCGGCCCCTAAGGCCAAGCTGAACATTATACAATGTGCTGGCTCGATGATCTATCTTGCAGGCAAAATGGAAGAGTTATATCAGATCCCTTATATTCAAATATCCTTTTTAGGTATCGAGGATACGGCGACCTCCTTGCGCAAAATTGGGGCTGCCTTAGGAGACGAATCTATGATTGCTAAGGCTGAATCTTTGATTCATAAGGAAACAGCTAGAGTAGAAAACATTATTAAAGGTTATCGGACAAAATTTGAAGGAAAGAAAGCTGCTATTTTTGTTGGTGGAGGATTCAAGGCCATTTCGCTGATTAAACAATTTAGAGAAATTGGTATTGATGTAGTGATGATTGGTACGCAAACAGGGCGTAAAGAAGAATATGAAATTATTAATGACTTAGTGGATGATGGAACAGTCATTTTAGATGATGCAAATCCTGCTGAATTGGAAAAATTCATGATGGAAAAAGGTGCTCATTTACTAGTGGGCGGTGTAAAAGAACGACCGTTAGCTTATAAATTAGGAATTGCCTTTATTGATCACAATCATGATCGAAAACATCCTTTAAGTGGCTTTGAGGGTGCCGTAAATTTTGCTGAAGAAGTGTACTCTACAGTTTGTTCTCCTGTCTGGAATAGTCTCGCTAAATTGGGAATTGAAAGCGGGGGGGGCGAACCATGGCTGAAAAAAACAAGGATAATGTGTCTTTTCGGAATGTGAATGAGAATCCCTGTAATATGTGTATGCCAATGGGCGGTATTCTAGCATTGAAGGGAATCGAACAGTCCATGGTTATTGTCCACGGGTCCCAAGGCTGTAGTACCTACATGCGCAGGCATATTGCAGAGCATTTTAATGAACCTGTTGATGTAGGATCTTCTTCATTAAATGAAAAAGGCACCATATATGGAGGAGAAAAGAATCTAAGACAAGCCCTAGATAATATTATGAAGGTCTATCGTCCAGCCCTGATTGGCATTATAACTACTTGTTTAGCTGAAACCATTGGTGAAGATATTGAGCGAATTACAGGTCAATATCTCATTGATAAAGAAATGGAAGACTTCTCGATTGTTACAGCTTCAACACCTGGTTATGGTGGCAGTC
This sequence comes from uncultured Pelosinus sp., assembly GCA_963526645.1. Taxonomy (GTDB): domain Bacteria; phylum Bacillota; class Negativicutes; order DSM-13327; family DSM-13327; genus Pelosinus. Next base: position 12,085 of record CAUROG010000029.1, on the reverse strand, counting down.
ACTTTGAAGGTTATTTTTTTACATTAAAAAGAATATTGATGCAGCTAACGGTAGCGACTGAAAAAAATAGTAAGATTAATATAATTACTCCTAATATCAGTCCGGCAGATATTCGTGAATTAAAACGCATATTAGCGTTAATGCAGATTGAGTATGTGTTATTTCCCGATTTCTCCGACACGTTAGATCGACCTTATGCTAAGCCTTATACTAAGATGGGCAACGGGGGAACTAAATTAACTGACATAAAATCGATGGGTGATGCTATCGCTACCATTCAAATGGGCATTACCATAGATGATGGGATTTCTCCAGGAAAATATCTGGAAGAAAAGTTTGATATTCCTTTATATAATTTGGCAATACCCATGGGTGTCGAGAGTACAGATGCATTCATCAATACCTTAGTGAAAATTACAGGCAAGACTGTTCCAGAAAGCATTAAACAAGAGCGTGGACGCTTGTTAGATGGGATGATTGATTCTCATAAATATAATTTCCAAGGAAGAAGTGTTATTTTTGGTGAACCGGAAATGGTCTATGCAGTAACCAAAACTTGTCTAGAAAATGGCATTTTTCCAGCAGTTGTGGCTACGGGCAGTCAAGTAGGGAGGCTAAATCATTTACTAACAGCGGCAGTTGCCAATTGCCCAGAAGAAAGCAAAATATTAATGGAAACAGATTTTGCTCATATTTTAGCTGCCAGCAAGGAAGCTAAAGTTAATATTGGAATTGGTCCTTCCGATGGTCGTTATCTTACGGAAAACGGTGACATTCCTCTCGTTAGACTAGGGTTCCCCATTCATGACCGAGTAGGAGGACAGCGAATCTTATCCGTAGGTTATACAGGGACTATGATGTTTTTAGACCGAATTACCAATGCGCTGCTGGAAAACAAATATAAATCATACAGGAGTTCCATGTATGAAAAATTTTATCAACAATCTTAATTTAAAGGAAATTTTCAACATCAGGATTTATAAGCTTAGTGAATCTTCTGCAGGTAGGTCTCTTCGAGTCCATGTTTAACATGAACTCTTCCTGAACTGTTGAGAGCGTTTGCGTTTTCTTAAAAACGGTAGATTATATAATACCCTACAATGCTAGGGGAGATTGAGGTGAAAGTAATGGATACTAGTAAACATCCTTGTTATAGTGCTGATGCCCATCATAAATATGCGCGGATGCATTTGCCGGTAGCTCCCCAGTGTAATATAAGTTGCAATTATTGCAATCGTAAGTTTGATTGTGTAAACGAAAGTCGACCAGGAGTAACGAGTGAAGTGCTAACACCAGAACTCGCCAGTCAAAAATTTTCCTGGGTGAAAGATAATATTGAGAATCTAAGTGTAGTGGGAATTGCCGGCCCTGGAGATGCATTAGCCAATTGGGATGTTACGAGGAAATCCATTGAATTGATTAAGGCCAAAAGTGAGGATGTCATATTTTGCTTATCAACCAATGGTTTAATGTTGCCCCGCTATGCAGCAGAGCTTGTGGAACTAGGTATAAAACATATTACAGTTACAGTGAATTGCCTTGACCCTAAAATTGGAGCTCAATTATATAAAGTTGTTCATTACCAGGGAAAAAGTTATACAGGAATTGCTGCTGCTGAATTAATGATCCAAAATCAGCTGGAAGGTATATCCTATTTAGTGGACAGCGGAGTACTAGTTAAAATTAATATTGTAATGGTAAAAGGAATTAATGATCAGCATATTCCAGAGGTAGTTAAAAAGATGAAGGAGCTAGGTGTTTTTATCACCAATATTATGCCACTAATTCCAGCACCAGGCAGTGCCTTTGAAAAATTTCCTCAGACGAGTATGAAAGATATTAATGAGATGCGAGATCTTTGTCAACTTGAAATGCAGCAAATGAGACACTGTAAGCAGTGTCGTGCTGATGCTGTTGGGTTACTAGGTAATGATCGATCCAATGAATTTCGGATGATTAAACCAGAGATAGAAAAACCAATTATGTTATACCAGAATGATAGTAAACAATATAAAATTGCTGTTACTTCTAAACATGGAAAATTAGTGGATCAGCATTTTGGGCATGCAACAGAATTTCTGATATACCAAGGGCAGGGCAAAGACTTTACTCTTTTAGAAAATCGTAAGGCAGAGCAATATTGTTCAGGTATCTCAGAATGTGATGCAGAGGATGGGCGAAAAAGTGCTGCGATTCAGACCATTGCCGACTGCGATGCTGTGCTAACCATGCGCATTGGCTACCATGGACAAAAACGATTATTAGAACATGGGATTATGAGTGTGGAATATTGTGATACCGTGGAAGACGGTTTAGGTTACGCTGCAGAACAGCTAATAATAAAAAAAGCGATTTGAAAGGAAGGATAGTCATGAATAAACCAAAGTTTCATATTTTCGTTTGTACCAGTTCAAGAGCCAATGGGCAACAGAAAGGTTACTGCCATACGAAAGGAGGCGTGGAACTAGTTGCAAAATTTATGGAGGAAATTGAGGACCGGGATTTAGGAGGCGAGGTATTTGTGAATAATACAGGTTGTTTCGGTATTTGTGAACAAGGACCTGTAGTGGTGGTATATCCAGGCGGTGTTTGGTATAAGGGTGTTACTACTGATGATGTAGTGACGATTATGGAAGAACATATTGAAGGCGGCAATATTGTGGCTCATTTAGCAATCTAGATAAACGATATGCCTTTGAGGGGAAGTTTCGATAGTACATTCTATACGGATCTGGCGCTACAAGAGAGAGGAGGAGTTAGTACTATGGCCCAGAATATTGCAGTCTGTATTAATGACAATGGTATAACGAGTTCTTTCTATGATGCTAGTGCTATTGTCATTTATGAAAAAAGAGAAGGCGCTTGGCAAGTTTTGAAAGAGAAAAAGATTTCCTTGGATAAACAAGCTGGTCTAGCTGGATTGCGTCGGCAAATGGTTGAAATCATTCAATTCTTAGATCAATGTAAAATTTTTATTGGATTGTCTGTTGTTGGTGTGCCGTACTTTGAGTTAGAAAAGCAGCAATGTAGTATTTGGGAGTTTGGCGGTAAACCCTTGTCTTTTTTAGATTATGTTCTGGAAAAAGAAATAGAGAAAGCTAGTGAATGCCAATTGCAGACCAGCCCTACGATCCCTGTTCCTGTAGAAAGAGGAAATGGAGAGTATTATATATCGATTAAAGAAATTCAGGAAAATAGTAGCGGGATTACCTCCAAACAAGTGCTATTAGCTTTTTTACGTAAAGGGAATTTTTATAATCTAGAAGTTCTTTGTAATCATGTCCCTCCTTGGCTAGAAAATGAATTGATAGGGGGGAATCTGGTTGGTTTGATAGAAAAAGTAGCACCGACAAAAATCCATGTTTATATCAGCAAGAAAGGTTGTGAAACATGATGTGGGTTGATCAAACCTTACAAGAAGGATTGAGTAAAGGAATTAGTAAGGAGAATCTAATTAAATTAATACAAATGCTGCAAAACCTCCCGGTAGGAGTTATTGATAGTAAGGTGGTTGATTGGGAGAAACGCGGTTTACCAAGACTTAATCAAATTTTGCAGAAACAAATACGAGGCAGAATTAATGGGACAATAGAAGAAGTGGAATTGGCCTACAAGCTAGGCTTCCAGAACATTATTATTGCCTGTACCCCCCATAACCAAGTCAATGCCGCTCTTTTTGCCGCGCAAAAACGGGGGATGAGTATAGGAATCTGCATCCAAAATGCATCGCAATTTTCTATAGACGAAATAGATTTTCTCTGGCGAGATATACCCTTTGGCGGGATTCATACTTTTATTTATGGTGATAAAGATAGCTTGCTTGATCCTTTGACAGCTTCTAGAATACTGGCGTTGCTAAGAAATAAAATTCCTATTACTTTAGAATTTCATGGACATAATGCTTATGGTTTAGCTACCGCGAATGCTCTAGCAGCTTATCAAGTAGGTGTAAAGCATATTGCAGTTTCAGTGGGGGGGCTAGGATTACAAGGCCATGCTGCTTTAGAAGAACTTATTATGGCCCGAAAACGATTATTAGGAGAAGGGATGGAGGACACATCACAGTTAGCTCTCATCTGTTCCCAGATCCTTACAACTTTAGGATTGACCGTTCCTAAAACAAAAGCAATTATTGGGCGGGATATTTTTGCTCATGAATCAGGAATTCATGTAGATGGGGTGGTCAAGAATCCTATCCTGTATGAAGTCTTCTCGCCAGAAGAAGTGGGCTTGGCAAGAAAATTGGTAATTGGCAAACATTCAGGGACAGCATCTATACAAGCTAAGTTTCGCCACAGGAATATAAAGTTATCTACAGAAGAAGCAGGATTTTTATTAAAATGGGTGCGCAAATTGGCTATAAAGCAAAAAAGACAAGTAGACGATCATGTATTATGGAATTTATACCAGACTATGTTATCTGAGCCTGGTTCCCAAATTTGTCCTCCTGAGGCTAAGCACTAACGTTTTATTACGGGTACTTTGCCTTATTTTTAACTAAATGATCATTAAAAATAGTATATAAGAAAGGGTAGATTGATATGCAGAAAATAAGAACAATTGAAATTGTAGATACCACTCTTAGAGATGGGGAACAGTCACCAGGCATTGTTTTTTCTGCTCAAGATAAATTAAACATTGCTACTGCATTGGATAAAGCGGGAGTTACCTGGATTGAGGCAGGGGTCCCCGCTATGGGAGAAGAAGAGCAAGAAGCCATGAAAATGATTTTATCTGCGCCGCTGCAAGCTAAGATTGTTGCCTGGAATCGTGCTTTAACAGAGGATATTTTAACTTCTATATCATGTGGCTTTTCTTATTTGCATATTTCTGTTCCTGTTTCTGATCTGCATATTGAGCAGAAACTAAGAAGGAGTAGAGAGTGGGTGCTAAGGCAATTAGAAGAGTGCATCTTGTTGGCACAAAGCTGTGGATGTACTGTTTCTGTAGGAGCAGAGGATGCATCGCGAGGGGATCGAGAATATTTTTTGCAAGTAGCAGAAGTAGCAGCAAATTTGGGCGCAAGCCGCATTCGTTATGCTGATACTGTAGGTTGTTTACATCCCCTTGCTGTGCATGCTATTTTTAAGGAGCTAATTCCCCGTTGTCCTTTACCTGTTGAAGTTCATATGCATAATGATTTTGGCTTAGCTAATGCTAATACATTAGCGGCACTTGCTGCCGGTGCAGATCTGGCAAGTACAACGATAGCCGGTATTGGTGAGCGGGCGGGAAATGCAGCATTCGAAGAAGTAGTTACTGCATTGCAGGTAGTATACGATATGAATTGCCACATTGATAGAAGGGCCTTTACCTATCTGAGTCATATAGTAATGCAGGCATGCGGTAGAAACATCTTTCCCTATAAGCCAATCATTGGGAGTGCCTTTATGCTCGATAAGCCTAATAAAACAGCCTAGACTTATATGAAATTATTTTGCGCATTTGGTAATCTGATCTTTTTTAAATAAAAACAACTGGGATCATATCTGCATCTATAGGACTTGGTATAAGCCAGGCCATCATATAATCAAATGGATTAGCGCTTAGGCTGACGGCTAAGCGCTAATCCATTTGATTATATGCAGGATTTTATACATTTGGTATGGAAGTAAAGCGGGATAATCTGGTAGATCTGTAGATGATAAACAATGAATAGGGGTAGTTATATGGAAAAAAGTAATATTGTATGTTCTCCTCATGCAAAACAGCGTTGTGGCTGGGTAACTACTGATGTTTTATATCAAGAATATCATGATACAGAGTGGGGAGTGCCTCAATATGATGATGATATATTGTTTGAGTTTCTGATTCTGGAAGGGTTGCAGGCTGGATTAAGCTGGACTACTATATTAAAGAAACGTGAATTCTATCGTGAAGTGCTGGATGAATTTACAGCAGCTAAAATGGCTGTTTATAATACGGAAAAAATGTTACAATTGATGTTGGATACTAGGCTAATTCGTAACTCTCTAAAGATGGCGGCTATCGTAAAAAATGCCAATGCTTTTTTGCAGGTACAAAAAGAAACAGGCAGTTTTTCAAACTATATTTGGCAATTCATTGGTGGTAAGCCTAGACAAAATAGTTGGTCTTCGCTGCAAGATGTTCCGACTCAGACCCCAGAATCAGATGCAATGAGCAGGGATTTGAAGAAAAAGGGATTTTCTTTTGTGGGTCCAACGATTTGTTATGCCTATATGCAGGCGGTTGGTATGGTTAATGACCATGTGATTCATTGTTTTCGTCATCAAGAGTTGATGAAAGGGGAACAGTAAGATAGAATACGTATAGGGTAGAAAGTTGGTGGAACGATGGAGTGGACGGAGTTTTCATTACGTTTAGGTATGGCCTTATTTTTTGGTGCGACTATCGGTTTTGAGCGTCAAAGAAGGCAACGTATGGCAGGAATTCGGACAAATGCATTGGTGTGTATAGGTGCCGCCATGTTTGTTATGCTAGGATTAATGGTTCCCGATGGAACAAGCCCCACACGAATTGCTGCTCAGGTTGTTACAGGCATTGGTTTTTTAGGGGCTGGAGTTATCATGCGGGATGGTCTGAATGTTCGCGGTATGAACACGGCTGCAACCATGTGGTGCGTGGCTGCAGTGGGTACATTGACAGGAATGGGATTTATTGTGCAAGCGTTCATTGGGGCAGTGGTTATATTAGCTGCCAATGTGCTACTAAGGCCTTTAGCGCGTAGGCTTAACGATAAGCCCATGATTATGGAAGATACGGAAATACGATATTTTTTTCGTGCAGTATGCCGGGCTGAAGGAGAGGTTCATGTGCGGAACTTATTACTCCATATCGTACATGAAGAGCCCTTGATGCTAAGAGCGATTCATAGCGAAGACTTAGAAAATTCCGAGATGGTAGAAGTGGTTGCTCAATTTGTTGCCAATAAGCGTACAGATAAATCCATGGAGCAAATTGTGAGCCGTTTGGGTATTGAAGCTTCTGTTAATGCGGTTAGCTGGAGAATCATGGATAATGTAGATAATGATGCAGATTAGATATTAAATTGATTTTCTCAATAGCAAGGAGTAGTAGAAATGGATGTATTAAATATATTTGAAGTGATTGGCACAATTGCCTTTGCAGCAGCAGGAGCCTTGATAGCGATTCACAAAAAGTTGGACCTTTTTGGTGTGTTTATGCTGGCACTGACTACGGCAGTAGGGGGGGGGATTACACGGGATGTTTTAATTGGGATTAATCCGCCCACAGCCTTTGTATATCCTTTGTTTACAATTATAAGTTTGCTTACAGCTATTATTGTATGTGTGGCCTATGAGTGGATTAATAAATTTAATAATATTATTTTGATATGTGATGCAGTTGGACTCGGGGCTTTTACGGCAGCTGGGGCTAATATGTCATTTATATATGAATATCATAGGTTATTTATTACGGTGATGATGGCAGTGCTAAGTGGTGTCGGTGGTGGGATCATTCGGGATGTGTTTGTACGAGAGATTCCCTTCGTTTTTCAAAAAGAAGTTTATGCAGTAGCCTCTCTTGTGGGTGCTGTGTGCTTCTTCTATTCAAAACCTTTTTTGTCAGGAAATGGCCCCATGTATTTATGTTTTTTTGTCACCGTATGTATTCGGATGGTTTGTATGAAGTATGATATTAACTTTCCAGTAATTGGAGCAAAGGGGAATAGAAAGTACGAGAGTATGGGAGAGTAAGAATGGAAACGAAAAAAATTAGAGACTTTCAATCTGGTGACCTAATTCAGAATTTCTTTCTGGTTAAGGCTGCGGAATATAAAACAACTAGTAATAATAAAAGTTATCTTGATTTAACACTAGTAGATCAGACTGGCGACATCAATGCTAAAATTTGGGATTATAATATAGAATCGGAACCACAGTATACTGCCAATTTGTTAGTCAGGATACGAGGAAGCGTTTCGGAATGGCAGAATAAGCTACAGCTTAAAATTGATAAGATTAGGGTGGCGACAGAGGAAGATGCCTTGGATATTGGTGACTTTGTGCCTGTTGCTCCTTATAGCCCAGAGACCATGTATGCTGAAATCGAAAAATATATGGGTATGATTAAAAATTCCGATGTTGCAAACATTGTTAGTACTCTAGTGAATGGCAATAAGGAGAAGTTATTGTTGTATCCAGCGGCCAAGCAAAATCACCATGCTATTCGTTCCGGGCTCTTGTATCATATTACCACCATGCTAAAAATGGGGGAAAAAGTAAGTGAAGTTTATGTGCATCTGAATAGAGACTTACTCTTTGCAGGAATTATTTTGCATGACATCGCTAAAATCGCAGAAATGAATGCTAGTGAATTGGGTATTGTCTCTGAATACACGGTGGAGGGGGAACTCCTAGGGCATATTATACAAGGAATAAAGATGATTGATCAGACTGCAGTAGAGGTGGGGGCAGATCCAGAAGTATCCTTGCTTTTACAGCATATGATTTTATCTCATCACTATGAGCCAGAGTTTGGTAGTCCCAAAAGACCAATGATACCTGAGGCCGAGATTCTACATTATCTGGATATGATGGATGCAAGAATGTATGATATGGGGCGGACCTTGGAAAAAGTGGAAGATGGACATTTTTCTGATAAAATGTGGCTATTGAATAATAGAAAATTATATAAACCTGCAATTAAGAGCAGTAGAGGAGACATAGAATAAAAGAAGGCTAAGGTTTTTTACAATGACTTGGATATTAAATAAAATGATATTTTCTTAACGATTAGGTTAATGCTTTGCAACGATTGTAGCTATTTTTTCGGTTATTAATTTTACTACTATGCCAATTACAATATAAATGGGAAATCCATAATGAAAATTCCATTTTACAGGAACGTATAACCCCAATTTTACAAGTGCTGGTTCCAGGATTGTAATAAAAATAACAGCCATTATAAAGGTAGCAATAAGGAAAGACTTCCAGCGTTGGAAGTACTGATAGATTAGTGTATATATGATTGGTAACATTATATAGTCAATTGCGGTGGCAGGAGGAAATATAGGAATTAAATCTACAGGGTAGTACCAAAGACCAAACTCATATCCTACTTGATCGGACCATATGGCAATAGTCATAACTAGCAAGCCGTGAAAAGTCATTTCCATCAGCCTTTTTTTATCTACAAGCTTCCAAAATAGGAAAAGAGAAACTAAAGCTAATCCTACCTGAAGCCCCCATCTCCATGTTAAGAAGTCTGTGTCTAGCCAATTATCGACTCGAGCATATGTCAATTGCTTTAAGGTGTACGCAATTTCCTCGTCAGTAGCTGGAGAAGGATAAGTATGGAATTTTTCTAACATTCTATAACCCCCTTATTTGTAATAGTAATATATTGTTCCCAAGTCCATTAATATAAAACGTATATTTACAAAGGTAAGATTGTCGATAGATGCATTACTACCTTAGTAAATAAAAAGATAGCCTAGCTTTGAGCGCGTAACCATTGTTAAGGGCACAAATAAAAGATCATAAAGGTGATTCTTAAACTAAAGGACAAAAGGGATATTCTCTTTATTCACTAGCATAATACGTTAAGGATTAGAAGCGAGATAAATAAGTAGGCAAGCAAGACAATTGAGCTCAATCGGATTCTATCATGATTCTCAATTGATATTAATAAGTTATGCGATGTACTTTAACCGAAAATAGTAATATTGAATAAAGGGAAAGCTCTATCTTTAAAAAGTGCTTCCCTTTTAAAAATCACATTGCACATTTAGCGGGAGCTATGGGAAAAGAAACATAGTTGATTGATCCTGATTGGCGTTGGCAAGCGAAAGGACAAGATAGTCTTTGGTATCCAACAATACGTATTTTTTCGCCACTTCATATTGGTGATTGGCAAGACGTTTTGAAAAGGGTGAAAGTTGCTTTAGAAACAAAACTGAAAGAAGAAAAGTTTTATTAGATAGTACGAGAATAATCTAAATTTCAAAGGGAATTCCAGTAATTAACTCCGATATAAAGAAGACAAGATTCAGTTGGAGTTTTACATCAGCTGAATCTTAGCCGCACTTATCCTAAGGACTTAGCCGTTCTTCACTTCCAATTGTCGAAGATGGAAGTTACAGAGCGATTTGGTCATAGGATAAAAAGTAGGTTATTTGTAGAGGAGGAGAATCTAAATATCAATTTCGTCTGTTCGTTCGAGTGAAGCGCTATATTGGGCTTCGCTCACCAAAAGTACGAGTACCCCTTACATCCACAACGGATGAAAATACTTCTTCAAAAAAAACATCAAGTAGTACTGATAGCAGTGCTACACAAGAAAGCTCTGCTGCAATGATGTCAATGTTGTCAGCAATATCGGCTATGCATGCTGGAAACTCGCAAGCTAATGCTAGTGGGGAGGAATCTAATTCCGATCTCAAAAGCTTTCTGGATAAAGTGAAAAATGGGGCTGTCACGACCGATGATCTAACAAGTATGCAAGCTCTTCTTGCCAATGGCCCTGCAGCACCTAACCAAAGCTCTAGTACAAGCAATGATTTTGATTCTAGCCTTACCGCTTTCTTGGACAAAGTGAAAAATGGGACGGTTACAACCGATGATCTAACAAGTATGCAAGCTCTTCTTGCCAATGGCCCTGCAGCACCTAACCAAAGCTCTAGTACAAGCAATGATTTTGATTCTAGCCTTACCGCTTTCTTGGACAAAGTGAAAAATGGGACGGTTACAACTGATGATCTAACAAGTTTGCAAGCCCTGCTTGCCAATGGAGCAATACAGTCCAACCAGAACAGTCAGTCGCTATCCCAGCAATTGATTGCTTTAGCTACAAAGTCATATGAAAATGATTATCAATCGGTTGATAGTGTTGCAGCTATTTGGAACGCTTAAATGAAAGATAAACCTAAGGATGTTTTTCAATAGTATACATAGTTCATCATGTGATAGAAAAGGAGGTTTAATTCATGTCTATAGCGATTAGTGGAAGTAGCCAAAGCAGTCAGTCTAGTTCTCAAAGTAGCGTATCTGAATTACAAAAGCAGATAAAAAGTCTTACAAGCCAAATTCAAGAGTTGCAAACGGAAGATGCAACTAAAAATGAAAAGCAAATTGAGCTTCTTCAACAACAAATGCAACAGATTCAAATGCAAATCCAACAAGTACAACAAAAAAGCCAATCACAAAATTCTAGTAATGACCAAGACACTTCGAAAGAATTAAATGCCGGTCCTGCCTATAAATTAAGCCTTACACAAGATATTAATCAAACAACTCGTAACATTTCAAATACAGCATCGAAAACAGATGATACGATTGAATCATAAAAAAAGCTTGATTCAGAGGTCATTGTAATTCCTTCTGAATCATATCTGCCAGATATGATTGTAATGAAAAGTTGATGCTACTAACTATGTGGATTTATGTTAGAAACAGGGAGCGGTTTTGATAAACCGCTCCCTGTTTTTATAGTGCCAGCATTTATAAGTTTAAAGTCGATCTTGTTGTTTTTAGATCGCACCAAGTTCTATTATTAACGTGACTCCAGGATCATGTTAAAGAACTGTTTACAAAACCAGAAAGTCAGCAAATCCAGCAAATCCAGCCACTGCATTGCTTTGCCGTCTGTTCCATGACATGTCATTAAAACAGCAAGCTCCTCGTGAGCACTAAGTCCTAATTTATCTATCTTTGCGTTATTTCAAGTCACTTCTATAACATGCCACTGAAAGACGCAGTCCTTAGCCCGACCAAAATCTGAGTTCATAAGTTATCTGGCTTTACACTTCTTTACTTACCTTCCATGACATGCCACGACACCTCCATGAAACCCTGCGGCACCCCTATTTTTAGACTCATTTCGGGGGATTTGAGTGGCTAAATACATGCATCTGTCAAAACAGGGAATCAACGGGGATGCTACTAAATCGTCACAATTCCATCTAACACTTAGCTACTCTCTTATTCTTAGATATTATTAGTGAAGTTGTCAAAAAAGTACCGTCAGACCGTGTGAAAAGTAACCTCATTTTTCGCTGAAACTCATCCAAACTTTAGCCTGTACCAATAAAATACACTCTAAAGACTTAAAAAGTTCTATAATAAAGCGGCAACTAGTACTT
>CAUROG010000028.1:0-48664 GCA_963526645.1 uncultured Pelosinus sp. | reverse complement strand
CGCACATCTGGCTTATTTTAACCTTACTTACATTGTTTAGTTTTCAAGGAACACACATCATTCACTAAAACTGCATTAAACCGTTTCAGGAAGTTTGTTGTCGCTCGTAAGCAACTTCTATATAATAACATAACTACTTTCATATTGTCAACTTTTTTTTAAATTATTTTTAAAATAGTTTGTAGGCTAGATAGTTTATTGAATATCACTCCTTTAACAAGGACAACTCTTCGTTAAGCTTATCCAAACCCAACCAGAATACATGTACTAAAAAAATAATGGCGAAGGTTATTATTCGTTAAACTTGAATGTTACAAATTCAACGATAATAACTTCTCGCCAATTGTATACTAATACATTCTTATAAATTAGCAATATGTAATAATATAGCTCTCACTCAATTCATCTAATACCCGCTTCATTTCAACTATGCTTTCATTAGCTAAATTGTATTTAGCTAAGTCATCGCTATGTAGCACTGAAGACAATTTACTAATACGAGATAATAACTCTAGTTTTTCCATGTATCTAACTTACACCTCTATTTTTAAAATCACAAAATTCATTGTATCAATGAAATCTTTTCTTGTAAAGGAATAATTTAGATATTATTAAAGAAATTTTTGTACGGCACTACCATTAAGATAATTACAGTACTTTCCTTGCCAAGTATCACGTTCTATTAGCGTTTTTTCAATATCATCGCGGATTTTCCACCAGCCAATCTGCCAATTAGTAAATAATGTGTTTTTTTCCGGCGCACGTCCGATTAAACGCTGTACTGTTATATCTGAATGTAAATATTCTAGAAAAGTTACTACTCTTTCTACATATTCATCTTTTGTTATTAGATTTATTTCACCTTTTTGGTACCAATCAGCCATTGTCGTACCTTTAACAATATACAGCGCATGGAGCTTTACCTGATGTACTCCCATGGCTGACAATATTTTAGCACTTTCCATTACGTCTAGCTCATCATCCCAAGGTAAATTCAATATGATATGAGCACAGACTTCAAGATTATACTTTTTGATACGTAGGGTTGCATCCAGAAATTCTGCTAACGTATGTCCTCTATTTACTTTTTTTAAAGAATGATAATTTACCGTTTGAAGTCCCAACTCAATGCTTATATCAATCTTTTTGGACTGGCTAATCTTCCCCAACATCTCTAAATATTGATCATTTACACAATCAGGACGGGTTGCCAATGCAATGCTCACCACATCTTCCTGACAAGCTTCATGAATATATTTTTCAAGCTGTTGTGTGGGTAAATAGGTATTACTAAAATTCTGAAAGTAAGGAATAAACTTTTTCGCCTTATATTTAGCCGCAATATGGACACGATTTGCTGCAATTTGCATCTCTACGGTCATAGATGCAGGTAAATTTTCATATCCAGCACCAATTTCCCCACAGAACACGCATCCTCCTTGTCCGCAAGTTCCATCACGATTAGGGCAAGTAACAGGCAAACTAACAGGCAACTTATAAACCTTCTCACCATAACGCTGACGAAGATACTCTGAATAAACATTATAGCGCATGCTTTTCCCGCCCTTCATATTTCTTAAAGTCATAACCTGTAATAGGTTGGTAAACAGTCTTATCGTGACAGTAAGAAAAGAGGATGGGTGTATCTTGATTTATAATTTGATCAGGATTCTTTATATATTGAATGATATCGATTGAAAAAACCTCAATCCGATATTTCTTTTTAATATCTCGCCATGTGGTGAAAGTATAGTCAGGTATATAGTTACGAACTACATCTTTGTCACGCCAAAATTCATTCTTTTCTTCCATCCATTCTTCTTGATTCCATGATAAAAAATCTGGTTGTATCGCTCCCTTCTCACTCATCAGTGCATCAAACTTTAAACACTCCTGACACATGCTGATCTCTTGCTCATGATAGATGAAACAATAGTCATATAAGTATTTATAGATAGACTTGCTACTATGAGCAACTAAGTGTAAGTGCTTTTCTTCCCAATAGGCAGATAGATCATGATAAAATTCAAAAGCATTGCCACCACGCAATCTTATTAAAAAATCTAGCGTATATTTAAATCGCCCTGTATTATACACTTGATTAAATACTTCTTCAAGTATTTTGAGCTTTCGCACTTCTCCATAAGTTAGATAATCATTACTTAATACTTCATAGGGCGCTTCATCCAGAAAAACATAACCACATTGGTCTGCAATATTACGAAGTCCAGCCCCTTTTAACATTTTTAAAAAACCAATTTGCAGCATATGTGGTCGAAGCTGATATACATCATTAAAAGACTGTCCAAACTGAGAATAACTTTCATAAGGCAATCCTACAATCAAATCTAGATGTACATGGATGTTCTGGTTAGAAACAATCCGCGTTACATGTTCAACTATTTTGGGCCAATTATTATGTCGAGAAATTTTGTTAAGGGTAGGTTCGTAAGTAGATTGAATACCAATCTCAAATTGAAATCTCCCCGCTGGTACTTCTTTTAAAAACTCTAATACCTCATCATCTAAAAGATCAACAGCAATTTCAAAATGAAAATTAGTACGGCAATCTTGCTTTGCTAAAAAACGTAGTATAGGTAGATAGTGTTCCTTCTTAGCATTAAAGGTCCTATCAACAAATTTCACTTGTTTTACATTATGGTTAATAAAAAATTCTAATTCCTTATATACTCGCTCCAAACTTAAAAAACGTACACCTGATGTAGCACTTGATAAGCAATATTGACAAGAAAAAGGACACCCTCGGGCACTTTCATAATAAATGATTTTATCTTTTAGCTTCTCCATATCGCTATCACTATAAGGGAAGGGAATCGTATTTACATTTGTGATAACTTGTGGCGTGCCTACAAAGATTTCTTCCTTTTCCCGAAATGATAAACCTTCAATATTATGAACTGGTGTATTAGAGGTCAGTGCCGCCAATAAGGCTTGAAGAGTTTCTTCTCCTTCTCCTTGGACTACATAATCGATAAATCGATTTGTTTGTATCACATCGAAAGGGTCATAAGATACTTCCGGCCCCCCTAAGATAATAACGAGTTCAGGCAATACCTTCTTGAGAAGTCCAGCTAATTTTAAAGTCATATCTATGTTCCATATATAACAAGACAATCCAACAACATCAGGTTTTTCACTATAAATATCACTCAATATAACAAGCAAATCATTATTAATAGTATACTCCTTCTGCACAATCTCAGAATGTACCGTCTTACAAGCCATCCTTAAATATTTTAAAGCTAATGATGAATGAATATACTTTGCATTCAACGTCGATAACACTACTTTCACTACACAATCACTCCATATATATTCAAATATTAAATTTTTCTATTATGACTCACCGTACTTAACACTCTCTTCTTTCCTTAGTATTCACCACCTGATCGCTTTTTGAATACTATAAAATAAAAGTAACCTTTAAAGGAAGGTGCCATAATGCGGATAGTCATAGATGGACAAAAAGTACCTGTTAATGTCCGAGTTAGTAGAGATTTATTAATGACACTAAAAGCCATGTCACAAACGCTTCATTGGCGAATCACTTATGATACAGCCAATGAGTTAGTCTATATTTATTCCCCTAACTATGTAATCCCGAACTCTTTAGACCGTCCCGCCCCAGTAATCGAAGAGACAGAAAGCCAGCGCTTATTGGGCAAAATCATCTGCCTTGATGCTGGGCATGGAGGCAACGACCCCGGCTCTATCGGTCCGACAGGGTCGATGGAAAAGGATAATACATTAGCAATTACGTTACTCTTACGAGATATTCTAGAAAGTAATGGAGCAACAGTAGTACTGACCCGAGACACTGACCGCAATGTGTCTTTTCCTGATTCTTCAGCCAGTGAAGAACTTGCTGCCCGAGTGGAAATCGCAAGAGATGCAAATGCTGATGTCTTCATCAGTATACACAATGATTCCTTTACCAGCAATACAGCTATGGGTACAACTACATTTCATTACGGTGATCCTCAATCAGCCAAACTAGCTGCCTTTGTACAAAAAAATTTGGTAACAGAGTTGGGTACTAAAGACCATTCATCCCGATTCGGGAGCTTTTATGTTATCCGGTATACTAAAATGGCAGCTATCTTAGTTGAAGTAGCCTTTATTTCAAATCCAGAAGAAGAAGTACTACTATCGAGCATTGATGGCCGATCGAAAATAGCGGAAAGTATTTTCCAAGGTATTGTAAATTACTTCAAAGTATAAGAAAAATATTTTTCCATATGCTATACAGGAATCTTAAACTATCTTGCTAATATATACAACTATATCTACATTATACAAAGGAGTGTATCCATGTTTAAAATACTACAAGTCCTTCCCCTCTCTCTTAATCGAAAAAAATACAGTAATGCTACTGGAGAGGCTGCTGGGGAAAGCACCCAGGTTCCCGCCCGTAGTGAGATCCCTGACCAATATAAGTGGCATTTAGATGATATTTATGCCAACGATGAGCTTTGGCAGCAAGATTTTGATACGTTAAAAAGTAGTCTAACAGAAATAACACAATATGCTGGCAAATTGAAAAATTCTTCTCAAGATTTATTGGCTTGCCTCAAAGAGCGAGATGAAATTGGTATAATAGGTGGCAGCTTGTACGCCTTTGCACGTATGCATAGAGATGAAAATACCGCTGATGCCAAATACCAAGCTATGACGGGCAAATTAGAATCCTTATTAGCAGAAGCAGGTGCAGCTACTGCCTTTATCGAACCTGAGATTTTAGCTTTGCCTGATACCACATTAGCTACATTTCGTCAGCAAGAAGAAGGATTAAAAGAATATAATTTTTACTTTGACAATCTTGCCAGACAAAAAGAACATGTATTATCACCTGCAGAAGAAGCCATTTTATCTAGGGTATCAGACATAACACAAGCATCTGAAAATACCTTTTCTATGTTAGCACATGCAGACATGGAATTTCCACAAACCATTGATGAAGAAGGTCAATTGGTCCAATTAAGTGAAGGACGTTACAGTCAATTCATTCGTTCAAGCAACCGTAAAGTTCGGCAAGAAGCTTTTACTCATTTATTTAACACATACAACCACTATCGCAACACCTTTGCATCTACATTAAGTGGAAATGTGAAATCAAATATTTTTTATTCTAAAACTCGAAAATATGTTTCTACATTGGATTCCGCGTTAAAAAGTGACAATGTGCCAACAGAAGTATATGATAATCTGATTACTACTGTTCGCAAAAATCTTGCACCTTTGCATCGCTACGTAGCGCTCAAAAAAAAGTTTCTTAATTTATCCGAAATTCATATGTATGATTTATATACTCCTCTAGTTAAAGATGTAAAATTTCCACTCCCGTATGAGGAAGGCCTCAAGCTAGTTTGTACTGGTCTTAAGCCTCTAGGTCCAGAATATGCTGCCATTTTAGATAAAGGCTTAACCTCTGGCTGGATTGATGTGTATGAAAACAAAGGAAAGCAAACAGGTGCCTATTCCTGGGGTAGCTATGGTACGCATCCTTTTGTATTGTTAAATTACAACAATCGCTATGATGATGTATCTACATTAGCCCATGAAATGGGGCATGCGATCCATAGTTATTATAGTCAAGAAAATCAGCCCTATCCTACTTCATCCTACACTATTTTTTGTGCGGAAGTAGCTTCTACTACAAATGAAATACTACTATTACATCATATGCTTAATACCACTACGGATAAAAAAATAAAATTATATCTTATCAATCAATATTTAGAACAAGTAAGAGCTACCGTATATCGCCAAACTATGTTTGCTGAATTTGAAAAGATACTTTATGAAATAGCAGAAAAAGGTGAAACTCTCACAGCAGATGTCCTCGACAAATTATGGCATGATCTTAATGTCGCCTATTATGGTCCGGATATCGTCGTTGATAAAGAACTAGATGTAGAGTGGGCAAGAATTCCACATTTTTATTCAGAATTTTATGTGTATCAATATGTTACTGGATACTCCGCCGCCACTAGCTTAGCTGATAAAATTTTAAAAGAAGGTCAACCTGCTCAAGAAAAATATATAAATTTTCTAAAAAGCGGTGGCTCAGATTATTCCCTTAATATTTTAAAACAAGCTGGTGTTGACATGTCTTCCTCAAAACCAATTGAAATTACCTTAAATAATTTTTCCACGATGTTGGATGAAATAGAAAAATCATTAACAGAATAAGTAATAAGAAAAGACTGGATATCCAGTCTTTTCTTATTACTTTAGATGACTCTTGTGCTATATGGTTCGCGCAAGATCCATGTTATTTTACACGACTTTATTAGCATTTAACCCAAACTTATAATAACGTGAACCTGGCTTAGTCTGAGAACCAAAGAACATGTAGCATTTTTCTTATGTTAAGAGTATAACTAGCCAATTATGTAAAAATACTATTGATTAGAGGTAAATCATATGCAGCCTATCAGACCCATGTTAGCTAAACCTGCCAAACTCCCCCTTGATGATGATCAATATAGTTTTGAAATCAAATGGGATGGTCTTCGCGCAATGCTGTATTCTACAGCAGATCAGATCACGATTGTTAGTCGCAATCTAAACGATATTACAAGTCAATACCCAGAACTTCAGCAATTAAAAGAACGTCTACTCGGACAAGAAGTAATACTTGATGGGGAAATTATAGCCTTTGATAAAAAAGGTCACCCTTCTTTTTCTCTCTTGCAACATCGTATGGGTCTTATTTCCCCTACCGCCATCAAAGGCAAAATGGTAGACATACCTGTTACCTATATTATTTTTGATGTTCTGTATTTAAACCAAGAATCCCTAATAGATCTTCCTTATATAGAACGCCGGCATATTTTAGAAAAGTTAAATCTAGCAGGTACAAATTGGCAAACTCCTGCCTTTCAGCAAGGTAACAGTAAAGAAATATTAACAGCAGTCTCTGCTCTAGGTTTAGAGGGCATTGTGGCCAAACGCCTAGCCAGCAGCTATACACCTGGAAAGCGCAGTGAAGATTGGCTAAAAATAAAGATTCAGCATCGTCAGGAACTAGTAATTGGCGGTTGGTTACCAGGTAAAGGACAACGTTCTGGGGGTATTGGCTCATTATTGCTAGGCTATTATGATATCACGCGAGAGCAAGCTAGAAAAGAAAACAGAGAGCAACACTTCCTCTATGCTGGCAAAGTAGGTACAGGATTTACAAATGAGACTCTCCATAAACTATTAACCCTACTTACTCCTCTACATCGAAATACAAGTCCCTTTGTCACAAGCCATTTGCCAAAAACTACTATATTTGTAGAGCCGCAGCTAGTAGGCGAATTTGAATTTACTGAATGGACACCGAGTAATACCCTTCGTCACCCATCATTTAAAGGATTACGTGATGACAAGGATGCTCATAATGTAATCCGAGAAGACTAAAAAGCAACTCTTACTAAAGATTACTTGAAAAAGGAAGTGCACTGCATGCCTAGACCAATGTGGAGCGGCACTATTAGTTTTGGATTAGTCAATATACCGATTAAACTATATAATGCTGTTAAAAAGAAGACTCTGCAATTTCATCAGCTACGTAAAAGTGATGGTTGCCGCATCAAATTAAAGCGTGTTTGTAGTAGCGATGGCAACGAAGTGCCACAAGAACAGATTATTAAAGGTTATGAGATCTCACCTGATCAATATGTTACCATCTCACCAGAAGAATTAGAGAATATATATCCAAAAAGCTCACGTCGAATTGAAATTGCAGACTTTGTTGACCTAGAGCAAATTGATCCTATTTACTTTGAGCATTCCTATTATCTTACTCCTGATAAAGGTATGGAAAAAGCCTACTCCCTCCTACTCATCGCAATGAAAAAATCGCAGAAGACAGCAATTGCTAGCTTTGTCCTACGCAATAAACAATATATTGCTGCGATTCGCCCAACTGACAAGGCTATCACTTTATCTACTATGTTTTTTGCTGATGAAATTATTCCCCAGAAAGACTTAGAAGATCTACCAAATGCAGACCACCAACCAAATGAGCGAGAGCTCAGTATTGCATTACAATTAATAGAATCACTTTCAAGTAATTTTACTCCTGAAAAATATCACAATGAATACAGAGAAAAGATGTTAACTATGATTGAAAGCAAAGCTGAAGGTCAAATCATTACACAGCAACCGATTGCTGAGCAAGGCGGAAAAGTAATTGACTTAATGGCGGCATTGGAAGCTAGTCTGTCAGCCTTAAAAAAGAAAACTCCTACTAAAAGCAGGAGGAAAAAAGCAGATGCCCAATAATACAGTAGTACAAATTGACAATGTAAATTTAACTCTTTCAAACTTAGATAAAGTTTTTTATACTGCAACAGATTTTACTAAAGCACAAGTAATCGACTATTACATCCGCATTGCTCCTGTTTTGCTACCTCACCTTACAGGACGGCCACTCACTCTTAAACGTTATCCTAATGGTGCAACAGCAAAGTTCTTTTATCAAAAGGAGTGTCCTGCCTTTCGCCCAAACTGGTTATCTACAATCCCTGTTTGGAGTGAGAGTAAAAAAAGAAGCATTCATTTTTGTTTAGCGCAAGACCTCCCCTCCCTTATCTGGGCAGTCAATCTAGCAGCAATTGAACTTCACACTTCACTATCCCTCTCTGAAGATGTATTGTGCCCTAGTATATTAGTTTTTGATCTAGATCCTGGTCATCCAGCTACTATTATCCATTGCGCAGAGGTTGCTCTTATACTACAACGTTTTTTAATAGAGAGGAACATTAAAAGTTTCCCTAAAACTTCTGGTTCAAAAGGCTTGCAAGTTTATATTCCTCTTAACACACATACTGCCACCTATACCCAAACAAAAGAATTTGCTCATACCCTAGCGCAATTATTAGAACAGCACAAACCTTCACTTATCGTATCTAACATGAAAAAAATATTGCGTAAAGGCAAAATTTTAATCGACTGGAGTCAAAATGATAATCACAAAACAACGGTTTGTGTTTATTCCCTAAGAGCTAAAAAATTCCCTACTGTATCTACACCTGTAACTTGGGAAGAGGTAGAAAAGGCCTATCTACAACAAGATCCGAAACTACTCTCATTCACTACAGACCAAGTCTTGGAAAGGGTACAGAGAATGGGCGACTTATTTGCACCTGTACTGAATCTTCAACAAACACTACCTAGCTTGTAAATGAATAAAAAGGTGGTCTAAAGTCATGACTTCAGACCACAGGTATATCTTCAAATATTAGGTCCAGCACTAATTACTTCTGCTGGTATCGCATTACCGAATTTCAAGATATTCTTATTAAACAATTGAGCTAATTCTCTAGCTTTAATTAGATAAGCATCTTTATCTTGCCAAGTGTTAATGGGTTTAAGAAGATCTTGTGGCACCCCTGGGCATTCAGTTGGGATATATACATTAAAAATGGAATCAAGTTCATAGGCAACATCATCTAGCTGGCCTTCAATAGCCGCAGTGACCATAGCTCTAGTATAGGATAATTTCATACGACTACCAACACCATAAGGTCCGCCTGACCATCCTGTGTTAATAAGAAATACGTTCGTATTATGTTTTTCCAGTTTTTCTCCTAAAAGTTTTGCATAAGCTAAAGGAGATAATGGTAAGAAGGGTGAGCCAAAGCAAGCAGAAAAAGTACCTTCCGGCTTGGTAATTCCGCGTTCT
Source organism: uncultured Pelosinus sp. (assembly GCA_963526645.1). Lineage (GTDB taxonomy): Bacteria > Bacillota > Negativicutes > DSM-13327 > DSM-13327 > Pelosinus. The sequence continues at coordinate 38,967 of CAUROG010000028.1, read as the reverse complement.
GTACCAGCTAATTTGCTGGTATAGCCTGATAAGAAATGATACATCGCTTGCTCTTTATTTAATTTAGAAATTGGCGGCAAAACTCCAAAAGCATCTGCAGTTAAAAATACTACTGTTGTCGGATGACCACCTAAACCAGGAATAAGGGCATTCGGAATAAAATCCACAGGATATGCAACACGAGTATTTTCTGTAATGGAGTAATCATCAAAATTTACCATTCTGCTCTTATTGTCTAATACAGCATTTTCTAACACGGCACCAAATTTTATAGCATTCCAAATTTGCGGTTCGGTTTCATGGCTCAAGCCAATGCATTTCGCATAGCAACCACCTTCGATATTAAATATACCATGATCGCTCCAACCATGTTCATCATCACCAATGAGTTTTCGATTAGGATCTGCCGATAGTGTCGTCTTACCTGTACCACTCAAACCAAAGAATAATGCAGTTTCACCACTATCCCCCATATTTGCAGAACAGTGCATTGATAAAATCCCTTGGCGAGGTAGTAAATAATTCATAACAGAGAAAATTGATTTCTTCATTTCTCCTGCATAATGAGTTCCACCAATAATAATCATTTTTCGTTCAAAATTAATCACGATAAATGCTTCCGAATTAGTTCCATCAGTATCTGGTACAGCACTAAATCCAGGCATACAACATATAAGGAACTCAGGGTGAAACTCTTGATCTATCTTATCTTGACGTACCAATAATTGATGAATAAATAAGTTTTGCCAGGCAAATTCATTAATAAATCTCACACTTGTATGATATCTATCATCAGCACCAGCAAACCCGTCAAATACAAACAATTCACGATTTTCCATATAAGCTAACATTCGCTTGTATAACTTCTCAAATTGTTCTATGGTAAATGGTTTATTATTACTCCAGGCGATATCATTATGTACCAATGGCGAGTCCACAATAAATTTGTCATTGGGAGATCTCCCTGTATATTTGCCAGTAGATACCCGTAAAGCACCATTTTCAGTTAATAATCCCTCTTTTCTTTCCAAGGACAACTCAACTAGTTCGGCCGGAGTCAAATTCAAATGAACCTGACTTGCATTGTTTAGTATGATACTACCTTCCATGATATACTCCCCCTTCATATGAAATTATTCACAAATAGTAACAAAACTACTTTCTCCATAACAATATATGTTTTTCCATATATTGTTATTCCTCTGTGAAAAATAATCTCTATAAGAAAATGGTTTTTATAATAATGATAATAACAAAAGCAGTCATTGTTATTATTTTGCGTTGTTACTTACCGCGCTTTAATAATAATGACTGCTATTTTTTATGAAATAAGGAAGGCTTGATTCAAGTGGAGCGTTAACAATATCTGATTTTTGTCGTATCCTATAACCGTTATTAATACCAACTTATAAAAAATGGGGATCTTCAATTGGCTTATGCATTGGATAATTGCTCTTACTTTTTATTTAATATTTGCTTTATAACAATAGGCATTTCTTCTTTATCACATACAATGTTGTGACAAACAGATGCCTTCTCCAGCGCCGCTAACGCTGGAGGTACTGACCAACCACTTACCTGAGATAATTCATACAACATAGAAAATTCATCTTTTTCCACTAAGCTCTTCGAATCTGTAATAGCAGCTAACACACTTTCATTAAACTTAAAGGGACTAGCAGTAGATACAATAATCTGCGGAGTCATATCCCCTGTCTGCTGGCGATATCTCTCTCCTACTTTCCAAGCCACTGCAGTATGAGGATCAGCCACATACTGATACTCCTTAAAAACATCAGTAATCTTCTCTAAAGTCTCCTTATCATCAACCCAATCCGCCCAAAAAGTATTCTTAATGTTTTCTAAATATTCTTCTCCTACACGATATTGTCCATCAAGTGTAAGTTCTTCCATCCAATTCTTAATTTGTAGCGTATCTCCATCTGTAATGTGATATAACAAACGTTCTAAATTACTAGAAATCAAGATATCCATAGAAGGAGATAAGGTTTTATGAAAAGTACGTAGCTTATTATAAACACCTTGATTTAAAAACTCTGTTAATACATTATTATTATTGGAAGCACAAATTAGTTTTCCAATGGGCAATCCCATTACTTTTGCATAATAACCTGCTAATAGATTGCCGAAATTGCCCGTAGGCACGACAAAATTAACCAATTCTCCTAACTGCAATTGACCCTTACCTAGTAAATCAGCGTAAGCACTAAAATAATAGACGATCTGTGGTGCCAATCTCCCCCAATTAATCGAATTAGCAGATGATAATTGAAAACCATTCCCAGCTAACTCCTTATTAAAGGAAACATCATTAAAGATATTTTTTACACCTGTCTGGGTATCATCAAAATTACCTCTAACAGCTACGACAGAAACATTAGTTCCTAGTTGCGTAACCATCTGCATACGTTGAATAGGACTAACGCCCTCATCAGGATAAAACACAATAATTTTAATCTGTTCCACGTTGGCAAAGCCCTCTAAGGCTGCTTTGCCAGTATCACCCGAAGTTGCTGTAAGTATTACAATTTCAGCCTCTTCCTTCGTTTTACTAAGAGCTTTAGACATCAGCTGAGGTAAGATTTGTAGTGCCATATCTTTAAAAGCACTCGTTGGCCCATGCCATAATTCAAGTACATATGTATTGTTATCTATGATTACAATAGGCGCAATCGCTGCAACATCAAATTTATCCGCAGTGTAAGCAGCGTTAATACATTCCCTTAATTCTACTACACTATAATCAGATAAAAATAAGCGTAAAACTTCAAATGCCCGCTCTCGATAGTCAAGGCTTACTAAATTAGCTAACCATTTCTCATCAATCTTTGGTATAACATTAGGTACAAATAAACCACCATCAGCAGCAATTCCTCTTTTGATAGCCTCAGCTGCTGATATTTTCTCATAGTTGCCACGAGTACTTCTATACATATTCAAACTCCCTTTCATTAGAACAACATCTTCTTTATTTCAGATTTCACATCTCATTTATACTGTACTAATAGCTTTTGCCTCTACAACTCTACCATCTCACGAGCAATTGCACATAATTTGCCCTTTGTCGCACTTACCAAATCACTAGGAGACACAAGAATCTGACAACCTCGAATACCAGCACTAATTGCTATAAACGGCCATTTCATCATACTATCATCAATATAAATCGGGTATTGTTTTTTTGCCCCTAGAGGTGAAACACCACCTCTAATATATCCAGTTAACTTCTGCACATCCTTTAGAGGTGCCATATCCACTTTCTTATTCCCACTAACACTAGCCAAGTCTTTTAAATGAAGCTCAGCACCACCTGGAATACAGGCCATGAGTACTCCCGTTTTATCTCCGCAGACAACTAAGGTTTTAAAAACTTGTGCCAATGGCACGGCAATTTTTTGTGCTACATTTTCCGCACCAAGATCACTTTCATCTACTTTATATTCACGTAATTCATAAGTAATTTTTAGCCCGTCCAAAATGCGAGCAACATTGGTTTTCTTCAAAAAATCTCCCTCATTTACTCAAATTAGTAAAATATATTATATTTTTACTATATTTTTATATGTGTCGAAAATTCATATTTTACACAGTATAGTATTCTTAATTCTACTTGTCAATAACCGATAATCAATGTATTTCCGATGAGCAAGTTACTCTAAGACTCCCATGTTCTATATGTGGGAGCTCTAGAGTAACTAAGTTTAAAGGATAATGTGACTAAAATTCTGATGGATTTAAAACTCCACCTGAATCAAGTCTTCTTTATAAGCGAAAACATGCAAGTATAAGCCTATCCCTTTAAACGTATAGACATCCTTATAAGTAGTTGTGCAAAAATCCTGCTTATCTTCTAGAATTATGCTATCTATCTTTAAATTATTTTAAACTGCTTTTCAATCTGCAGTGCAGATGCTGCTGTGCTATTGTTCCTCTCCATTACTATAAAAACTCATTTTTCCCTCTACATTTGGGCAGGATATCACTATATAATATAGAATTATTATATCTTACAAAATCAAATGTAAGATAAACTTATTTTCCCTAGTAAAAACCAATCATGAGCAACTTAATAAGAAGAGGTGAACCATTCTTGCTTAAAATAGCTTTAGCGCAAATAGAGATTATTCCTGGAAGACCAGATATGAATACGAAAACCATGCTCGCCCAGATAGCCCACGCTCGCCAGCAGCAAATGCAAATGATTATATTCCCTGAAATGTCCATTCCAGGTTATTTTCTGGGAGATACTTGGGAACAGCTCACATTCCTAAAAGATTGCGAGGAGTATGGTCAACAAATTATTGAAGCGTCTACTGATATCTGTATCATTTTTGGAAATATTGCAATGGATTGGACTAAAGTGAATGATGATGGTCGAGTTCGTAAATATAATGCTTGCTTTATCGCCTACCAGGGTAAACTTTTAGGTAATGATAATTTCCCCTATCCCTTCCGTATTAAAACTCTCCAGCCCAATTATCGCGAATTTGATGATGAACGCCATTTTTATAGTTTATGCAAACTGGCAATTGAATTAGAAGTAAATGTGAATCAGCTTTTACAACCTGTAACGATAAATATAGCCAATAAACAGCTCAAACTTGGCTGTCTACTCTGTGAAGACGGCTGGAGTGATGATTATGTAGTAAAACCAATCACTGCACTACAGCAAAATGGTCCCGTAGACCTATTTGTCAATATATCCAGTTCTCCTTATACGATTGGCAAAAATAATAAACGGAATCGTACTTTCTCTGCTCAAGTGAAAAAGGTAAATACCCCTTTAGTTTATGTCAATAATATAGGCATACAAAACAATGGAAAAACCATTTATACCTTTGATGGTTGCAGCACCGTCTATAATCATCAAGGTGAAATTATAGAATACTGTCCCGCATTTTCTTCGTCCTTAACATGCATTGACTTATCTCTCATAATAAACAATATAAAAAATCCATCCACCACCATCCCTACTGACGATCGAGATATTAGTACTATTTATCAAAGTATTGCTTATGGTACAAAATACTTTTTAGATTCTATTGGCTTAAAAAAAGTAATAATTGGTGCCTCTGGAGGCATCGACTCAGCAGTAAGCGCAGCTCTTTATACGCAAATTCTCGGACCGAATAATGTATTATTAGTGAATATGCCTAGCATCTATAATTCAAAAACTACCCAGGATTTATCTGCAAAATTGGCACAAAACTTAGGTTGCCTCTATACTATCATGCCAATACAAGAAGTTGTTGATTATACAGTACAACAACTCGCCAATACCCCTATTGTAGATCTTCAAAGTGGAGAAGAACAACAATTAAAGATCAGCTCTTTTGTTATTGAAAATATTCAGGCTCGTGATCGTTCTTCGCGTATTTTAGCTGGTGTCTCTGCCGCCTTCGGAGGTGGCTTTACCTGCAATGCCAACAAAAGTGAAATGACTGTCGGTTACTCGACTTTATATGGGGATCAAGGGGGATTTCTAGCGGCGTTATCAGATCTCTGGAAACACCAGATTTATGAATTAGCTATCTATCTAAATGAGCAAATCTATAAAAAAGAAATAATTCCTCAAGAGATTATCGACCTTGTCCCTAGTGCTGAGCTATCTTTTGAACAATCTGTTGATGAGGGTAAAGGTGACCCTATTATTTACCCTTATCATGATTATTTATTTAAGGCATTTATGGAGCATTGGAACCGGAGGACTCCTGAAGACATACTCCACTGGTATGAACTAGGTGTCTTGGAAGAAAAAATTGGCTGCCAACCGGGTCTAGTATCCACCTTATTTCCTAATCCCGGTAAATTTATTACTGACTTAGAAAAATGGTGGAAACTCTATACAGGTATGGCTGTTGCTAAAAGAATACAGGCGCCACCTGTATTAGCTGTAAGCAGACGTGCCTATGGTTTTGACCACCGTGAAGCCCAAAATAGAACCTATTTTACTATTAATTACCAAAAATTAAAGGAAAAATTATTATTTACATTAAAATAGAGTTGCTCAGATGGAATCTTTACTCCATCTGTTCTATAACGTCTTGATCATATGATTAAAAACTTGTCTTACACCAATCCTTAGTTACGATGCAGTCCTTAGTTGCACCTATGATCATTGGAAATTCCTATCTTTTTTTATTTAACTAAAAAAGCTAGAGATTCTAAGTTGTGAAACTTGTTAGAATCTCTAGCTTTTTTTGTATGAAATTCACTAATAACCTAAATAACTAAGGAATTTTTATTTGCGCATAAAAAATAAGAAGAACATAGCTACACCAATAATAAACAGTGCAATGGGTAATGCGACAATTAATAGTCCTGCAATTACGATACCTAGGATTATCTTCGTAAGTATGCTTGTTTGTCCCATGCTAAAATTCATATGCTTTACATAGATCCGCTGATTTTCACTATAACTCTGCTTATCATCATGGCCTGCAGTTTGCTTCTCTTGATCTTCCTCAATGGTGATACCCGCAAAATCCCGCTTCTCCTCTGGGGTTAATACTTGAACTTTATTCTCTAATTCTGTGCAACTAGGACAGAGCTGCCCATCTGATTGTATCTCAATGCCACAAACAACACATTTCACAACCATCCCTCCTGATGTCGTAATTTTCCTATGCTGGTGATATTGCATTAGATGTATGCATTATTCTGCAAATAAGGAAATTACGAATCCATCTTCGCTCAAATAACGCGGATCAAAATTTTGTAATTGCAATACCTCGTATAATTGAGTTCTTTTTTTATAAATGCTGGTTACTGAAATACCCGCTTTATCTGCAATCTGCTCTGCAGTAATATTATTAACACCATTCACCTGAATATAAGTCAAAAGTAGCGCCGTTGCCCAAATTGCGGATTTACGCACATTAACAATGTTCATCTGACAAAAATCATACCACATTTTTTCAAGCAGCCTTTCATCAAAACGAGAAAGCCCATATTCTACTATTAAATCATGCAATAATGCTCTTACCGCTCCATTAGGCTCCCGCTTCGCTTCAATTATCGGGTAATTACGTTCCAATTGATTCAGTGATGTCACGTTTACTTTTGCAAGAGTAACTAGAATATTTATAGTATGCCGAACTACAAGCGCATGTCGTTTAAAAAAATCCGTTAAAGTAGCCTCTGGCTCTTGAACCATAAATATTTCTTTTTGCCGTATTACTTCATCCTTAATACGATTTCTAAGATTGATACTAACTTGTAAACTGGTCACATAATTGATCATTACTAAGCCTTTAGAAAAAATGTGTCCAAAAAACAATAATTTCTTCAAGGTTTTATAATCAAAGTCAGGTGTAGGTAATTGGAATGTCTCATTCGTAAACAGATTCACACACTCAACTAAATCCTGACTTATGATCCTTTTTATATAAAACACCGTAAAGCTAGATCCTAATAAGCTTTGTAATATTTGATATTCCTCTGTATTAAGACGCTCACTACAAGTGATATTAAAATATTCTAAGGGTTTTAAATCATTTTCTAATAAGTGATAATCAAATAAAAAGTAATCCCAAAATCCTAACCAAAAATCTTCTTCCACTTCCTCGGATACATTATCAAAGGGCCCTGTATATAAATATAAAGCACGCTCAAAATCTTCAGTAAACTCCTGTTGTTGAAAATATTTTCCCAACTTGAGCATCAGACTCTCAACTGCCTCACCAATAACTATACCAAAAGATACATTATCATCAAAATGTTCATTAGCATTATTGGCATCTTCTATGCCTTTTAATCCTTCAATAATGGATTCGGATTTAAGAAGATTTATTTTTTTACCACCACTAATTTCTTGTGCTGCTTCTTTTATTTCATTTAAACTTATTATAATTTTTTTTGAGAATAAATACGTATAGAACTCAATAAGAATATTAAAAAAATGGCGTACAGACTTTAACGTTGCCTTAAAACTGCTTACATTTTCACTTAACCACTTAACCATAAAGCTATATTCAGCTAAGCTAATTTCATCTAAATCTTCATTGTTAAAATGAGTTAAATAAAGTACGAACAGTTGTATTGGGTGCCATATATCTTTAAGATTATCATCGCTAATTCCTTGCCAAGCCTTTTGTCTTAAGAATCCTTCTACCCACTCTTGTTGAATGATAGGTTCCCACACAATTGCTTCATCATAAAAAACTTGTACCTGATCATACACATTTTTTTTCATTCAGTATAAAAATCTCCTTTAAATCTCCACATATGCTTCTTGCACATTACAGGTCATTATAACATTTTTCCTGATGCTCAACCAGTACAAAACATAGTGCTATTCTCATAAATTCTATAATTAGATATCATTGTCAATTAATCTATCTAGAACCAAAGCAATATGCTATAATATGAGTCGTGTAATTCTTATGACTTTTAGTAAAATGAGGTGTAATCATGATAAAAAAATCTATCCTATTTCTTTTAATTATATTCTTACTGAATATATCCATATGCCTAGCAGCGTCTGATGACAATGCAATGATTGCTGTGGCCTTATATGTAGATACATCAGGACATTATATTCCTGGAACTGATTTTCTTAATAAGGCACTAAATGAAGTAATCCGCTTTAAGATCAACGCCTTCTTTTTAGGAAGTGAAGTACAATCTGGTAACTCTGTACTTCGAGATCTTACACGTTGTGGCATTACCAATACTACCTCAGCTACTCCCGAACTATTATCTACATATGCCAGCACTGCTCATGTTAATTATGTTATGCTCTTCACTATTCACCCACTAGATTTTTCTCTGGATCTCAAAGCTTTTTCTGCGGCAACCAATACCTGCATTGTAGATAAATCCCTAGCCAGGCCAGACGGTACAGAAGCGTTATCAGCCTTTGATACCTTCTCAGTGATGATAAGTGACCAACTTACAGAAATTTTTCAAACTATACATTCCTAAGAAAGAAATCCTATTCGCCTTGCGAATAGGATTTCTTTTATTTCAATATTCTTTAATAATTTCAAAGAAAAATTACAGTTACAGTATCATTGATACATAGTGTTTTTCCAAAAGCTAACTCATCACTATTTTTATATCTACATTTATTATTATAGCCTATTTGTTTTGGATCTGATTCTCGATGATAACATCGAAAGCACTTTTACTTTCTGTATAGCCACATTCATCACATTTCCAATCATCTGTAAAACCCTCATTAAGACTAATCTTATGCATTTTACCTAGATGACATTTGACACATGTCTTAAGAGCTTCTTGGTTAGCCATAATAAGCCCTCCTACCATTTTAAACTATTATTTCGGCAATAAATATTTTTTTCCTGCAATCTTTACAATGAATTTTTTTGATTATTAAGGTAGAAGAAAAGCGCTAAATTTATTGAATATCTTCTGCTGATAAACTTTTTCCTAATTTTCCTATGGCCTTCTTTTCCATACATGAGACACAAATGATAAGAAAATCGAGGTTTAAACTAAGCTCCAATGAGGATGAAGCCTTAGTTACACTTATTTTAATCGAAAGTTATATACCTTTTGAATTACCAAACAATAAGACGACACCGGAAAAGGTGTCGTCCATAATCTACTTGTTTGGTTGTTTAGGCTCTCTAGTATCTGGCTGGCTTGCTTTTGGACTAGGCCATGAAGCCTTTGTTTTACCTTTCTCACCTAGTTTAGATGCATCATGAGTTTTATGTGGCGATTTTGTTGTCTTCATAAAATCATCTCCCTTTGTATCATTTTATGAAGGTAGTAATTAAATTGCGTCATTAATAGAAGAAATATAATACTATTATCAAGTTCTCACTTCCAATAACTTCCTAGCAATAAGATCTTTCAGCAGCATTTACCCTCGAATTTGATAAAAAAACGACTACGATTCTGGTTATGTTTTAACCCCATCTGAATCTTAGTTGCTGGGCCGTCCACTTTTCGAAGATAGGATTTCTTAGAATTACTTGCTTAGCAAATTAAATTTATTGTCGCAAATGAATGTTATATAACTTCAATGGTACCTCCTGCGCATAGCTAGCATACAATATATTACGTCATAAGAGTTAAGAGAAAAAAGGAGGAATACTTATGGGATTCGGCTTTGGTGGAAACGGCAATGGACGTGGTGGTAATTGGGTTGTTATTATTATCATCATCATCTTACTACTTTGCTTCTCAAATGAAGATTGTTCTTCTAGTTGTTAATTTTCTGAAAAGCACTCACCAATTCTAGTTTTAACAACCACGTCAGGCAAACGTGGTTGTTTTTTATTTTATATTAGGAATTCTTAGCATATACTACTCTATCCTTATTCAGATCAACTGGCATCATTTTTACTGCTTCTTGCAAGATTACATTAACAATTGAATTTATCGCGTCCTCTGGTAATTGACCTGGGGGGTACAGCACACCACTTTCATTTTTGATGCCATGCCACCGCACTGTATACTTACCAACTCTTTCTTCTTCCATTCTCACCCCTCCCGCACAATCTATGCCTAACTGCTTTTCCAACATTACTATATTATCTTAGATCTACAGCTGTGGAACCGGGCCATTAGAACAAAACTTAGTCCTATAAACTGTTGCCCTGACCATCCAGGGTATCACAGGTTGTTAATGAGATAAAGATGGCAGTCTTAGAGTAACTTGGCCATTGGATACATATATATATAAAATAATATTAATAGTGTACATATAAATAGTATTAATTGATGACAAATGAAAACTTCTCGCGGGAGTAACATAATCCCAATAAATTTAAAAGGAGGGTTTTGATGAACGCAATTTATGCAAGGGTATCAACACTTGAGCAAGTAGAAGGATATTCGCTAATAGATCAATTATCCTCTTGTCGAAATCGCTTATTAGGGATGAATATAGGTAATATAGAAGAATATATTGATGATGGTTATAGCGGAGAGTATTTAGAACGCCCCGCCCTAGACCGATTACGTAACGATATCAGAAATAAACTCATAGAACATATTGTAATTTATGACCCTGACCGCTTGAGCCGTAATCTTACCAATCAATTACTATTAGCCGATGAAATAGAAAAAGCCGATACAAAACTGATTTTCATAACTCATGACTATGATGCCTCACCGGAGGGTCGTCTCTTCTTTTCAATTCGCGGTGCCATCTCAGCATTTGAAAAAGCTAAGATCCGCGAGCGTACGATGAGAGGTAAAAGAACAAAAGCTCTTTCTGGAAAACTTGTGTTTAACGACAAGCCTTTTGGTTATGATTATGATGGAGAAAATAGTATGTATCTGATCAATGAGGCGGAAGCTAATATCATCAAGTTAATCTATAGCCTTTGCGCTGACAAACATTATAGCCTGCGAGATATCATTTTGGAATTAAAGAGTATGGGAATAACGAACCGAAAAAGCAAACCTTTTGCTCTTTCAAATATTCATCGAATTCTCATAAATGAAATGTACGCTGGGACAAAGTGGTCCTTTAGGCATTATGGAAAAAAAACGAGCCAATATAAAACAAAGGTAATTACTCGTCCCCAAGAAGAATGGATCCCCATACAAGTACCTGCCATTGTGACAAAAGAGCTATGGAGCACAGCGCAGCAAGTGCTTGCTAAAAACAAATTTCATGCTGAACGTAATACAAAACGTAATTACTTACTGCGTGGCATTATAAAATGCGAGTGCTGCAACCGTTATATGACAGGCATTTGCCGTGTGCAAAAGGGAGTAGAATATAAATATTATGTGTGCAATAAAAATATGGAAAATTGGTACTTAAAAACAGGTAGATGCACAACTATGCACATCCCCTCTTCTTTAATTGAAGAATCTGTATGGAAGGCTCTATGTACTCTGATAAAGGAAGATCAAGATCTTTCACTATATCTACCTAATCCTAAGATACAAGATAATACTACTGAACATGTAGAAAGACTGACTACTTATCATGAAGATTTACAAAAAAAACGTTCTGATATTATGCGTTGGTTTAGAGATAATGTAATTGATAGTACTACGGCAGAAAAAGAATTACAAGAAATACAAAAAGAAATAGCCGCAACGGCAACCGCCTTAGCGACTATTAAAGATAAAAAAGAAAGGGACATAGCAAAATCATTCAACATAACAATAAAGGAGATTTTGGCTGCTACTACCTTCCAGAGTAAACGTGATATTTTATTAAAGCTTAATTATACTATCTATACAACCAAAATCAACAATTGTATCGATTGGTACCTGGGTCATTAATTTTTATCCGATGATCAGTTGCTCTAAGCCTGGTGGCTAAGTGGAATTATAGTTCAGATGGAGTTAAAACTTCGCCTATTTTTTTTGTCCTTTGTATCCCTTGTTTCTCAATTCTAGACACATAAGAGCGAGAAATTCCCAACATTCTTGCAATATCCCGTTGAGTTTTACGATTACCATTGGGCATTCCAAACCGCATCTCCAATACCCATTTTTCTCTACTACTCAAGCGGTTAATTTGTTTATTCAACCGTTCATGTTCGCATTGCGTTTCTACTGCCTCAGCTACTACATCTGGCGCTGTCCCCAATACATCAATTAAGGTAATCTCATTTACATCATTGATTTATCTGTATATCCTACACAGAAATTCTCGGAATAATTGACAATGAAGTTATTTAAGAATATCTATTTATTTGGGGTATAGAAAAAACCGTCCTACTCGGACGGTCTATTCAAAGTTACTACGGTATTTTCTAATTTTTTATAAAAATCTTCACTTTTAAAATAAGTTTCCAATAATATATATGATTCTTCTGACATGTTGATATTCCCGTTAACAAGAGTATTTACTTTTTGAGCTAGGTCAACTTCACCTCTTTGCATCAGTTCCTTATAGATCTGCTGCAACTCTTCTGTTTTTCCATTTTTCATATTATTAACATTCGTAATTATGAAATTTTGACACTGTGGTAGATATAAATACTGATTCAGATAACCCATTAATTCATCTTTCTTCTGCCTATCCTGCCAACAAGTAAATACTGACGTTAATGTATCCACAATTCCGACTCCGCCATCCATAACGTTTCCTCCTCTAAATAATTTAATTTATCATATAACAAGTCACTCTTAGTCCCCTCCTCTATAGACTGAATTTAAGATCGCTTAAATCCAGCAAATAGGTGCGGGCTAAGACACGGATGGAGTTAAAACCCTACCTAAATCAGCCTTCTTTATCCTATGTATGAGTAATCTAGTTATGACTTCATAGATAAAACTAACTATGAAAGAGATTGATATACGTTTCAAGCAGATCTGCTAGATAATTTTACATTTATGTGATTGATTATAAAATTCGGCAGGAGAATTTAATTTCCTTCAATAAGAAATAAATAGATAGGGCCCACAGGCTCTATCTATTTATTTCTTAAAGCTATCTTTTTTAGCCATCATTAGTTGATGATATGTATTAAGTAAAACATCTAACTGTCTACTAACAGAAACGATCTCTGGGTCTGTGAAATTTTTACTTTTATCTTCGGCGAATTTATTTAGTTTTGCTCTCAGCTCTTCAACTTTGCTCAGAATTTCTTCTATTTCAGGCATCTAAACACCATCCTTTTAGTAATAGTGTTAACGCTAAAGGAGGCTTTTATTCAGTGCTAAATAATCTTTATTTCATATAAATTCTATATTTAACACTCTCATCTCAACATCTATATTCCCTCAGTTTTTTCATTATGATGAAACTCTACAATTGCATCTGGATGAAAGGAATATTAAATCCCAATAAAAAAGGGCTTTCGATCAATAAAGCCTGTAATAATTCGTGACACACCAGAGATCTCAATTATTATTACTCATAGCAGTTTTATAAATTTGTCGCGCAGCCATTCTATTTCTTCCCATAACTTTTAGTTATTAAGTCATCTATCGCTAGCTCCTCCCCTTTCAATTATATAATATTTAAAAAGGGATCATTTATATGTGATTTATATCATCTTGCAGCCAAAGTTTTGTTTTGTAATAAGATTCTATTTAGTGCTTGATTAATCAATTTTTTTTCAGAATAAAAAATTAAATCACATATAAAGACATCATCTTTTGCGCCCTTCTTATTTGCATTACGTATCGAGAACGTTTTCTTAAAATCGTAATCACCATATTTATCTTCCATCCCGATGGTCTTGTCCGTACGTTTAGCAAGTGCAACATGATCCATTGATCCTTCCTTCTTGATTTTAAATTAGCGCATCTGAAAACAATAATTTAGGGAAGTATACTTGTGGGGCAAAAAAAGTAAATATGGCTAATGATACTTTTAGCTTGAAAAAGGCTAAAGAACACAACAACAAAAAAAAGTAATAATAATTTTGGTGCTAAAAGGACATATAGCATTACCTATTGCTTTTAATCTATCTTTGCGATTTTTGCTGATTGTTGCTACTAGTTAATCACCCTAATTTACCATAGATCATATTATGTATAGAATATATTTCTATCATAAATTAGGAGTTGACACTAAATATGGATTATCGTAAATGGGAAACCCCTGAAATTGAGGATTGGGAAAACAGATCAGAAGACGAGCGTGGTGCACTCTTAGGCTTAGGTTTTGCCTTAGGTTTAGGATTAGGCTTCGGCTTTGCCTGCTCTCCCCGTCAATTTTGTTCCCCTAGACGGTATTGCTGGCCTAGACAAGGTTGCTGGCCTAGGTAGCTTTACCCAACATTTTCAAGGTGCTCACCCCTTATGTACTATAATTCCTTACTTATCAGGCATAGTATTATTGGCGACTCTCAGTCAACCAATAACATATCCTCTCCATTCTTTCCTTGGCTCTCCTTTGGAGGGCTATTTCTTTCTCCCTCACGCTCCAATAATTGATAATTGAATAATCACCCTTATTTTCCATGAAGCATATTATGTATAGGAAATATTTCTATACTGCTCATGTAAAGTAGGAGGTGATGCTCAATATGGACTATCGTAAATGGGGAGACCCTGAAATTGAAGATTGGGAAGAAGATCAAAATTCGAGGAAAAAACTTTATGCAAAAGATTTGTGGAAATTCGGCTATTGCTACTCTTGCTGGCCTAATGACTGTTGCTGTCCCAGAAGACATTGTTGGCCTAGGAGGAGTTGCTGTCCTAGACGGGGTTGCTGGCCTAGGAATGATTGCTGGCCACGCTAGCTTCGCCCTCACTCTTTACGAATATAAAATCTCTACTTATCGGACAGACTAATACTAGCGACATTTCTTGTCGTTCTTAACAACCTCTCCCATTCTTCTTGGCTCTCCTTTGGAGAGCTATTCTTTTGCTTTATCACGCTCTAATAACAATTGAATGCTGGTTATCATCTTGGCATGCTATATCGTTTAATCCGGCTAAACAATTCCTGTGACGTTTTCACCCCACCTTTAGCCTGTTCTCAATACGGACTTTTCTTTCTACCATAACAGCAGACCAACAAAAGTTATCCAGCCTAAATGTAACCAACTTTTTTCACTCAAAGTATCACCGCCTGTCTATTATTTTTGCACCGGAATGATCCGGCTACTTCGCATCATATTCAGCATTCATTTTCAGACGTTCCTCGACGGGCATTGAGTTCCATGCATTCCATGCGTGGTGATAAAACTCACGAAGTATCTTTTCCTTCTCTGCTTCCGTCATAGGAGGAGGAGCGACTACATGAACAACAGTATTGCCTAGATGATATGTAGCATCGTATTTGACTTTCTCTTGGTCATTTGCCATTCGTATCACCTCGTTACAAGTTATGCACTACCGTTCGTCCATTAGCACGCTAGAATATTGAAAGTTATTGCTCAGATACTTCCGCAAAATTAAGGAAAATAGCAACATTCTAGATTATTTACTTTGGATCACATCTCTCTTTTTTCTTAGCAAGGCATTTTAATATTTCCGAAGAATTTGCAACTTTTAGAGTGAGATTTTTTTAGAAAATAAAATATGAAGACACAACAAAAAACACAGCACTATTCCATTATTAGAATGGACGGGCTGTGTCTTTGCAAAACTTCTCATAATTAACATCGAATTTGACAGAAGTTTTTCGCCGTTAAAAGTGATGCTTTTCTTCATATCGAGTCAAACAACAATATTTATTTTTTCTTTTACTAACTACTTACTGTATTAGATTCACAGAGGAAACCAGCCAATTACCGTTAGCTAAATGGTTTACGGTGATATTGTAATTTTCTCCATTATGAATTACGCTTACAACAGACTGGGAACCACTATGACTTATCAGGGTAAATGTGTCGTTTCTCACATCGAATCCTAAATTAGGAGCCGCTGCCATAACTATATCTACTGCACTCGCATTATTGATAAAAATCTTTATTTTGTTCTGACTATCATTGTACCATTTCATACGATGGGAAAATTTTTCACCACGGTCAAACCACTTTTCATGGGCATAACGATCGTCCCGCTTATCTTTATTTGTATCACGCTGGTCTTGCTTCTTCGAGAGATCCATGACGGAAGCATCAGCTTCAGGAAGTGGCTTTTTTATGTCTTTCTTAGTTTGTGTCATTTGTTCGGTTGTTACAGACGGAGAAGCGGAGGGATTTTCAGCAGCCGACGCTTTAGTTAAGGCGATGCCATGCAATGAGGCCCCTGCCATAATAGTTATACCTGCTAGGGCAGCAGCTTTACGACGAAGCATCTTGCGTTTCGCTAATTTCTTTTCCATACAATTCCTCCTTCCAAGTTTTCTATTTTTAGTTTTTCATTCTTTTACTGTCATATCCCTGGTAATTTAAAACATAATCTTAAACATCTTTCTCCTGCACTTCTATATTGGAAATACCATTTTTTTCAACCGGGTAAATAAAGTCAATATACATTATAAGGTTCCCGATAAGGAATCATCTTCATACTTGTAGCATTCTCGATATAATAAACTCACTGTGATAAAATAACTAACTTCACCGGTAAGTTTGATGCACCTGGGGGGCTGAATGTAAGCGATAGTGACTCACTGTTGTCAAAAGTACCTAAGAACGAAAATTCTTTCCACTTATCATCCTCGAAATATATCTTTCCCCGTGGTGTTGCCAAAGGACTCCAGGTTACATCCGGGTGGTGTATCCCTAAGGCCCCCGCATAATACCCGCCCAGTGGTACAAAAAAGTACGAAATTCTCCGGCCATTTTTCCCAGGAGGTACAATTTGATAGACTACACCATAATTTCCATAATTGACGACTTTCGTTCCATCAGTAGCGTCAATCCCCTGCAAGTAAGGATCGATCAAATTGTCAGCCAGCGTTATCCCCACTGCTTTATAAAGAACTGGATCATAAGCCTCCACTGAGGAAAGTTTCCGATTTGCCCCCTCAAATGTACCACGCAAATGCCACTGATCAGCAGGTAGTACCTGAGCTGTTTTAGAAAATTTCACACTATCTTCAGATATAGGTAACATCATGACTTTAACGTTAATCTGACGATCAGTTGTAAAGTCATAAATACCATGAATCAACATATTCGGCAAAACAGCTGTATCACTTATTTTTGCTGATAAGGGCATCACTCCACCTGGTAGAATATGAATTTGATATGACGATGTTCCAGCAAGATATGACGTCTGTGTTTCTTTTCCTACCGCGAGCCAGGTATAACCCGGTCCACCCAAACTAGATTTGCTTACATTGACATGAGCGACCTCTTTGCCTTTATTCTCTAAAACTACTTCCATTATCTTAGCCGTTTTTGATGCATTTACATGATAAAAAAAGAGACGAACGTCCCCTTCTACCTTGTCCTGATACAAAATGCCATCGCTTTCTACCATTTCAGGACTATCGGAAAGTAGAAGTGTACCACCAAGGGAACTATTTTTCATTTCCCACTCAGGAAGCCTTTCTATCTTATCCATCCTAATTTCTCCATAAGCCGCAGCAATGGATTCATTTCCTAGGATTGCTATCATGATTGTAATCAAAACTAACCTTATTGCGTACTTCATCTTGTGCCTCCAAACCTGTAATATATATAATAAATGTATAACTACTCTACCGATTAAAAATAAATTCTCCCCAAACGACGTATCGTAGGGAGAATAAAGTTGCACTACTGCCCTAATGTCAGATTTTCCTAACTATTAGTATATTTCCATTCTAGGACACTGTCAAATGCCATTCCAAATTATTCTCACTGATCATAAAACGTATTGGCGCTACTACAGCAATAAATTCTTTACAAAATTAAACATATAATAGAAGGATTTTACGGATTAATGATATAAAATAAATACTTAAATCCCTTTGGAGATATCTATTTCTATCCATCTCACAACAAGGAAGGTGCTAATTTGAACAATCAATATCATAAAAACTTAGAGCCTTCCTGCTTCTACCTCCGCAAGTCGAGAGAAGATCAAGAAGCAGAATCTCGAGGCGAAGGTGAAACCCTTGCCAAACATAAAAAAGCATTGTTTAAAGCAGCTACAGCGTATGGTGTAAACATCACCAAAATATTTGAGGAAGTTGTCTCTGGCGAGAGCATCATCCATAGGCCTGAGATGTTAAATCTACTAAAGGAAATCGAAGAAGGAAAATGGAAGTCTGTTTTTTGCATGGATATAGATCGTCTTGGCCGTGGTAAAATGCAGGATCAAGGATTAATTATAGAAACATTTAAGCAGGCGGGAACTAAGATTGTAACGCCTAGAAAGATATATGACCTTAACGATGAGTGGGATGAAGAATATACCGAGTTTGAATCCTTCATGGCACGCAAAGAGCTGAAGATCATCACCAGACGTTTACAAGGCGGTAGAATCAGATCACTGGAAGATGGCAACTACCTCGGAACCATACCGCCATATGGATACCTAATTGAGAAAAAAGACCGCAAGAGATACTTGATTAAGCATCCAGAACAAAGTGAGCCTACAGCCTTAATATGGAGATTATACAGGCTTGACATGGGAACAAGTAAGATAGCTAATGAACTGAATGGTATGGGATATCTATCTTATACGGGTAAGAAATGGTCCGCCTCATCGGTTTTAGCTATTTTAAAGAATCCTGCCTACGCTGGTATAAACGCATGGAGAAAGGTATCCTCTAAAAAATCGACTACTCGTATTGGCAGGGAAACGAAACTTCGCCCTAGAGAAGAACAAATTTGGATATATGATTGCCACGAACCATATATCACCCTTGAAGAATTTGTGCAGGTACAAGATATGCTCTCAAAAAAATATCATCCACCCTATCAGCTTATTAACGGCATTACGAATCCACTGGCTGGATTAATTAAATGTGATATATGCGGCGGCTCTATGATTTATCGGCCATATCAGCATCAACAATACCCACATCTAATGTGCTACAATAAGCATTGCATTAATAAGAGCTGCCGTTTTGAATATGTTGAACAAAAAATACTGCAAAGTCTGCAACTATGGCTTAACGAATATCGCGCTCATTGGGATAATTTTATGGCGAACGAGCAGGATAACACTATTAATACCAAAGAGATAGTTTATAAAAACCTCAAAAAAGAATTGAAGGAATTAGAACTGCAAAAAAATAATTTACACAACCTATTAGAAAAAGGGATTTACAATGGTGATACATACCAGGAAAGATCAACAAAATTATCTGAGAGAATTGCCGATACACAAAAAAATATAGACGAGACAAAATTTGCCTTGTCTAATGAAATTCGGCACAAAAAAGCCAGAAAAGATATTATTCCTAAAGTTGAAAAAGTTTTAAAAGTATATGAGAAATCAAATAACCCTACAGAGAAAAATAAAATGTTAAAATCAGTGTTAGAAAATGCTACCTACCGAAAAGAACAATGGCAAAAAGGTGATAGTTTTACACTAGTCTTAAGCCCCCGTTTACCCCAGTGATTACAAGGCTTCTACACCAGATACAGATAAACATGTGACGTTCTCTCATTCCCTTCCTTATCCACACCAATAGGGTCATATAAACTAACTTCCGCGCGAGTACGTCGAGTACTTCTCAGATGCATTAAAATTTCATTTTCAATACATCTGGCTGCATAGGTCGCTAAACGAATCTTTTTAGCAATATCAAACGTATTAATCGCTTTTATTAGTCCTATTGTGCCAATGGAAATTAAATCATCAATGTCCTCACCAGTATTGTCAAACTTTTTGACAATATGTGCTACTAATCTTAGATTTCTTTCAATTAACACGTTCTTAGCGCTCTCATCACCGTTTTTTAACCTATCCAGATGTATCTGCTCTTCCTTTTCTGAAAGAGGTAAGGGGAAGGTATTATTCGTAACGTAAGAAACTAGTAGAGAAAGGCTATTTACAACAGAAACTGCCAATGCCACAAAAAAAGACACCAAATTATTCACCCCCGCAAATCACTTGCTTCATTGTATGGTATAATCCCCTTTCTTGTGACTGTTAATTTTTGTATATCGTGATTTTAATCTTAGATAAAAATCTGGCTATTCATTTTAGTTTTGTCATCAAAGACTTGCACCTTATCATTACATAGAATATAATCGCACAAGGAGAGTGATACAATGGAACAATATATTGCCGATTTTCAACTGCTACTTGCCACCATTCTTATAATTGCCTACATGTTATGGGATAAATTATTTCCAGACTAACTATAATGCTTCAATTTTCCTATTCGTCCTCTATAGAATTTACAACATCATCCAATACTCTACCAATACATTTGCTCAATTTCATAACGATAGACAAAGGAGTACTTTGCAAGTCCAAATATCCTAGATATCCACTGGAATTGACTACCCCAATAATGGAGATAGTACCTATATAAGGTAACTTATTACCAACAGCAATACCGGCTTCTAAGGCTCCTTCCCATACTTCTATATTGCCAATTTCATCTTTTTTGCCTAAACAGGCATCAACAGCAATAATAATCGGGTCATGATACTGTTCTTTAATGATCTGAATCACTTCTACCAAATTCCCAGCATGAACAGGTTTGTCTAGGCTACCATATACAATGCATTTTTTATTTTCTTCTAAATAAGATCCTACTAAGGGACCAAGCGCATCACCAATATATCGATCTGACCCGATACAGAGGATAATAATTTTCCTACTGTACAATTTCTCCTGCTGCTCTAATACATTTACCATATAATGATACATTTTATGGTAAACTACCATATCATTTACATTAGCAACTAATTTTTCAGCATTTTTTTTTTTCATATTGTGATCTCCTCTTCTAAGATTGCCAATAAATATCTATGCTTACGCTCTGTAAAATATCCGCGCTCATCACTAGGAATCAGCCTTATACGTGATTTTGACATGCCTAAGAACCTCTTTACTGCCCAGCAGCCGAGAGGTTCTTTTTCATCTTAAAGAAAAAATTCTTTATTTCTATAATCATATTTACTATCATACATTATAATGCATAACGCAAGATGGAGGTAATGCAATGTATGTCATGTTAGCTTTAATTTTGATTGGTATAACATTATTATTAGGTGGTATTTTCTTCATGCGTCTTGGACTTCAAAAGTTGTTATGGGTTAAATTACATTCTTTATTAAGGCAATTAACCAGCACACCTTTGCGCGGGCTATTGGTTGGCACATTAGCTGCTGCTATTATGCAAAGCAGTACGGCTGTGTCCCTACTGACTATAGGATTAGTGCATGCAGAATACTTATCCTTTTATCAAGGTCTAGGGATTATTTTGGGAGCTAATATTGGCACATGCTCAACAGTACAGCTAATGGCAATTACAATACCAGAACAAATAATAATACCATTCTTTGTTCTTTCTCTACTACTCACAATTGTACATAAATTTCGCTACTTCGGTATGGCAATTGCGGGATTACTCAGTATGTTTATTGGTATGAGCATCTTATCAGAAGCTCTAAGTAATATTTCCGAATTTACAACTGTCATTGATTATTTGTTATCAGCACAGGAAAATGCTGTTTATGGAATTATTGGCGGCATTATTATCACCCTTCTATTTCAATCCAGCAGCGCTGCTACTGGAGTTTTAATGGTTTTAGCCAGTGATGGTATTATTGATTTGACAACAGCCACCTATGTTGTCTATGGCAATAACATTGGCTCTTGTTTATCTTCCTTTATTATTGGCGTTACTGCCTCCTTATCTGCTAAACGGTTAGCCGTAGCACATATTCTTCTTAATATTCTAGGTGTTATTATTTTTTTACCCCTTACCAGCTTACTCACCAAAATAGCCACCTGTCTTACAGCAGATTTTGCTGGACAAGTGGCTATCGTACATACACTATTCAATATTATATCATCATTGGCAGTTCTACCAATCATACACCAATACGCAAACCTAATTATGTTACTTATTCCCAGAAGAAGAAGATAACGTATGATCCTCTCGTTTCCCTTTTAGGGTAATACATTGTCTAATCATCGTTATAATAATATATAGTAATATGGCGGTCATTACAATGGTGCCACCTGGGGCAATATCCAAATAAAAAGAAGATGTTAAGCCAATTAAAACTGATGAAATCGAGAAGACTACTGCCCACCCCATGGTTGCCTTAAATCCAACACGTAATAAATGGGCTGTAGCTACAGGTACTATCATCAAGGCACTAACAAGCAAAATACCAACTATCGTCATGCCAACAACCACTACCATTGCTGTTAATATGCTAAACAGCATATTAATCATCCCTGTATTAATGCCTGCCACATTTGCAATGTCTTCATCTAAGGACATAAGCATTAGCTTGTCAAATAAAAAATAAACCACAGCTAATACTAAAGTACCAGCACCAGCAATTGTTATCACATCCGTTAATGACACTGTAATAATACTGCCAAATAAAAAACTTAATAATCCCGTACTAGGCATGCGTGTCATGGTACTAAAAATAATCGCCATTGCTGCACCAGCATAAAAGAATATTGCTAATCCCATATCAGCAAATTCAGTATGTTTTCTACGAACTAATTCAATACCTACTGCACCAGCTACAGTCAAAATCAAAGCTCCCACTACTGGATATAACCCCACCATATAGCCGCCTGTCACTCCAGCAAAAGCAATATGCCCTAAACCATCGCCAATCAAAGATTGACGTCGTACCACTACAAAGCTACCAATCAGCGGGCACACAATACCTGTAATAAGACCTGCTAATAATGCCCGTTGAATAAAATCATACTGAAAGAATTCCATCTCTTCACCTCATTACCCTGTATAATACCACAAGTGACGTGCTTGGGCATGAGTAGCATCAAACTCTTGACTACTACCAAAAAAACAAAGTTTGCGATTAATACATGCTACCTTATTAGCATAGGATACGGCTTTATCAATATCATGGGATACCATAATAACCGTAATACCAAGATTTTTGTTTAATGTCCCCAACAGTTCATAAATTCGATTACTAGCTTCATAATCGATTCCACTAGTAGGCTCATCTAGAAGTAATAATTTGGGATTGGCCGCTAGAGCCATCGCTACCATTACTCTTTGCTGCTGTCCACCTGAAAGCTCACCAATACGTCGATCTTGTAGCTGCTCTAATCCTACTAATTCCATCATATGATTAGTAATATGTTTCGCAGCCTGGCGATTTTTCTTAGCGGCAGTTGATCCTAAAGTTAGTCCTAAAGCTACTACCTCTTTCACCGTTGCAGGAAATCCCATTGCATTTTTTCCATAGTTTTGGGGGACATAGCCAATTAGACCGTGACTTTTCGCAGTAAATATATCTTTATCACCTATCATAACTTGTCCCTTAGTTGGTTTTATGAGTCCCGCCATAATTTTGAGAATGGTGCTTTTTCCAGCCCCATTAGGACCAACAACAGCCACAAAATCACCTGGGGAAATAGTTAGGGATATGTTTTCTATGGCAACGTTATTATTATAGGAAAAATGAATATCAGACAGTTTCACTTCACACATTTTTGATTCTCCTCACAGGGTTTTACAATTGGAACATAAACCTAATAACTCTACATTATGCCTAATAAGTTCATATCCATTCATTCTGAGCATCTCTATAAATTCTTGGTTAATTGGGCAATAATTAATGCAAACAGCCTTACCACATTTTATACAAACAACATGATGATGATGATCATCATGAGCTAATTCATAACGTGTTCGATCTTTGCCCGTTCCTGCTATAGGTATTAGCACACCATTATCTGTTAACATATTAATGTTTCGATAAATCGTATCCAAACCAATATCATTGTACTCTTGGCGCACTAAATTCCAAATTTCGTCTGCTGTTAATAAACCCGCCGTCTGCATTATTTTTTCTACAATGATACGCCGTTGAGGCGTTATGCGGTAACCTTTCTCTTTTAATTGTTTCATTACGTCATATATCATATTATATCTTTCCCTTTTTAAGCTTGTAATACTTCACTAAGCACGGCATTGGCATACATGCCACCTTGTTCTACCAACTGGGCATGGGTTCCCATCTCTATAATTTGTCCATTCACTAAATATATTATTTTATCTGAATCTAATAAGCTAGTAAGTCGATGAGTAATAAGAAAGGTGGTACGGCCCGCACTTACATTACGTATAGACTCCATGACCAGTTTCTCAGCTTCACAATCAAGAGCAGCTGTAGGTTCATCCAACAATAATATAGCTGGTTCCATAATAATAGCGCGGGCAATAGCAATACGCTGTCGCTGTCCTCCAGATAGATTACTGCCTAATTCACTAACAATATAATTATAACCATCAGGTAATTCCATAATAAAACTATCCGCATTTGCAAATTTTGCAGCCTTTTCAACTTCCTCGATACTAGCGGTTGGCCTTCCATATCTAATATTTTCTAAAATACTTAAATTAAATAAAATAGGTTGCTGTTGAATAAATCCAATTTGTCTACGCAATGCACTCAATTTCATTTCTTTTATATCAATATCATCTATAAGAATAGTACCAGTTATTGGATCATAAAAACGCAATAATAAATTAGCAAAAGAAGATTTTCCTGCACCACTTGGTCCTACAATGGCAACTATATCACCGGGCTGAATTATAAAATGAATATTCTTTAGTGTTCCTGTCTCTGAATGGTATCCAAAATGTACATTCCTAAATTCAACCTTTCCTGTAACTTTTTCAAATTCTTTATACCCATCAACAATATCAATTTTTCTTTCTAAAGTACTAATCCTCTGCCAGGCAACAATCCCTAATTTCATACTAGTAACAGCCTCGCTAATTTTTCGTATAGGTGTAGGCATGTTGATAATATATATTAAAAAGGCAAACATACCACCGATGGTTAATTTATCGTTAATTACTTCCTTGCCTCCATACCAGATAATAGCCGTCAAACCAAGAGATGCTAAAAGCTCTACTAAAGCAATTAAAATAGCTTTTAGTCGCTGTACTTTAATAAAATCACTAGCAGCCTGCCGCATACTTTCGTTAAATTTCTGGCATTCATGCTCTTCTCTTGCATAGCTTTGTACTGACATAATAGATAATAATGCTTGATGTAGAATACTAGTGACTTTACCCAATGTTTCTTCCGCTTGCATACCCAAACCACTTATTTTTCTGTTGAAAAATCCCATAGCTAAGATTATAAAAGGCAGAGTAGCAAATGTAACTAATGACAGCTGCCAATCAAAATATATCATAATCATTATAATAGCAATTAAATTCAGTGATTCTACTAATAAATCAGGTACTGCTAAAGTAATGGCCTGTTGAATTAACAGCAAATCATTAGTAAATAGAGAAATCGTATCTCCTGTTAAATGATTAACAAAATATGTATAATCTAATCTCTGCAAGCGCTCAAACATAGTCTGTCTTAATTGTGCCACCATTTTATTACCAGCTTTAGCTATCGTTTGTCCATGAATATAGGAAAATGCACCACGCAACAAGTATAGACCAATGATACTTGCAATAATTAAATGTAAATACTCTATATCGCCATAAGCCAAAGCATCATCAATTAGAAACTTTATAATTAATGGAGCTGCTAGCCCTGCAGCACTGGCAATCTCAAAACACATCAATGAAATTATAATTAATGACCAATGCGGAACTAAAAATTCTCGCCAATATAAGTTAAACATATAAGCCTCCGTGTCTTATAGAAACAACTTTAATAATGCCTAATGTACACTACATTTTTTATTATACCATCCCCTGAGTACACACAGGCTCATCCAATAATACTATAACCTATTCCATGCAAAATTTATATACTAAAAGTATAAAAAACTAGGCTTTCCACCGAATCTAACTGGTAGAGCCTAGTTGGCGTTATGTTACTATATTTGGTAACAAATAAAAGAAAGGAGGCGTAAATGCCTCCTATAAGCCACATTATAACACCCGGCGCGCTCCCAAGTAGCGTGCTCCCCAATAGCCACTATCTAATCGATCAATTACTACCCCACGACTTGATGTGGCACTAATAAACTTTCCATTTCCCACATAAATACCAGAATGGGAAGCGCCAGCTTCATATGTAGTAAAAAAGACTATATCTCCTGGCTGTAAACGGCTATAAGATACGGATTGTCCAACTTCATATTGTTCATCAGCAGCTCTTGGTAAATAAATTCCAGATCGTGCAAATACATAACGAGTAAAGCCCGAACAATCAAAACCATTCGGCGTCGTGCCACCAAATACGTATGGAACCCCCTGATAATTCAGCGCTGCTTGTACAACTCTTCGGACCATAGCACTAGAACTATCACGACTTACAGGCATTTCTCTGCCCATAATAGCACGATACGTCTGCATGCCAATCACTCCATCAGCATCCAAACCTCTGTCTCTTTGAAAACGTTTCACTGCACTTACTGTCATTTCACCAAAATCTCCATCAGAGCTACCAGCATTGTAACCAAGAGCATTTAACTGTACCTGAATACTTGCAATATCTTCACCTTGGTCACCTTGATGATAAGCTGCTGCAGCGCAGGTTACAGTTCCTGCACTCACTAAAACTAGTAAGAACACCACCACTCGAAAAAATTTCGTCAATATGCATACCCCTCTCACTAGCCTCCGAGGTTAGCTGACGGGTTAGGGTTGAGATACCCCTACTTTCAGGCAAATTTCAAATTTAGCCTTATATGTTTCACCCCAAAACTGTGGTTCCCCCGGTCTTGTGCGTTGATTAGGCATTTATAAACTGCACATTTATACCATTCGCTTTTCTTATGAAAAATCCTGCCGAATATCTCATTATTTTACATTATTATTTTATAATATGTTTGATGTAACTCACCAGATACAACTTTATTCTTCGTTATTATCTATTTATTCATTCACATTCTTTGATTCTTGTTGTTGTTTTAATTCAACGCGCACTAGATATAAAGGGCGTTGTTTCACTTCCTCAAATATACGACCTATATATTCCCCAATAATCCCTAACCCAAGTAATTGCAATCCACCTAATAGTAAAATACTAGCTGTAATGGTTGCCCAACCAGGTACTGCCTCTATCGTAAATAACTTAATATATATAACATGCATTGTAACAGCAAAACTAATTAAGGCAAAAAGCAGCCCCACATAGAAGGCAAAACGCAAGGGCAACTTAGAATATGCTGTAATGCCATCTAGAGCAAAATGCATCATTCGACTTAATGAAAATTTAGATGTCCCTGCATAACGCTTGGGAGCAGTAAATTCTACTAAAACTTGTTTATAACCAATTGCACCAATCATACCACGAATAAATCGTGCCCGCTCTTTGAAACGACGAAAACTTTGCACGACTGCCTTGTCTAGCAAGCGAAAATCAGAACCGCCTTCTTGTATATGTACTTTCGATAATTTATTAATTAATTTATAATATAAGCCCGAAGTAAAAGATTTAAACCAGGAAACACCCTCTGTACTTACTCTTATAGTTTGTACTACTTCAAAACCTTCTTCCCACTTAGCTAGAAGAAGAGGCAACATTTCTGGTGGATGCTGCATGTCACCATCCATAGTAATAACTCCCTCTCCATCAGCATGATCCAGTCCACAAGTTAGAGCCAATTGATGTCCAAAATTTCGTGCCATAATCAAACCTCGAACTCTGCTATCTTGCTGAGCCAATTTTTCCAATAGTAAAGGAGTCGCATCCGTTGATCCATCATCAACAAAAAGCAATTCAAAATTATAGGGCAATGGCTCCATATGTTTACAAACTTCTTGGTAAAACATTTGAATATTCTCTTCTTCGTTGAACACAGGTACGACAATTGAAACTAGCTTCATCTTCTCTCCTCTATGTACCATTCTTGTTAACTAACAATATTATTTGCATAAGATAGTATTGCCCAACAAAAAATAACCTTTCTTCCTCGTAGCAAAGGCTGCTTTTTAAAAAAACAAATATATTTATCTCTTATACATTCGACCACAAGAACTAAGAACAATTTATTTATCTTGTTTAATATCTTGTCTTAACACTGCTGCGTCTCTTAAATAAATATGTTTAATCTCTTTTTGAGACAACTCTGTATTTAATAATATAAGTACACGAACACAATGCAATACTCCGTTAGGGCTATCAATTTCCTGTGTACCAAATAAAGGTACCTCTGTCCATCCTAACTTTCTAGCTGCAATCGCTGGAAAAGTAGAATTAATATCTGGAGTAGAGCTAAAAATAACAGCCCCTATATCTTCAATTTCGAATGTATTAGCCTGTTTTATAGCAGTTAAAAGCTCTGCTACCCTCTCAATTATTTCAATAGATTCATTTTTATCTACTGTTATGGCGCCTCGGATACCACGCAACAAAATTATCATCCTTTCACTTGCTACATTTTAGATATAAATAATTCGGTACTGATTGCTTTATATCCTCTATAAATTAAAAAAAGGATCAAGATTTATTACAATAACATGAGCCACAATGATTGCATTTCCACCAGCCACACTCAGGACATATTGGATTAGACTCATTTAATTCTATATAAACTCCCTCACTATAGTCCTTCCAACAAAAAACACTACCCTGATCTCTATATAATTTAACATCAAAAACATCCACCCAATGCTTTTGATTAGACATTATAATCAATACATCATTATGGCCTGTTTCTTTATTTTTTCTGTAATCCTCTATTTTTATCTTTTTTTTATTCTCACCCTCCCCATATAGAACATGTAAGTTTTTAATGTTCATACTCTCTCACCCCTCCATAATAAATATGAAGTTTAAGAAGGAAGTATGCTAGAGTAAGATAAAAACTGGTTTATACCAGATTTTACTTATTCTTCACATTACTTCTGATAAAAGGTTTTACAGTTTGTTTGCTCACTTTGATTAGCTGGCTTAGCCATCATTTAATTCAATTGCAGAAGCATCACATCGCTCACCACTTTTCCGATATTTACAATTAGAAACCGTACACTTTACACCTGTTAGCATAATTTCATCTCCCTTTCTTTCAAACTTAGTATATAAAAAGTCATTATACTTTATCCATCCATTAGAAATAGAAATAGGGAATAAAAAGCTGATCTCAGCTTTTTATTCCCTATTTGTTACCAACCCTAGTTTCAATGTTTTCAAACCTCTGTTTATGTCTTCTACTTGCGAAGAAGCTACCTCAGGAAATTTTCCAATTTCAATCGTCTCAAGTATGGGATTGTTGGTCTGATCATAAAATACACCATACCATATCCCCGAAGTACCACTTTCCATCCATTCAGCGGGCTCAGCACTGTCTGATAAAGCAATCTTAATACTCCCCTGGCCGAGAAAATCATGAATCTCTTGACGCTCCTCAGGAGCAAGAGACATTTTATTAATAAAGATACTCCATACTTCACCAGTATTAATAAATCGCTGCAATGCTCCATGA
The DNA here is from genome assembly GCA_963526645.1 of uncultured Pelosinus sp. GTDB lineage: Bacteria > Bacillota > Negativicutes > DSM-13327 > DSM-13327 > Pelosinus. Next base: position 9,132 of record CAUROG010000028.1, on the reverse strand, counting down.
ATTTCGTATAATATCGCCTTCGCCTTTGGTGATACATTCACTGTTTCATTCATCGTTTCTCACAACCTCTATTTGCCATTCCTTAAGCACCGATAGTACTTGTTTTACTATAACATCTACTGCCTTACCTACAATAGGCGTCATTTCCAAACTTGTATCAATAGTTAAAGGCTGTACTCCTAAAATCATAATTTCGCTAACAGGCTTTTCTAATACATCCATTACCGCTAATACGTCTTGAATACCAAGCTCATGCATGGAGACTTTCTCTTTAAAATATGCTTTGACTTCATCATTATGAAATTGATAAATAGATCCTGGTGGTAGATTTCCACTCACAGCATCTACTAGAATTAACTTGTCTGTCCCTATTAAGAATCTTAGTAATTCCATACCAAGAGTTCCGCCATCCAAAACTTGCACATTGGAGGGAAAGGAGTATTGACGGAGCAGTTGCTCCACAACTCTTACCCCAAAACCCTCATCCTGCATTAATATATTGCCAATCCCTAGAACCGTAATTTGCTTCATTTCCTAATATCTCCTATATCATCCGGTTCTTTGTCATAGAGTTTTACCCCTGAAAACATTGCTGATATTTCACCATACTTTTCACTCATATCAGCTCTTGTTGCCATATACACATGGATAATTACAAACAATATGATCATCCATGCCACATAATGATGAAGTAGATGGACGGTATATTCATCCACAAAAAAATGATTAAGAGGTCCAAACAACTTGGCTAGCCCACTATTTGGATTGATCTGGCCATACATAGCAAATCCAGTAAAAGCCTCTAAGAAGATCATCCCGTACACACCACCATATCCTGAACGAGCCATTGAATTTCTTAAATAAGGACGATGCTCAGTACGCAAAAAGCTGTAATGTAACCCCATATCTAGCATGCCCGTCCAGAATAGTTTCGTCCACGGCTTAGGTAACATACGGTCTCCTCTGTGAAGAATAAAGCCATAGATCCGTAAAATAAAGGACGCCATTAATATATACCCTGCAGAAAAGTGAATAAATCGAATCGTCGACATAGATGCCCAATTAGTAATCGCAAAAGTTGGTTCTATCCCTTGACTGCCAATAAAGAAAGGATTTCCAATATATAAACCCGTAACAAATAAAACTGCAATAGCCCCTGCCATCACCCAATGAAAAATTCTCGTCCAAATGGTAAATACATAATAAACAGTTACTGTACGAACCTTCATTACATCCCCCCCTTATTATCTACCATTCTCTAGAGCTTTAAATAAGGATCACTATGTACAACTGCCAACTGTCGACCTGAAGCATCATATAGGTGCGTTGCACAAGCTAAACAAGGATCAAAGGAATGAATCGCTTTTAAAATTTCTAGAGGCTTATCAGCAATCTTCACTTTAGTATCCATCATAGTCGCTTCATAAGGCCCATAACCAGATTTACTATCCCTCGGACAAGCATTCCATGTAGAAGGCACAACTGCTTGATAATTAGCAATTTTTTCGTCCTTGATAACCACCCAATGACTAAGACCGCCACGAGGAGCTTCATGAAGGCCTACACCTTTAGCTTCTTTCGGCCACATAGTTGGTTCCCATTTTTCCATATTTGCTACAGAAGTATCACCAGCTTTAATATTATTTACTAACTTATCAAAATAATATTTGCTAATATATGCCATCACTTGTGCTTCAAGCCCTCGTACTGCCGTCCGACCAACCGTAGATAACATCCACTTTTCTGGTGCCATATTTAACGCTTTAGATACTGAATCAATTTGATCAACCATCATTTTTTCAACCCAAGTAGGTTCTTTAATAATTCCTTGTTTCACTTTCGTATAGACAATGATATAACGGGAAAGAGGCCCTACTTCAGCCATCTTACCTTTCCATTTTGGAGTCTTAATCCAAGAATATTTGCCATTCTCATCAAGATATTTCCAATCGGTTTTCGTTCCCTCTTTTGGCGCAGTATACTCTGGTTTTGTTACACCACTCCATGGGTGCAACTCCATATCCTTTTCAGGATAATTATACCAGGAATGCTCAACACCTTCCGTTAATACTTCTGGATCTGTTAAATCCTTTGCTTCAAAGGTATGAAATACAGCTTTATCAACACCTTGAGCAAATTGTTCTACAACTCCATCAGAGCGAAGTAATAAATTTTTATGAAAATCACCATTCGAAGTGCCTGAGTAGGTATCCTCAGGATAGTCACCAAATCCAAGTACTCTCTCCTTAGCCAAACCACCACCATCAACATAGCCTTTTTTAACATATAATTCACCAATTGCCAATACATCAGGCACATAAAAATAATTAGCAAGGCTAATTGTCGTATTAATCGATGAGCTGACAGCTGCTAAACGCTCTGTATTAATAGGTGCATTCATATCATTCATCGAAATGGAGCAAGGCATACCACCAACCACATAGTGAGGATGAGGATTTTTTCCACCAAAGACAACATGAGAAATAACAATTTCACGCTGTTTATCAAGCATGTTCAAATAATGGGATACAGCCATCAAATGAACCTCTGGGGGCAATACATCATAATCTGGATGATCCCACCACTGGGCAGAGAAAATCCCTAGTTGGCCACTGTCTACAATTTTTTTCACTTTGTCTTGTATACTTTTAAAATAAGCAGTTGTAGCTTTAGGAAATTCTTTAGGATATGCATCCGTATCAAATTCAATAGGACCTTTAAGATCCAAATTGTACTTTTCTAACACTGTATTCTGTAAGGCTGCAGTGGCTGCGGGGTCCGCTTTCAGCGAAGCCACAGGACTAATCCAGTCTAATGCATGTAAATGATAAAAATGCACGATATGATCGTGTACCATTTGCGTGGCTGCAATAATATTGCGAATATAGTTGGCATTTTTGGGAATTTCAATTCCTAGTGCATCTTCTACTGCCCGCAAACAGCCTAGAGCGTGAACAGTAGTACATACGCCACAAATTCTTTGGGCAAAAACCCATGCATCTCGTGGGTCACGTCCCTTTAAAATCAGTTCAATACCACGCCATGCCGTGCCACTAGACAATGCATCTTGTACTTTGCCAGTAACTTCATCAACAGTAACCTCTAATCGTAAATGCCCTTCAATACGATTTACAGGATCAACAACAACACGTTTCACAAGACATCCTCCTCACACCTTCTAATTATCATCTTCTAATTATCATCTTCTGATTCATCTTCTTCTTGATGATGTCCCCTATGTTGAATAGCAGAAAGGGCACCATGAACAATTACACCAGCAGTAAGGGCGCCTGCTGCCACCATACCAACCTTATCCGCATTAGCAATAACATTAGGAATAGGAATATTGGGCATACGTTCATAAAAAGGATCGTTATCCCAGAAATTATTAGAAGCACAGGCAACACAAGGTGCTCCTGATTGAATTGGATAGGAAAGTCCATTCCACCACCGCATATTTCCACAAGAATTATAGGCTTCAGGCCCTCGACATCCTACTTTGTATAAGCACCAACCTGCCTTACTTCCTGCATCATCAAACTTCTCCACAAACATACCCGAATCAAAAAAGGGACGACGATAACAAGTATCATGAATCCGATTTCCAAAAAATTGTTTGGGACGGCCTTTACTATCCAAAGGAGGAAGTTGCCCAAATAAAGTATAATGCATTATCACACCCGTAATAACTTCAGGAATGGGTGGACAACCTGGTACTTTTATAATTGTCTTACCGCTAATTACATCACTAACAGAAACAGATTTTGTCGGATTTGGTTTAGCAGCTTGAATTCCTCCCCAAGCCGCGCAAGAACCAACTTCAATGATCGCAGCAGCGCCTTTTGCCACTTCTTTAAGATTATGTACAAAGGATTTACCACCTACCATACAATAAATACCATCATCATTTAATGGAACTGCACCTTCGACTGCAAGTATATACTTTCCATTATACTTTTTCATAGCTTCTTGCAAATGATGCTCTAAAGGTTCACCACCAGCAGCAGCCAAAACATCCATATACTCCATAGAAATCATGTTTAATAAAACATCTGATGCCAAGGGTGTTTGAGAACGAATAAAAGCCTCGTCACAACCAGTACACTCGTGTCCATGTAGCCAAATGACAGGCACTAATGGCTGTTTCTCAGCCGCAGATACCACGTCAGAAATCAAACTTGGTGATAATCCTAAAATTCCAGTTATAGTCACACAGGTTTTTAAAAAGTTTCGCCGACTGACATTCTTCTTTTGAAATAGATCCCACAAAGATTCCACATTTCCCACAATTACCCTCCTCCCTTTTTTAGAAAAAAAGAATTGGCACTGCGCCAATTCTTTAATAACGCACAAGACGTTTTATTTATTCACTTCTCTAACCCCACGATCGCACCAAGGTTCTTCTGCCATGTAATCCCCTTCATAATAGTAATATGCACGAGCTCTACAACCACCACATATCCTATCATAACCACAGGTTCCACATCCGCCTTTTAGCGGTTCATGCCTTAGTTTATTAAACATTTCACTATCACGCCATAATACATCAAAATCCGTTTGATGTACATTACCTATCTTGATAGGTAAATAAGGACAGGCTTGTACATCACCATTTGGCAAGATCACACAATAAGCCGTACCAGCCAAACATCCTCTGGTAAATCGCATTGGTATATTGCGTTCTTTTGCAATGCGCATAAACTGTGGAGCACAAGTAGGTTTCAGTTCAATAGGTACTTCTTTTTGTTTCTCCAAGATACGTGTTAACACAGCTTCATATTGTTCTGTTTTTAATGTTGTATCTTCAATATCTTTACCTCTACCTGTAGGAACCAAGAAAAAAATGTGATGAGCCATAGCACCTATTTCAACAGCTAAATCTGTAATATCTGTAACTTCTTTTTCGTTCCAAGTTGTTATTGTTGTATGAATCTGAAAAGGAAGCCCCACTTCACGACAAGCTTTCATAGCAGCAATGGTTTTATCCCAAGCTCCTTCTGACTGACGAAACTTATCATGTATGTTTTTATCTCGGCTATCAAGACTAATGCCTGCTGCACCAAGTCCAGCCTCTTTTAATTTTATAGCCACTTCCTTAGTAATTAGGATTCCATTAGTACCAAGTACTGGGCGTAATCCAATGCTTTTAGCATAAGAAATTAATTCAAAAATATCAGAACGCATCAAAGGCTCGCCGCCACTTAAAATAATAATTTTAAAGCCAGCACGAGCCATTTCATCTAGTAATTTTTTACCTGCCTCGGTACTTAATTCATCATTCCTCTTAGTTCCCGCATCACGATAGCAGTGAACACAGCTAATATTACAAGCTTGAGTGGTATTCCATGAAATAATCATATATAACTCCTTCCGGGATTTGATAATTTAAATGCCATTGTGCTTTCTAACTTTGCGAAAAGGTTCTTACATGTAAAGAAATACAACCATCATTTATACTACTATTTATTATTATCCTGTCCACTGGCAACAGCATCTTTAAAGTTGCTAATTCCTTTGCCGATTGCTTTACCAAGCTCAGGCAACTTAGCTGGGCCAAAAACGACTAATGCAATTGCTAAAATAACCACTAGCTCAGACATACTAAAATTAAACATGGTCAACCCCCTTCTTATTCATATTATCGCAAATTAATAACATTTAAACAATATATTTTTGTACAATTATCCTTAACATCCTTCTTTCAGCAATTAAGAAAGGACTTGGCCTGTGCCAATCCTCAGCTACAGGCAGAAGCCTTAGTCGTTCTTACTTGGAATCAAGAACGTACTATACTTTCTGATTCCGCAAAAAAAGGCTTAGCCATTGCTAAGCCTCTTCTATTTTAAATCACCTTGTCGATAGCATCCATTAAATCCTTACGCGGACGATATCCCACTATACGATTGACCTCTACACCATCTTTAAATAGCAATAAGGTAGGAATCCCCATAACATTGTAGTTACTAGCAAGTTGCTGCTGTTCATCAACATTTACCTTTACCACTAACGCCTTACCTTCATATTCCGTACCTACAGCCTCAAGTTCCGGAGCAACCATTTTACATGGACCACACCAAGAAGCCCAAAAATCTACAAGTACAGGTTTGCCTGGCTGAGATATTTGCTCCTTAAAATCACTTTCGCTAGTAATATTCAAGACACTCATTATGTAACCTCCAATATTCTTATTTGTTTTATTATTAACCATTATGAATTTTTCATTACTGTATTATAAAATCTTATTTACATTTTAGGAAATATTTAATTAAAAGTCAATAGTTATTAAATATTTAAAATTATTTTATTTTTTATTCTTCTTAATAACAACTATCAATAACATATTCTTATTTTTTTATTATAAAATAAAAACCTTTTCTATTTATTAAATAGAAAAGGTTTCAACTGCATAAAATTGTGAGTAATCAATAAGCCGAGTTCTGTACCGCTTACGCGGTGATGATCATCTATCTAGTCTGGCAGTTACCTGACAGCTCTAGCGACGCAACCCGGAAGGTTCAGCGGGCAGCTTCATCCCTTCCCTATTCGGTCTTGCTCCAGGTGGGGTTTACCTAGCCAGCCAGTCACCTGACTGCTGGTGCGCTCTTACCGCACCGTTCCATCCTTACCAGCATAGCTGGCGGTTTACATTTCTATGGCACTTTCCCTAAGGTCACCCTCGCTGGACGTTATCCAGCACCCTGCCCTATGGAGCTCGGACTTTCCTCGTATGCTTTATGGGCATCCGCGATCATCTTTCCTACTCACAACGCAATATAGTTATTGTTAGATTTACATAATATCATATAAAATTATTTTAGTCAAGTTATATCAATTGTAAATATTGTCCATATATTCTCTAATAAATCTGAAAGACATTTTCATTTACCTGATCGACCTTAATATCCACTAGCCACTTTCTATCGATAGCGCATTTACTAAGATACTTTTCTACATGCAATAGTACAGGTTGTTCTGTGGCAAAATGACCAGCATCAATCATGGCCATACCGATGGCTACAGCGTCTTGCCCTTCGTGATATTTTACATCTCCTGTTACTAATACATCTGCTCCAGCAAAAGCAGCCTTATGTAATAAACTAGCACCAGCACCACCACATACTGCTACCTTTTTTACTAATGTATCACAAGCACCTACTACATTTACAGAATGTATTCCTAATGCAGTTTTAACCTGACTAGCGAAATCTGCAAGCAACATAGGAGTAACAAGTTTTCCAACACGTCCTAGACCTAATCTTTCACCAGAATTCATAAGTTGATATATATCATAAGCAACTTCCTCATAGGGGTGCACTTTAAGCATTGCCTTTATTACCGATTTACTTATATTTTCAGGCATAATGGTTTCTAAACGGCTTTCTTTCACAGACTCTAATGTACCGGCATTCCCGATAAAAGGATTAGAACCTTCCAAAGGTAAAAATGTACCTATACCACCTGTTGTAAAGCTACAATGGCTATAGTTTCCAATATGTCCTGCTCCGGCCGCCATTATGGCCTCCCCGAGGATTTTCACATGAGTCTCAGGTACAAACACCACCAACTTACATAATTTTTCAATAGAGCTAATCGCAAGAGGCTCCACATCACATAAATGTAAAGCCGCAGCTAAAACATCATTCACACCGCCTGATGCAATATCAAGATTCGTATGGGTCGCATATACTCCTATATTTGCTTTTAATAAGCTAGCTAAAATTTGACCTTGTGGTAAATCTGTTCTTATGGCAGAAATGCTTTTAAAAATAACAGGATGATGAGTAATAATTAAGTCTACATCGTCTTTTACAGCTTGATCTACGACCGCTTTGGTTACATCTAAGGTTATTAATATTTTATTAATTGTTTGCGTTGGACTACCAACTAGTAAGCCCACGTTATCCCAGCTTTCTGCCAGACTTCTAGGTGCTAACTTGTCCATCGCATCTATGATTACCTGACATTTTACAGACATTGTCTTTTAGCCTCCAGTTGTTCTAACCTTTCTTTATACTCATGATATTTAAGACTTTTTTTGGCATTACTGCTGACTGACATTTCCCCTAAAACACGTTTCGTCTGGGCAATCAGTTGATCTATATGCAATGTTAGAAGTGAGGATTTTTCATCCCACAATTTTTGCCCAATGTCATACATAACAGATTCACAAGCAGATGAGATGCCTTGCTCTGCCACAATAATTTCATATAGCCGACCATCCTCTTGAACTAACTGTTCTTCAACCAGACACCATCCATTTTCATTTAGCCAACGGCGTACAGCTGCTGCAGCCACCATGGGTTGTAAGACTAAACGCTTTAAAGATATGACTACTTCAGGATTATTATTTAGTATCTCTAGTATCGTCTGGCCACCCATACCAGCAATAACAGCTGTATCTACTTCTCCTGGATAAAGCACTGCTAGCCCATTGCCTAAACGAACCGAAATTTTTTCTTCTAACTTCAGACCTTCTACATGTTCTTTAGCAGCTTTATAAGGGCCTAAATGAACATCACCAGCTACGGCTGAAACAATGATATTCTCTTGTACTAACTCAATAGGTAAATACGCATGATCAGTACCAATGTCCGCTAAGCGCGCCCCCTGAGGCACACATGCCACTAATGCGGCTAATCTTCCCACAAGACTCAAATTTTTACACCCCATTATTATTATTTTCCTTATTATACTAAAATTCTACGCAACTAATCAAATAAACAAACTTTCGGCTAAAATAAAAAATGCAAAGCATATGCTTTGCATTTAATTCTTAAATGGTGGGCGATGACAGGATCGAACTGCCGACATCCTGCTTGTAAGGCAGGCGCTCTCCCAGCTGAGCTAATCGCCCGTAATTGGTGACCCGTGGGGGAATCGAACCCCCGTTATCGCCGTGAAAGGGCGGTGTCTTAACCGCTTGACCAACGGGCCATTATTAGTTATCATAAAATGGTGGGCCCACCTGGGATCGAACCAGGGACCAGCCGGTTATGAGCCGGCTGCTCTACCGCTGAGCTATAGGCCCTAGAGATATTAAAACAGGTTTTCCATAGAAAGCCTGTTTGTAATCTGTAAAAAATGGCTCCTCGAGTAGGACTCGAACCTACGACCGATCGGTTAACAGCCGAT
>CAUROG010000027.1:0-59514 GCA_963526645.1 uncultured Pelosinus sp. | reverse complement strand
CATAGCTATAAGCTTTTTGGAACCACACGCATAGCGCGTGGTTTTCAATATACAATAAAAATGGAATTTGACCGAGGCCAAACTCCATTTTATCCGATGACCAAGGCGCTATGAAATTTTTAGTATCTATAAGTAGGAGCTCTAAAGAAAATTCATAAGGATAAGTGTCACTAAGATTGGATGCAGCTAAAACGCTCCCTAAATCTTAGTGTTTTTTTATTCCTAGATGAATAGTAGCGATACCGCCAGTTAGTTGATAGTAAGTTGTTTTCTCTAAGCCTGCTTGTGTGAGGATATCTTGAATGGCGGAGGGTTCAGGTAATGTTCTGAGAGATGCAGGTAAATTATAGTAAGGTTGATTTTTATTAAAGCCTAGATTGCCTAATAAGGGGAGTAGGTGTTCAAAGTAGAGATAATAGAGTTGCTTTATAATTGGTGCACTCGGTTTAGATAGTTCTACGGATAAGACGGTGCCGCCAGGTTTAATTACCCGAATCATTTCTGATAAGACCCCTTTTATGTCAGCTACATTTCGCAGACCGAAGCCAATGGTTGCACAGTCAAAAAAATTATCAGAAAAGGGCAAGTGTAAGGCATTGCCTTGTATGAGTGTAATGGTCTGATAAGAGATGTTCCTTATATTCTCTTTTGCTTGGCGTAGCATATTTTCTGAGAAATCCAGACCGATAATCCGGCCATTAGGCCCTGCTTTTTCTGCCAATGAAATAGCAAGTTTTCCTGTACCGCAGCATACATCAAGGATCTTGTATCCTGCCATTACATTGGCCTTCTCTGCGGCAACATTACGCCAGTAGGTATCTTGGTTCAAGGTGAAGACTGCATTTAGCAAATCATAGCGTTTGGCAATGCTGCCGAACAATTGCTGTACAAAGTCTTCTTGTCGATGTTTGTCCAGTGGTTCCATGGTAATATACTTCGCCTTTATCAAAGATGTTAACCGCAAATCCTAGATGAATTTACCATCATTATACTCGCTATATAAAGGTTTAGCGATAGTGGAAATTTCTGTTTTGTGATGTATGTCATAGTTAAAGAGTATAAAGATCATGTATAATAAAGCAAAAAGGTTAAGAGAGGGTGATAGCTTTGAAACTATGGAATTGGTTTTGTAAAATAGGTGAGAATAAAGTTGGTTATAAAGTGAAGGCTGGACCATCTCTTCCAGTCAAACAGGTTTCAGAGCGTATCAGTCGGTCTGGAGTAGATACAGTTTGCTCTCGAATATGTGGTCATGAGAATTGTCAGTGCGGTGGTACGGTAAAAGGATTGCATTGTGTTTGGTCTTATTATCGATTAGACTAATAAATGAAAAATAGTATATTAAAGGAAAAGTTTATAAAAAATGGGTGCAAAAAAGTTTGATAATGTTACAATAGTTATAAGAGGAAAAGTATATAATCTTATGACAGATAATTTACAATTCCTTAGTGAAGAGGGGGATAGCATGTTATCGAGGCGTAACTTTATTAAAACATGTACGAGTGCACTTATTACTACAAGTTGTTCGGAATTGTTATTTCAGGATTTTGCTAGTAGTGGAGCTAGTAATCAAAAAATCCCTGTTTTGGTATATCATCGTGTAGGGTATACGTCAGATTACCTGACAGTTACACCAGAGCGATTTACCAATGATTTGGAGAGTTTGCAAGAAAGGGGCTATTGCAGCATCTCCTTGGAAGATTTTCAAAAATTCTTAGATGATCGTAATGTGAATTTACCAAGCAAACCTATATTAATAACCTTTGATGATGGATATTTAGATAATTTCCAAAATGCCTACCCTATACTACGAAAATATGGAATGATAGGAACCTTTTTTATTATTACTGATATGTTGTGGACAAAGGATCGGCTTACTCCAGAACATATTATGGAAATGGCTCAAGGTGGTATGTCTTTTGGGTCCCATACGGTAACGCATAGAGCGTTGGCCGAGTTCGACTATACCACTATTTATGATGAATTAGTCAATTCTAAAGCAGTATTAGAGAGTGTTTTAGGGAAAAATGTGAATGGAATTGCTTATCCTCGAGGTAGTTATAACGAAGCAGTTGTAGAGATTGCTCAAAATGTGGGCTATATAGCAGGTTTTACAGTGAAAGAAGGTCTTTGTATTAAAGAATCCCCAGACTTTGAATTGCGGCGTATTCCCATTTTTAAATATGATAGTGGTGTTATCAATGTGATAGCTCATCGCGGTCATTTGGTCTAGTCATTTTAATATAATTTATAAAATTTATGTCTACTGGTGTTGACAAAGGATATTCAGGCTGGTATAATAATGATTGTGTCATCGGGAACGTGTCAACCGACACGGAGGGGTGTCCGAGCGGTTCAAGGAACTGGTCTTGAAAACCAGCGATCTCGTAAGGGGTCCGTGGGTTCGAATCCCACCCCCTCCGCCATACAATTACGGAGCGATACTCAAGCGGCTCAAGAGGACGGTTTGCTAAATCGTTAGAGGTCGTAAGGCCTGCCAGGGTTCGAATCCCTGTCGCTCCGCCATTAATTTAAAAGTTAACGCCTTCATCTTGCTAACAAGATGGAGGCGTTTGTTGTATAATCAAAAAATAGAGTATGACTATAAAAAAGTGAAAGTTAGGTGAAAATACATGCAACGGTGGATTATACATATTGATATGGATGCCTTTTATGCCGCAGTGGAACAACGTGATAATGAGGCATTAAGAGGTAAGCCTGTTATTATCGGCGGTACGGGCAATCGTGGTGTGGTGGCGACGGCCTCTTATGAAGCGCGACGTTTTGGAGTGCATTCTGCCATGTCTATAGTGGAAGCTAGACGCCGTTGCCCAGAAGGCATATTTTTACCTTGTGATCATGAAAAATATAGCCAAGTTTCAATGGAACTACAACGTATTTTCTCGGAATTTTCACCTATTGTAGAGCCCTTGTCTTTAGATGAAGCTTTCTTGGATGTAACAGGGATGGAGCAGCTTTATGATCATCCAGAGGCGATTGCTTCTTGTATTAAAAAGCGTATTAAAGATGAATTGCGGCTTACCGCTTCAGCGGGTGTGGCTCCTAATAAATTCTTGGCGAAGTTGGCCTCTGATATGCAAAAGCCTGATGGTCTGGTAATTGTCCATCCAGGGGAGGAGGAGGCTGTGTTGCGAGAGTTACCCATAACGTCTATGTGGGGAGTTGGCAAGGCGATGGCGCAGGTCTTGAGAACTCAAGGAATTTATACAATTGGGCAGTTAGCCAAGACGAATGTTGCGCAATTGGCTAAGCATTGTGGGCAAATGGCATATACCATACATTCTTTAGCCCGCGGACAAGATGATCGGCCAGTGGTCGCTAATCTTGAACCTAAGTCAATTGGTAATGAAGTTACTTTTCCTATAGATATAATGATGGTATCACAGATAGAAACAGAACTATTAGCATTGGCTGAAAAAGTAGGATGGCGTCTTAGGCAGCATGGATATAGTGGTAGAACGATTACTGTAAAATTACGATTTGCTTCTTTTAAAACGATTACTCGTAGTAAAACTTTACTGGCATTTACGAACTTTGATGAAGTTCTTTATGAGACCGCGCTATATATTTGTCGCCAAATACCTATACAAGAAGGTGTACGGCTGTTAGGGATTACAGTGTCTCATTTGCAATCAGGGTGTGGTCAACTATCTTTATTTGACCAGCAGGATGATAAACGTACGGCTGTATATGAAACAATTGATAAACTTAGAAATAAATTTGGGGAAGGCATTGTAACTAAAGGACGGTTAATTAATTCTAAGAATCCTAAGTAACGAGAGATGTTACTTTCAGTGGTTCTGTAGGCGCCGCTTTAATGTGATAAGCACTTGTTCTGGCGGCAGGTTGGAAATATTCATCATAGGGGTGGAGGTCAATGGATACATTTCTTCTTTGGTATCGAGAATACTATCCAATGGTTCGGCTACACTATGATAAGTAGTCAGAGCATCAGGATGATAGGTTGTATATAAATAGGCATCCACTAATTCCCGTTGTTGGTGAGCTTGATACATATCAATGACGGTGTAGCCTTGCTCCTGCAATAGATCTACTAGTTTTTGATTGTTAGCTTGTAAAGCGATGGTTTTGGGCATGTGGATAAAACCCCTTTTATCTCTATTAATTCTTATCATAGTATGTGTACTAAATTTAAAGATTATAGGATAAAAATGTATTTTTTATTTACTACAAGCAGGAATACGATTTTATAGTAAGAATTAATAAGTAAGATAAAGACGACTCTATGAGATAAGATGGGAGGCTTAGAGCGACTTGGTCATCGGATAAAATTCTATTGGTACAATATTCTTATATTATATATCGTAGGAGGTTGTGTAATGATTAATCAAGATCGTATGTTAGCCGAATTTTTTGAATTGGTTAAGATCAAGTGTTCCACAAGGCAGGAACGTGAAGTCGCTGATGTGCTCAAGGCACGATTGGTGGAGTTAGGGCTGGAGGTTACTGAAGATAATGTAGGAGAAAAAATTGGCGGCAATTGTGGTAATGTGCTTGCTTATAAGCAGGGAACATTACAGGATGCGCCTACTCTGATGCTTAGTGCTCATATGGATTGTGTTGAGCCATGTGGCGGAGTGGAACCCCAGCTTAAAGATGGGGTAATTACCTCTGTTGGGGACACGATTCTTGGTGCAGACGATAAGGCTGGAATCGTTGCCGTTTTAGAAGCTTTGCGTCTTGTGAATGAAAACAGTATTCCCCATGGCCCCATTCAGGTAGTGTTTACAGTGGCTGAAGAAGGTGGCTTAAACGGTGCCAAAGCCATTGATTCCAGTTTATTAAAGGCTGATTTTGGGTATGCTCTTGATTCCGGTGGTAGGCCTGGTGAGATTATTACGATGGCACCTGGCCAAAATAGTATTACTGCCGTGATTCATGGCAAGAAGGCTCATGCAGGTGTGGCTCCCGAAGAAGGAATTAATGCCATCGTAGTAGCAGGTAAAGCCTTAGCTAATATGCAGTGTGGTCGTATCGACTTTGAAACCACTTCCAATGTGGGGATTATTAGCGGTGGTATTGCTACTAATATTGTGCCTGACTCGGTAGAAGTAAAATGCGAGGCTCGTAGTCGCAATATGGAAAAGTTAGAAGTGCAAACTCTTCATATGAAGGAAACCTTTGAGCAAGTGGCCGAGGCGAATGGTGCACGGGCTGAAGTTAAGGTAAATAAGGCCTATGATCCTTATGTGTTGCTCGAAAGTGACCCTGTAGTATCATTGGCAGTGCAGGCAGCCAAAAGTATTGGTTTAGCACCAGAAATTAAAGCTACAGGCGGCGGTAGTGATGCCAATTTCTTTAATCATTATGGTATACCTACGGCAGTATTGGGAGTAGGTATGAAAAAAGTGCACACAACGGATGAATATATCAAAGAAATCGATTTATATAATAGCGCGGAATTAGTAACGGCTCTGATAAAAACAGCAGCTACTATGAAAAAGTAAAGAAAAAGGCTGGGTGTAATCATTACGCTCAGCCTTTTTCTTATAATTTCTTTTTATATCGCAGAAATTTACACAATTGATAAAGGAATTTAGTACATCCGCCAGCAGTTTTTAGTAAGGAATTCTTTATCTCCTTTTCCTTATCCCTGTTGGCTTTCGGATCAGAAAGGTACATGGCAAGTAGTCCTTGCACGACTATTTTGTGAAAGGCAGGATGAGGCAGAGCGCTAGCTTGTAGAAAAGCTTGTTCTGTAAACAAAACGAGGTGGGATAATAGTTGGGCTGAATCCCCATAATAGGCAACAAAATTGAGGTCGCCCTTTTCTTGATCTTCGGCAGCATCGATAAAGTAATCTAATAATATATGTAAGCCGCTAATCCAGGGGAAATAGGCTGAAGAAATGTTTGCTGCTGCCAAAGGTGTAAGATTTTTATCACTGGCAGCAGCGCAGAGCATGAATATACCCAAGGTAGAACCTGTAGCTGCAGCAAATTCCCATTGAGTGATCTCAGGGTAGTTTTCCAAATGCTGATCAATCCAAGTTAACATTTTTTCTTCGCGAATTCTAGGATCTAAGTGCTTGTAGGTTTGTAAGTCGCTATAAAGGCAGGCCAATTGTTGAATTTCTGGTTTTACAAGTTCATAAGAGGGCAGCTTTTTTACTTGCTGTTGACAATTGATTACAAGTTGTCTAAGATAACCGCCATCTTGTTTATAAGGATAAAAAGCATAATAATCTTGAGGAAGAGCTTTAGGATCAAGAGCATCGGTCATAGCTTGATGCAATTGTCGAAAAGCTTGCTCATCAATTATACCCACATTATCGCAAAGATTATCTAAATAATCACTGATGGTTTGCAGGGCTACTACTAGGGAAATGAAATCAGTCCTATGTACCGTAGGGTAGAGACTATAAATACTTCCCCCCTGACAGTGGAATTTTTTATCTCTAACGCTAGAAAGGGCCTGCTCCTTAAGTTCTGGACAGGCATGAGATATAACATGGGTAGACCAGTGATGCAGTTCTATATCAATTAATGGAAAGACTTTATTAACGAAAGTGATAATTAATGGAATTCCCCCTAGGATATTAAAAAAAGAATTCATTGCTAGCCTCCTATTTGAGAATATAAGATATTTTATAATAATGGATTGCTTATATCTTAGGTGTTGATGAATTGGGGCGGGATATTTTTTCTCGTATTTTATATGGAGCGCGAGTGTCTTTAGTGGTAGGTGTTGAGGCAGTGACCCTAGCTTTGGTTTTTGGGATTTTACTAGGAGCCATTGCAGGATTTTACAGGGGCAAAGTGGATACGGCGATTATGGGCGTTATGTTGTCCTTTCCTAGTATTTTATTAGCTCTTGCCTTGATGACGGTGTTAGGGAGAGGTATTGACAAAGCTATTATTGCTATTGGAATTGTTTCCATTCCTCAGTATGCCCGTATTGTACGAGGCAGTATATTGTCAGTGAAGGAAAATGTGTATGTTACCGCTGCCAGAGCCATTGGTAACAATGATAGACGAATTATTTTCGTACATATATTGCCCAATGTATTAGCACCGATTATAGTTAGGTCCACCATTGGTATTTCAGAAGCCATATTGGAAGCAGCTGCTTTAGGTTTTCTTGGTCTTGGTGTTATGCCTCGTACTGCTGAATGGGGAACGATGTTAGGGGCAGGGCGCCAGACTATTTTCAATGCGCCCCATATTGTAACTTTTCCAGGACTCCATCACTATAACCGTTATGGCCTTCAATTTATTGGGGGACGGATTGCGTGATGTGCTGGACCCAAGGTAGCTAGGGCTAGCCTATTTGTTTATCGCCCATGGATTAAATGAGGTAAAACATATTTCTGATGAGATTGGCGTTATGTATTTAGGAAAAATGGTAGAACTTGGGGAGGGGGATGAGCTGATTTTAAATCCCCTGCATCCGTATACAAAAACTCTTATTTCAGCGATTCCCCAGCCTTATCCTGGGGCTAAGAAAAACCGCATTATCTTGCAAGGCGATGTACCAAGTCCGGCGAATCCTCCCTCTGGTTGTCGTTTTCATACTCGCTGCCCAGAGTGTATTGCTATATGTAGCCAAGAAGAACCTGCATTTCATCAGGCTCAATCTCGTTTTGTTGCTTGTCATTTGGTAAAATAAATAAGAAAATACACAGCAAAATAATTGCTGTGTATTTTCTTATTTATGGTATCAGATGTTTAACTTTTAAATGAATCTTATTGCTTTAGGGCGCGACAGGTTCATGTTATTAACACTTCGCCATTAGCATTTAACCTACGCTTATAATAACATGAACCTGTCGCTTAGTTTCGAGAACAAAAGGACGCATAGTATTTTTCTTATAGTATCAGATGTTTCCGGTTTAATTTAAGAAAAATGACTTGCTTGACTCCAATTGTTAGGAACAAGATAGTTGCTTTCTTTTTTTGCTATAGAGGAAAATTGAAATAACTAACAAGGTAGCGCCTATAAATAGTAGCATAAGGATATTCTTTTGCAAAGCCGGTGCATGACCGGACACCATCAAGGCGCGGATGGTATCTGCAAAATGGGAAAGAGGAAAAGTGTAAGAGAAAAGTAGGCTAAGGGCATTCATGGAATGATGAGGCCAAGTGTAACCGGAAAATACAAATGCTGGTACGGCATAGATGAGGGTAAGTTGGGTGTAGCTTACCTCGTCTTTGCAAAGGGCAGCAATTACACTGCCAAAGGCTGTTATGGTAAAGGAAAATGCAATGCCGATTGCTAATAAACTGCCCCAATCTCCCTTGAAAGGAATGTGAAAGGCGGTAGAAGAAATGACTAGAGCCATAACAAAGGATAATGTACCGCATAGCCAGTAGGGTACTAGTTTACCAATGATGACTTGCAGAGGATGCACATGCTGTAGTTCTTCCATATTTTGATATTCGCTAATCATACTAGCACCTACTGACAATAAAATACCTTGTTGTAAGGCAGCCATGGCTAGGCCTAATACAAAGAAATCAAGATAACTTAAGGTTGAATTGTGCAGTATGCGTAATTGAAAACCAACAGGTGCTACCTTATGGAGGGCCTGCTCCGGCATTTGTCCAGTAGCTGTTATCAGATTTGCTCCCATCTGATTTGAAAAGGTCTGTACAATTTCCTGAGCAGTAGTAAGGGCAGTGTTGGCAATCGCTACATTTGCGCCATTTGCTTCGACTAATACGGAAGCAGAATGGCCTGTTTTGATATCGCGAGAAAATGTAGCTGGAATGGTAATAACGGCCTGTGCCTTTTTATCTCGCAAAAATTCTTGGCTTTCTTCGGATGTGGAAACATAGGCTATGACTTGGTAGCGTTCTGAATCTTCAAAGGCTTGAGAAAGAGAACGGCTTACATAGGTTTGATCTTCATCATGCACTACGACAGGTATTGCAGTAATGACATGTGAACTGTATAGTAGACCGAATAAAAGGATATATAGGGCACAAGCACCAAATAGGTACATTACCCGTTTAGGGTCTTGAATAAACATTTGTTTTACTTCTCTTTTAGCAATATGTCGCCAATTCATAATAGTACCTCCTCTTTAGAGGGGCGTAGCAGCTTTTTTCGACGCAGAGAAAAAATATAGGAAGTAGTAAGAAATAATAGGCTACCAAAAGCAAACAAGATGGCAGTATTGGTAAGAAGTGATGGTGCATATCCAGCTAATAAAATGTCACGAATAGTGTCGGCTGCATAGGTGAGTGGCAGAATGGCTGAAAACATTTGACTGAACTCATTCATAGCAAACGTGGGCCAACTGTAATTACTAAAAAGAAAAGCTGGCATAATATAAAGCATTGGTAATTGAACAGAATTTACTTCATTCGAAGCAATGACTGAGAAAAAAGCTCCTATATTAACAATGGCAAAAGTAAATGCACTGCCGATTAATAAGAGGCTGCCAATATCTCCTCTAAAGGGTACATAAAATACCTGAATTGCAATCCAGAGAGATATGAGAAAGCTCATCATGGAAAAAATCCAGTAGGGCAGCAGTTTCCCAAAGGCAATCAATGGAGCAGAGGTCTCTTTCCATTGACCAATCGTAGTATACTCTCTAGTGAAGATATAGCAGATTGACAGCATAATCGCTAATTGCAAGCCGTTTGCTACTAGACCAGGCAGCATAAAGTTGTTGTAAGAGAGGGTAGGATTGTTCAGTACCCTCAAGGCTATGCGTATAGGAGCAGCCGTTGCTAAAGCTTGATTGGGCATTTGGCTAAGACCTTCTAAGGATTTTTGCCCCATGCCCGTTGAGACCGTTTGTATAATTTCGGGGAAGGTTCCCATAATAGAATTAGAAAACATCAAATTTGGAGTATTGATAGTAACCATAACTTGGGAGGATTTCCCTAACTTTATATCTTGAGAGAATTTTGGCGGGATGACGAGAGCCACAAGAGCCTCGTCATCATAGAGGTATTGCTCCATTTCCTCTTGCGTAGATACTTGTGCAACGATTTTGTAGCGTTCCGAATCAGCAAAGGCTTGCAGCAGAGCAAAACTTGCGGGAGTTTGATCCTGATCATAGATGACAGTGGGAATATATTTTACCACATTTGTGCTGTAAGCAAAGCCAAATAGCAGAGTGTATAAGAGGGGGATGAGGAATAACATTAGTACAACTTTGGGATTATGACGCAACATATAGTTTGCTTCATGTCGAATGATTTGCTGTAATTTCATGTTACTTATCGCCATTCATCAATTTGAATCGCATACCAGGGCGCACTTTTTCAGAATTTACCTGGATTTTTACATTAAAGGTGATAATATCATTATCGCCCCGTTCATTTGTGGCCCGGTATGTGGCAAACTCTGGTTTTTTACTAATGTCAATAATTGTGCCTGATAATTTAAGAGCTGCATCTCGTCCTTCCAGTTGTACTGTTTGATTTAATTGATAATGATCTAATTCAGTTTCTTTTACTTTAATGTTAACCCAATTATCCAGAGGGTCTTGAATGGCGACGATTGGGGTACCTGTAGAAATCATGGCTCCTTGTTCCACATATTTAGTGGTAACAATACCTGAAAAGGGAGCACGAATTTCTGTCTCATCTAAATTCACTTCTACTTCTTCTAAAGAGGCTTGTGCCTGAGTAATTTTCCCTTGTACTGCACTTTGATTTTCCCGATTGGCCTTGCCTTGCAGCAAACTAGCCTCAGCCGATTCTACTCCAGCCTGGGCTTGACGATAGGCTGCTTGGGCACTTTGGTATTTGGCGCGAACCACATCAAGGGATTGTTGAGAGATGGCGCCTGAAGCAGCCAACTCATTGTATCTGTTTACATCTTTTTCTGTTAAGGATAGATTCGCTTGGGCATTTTCAAGTTGAGCATTAGCTGCGGTCAAGGAAGCTTGTAACGTCTGATCCTGCAGGTCCGTTAATGTGGAGCTCTGCGCTAATTGAGATTCTAAAGCTTTTATACCCGCTTTGGCCTGATTCGCTTTAGCTACTATATCTCGATTATCAACGGAAGCTAAGAGTTGGCCTTTTTCTACCAGATCTCCTTCTTTGACTAAGAGACTAACTACTCTTCCGGGGATTTTAGAGTTAATATCTACTTCTTTCCCTTCAGCATGTCCCCACACCTCCTGTACGGAAGTGCTTTTACCACACCCGCTGATAAGACTCATAAATAGTGTGAGAATAACACCAAAGACAATCAAATTTACCATAGAGGTCTTTTTGAAAGTTCTTAACATACATTTTTCCTCCTAACTTTTACAATGGATTTTTCATTTTGCATAATATTCCTCAACATTTTATACCTGTAAAAAAACACTGCCATATTTCAGGACGTGATTGTTTATAATCAAAATCGTGATAACAAATCCCACGCATAAGATAACCGTCAAGCAGGCAGAAATAAGCATGTGCCAATTCAGTAGGAACGGCTTGACGTAATATGCCCTTTTCCATACCTTGTTCAAAGATAGAGGTGATTTCTTGAATGAATTCACTATTTAATTTGCCAAAGGATTCTAACATATCAGTGGGGCAATCAGCAGGGGGAAACATTAACAATCTCACCCAAAAGGCCAGTTTTACGCTATCAGAAATGAAATGCTGACTTACTAGCGTAAATAACTCGTAGAGATGTCGATCTGCTGGTAAATGATTAGTCTTACTAAGAGCTTGCTGCCAACAGTGACGATAATCCTGCTTGGCTTCCTCTACAATAGCCAAAAATAAATCCATTTTACTAGCATAATGGGCATAGATTGAAGGTTTTTTTATACCAATATCTCCTGCAATATCGGCCAGGGATGTGGCATCATAGCCTTTTTCTGCAAAATATTTTAAAGCAATTGCCTGAATTTTGTGTGCAGTCAAAAAATCACCTACTTATTTTATTTATTTATAAACTACCTAACGATAGTTAGTTTATAAGAAAAAAATTAATTTGTCAATTGAAATAAAGCAGACGATGATTCAGGAACTTGGTCATGGGATATAAGAAAAAAATAACTAAGGCATAAGTGTATCTAGCCTTAGTTAAAAAATATCATATAAGGGAGCCTTCTGGGGCTTCAACTTTATTAGAGAGTAGTTAAGACGACTAGATCCCGATTTGTTTCCCTTTTAAACCATTTACTATGTTTCTTTATAATTTGCAGCTCCAGTAAAAGTTCATGTTTAGTTGTTAGAACTAGCTGGGCTTGCTTTTTCGAAAATACAGTCGAAACTTTTTCTACCAAACTCATTTGTGTGGTATCCAAACCCTCGGCTAATGCTAATAATAAAGCTAATTTGCGAGCTGTTTGCCAGTTCCCGGCATCTAAGAACTCATTGTAGATTCTATTGTAAGAGTATTTTACAGAGGGCCTATGATGCCAACCAGCAATGACAGCTGCCATGATTTGCTCACGATGAGTAAGTCCGAATAATCGGGCATTCTCGATTAGGTAGGCACTGTGCCGAGCATGATCATAATAATTTACTTTAATACCAATATCATGTAATAGGGCAGCTACTTGTAATAGTACCCTGTTATTAGGATGTAAATCTAGCATTTCATGCCAATCATCAAAAAGGTCATTGGCTAGTTTGGCTACATGATAGGCATGGTTTGTATTACCACTGTAAAATAACAGCATATTCTCTGTACTATGGGAAAGGGGGTCATTAATTAGTTCTGCTTGTCCAGTTTGGGCAAGATAGTATTGAAGAAATAATCCCTCTCTTACCCCACAACTACTAATGATTAATTGAGTACTTTCGATTTTTTGAAATAAATTTTTGACAATGGCTAAGCCTGAGATAATAATATCGGCGCGTTCACTGCTAAGGCCAGCAATTTTTCGGCGCTGGGCACAGGTCATTTTAATAACGTCTTCCCATAAGGAATGGAATGACAGGGAGCTGGTACGATAGTTATGTAATTTAAGTAAGGGATAATGGTTGCGTTTTTGTTCCATTTTGCCAATACTGCGAGCGGTCCCACCAATACCAATAAGAGGGAGCTTGAGATTTTTCAGCCAAGAAACTTTAGCAAGCTCTTGGGAGATAAACTCATCAAGGTTAGTTAATCTAGCTTCAGTCGCTTTATTTTCTAGTTTGAAACGCTCTGTCAGTGTAACAGCTCCAAAAGGTAAACTAATAACTTTTTCAGCTTTACGGTTTTTAATTAGCGTTAATTCCGTGCTGCCGCCTCCTAAGTCAAATAATACAGCATCTGTAACGTCAAGAGTATTAATTGCTCCTAAATAGCCTAATTTCGCTTCCACTTCCCCACTGATAATTGTTATCGAAATTCCCGTTTCTTTTTGCAGTTCTTTTACGAATTCAGATCCATTGCGGGCATTACGTAGGGCTGCAGTACCGACCCCTAGAATTTCATCTGCATGATATATCAGGCACATATGGGCAAAACTTTTTAGTAAACTCATAGTACGAGCCATGGCTTCTGGTTGTAATTGACGATCTTTATCTGCTTCTTGCCCTAAACGAACTGCATCTTTTTGATGATAAATTAAATTGTAGGAACCATTGGAATAGATTTCTACGATAATAAGGCGAGCAGAGTTTGATCCCAAATCAATAATGGCAATGCGTTGATTCATGAATTCAGTTCTCCTTTGTGAGGCGTGCAAATCTTATAAAATTATGTATTAGCATTATTTATTAAAAATCCTCTGCCCCATACCAATAATTTATAAAAGATGACGATGAAAAGATATTGTTTTTAAATTTAGATAATTCCAAAAAAAGTTGCTGAGATATTGTAGATTCTCTTAGATACTGCTCTTGAAAGAGAGTCAAATGCAGGTAATATAAGGATCTGCGTCGAAAGTAATTTTTTAGAATTAATAAGCTCGAAATTCTAATATAGGCAGGGTGAAGCCATGTTTGATAAGAAAGAAAATTTTTTAAACAGAGAATTAAGCTGGCTAAAATTTAACCAACGGGTATTGGAAGAAGCCAATGATCCTGGAAAGCCTTTGCTGGAAAGATTGAGATTTGTGGCGATTGCAAGTTCTAACTTAGATGAATTTTTCATGATTCGCGTTGCAGGGTTAAAGGAACAAGTGGAAAGTGGTATTGAGAAGAAAGATGCTGCAGGGCTTAATGCAATAGAACAACTGAAGTTCATTAGTGCAGATGTGCGAAAGATGGTACGATTACAGTACTGGTATTTAAAAAAAATTCTTGGTAGTATGCAAGATCATAATATTTATTTGGACGATGTAAGTAGTTTATCTGTTAGCGGTCGGCAGTGGGTAGAAAACTATTTTTATAATAGTATTTATCCGCTACTTACTCCCTTAACTGTTAATGCGATCCATCCCTTTCCTTGGCTGGCAAATCGCAGTCTAAATTTAGCGCTTTTACTACAGAAAGTTAATGAAGAAATTCAAACTGCTATTCTTCCTGTACCAAGTGTGTTACCTAGAATAATTGAAGTTCCTGATCAAGGTGTAGGTAAGCAATTTGTATTATTAGAGGATATTATAAAAAAGCATTGTTTTCATTTATTTTGTGGCTATAATATTAAAGATATTGTGCCCTTTCGGATTACACGAAATTCAGATTTGCTAATTGATGGTGAAGGTGCCGAGGACTTGCTAGCAGAAGTAGAAAAATCTTTGCGTCAGCGTAAGCGAGGCGAAGCAGTACGTTTAGAGATTAGCAAAACGAATAAGCCTTTGTTGAAAGAGTTTTTATTAGGTATATTTAATATGGATGAGCAGGATTTGTATGAGATTAATGGGCCAGTTGATATCTCTTGTTTTATAAACATGATTGATTTACCAGGTTTTGATGATTTGCGTTATGAACCCATTAGGCCTCAGATTCCCAGTGAACTAAGAGATGCAGAGGCTTTATTTGATGTTATTAGCAAGAATGATATTTTACTCCATCACCCTTATGAATCCTTTATGCCAGTGGTAAACCTTATACATCAGGCGGCGATTGATCCTAAGGTTTTGGCGATTAAGCAAACATTGTACAGAGTGGGTGGTAATTCTCCCATTGTCCATGCTTTGGCACAAGCGGCAGAGAATGGTAAACAAGTTACGGTGGTAGTCGAAGTTAGAGCGCGATTTGATGAAGAAAACAATATTTTATGGGCCAGACGCTTAGAAGAAGCGGGTTGCCATGTTATTTATGGATTATTAGGTTTCAAGATACATGCTAAAATGGCGTTGATTATTAGGCAGGAAGAAACTCGTATTAAAAGGTATGTACATATGGGGACAGGCAACTATAATGATATCACTGCTCGTATGTACTGCGATATGAGCCTATTTACTGCCGATGAGAAGATTGGTGCAGATGCTTCTGATTTCTTTAATATGCTATTAGGTTATTCTGAATCTCCACCTTTGGAAAAATTAATAGTTGCACCTGTCGGTTTAAGAGAATGTTTGAAAGAAATGATAGACCAAGAAATTGCTTTGTCCCAGTCTGGTAAAGGGGGGCATATCATTGCTAAAATGAATTCTTTATTGGATAAAGACATTATCCTTAAACTGTATGAGGCTTCGACCAAGGGGGTTAAAATTGAGCTGATTGTCCGTGGCATTTGTGCATTAATACCAGGTCTTGAGCATGTAAGTCAGAATATTACAGTAAGAAGCATTGTGGGACGTTTTTTAGAACATCATCGTATTTTATATTTTGCTAATGGTGGCAAGGAAAAAATGTATTTATCCAGTGCTGACTGGATGCACCGCAATTTAAGTGAGCGAGTGGAATTATTGTTTCCTGTAGAAAATCACGAGATCATGGAGCGCATAAAAAATATCTTGCATATTATGCTGAAAGATAATCGTAAAGCTTATATTATGAAAAGTGATGGGTCCTATCGGCGGGTATATCGCCGAGGTAAAGTAGTAAATAGCCAGCAAAAATTATATCAAGAAGTGCAAGAAAAGGATGGGCTATTAGATTTTTAACGAAAAACTTTTTTCTTTTATGAGAACCCTAATGGAATAAGGATTTTCCCTTGAAATACATAGTTATCCCCATAGTTATTAACAAAAGGACAATAAATGTGGATAACTATGGGGAGATACTGAGCGGTTTGCTTAAAAATAAAGGATTTTTAGGGCTTTGTCAGAAAAAAAGGTGTGGATAAAGTAATGTGGATAAAGTTATCCACATTACTTTATCCACATTACAAAAGAATATCAATAAAACTTCTTGACTTTATAGACATAACTATGGTAAGATATTTTTTGTCGACGGGACAAGAGTTCCATTGATGAATGACTCCGTAGCCCAGCTGGATAGAGCGCTTGACTACGAATCAAGAGGTCGCAGGTTCGAATCCTGCCGGGGTCACCATTTTTTTGTTGCTAACTATAATTTTGCGCCCGTAGCTCAGGCGGATAGAGCAACGGTTTCCTAAACCGTGTGCCGGTGGTTCGAGTCCCCCCGGGCGCACCATTGATATTTGTGTGGTGAACCGGATATTGGATGATAATTACTATATGGGATTAGCATTAGATGAAGCACAAAAGGCTTATGAGATTGGTGAAGTACCAATTGGAGCTGTACTTGTTTTGGATGGTCAGGTAGTGGCCACAGGACATAATATGCGGGAATGTTGGCATGATGCTACGGCCCACGCTGAAATGATTGCTATTCGTGAAGCTTGTCAGAAGCTTGGACGATGGCGTTTAACTGGACTTACAATGTATGTTACGATAGAACCTTGCCCTATGTGTGCTGGCGCACTGGTCATGAGCCGTATTGACCGTTTGGTTTACGGTAGTGCTGATGCTAAAGCGGGGGCAATTGAGTCAATTTTTAATATAGCACAAAATGATGCATTAAATCATTCTATGATGGTTACATCAGGGATAAGAGCTCATGAGTGTGCACAAATAATGAAAGATTTTTTCAAACAACGGCGAAAAAAGAATAACAATCATAAGATAGATAATTGAGACACTAGTATTGAAGTAGATCAGGTCACGGAGAGGTGGCTGAGCTGGTCGAAGGCGCTCGACTCGAAATCGAGTAGGCGGGAAACTGTCTCGTGGGTTCGAATCCCACCCTCTCCGCCATGAAGTCAATAACACCAGAGGTTGTAGCTGCTTGCAGTGAAGACTTCTGGTTTTTTTATTTTCTATTCAAGATGTTGTTCTTCCGTTTATCTTAATAAAGCTCTATGTATAATTATTATTAATCAGCACAAAATAATCATGTTTCTATTAATCTTCAAGGAGGTAATAAATATGAAACATAATTCAAGCATAGGTTGCGTAGTGTCAGAATGTAAGTTTCACTGTAAAGAAGATGAGTACTGTACTTTAGACAAGATTCAGGTAGTGAAACATGGTCACCAGGCAGTTACTGTTGAATGCACAGACTGTGGAAGTTTCAAGAAAGGCTAATTTAGGGATAGAGTCAGTAATTTGGCAGAAACCTACGCCAAGAACTGAACGGCTAGCATTAAGCTGGCGTTTAGAATGTAGAAAAGGGATTTTCAAACCATAACGGTTTTGAAGATCCCTTTTTGTTTACAATTTTATTCACTGCTTATCAGTTGTAGTCTTTTAAAAATATCGATTTCAGTCATCTAATGATTTGGTGAATACCGCGCCTAGCCATCTAGCATCAGATAGTTAAAAATTTAGCTGGAGGAATTATATAATGAATAACAATCCGAGGACACCCAAAAAAGTACTATTCTGTATAAAAAGGATTGGGGTGTGTATATTATGACTGTAGTAATTAACAAAAAAAAGTGGGGTCTCTGGCAACACAGCTGGAACAGGTGCTCTAGTTACTTTTAAAGACTCTAATTGGCTCATGTCAATCGTCTTAGCCTATCAGCCCCATTTTATAAACCAGCCCGAGAATATCAAAGTTTTCTGGGGATATTCTTTATTTCCTAATAATATCGGTAATTATATACCTAAGAAAATGTCTGAATGTACGGGTGAAGAAATTTTAATTGAATTATGCTCCCATCTAAAGTTCACTGAAGATTTGCCATTAATCCTTAAGACATCCAATTGTATTCCATGTATGATGCCATACATAACCAGCCATTTTATGCCGCGACTAAAAAATGATCGGCCGGAAGTTGTACCAGAACAATCAACTAATCTTGCTTTCCTTGGACAGTTCGCTGAAATTCCTGATGACGTTGTTTTTACAGTAGAGTACTCCGTCAGATCAGCGCAAATAGCTGTATATTCTCTACTTAAAATAAATAAGGAAGTAGTTCCTATGAACCAGCACCAATATAATATTAGAATATTATTCGATTCCTTTATAACTTCCTTCCGGTAGAAGGTAGATTTACTGAAATCACTAAAGTGGAAAAGCTGCAGAGCCTAATCCTTGCATTTTAGGGCTTTGCATCTTTTAACATAATCTTTGCTAGCTGGATTTTTATTTAAATGAAGCGAAACCTTGATCAGCCATACAACACTGCGGTTAATGGCCGTCGCTTCATCTAATGATACTAAATAGATAGCATTGGGGATTAATTCTGGTTTGGTAATTTCTCCACCCATTACTTTTGATTTCATGACTTCAAGTAGTTCTTGATCTTTGTAAAATTGGACGATTGGGGTATCGACAACGCTGGGAGCTAAAGCAATTACACGTATCCCATAAGGAGCTAATTCAAGGGCAGCTGATTTAATCAGAAATAGCTTTTCCCTCCTGTTCTCGAATGAGCTGAAGCGTTTTTTCACCACCGGTCTCATCATAATCAGCAACGATAACTTGATCACCTTTTTGGGCAAATTTCAAACATGTTTGTTGTCCAATACCACTTGCACCGCTAGTAATAATCGCTACATGCTTTATTGTCATATTGCTGTCCCTCAATGTAATAGAAGTTAAGCAGTCTTTTATCAGGATGATAATCAAAGAGAGATTCGAATCTATCTGAATTGTTAGGTTAAAAAATATATATTAGAAATTGCATTTATTAATATTTAATGTTATAACTAATCTTGTTAAAATAATAACATTAAGAGACAAACTAGGAGGCGTTGCAGTGTCTGGAAAAATGGGAGACTACAAAACATGGGTTAACATTATCACCGGCTTATATGCGCTGATCATTTTAGAGCGCGAGCCGGCCTATGGACATAAGATAGCTGGCGAAATTAAGTGCCGGACTGATGGAGCTATTTCACCTAATTCCAATGCGTTATATCCATTGCTACGCACAATGGAGGAGAGGGGCTATATTACTAGCAGTTGGGAGAAGCCCGATACACGAGGTAAGCGTATCTACACGATAACTAAAGAAGGCGTTGCCTGCATACCAATCTTGCGGGCTAAATTTCAACAAAGACTTGAAGAAGCTGAGGGACGGCTGCAGATATTGCGCAGAGATTTATTATAAAATAAAAATGATTGCAAACCTTAATGGTCTTAGAAACGAGTAATAATAAGTATTTTTTTTAGTGAAGTAAAAGTATAGAGGTGGTTGGCAAATGAATAAGCATAAAGTAGTAGTAACTGGCGGACTTATGGCTCCAGCCCTAGAACGTCTGCAAGAAGTTTGTCATGTTAAACAATGGGAGAAGTCAGAACCCATTCCCCGAGATGTATTGCTAGAATGGGCTACAGAGGCGGAAGGTATTATTGCGAGTAATACTATTGTTGTTGATGAGGAACTTTTGCAGCATGCGCCAAAACTCAAGGTTATTGCTCAGGCAGCTGTAGGATATGACAACATCGACGTTAAAGCTTGTACGCAATACGGTATTTTCTTTGGCAATACACCAGGAGTGCTTGTTGATGCCACTGCTGACCTAGCCTTCTCCTTACTCTTATGTTCAGCTCGACGGATTCATGAGGGATGGGATTTTGTAAGGACTGATTCTTGGTGCCTAGGTAATAAAGTGCCTTTTGGCATTGATATTGCTGGGAAAACATTAGGGATTGTCGGTATGGGTCAAATTGGCGCTGCAGTTGCTAAAAGAGCAAGGGCATTTGGTATGAACATAATCTATTATAATCGAAATCGCCGCCATGATGATGACAGCATTGGCGCAACATATCAACCTTTTAATGTTGTATTAAAAGAAGCTGATGCCATTATAGTCTTGACTCCGTTGTCCCAAGAGACTAGAGGTTTAATTGGTCGGGAGCAGTTTCAGAAAATGAAGTCTACAGCATACTTCATCAATGTATCACGAGGCCCAGTCGTAGATACAGATGCATTGTTAGAAGCTTTGCAATCGGGAGAAATAGCTTATGCTGCTCTTGATGTCGCAGATCCAGAACCATTACCAAAGGACCACCCACTGCTGAAACTTCCCAACATCCTTGTAACACCTCATATTGGCAGTGCCACGACAGAAACACGCAGAGCAATGGCTGAGCTTACAGTTGATAATTTGCTTGCGGGATTGGAAAACAAGTCTCTACCAGCTTGTGTAAATGCCGATGGAATAATTAGCAAGAGTCAAGGTTAATTGAAGAAGTTGGATGATGATAGCAAAAATCCTGCAAAGTTTTCGTTTGAAGACTTATGCAGGATTTTTCAGTGTTATTATTCTGTTGGATGAATCCCAAATTGAGTTGGTGTTTGGTTCTAACTAAACAACTTCATTTGCTATCTGTGCTTAAACTATTTGCCATTGTATTAAGCTGGTGTACCAAGCTACCCGTTTCCTGTGCAGCCCTGGCTACATCCATTATGGCTGTGGCGATTTGGGATATTGCTTCATTTATCTGAGTAAGATTATTGCAGATACGATCACTGTCGGCCTGAACTGTGTTGATGACAGCGTCAATTTCTTTTATTGAAGCTGTGCTACTTGTTGCTAACTTACGAATTTCTTCTGCGACCACACTAAAACCGCGCCCAACATCGCCTACGCGGGCGGCTTCTATAGCAGCATTCAGACCCAAGAGATTAGTTTGAGCAGCAACATTTTTAATCATTCCGATGATCTGGCTAGTATTTCTGACTTGTTCCTGTGAGTTATAGGAGTCCTTCGCCAAGGTGCTGCTGAGGGCGGAAATTTCTTCAGATTGAGCAGAAATTTCCTCGGTGGTACTGGCTAGCACGTTAATGTTGTCGGATAGGGTTGTCGCCATTCCTTTGATCATATCTTGTAGCTCTGCTGACTCGCTGATGACTGCACAACCAATTACTTCACCTGATTTCCCAAAGATCGGATAGGCCACTGCAATATAAGGCATGCCGAAGATTGCTTTGTCTCCTCTAACAACTATGCGTCGTTTTTCTTTCATGGCCTGAACAACAGCCGAGCCTGGTTTCACCAATGTTCCTGGAGAAACATTCATGTCTAATTCCTTACCAGGTTTATAAAGCAGATATTTTTCGAGGTCAGTTAAACCTACACCAATATCTTTTACTGATAATTCATTAAAAAAAGGTAATACATATAGAAAGTGTTCCAAAATAGCATTATTTTCTTCGCTCATAGTACATCTCCTTCAAGGCAATTTTTAATATAATTTTAAATGAGTCATGTATTATCATTGCAAGTTTTATGCCAATATGGAAAGAATTTATATTTTACACAAAAATTGTATTTAGTGAATTTTTCAGATATGATGGATTAGCAAAAAGAAAATATGATTGGAAAGTATCTTTAAAAAACTTATTTAAAAACATTAAGATACTAGATGCACACACATCGAATTGAAAATACATAAGATAATGTTTAAGGAGTGAATTTTATGGATACTAAAAACCAATTTTCTTCCATGGTATTTTTAGAAGATTTGATTAAAGATCTCAGCAACAACAATATCATTACCATGAGAAAAGAGGAACTCGCAGATGGATTGAAAAGAATAAGTGAAGAGCTCAGGCAATTAAAGGAACTTGACTTTAGGGAGATAGGAGACCATCTTTATGATGGTTTATATATAGCGGACGGTAATGGAAAAACCCTTTATGTAAATAAGGCATATACAAGAATAACTGGCTTAAAAGCTGATGAAATAGTAGGTAGATATGTAAATGATATTGTCGCAGAAGGCTTATATAAGAATGCGGTAACCCCTGAGGTTATTAAACAAAAGAAACAAGTTAATTCAATGGGTGTAAGTACAAGAAATGGAATAAAGATGCTAATTACAGGCAATCCGATTTTTGACCAGGAAGGTAACGTTCAGAAGGTAGTGGTTATTGACAGAGAAATCACGGATCTTTTGGCGATGCAAGCTGAGGTAGAGGCAACACAACAAAAAATGAAGATAGTCGAAGAAGATGGAAGTAAGCGCAAGCAGGAAATTGAGCATCTAAGAAAAATACAGCTAAATGAAAACCTTGTGGGGAAAAGCGCAGCAATTCAACAAGTCGCTCAGAAAATACAGCAAATTGCTAAATTGGACGTTACAGTTCTGATTATGGGGGAAACTGGTACTGGAAAAGAGGTTGTAGCAGATGAAATTTACATGAATAGCACTAGGAAAGAATCTCCTTTTATAAAAGTCAACTGTGCGGCCATTCCTGCCAATCTATTGGAAGCAGAACTTTTTGGATATGAAAAAGGTGCTTTTACTGGTGCATCTACTTCAGGAAAAATGGGCATGTTTGAATTAGCAGACAAAGGTACATTGTTGCTGGATGAAATCGGAGAAATGACTATGGAGTTGCAGTCGAAATTACTAAGGGTTATTCAGCATAAAGAAGTTACAAGAATTGGGGGAAGAAGATCTGTTAAACTCGATGTGAGAATTCTTGCAGCAACGAACTGCGAATTGAGGGAAATGGTAAATAAAGGAAAGTTTAGAGAAGATTTATATTATCGGCTACATGTATTTCCCATTCATATTCCCCCACTTCGTTTAAGAGTAGAGGATATTATGTTATTAACACAACATTTTCTTGATGATTACAATAGGAAGTATGGTAAATTTACAACAATTGAATCATTAGGTATGGAAGTCTTAGCGCGATATTCCTGGCCGGGAAACATAAGGGAATTAAAGAATATCATTGAGAGATTAGTTATTGTTTCAGACCAAAACACAATTATTAGTGGGGAGCAGGTAGCAATTTTGTTAAACTTTGATCCTTACTATGCTGAATTTATCAATCAGGAAATAGGACTTAGAGAAATTGTGGCGAGTGTTGAAAAAAAGACGATAGAAAAAGCGCTAGCGACTTATGGAAGTACTAGAAAAGTTGCTAAAGTATTAAAAATAGACCAATCTACAGTTGTAAAAAAGGCAAAGCGATTAGGTATCAGCATAAGTGATGAAAAAGAGAATCGAAACTGATGCTGTTTTTCATCAGCAAAAAAGAGTGATTAATTAAGTGATTTTTCTGTTTTTAAGCGATAAGGTGATGATATTTTTCATCGCCTTATCGCTTTTATATTTGAAAACGATAGTAGAATACTCTTAAATTCAGTTGGCACGATAGTTGCATTATTATTAGGTGTAACTAATACGTACTATACGAGATGTGGTAAGAGCAATTCGTAGCAACTGGTATAGTAAGTCCATGAAGGAGTGACATAGTATGAGAGAAGTCGTTATTGTAAGTGCAGCTCGGACAGCTATAGGAACATTCAACGGTTCGTTGTCTTCTTTATCTGCCCAAGAGCTGGGGAGCATCATCATCAAGGCCGCTCTTGAGCGTGCTCATTTGGTAGGAGAAACAATAGATGAGGTCATACTGGGAAATGTGCTGCAAGCTGGTCTAGGTCAGAATCCAGCCCGACAGGCATCAGTCAAAGCTGGTATTCCTGTTGAAGTGCCGTCTTTCACCATTAACAAGGTTTGTGGTTCAGGTCTTAAGGCTGTGAACCTAGCCGCTCAGTCCATTATGGCTGGTGATGCTGATATTATCGTCGCTGGTGGTATGGAAAGCATGACCAATGCCCCCTACCTTCTAGATAACAAGGCACGCTGGGGATATCGGATGGGAAATAGCAAACTCACAGATGTCATGATTCAAGATGGTCTATGGTGTGCATTCAATGACTATCACATGGGCATTACTGCTGAAAATGTAGCAGCAAAATATGGCATTACTCGGGAGGATCAAGATCAGCTAGCTTTTGAATCCCAGTCTAAAGCGATCAAAGCTATTGACAGCGGTGCCTTTAAAGATGAAATCGTGCCAGTGGTTATCAAAGGGAAAAAAGGTACTATAGTCTTTGATACGGATGAATTTCCCAAAAAGGAAACTACTACAGCTTCCCTCTCAGGTTTACGGACAGCATTCAAAAAAGAGGGTGGTACTGTAACTGCTGGTAATGCATCAGGTATCAATGATGGCGCGGCAGCGCTAGTGGTAATGAGTGCTGAGAAAGCGAAAGCCCTAGGCCTTAAACCATTAGCCCGCATTATTGGCTATGGTTCAGGCGGCGTTGATCCATCTATCATGGGGATGGGGCCTCTACCCGCAACCCGCAAGGCTTTGTCAAAAGCGGGTTTAACAATTAAAGATATTGATCTTTTTGAAGCGAATGAAGCATTTGCTGCACAATTCCTAGCAGTAGGCAAAGAGCTTGGTTTACCAAAAGAAAAAATTAATGTTCATGGTGGTGCCGTTGCTCTTGGCCATCCTATCGGTGCTAGCGGTGCTCGCATACTTGTTACATTACTTCATGCCATGCAACAACGTGGTGCTAAACGTGGTCTTGCAACCCTCTGCATTGGTGGCGGGCAAGGTACCGCAACAATTATAGAATTGATATAAAAAATAAAATTATGAGGTGAATAATCATGGGGAAAACGATTATTACTGTTGCAACAACTGGTGCTTGGCCTAAGAAAGAAAACAATCCTAATGTGCCAATGACTCCGAGAGAAATTGCTGAAGACGTTTATCAATGCTGGCAGGCAGGAGCCTCTGTAGCCCATCTGCATATGCGAGATGATGAAGGAAACGGTACCATGAGCACTGAGAAATTCAAAGAAACAGTTGCTCTTATTAAAGAAAAAAAATGTCCAATTATCCTGAATCTTACCACCTCTGGTGACCTGAATGCTACTGAGGAAACTCGGATGGCTCACCTCATCGCCCTTAAACCTGAAATGTGCTCCTATGATGCTGGCTCTATGAACTGGATGCATACAGGCTTGTTTCTGAATCCGCCTGCCTTTTTGGAAAAATTAGGTTTAGTTGCACAGGAAAATGGTGTTAAGCCTGAGGTTGAAGTATTTGATGCCAGTTTTATATATAACGCCTTGTACTACCAGAAAAAAGGGATCTTAAAAGGACCTATTCATTTCCAATTTTGCATGGGTGCAGCCGGTGGCACAGCAGCTACGGTAGAGAATCTCGTTTACCTTAAAAGTCTTATTCCTAAGGATTCCACTTGGTCAGCATTCGGAATCGGCGCTGGGCACATGCCAATTCAATTAGCTACTATTGCTATGGGCGGGCATATTCGTCTCGGTATGGAAGACAACGTTATGTATGCCAAGAATCGCTTGGCTACATCAAATGTGGAATTTGTTGAAAGAGCGGTTAGACTCATTAAAGAGGCGAATAGGACTGTTGCTACGACAGATGATGCTAGGGAAATACTAGGTTTGAGAAAATAAACCTGCAAGAAATAAAAGGGAGGATTATGATGATCAAAAAAATTGCTGTTTTAGGGTCCGGTACTATGGGGCATGGAATTGCTGAATCTTTTGCCATGTATGGGTATGAGGTTAATCTGTATGATACGGATGAAGCCAGACTCCAGACTGCCAAAGAAGAAATTAAAGAGGAATTGGAATTACTAGTTGAAGAAGGCTTTATTACATCTGAAACAATACAGCCTACACTTGACAGAATTAAGTTATCCATCGATTTAAAGCAAACAGTGGCTGACCGTGACTATGTAATTGAAGCGGTACCAGAAGTTATAAAGCTTAAGCAGGATTTGTTTAAACAATTAGACGAATATTGCCCAGAGCATACAATTTTGACAAGCAATACATCCAGCTTGGCTTTGAATGAGATGATGGCACTGGTCAGTGATGAGCGTAAACAACGAATGATGGTAAGTCACTGGTATAACCCTGGTCACTTGATGCCTCTGGTAGAACTATCTTATTTTGGCAATATGCCAGAACATCTTTATAAAGAAGTTGAGCATTTGTATGCTTCCATTAAAAAGCAAACTGTCAAAGTATTGAAAGATGTTCCAGGGCTTGTGGCTAACCGAATTCAACAAGGGGTGGCAAGAGAAGCATTCTCTATTATAGAATTGGGCATCGCAGCTCCTGAAGATGTTGATAAAGCATTGAAATTTGGACCAGCATTCAGATATGCTACAACGGGTCAGCTAGAGGTAGCGGATTTTGGTGGTCTTGATATTTGGTGTATTGTAGGAGATAATTTGCTAAAGGCTATGGATAACTCTCAGTCTGCTAATCCTCTTTTGAGACAAAAGATGGCGGAGGGGAAACTGGGTATAAAATCTGGTGAAGGGTTTTATAAATATGATCCATCAGAGATATCCACGGTCAAGAAAGAGTTTATGAAAAAATTGATCCATCAATTAAAAGCATCAGAGTATTATATCTAAGGTTCATGTGACAAACAATCGAGTAAAATAAAAGAGAATGGGTGTGTAAAGATGATTAACAGAGTATTAATGTTCTTTGTCAATTTGATGCAAAGGTATCTTCCAGATCCCTTTACAATTGCTTGGATCATTACGTTGGTCGTATGTGGCATGGCAATATTTATTACCCACAAGACGCCTTTAGACATAATTCAGTATTGGGGTCAAGGTTTCTTCGATATTTTAGCCTTTGCTATGCAGATGGTAATGGTTCTAGTGACTGGTTATGCATTAGCATCAGCTAACATTGTTCACAGGTTTCTCCTGTTTCTGGTGCGCATACCGCGCACTCCTAAGCAAACAATTCTATTTATTGGTTTTGCTTCTATGGTGCTCTATTATTTTAATTGGGGACTAGGTCTGATTGCTGGTGGGCTGCTTGCTCGGGAGGCGGCTAAACAACATCCTGGCGTAGACTTTCGTTTGCTGGTAACCGCAGCTTTTTCTGGTATCATTATCACTCACGGTGGATTATCAGCTTCAGTGCCCTTATTAATTAATACCAAGGGACATTTTCTAGAAAGCCAAATGGGGCTTGTTCCTCTTTCGCAAACAATTTTTCACCCACAAGCCCTCTTTATTACCATTACTCTCGCTATCGTAATTCCCATCGTTCTTCTGCTGATGATTCCCAAAAAGGAAGATACGGTTATTGCTGATCCTGCCCTTCTTGAAGATCAACAAGCTGCTACAGTAGTTATCCCTACGGATAAAAGAAATTTGGCTGACAGAATTGATAGTAGTGGAATTCTTAATTACTCTTTAGGGCTAATGGGTATTACTTATCTTGCCTATTATTTCATGAAAAATGGTTTTAATTTAAATGTTAACATCTTAATTTTCATGTTTATGGTGTTGGGTGTACTTGCCCATGGCACACTTCTTAATTACTCCAAGGCTATGAGTAAAGGGGCTGCCACTGCGGGAGGAATTATACTACAGTTCCCTTTTTACGCTGGAATTATGGGCATCATGAAAGGGAGTGGACTTGTTTTTGTTATTTCAGATTGGTTTTTAAACTTGGCGACTCCTGAAACTTTTGAATTATATTGCTATTTCTCATCATTGATTATCAGTATTTTTGTACCTTCGGCTGGTGGGCATTGGGTTGTACAAGCGCCATTTATGCTACCTGCGGCCCTCAAATTAGGTGTAGAGCCTTGGAAAGTTGCTATGGGTGTAGCTTGGGGTGAAAGTATCTGGAATATTGTTTGTCCGTTTTGGGCTTTGCCATTGTTAGCAATTGCTAAAATTAGTATTAAGGATCTAATCGGTTTTTCTGTTTTGTTATTCATTATCGGTAATGTGGTTGCCATAACGGGTATTATGTTGTTCCCATAGAAGTAGAGCCCGTATAAAGAAAGAAGTAAAGGCTACCAATGAAAAGGTAGCCTTTACTTTCAATAAAGCAGGAAGTTGTTCTTTAACAAGATTTAATTCGTAGTAAGGTAACGAATAATACATTATATCAATATTTGGAAATTGTCCGCAAAATGGTAAAAGCTTTCTATAATACACAAATCTTTTTTCGATGGAGGTTTAATAGGATGGAAAAATCAATCTGTATTGAACAAGTGACAGAGTTTCTGCATGATGGTATGGTAGTTATGTTTGGTGGCTTTTTAGGGGTAGGAACTCCAGAGGGAATTATTCAGGTCATTATTGATAGTGGTGTGGGTGATATAACGCTAATTACTAGTGATACAGCGTTTATGGATAAAGGTGTTGGTCGGTTGATTGTTAGCCGTCAAGTGAAAAAGGCCATTGTCTCCCACATCGGTACTAATTCATGTACAGGAAAGCAAATGATGGCTAATGAAATTGAAGTGGAATTGGTTCCCCAAGGAACTCTTGCAGAGCGAATTCGCTCTGGTGGAGCTGGTTTAGGTGGCTTTCTTACACCAACTGGAATTGGGACCATAGTGGAAAAGGGGAAACAAAAGCTAGTTGTGGATGGTAAAGAGTATCTTCTAGAAACACCATTGAGGGCAAATATTGCATTTCTTAAAGCGAAAAAGGCAGATAAGGCAGGTAATCTAATCTATGATAAAACAGCAAGGAATTTCAATCCAATCATGGCGATGGCTGCTGATTTAGTAATTGCTGAAGTTGACGAAATAGTAGAAATTGGTACTATTGATCCTGACGAAGTGATGACTCCAGGGATTTTAGTGGACAAAATCATCTGTGCGGGAGGATGTTAGAAATGAAATCATTGGATGTTAAAACAATCATTGCTCGACGAGTGGCATTGGAATTAAGGAACGGCAATGTGGTCAATCTCGGAATCGGACTGCCGACCTTGGTTGCTAATTATTTGCCTCAAGAGACTAGTGTAATCCTCCATTCGGAAAATGGTTTTGTTGGTCTTGGCCCTATAGATGGTTCGATAAACCCCAATCTTATAAATGCAGGTGGTCAGCCAGCAGGGGTTATCCCTAGTGCGGCAATGTTTGATAGTGCGATGTCATTTGCCTTAATCCGGGGGGGGCATATAGATGTAACTGTACTGGGTGGTTTACAGGTAGACGGAGAAGGTAACCTGGCAAATTGGATGGTTCCAGGAAAAATGATTCCAGGCATGGGAGGAGCCATGGATCTAGTTGTTGGCGCAAAAAAAGTTATTGTTGCCATGGAGCATTGTGCAAAAGACGGATCGGCAAAAATTGTTAATAAATGCACACTACCCTTGACTGGCAAGGCTGTAGTAACAATGATTGTCACTGAACTTGGTGTATTTACAGTAGGAGAGAATGGTCTTATCTTAGAAGAAATTGCGGAGGGGGTTAGCATAGAAGCACTTCGCAGTAAAACGGAAGCAAACTTTAATGTAAGCCCGGATATTCAAACTATGCAGGGCTTTTAGTAGTATGCATCAGAAATCAAAGTTATTAATCAGATAGCAGCAGGCTATGACGAAATAGATGGCTAGTGTGATAACTGGCATTGATTTAAGATTAGTATTATTATGACCCTAAGATAAGAGGCGGTAGACCCAATGCAATAAAGAAACTTGATTCAGATGAAGTTAAAGCTCAACTGAATCAAGTCTTTTTTATTATACGTACTAATCAAGTAGATCAATTGCAGTCATTGCCATGGCTTTTGCCCCTATCAGCAGTCGCTCCTGGGCATAAGGAGATCCTGTTGCGACCGCAAATTCTGGGGTATGTGCTGCAAGATTACTTCCAATGAAAATATCAGGATGGATGGTAGGTGCTGCGTGACTTACGTTGCCCACATCTGTAGACCCATTTGCATCTTTTGGTTCAAGGATGGTTACTTTTTCACCAAGTAAGGTCATATTATTTTGGAACAATTCCATTAGCTCAGGGTCATTAACTAACTCTTTAAATAAAGGTTCATAATGCAAAGTTTCAACGGTTGTATCAGTAGCAAGTGCAACACCATCGGCTAGTCGTCGTACTGCTGGAAGGACTGTTTCCTCCAAATAGTGAGATGAAAGGGCTCGTATTGTAAATTTTCCTTCCGCCTCATCAGTCACAATATTAGGAGCTGTTCCTCCCTTAGTAATAATTCCGGCTAAAATAGTTTCTTGGGTAAAAGTTTGACGCAAGGGCTTGATTCCTTGATAAAACATAACTAGGGCATCTAAGGCATTGATCCCTTTATTTGATTTGTTAGCTACATGGGCAGGACACCCGCGAAAGGTCACTTTTAAGGGATGGGTAGCATAAGAAGTACCACCTATAGTATTGCTGTCGGCAGGATGAATAATCAGCGCTGCCCTTAACTCATCAAAAACACCTTCAGCTGCCATGGCGACTTTAGCCCCGCTCGTTTCTTCCGCTGGGCAGCCAATGAAATAGGAAACAGCCCGATCTTTGGTGACCTCTGCAAATGCAGCAGCGGCGCCCCAACTCATGGCAGCAATGAGATTATGTCCGCAGGCATGACCTAGTCCTGGTAAAGCGTCATATTCAGCTAAAAAAGCAATTTTAGGTCCTGTATTCCCTTTCTTAGCAATAAAAGCTGTCTCATAACCGCTGACATTTTGTTTTACAATAAATCCTCTACCCTCTGCCATTGTTTTAAGGTACTGGGATGCCTGGTATTCTTGCCCACCCAGCTCAGGATGTTTGTGTAAGAACAAGCTAATGTCCCTAAGCTCTGATGCCATTGCATCTACTGCAGCGATTACTTGCTCCTTCCATACTTTCTTGTTCATCTGTCCCCCTCCTATATCCATGTTCAGTCCGAGGTAGCTACTTCGATAATTTCAAGGCTTATTGAATGAGCATTTAGTATTGCCGTGGCGCCTAGTGGAAGGGTGGCTTTATCGGCAGTGTGCCCAAAGTATAAATGAGAAAGAACAGGTTTGTCTAAATGCCCCAGACGATCCTGCAGTACTTCTTGGACGGTGAAGCTAGGTGATTCATCTTCTATCTCACAATCGGCGCATACATCAAAGACAATCCCTGCAGCATCCTGTAGTTTGCCAGCCAGGAGTAATTGAGTCAGCATGCGATCAAGGCGATAAGGTGCCTCAGCAACCTCTTCAAGGCAGAGAATTTTACCACGTGTATCAATTTCGTAAGGTGTTCCAAGGGTAGCTACAATAAGACTCAAGTTTCCTCCAGTCAAGTATCCTCGAGCCTCTCCTGGCACGATACATATGGGAGGCGCAGCTAGGGGAGGGTTTACAATAGGTCCAAGGGGTAAGGGAACAGTAATCCCTCTAGAAAAATAATCCCAGGTATAATCAGACAACCCTTTACCCATATCAGATCCCACCATGGGGCCATGGAAGGTGACTAGACCTGTTCTCTGACCAATGGCTGTATGTAGGGCTGTGATATCACTATAGCCGACAAATACCTTAGGATGAGAGCGGATCATGTTATAGTCTAGCAGCTCGAGCAGTCGCATGGTCCCATAGCCCCCGCGGAGACAAATAATGCCGTCAATGTCAGGAGAAACAAACATAGTATTGATATCCTCGGCTCGCAAAGCATCTGCTCCTGCTAGGTATCCTAGAGTTTGGTCAACTGTCATGCCTAGCTGTACATGAAATCCCTGTGCTTCTAGCCATGTTACACCCGCCATGGCTAATTCGGTATTGCCAGGGCTAGCGGGAGCAACAATACCAATAGTATCTCCAGGGGAAAGTCGCTTTGGTTTAATTTGGAGAATAGAAGAGATAGTATCACCTCCTATAAAATCAAGCTTTCTTACTTTTCGATGAATGCTGTCTTAAAATCGGTAAGGCCGAGTACTGACCAGAAATAGCCCTTCACATAAGGTCTTGCGACAAAGGGCTGGGTTGTATAATAAATAGGTAGGATCACAGCATCATCAAAGAGTAGTTTTTCACCGTCATGCATGGCCTGCATACGGATTTTTTGGTCTATTGTAGATTGTGCCTGTTCAATCAGGTTATTATATGCAGGATTGCTATACTTAGCATCATTGCTGGGGTCTTTAAATACATCCATAAAGGTCATGGGATCAGCATAATCTCCGACCCAAGAAGCCCTAGCGACTTGGAATTCACCCTGTGATCGTGACTCTAAGAATACTTTTGACTCCTGATTGGCTAAGGTCGCAGATACTCCTAAGTTTTGTTTCCACATTTCTTGTATGGCTTCAGCAATGGATTTATGCATTTCACCAGTGTTAAAAAGTATGGTTATCGGTGGCAAGCCTTGTCCCCCAGGATAGCCAGCTTCCGCCAGTAATTTCTTGGCTAAGGTAATATCTTCTATGGCATAATTTCCACCTTCTTCGCGAAAATCCTTGCCAGTAGCAGGATTTATAAGACCTGGTGCCACCCAGGCATGGGCTGGTTTTTTGCCGCCTTTGATTACATTTTTCACAAGAGCATCACGATTAATCCCTAGGGTAAGGGCTTTACGTACTTTTGGATTGTCAAAGGGAGCCTTTTGGGTATTGAATACGTAGTAATAGGTACCTAAGTAGGGTGAAATTTTAAGCAATCCTTCCTTATTAAGACGGTCATGTTCTACAACGGGTGGTTCAACCATCATGTCAACTTGCTTATTTTCTACCAGTGATAACCGAGTAGACTGGGAATCACTAATTGGCCACTCCATTTTCGCTAGCTTCACAGCCGTAGCATCCCAGTATTGATCATTTTTCGCAAATTGAATTTGTCCACTGTGAACCCAATTGGTGATTTTGAAGGGGCCATTGCCAATTAATGTAGTAACATTGTTTGCCCATGTATCAGGATTAGCAGTAACAGTTTCCTGATGGACGGGATAAAAAGCATGGAAGGCTACTAAGCTTAAAAAGTAAGCCGTAGGTTTTTCCAAGGTTACTTCCAGGGTACGATCATTGAGAGCCTTTACACCTACTGCATCGGCTGCTAATTTCTTTTCGTTGTAGGCCTGAGAATTTTTTACGGGAAATAACATATAAGCATTTTCAGAAGCAAATTCTGGGCTTAACGCTCGTTTCCAAGCAAACTCGAAATCAGATGCAGTCACTAGATCTCCATTAGACCACTTAGCATTTTGGCGCAAATGAAATATATACTTTAGTCCGTCAGGGGTAACCTCCCATTTCTCCGCTACGCCTGGTGTAGGCTGGTCTTTTGCGTCTAAGCGG
Source organism: uncultured Pelosinus sp. (assembly GCA_963526645.1). GTDB lineage: Bacteria > Bacillota > Negativicutes > DSM-13327 > DSM-13327 > Pelosinus. The sequence goes on along the minus strand of CAUROG010000027.1, from coordinate 26,408 downwards.
GTTAAACCCTCAAAAAGCTGTAGTTCTACCAAGGATTCTGGAATAGCTGTAGATTTGGCAGGATCTAGAGTTGCTGGTTCCGCCTCCAAGGCATAGCGAAGTACCTGCTCATTGTTGTCAGACTTACTGCATCCTACTGTTAGGCTGAGGGTCATTACTATCATCATCATTACCAAAAAGATCTTTTTGTGTGACATGATTGTTCCTCCCTAGACAAAATGTTATTAGCATGTTTCCGAAGGATTAAAATGTTCATAAATGACTTTGCCAATGATAGAGACTAATTGAAGCCCCTGAAAATTTTCTGTAAGATCAGCTGTTAAAATACAAATAATATAGGGTCCATTAGGTAAAAAAAGAATTCCTCCATCATGTTCCACCCCAGGCAAGGTTCCTGTTTTGTGAGCGATTTGCGTTCCTTCTGGCAAATAGAAAGGTAATTTATCTTGGACCTGCTGCCTTTTCAGAATATCGATCATCAGCGCGCTGTAATCAGAAGGCAACCCTAAGCTATCGTGAATGGCGGCAAATAAAAAAGCTAAATCGGCTGCCGAGGTATCATTTTCATTACCTGCAAAAGCGGTATCGAAATCCATCATGTATCGCCGCAGTACAGTTGTTTTTAATCCCAGGTCCGCCATGGTCTTATTTATAGAATTCATACCAACAAGATCAATCAGCATATTGGTAGCAGTGTTATCACTGAGGATAATCATTAAGGTAACAAGTTCCCGAATTGTCATTGGAATATCGGGTCGTAATTCCTTGAGAATACCGGCTCCGCCTACTCGAAGCTCATCTTTTACAATCAAAGGCTGGTCAAGGGTAATGATATTGGCTGCAGCCTGACGCATAACCTCATACATAATGGGAACTTTAATCATACTTGCTGAGGGAAAAATCATTTCTGGATTGATTTCTAATTCTTCACCATTGGAGTGATTTAGAATTACAATTCCCCAACGGCCAGTATACCCTGCTAAAACAGTATCTATTTTTCTACGTAATTCTTCCATAATTCACTCCATTTTATTCAAATATAAGGGTGCTAATTTATCTCAAATAATCGTTGAAGAAGAAACGTTTTAGATCATTATCCAAAAAAGATGATACTCTCACGAATATCATCTTTCTTGGATAATGTATATGAGGCAATACAAAATATATTGCGCACTTTTTAATAAAGCTTAGCTTTACTTGTTGTGATTCAATAATAGATCAACAGCTGCAGTACTTAAACAATAGGTTGCCTTTGACAAAGCTTGCTCGTCAAAATCAAACAAAGAGTCATGATGTCCTGCCGATAAATCAGTGCCAATGAGGATATAGGCAGCTTGTCCACCATGCTCTTGTACACGTTCCATAAAATAAGAGCAATCTTCACTCGCACCAAAATCACAATCAGGGACTATTTCAGTAAAGGCTCCTGTTCTTTTTGCAATTTCAGCAAGTTTTCCTGCTAATTCAGGAGAACTACTGCAACCAGCTGCTCCTCCCATTTCTGTAATTTCTACAGTGACTCCATACATAGAAGCTGCACTGTTGATGATACGAAATGCTTCCTGTGACATAAACTGATTAATAGCACTTGTTGCTCCCCGGGTTTCAAGCTGAATAAGCGCAGTGGGTGGAATTACATTGCGTCCAGTTCCTGCTTTTAAAACACCTACATTAATTCGGGAAGTACCTTGGCTGTGCCGTGGTATTGCATGAAGGTTTAATGCGGCTGTCGCAGCAGCTAAAAGCGCATTTCGTCCAACTTCTGGTGCAGCACCGGCGTGAGCTGGAATGCCAGTGAAAACAGCATCATATTTAGTAGTTGCTAAAAAACCTGTAACATTACAAGCAATTTGTCCTGTTTTACGTAACTGAAAACCTAAATGCATTCCTAATAAATAATCAACGTCATCCACAATGCCTTTTTCAACCATAGCTCTAGCACCACGAACGCCTTCTTCCGCAGGTTGGAAAATCAGTTTTACTTTGCCGCATAAATCATCTTTTAATGTGGCTAGGATGTTAGCAACTGTTAATCCTACTGCAGCATGCCCATCGTGACCACAAGCATGCATTGCGCCTTTATTGACGGATGCAAATTTCTCATGGTAGGGCCGATGAGTATCGGATTCCGCTTCATTAGCATCATTAGCATCCAAATCGAAGCGCAATGCTACTGTTGGTCCTGGTTTTGCAAATTCAAGAATACCAACTACACCGGTTTTGCCGCCATTCATTTTACTAATCCACTGCGGGTCTCCACCTTGTTGAATAGCGCGCTTTTGATGGGATTCAAGTTCGGCTTCACGTGGTACACCCATCATAAAAGAGCCATCAATCACTTCATCACCGACTAAGACTTGATAGCCAAGCTTAGTTAATTCATTAGCAACAATGGAAGCTGTTCGAAATTCTGTCCAGCCCGCTTCAGCAAATTGATGAAAATCCCTTCGTTTTTCTAGGATGTTTTTCTCCAACCCATCTACTAACTGAGCAATTTTAGTATCAAAATTCATTGTAATTTCCTCCTCTTATAACAACATGAACATCATGGCAATCATTGCGATAACCATGGCAGGTGCATTTCTTTTTGCTAATTCAATGGTATCTACACCAGCTAATTGAGCACATACAATGGTAGAACCTGCAACAGGAGACATGGAGCGTCCTAATGCGCCAACAATTTGTGCTTGTGAGCCCATTTCTATAATGCCAAAACCAAATTGGCCTGCATGTGGTGTAATAGCACCATTAAATGCTAAAGCCGCTGCATCTCCTGAGCCACATAAGATCGCCATAATAAAAGGTCCAAAGGTAGCAGCTGCGCGAGCGATTTGATCTGAGTTTTTCATGATCGCGATGAGTGATCCTGTAAGGCCAATAAGCTCCATCCCTTTAGTAAAGACAGCTGCAGCAATGATGATCCCCATAACGCTGCCAAATGCTTCGCCCATACCTGAGAAGAACTGTTTAGTAACTTCTTGGGGGCTAATTCTTGTAATAAGAACAGCTACTATTGTACCAAAAATCATCGCCTGGGGTACTGAGACTGGAGGAAGAAGCTTTACTTGTTGGCTACCCAAAACAAGTAAGAGTAGAGGAAGAACAGGTACTACTGCTTTTAAATAATTAACTTTGAAAATGGACGCTTTATTACTTGCGAGATTTTCTTTAGAGACATAACCGCTAGTCTCTTTACGTAAATAAGCAGTAATAGTTAAGATTATAGCAACAAGTACAGCGCTAATAATAGCGGGTTTACTCAATGTGGCAATTACTGTCATTACGTCCACATTTGCCAGTTTGGCAACAAAAGGATTATGACTTAAACCCGGACTCATTACACTACCCCATGTTCCCGCTAATACAGCACTAGCGGCCATAGCTGGATGAACTCCAGATCCAATCAATGCTGGAATTAAGATGGCTCCTACTGCTGCTGCACAACCAGCTGCACTAGGTAGCGCAATATTGATGACAAATGTGAGCAGTACGGCGCCTGGAATCAGAATTGTTCGAAATCTCGTCAAAACCCCAGCCAAACTATGTACTAAATGCTTATCGCATTGGGTCAATTTCATTACATATGCGAAACCCATAACAGTACAAATAACTGGAACTAGCCCAGCATTGACCATTGCTGCACTAAATGCGTTAATTGCTTCTAATGCCTTTCCTGATAAAATTGCCATAGCTAGACCCGATAGAAAAAGTACCATCCGTGTCTCATAGCGTTTTATGATGGCGTAACCCGTGAGTAAGACAATTAAGCCACCTAACCAAATCATCATTTTCTTTCCCTCCTATTCTTTTACAACGCATTTATATACGCCTGTATTGTATTCATTATACAATACCAAAAGGTTTTTTTGCAAACCTAATTATAATAGTAATAATCTACCAAATTTTGATTAGTATCTATCCGATCACCAAGTTGCTCTAATATTCCTATCTTCTATCTCGTTAACAGGCTGTAAAACTCGAACGAAGCTCACTCTAAGGGGCTTTCGGACCCAAGGTTCACTTACATGTGAGAGATCTAGAGTAACTAAGTTCTTTATACTTTATGCAGTAAATGGCAGGCTACCATATGTCCAGCACCTGTGTCGAGAAAATCTGGTTCCTGTTCGGAACATATGGGAAACGCATGTGGACAGCGGGTAGAAAAGTTGCAACCAGTAGGAGGATGGATCGGACTTGGAACGTCGCCTGTTAAGCGAATTCTTTCTAGTTTTTTTGCTAATGGATCTGGAATGGGTATCGCAGACAGCAATGCTTGGGTATAGGGATGCTGAGGTTTACTGTATAAGTCAATACTATTCGTCATTTCCACTATTTTACCAAGATACATAACAGCCACAATATCACTAATATGTTTTACCATGGCTAGGTCGTGGGCAATGAACAAATAGGTCAGGCTCAATTCTTCTTGAAGACGTTCTAATAAATTAACCACTTGCCCTTGAATGGAAACATCTAAAGCAGAAATTGGCTCATCACAAATGATAAAACTTGGTTCTGCAGCTAATGCACGGGCAATACCAATTCTTTGCTGTTGACCGCCACTAAATTCATGAGGAAAGCGGCTCATATGCTCAGCGTTTAATCCTACCATTTGTAAGAGTTTAATAATGCGCTCCCTCCGCTCACCAGGGGAGGCCAGTTTATGAATATCCAAGGGTTCACCGATGATATCACTTACCGTCATACGAGGATTTAGGGATGCATGGGGATCTTGAAAAATCATCTGCATTTCTCGACGTAACTTTTTCTCTTCAGATAAGTTGCTAAAAGTCTTGCCATTAAAGAGGATTTCTCCAGAAGTAGGCTTATATAATTGAATAATGGTTCTTCCTGTGGTAGATTTACCGCAACCGCTCTCGCCTACGAGACCGAGAGTTTTGCCCTTTTCGATAGAAAAACTCACTCCATCTACTGCTTTTAAGTAGGCAGTGGGACGACCGAAGAAATCTGTATCAGCAACAAAATACTTTTTTAGATTACGTACTTCCAAGATAGTTGCTTGCTCCATTAGTCTCTTACCTCCCTTTTAGGCTGGGGTGCATCAGGGTGCTGCAGCCAGCAATGCACCATGTGATCTTGGCTTATCTGCGTAGTTTCAGGATAATCCTTGCTACAAATTACCATTGCATGGGGGCATCGGGGATGGAAGGGACAGCCAGTGGGTGGTGACAAGAGGTCGGGAGGTTGACCATTGATGACAGAAAGTTTTTGCTTCTGCTGCAGATCTAAACGGGGTAATGATTTTAGAAGTCCCCATGTATAAGGATGCTGGGGTTGATGGAAGATATCCATTGCACTTCCCGATTCTGCAATCTTACCTGCGTACATGACAATCACACGACTGCATAAACTGGCAATGGCACCAAGGTCATGGGAAATTAAAATAATGGCAGTGTTTAATTTAGTCTGTAGATCTTTCATCAGATCTAAAATTTGCGCTTGGATGGTAACATCCAGTGCCGTGGTAGGTTCATCGGCAATTAATAATTTGGGTTTGCAGGAGAGTGCCATAGCAATCATGACCCGCTGGCGCATGCCGCCGCTGAACTGATGCGGATACTCTTTTATGCGTTGTTCTGGTGAGGGTATACCTACTAATCGTAGCATTTCTATAGCCCGCGCGTAGGCTTCTTGTTTGTTCATATGCTGATGTAACTGTAAGGATTCCCCAATCTGCATTCCTATAGTAAGTACTGGGTTAAGAGAAGTCATAGCATCTTGAAAAATGATACTAATTTTATTACCCCGAATTTTTGCCATTTCTGTCTCAGAACACTGTAATAAATCCATATTTTGAAAGAGGATTCTTCCATTGGTATATTTACCAGGAGGAGTCGGAATCAGCTGCATAATGGAATGAGCCGTTACACTCTTGCCGCAACCTGATTCGCCGACAATGCCAACTGCTTCTCCAGGAAACACTTGAAAACTTACATTATCTACAGCCTTTACTTCACCTGCAAAGGTATCAAAACATACGGTTAATTGTTCTATAGCTAATAATGAATTGGTCTTCACTCAGTACCTCCTAGCGCCGTACGCGAGGATCTAAAGCATCCCGCAGGCCATCCCCTAAAAAATTAAATGCTAGCATAGTAATGCTGATAGCCATAGCTGGAAAGAATAGTTGGAAGGGATAGGATCGTAAACTGGTAATCCCTTCAGAAGCCAGTACCCCCCAACTTGCCATAGGAGCTGCAACCCCTAGACCAATAAAGCTTAAAAATGCTTCGGTGAAGATGGCTTCAGGAATAGCTAGTGTCATAGTAATAATAATTGGGCCCAGACTATTAGGAATCAGATGATGAAACAGAATGCGCCAATTACTTGCGCCAATAGTCTTTGCTGCAATCACATAGTCTTGTTCTTTTAAACTCAAAATTTGTCCTCGAACAATTCGTGCCATACGCAGCCAGTAGGCAATACCTAACGCGATAAAAATATTAGTCAGACCAGGTTCTAAAACTACCATGAGTAATATTACATAAAGTAAGACGGGTATACCATATAGAATATCAACTATATTCATCATAAGTTTATCAACGCGGCCGCCAAAGAAACCAGCGATCCCGCCATAAATCACTCCAATGGTAAGGTTGAGTAAACTAGCAACAATACCAATAGATAAAGAAATACGTGCACCATATAAAACGCGGATAAATAAATCCCGTCCTAGATTATCGGTGCCGAACCAGTGCTCAGCACTAGGGGATTGATTGGTCTGGCTGAGATTTTGGTCGGAGTAGGAGGCTGAGGAAATCCAGGGGCCAGCAAGAGCAATAAGGATAACGATTAAAATAGTATATAGGCCGATCATGGCTAGTTTATTCTTTTTTAGACGGCGCCAAGCGTCTTGTCTATAGGTTATACTGGGGCGAACATTTTTTTCAGCAGCATACTTTTGAAAAAGTGGCTCAAATGATTGCTTGTTTAGATGCATTGTTTATGATTCCCCCTGTTTTCCATTGAGTTTTATGCGGGGATTGAGCAGCGGATAGATAAGGTCGACGATTAAATTTAAGCCGATGATCAATACACTATAAAAAATAGTTACGCCGAGAATTACGGTATAGTCGCGGTTATAAATACTAGTGACAAAATGTCGGCCTAAGCCTGGAATGGCAAAGATGGTTTCAATAATGAAACTTCCAGTTAAGATCCCAGCAGCCATAGGGCCAATATAAGTAACTACAGGAATTAAAGCGTTTTTTAATGCATGACGGTACAGGATGAGGGTAGGGGGTAGCCCCTTTGCCCGAGCTGTCTTAATATAATCCTGGGCTAGGACTTCTAACATGCTAGAGCGGGTAAGACGGGCTATGAAGGCCATTGGCTGTCCCGCTAAGGTTAAGGCCGGCAAAATAACATAGGTAATGCCACCCCACATAGCAGCGGGTAATAAGGCAAGCTTAATGGCAAATACATAAATTAATATGGTAGCAAGAACAAAACTAGGAACCGATACACCCAGCGTGGCAAAAAACATAATAGAATAATCCTGCCACTTATTTTGCCGGAGTGCAGCAATAGCGCCAGCGGGAATCCCTAATAAAATAGATAAGCCAATGCTCACCATCCCCAACTGTAGGGATACTGGGAAGCTTTCATGAATGAGGTCATTGACAGTACGCCCTGCATATTTAAAGGAAGGGCCTAAGTCAAAGTGGATCAAATTACCTAAGTAGTCTACATACTGTTTCCATAAAGGATCATGTAGACGATACCTTTCTTCTATATTTTTCAGTACAGCCGCAGGAATATTCTTTTCGCTAGTAAAAGGACCACCAGGGATAGCATGCATTAAAAAGAAAGTAATAGTAATGATGGCTAGCAAGACGAGTAAGGAATTAAAAACGCGAGTTAGCATGTAGCGTAACAAAAGTAGGATACTCCTTTCTTGATAAGATAAAAAGGCATACGTACTGTATACCTTTCTAAGGATGGATTATGTCTAAATATAGACTCTCTTAAATTGATTGGTCTTATACAAAGGCAGCTTTCTAACTGGAATATATTTGTTAAATTTATGATACTGATTCTATAAAAACATGTAAAGTCCTTCTCAATCGCTAAAGGATTATCAGTCAGAGGCTAATAGCAAAAAACTTAAAATTCAAATACCATAATTTTCACTTTAGAGGTTTAAAAAATTCTAATACATCGAATACTACTAGCAAAAACGATGAGGAAGATAAGATGCGAATAATCCTATCTAATATCCAATGGCCATTATTGGTGATTTTTACAATAACCCTTATCTTAATAGCAGTTATATTTTTGGCTAAACCAATCATGCGTTATATTATCAAAAGAATTTCTAACGATATAACAGGGAAAATCCTGACTGATAAGTATACCCAAAATCTTGGAGAGTTGTTGCCTTCATTGAAACGCTTTTCCATCATAAATTTGTTAGAAATGAGTCTACGTGCCCAAACTGGAAAAGTGTTAACCAGACCATTAGGATCGCCTAAACATTTTGTAGGTTATGATAATTTAATGTTTTGCCCACAGCAAATTACGAAATTATCCTTGTCTGAAGACACCAAAATAGATATGTCCGTAAGGATTGGCTGCAATGCGGAAAAACCGATGATGTTAAAGATTCCATTGATGATTGGTGGTATGGCCTACGGTTTAGCTCTTAGTGAGGAGGCTAAGGTGGCTTTAGCTAGAGCATCAAAAATAGTGCAAACTGCAACCAATTCTGGAGAAGGTCCATTTTTACCTGAGGAACCGGGTGAAGCTGGTAAGTTTGTATTACAAATTTGCTGCTGGTCATGGGGCCTAAGAACGAACAAACAGATTGCCTCTGCTGATATGTTAGAAGTAAAAATGGGACAAGGTGCAGATTCGGGAGTCGCTACAATAGAGGCTGCAGAATTTGCTGGCAGGGCACGCATACTCGCAGGATTAGAACCTGGTGAGCCAGCTGTCGGACTCAAGGCCCCCCCAGGGGTCGAAAAGTCAGAAGACTGGCCTGAGTTTATGAAAAACCTGCGCCAAAGGGCTAAAGGGATTCCCATAGCACTAAAACTTATGGCAACTGATCGCATGGAAGAAGAGTTAGCCCTTGCAGTGGACTTAGGCTTTGACGCTATTGTAATTGATGGCTGCGAAGGTGGGTCCCACGCAACAGCTCCCATTAAACAAGATGATTTTGGAATGCCCAGCTTGTACGGTTTGATACGTGCAAAACGATTTTTGAAAGACAGTTCGATTAGTATAATTATAGCAGGTGGCTATTTTACGCCAGGTCAGTGCCTAAAAGCTCTGGCCTTAGGGGCAGATGCGATCTGCATGGGTACGGTTCCCCTTTTTGCCCTAGGACATAATCAAGTTACCAAAGTAACTCCTTGGGAACCACCTACTACATTGATTTTTTATAATTCCCCAACAAAAAAGCAGCTTAATATCAATCAAGCTGCAACTAGTGTCGCTAATGTACTGAAAGCTATGGTTCTGGAAATGGAAGAGGCAATGCGTACCTTGGGCAAAAAATCACTAAAAGAACTTAGTCCCGACGATCTTGTTGCACTAGATTCTCTCAGCGCTGAAATTACAGGTGTGAGAAGCGTTTTAGAACAACCAGTATTACAGACAACCAGGAGACAAGAGCTGCAGCAAAAAACCTTTGAGATAGAGATGGGAAAAATGCAAGTAGTTGATTCCTCAAATTCTGATCTAGCTAAAAAACTTATTGAACAGCAGATTCAGGTAATTAGAGAATTAAAGGAACAAAATAAGATGATGTGGGAAATTATAGATAAACATATAAGAACCTACCGTGAGAAAGAGATTGATCCGAAGTGTAAAATAAAAAAAATGTATTTAGGTAAAAAAAGAATGTAAATAGTTAGTAGATATTTAATTGTTTAACCTCTTCGGCCTTACATATGTTTACGCATTAATGGTTCTTAGGCATATGCTAAAGAGGAGGTGATAAATTGGCATATTCAATTATTGTAAAATTATCAGCCAAACAACTTATTCTATATCGCGATGGCTCAGCGGTAAGAACTTTCCCGGTGGGTGTTGGTAAAATGGTTACCCCAACGCCAACTGGTACCTATTATATTGTCAATAAAACGCCTAATCCTGGTGGGCCGTTTGGTGTGATGTGGATGGGATTGAGCATACCTCATTACGGTATTCATGGAACGAATAATCCAGCTTCAATTGGTAAAATTGTATCTCATGGCTGTATTCGTATGTACAATAGTGACGTGCTTGAGCTATCTCGCTTGGTTTCTTTAGGTACACCTGTAAAGATACTATAATCATTCATAGTGAGTGAATATTGTAATAGCCATATTCAATACACTGAGTTGGATAAATGAGATATTTATTGAAAAAAAGGTACACATCAGATTTCCGTTGATACACTTATATTTTAAAATAGTTATTTAAGGCTACCAACTGGATTTAATTAAAGAAATGATTGGTATGATACAAAGCAAACATTTTAGTTAGTGATTTAAAAGGGGCTTTGGTAATTATAATTAGTTAATTGTGGTATAATAGCAAGACAACAAAAAAAGTGAGGGATTCATAATGAAAAAAGCAATTATTGAGATGGATAAGGGCAAAATTGTAATTGAGCTGTTTGATAAGGAAGCACCGAATACGGTAGAAAATTTTGAAAAATTGATTGCTAAAGGTTTCTATGATGGACTTAAATTTCATCGGGTCATAAAAGGGTTTGTAGCGCAAGGTGGTTGCCCACATGGCACAGGTACAGGCGGACCTGGTTATGAGATTGATTGCGAGACAAAAGGCAACCCACACAAAAATGTACGGGGCGCATTATCCATGGCCCATGCTGGCCCTAATACTGGAGGTAGCCAATTTTTTATAGTATATGAGCCACAACCCCATCTGGATGGTATTCATACTGTTTTTGGCCAAGTCATCGAAGGTATGGACGTTGTGGATCAAATTCGCCAAGGTGATAAAATGAATAAAGTTACATTCGTACAAGAATAGTAGCCATAAAAGGGGGCTGTCGCATTAAGAAATTAGCGCGCCAGCCCTTTTGCTATAAAAAAAGCAATCCCCGGACTTAGAAAAGTCCGGGGAAAGGTGTAAAATTTATTTATGCAAAAAAACAATTTAACACAAAAAAATTATACATCTTTCGGAAACATTTATCAATTAAAACTTCCGCTCAATATCGAATGCAAAGCAGCACCATTTGAAGAAACTCTGGAAGAAGCTGAAAAAGCTTCAGGCAGAAGAAAGTATACTCTTCGTTCATGGCATCGGCAAAAGAAAGTCTCTGCTGCAAAAGAAACTGGAACAGTTGGCTGAAAAGAGAATAACAATGGAAGAAGGGAAAATACTTCGGTTGAATCGCAGTATACAGTCAGAAGGCGCTTTTGCCGAAGTAAAAGCGAACATGGACTTCCGAAGATTTCTCTGTCGTGGCAAGCAGAATGTTTTGGCAGAAAGTATCTTACTGGGACTCGCACGCAATGTGAATAAGCTGCATAATAAAATACAAAAAGGCAGATGCAGATCTTATTTACATCCGTTGAAAATAGCATAAAATCACTACAAGAGCACACAAAAATTCGAGGAAACTATTCCTCTGTTTTCGTGTGCCCTTTTTGCTTCAACTTACATTATATGTGATTTAGGAAGTTGTAAAAGAAAGAACAGAGCTGTCGCCAGCGATAAATTTATATCGCTAATGCGATAGCCCCTTTTTTTACATTCTCTAAGGGTTGAATTTTCCCAACAAATTGGGTTAGAACAAGCTGAATATTGTCTCTGAGTACGCAGTAGTCAGTAAGGCGCAGATGGTCTGATATTACTAGCAAATTAGTATAAATCGGGTATAATATTATTAGTCTATATTAAGAACTATATCATAGGAGAAAGAGTATGAGTAAAATAAGATTGGCAATTGTTGGACCATCCGATTCGATTGCTTTAATCCATGAAGTGGTCTTGGAACGTGGAGATATTTTAGCTCCGTTGCCTATTATTTATCAAGATGCTTCAGAAGTATCACAAATAATGACGCAGTATGATAATGATGTGGATATATGGTTATTTTCTGGTATTGTTCCATATCAGCGGGCTTTACCTTTCAAGCTTACTAAGCCACTTTTTTATATTCCCCACAACGGATCCAGTTTATGGCGCACCTTATTGCAAATTACATATTTTGAAAAATTGAATTTAAATAGTATAAGTTTTGATACGTTTAGTCAACAGGAAATTGAAGAAACTTTTGCTGATAGCAACCTGCCACTACCCAAAATTTATGTTAATCATCATAAAGGTATTGCATCGGCCTGTGATACAACCGAATATCATTATGAACTATGGAAAAATGGAAATACCAATATCGCCGTTACATGCTTTTATGCAACCTATGAAAACTTAAAGAAAATTGGAGTTCCAGCTTTTCGCATATGGCCAACACGTAGCAATATTCGTACGACACTGGATATTGCAATCAGTTATTTTGAAGCACAGCGATTTAAGGGTGGACAACTTGCAATTCAACATATCGCAATTGATGATTATGATGATATTGTCCGTGCAAGCTCTAGTTATGGTGTAAAAAGAATTGAACTACGGTTATATGAAATACTTGTGGACTATGCTGAAAAACTAAAAGGTTCTATTGTAATCCGGGGGGACGGTCAGTATACGTTATACTCCACTCGAGGGATACTGGAAGAATTTACAGAAGATTTTACAGTTATGCCAATTTTAGATGATATAACTCGAAATGTAGCGGCCAAGGTTAGTGGTGGTATGGGATTTGGGTCCACTGCTTATGCTGCCGAGGAAAGTGCTTATAGAGCACTTGGGCTTGCTAAACAGAGGGGAAAAGGGGTTTGGATGGTAGTTACAGATAATCGAGAGGCTATTGGGCCGCTAAGTTCTGTTACTCACCTTAAATATTCAATTCGTGTGGATGATGGTGTATTGAAACAATTTGCAGATCGGTTAAGTATCAGTATGACTACAGTGAATAAATTATTGGCTGCTATCAATAAACTTGCTAAAGAAACTATAACTGCTGATGATTTGGCTGTTTATCTAGCGATTACACCACGTAGTGCAAGGCGACTATTATCTACTTTAGTAGATCAGGGCCTTGCCGAGGTCGCAGGTGAAGAAATGCTGGCTAAAGGCCGTCCGCGTAAATTGTATAGGATGCTTTTGGACTCCTTGTTGAGGCAAGTAGCACCTCATTCTGAGGCTTAATAGCGTTTTTTCTAACATCATATAAAATTTTAAAAGGACTCTTGCAATGAATGCGAGGGTTCTTTTGTTTTGCTAAAGGATTAGATGAATAGAACAATAAAAATATTTTAGGAAATGTCTTTAAATAGTCCGTAAGGTGTGATATTATGAAAATAATAAAAAACAAGCATTGAGAATTCTCTATTATGGAAAAGGTGGTTTTAGAATGTGGAATGAAAAGGAGACGTTAGATCTTGCTGATCAGCTAGTGTCATGGCGTCGGATGTTTCATAGCAACCCAGAAGTAAGTAACGAGGAAAAGGAAACATCCATTGCTGCTTATGATGTGTTAAAAAGTATGGGAATTGAGATACAGCAATTCAAGGATCATTTTGGACTTTGCGGTGTTATTAAAGGTAAGTATCCTGGCCCTGTAGTAGCACTCAGAACTGATATGGATGCTCTTCCTATAACTGAGGCTAATGACGTTCCTTATCGTTCTAAACGTGATGGCGTCATGCATGCTTGTGGTCATGATGGTCATATGGCTATTATGTTAGGTGTGGCTAGGATGTTTTCTTTATGTCATGGAGAATTTGCAGGAACGATCAAACTGCTTTTTCAGCCAGCAGAAGAGGCCGCTCCCATTGGTGGTGCTGGCTTACTAATCAAGGACGGCGTTTTAGATGATGTAGATGTCATATTTGGTTTACATTTATGGCCAGACTTACCTTGTGGTCATATTGGAACTCGTCATGGTGCTCTTATGGCGGCATCCGACCGGCTTACTATCAAGATTTTGGGACAGGCAGCTCATGCTGGTCAGCCACAGTATGGGGTAGATGCCATTACGATTGCTGCAGATGTTATCCAAGGCTTGGGTCACATTATGAGTCGGCAAATTGATCCGCTGGAAACTGCAACGATCTCAATAGGCAATATACAGGGGGGTGAACGGTACAACGTTATTGCAAAGGAAGTAGTATTAGATGGAACAATACGTACTCTCGGTGAAACAGTGCGAAAAGAAATACCGTTAAAGATAAAAAGACTTCTTGACGGTGCAACTGCTGCACAGGGAGGAAATTATACGTTAGATTATCAATATGGTTACTCTGTGCTGATGAATTGGGCGGAGCCGACCAAAATTATTATAAATGCTGCAAAGCAAGTGGTAGGTGGTGAGGCTGTAGACAGTAATGTCAAACCAGTATTGGCTGCAGAGGATTTTGGTAATTATCTCTCTACTACTCCAGGGGCATTTTTTTGGTTAGGATGTGCTAAAGAAGGGGAACCCAATTACCATCTACACAGTTCCAATTTTAATATAGACGAAAATGCTCTGTTGATAGGTACTAAAATAATGTATAAGGCAGTCTTAATGGCATTGGAACATTATAATAAAAATCCAAAATCTTAAAAATGAAATTAAGCCAGTCAGTAGGAGTCGGGTATAGTAGCGATAGAATTCAATGGCAGCTATAAAAGAGAGTAGCTGCCTATAGAAGAAAGTACATTATGATTTGTTTGCGAAAGAGTGCAATCATTTTACTTTCAGGGGTTTTGTGTCTAAGTAGGGCCAAGCATAGTTGTCCAACCAAATTGGTAATTAGCAATTCGCCATAGGTAAGGTGGTGATGTAGCTGAAATACAAAATCAAGGGGGATTACATTAATGAGTCAATTAACAGCCAGTTCGGAAGTGAAGACACAGAACAAGGGTATTTTGGGTAAAATCGAAATACTGGGAAATAAGCTCCCTAACCCTGCCATATTATTTATTTTATTGGCAGGTCTTCTGGCTATTCTTTCTGCCGTATTAGGAGCCTATCATGTGACAGCCATGGATCCGATCACCCATAAGGCGATACAGGTAAAAAGCCTGCTCACCAAGGAAGGATTACACTGGATATTATCTGAAATGGTGAGAAATTATATTAACTTTCCGCCACTGGGAATGATCATCGTTCTGACTATGGGCATTGGGCTTATTGATAAAGTTGGCTTAATGCAAGCTGTCATTAAATCTTCTATTTACTCCATACCAAAGCAGTATATTACTTTTACAATTGTATTTCTCAGTTTCATGAGCCACGTGGCATCGGATGCTGCTATCGTTATCGTGCCTCCCATCGCTGCAATGGTATTTTATTCACTGGGGAGACACCCCTTTGCGGGGTTTGCTGCATCATTAGCCTCCATTTATTCTGGCTTTACCGCTAATATATTGATCGTTACTACAGATGTTTTATTATCAGGGATCACAACTCAGGCAGCTAAGGTTGTCAATCCTAACGCAATTGTAACACCGGTTGATAATTGGTATTTTGTGAGTTTTTCCGTTATTATCCTTTCTATAGTAACAACAATTATGTCAGAAAAATTTGTAGAACCTCGTTTAGGGACGTATCAGGGAGCAAAGACGATTACTCTTGAAAAACCTAGTGAACGGGATTTAGCAGCTCTTCGTGCCTCAGGGATAGCGGCAGTCGTTTATGTTATCATATTGTTATTAATGGTGGTCCCTGAAGGTGCCTTGCTACGAAATCCGGTGACAGGAACCATTCTCAATTCTCCGTTAATGAAGGGCATCGTACCTTTATTGTTCCTCTTTTTTCTCACAATTGGCCTCACCTTCGGCATCAAATCTGGTGTCATCCGTAAGGGAGATGATGCCATCCATATGATGAGCGAAGCTGTTAAAGGCTTGGCAGGCTTTATGGTAATGGTTTTTGGTATTGCTCAGTTTATTGCTGCCTTTAGTTGGACAAATATTGCTACTTTGATGGCGACCACAGGAGCCGACTTTCTAACGGGCATTCATATGACTGGCCTTCCTGCCTTATTATGCTTTATGCTAACAGCTCAATTCCTTGGCCTCTTTACAGCCAGTGGATCGGCTCTGTGGGCGTTACTATCTCCTGTATTTGTCCCTATGTTTATGCTTTTAGGCTATCATCCGGCATTTATTCAAGTAGCATTTCGCGCAGGAGATGGATCATTGAATACGATTATGCCAGTGAATCCTTTCCTACCCTTATTTTTAGATGCCTTGCGTCAGTATAAATCAGAATCGGGAATAGGAACTTATCTCGCCCTTATGATGCCTTACGCATTTGTATTCTTGATCACATTCTATACCTTATTTAGCATTTGGTATCTATTAGAATTGCCAGTGGGTCCAGGAATACCTCAGCGTTTATGGTAAAGATAGGACTTCTTTTAAAAAATGAAGTGATATGTTCCTAGCTCATTACATAAAGTAAAAAGCCATCAGCCTGTAAGAATGATTTTGAAGACAGGCTGATGGTTCTTTTTTGCATGAATTAAACAAATATGCACATGATGTTGTGACGTACTTAGAAAAAGAAGAGCATAAACGGACCCCAAAAAAGGCTGGATGAAATCATTGAAAAAAATATAAATATTTTCATAAAAAGACACTATCTGCTTATGGACAAGATTCCTGCATTATTCCAAGAAGCAGAAGATCTTTTTGGCATTAAAATTGTATGTGGAAACCTAATAAAACAGCACCATTTGAAGAAGTTCTGGAAGAAGCTGAAAAAGCTTCAGGCAGAAGAAGGCATACTCTTCGTTCATGGCATCGGCAAAAGAAAGTCTCTGTTGCAAAAGAAACTGGAACGGTTGGCTGAATATATGGATCGGTTAAAAAAATATAATCAGTATCTTCATATCTCCGGTAAAAGGAACAGTTTTTCCAAAACAGATCATGACGCAACGTTTATGCGGATGAAAGAAGATGCTATGAAAAATGACAAATTAAAACCGGCCTATAATATTCAGTTTGGTGTGTATTCTGAATATGTTGTCTGGATCACGGCTGGACCGCAACCAACAGATACGACCACGCTCATTCCATTCTTGGAATGTTTAAAGGAATCGGTCGATCATGTTTATCCAAATAACAGTAAGTTGCCATTAGAGGAAAGAAACAAAAATTTTGAAGTCTCGAAAATTTTTCAACAAAAAAGAGAAAAAACTCAAAAGCGAATAGCAACGGAAGAAGGGAAAACATTTCGTATAAATCGCAGTATTCAAGCAGAAGGTGCTTTTGCCGAAGTGAAAGCAAACATGGACTTCCGAAGATTTCTTTGTCGTGGGAAACAAAATGTTTTAGCAGAAAGTATCTTGCTGGGACTCGCACACAATGTGAATAAACTACATAATAAAATACAAAAAGGCAGATGCAGATCTTATTTACATCTGTTGAAAATAGCATAAAATCACTACAAGAGCACACAAAAATTCGAGGAAACTATTCCTCTGTTTTCGTGTGCCCTTTTTGCTTCAACTTACATTATATGTGATTTAGGAAGTTGTAAAAGAAAGAACAGAGCTGTCTCCAGCGATAAATTTATATCGCTAATGCGACAGCCCCTTTATTTTTGTGCCTAAATCAACTACATAACTTTTTAATTTAGTGGTGAAGAAATATTTCTTATATTTTACGCTTGGCTATTGATTTGCGGACTTTATTCATATTTTCTATGATTTTGTCTTGTTGGCGGAGAAGTGATCCAATATATAAAACATCGACAATGGCAAGGTGAACCAATCGTGAAGCCATGGCCTCAGATCGGTAAGTAACTTCTCTACCCATACCATGGAGTGCAATATCAGCAATTTGACTTAAAGGGGACCGTATATAGCTCGTAATGGCTATTGTGGTAACGTGATTGCTTTTTGCCATAGTGACAGCATCTAGTACATCTCGATTAGCTCCTGTATGTGATACAGCAATCACTAAATCTCCAGGTTGGAGTAAAGTCGCTGAGGCTATTTGAAGATGTGGGTCAGCATAAGCCCGTACTGAAATGCCAAAGCGCATAAAACGATGTTCAATATCAGCAGCTATGACTGCTGATCCACCTGAGCCATAGACATCAATACGCCGTGCAGAGGTAATGGCTTGGATGGCCTTTTCAATAGCTTCTTCATCAATAATCTTGAGGGTGTCCTGTAGTCCTTCGTTTATGCCTAAGAAGATTTTATTAGTCATAGTTCTAATTGAGTCGCTAGGACTCACTTCTTTATAAACCGACTCTAAAGGAGTATATAAATCGCCTGCTAAGGCAATTTTTAATTCTTGGTATCCTGAAAAACCTAACTTCTTACATAGGCGAAAAACAGTTGCTTCTGCATTTTTTGCTGCTTCTGCTAATTCTGTTATGGTCATATGTACAACTTCAGAAGGATTTTCAAGAATATAGGTTGCAGTTTTTTGCTCTGTCTTGGTTAAATCATTAAAACCACTGCGTATACGGGGTAAGCATGAACTCAAGTTGCTTTCCATTTTATGACCTCCAACTTTTGCGAGAAGAGAAATTTCGATTTTTATGTATCAATATTGTATCAGACGACTTAAAGCCATGCAAGGATGCTATTTGGTAGAAAAAAATTAAAGATATTGCCTTTCCTAAAAAAAGGAGATATCATATTATTGAAAATATTTTTCAATAATTAATCATATTGCGACAATAATTTTCAATAAATGAGGAGGGTTAAAATTACTATTACTGGGTTACTATATGGATTATCAATTAAGGTGCAATGCACCCCAATATAAAAAGAAAGGAGTCAGGAAAGCTCTTGTTAAGAAATAGTTAAATGGAGAGGAATGATAATATGTTATTAGGAATTGTGTTTGTGACTATTATATTGTTACTGCTATTAATTACAAAATTGAAAGTAAATCCATTTATATCCTTGATGATTGTTTCCTTTTTCGTTGGATTATCTACAGGGATGCCTCTTGACAAAATAGTTGCTTCCATCCAGGCTGGTTTGGGCAATACATTAGGCTTTATTGCTATTGTACTGGCTTTAGGAACCATGCTTGGTAAATTAATGGAAGAATCAGGTGCTGCTGAACGTGTAGCGCGTACGCTAATTGATCGTTTCGGCAAAGCAAATGTACACTGGGCGATGATGTTTGTCGCATTTATCGTTGGCATTCCAGTATTTTTCCAGGTCGGATTTGTATTATTACTGCCCTTGGTATTTACAATTGCGAAAGAGACAGGTATGTCACTACTTAAAATTGGCTTACCTCTGGTTGCAGGCTTATCCGTTGTACATGGACTCGTACCACCACATCCAGCAGCCATGGCGGCTGTAGGTATTTTTAAGGCTGATGTGGGCAAAACAATTCTGTATAGTATAATCGTCGGTTTGCCGACAGCTATCTTAGCAGGACCAGTTTTTGCTACTTTTATTAGTAAAAAAGTACACGTCGCGATACCCGAAAATATAGCAAATACAGTAAAGACAGGACGTACAGAAGAAGAATTGCCTGGATTTGGTATTACTATTCTTACCATTTTGTTCCCTGTATTTTTGATGCTGCTATCAACTTTTGCTGATATCTATCTGGAAAAGGGTACTTCTCTTCGGATGGCATTGAATTTTATCGGTAATCCGATCACCTCCTTATTGATTTCTGTATTGCTTAGTTTATTTACCTTTGGCTTATGGCGTGGTTTCTCCATGACGCAAATCGGTAAATATTGTGATCAGTCCTTACCAGCGGTTGCAAGTATTTTAATGGTTATCGGTGGCGGTGGTGCTTTTAATAAAGTGTTGCTTGACAGTGGCGTAGGAGCAGAGATCGCTAAATTAGCAACGGCTGCACAATTTAATCCGATTGTTCTCGGTTGGTTGGTAGCTGCGCTTATTCGCGTAGCAACAGGTTCCGCGACTGTGGCCATGTTGACTGCAGCTGGCATTGTGGAACCAATTCTTTCCATATCTCCTGGTTCTGCTAGTCCAGAGTTAATGGTATTAGCTACTGGAGCAGGATCACTCGTTCTGTCTCATGTCAATGATTCTGGTTTCTGGTTGATTAAAGAATATTTTGGTATGACAGTTCAAGAAACATTATCTACATGGACAGTGTTAGAAACGATTATTGGCGTAGCAGGATTAGTATTTACCCTATTACTAAGTATGTTTATAGCATAGCCTTTAGTAACAAGATAGTTTTGTTACTCCTTAAATGATTGTAAAGTGAAACAAGAAAGAAATGATCAAACCGTTGGCTTGATCATTTCTTTCTACTACTATATATATAAGATAACTGTAATAAGGGAGGTTGTTGACATGAATACGCAAAAGATTATTGGAATAGATATTGGTACTACAGGTTGCCGAGCTGTTATCTATCAACAAGATGGTACGACTGTTAGCAGTAAGTCGTTGGAATATCCTTTATATACACCACAAGCTGCTTGGGCTGAACAAGATGCAGAAGAAATACTCAAAGGTGTGTTAGTGGTATTAAAAGAAGTAATTGCTGAGGCGAAACTAGCCCCAACTGATATTGCAGGAGTATGTTTCAGTTCTGTTATGCATAGCATGATTCCTGTTGATGCTGAGGGTCATCCACTAGATCGCATGCAAACTTGGGCCGATTCTCGGGCTCAAGACTATATTGAGAAAATAAAAGCATTCCATGATGCTGATTCTATCTATTTTAAGACAGGTTGCCCAATTCATCCCATGTATCCTTTGTTTAAAATGATCTGGTTAAAAAATGAAAGAGCAGATATTTTTTCTCGCACGGCTAAGTTTATTGGAATTAAAGAATATATCTGTCATCATTTATTAGGTAAGTATTTGGTAGATGAATCCATTGCATCTGCTACAGCTGTTTATAATATTCATACTCGTAAATGGGATGAGGACTTATTAGGCATGGTAGGAATTGCAGCGGAAAAATTGTCAGAGGTATTTCCTACCACTCATATTGAACGAAATATCAAACCAGAGATCGCTGCTATGCTAGGTTTGTCACCAGATACCGCCATCATCTTGGGGGCTAGTGATGGGGTATTGTCTACATTGGGTTCAGGTGCTGTCAATCCAGGTCAGGTTACAGCCATGATCGGTACTAGTGGCGCTGTTCGGATGATTACCAATCAACCACAGGCAGATGAAAAAAAGCGTACCTGGTGTTACAATTTAGCAGGTGATACCTGGGTTTTAGGCGGGGCACTAAATAATGGTGGAGTTGCATTCCGCTGGGCACGGGACAAATTTGCCACGACGGAACAACGTGTTGCAGCAAACTTAGGGCTTGACACCTATGAAATTTTAGGTCGTTATGCGGAACAAAAGCCTGCAGGTTGCGAGGGGCTAATTATGTTGCCCCATTTTTCTGGAGAACGGGCACCGTATTACAATGCAAATTCCCGGGGAGTACTATTTGGTCTTAATCTAAATCATGGCAAGCGTCACTTGGTTCGGGCAACACTAGAAGGAATTATTTATGGGATGTTTAGTATCTTTAAATCCTTAGAGGAAGTTGCAGGGAAAGTCAATGAAATTAGAGTTGGGGGCAGTTTTACTCGTTCAAAGGTATGGGTTCAAATCATGGCAGATGTATTTGGTCGTACCATTCATGTGCCCGGGGAGCCAGAAGGATCGGCTTTTGGTGCTGCAGTCCTAGGTATGTATGCTTTAGGTATAATTGGCGATCTTAAAGAGGTGGAAAAATTTATTACGATTAAGGAAACTTATTATCCTAACGATGCCAATAAAGAAATTTATCAGAAACTATTTAGTATCTATGAAAGAGTATACTGGAACCTACAAAAGGAATATGAGGAAATTGCTGAAATTCAACGTACTTGGAAAAAATAAAAACTGTAAGCCGTGTTTACTGACCCTAAAATCAAGGATTTTAGCTAACATGTATCAGTTGATGTGATATATATGGATAGGATGAATTACAATTTTATAATAGAGGTAGGGTATGTAGGAGGCTTTTTGAGCCTTCTATAATACCGTACTAAAAGGAATATATAAAGGGTGGAATTTTAATCCTTATATATTATTGTTGACAATATTATTAATAAATGATATTATATTTCTTGCAGTCAAGTAGTACGATTTTGACTGATGAAATAACCTTGGAGAGATGTCCGAGCGGTTGAAGGAGCACGCCTGGAAAGCGTGTGTACGGGAAACTGTACCGAGGGTTCGAATCCCTCTCTCTCCGCCATTAAATTTTAATAGAGATGTCAGTTAATGATGTGTACTGATAGTTGTTGGCGTAAAATTTAATATTTTAGCCATTTATTTATTTTAGAGTGGGGCCACAGCAAAAGTTGGGTCTTACGCAATGGAAACTCATGAACCCCGTCAGGTCCGGAAGGAAGCAGCGGTAAGTGATAATTTTTATGTGCCGTGAGGTTGCCTGACTTTTGTTGTGGCCCGACGCTAAAATGATGAATACAACATAAAAGCAACCAGATTTCTGGTTGCTTTTTAGCATATTGCAAAAGAAGAGTAGCTTATTTTGATAAAGAAAGGGAAACCTATTTTGGTGTAGAATAAAATAAATGCTGTAAGGGGGTGTTGATAGATGGCTTATGTCGCGTTATATCGTCAGTGGCGTCCACAGGATTTTGAAAATTTAGTGGGGCAAAAACATATTAGCATTACTTTGAAAAATGCGATTGTTTCAGGAAAAATTGCACATGCATATTTGTTTTCAGGACCAAGGGGTACTGGGAAAACGAGCACTGCTAAAATTTTAGCTAAATCTTTAAATTGCGTACACGGTCCAACACCTGAACCATGTAATGTGTGCCTTAATTGCGAGTCTATCAATACTGGAACATCTATGGATGTATTTGAAATTGACGCTGCTTCTAATCGCGGGATTGACGAAATTCGTGAATTGCGGGAAACGGTTAAGTTTGCACCTGTAGATGGTCGATATAAAGTATATATCATAGATGAAGTACATATGTTAACTACTGAAGCGTTTAATGCATTGTTAAAGACGTTAGAGGAACCGCCTGCCCATGTAGTATTTATTTTAGCTACGACTGAGGCTCATAAAATTCCGGCGACAATTCATTCTCGTTGTCAACGTTATGACTTTAGACGTATCGATGCAAGGGAAATAGAGGGACGTTTAATTACTGTTACCCAGCGTGAAGGATTGAATGTAGCACCTGATGCATTGAAGCTGATAGCATCTCATGCAGATGGCGGGCTCCGAGATGCCTTGAGTATTCTCGATCAATGTACTACTATGGAAAATGGAGTAATAACTGCCGAAAAGGTCCGGCAATTATTGGGGCTTGTTGGCCATGAATGGGTATGGCGTATTACGGAAGCTTTAGCGGAACGTGATTTCAAGGCAGTATTGCTAGCTTTAGGGGAATTGATTTCACTAGGTAAAGAAGTTCGCCAAATATTGTTGGAAGTGGCTTTGTACATGAGAAGTATTATGTTGTTTAAAACTGCTCCTGATATTGATAGTATTGAATTATATGGTGATGATCGAAAGGTTTTGGCTAGACATGGGGAGCAATTTAATCATGATGAATTAATCGACATGATTAAAATTCTAAATGAAGGGGCTAATGATGCAAAATGGGCACCTGAACCCCGAATTACAGCCGAAATGACATTATTGTCTCTTTGTCGTCGTTCGGTACATGATGACATGGCAAATTTACTAGAGCGGATAGCAGCATTAGAAGAAAAACTATCAGGGAGGCCATTGCCTCAAGTAGAGCCACAGATAATAAGGCAAGCGGAGCCCGTACGCCCTCCTAGCTCGACAAAATCCTTCGTTGTACAGCAGCCAATAGCGCCCAAACCGATAGAGGTCGTTGAGGCAAAGGAGGAACCACTACAGCAACAGTCTCAGCCTGAACCTATCATAATTCATGATTCATCATCGGGTAATGTTAAGGAGATTTGGGATCATGTTCTTAAAGAATTGGTAGCAAGCGGTAAACGTTCTGTGCATGCTTGTGTTTCCCAAGGAAAATTGATAAGCTTGAATGATAAACAGGCTACTGTTCAATTTACAGCTGCATTTCCAAAGGAACGTACCGAAAAAGACGATTATCGAATTATGATTGAAAAAGTATTAGCCCAATTTTGTGGAAAAACAGTGCAACTTTGTTGTATACTGGGAAGTGGGACGGTAACCTCAAAAGCAACATCTGTTGCACCGCCGAAAAATCAGTCGGTAACCACAGTATTGCCACCAGAGGGGGAAGTTCACCCGGCTTTGCGTCAGGCTATGCATATGTTTGGTGGTAAAGTTATAAAAAAAGAAGATTATAAGGGGGATTAAGATATGTTTGGAAATATGGGAAATATGGCTGGTATGATGAAAAAAATGCAGAAGTTACAGGGCGAAATGGCCAAAATGCAAGAGGAACTCAAAACACGCACTTTGGAAGCTACTGCTGGTGGCGGAGCGATAAAAGTAGTTATTACTGGTGAAAAACAGATTCAATCTCTAAAAATTGATCCGAGTGTAGTCGATGCAGAAGATATGGAAATGTTAGAAGATTTAGTGACTGCAGCTGTTAACGAAGCTATCAAAAAAGTGGATGATATGATGGCTCAAGAAATGGGCAAACTTACTGGTGGCATGAATCTGCCTTCAGGATTGTTTTAAAGGATGCAATACATAGCACCATTGGCGAAATTGATAGAACAGTTTCGCGCACTGCCGGGAATCGGCTCTAAAACAGCTGCGCGGTTAGCGTATTATGTTTTAGAAATGGATAAAACCCGTGCTGAGGGGCTAGCTCAGGCTATTATAGAAGCCAAGGAGAAAATTGGTTATTGCAATGTTTGTTATAACTTAACAGACTGTAATCCTTGTGCAATCTGCCAGTCTCCCGGGCGGGATGGCAGTATAGTATGCGTGATGGAAGAACCTCGGGATGTAGCTGCTGTGGAGCGTACACGTGAATATCGTGGAAGATACCATGTGTTGCATGGACAGTTATCTCCGTTAGAGGGGATTGGTCCTAATGATATTAAAATAAAAGAACTATTAACTCGTATTGGATCAGGAGAAATAGTAGAAGTCATCATGGCGACCAATCCAGATGTGGAAGGTGAGGCTACCGCAATGTATATTGCCAGGCTATTAAAACCGCTAGGGGTCAAGGTCACTAGAATTGCCCATGGGCTACCTGTGGGTGGCGACTTAGAATATGCCGATGAAGTAACTTTATCGAAAGCCATGGAAAATCGTCGCGAGATGTAATGTTTAAATCCTCTTGTTTTTGGTAAAAATAGCCGTAAGACAGGAGGGGAATTATGAATATAATAGAAAGATTACAGAAAATCCAAGATTATATTTATGGTGGCGAACATCTGGAGCCTAGACCCTTGCCCGCTTTATCCCTTAAGGTGGAGGAAGCCAGACAAGAATGGTTAAATGCTCAGCATTATTACAATACTGTTTCTGACCAGGATTTAATTGATCATGCTGTGTATTTAATGCAGGCGGCTGAAAAAAAATATATGTACTTATTAAAAATGGCTCGTAGAGAGGGTGTTGTATACTCCCCCTACACAACTGCGGATGTGGATGCCCATAAAAGACAGTAAAAAAATAATCTCTATAAAAAGGCCAGAGTAATCTACTCTGGTCCTTTTCATGGAATCAACAATGATGAGTTGTATGAATGATATGCTCATACTTGGACCAGGATGGCAATATATTGTATTACGGACTTATATAGAAGAAAGATCATACTAAGAGATATGAGAGGTGAGATTATAAGTTATAATAGGGGGGGAGCTCAGGAGTTATGAGATATTAGAAAAGAATACGAGGAGGTTAAGCTATGTTTGGTGGATTTGGAGAGTTTAATGTGATTGTAGCCTATGTTTTTGGAATTATTCTATTATATGTAGTAGGGCGGATGTTTTTAATGCCCATTAAGCTAATTTTTCGCTTGATTTATAATGGTTTAATTGGTGGTGCCATGCTGTGGGCACTGAATTTTGTAGGATTGCATATAGGCTTTACAATTGCGATTAATCCAATTACGGCACTAATTGCTGGCTTTCTAGGATTGCCAGGAGTGATACTGCTTATTCTGTTTAAATTGTTTGTCGCTTAAGAATCGGGAAGCGGCAATCGCTTGTTGGCTTCCCGTTCACAAATCTCTTATGATGTTCAATAAGCATAGTGTACGAGCAGGTCTTTAAAACGTATTAGTTATAGAAAAGATGCAAATGCAAGAAGAATATATAAAAAGATGAATAAAAAGTGTTGACATATATTGATTGTTTATGATATTATAAATGAGTCGCCACAAGCGATGCGATGTTCCTTGAAAACTAAACAATGTAAGTAAGGTTAAAATAAGCCAGATGTGCGGT
>CAUROG010000026.1:0-60614 GCA_963526645.1 uncultured Pelosinus sp. | reverse complement strand
ACTCATAGCTGTAAGCTTTTTGGAACCACACGCCTAGCGCGTGGTTTTCAATACAGAAAAACAGGCTACCTTTCCTATGGAAAAGTAACCTGTTTACTTCTATTTTAACTATGAACGCTGCTAAAACTACAATAGCTTCTTTGGCGCACTTTCACAAAAATGAGGTGATTACCAAGGCTAAATCTTTGAGGTCTTAATTTTCAGCCTTCTCTACTTTATAATCGTGCTAAACGTATGGCTTCCACAAATTGTTTCGCCTTGTCGGTAATCGACTGGTAATCACCAGTCTTTGCACCTGCGGTAATATTGCCGCCAACACCAACAGCAACACATCCAGCCTTGATCCACTCTCCTACGTTATCAACACTTACACCGCCTGTAGGCATAATCCGCGCTTGAGGCAATGGTCCTCTAATGGCTTTAACGAAGGTAGGTCCAAATAATTCCCCTGGAAATACTTTAATAATATCGGCACCAGCCTCCATTCCTTCTACGACTTCTTTAATCGTCATCGCTCCTGGCATGATCGGCATACGGTAGCGATTACACAGTTTGACCGTATTAATGTTCAAACAAGGAGAAACAACATATTGAGCACCGCTTAATATTGCGATTCTAGCGGTCTCAGGATCAAGTACGGTACCCGCTCCCAGCAGTATTTCCTCCGGCGAATATAGTTTCGCCAATTGACTAATGATCTCGTGAGCACCAGGAACTGTAAAGGTAAGCTCAATGGCAGTGACGCCGCCAGCAATACATGCTTCCGTAATTTTCTTTGCCTGTTCACTTGTTTCTGCTCTAATGACGGCTACTAATCCACCATCACATATTTTTGTAATTACTTTTTCTTTTTCCAATTTTTCTATCCCCTTAACGATTTATGCCATTATCCTTTTTGTGAATTCATGTAGATTTTTAACTGATCCGAATTAGGAAGTCCATCATTGTCACCCGGTGACATGACTGCAAGTGCACCAACAGCGTTCCCTCTGCGTACAGCATCTTTAAGAGAAAGCCCTTCTAAAAGTCCGCTAATCACTCCTACTGCAAATCCGTCACCAGCACCAACTGTATCTACAACTTTTTCAACTTTAAAACCTGGCACAATAAAAGAATCTTCTTTCGTCTTTACAAAAGCACCTTTTTCTCCCAACTTCACAATCACTGTCGAAACGCCTTTATTCAAATAAAAATCTGCAATGGCATTTTCATCAGCGCTGCCCGTTAATAAAAGACCTTCGTTAACCCCTGGCAAAACAATATCACTCTGGGAAGCTAACTCATTAATAATCTGAACCATTTCCTCCTTGTCTTCCCACAATTGAAGCCTCAAATTAGGATCAAAGGAAATTGAAACCCCATTCTCTTTGGCAGTCTCGATCAATTTATAGGTTACCGACCGGCAGGTTGCAGAAAGAGCTGGCGGTATCCCTGTCAGATGCAAATGCTTGATATTCTCCCATTCGATATCTTCAACATCGGGGAGATTCAAATGAGAAGCAGCCGAACCCTTGCGAAAATTAAACACTTCAGGATCTCCAACACTAACTTTTGCCTTTAACTGCATGCCAGTGCGATTGGAATCGTCAAATTTTACATATGGTGTTTTAATGCTCTGCTGTTGCAGGAATTTGTTGATATACTTACCAAAAGGATCCTGTCCAAGCTTTGTAATATAAGTTACAGAATGCCCTAAACGAGTCATGCCTATGGAAAAATTGACTTCAGCACCTGCAACATACTTCATAAAATGTTCTATATCTTCAAGCGGACCTTCGTGATCAGCCACCAAAAGGGCCATTGGTTCGCCAATTGTAATCACTTCACTCATAAATGACCTCCCTGATTCATCGGATTATAGGATTTACTATTATGATACTTCCAACCTAATATATATTAAATCAGGTTTTTCTGAGGCTCTCCTTCAACAAAGGTCAAAGGTTTGGGACCAGAAATTACTTCAATATTTGAATTCGCCTCGGCTTCTGCAAGTAAAGGCTCACTAATCAGCATCGTTGTTAATTCTAAGGTGTTTTGTATCCAGACAATTTTGTGTTGACCTGTGCCAATTCCATTACACATTTTCACTGCCATGCGCAGAGCATCTTCAGAAGTAGCTGCAACCATGGGAATCTTGACGGCTTCTACCTCAGTACTGGTATATGCATTGGTGTACATGCTGATATAATCAATTTTATCGAACAGCTTGCGAGTTGTAACATCCACCATCCCAACTCCATTGGCATTTCCATGGGATTCTTCCGTAACATCCAAAATAATGCTCTTTTTAAACTCAGGACCACCGCTTACACACTTTGTAATATACAGGCCCGTAACATTAGGATCTTGCCCGTCACCACTAATATTTTTACCAATTTCATCAATTACCAGTATATCAAACTTAGGGAACATAATACGCCCCATCAAACTACGAGCTTCCTCTAATAAAGCTGCTTCTCTCTCTAACAATAAAATATCATCCTTGGGAACGACTTCAATTTTATAGGTGTCTTCATAGGCATTTTCCACAAGGGCAACAGCAAACAGCACTTTGGTTTTCTGTGCGATTATGCATCCAATTTTCGGTATCAGCTCTGCAAAGCGATCGAAGCCCCGGCTATGAACAGAATCTGCTCCCAGCCGTTTGCCAAGTCCAATTACAAGCATTTTACAAATACCGCTTTCAATGGGTCCTCGAAAACAAGTATGAGGCTTTATTCTTGGAATGATAACGATCCCATCCGCCTCGAGAGCACTTTTACACACATAAATCGGAGATCCAGGTTCAAATTCACCAATGGCTTCAACATCGATGGAAGCATCGACCGGAACTCCCATTGCACTTTCACTAATCCCAAAAGAAGCTAATAAATCAGCCTGCCCTTCTGGCGTAGCTCCCCCATGACTCCCCATCACAGGAATAATGAAGGGTTTGGCTCCCGCTTCTTTTAACGTATCCACTACCGTTTTTGTAACCAAAGCAATATTGGCAACCCCCCGGCTGCCGACTCCTACGGCAATCCGCTTACCAGCTAAATTCCCCAAATAAGGCTCCATTTTCTTACGAACCTCACCAGGAATATCTTCCACTTTTTGTCGGTTAAAATGCTGCTTGATTTTTATAAACCGCGGCAGCTCAACCCCTGGAAACTTATTTAAATCGAGTGATTGCATTGTGATTCATCTCCACATTCATTCATTTATTTACAACTATTGCAAGAGTGGCTTTAATAGCCACTCTTGCTTTATAAACTGCAATAAAGAGAAGTAATCCGACTCCAATTCGATTATGAATTAGCCGATTTTGATATCTCTTTGATATTCTGTCCGATACCAAGAGGAACGGAGATCAAGAGCAGAATTGCCCCAATAAAACCAGATACTGCAATCGCATATAGTCCTGCATAAGGATTATGAAAAGCCTGCTCAGCCCATACACGTAGGTTAGGAGCAAGGAATCCTCCTAAGTTGCCAATGGAGTTGATAAAGGCAATTCCGCTTGCTGCAGCTACACCACTTAAAAATCTGCTAGGCAATGTCCAGAAAATAGGCTGACAAGCCAAGTTTCCGCAGGCAACTACGCATAGGGACAAAATTCCAAGCAGTGGACTTCCTGTAGCGGAAACAATGAACCCTGCACCTGCTGCCCCAATAATGATAGCAGCTAAAACACCACGACTGCCTGTTTTGTCAGAGTAACGAGGAAGAAGAACGGTAGCGGCTAATGCACAAATCCAAGGAATGGCACTGATTAACCCAACTTCCAGACCTACTTTTTTCCCTAACAATCCAGCAACGTGAGTAGGCAAATAAAAGTTCAAACCATAATTACTAACTTGAATCATAAAGCAAATAGCAGCTAAGAATAAGACCTTAGGATTACCCAAAACTTTCAGCGGACCAACTTTCACTTGTGGTTTGGCCGCATTTTCCTCTTCTAATTCAGTCAGCAAAGCTTTTTTCTCATCATCAGAAAGCCATTTTGCATCTTGAGGCTTATCAACAAGATACCAGTAAGCCCATACACCCATAGCAGCGGCCAATACTCCTTCTACTAGGAACATCCACTGCCAGCCTTTAAAACCAAGTACCCCATTCATATCTAACAATATTCCGGATAAAGGAGAACCAAAAATGAATGCCAATGGCGGTCCAAGCCAGAAAAGCCCCATTACCGAACTACGACGACGTTCTGTAAACCAGGTAGTAAAATAATAAACAATCGCTGGCATAAAGCCTGCTTCTGCAATCCCCAGTAAAACCCGTAATCCTAAAAATTGATTTTCTGTTGATACCCAAGCAAATCCGGCAGATACCAGACCCCAGGTAACCATAATACGAGCTAACCAAGCTCTTGCTCCCACATGATGCATGATAATATTACTCGGCACTTCAAATACCGCGTAGCCGATGAAAAAGATACCCGCACCAAGAGCAAAGGCCGCATCGCTGACACCAGTATCCAACTGAAAAGCCTGCTTTGCAAATCCAATGTTCGCGCGATCCAAGAAAGCAAAAATGTACATGACCAGGATAAAAGGTACAAGTTTATTCTTGGCTTTGTCCATCGCTTGATTGGTAAGTTCCGTTCTCGTGATTCCTGCCATACTAATAACACACTCCTAAATTATTTATATTCGAAATTACCCAGTAGAAACCTCTATCAATTTACCTCAATTCATTTTTTTCTGAAATTTTCCATCTCAACGAAACCTTGAAAGGAATCGTTGAGACTGCATTTTTGTCAAAGCTATAGCAAAGCCACTACTTTGAGATAGTTCCCAGGATGTGCTGCAATATCACTGACTAATGCAGGAACCTCTTCAAAAGAGATGGTTTTTGTGATTACAGCTGCAACATCCACTTTATGCTCGCCTACCAGTTTGACACTTTCAGGGAAAGCGTGGAAGCTGTTTCTTGAGCCAACAATGTCCAGTTCTTTCTTGGTAAACAGAGAGGTAGGCAAAGAAATCTCATTTTTCGGCCAGCCTACAAGAGAAACTCTTCCCGCATAGGATACATAATCAATACTGCTGCGGACAGCTGCAGCATTTCCAGATGCTTCGATAATGACTTCTGCCATTCTGCCATTTGTAATTGTTTTGATTTCATTAATTGCGTCAGCTTTCACCGGATTAACAGTATACTTTACTCCTAATTGTTTGGCAAATTCCAATCGTTCTTCCACAGGGTCTACTACAATTGGAATCGCATTCAGGGTTAATGCGTATTGCGCAGCCAATAGACCAATCGGACCGGATCCAGTAATTACCACATGTTCTCCTGCTTTTACGCGGGAACGTTTCACAGCATGCATGGAAATGGTTAAGGGCTCAACCATAGCCAGTAAATTCCACGGTATTTGTTTAGGTACTTTATGTACCAAATTCCTAGGATGAACAAAATACTCTGACATGGCTCCGTCAATATGCACCCCTCGAACAGTCAGATTTTCGCAGCAATTCGTGCGATTGTTTTGACAAGGGTAACATTTGCCGCAGTATACATAAGGCTCAATTACCACATGATCACCAATTGCTAGTTCTGTCTCGCCTTCTGGCACTGCCACCACTTCACCAGCTGCTTCATGTCCAATAATCCGTGGATAGGATACAAGAGGATTGGTTCCCATATAGGCACCGATATCGGAACCGCATATTCCCAAACTCCTTGTCTTAATTAAAACTTCATTTTCGCCACGCTGAGGATAAGCGATTTCTTCCACTTTAATATCCCCAGGTGATTGTAAATAAATAGCCTTCATCCTTCTTATGCACTCTCTTTCCATTGATTTTATTTGTTTTCTTGTTATAAGGTTACGCCATTTTTAAAGATAGCAATTTCTCTAAAACCCATATTCTCTGATTTAGACAGTCGCCCTGAAGAAACTTCTACGATATAGGAGAAAAACTCCTCGGTCACAGCCTGCATCGACTGTCCTTCCAGCAATTTTCCAGCATTAAAATCCATCCAATTGGTTTTACGCTTAAATAAATCACTATTCGTAGCTACTTTTATAGTTGGTACTGCCGTACCAAGAGGGGTACCACGTCCAGTAGTAAATAAAACGATGTGACAGCCTGCAGCCGATAGGGCCGTTGCCGCTACAGCATCATTGCCTGGTCCATTCAAAAGATTCAGTCCCTTGCGTGTTACGGACTCGCCATAGTCCAGTACATCAACAACAGTACTGCGACCACCTTTTTGCGTGCAGCCTAGTGATTTTTCTTCCAGTGTGGAAATGCCGCCTTTTTTATTACCGGGGGATGGATTTTCGTAAATAGGCTGATTATATGACATAAAGTAGTCTTTAAAATCATTGACCAGCTTCACCGTTTTATCAAACACAGCTTGATCTTTAGCTCGTTTCATCAAAATCGTTTCAGCACCAAACATCTCCGGCACTTCCGTTAAAATGGTACTGCCGCCGCAGGCAATCAGCTTATCAGAAAAGGCTCCAACTAGTGGGTTACCGGTAATGCCTGAAAAACCATCGGAACCGCCGCATTTTAAACCTACAACCAGCTCAGAAACAGGGCATTCTTCTCTTTTGAATCGGCTGGCATATGCAATTAACTCTTCCATGAGTTCCCTGCCAGCTACAAGTTCGTCTTCCACCTCTTGGGCTGCTAAGAACTTAACCCGCTTAGGATCATAATCTCCCAGTATCTTTTTAAATTCTGGAATATTATTGTTTTCACAGCCTAGTCCAAGTACCAGTACACCGCCAGCATTAGGGTGATTGACCAAGGCTGCCAAAATACGCTGGGTTGTCAGATGATCCTCACCAAGCTGGGAACAGCCATAAGGGTGAGTAAATTCAAAGACACCGTCAATGTTTGCACCAGCAATTTCGTTACCTTGCTTAGCCAACAGTTGAGCTGCCCGATTCACACAGCTTACCGTAGGGATAATCCAGATCTCATTCCGAACTCCAACCCGTCCGTCTTCTCGCCTATACCCCTTAAAGGTTTGATTACAAGTAACAGACTGTTCTTGAGGCAGATCCGGCTCATAGGTGTATTCCAGCATATCTCCAAGGTTAGTCTTAATATTATGAGCATGCACCCAGCTGCCTGCTTCCACATCTCTCACTACGTGACCGATGGGAAAGCCATATTTTATGATATGCTCGTTTTCCTTTAAGTCACGTAAGGCAATTTTATGCCCTTTACCAATGTCTTCGAGAGCAGTAAGCACAGTAGATCCTACTGTAAGCTGCTCTCCTTTTTTTACATCATCCAGAGTAACAGCTACGTTGTCAGCTTCATGGATTTTTAACAATGACATATCCATTACCTCCTGATCAACCCTAAAGCAGTAACTTGCATACCATCGTTAACAATTTGATATAGATAGTCAGCAACTTTTTCCGTCAAATGATTGACTTGATTCAGATCCTGCCCCCAAACAGAAGCGTTCGCTAACACAGTTTTTACGACCGCTGCCATACTTTCCTGACTGCCATCAAATGTCTTCCAGGTATCCGCAAAGAATTCCAATACCGGCACATCGTCTTTCATCACAAATTCGCCTTTTTCCCGTTTTGCCTGCATACCATTATCTACCACTTTGCCATCCTTGTACACAGCAATCAGTGCCGCTAATGAAAAAGTCAGTTTTTCAGGCAATACACCATGAAGGTGCTGATATTCTAGAATTGAAGGCAAAACTCTGGCTTTAAATTTCGATGAAGAATTGAGTAAAATGCTGATCAAATAATGTCTGATGTATGGGTTTTGAAAACGTTCGATTACGGAATCTGCAAATTCAGTCAGCATTTTTTTATCCAAATCAATGGAGGGAATAATCTCATCGGATACAATCTGTCTCACGTATTTCCCTAACACTTCATGATCCATCATTTCTCCGACTTCTTCCAGCCCATATAAAAAGGCTGCCGGAACAGAAGCGGTATGAGCTCCATTTAAAATGCGTACTTTTCGTGTGCGATAGGGCGCCATATCATCAGTCCAGATAACATTAAGGCCAACCTCTGCAAAAGGCAGCCGTTTTGCCAATTCCTGTGGTCCTTCAATTACCCAAAGGTGAAAGAGCTCACCTGTGTTGATTAATTGATCACTATAACCTAGTTTGGTTTCAAGATCTGTTATTTCGTCTTTTGGATAACCTGTTACCACTCGGTCAACTAATGAATTAAGGAAATGATTATGATTACTGACCCATGATTTGAATTCCTGAGGCAGGCTCCAAGCATCACAAAGTGTAAGGATGACTTTTTTTAGATTATCACCATTACGATCAATCAGTTCGCAAGGGATAATGACCATGCCTTTATCTGGTGCACCATTAAAGTGCTTAAAGCGATGATACAAGTACACAGCCAACTTACCAGGAAAAGAACTTGGCGGCTTATGATCCAAACGATCATTTTCATCATAAGCAATGCCCGCTTCAGTCGTATTAGAGATCACAAACTCAATATCAGGGTTTTGAGCACACTTAAGATAGGCGTCCCATTCCGTATAGGGATTAATTCCTCTGCTTATTGAACTGATAATTTCCTTTTGCTCTACGGGATTTCCATCTTGCAAGCCCCTCAGCAATAGAGTATACAGACCATCCTGCTCATTTAATTTGCTAGCTAGTCCTTGGGCAATTGGCTGAACAACCACAACCCGGCCATTAAACTTGCCCTGCTTATTAAGCTTATGAATCATCCAATCAACAAACGCTCTTAGAAAATTTCCTTCACCAAATTGGATTACCCGTTCTGGTAAATTGCTTGAGTTGATTTGTGCTGCAACATCTTCTGGCAAGAACAAATCACTGCGTAAAAGCTCCCCATTTAAATGTTTCATAGATTTCCCTCTCTTCTTTGTCTAAGATAGATTGTTACGATTATCAAAAACATTTTGCACCTTATCAATCTACTCTACTTCTACGACTATCTTCTTATGCAAATATCATGCCAACACTGTCACCCCTTGAATACCAAAGATTTTGATTATTAGAAAATAAACAATAGATGCATAATGCAACTTCATCTGTTGCATTATGCATCTATTGTTTATGTATCATCGACTCTGTTTTTGGATTTTTCGCCATAGAGTCGTACGGTTTATGCCTAAGCGATTGGCCGCCCGGGTGTAGTTAAAATTTTCTTCCCGTAATATTTGTTCAATGGCTTCCTTCTCCATATCTTCCAAATTACCATATTCACCAGAAAAAGAATCTGTCTGATGAAAAGCTGACTGCGCAGGTAAAATGCTCCTAATATCCTCAGCGATAATCACTTCATTATCCGATAGCAGTAAGGCTCTTTCCATAAGATTGACCAACTCCCGCACATTCCCAGGCCAAGAGAGCTTTTCTAATATTGTCAGCGCTTCTGGAGCAATCCCTTTCACTCCCGGATTTAGAAGATTGAGCTTGCGATAAAAATACTCAACTAATATAGGGATATCTCCTTTACGATCCCTAAGGGGCGGCAGATAAAGACGTAAAATATCAAGACGATAATATAAATCTTCCCGAAACTGTTTTTTGGCAACCAATTCGGCCATATCCTGATTAGTAGCTGCAATTACCCTGACATCTACAGGAATGACCCGATCCCCGCCTAAACGCATAACTTCTTTTTCTTGCAGCACCCGCAGCAGGCGAGCTTGCAGGGCTAAGGGCATCTCTCCGATTTCATCCAGAAACATCGTACCGCCGTGAGCCAATTCAAATAACCCCTGTTTACCACCTTTCTTCGCCCCCGTAAATGCACCTTCTTCATAACCCAATAACTCACTCTCCAGCAAATTTTCAGGCAAAGCAGCACAATTAACAGCAACAAAAGGACTCTTATCACGAGAACTAAGGTTATGAATACTCTGGGCAAACATTTCCTTGCCAGTACCAGACTCACCAGTGATCAACACGGTAGAACTAGACATGGCATAGCGGCATGCTTGCCTTTTAGCTACCTCCAGTGCCGGCGAGGAACCGATAATTTGATTTAGACTTACTTTGGCTACCAAACCCTTTGAGTGCAGCTTTTGTCGTATCACCTGCTCAAAGCGCTGCAGTTGGGTAACATCCTGAAAACTAGCGATTGCACCTACTACTTCATTCTTAATCTTAATAGGTATTCGCTTCGTCGCCAATTCCTTATTGCCCAGATGCTGGACTTCGCCCATTTCCGCCACTCCATTGTCAAGAACTGCAGGCAAACGAGTATTGGGTATCACCTCACTTACTGAGCGTCCAACAGCCATTGCCTGTGACACTTGAAAAATATCGCAGGCTGCAGGATTAAAAAAGGTAATGCGAGCTGCTTTATCCACAGCAACAATCCCATCCGTAGATGAATTCACAATGGCTTGCAGAAGCTCGGCCCTTTCTTGCTCCCGGCGGCGGACTTCTGCCACCAATTCAGCCTCTTTGATGGCTTTATAGATTGCATCTTTACCAGTACCGATTACATAACCGCCAAGTCCGATCTGACGGGCAAGCTCAACTGAATTTGCATCACCGATGACTACTTTGATACCTTCACTGGCAGCGAAAGCAATTCTCTCAGCCGTTTCTGCTTTATTTTCCAGGGCAATAACCCGCACGGGAATACCCAATAATTCAGCTAACATCTCACATTCATAAATTACATTACGAAACCCAGCTACACCGATTACACCTAAGCTTAATCCTACCTGTTTTATAGTGCGGAGAATATCAAGAGCGGTAACCTGTATTTGCACTACTGGTACTGCTATTTGTTCGGCAATTAGCAAAGCCGTACCGCCGCGACTAATTAAAACCTCGGCCCCGCGTTCAACGGCTAACCTTGCTTGTTCTAACCCAGCTTGAGAATCACCAAGGGAGACCTCAACGTTACATTCCCATTCGCCATCTCGTTCGAGAATCACTTCATCAGCTAATTTCTTCATGTTGGCAAATGGAGCGACTATGCAAATCTTATAATCCATATTTACCCTCCCATCGAGATTTTGTGAATAGCCATTTGGCCAATGGTTTCTAACCTGTTTATTTAACAGACGTTCTTTGTATCTAGTCAATATGTGGACACGCAAAGTCGAACTTTTTAACTTGGAATTTTAGGTGGTTCTATTTTCATGATTTTTTCTTTTTATTCATGTGTTCAAACCCCTCTATGTTGCATGATTTATAAATGGTCTTATCGCGAAACTTTACGTGATGGTTCTTAACTTGAATAGTAATTCCCGTACAAACATAATAATCCCTGCTACATTCATTCCGAATTCAACAGGGATTTTCGCCATTACTAGTGATATTATTCTTCTCTATCTTAGACGCCTACCAAACTAAAATTCCAATTAAGCAATTGGTTGCTGCAAAACTTCAGCAACCTTTCTAGCAACACTTTCAAAATGCTTCTCATTAGGTTGACGCCATGAACCTTCTGCCAAATAGTGATATCGTAAATAATACAGAAACTTGTCAATTAATTGATGGTCAGGCTCTATATTCATAAACTGAATATTCTCCGACAATTGATCTGATTGCGTGACATGGCAGACCAGACCATCCACGTTATAAAATGCGTTGCCTAACGTAATAACAGGTTTATGACGGACTAAGGACTCAAGGCCTACTGTGGAATTTAGGGTAATAACACCTTGCGCTTGAACAATTAAATCAGGAGTTGGATAGAATCGTAAAAATAAGATATTGTCCTTTTGGTACTTTGCCTTCAAAGAAGAATAATCCACACGGCCAAAATCAGAAGGATGTTCCTTAGCAACTATCCAAACATCTTCTCCGTAGATCAAATTATATTGTTTGACTGCATTCACTACAGAATGCACTAGTTCATCCATAGACTTGAAGTGAGGCGAATACAACAACACCTGCGTATCGTCCTGCACCTGGAATGGAAGAAAGATAAACTTCTCTGGCAAGGTAATTTCTTCTGGTTGACTGCTCACTTGCTTTTTTATTAAGGGTTGATACCATTTGCTCTTTATTTTTCGGATTGCTGCCTCTGCACCATATAGCTTTGTAAGAAGTTGATCTTGTGGAGCGATAGCATCATAAAATGAGCGAGGCTTATTAACTAAGCTGCTTTTATAATTGACACCCATTGGATCTAGCATCGTTGTATTAGGAAGATAGCCATTTTCAAAAAACATGGTCTTCTTACCGAGTTTTCTTGCCACCCGTGCGGCGGACGCCAAGGGAAGATTTATGCCGTTCCATACACATACAAGGTCAATATGAACACGGCACATGTATTCATAAAAATAAAGCGTTGCAAAATACGCTCTGCTTTCCAAAATGACTTGTGAATGCATCCAACCACGAAAGCCAGTAAACTTGCGAGACTTTCCCTTTAATAATAAAAAGCGAATTATGTCTGCTAGTTCGTCCTTCGAAAAAGCGACAGAATCTGGTAGGTCCGGTTTTATCAGCGCACCAGAAAAATCAGACAAGCCATAATAAATATAGTGAATATCATATGAATCTTTTAGAGCGGTGCCTAGTCGTCGGAAATATTGCTTTTGATGCGGATTCAGAGATACAAATAGAATCGATGGTTTATCTTGGTTATTCAAGTAGACCACCTCCTCTTGTAATAATTGCTAGTTTAAATAATCCGTACATATTATATATTCTCGCATAGCATATCCATCCTCAAGATTCTCTTCTTGAAGATAGCTGGTGCTAGAACATTAATTTACATATATCATTAGTAAATTCTACAAGATCAGTAAATAGTCAAGCCTCTTCAATAAGCGAATATTGACTATAATTTTGCTGCATAGCAGACTGTCTTTCTTAGAATAACTCGTCAACGGTAATTTATGCACTTCAAGTATGAATTTTAGCTGTTTTTATGTTTTTCATATGTCAGCCTTAATTCTTTTTTAGCCTTCTCTAGTAACCATAAAACACAAAACTCCTAACAAATTTATACAAACATTTGTTAGGAGTTCTTTTCGTCATTAAAATGACAATTAGCTCTTATTTATTAATTAAAATTAGTCTGCATTCACTTCAAGTATTTCCTGATTGTAAGCTGCTGTATCAATCTCATTCATTATTCTACTAGTAGCAACGCCAGCGATCATAGCTCCGCTTACGTTCAGCGCAGTTCTTCCCATATCAATTAACGGTTCAATGGCGATCAGCAAACCAACGATCCCCACTGGTAAACCCATCGTGGAAAGCACGATCAGAGCTGCGAAGGTAGCACCACCGCCAACACCAGCAATTCCAAAAGAACCGATAGCGACAATAATCACAAGCTTCACCAGGAAAGCAAGCTCAAGAGGGTTAATCCCTACTGTAGGAGCAACCATCACTGCCAGCATTGCTGGGTATATGCCAGCACAGCCATTCTGTCCAATGCTTACTCCGAAAGAAGCCGATAAATTTGCATAACCCGAAGGAACTCCCAACTTATTGATCATTGCTTCGATAGTCAGTGGAAGTGTTCCTGCGCTCGTCCGAGATGTAAAAGCAAAAATCAGTACAGGTATAACCTTTTTGACATAAATAACGGGATTGAATCCCATTAAAGAGAGTATTATCAAATGTACTATAAACATAATGATAATTGCTACATAAGAAGCAATTACAAATTGAATTAGTTTATAAATATCAGCATAATTACTTGTAGACACAAATTTAGTCATCAACGCCAACACTCCATAGGGCGTCAATAGCAATACAAAATCCACAAGTTTCATCACAATATCATTCGCTGTCCGGATTGCATTCATGAAAAATTCCGCTGATTGAGGTTTCGTTTTCTTAATCCCCAACACAGCAATACCAATCAGTGTTGAGAAGAAAACTACTGATAATGTATCCGCACTGCCTTGACCTGTCATAGCATAAAAAGGATTGGTTGGAATGACTTCTATCAACTGCTGTTGCACAGGTTTGCTTTTAAACGAAGTCAATTTTCCTTCGACACTTTTCGTAGCACCCAGCTCAACCTCGCCTACCTGCAACCCATCCGCCGTCAAATGAAAGACCAAAGAAGACCCTGCTCCTATTATACCTGCAATGGCAGTGGTGAATAACAATATACCGATGATCAATCCTCCCACTCTACTAAGAATTCTAATATCCTTCAGATTCGTGATAGCCGATGTGATCGATACGATAATCAACGGCATAACAATCATCTTAAGCAGCCGTACATAACCCGATCCTATTACATCAAACCAACTGTTTGATTGTTTTATGACGTCTGCTGAACCGCCAAAAACATTCTGCAATACACCACCAAATATAACGCCAAAAATAAGTCCTGTCATGACTCGTATCCCAAAACTCACACGCTTACGTTGCATATGATATAAAATATACACGATTCCAAGTATTGCTACGATATTGATGCTTACTGCTAAATAATTACTCATCTTTCTCCTACCTTCCACAAATAATTCATCCTGGGATCAAATTAGATTTCCCAATGACTTTTAAAATACTATTGTTGATACGTATCTTTCATGCATAGATAGCAACCAACTGCTGTTTTCCTCTTAGGATATCTACCTTCTCCTATAAAAAGAAAAATAAAAAGGCCAAGGAAACATCTGAGCGTTGTTTCCTTAGCCTTCAGTTTACTGATCAGCCAATATATATTTACTTACGTAGTATAACATAATCTTTTATATGTGCCAATATTTTGGGAGCACTTTTTGTAGATTGCAAAGTAGTGTTTCTTTTACATAGGTTACCTTTGTACTTAATATAATTATTTATAATCAGATTTGTATGCTTATACTTTTTTTAACAAGGAGAAGGAGATTACTATGAAATATGACTTTCTTACTACCAATCAAGGAATGTCCGTTTCTGACGATCAGCACTCACTTACTGCAGGGGAAAGAGGACCGACTCTACTGCAAGACTAGTTTTTGTTGAAAATATGCCAAATAAAGAATTTAAATAGCTCTCCCTTGGTCAGATCACTGTGTTTCAGCTATTTTCTCAATTCATCATTGTTACTTTTGAAATGGTGCCAACTCTAAAGAAATAAAGAAGCCTTGATTATGATCACAAACAGGACAGTTCTTGGGAGCTTCCTTACCACTGTGGACATGGCCGCACTTTAAACACATCCACTGTGTTTGCACATCGGAATTAAACAGCTTATTTTGCTCTAACATATCTGCAAAATGACCAAAACGGTCACCATGTGTTTTTTCAATTTCTGCAATTAAATGAAAGGAGGCAGCAATTTTTGAAAAGCCTTCTTCTTTTGCTTTATCACCAAAGGCTTTATATGCAGGATCATGCTCTTCATACTCATTGTGCTGAGCAGCTCTAAGGAGTTGAATTACATCATCGTGAAGGTCCACAGGATATCTTCCATCTACTAGAATATTT
Organism: uncultured Pelosinus sp.; assembly: GCA_963526645.1. Classification (GTDB taxonomy): domain Bacteria; phylum Bacillota; class Negativicutes; order DSM-13327; family DSM-13327; genus Pelosinus. Next base: position 45,281 of record CAUROG010000026.1, on the reverse strand, counting down.
TCTCCCGTCAATTCCCTTAAGTGGTTGTAATAAATCTCGGCATGTTCTTTTTCCTGATTAGCTGTAAAGGTAAAGATAGCTTCAATTACATGAAGTCCTTGTTTTTTCGCCTGTGATGCACCAAAAGTATATCTATTTCTTGCTTGACTTTCTCCTGCAAAAGCCCTCATAAGATTGTCTTTTGTTACACTATTTTTAAATTCTACTGCCACGATTTAACCTCCAAATAATTAATCTGAAATTATTATATCCACTAGATATTTTTTTAGTCCTATATAGGCGAATAGAACCGGATGGGCCGTATTTAATAGCTCTCTAATAAAGCTTATAACCACTGACCACCTAGAAATCGGGTTTCAGTTGGTATTGGGGAAAAATTCCCTATAAAAAAAAGAATCCGTTAATTAATCCTCGAGAGGTAAATAATTAACGGGTTTATTACTTTTTAAATTTATACTTAACGGTACTATTTCACAGTAATCATGATCCCACGAATCATATTAAGCAACTCGTCATATCCTCCAAGGAACTGTAGCAAGGTTTTATTTACAACGCCGTATTTATCAAACTCATCAATACTCATCCCATCCGGCTGATAAGCCTTGTTAAAATCCGGTATATGTTTTGATAACTTCTCAATAATTGCAGGATTAACAGGTTCATCCATTCGATTTATTACCGAAATATCAGAAACATTAAAACGTTTAATCCATTTATGTGGTATTGTCAACGATATATCCCCACCAATAAATTCAGACCATTGGTGATGGTTTCGATATGCAGCAGCCAACAATTGGGTTCTATAACCTTTTTCTTTATAGATTTTATAGGCATTTTTCATAACTGCAACACCAGCCCACTCTAGACATGCTGGATCTATGATGATTCCATCTCGCTCTACTACAGCTTTTAGCCAATCATCCACTCTACCTACCATGATTGTACATATTGGATGCATCATCGAAGTATCCTTGCCTTCTTGTTCCCGTCTCTTTAACCCTCTTTCAACCGCTTCAGCCACTGCCAACGCTTGCGGTACGGTGAAGCTAACGGTTGCATTAATACTGACTCCATGGTACGTAGCTTCTTCATATGCCTTAATACCTGCTTGCGTGGCCGGCATTTTGACCTGCATATTTGGTGCTAAATTATGAAAATGCAACGCCTGCTGGAGCATAAGTTCAGCATCTCGATAGTATTTAGTATTTGTTTGAATCGATATTCTTCCTTTTTGCCCCTTTGATTCTTCATAAATTGATTGTAATAGTTTTGCACCAGACACAGCCATCTCTTCGTTTAATTTCCATACAATATCATCTTCTGTTGCCATCGGCATTTCATGGATAAGTTCAACAATCCTATCCTTATATGAATTCATTTCTTTTTTAAGGACCTCTTTTACAATTACAGGATTAGTTGTAGCACCTACTGCACCATATTCCATAGCATACTGAAGTTCAGATACTGAGCAGGAATCATTCCAAAAATCTGTAGTTGTCGTACTCGCCATCTCCTGCAATGGACTTTTGTACTGTAATTTACACATCTTACATCCCATCCTTTATCATTTTAAAATTTTTTAAATTTTACCCACTCATTTCTTTTACTTCAATACAATAATTTCGCTCTATTCCCCCAAAATTAAAATTCAATTCTACAAATAGCTATCCATCTTAATCCGCAGCTCCTTGAGTATGTTTTGATATTTTTGTAGTTATTTTCCTTTAACGTTTGTATTGTTTTATAGTAATTTATGGTAATATTATACTATATTTGCTATTAATAACGCAAGATATTTTTGAATTTTCTCAAACTTTAACTATCAATAGCAAATTTAACCATTTCATTGGCGTCTTTATGGATAACAAGAACATATTTTCATTTTTATGATCACATCACTTTCATTTCTTTGTTACTTTATGAGTTTATTAATTATAACATTATAATATATTCTCAAAGTTAATTGAATATTCCAATTTTATTACCAATATGTTTGGCAGTGATCCCCTTAGTGCCGACAGTATATATATTGGTTACGCGATAATATTTCTATTTTTTTCTCTTAAAATATTTTATTGCCCATTTCAACTTCCACCATTCTTATTTTTTCCTATTATACATAAAATACCCTATAGAGTAGACTTTTTAACGGTCTACTCTATAGGGTACATTTTAGTTCATGAGGGGATTTTGGGGTTTCCAAATTACCCAAATTGGAGCTTTTTCTCAAAATATCTATATAATCTGAGTTAAATACTATAGATGATTTTAAATTCCGAAAGCCTATTTTCACAAAAATTCCTTATACTTAATGACAGTGTTTGCTAATAATAAACACGTAAGAATTAATAGTAGATAGGTTGAAACTTTGATCTCACGCCAATTCGGCAGCATAGATGATTCCTCCTTCTTTTTATTCCTAGATCCTATAACAATACCAAGCTTTTACCATGAATTACCTTACTGACATTCCACGTAAAAAGCTGGACTCCCGCTAAAACATAACATTCTCATATGGTTAGTATTAACCTATATAGCCCTTATGCAATAATACCTATAAATTACTTTACGTTAGTGCAATATCGTTTTTCTCGACTACTTCTTTATATAACCTTGGTTCTTATCTTCTGATTTTACTGTCAGAAAAATCTCTCAGCCTGCGTCTTGACTCACACCATCACGCTCGCAGTCTTTACAAACGATTTGAATTTATATTGTACACCATTAACACTAACCTGACCCGATAAAAAAAGCAAGCCCTCGACAAGTCTTATTAGCCATAGGCAAAAATTCGATATTGGCTAATTTCTTTATATTTAACTAAGACTTCAATGAACTTTAGTCAGTCTTCTTTGCCTGAGAAAATTATATCACTTCTCAATTGTTAAAAACAGCCTCCCTATCCCCAAGCTTTTATTTTTTATCCTATTTTCCCAATTCGTCCGTCTTTTAAGTCGTTCTTAATCTGCGCATAAGTATTCCCCATGTCGCTTTTAGAAATCCGCATTAGGTCCCGCTGTCCAAGAGTTTCTGCACGCCAATGAAGAACATAAAAGCACCCGTCATAATCCGCTCCATAATTGACGCCACTCTTCCGAAGAATAGCGTCAAAAAAGCGGTAAACGCTCCACCAGATGTGGATTGCCACAAAAGCTCTGGGCGATTTATGACGAGCTACGTAAAAGCGTGGTGTATGACTTTCTTTGCAGTTACCTCTATGCGTCATGGACAGATTTCAATACGTCTGCGGCAATCAACGCAGCACGATTGATCAATATTTGGATATTAAAAAACCTTCCTCGTCCAGCTTCATGGTAATGGCATGATTGGCGTAAATTAATCTTACCGATGGGTTCTCGAATTTCTTGCAATAAGATGTGTATATGGTTATCCATTAAACAATAGGCAAAAATACATAGCATACGACTAAGTATGCTATGTATTTTTCTATTTCAATACTATTCCCTGCTTTTTTTTACCCTTAAAGACAATTTTTCCTGTTAGAAATGTTAGGGCGATTACCTTCTCCCCCATCAATCTTAAACGTCTATAAAGCAAAATTTCCACAAATGACAAATAGTACTTCTATGTATTGGCGCTTACTTACCATCTAAAAATCGTGTTTTTGCTAGTGGAGGAAAAAGGTAGATATTTACCGGATTTACTACTTTTTAAAATTCCAGATTTAATTGGTGGAGGCGATCCGCACCCTTGCAAATACACCCCAATTATCCTTTTACTTAAGGTTTTCCCACTAGCGATATAAATTTATTGCTGACGATAATTCCTACAAAATCCAGTAAAAGTTACATTCAGCCATTTTACATAACTTAATTCGACTTCTATAGACAAAAAAGCTAATCTCCTGTAACATTAAACCACAAATACAACACACTTTTCAAGGAGTTATTATGCGTAAAAAGACACACATCCTAGTTTTCGTTATAGTCGCCATTGCCTTTTATTGCAGTTATACGGTTTTTTCTTACGACAATCGTACTGTCAGCAACTTATCAGCCTACTGTAATATTGATTTTCGTGGCGTAACCGATCCTCAAACAAATAATGTTACAGGTGCAACCTTATCTGTAGTCGATTTCCGATATGATTCTGGACCACTGGAAAAGCTTTTCATCATTGATGTTGATGGTAAAACATACAAAATCGATAATATTGAGATATCCGCCCAGCCGCCGACTTATTCGCCCAAAGATTTTCCCATTGAAAAATGCTTTAAACATACCAATACTTTATTTGTCACCTTCCCCCCGCAAGTCCTAAAGAAAATATCCCAGGCTGATACTATAAAAGTTTCCTTTAAATATGCCAACAGTTATTCGGCCATTGAACTGCCGTTAAGCACCGTAGATTTACAATACTGGAAAAATCAATTGCCGTCTTTGTAATATTCGCTTTGTTGCCTTGCCCCCAAAAACAAGCCCTGCAGTTACCTGCAAGGCTTGTTTTTTCGGTCTTTGCTGACCACTTAGACAGAGTTGGGGACGTTTTTTCTCAAATTCATGTCAAAAAAAAGGAACCTCCCCCGTGTCATCTTCTAATATGACAATATCCTGCCAACCATATCCCCAAATTATATATTACTATTATTAACGGCTTCAAATTCATCCAATATTTCTTGGGACGGTACAGAACCAGAAATGCTAACGATATAAATTGCTAGACAAGAAAGAATAAAACCAGGAACAATTTCATACAATCCAAACAAGGCAAGCTGTTTCCATATCAGCACAGTAATACCGCCAACGATAATTCCAGCCAAAGCACCATTTCGTGTCATTCGCTTCCAGAAAAGGGACATTAGAAGTGCAGGACCAAAGGCGGCACCAAATCCAGCCCAAGCGTAGGCTACCATATCTAAGACAAAGTTGTTAGGGTCAATTCCAAGGATAATAGCAATAACGGAAACACCAATTACCGTCAGACGATTCACCCAAACTAGCTCTTTCTCACTAGCATCTTTACGAAGCAAAGCCTTATAAAGATCTTGGGATACTGCTGAAGAAGTAACCAAGAGCTGTGAGGATGCGGTACTCATGACAGCAGCCAAAACCGCCGACATAATCAGCCCAGCAAAAAAAGGAGAAAAAATTTCAGTTGTCATGACCATAAATACAGTTTCTACTGCCGCACCTTCAAGAGGCTGCTGTAAAAAAACCCGACCGACCATCCCCACTAAGACAGCAGCCGCTAAAGATAGTATAACCCATGTCATTGCAATATTCGTCGCTTCCTTAATTTCCGAAGACGAGCGGATAGCCATAAATCGAACTAGAATATGTGGCTGCCCAAAATAGCCAAGCCCCCAGGCCATCAGGGATATAATGGCGATTAAGGACAGTGGCTCTCCTGCCACAGAAGTAAGAGGGTTAAACATTTCAGCATTGAGTGTTGCCAATGATGCAATTGTGGCACTAGGGCCGCCTATTAAGAAGGCTGCCGTAATTGGCACTGCTAGGATAGCGAAAAACATCATTACGCCCTGAATAAAATCTGTCCAACATACAGCCATAAACCCACCAAGAAAGGTATAAAAAACTATGACAAAGGCACAAATTACCATTGCCGATACGTAGGGAATGCCGAAAACCGTATGGAAAAGTTTACCACCAGCGACAAATCCTGATGAAGTATAAATCAGAAAAAAAATAAGAATAAAGACTGCTGAAATAATCCGAAGCGTTTGCGTATGATCACGAAAGCGATTCTCAAAAAAATCAGGTAGAGTCAGAGAATCATTAGCAATCTCTGTATACTGTCGTAGGCGCTTGGCCACAATCTTCCAATTTACAAAAGTTCCCAATATCAATCCAAGAGCAATCCAGCCAGCCTCCAAACCCGCCATATAGGCATACCCTGGCAGCCCCATCAGCATCCAACCACTCATATCCGAGGCCTCTGCACTCATGGATGTTACCCATGGGCCTAGTTGTCGACCACCGAGTATATAATCTGACACACTTTGCTCTTTTCGCCAATAATAAATTCCGATTGCCATCATTACAACAATATAACTTGTAAAAGCAGCTAATACTTCTATATTGCTATTAATCATTAGTTTATCCTCTCCCCATTCTCATAATCCATATACCTATATAATTCACATATAAAATTATACAGGTACAACCTACCAACTAGCAATACTACCTCGACAAATAAAAAACGTATGCCCATATGGCCACTCATTCAAATTTTTCGCGAGTCTCTGCATATCTGCCATACTAAAATAGCTTGTCCAGCTAGTTATACACTGTGTGGGTTGCCATTTCTAAATCCATGTCCACGGCGTGCATGTCAGATCTCCCCAGGTAAGAACGCTTACTTTCACTCCATCTATCTGCTACATTTACACCATCCACCTCGAATACTTTAGGCTTCGTTTTGTTGCGCAAACTCACCCAGCGGACATATGCCTTATATGTAGTTCGTGTTCCTAAGACCAGAGCTTTGCCGCCGAATTCCTTCAGATTCCACCTCAAAAATTGTTTTTATACCTAAGCTCTTCAAATACCCTACATCTTCAGTTGTTAAACTAGCTAATTCACCTGAACGATAAAAAATATTCCATTTTACTCTTCTACCATCCTTAGTTTTATATCCCCCCAAATCACGAAAATTGCTTATCTGAGCATACGTCACCCTTAGTTTTCTAGTATGGTTATACTGTACAGAACCTTTATCGTTCATGGATAGGCCGATTATTGAAGCGGCAAATGCCTCGTATCGCTTAGCTATAAGAGGATAGCCGAGATACGAGGCATTCTAAATTACTGCATTACTGTCTGTTTCTTATAAAATTATTTCGCCAAAAATTGTTTGCCTAATTTCAATGCATAATACATGCTGTCACTTTTGGCGATTCCTTGGCCAGCAATATCGAATGCCGTCCCGTGATCCACGGAGGTGCGGATAATTGGCAAACCCAATGTAACATTGACACCGCTATCAAATGCCATCATTTTCATCGGAATATGTCCTTGATCATGATACATCGCTATAACGATATCATACTTGCCCTGATAAGCCTTCAAAAATACCGTATCTGGTGGAACCGGTCCTTGTACCAGGGTGCCTCCTTTTTGTGCAGCTTCAACCGCTGGCGTGATTTCTTCTATATCTTCAGTACCGAAAATCCCCGCCTCACCGCTATGCGGATTCAATCCCGCCACGGCAATTCTCGGATTTTCGATACCCAGTTGTTCCAATGCATCCTTCGCCAAATCGATACATTCGAGGACTCTCGCTTTAGTTACTCGGTTACAAGCCTCGCGCAATGCACAATGGGTGGACACATGGACCACAGACAATTTCTCGCTCCAAAGCATCATAGTATATTTCTTTGTATTAGTCAGTGTCGCGAATATTTCCGTATGGCCGTCGAAATTATGGCCACCTTTATGCAAGGCTTCTTTATTCAACGGTGCAGTCGTCACTATCGATATTTCACCAGCCAAAGCATCCTGAATCGCTTTTTCCACGTAGCGGTAAGCCGCATCGCCCGCCACAGCTGACACCTTACCAACCTCGATGTCAGCAACGGACAAATCCACTACGGATATGACGTTTATTTTTTCTTGCTGAAACTGAGCCGGACTTTCGATTTTCACCAGTGGCGTCGAAATATGCAACAACTCGTGGTAATATTTCAAGATATCGTAACTGCCGTAAACGATCGTACAGTTTTTAAATTCCGTATGTTCTTCAATGGCTTTCAAGGATATTTCCGGACCTATTCCAGCAGGATCGCCCATTGTTATCCCAACATATTTATTTTTCATTGTAAAGTCTCCCTATTATAAAATTTCCTTCATTTTATGCATACAATAGTATATATCTTTCATGCCGCCGAACGCACCAGCCTTGGTGATAATCGGCAATCCATCATAGTCCCCGCCATGCAACCGCGACAATACAAAACCGGTCAACACTTCAGAATCAATGCGCGAACCTTGCGCCCCCAAGTGATTGATGACCGAAATCGCCGTATCACCGCCTGTCAAGAATAATCCGCCCACTTTGACTTGCTCCAGCACGTCGCATACCAGCCTGCCAAGAGTCTCCTTGGTGAGTTCAGATAATTTCTCTCCAGATACATTTTTCTGCTTGCCGTAGTCCAGCACCTGCTGATAAGCTTCCCTACTATGCGCTGCAGTTACGATCAGATCACTTCCGCTTTTCAGCAACTGCACCGCTTCATCTGCCCACTGCCGACAATCAGCGCCATCAAGCACTGCGGTCATATCAATCTCAACGACCGGTACGTGATGCTTTTGAGCATATTCCATCTGGGCCATGCTGCTTTCGCTGACGCTACCCAAAATCGAAAGCACTGGATAATTCGGATATTTATAGTCAAAAAAACCTTCGGCCAGTCCAGCCGAACCGATCCACAAGGTCCGTTTATTGCTTCGAATGACATGCTTGGCAATAAGCTGCATATCCGCGGTATAAACGGCATCGAAGGTATGATAGCCGCCTTCTAGTACCAGTTCCGCCGAACGGACTTGATCTAGATCATGATGACTGACAGCAACCTGAAGCCCTTCGGACAATAGCCACGTAATGTTATCATAGGCAATCGGGTTTCTCGGATCCCGCACGAGCTCCGTTGCCAGCAACGGGGTCCCATTTACCCGCTGAATGCCGTCTTCTGTGGTCCGACCCGCTTTCGGAAAAGCCGGTGCAAACACAACCAATTCCGGTTGATAAAGTTCAACCATAGCCTTTACTTCGGCGATGATATTCCCTCGCAGAGTCGAATCTACCTTTTTGTACAGGAATTCATAATCCCCCTGTTTCAACGCTTCCTGTAAAACCGCCTTCACTTTCTTGTAAGCCTCTTCTGCTGGGATGACACGTGATTCCGTGTCAAATACAACCGACCCATTCGTCTTTGAGAAATCATCCATTTTCAGCAATACACTTGCTGGCAAACCGTGCTTTTTTATTTGCACCCCAGTATCATTCGCACCAGTGAAATCATCGGCAATAATCAAAAATTTTTCATCCATCATTTTTATTCCTCCATCATCATAAGCCCTTTGCCCTGTTCAAAAGACCTCGTCAACGAATGCCAGCTATATTCACACTTCAATGGTTCGCACCTTTTTATCATGGAAATACGCGTTCTCTTCCTCGGTAAAGCTTCTGTTGGAAATCAATAAATCAAAGTCTCCCACGGTACATATATCATGCAATTTATATTTACCAAACTTGGAATCGTCAGCAAGCAGTATTTTTAGTTGTGAATTTCGCAGATACAATTGTTTCATTTCAACTTTATCGATATTCACCGTCATCACGTGCATGGAAGAGCTGATAGCCTGGGTTCCCATGTAGCAGATATCGAAATGAATGTTCTTTATCATTTCCTTGGCCAAGTAACCGCAAGTAAGGCCGCCAACATTTTCGACAACGCCCCCCAGCATGATCACCTGATAATCGCTATGTTGCGAAATCACATGAGCAATAAGCAGATCATTTGTTACTACCGTCAGTTTAGGATACTTTTTTTCCATCAATAAAACTGCTAACTCATAGTTGGTTGTACCTGCATCAAGATAAATGCTCATCGCCGGCTCAACCAGTTCTGCTGCCGCTTTCGCAATCTTCCTTTTTTCCGAAGTTTTCGCTCGCTTTCGTTTCAGATAGGTATCCTCTTTTATGCTGGATTCAATCAATACGGCTCCACCATGACTTTTCTCCACCAAACCTTGCTTTTCCAGCACATTCAGGTCTCGGCGGATCGTCATCGCCGTTACATCTAATTTTTCCGCCAATTCCATGATGACAACAACCTTATGTTCATACATTTCCTGCATAATTAATTGACGCCGTTCAGTTGCAATCATCTTATCGCCCCTTTTGACTTTATCTTTGTTCTCTTTTGTTCAAATCTGTTACATCTTATGTTAAAGGGTACGCACGCGATAGTCAATATATAGGCATTATATATCGTCTCAAACAAAACAAAATACTGCTACCAATCATCCAATCGATAGCAGTATTTTTTCTACTAGTTAAATATCTTATACTGCTAGGAAATCTACTTCGCCACACCAATTTTTTTGGCATACCAAGCTGTGACAATCGGTACCAAAATTGCCGTCACGATGACGCAGGTCGCAAGTAAAGCCGTTGCCGTTGGAACCATCGGCGCATAAACAGGGTCTATTGCCGCCAGCGCAGCCGGAATGGCCACCGCATTGCCAGCCGTAGAAGCAGCCGATAAGCCAGCTACGCCATTGCCGCCAGTCAATTTGTCCGCTATGATCAGAAGAGTACCACTAAAGACTACTACCGCAACGCCCATGAATATCCCGAGAACTCCGCCTGTAACCAAGCTATTGAAGTTCAAACCGCAGCCAAGCGCAAACGCAAAAAACGGTACCAGTATCGGAATGGCCGGACTCAAAAACTTACGCATGTCAGTATCAATGTTTCCTATAATCATCCCTACGATCAGTGGAAGTATGGCTCCAACGAAAGTCTGCCAAGGAAAAGCCGCCAAACCGACAACGCCGAGTGTTGCCATGGTGAAAAAGGCGCCGGATTCTAGACTCATGATTGAATACGCTGCCACGTCTTCCTTTTTTCCAAACTGCCCCATTAAAGCCATGTACAAACCACCATTGGTGTCATTCATGGATGCGACAATCGCTAAGACGGATAAACCGGCAAACACCCCGGAATCGATCATCCCATTAGGAATAAACCGGGAAGCAACAACTGTCAGGATTACCCCGGCCAACAGTTTTGCGCCCAGCAAAGCACCGCCTTTACGCATAATATGCGGCGTTGATTTTAAATCAATGGTTGACCCCATACATATATAGAATGCTGCCATGATCGGCATAGCCCCGGTCATCAGAGCACCTGTAAAAGACCCATAGGTTTTTCCAATACTTGGATCCATTGTATTTATTATTGCTCCTATAAATAAAGGAATAACCATCATACCACCCGGAATTTTTTCAATGGATTGTTTTATTTGCACTTTCTACTCCTCCTAAATACAGTTCTAATTTTAAAATTTTGATAGATCTATTTTCACCTGACGCAGCGTCTTACAGGTTTGATTGTACTCTCACCTGAACAAAAAAACAAGCATTTTTTGTTCTTTTTTGTTGTAAATAACATAAAACAACATTTTTCTCTCTAGTTTTGAACAAAATCGGACTTAAAATTAATTCTTTCTCGCTTTTGACATAAGTGCACAAAGACGGTATGCAGTGCTTCAAAAATCCGGATACCCTTTGTTCGAGTAATAAGTTCCTTGGTCGCTATGAAGTATGTCACCAGTACCAGCATTATACGAATTTTTTACTGTATCATATTGACCTTGCTCAGCCTTTATCCTGTCTTAATCTTTTCTAGCACAATCATATCTCCAGCTTCTCATGCTTTACTTTGCATATACTTTGCCCACCTCGGACAAGCCGGCACTGCTCCTGAAGCAATAAACACAATTCCAAAACCACTTCCATGTAGCACTAAACTTCTGATAAAAGCTTGCCCATTTTCACATGCTATTATGTCAACACATTCAGGAGTATCCGTATCCATATTCTAAAATTTAAATGCATATGAAAAGCGACCTATCCTTTCATCGTTGAGGATAGGTCATTTTCATTATCACCGCTCATTTTTAGCACCCACTTTGAAAACCCAGTATTCATTTTGCAAATACTGGGTTTCTACTAATAATTATTATACAAATATATAAACGACAAGGCCATTTTTGCAGTTACAAACGATACGGTTCACCTCGATTAATTTTAAGCTGTGGTGCAATACTACTTTCTGGTATGCATTCTTTTATCTTTCTAGTACCATCCACATGAAACACAGACCAGCTAATTAAAGTCAAGCCCTAAATGTTAATAAGGGACGAAATAAAAAAGAGAATAGCAAACAAGCCTTTCCTAAAAGCGAATATTATTTAAGAAAAGCAGAGATAATGTTCAACTCCTGTCCTTAAGTTATGCGGCTTTCGGCCGGGCTTTCTGATATATCTCCACTTGCTGATCAGAAGTAATCGAGCGGAAAAGCTGTTTCTTTTTCAAAACTGAAAATATGATGCGTAGCACTTTATTCTTCACTGCACCCAGAGCTTGTTTCTTGGCTTTAGTTTCAATCTTAAGCATATAATATCCATGAATCACGGAATTGACTTGCGATCCCTTAGATTCTTTTCGAGCAGATGTAGTTGCAACAATATAAAGTGCATGTCGTAAAAATGGTGAGCCTCGCTTTGTTACCTTGTTTTTCGTATCCACATAATTACCTGATTGACGAACAGAAGGATCAATGCCGCTAAACGCTATTAACTGCTTAGCATTGATAACCGCTCGATATCGCCTATTTCTCCCAACAGAAGAGGTGCAAGTGTATCTCCGATACCAGGTATACTGGTTAATAAAGCAACTTCTGGTATCTGTGCAGATAATTCTTTAATCTGGGCATCAATCACTTTAATTTCTGCATCTAAAAACTGCACAATGCTTGCTTATCGTTGTATAGTGCTGAAATAGGCCGTTATCAAAATTCCAGTGACCTCAACATAAAGCTTACCACGACACGGCAAAGTCCTAAGCATAGTCATAATAATTTTTTGATTGGATTTTTTCGACCATTCTGCAGGAGATGGAAATTTATTTATTATACAACTCACTCGTTTCTTTCACTATACTTTTGCAATTACTAACATAAGTCTTTGTACTATGTCAAGAAAAAGTACAACTTAAATGTGGAAATTTGCCCAATAATTATTCTGTAAATATATGTATGCAGATTACCAAGCCTAGTATTACAAAGCTGATAAACGAGCTGGATGATTTTGGAGCTGTGAAAAAAGTAGTAGCAGATACTGATAAGAGAATTGTGCTGATGGAACTCTCCCCGTTTGGCAAAAATGTGTACAAAGGCATGTTATGAATTATCATAATGCAAAGTAGAGACTGTAGAATTCATCGTTCAGTCCATGAAAGAGGTATCAAAGAAAAAATAATAAGCCGATAGCCTGACGCATCATTACACGTTAGGCTAATCGGCTTCGTCCACCAAAACACTATTACTAACCATTGAGTTGACTGTGTTTCGGAAAGTTTCGATTAAGAAATTATTCTTTTACCATATAAGGATAATCGACTGTGGTGCTAGAAACCAGCGCCTCCTTAATTGTACGTTGACTCATCCAGCGATATAAGTTAATTGCACTACCGGCTTTATCATTTGTTCCTGATCCACGGCTGCCACCGAATGGTTGTTGTCCAACCACCGCGCCGGTCGGCTTGTCATTGATATAGAAGTTGCCTGCTGCATGATCTAATGCTTTCGCCATCTTGATAATTGCCGCTCTATCCTGTGCAAACACAGCACCCGTCAATCCATAGCTTGTTGCAGTATCGCAATCTTTTAATGTTTCGTCAAGTTTATCATTTGGATATACATAAACGGTTAGAATCGGCCCAAAGATTTCTTCTACCATCGTCTTGAATGTCGGCGTCTTTGCTAATATCACAGTAGGTTCTACAAAATATCCCACACTGTCATCGCATCCACCACCAATAATGATTTCGGCATCCTTAGACTTCTTTGCATAGTCAAGGTAGCTTTGACAATTTTTGAATGATTTTTTATCAATTACAGCATTCATCAGGTTGGTAAAATCACAAACATTACCCATCCTAATCTTCCCAACTTCCTCTTCAAGACGTCCTTTTAATTCGCCCCAGAGACTTTCGGGAATGTAAGCACGAGACGCTGCCGAACATTTTTGTCCTTGATATTCAAAAGCTCCTAGAACCATGGCGCATGTAAGAGCTTCAATATCTGCCGATTCATGAGCAAAAATAAAATCTTTCCCCCCCGTCTCACCTACAAGACGAGGATACGTAACATATTGATTAATATTTTCACCGACTTGTTTCCAAATCCCGTTGAATACATTTGTCGAACCTGTAAAGTGGATACCTGCCATCTTCGGGTGACCAATGACAACTTTACCAAAGTCAACACCTCTACATGGTACAAAGTTAATAACGCCAGCAGGTAAGCCCGCTTCCATAAGGATTTGCATGAAATAATAGTTAGATAGCATCGCTGTAGTTGATGGCTTCCACAAGACAGTGTTGCCAACCATAGCTGGAGCCGTAGAAAGATTTCCACCAATGGATGTAAAATTGAAAGGAGTGATTGCTGCCACAAAGCCATCCAGTCCACGATATTCTACACGGTTCCATACTCCATCTGTACTGTTAGGCTGCTGCTTATAAATTTCCTGTACATAGTACGGATTAAAGCGAAGAAAATCCGCCAATTCACAGATAATATCAATTTCTGCCTGATAAATATTTTTGCTTTGTACGAGCATGCAAGAAGCTGCTATTTTCGCTCTATATTTTCCTGTCAATAAATCCGCTGCTTTTAAGAAAATCGTAGCTCGATGCTCCCACGACATGTTTTCCCATTCTTTTTTTGCCGTTTCAGCGGCTTCAATTGCCATGAGCAACTCTTTTTCACCGGCTACACAATATTCACCGAGTTCTTTTTTATGGTCATGAGGGCAAATCATTTTTCCTTTGTTTTCTGAACGAACTTCTTTTCCACCAATAATCATCGGTATTTCAATCGGGTTTGCCAATTGTCTTTGAAGCTCCATCTTTAAAGCTTCCCTTTCAGGGGATCCTGGCATATAAGCTTTTACAGGCTCATTCTTGGGAAGCATAATTTGAAAGAAAGCATTGTTCATTTTTTTAAATTCCTCCTTGGGTATTTTTATAATGCTGCTCATCGCTTACAATTTAGTACGCTATGGGGAACTTTTCTTCAAGCCTCTTCGCATCTCCTATTTAATACCTTGTTATGCAAAAGATTGTTCGGTTCTTTCAATAATTTCATTTTGAAGTTCCCGGTCTAAATTATTGAAATGATCACTATAGCCTGCTACCCGAACGATTAAATCTTTATAATCATCCGGATTGTTCTGAGCATCAATTAATGTTTTACGATCAATAACATTAAACTGAATATGGTGTCCATCCAAACTAAAATAGGTTCGAATCAAAGAGGCCAGATTTTCTAACCCCTGTTCCCCAGCCAGGACAGCGGGTGTAAATTTTTGATTAAGCAAGGTTCCGCCTGTTCTGATGTGATCCATTTTCGAAGCCGATTTAATCACGGCTGTCGGACCTTTGCGATCAGCACCTTTCTCCGGCGAGATGCCTTCGGATACTGGTTTATAGGCTAGCCTTCCATTAGGACTCGCCCCCATGACCGATCCAAAGTATACGTGGCAAGTCGTTGGCAGCATATCAATGCGATATACCCCACCTCTCATAGTCTTACGGCCTGTCACTTCATTATGATACAAGTTAAAAGCTTCTGTCATAATTTGATCGGCATAATCATCATCATTTCCATATTTCGGGGTACGGTTGGTTACTAAATTATAGATAGAATCATGACCAATAAAATCGTCATCTAAGGCTTGCAAAAGTTCTTTTATCTTGAAATGTTTTTGCTCATAAATATTGTACTTCAGAACACATAAACAATCCGTTAAGGTTCCAATCCCTACACCTTGAATATAGTTGGTATTATAGCGTGCCCCCCCCGCATTATAATCCTTGCCGTTAGTAATACAGTCATTCGTAATAATGGATAGGAAGGGTACAGGCATATGCTTAGCATAAAGAAGTTCGATAACATTATTGCCATGTACCTTTATATCGACAAAATAGTGGAGTTGTTGCTTAAAAGCAGTAAAAAGTTCCTCATAGGTTTTAAAATCTTCGGCATAACCCGTTTTAGGTCCCAATTGTTTTTGGGAAACTTTATCAAAGCCATTTGTGAGCGTAAGCTCCAGTACTTTTGGCAAATTGAGATAACCGGTCAGGATATAGGCTTCTTTTCCCCATGCGCCTGTTTCTACACAACCGCTTGCCCCACCTTGCCTAGCATCCGTAATATCTTTACCTGCACGCAATAATTCTTCAATAATCCCCTCGGTATTATAAAATGCGGGCTGTCCCCATCCTTTCCGGGATATTTCGCATGCTTTCTTAATGAAATGATGCGGAGTTTTTTTACTAATTTGTACATTTGAACTGGGCTGCAATAATTTCATTTCATCCATTGTCTCGAGAATTAAATAAGATACATCATTCACACCATTGGCACCATCGACAGTAATGCCCCCTGTATTAATATTGGCAAAATCCGTATAAGTACTGCTTTCTTTTAAGGTAATACCAACTTTGGGCGGTGCCGGCTGATTATTAAATTTCACCCATAAGCACTCTAACAATTCTTTCGCCATTTCCCTTGTTAGCGTTCCATCTTCCAGATCTTTTTGATAAAAGGGATACAAATGCTGATCCAGTCTTCCTGGGCTGAAAGCATCCCAGGGATTAATCTCCGTTGTAACCCCGATATGAACAAACCAGTACATTTGAATCGCTTGAGCAAAGGTTTCAGGCTTGTGCGCGGGAACAACATCGCAATTGGCTGCAATGGAGAGTAAATCAGCTTTTTTTGCCTCATCCGTCTCATTTTCAGCCATTTTTTTTGCATACTCTGCATAACGTTTACCATAAGTTATAATGGCATCACAACAAATACTCATCGCTTCCAGCTGGTTTTTTTTCGCATAAAACTGTTGATCCTGCAGAACATCCAAGTTTGCTATTTGATGATTAATTTCTTCCTTGAAGTCAAGAAATCCACTTTGGTATATCTTTCCATCAGCTACAGTATGACCAGGACCTCGTTGTTCCATAAACTCAGTAAAAATACCGTTTTCATAGCAATCAATCCACTCTGGTGACATCTGATCCATAATTAATTTACGCATCGAACGATTTTTCCAAAACGGAATAAGTGCCTCTACCTGAACCTTCTTTGCTTCATCATTGACCTTGAAAAATATTCTTTTCCGTTGATCCATCACCTCAAAATCTTCGAGTGTATGGCAGCATAATTCGGGAAAGGTCGGTGCCGATTGGGGCTGCTCACCTTTTTCTCCTACAATTAACTCCCCATCATTGATGCACAACGTTTTATTCTCCATAATATGTTGAAAAGCAAGTGCTCGCAAAACGGGAGTTTCTACTGTACCAATATATTTTTCATAGATTTCAGTAACAAGCTTAGCTCGTTCAATCGACAGATGCGGCTCCGCATTTACACTTTGTTCCCGCAATTTTTGAATTCTTTCATTCATCCCTCGACTTTCCATCCTTTCATCCTCCAATCATTATTCGGTAATTTTCATTTTTAAACATTGCCGAGATCGCTTGCAAGCGTTCATCCGATGGAATTAAAAAGGTTTCCCCACAATACTCTACATCTAATTTATGATATTTTCCTTTAGCAATATTATGATAAGGTAAAAGATGAATCGAATAGATATGAAGATTACTTGCGAAATCAATCACGCTTTGGATCTCTTCATTGCTCGTATTAATATCCCCAATCAGAGGTAAGCGTAAATCAATCTTTGCTCCCTGATCAGATAATATCTGCAAATTTTTCAAAATCAAGGTATTATTTTGTCCTGTATAACGATAGTGAAGATCCGGATCCATTAGTTTAATATCATAGAGAAAAAGATCAACATCGTTTACAATGCGGAGAAAATTCTCACTTGGTGCATACCCACAAGTATCTATGACAACGGAGATTCCACAATCTTTACATGCCTTGATAAGTTGTTCTACAAAGTCAATCTGCATCATCACCTCCCCACCGGATAGTGTCACACCGCCACCAGAATGCTCATAAAAGGAACGATCTTTTTCAATTTCAAGCATGAGTTCTGAAACAGTGTATTCTTTGCCAACAACTTCTCGTACATTTTTGTAGCAATAATCAATACAAGTGCCACAACCAGTGCAGCGGTCCCTATCATAAACCAGCTTGCCATACTGCTGGGTAATGGCTCGTTGAGGACAGTGTTGTTCGCACTGACCACATTGCGTGCAGCGATCAAGATTCACCATTATTTCGGTATGATAACTTTGACTTTCTGGATTATGACACCACTGACAGACCAGTGGACAACCTTTAAAAAATATTGTTGTTCGAATTCCAGGTCCATCATGGATAGAAAATTTCTGTATATTAAAAATCAAGGCCCTTTGCACCTTCTCACCTCTACTTTTAAAAATCATTTTACTTGTCAGTTGTAGCTATTTATATAAGCAAAGATAGGAGGTTTGCATCAAGACTTTGACTTGAAATCTTTGATTGGCTTCAATAATAAAAGTCTCATTCGCTAATATTGTCTGAAAAAATGTTTGCTTGGGTAACTTGACAGCTAGCTCACCAGTAATCACTTTCATATGCTCTTGCTTTGAGGTTGAAAACTCATATTCACCGACATCCATGACACCAATTGTTGCCTGCCCGTCGCTAGCTTGGTAACTGATAGACATGACCCTACCTTCAAAATATTGATTTACATTAAGCATATTTTAAACCTTCTTTCCATTTACATGAGTGACTTGATTAGTTTGGAATTCAGCAAAAGACAGCTGCTCAATAAATCATGATCTCATACTATTTACTAGTTAGTAATTTTGATTTATCCATGCAAACCTTGACTGCTTTAATCACGGCAGACTTAAAACCGTCATTTTCAAGTGAAGCTACTGATTCAATAGTAGTACCGCCTGGTGAACAAACCATATCTTTAAGCGCTCCAGGATGGAGACCTGTTTCAAGTACCATTTTAGCAGACCCTAGAACAGCTTGTGCCGCAAATTTATAGGCCATCTCCCTTGACATTCCTCCTCTAACTCCCCCATCAGCTAAAGCTTCAATAAACATAAAAACATAAGCAGGAGAGGAGCTCCCAATACCGACCACAGTATCAATCAATTCTTCAGAAATGATTTCAGCTTTGCCAAAACTTTCGAAAATCATCTTGATTTCCTGCAATTCAGCATCACAGACGTTTTTATTACAACATAAACCTGTCATTCCTTCATTAACTAAAGCTGGAGTATTTGGCATTGCTCTCACAATTTTGCTATCTGCCCCAATGATTGATTCTACATCATCCATGCTTTTACCGGCAGCGATGGTCACAATAATTTGGTTTTTATTAATGAGATCCTTAATTGAATGTAACACGACATCATATATACCAGGCTTAATTGCCAAAATAATAATATCCGCCTCTGCCGCTAAGACTCTTGAATCCTCTGTAATTTTAATCCCGTAAGTATTGTGTACCAATTCTAGTTTCTTCTTGTTTACGTCTGCTACAATAATTTGGCTATTGTCTAACAGGTTGGCTTTTAAGACTCCCCCCAACATGGCTTGCCCTATATTACCTGAGCCAATAAATCCGAGTATATGATTCATAATCAATTCCTCCTATCAACTTCATCTGATCCATCACTACTTAAAATGATAGCATGCACACTTATCAAATGGAACTTTGACTATTTGATACTATACTTTAGTTTTATTGATGCCTAGATCCTGAATTCTTGGATAGAGTGAATGATATTTTATAGTCTCAGTTTCTCATCCAAAGCTTTGCCACCAAAATCTCTCAGATTCGGCCCATCCTTGTCTTAAGCAACGGTTTGCACGCCTTTATCGGACGCACTTAAAGAGCCCCTTTGGTTTGGCGTAAAGGGGCTCTTTAAGTACATCTGATCTTACTATAATTCACTGAAAATGCCTCGTTTTTCCGGCTTACACTTTTCTTGGCTAGCCAACCCCTTCTTATTCATCATATCCCCCTGTGAAATACTACCGCTCCAACCGAACAGTTTAGCCGGCAAAGAATAAACAACTGCAATACCTAAAGCGATCGCCAAGGCGGTTTTGATGGCCTCTCCCCCCTTCATCAGGGCAATTACATTGTTGTTCATAAATAAATGATAGGCCGTGTAATAAATTCCAGCGCCCGGCACTAGGGTGAAAATACCACAAAGCAGAAACACTGTGGTTGGGGTTTTTCGCCAAACCGATAGCCAACGTGACAATATTGACAGTGCCACACTAGCCACAAATGTAGCCGAAATAACCAAGCCGGAGACCTGAAATACGACCAGATAAAACAACCAGCCCACACTGCCCGTCAGACCGCAATATAGGTAATGTTTGCGCGATACGTTAAACAGCACAGAAAAGGAAACCGTACCCACGAAGGCAACCAATATCTGAAGAATCATAATGCGCAATCTCCCATCGCATACTTCCAGAGTCTGATGACAACACCGACGCCAATAGCAATACAGCCCGCAACCAAAAGCGCATCCACCAACCGAGTCAAGCCTGACAAAAAATCGTTTTCCAGGAAGTTACGAATTGAGTTGGTGAACGGCACCCCTGGAACTAGAGACATAATAGACCCGATGATTATTTTATCCAAGTTATCTCCCCAGCCCAACTGATAAACAATACAACTATACAACGTGACAAGGGCACTGCCGATGATATTGACCATAATTTTGGCCAGCGACGTATGAGGGACAATGTATAGCAAAAAAAAATAGAGCAACAGCCCCGCCCCAAAAGCCACTACGGAATCAACTAGGCTGCCGCCGAGAAGATAGCAAAAGCACCCACTGCCAACGCCGGATGCAAAAACTTGGATTGAGTTCCCTGAAACTGTCATATCCCGAATTCGCTTGACCTTCTCTAACGCTGCTTCGGGCGTACATCGCCCTGCAGCAATCTCACGAGACAGGCTGTTTACCGCCTCCACCCGACAAAGGGAGATCGGTGCCAATGAAATGCACCTGATCTGACAAGAGTAGAGTCGGTCAGCCATAACAGCGGAGGCAAAAATGCCATTGGCGGTTATAAACGCGCTAAATTTTTGAACACTAAAGTGTTGGGCCGCGCATTCCATGGTTTCATTCGCGCGAAAAATCTCGCCCCCGTTAAATAGTATGATCTCACCCATGAGAACTACAAGATCGAAACGTTCTTTTTCTTCCACCCGTGCCCTCCTTCTTACAATGAGTAGCTAAGGCCAGCTACAGTTCAATTAGTTCATGAGTGGTACTGATCAGATTTTCATAGCCATCGGCGGTTATAATAATCTGATCCTCAATCCGAATGCCACCCCAATTGGGGATATAAATACCCGGCTCAATGGTGCGGACGTTACCAGCTTCCAAAACTTGGTCACTATTGGGACCCATAAAGGGAATTTCATGTACAAAAAGTCCGATTCCATGCCCGATTCCAGAGTAATGGTAGTCAAAATAAGGGGTACCCTCAATTGCCTTGATTGATTCTTTATATACGGCAGCAAGGGGCACGCCGGCTTTCATTGCACCAAGGGAATCTTCTACCATTCGTTTTTCTAGTTCATAAACTTCCCGTTGTTTCGCGCTAGACTTGCCGACAACCACGGTTCTCGTCATATCGGACATATAACCGTTGTACTGGCAGCCAAAATCCATTAGTACCAAATCTCCATACTCCACTGCTTTATTGGATGGAATACCATGAAGCAAGGAAGTTCTAGCACCTGAAATCAAGATATTACCATAAGGCTGGGTGTCTGCCCCCTCTACAACCATGTACAAAGACAGCTTCGCAGCAAGCTCTTTTTCGGTAATGCCCACCCGAATATCCCTAATGATTCTGGAAAATGCCCGGCAAGATATTTCACAAGCTGCACGGAGATATTCGATTTCCCGAGGAGTTTTAATTGAGCGCATTTTTTCAATGACCTGAGTGGTCGGAACAAGTTCGGCCTGAACGACCTTGCTGAAGCTATTATACTGATCATAGCTCATGCCACTGCCCTCAAATCCGATATATTTAAGCTTGTGTCTTTCCGCCAAACAGCCAATTGCATCGCCCACGGTTTTCCCCACCGTCCGCCAAACGTAAAGTTCATAAGCCGGACACTCAATTCCAGCCTGTTCGGTATAACGAGGGTCAGTGATAAAATAGTACTTATCCTTTGTAATCAAAAGATAGGAATCAGCTCCCGTGAACCCGCTGATATAGCGCACATTTTCTTTTGTTGCGATGAAAAATCCATCCAAGCCTTCTTTTTCCATGTAGGCAAGTAAATTTTTTTCCATAATGCCCTCCAAATTTTTGTATTAGTGGCTGCTCTGATAAACTAGTTTGCCACCAAGATAGACAGATTTGACGTTATTAAGTGCAGTAATATCTTTGGCTACATCGCCCTCGACAACCAGAATATCGGCTTCTAGCCCTTCGGTCAACTGACCGGTAACATCAGCCAAACCGAGCACCTTGGCGGGATTAACAGTTGCCGTACGAACTGCTTCCAGGGACGTGATACCATACTTCACCATGTAGGCTAATTCCTGATTAATCGGTAGTGGCGGCGCACCGTAAAGAACCATATCGCTCCCGGCCAGCACGGTGATACCCGTAGCGTACAGCTTTTTAAAATTATCCCGGTAAGCCCAGGCAGCTGGCTGAAAATAAGCGCAATCGCGAGCAGCAGCAGCAGCTACCGGATTAGACAGATCTCCACCTTCTGCTTTGATCTTTCGGCAATATTCATATAGATAAGTATAGGCGGTGATGGTCGGCGTCCAGGCCTGACCATTTCTGGCCATTTGCTGTGCCTGCTCTACCGTCATAAACGTACCATGCTCAATTGTGTCAAAACCAGCGTTGATACACATTCCAATGGACGGTTGAGTGCCAGCGTGAACGGCGGTCTTAATGTTCCGGCGATGGCATTCATCTACCGCCGCATTCAATTCTTCCTGTGTAAATTCCGGAATATTAGAGCGGTGGCTTGTCAGCAGTTTAATCCAATCGGCCCCGTCCCGATATTGGCGACGGATGGCTGAACGGATGTTTTCAGGCCCGTCCACCTCTTCAATCCCATCGGTATGACCATGGCCGCCAGTCATACAAATGCCGGCGTCCGTATGAATAATCCGCGGAACGGTGACATAGCCCTTTTCTCCCGCCAATCGCAATTGTTTGCATAGATTGTGGGGTGAGCTAAGATCCCGAAGGGTGGTTATCCCCAGAGTAAGGGCAATTTCAGCTTGTTTTCTTGCGTAATAAGCAATCAAAAAATCATCATAATTATCAAGATCAGGTTGACTGTAGTAATAGCCCAAATGCACATGCATATCAAACAAACCCGGAAGAATTGTGGCATTCCCATAATCAACCAAACTTTCGTCGGGATGGCGGGCCTTCACCTCTAAGGCTGGCCCCACGTCCCGGATTTTCCCCTTAGACACGACAACCGCGCCATCTTTCAGTAAAGTCACACCATCGCCTGTAATCAGATTTCTTGCTAAAATAATCATATTATTACTCCTTTTGTAATGAATATTTAATAAAAACGCGCCCGGGCTGGTAAACTGGATCTACCAGCCCGAGCAATACAATGTACTAAGCAGCGTTAGCGTTTATACCAGCAAGCCTTCTCGCTGCCTTTTTGTGGAAAATCCAGAGTGAAAGTCCTACAAGACAGGTTGCCATTCCTATTCCCGTAAAATACTGGGCTTCGTGCCCAACTTGATAAAAATTGACAGCTAGTGAACTTAAGCCGGCACCGGTGGCCTGACTCAACTGCCATACGGTCATCATTTGTGCAGTAAATGCCTTAGGAGCTACTGCACTGGCAGCAGCCATGCCAACTGGAGATGTCATCGCTTCGCCCCAGATAATCAAACCATAGAATATAATCAACCACATTGGACTTACTCTAACATCCGCCGAATAGAGAACAAATGGAATAACCATAAACAATGGACCTAATCCCCAGAAAATCGTGCCAATACCAAACTTTAATGGAGTTGAGGGCTGGTTATCACCCATTTTGATCCAAAGCCAACTACACGCACTGCCAAAGGCGACTGCCATGACTGCCGGTATCGTCTGGAAAGAGGCCGGAGTCATCGTAATGCCCAGGAAATTGAGGTTTACGCGCTCGGCAGCATAAATGGCCAAAATGGAAGTAGACTGCCACCAGATCATCATATTAAAACAGTTGCAGACGAATATCCAAATAAACGGTCCAATCCGTTGTGCTTCTTCATGAGAAGTTTTTTTACTGGTAATGATGATGTAGAGATAACACATGGGAATAAAAATGCTGATAGCACTGATGCTGTTGCAAAATGAGGTTGGACTGATAGTATTAGTCTCAAACAAACCACCAATTATAGCTATCACGGTCACTAAAGTTGCCACTATTTTTAGCAAAAGCCCTTTCCTCTCCTTGGCTGGAGCAGGATCGTCAGGTTCTAAACCAGCGTCACCAAATACTTTATTGGAGGTAAAAGCATATACAGCAAGGCCAAGCCCCTGAACGATCGCTGCGAACAAAAAACCCGCATGATAATTCAGTATAAGCGCGATGGCACCCGTAATCACTGGAGCGATAGCACCGACATTATTCATTATATACATAATGCTGAAACCGCTATCCCGCCGACTGTCAGTCTTGTTGTAAAGCTTACCGGCCAAAGCGTAGAGACTGGTACCTGCGCACATTGCTGCCACCAAAAGACAGCACTGGCTAGCAAAGTACAGCACCGGCCCGCCGGGAAAAGCTAACATAAGATAACCGATTGCCTTCACCGTATAATTAATGTATAACGCCTTGCGTATACCAATAAGGCGGTCGGCCACATATCCTCCGACGATGCCTGCCATAAATGACAATGAGCCGTAAACACTGACAAACTGTGCCGCATTGGCCTGGCTAAATCCAAGCCCTCCCTTTGCCGCCGACTCATAAAGATAATAGATCAGAATAGCGCTCATACCATAATTACCAAATGCTTGGGCCAGCGCCATGAAAGATGTGGTTGCCATTCCTTTGGGATGTCCTATAAATCTTTTATCCTGGGAAA
Organism: uncultured Pelosinus sp.; assembly: GCA_963526645.1. Taxonomy (GTDB): domain Bacteria; phylum Bacillota; class Negativicutes; order DSM-13327; family DSM-13327; genus Pelosinus. The sequence continues at coordinate 20,418 of CAUROG010000026.1, read as the reverse complement.
AGTCAATTGCTGCAACTTCCCGATTGTTCATAATATCAGTTCTCCTTCTGTAATTATTCAAATGTGCCTAACCAATAATAATTCCATGTTAAATCCAATTGTCTTAGAAATAATAATCCAGTTCACAACGGAACCATCGAGCACGACTTCCAGCAGGGGCAGCAGTCTTATAATCGATTCCATCATTATCAGCAAAATATGTGGTATCGTAATAGCGTAAGGACCATAGCATATTCTTAGCGAGGACATAGGTGAATCGGTAAACTAACCCCTTGGTACCTGCACCAACCCAATAAGTAGTATAAATAACGGAATTTTTCTGGAAAGCCTCATAATCAATAATCGCGGTATAGGATCCTGGGATTTTTTTGTCATATTTCTTGTACGACACGCCGAAAACATAGGCCTTATTTGCTGAGGGAGCGCTTGTTTGGCCATAAGTGCCAAACAAGGTAAAATCTTTGTTCAACGCGGTTGTTATATTTGTGTCATAAACCCTCATAGGATCAACTCTATCCATCTTGGAATACCATCTTTGGTAGGAGGCTTCCATTTGGGTAGTACTGTTCAAATCATAATTAAATTCAACAGAAGCAGCTTTGGCAAACTGTGAGAGATAACTTTTCGCAGTAGTACAACCAATAACGTTAGCATCGGCTTCAGCATAAACTAATTTGGTCTTCAATTTATTACCAAATTCAAACTTAACACCACTTACGACATCATCAAAAAGTATACCAGAACCAAAGGCTTGATCAAATTTACCGGCGGTCATCGTCGTACCGGCAACAGGGCCTGTGACATAGGCACGGGTCACATCAAAAGCACCTTGATATCCCGCTGATCCCCAACTACTATTGTTAGTACCACCGGCACCTTTATCATTGTAGAAATTTTTGAAGGCCTCCCAACTTGCACCAACAGTCCAATCATCATTAATTTGGGTCTTAGCATTTAATCGCAAGGAGCTCTTTAAGGCATGATAATTAGCAGCGGGAGCCCCTTCATTTCTGCCCCATTCATAGCGGTTATAGTAGTACCCTGAAATTTTCACCTTATCATCTTTTTTTTCCGTCTTATTTTTCACACTAGAATAACTAAATTTAAGATTATCCAATTCACTTTTAAACTCTGTTGCTAATTTTTCAATTTCTGCTTTTTGTTCTACATTCGCTTGTTCTTCATTAGCCATAGCCTCCGCTACAATCATAGCCATTGCATAACGAGTCAAAGTTTTCTTACCGTGATAAATACTGTCATCATAACTATCAACAATACCAGCTTGAGCCAATTTTGCTATGGAAGTATAAGTCCAATGGTTAACAGGAACCTTTACAAAAGGGCTAGCGGCAAACGTAGTACTGGTAATAGCCAGTACCAATGCGAAAACCACAAACAGGATTATTTTTTTTCCCACAAATAACCCACAGCCTCCCCATACGTTCAAGCAAAAATAATAAAACAAACGTGGCTGACTAAAGGGGCTTGTACTGTTTGTAGTCATAATCTTATTCCTCCCTTTCTTAAAATAAATCTACTTACAAACTCAGAACCCATATTTAGATATTTTTTTGCCTCCCTTCGATCGGAGAAGTTACAATAGGGAATGCATCTTCGCCCCAAACAGCATTATCTCAATAATAATAAGAATGTTCGAAAAATTCTGCCGCAACTCTTTTCCTTTAAATTGTTCTCCAATCATACTTCATTAAATCTCTAAAGAAAGATTATCACATGTGCCCATAAAATGGTACATTGAATATTTGATGTTATACTTCAACTTTTTCGATTCACAAGTGTTTATTATTCATAAAATGTAATAACCAAAGATCGCATTATTCACACGGATATTATTTACAGGAACCTTTTCAATAGAGTGATAATTCGCTATTCGATAATTTTATTATAGTCGTTTTCTTACGGCAAAATATATATACATAATGTTACTCAACATTAATATGTAATACATTCTATTTCCATTTTGAAAAAAAATGGTATAATCTAGGTGTAACATTAGGCAAATTAATTTTCTGACACATTTCACAAATAATCGATTGCCCAGTATTTAGAGCACAATAAAATAAGCCCATATAGTAAATAATGGGCACTCAAGTTTCAATGATATGATTATTAAAATAGCAAAGTATTCCAGCGCAGCAGTACACCGCTAATTTACAAAGTAATTAAATAATTCATACGGAGTTGATCACATTGGCTTTTTCAAAATATGAGATATTCAATGCCGTTGTTGAACTTGGCAGTTTAACTAAAACTGCTGAAAAACTAAATCTAACACAATCAGGTGTAAGTTATGCAATTTCTACCCTTGAGTCGGAATTAGGGATTTCTTTACTGAAAAGAAGTCGTTCAGGTATAAGTTTAACCAGTAATGGAGAACGCATTCTGGTACACATTCAGAGAATTCTAAAAGACGAAGAACTTTTACACCAAGAGTTAATTTCCATCAAAAGTATAAATACCGGTACCATTCGTATAGGAACTTTGTCTAGCGTTTCCATGCAATGGCTGCCTGGAATTTTATCATGCTTTCATAAAACATATCCTCTCATTGAAATAAAAACTTACCTGGGTTGCTATGATGAAGTAAGCACTTGGATATCAAACGGTACTGTCGATTTTGGATTTACTTCATTGCCCACCTCAAAACCATTCGATACCATTCCTTTGAAAAAAGATAAGCTAATGGTGCTTCTCCCTCCTAACCACCCACTGCAACATCAGAATGTCATCACCTTCGATCAGATTAGTAATGAACATTTTATTATGCCACAGTGGGGTTTGGATGATAATATAAAGCGTACTTTAAACGAAAATAAAGTAAAACTAATAATTAAATATGAATTGATGGATGAACGGACCATATTAGCAATGGTACAACTGGGATTAGGGATCAGTATTCTGCCAGAATTGATTCTGGTAAATGTCCCAAGCGACATTCACTTAGTGGACTTAGAACAACCAACTTATCGTACCTTAGGAATTGCAGCTCTTTCTCTAAAAAACAAATCCCCCGCCACAAAAAAATTCATCACATGTATGCGTTCATGGTTACACGATCATGATTTTCTTGATTTCAAATAATGACAATTATGCTCCTAATGATTATTACTCCCACCACCATCTAAAACCGGGTTTTAGATGGTGGTGGCGAGCAAATTTCTTATAAAAAAAGAAAAACCCGCTAATTACTCCTCGAAAGGTAGATAATTAGCGGGTTTACTACTTTTTAAAATTCCTGATTTGTATGTGGAGGCAAGCCGTACCAGTCCAAATCCCATCTCCAGATACATATATTGTCATATTGCTTAGATCCTTGTATAATTAGTTAGAACAACTAGGAGGAATACTTTTGATACCTTTAAACAATGGCTTAAAACCTTGAAAAAGCCCAACAGTTAATTGCAAATTTAACTATAGCTACAAAATGCTCTCTTCTTATCATGATAATAACTTTCTCACTGGCCTATCAGCTAGATATTTTGACTGATAATAAATTTGAGATGTTAGAATATCAAATTCATACCGAAAGTTCCATTAATCAATATAAATTAAACAATATCCAAGCAAAAGTATATGGCCATACGCTTGAGCAAGAAAGAGAATTCAATAATCAAAAGTTAGTTCTTTTGGATAAAATAATCAATGTATTTCGTTATATGCGTTACTTTTTACTTACTATTCCCTCTTTCCTTTTTTTCTTCGCTGATAAGAAAGATTCAAACGCCATCGCTCGCATAGGGCTTATATGTACCTCCATTGCTGCAATTATCTTCTCCATTACTATACACATCTTAACTAAACGGCTTGATTTACTTGTGAAAATTTCAACTAGTCAATAACTAACTGTAGCCGTTTCCACTTGGCAAAATAAATAATGGTATGATGACTACTACCCCAAAGTCACTTCCTAGCAAAAACAAACTACTAGAAAACACCTGCCCGTCACTACATACTATTGAATGCACATATTCAGGAATTTCCTTCTCAACCTCAAGATGAATCTCTTTTAGTCTGGCAAAGTCCTCTTCTGACTCAATCACCAGCACATAGCCGCCATAACCACTATCTGCCGCTCTATTTGCACCGTATTCCGTATCCAGTACAGTTACAGCCTCCCTCACTACAGCAATAACCTCTTCTGGCAATTGAAGGGCCGCAACCTCTCTGACGTGCGCTATTTTAACCATACTTTACACTCCTCTCAAAAACCTAAATAAATTACAGGGAATAATGCAGAAAAGACCTATCAGCTACTCATTTGCTGATAGGTCTTTCATATTACTGCTATTCTTTCATTATTAAGTTACTCATCACTCTTAGGCTGCAATATCGCCTTACTTGGTATGTACCTTTCAGCGTTTACCTGAACTTTAAAAACCTGCCACAATAGGGTACTATCATCATTAAATATCAGATATGCCCACCCCTGAGCATTACTGTATCCGCTTTGCCAGCTTACAATATATTCTGACGGTTTGTCTTCACTTACCCCTTGAATGGAAATATTGTCCCTAGAAGTATCCATACGGTTTCCATTTCTAGCCCAACCAGTATGCTTACCCCACACTTTGCTACCTTCACGACAGAGAGTCAAGGAAAATCCGCTTCCCCTCTCTTGGTCAGAATATACCCATTCACTTACAACAGGCTCGGCAAATACTAGTGTCGTCTGCAGCATCAGTAATAAGCCAACCAACATTACCATTAACCCTATTTTTCTTTGTATAGTATCCGACTCCCTTCATCCGTCAATGCAAAGAGCATTTTGACAATTCCGATATCTCTTCTTTATCTATTCTGATACCAGCCGTATGCCGATATAGTCAAGCATATTGCTATTCTGATTCACAGAAAAGCGTAAAATCTGTTTCCCACCACTACTAGCCAGTTCATATTCATACAAATCTAGGTTTTTATAGGCTGTTTTTCGGAAGGAAGTCCCGTATGCCTTGATGATGTCATTGACGGATGATAACTTATTGATACCCAAATTCGTCGTTACCTGCTGATTTTCTGTCATCACGCCAATCACTTTGCCTTGGCTATTGGCAATGGCTATCACCTTTTTAAATTCATAGCCCATACCGTCATTCATCTGCTCCTTAGATTTTGGTTGCCCTTGCGCAGCAATTACATCATTAATTACTCGCCCTAATTGTATTCCTTCAAGATTAAAATCTTGTACACTCAGCGGTGCTCCATTGGCTATAGTTGGTTGCTTTTTGCTTTTCTTGCGTAATCGTCTGGGCTGGAGTCGATTCCTTTTTTGCTGGCACGACTGCCTTAGTTTCTGTTTTTACAGGTGTAGCCTGACGCACCTTTTTTGATTCATCATAAAAGTTAGCTAGTGGAATTGCAATCAAGAATACACCCACGCAGGCTAGTATCCGCTTGCGTTCAACAGCACTATCAGCTTTTATGATTGCATAAACGACATAGAATGGGGCCCCTGGAATCCCAATAAGTATAGATATGATAGTTTTGTAGGCAAGGTAGTCTCCAATCGTAGCAAAAACGGTAAACCCTCGTTGCAATCTCGAAACAAGCATCCAACCAACAAACCCTGCGACAACTACATAGATGTAAAAGATGTAATCAAAAGCCATAATAAATCCCCCTCTATTACTGCAAACCTGCATGTTTTAATAGCATTTACGCTCTACTCGACTGTTTTTTCCTGCTTCGCCTAGTGCTAATCTCACGCTCCTATCACATATTTCCATATTATTATGCCTATTATGGTATAACATTCCATTTGCAATAATATGTGTAAATTCCTGCTTGATTGACAATTATTATCGGACATTTTCATATTGTCAATCGTAAGCTCAGTATGCCTATCAGCCTTGTCGTTGGCTGATAGGCATTTTTCTTTACTAAAGGTTCATCATGCAACCTTCCACTGCAATCGCAGTAATTGCTTGCGGTTCATTTGGGCTGAAAACTGGTACGTATCGGATTCGTGGGCCTCACTGTACCTAAAGAAAAAGACCACTTCAACGTGGTCTTTGTAAACGATGACTTTCTCAACGTAGTTACCTATGAACTTCCTAATTTCGAGAATGTTTCTGTTAGTCACAAATTCCTTGAACATGAAGAACAATCCCTTGAGCGACTCCTCCGTAATTGGTGTCTGCTTGTTTTTTGCCTGTATCTCCAGCATGTTGGTTTCGACTCTAGCCTTTGTTTCTTCTAGTTCTGTTAGTTTGCTGACAAGAGAAGCCCCTGCACCTGCCACAATAGCTTCGACAATGTTGTGAATTTGCTTCTCCACATCGGCTAGTGTCGTGGTTAAACGTGCCATTTCACTCTCAAACCCACTGCAACGTGATTCCTGATACTTATTAAGCTTTTTCACCCGATACGGAATGGCCTTGTCATTGAAAATCTGCCGCTCCAGTTCAGAAAGTACATATTCTTCGATGTACTCACGTTGTAGTTCCTTGTTGTCGCAGGTTTTTGTGCGTTCCCGATTGCCACAACGATAGGACACAGGTTTGATCTTGTTTCTTCCTGAGTGTTTGACATTTCCCATCATGGCGTAACCTCGTCCTTCTCGACTTAGGCATTCACCACATGATGAGGCCACTCAAGAGGTATACCTCTTTGGCTTTGTAGGCTTCTGGCTGATGCTTGTTGATTAGCATTTTCTGTTGTGCCTTGACAAACTGTTCAGGCTCAATGATTACAGGCATGCCGCCTGGAATGCGAATGATGTCTTCGTCGTTCTTTGCACCATGATTGTTCCGTTTGCCTTCAACATCCTTAGCTTTGGCCCGATTGAAGACGTAAGTTCCGCTGTACTTCTCGTTAGCTAAGATGTCGTGAATGCTATTTCTACCAAAGGGCTTACTGCGCTTAGTTCTAAGTCCTTTTGCATTGAGTTCGTTGATGATTTTGTCATAGCCGTAACCATCCAGGTACATCTGAAAAATCAACCGCACTGCTTGGGCTTCACCTTCATGGACGACATATTTCTTTGTAGCAGGATCAACACTGTACCCAAGAGGCGGGATGCCTCCAGTGTGTTTGCACTGGTAGGCATTTTCTCGCATACCCTTCATAACTTCACGAGCTAGGTTTTGGCTGTAGTACTCTGCCATAGATTCTAAGAGCGATTCGGTGATTTGACTTTCAATGGAACCATCTAAATTCTCTAACACACTAACGACTCTGATGCCATTTTTCTTGAGCTTTCTTTTGCATTTGATGCTGTCGTACCGATCACGACTAAAGCGGTCTAATTTGTGTACAATGACGACATCAAACAATCCTGTAGCACTGTCGGTTATCATTTGCTGAAAGTTAGGCCGTTTGTCCGTCGTAGCCGACTTGGCTCTGTCCAAATAGGTTCTCACGATCTGCCTTCCGTTCCGTTTGGCATATTCCTCAGCGGCTCTCACTTGAACGTCAATGGACTCTTCCCGCTGGTTGTCGCTGGAGAATCTCGCGTACACCACTGCTTTTTTACTCATTTACTCACCGCCTTATGCCTGTGCTATTTTTAGCCTTATAGAGTAAATCTAAAATCATGACTGCTGGATGGTAGAAGGATTCTCTAGCTCCTTCGTCAATAGGTATTTCCTTTACAACGGTTACACTCAGCGGTTTGTAGTAGCCACATTTCAGACTGTCTCTTGATAGGCTAGTTTTGTACAACGTCAAATGATTTTGCTTTGACTCCTGAATGACTGGGATTGCCATGATGATTCCCTCCTCTCTCCTAATTCTTCCACATGCCTCTCACACAGAGAGCAAGCTATGGTCAGGTTCTTTTTTTTAGCCACTTTTGCCAAGCCAACACCACCTTGAGGGTGGGTTGGTTGGCACGCGGTTTTCTGCTCAGGATTGATCTTTAGTTACGGTAACGCTCCCAAATTGAATATCTCCCATTCTCTTATAATTACTCAAAATATCTCGTTTTTGCATATTCAAATAAAACTAAAAACCCTGCCACTTTCCCAAATATGGAAAAAAAAGAAAATACCCATACCTGCTATCAAAGCAAGTATGGGTATTCCATTACAAAGCAGAATCGCTATCTATGCAAAGGCAAAGAACGGTTCGAACTTCGTTCGGTGGAGGCGAGCCGTGACCTTGCAAATCCACCCTATTCTATTACTAATCATATCGTTTAGGACTAGCTAGGGATCTGCGTATCAGGTACAATGGCATTTTTTAATATGTTCCCACAGACATACTGTCTTTTGATAGAAAGATGATACCATTACACGAAGTTAGAGATTCGTGTAAAGATGCGACACCCTAAAATGTAGGTGACTCGGCAGCTTTAGGAACTAAATAAATGCTGGACATACTCTTTACCCCAAATTTCAATTTTACGATACGAGTATATCATGGCCTTATTTTTTTGCACCAGAACCCTTTATTTAATTAGTATGCATAATCCAAGCATCCTGCTTACCATTAATAGCCATGATAGCATGAATAAATGATTCTAACGGAGTAAAATTACGGGTTGCTGTTGAATAAATATTTGCTTCTACAATAGAATCTGTCTCCACATTATAAACGAATTGGGTTACAGCAACATAGTATTCATTTTGTTCTTGCTGTAATTGAGTCGCTGTAACTTCAGGAACAATAGCCCATTTGCATCCATATGCAACAGCTTTTTCTTTCCAGTTATCTACATCATTTTCACTTGCCAGAATAGCACCTGGTAATTTTTCCTGATATTCATCCCTTAGAGCTTCACACATATACCAAAACTCTTTAGCTAATCTCGGAGGAAGATTATTTTTTAGTGGAGCAATATAAACATTTTGCCCTTTTATTGGGTCAGCTCCAACAGTCTTCGACACTTGGTTTTTAGATTGCAAAACCTGTTGGCGTTTTTCATAATAATTTTTTAAGACCAAATCCATGTATTCAGACATTTTATGTTTTTGATCCCGATAGTCAGGAAGCTCCCAGCGTATTTCTTGCCCAAATTGTTTATAATCGCTGAATAAACCTTGAAGTATTCCTGTAATTGGATCACCAGAAACTACAACGCGTTTCAAATTGAGAACTGAATTATACTTATTTGCGAAAGCTGCATTTCCAACAGCCGGAGCTCCAAAAGTAATTACCTCAATTTGTTCTGGTCTCACTCCTATCTCAAGTAATGCAGCACCGGTTAAAGTAGCTGCTGCACCTCCCAAACTATGTCCAACAAGATATATTTTATAGTCTTTATGAGTTAAAAGAAGTTCGTCCAAAGGTATAGGAGTACTATTCATCTCCATCGCTTTCGCTTTCAGCCCTGATTGCATAAACTCATAGAATCCTCGATGAACTTTGGGTTCTGTATTGGGTACTCCTTTTTTTATGACATTTGCTGCAAATGTTTCTTTACTATTGCCTGCAAAGTAGACTTTATCCAATTTCAAATTAAACCCTAGATCTCCCTTTGTTTCTGTACCCACAAAAGCCAACATATAGTACTGTTTTCCCTCTACAACTTTACTTTTTGCCAAAAGAAATCGCGCACCATCAGCCCCATGTTCTTGCTTATAATTATCAATCTCCCATCCCTTCTCTGTAAGATAGTGATTAGCCAACTTACCTATTCTATCGTAATATGCAGCTATACTCATTGCAGCAGCCATGTGAAGAGTAGACGCTTCTTCATACTCCTTTGTGGCAGCCGCATGAGTAAACTTAGGCAGTAATGTGATCAGAACATAACATATCACAATAATCAGTCGTCTCATAACATCACATCCAACCTTTATTGACCTTCCCACATTCCCATAGACTTATCTAACTGCGCTTTACTAATACTGCAATCATACATCGCCTGAATATTATTGGTTCTTGCCTGCGCTAAAGCAAGTTCTGCGTCAATCACATTCGAATTAGTGCCTACACCCGCATTGTAACTTTTCTGAGCAAGATTAACATTGGCTTCCGCCTCTTCCACAGCAAATTCACTAGTCGCTAACCGTTTCTTTGCTTCTTTCATACTAAGATAAGCCCTACTAACCTCTAAAGTCACCGCATCTTCGATTTGCTATTTTTGCTTTTTAGCGATACTGATAGTTTGCTCTGCTTGCTTAATTTGTGCATCTGTACGGCCAGAGTCCATCACATTAAATTGAGCAGTCAAATTAACCGTCCAGTTGCTGTATTTAGTGCCGGCAAAATTTGCATCATACCATGTATTATTGCCGACAAGAGATACCGTAGGTTTTTTATCACTAGAAGCTATTTTTATCCCGTCTTGCGCTATATTAATATTGGCTTCTTCCCTGGCAACCTCTGGGCGATGCTTTAAGGCATATTGAACACAGCTGTTATCATCCACATCCAGTATATTTTTTGAGGAATTCATTGCATCTTTTGCTATCGTTTCTGTATGGATGGGTAAACCAGCAGCATTATTAAGTTCATACACTGCAAGTTTATAAGCATTTTGTGCTTTTAGTAAGCCGTCTTCTGCATTAGCTAATTTCACTTTTGTTTGCAAAACATCTACGTAAGGAACAACACCTTCATTGTACATTTTTTGCACGTTCTCGTGATGAATCTTAAAAGCTTCGACGGACTTCCCGGCAACTTCTTGTAAATTACGTGTCTGTAGTACCGCATAATACGCATTGGTGGTATTTAAACGTAATTGCTGTTTGGTAATTTCTATATTGTAATCAGCAACTTTCAGTCCATTTTGAGCCTGATCAATACTACCTTCCAGTTTGCCTCCTGTATAAACAGGAAGTGTAAAACTAACCTTATTGCTAAAAACCGTATAGGAGTCAACCTTCGGATAGACAGTTTGATCCACCCAGCTTGGCGGTGCGTTACTGCTTGTATCGGAATGATATAATCAATACTCACTCCTGCGCCAGCCTTTGCAGCTTTAACGCCCCATACCATTTTTTCTCGATTTTCTTCAACGATTTTCATAGCAGTATTGTTTTTTAATGCTAAAGAAACGGCGTCAGAAAGTGAAATTTCCACTGGCGCTGCTTTTACCGGATAGCAAAAAGCTGTCAGGATGGTCATTGTACATAGTGCCTTTCTCCAATATTTCTGCTGCAACTTCATTATGCTTCCTCCCCAGAAATACTCATATTATGATCAAAGTCCATATTATGGCCTGCTACATCAACCTTAAACCAGGCTGCATATAACGTAGGCAATACTAACAAGGTTAAAATCGTGGCACCAAATAAGCCACCGGCAATCGCAACTGCCATTGGTCCCCAGAAAACACTGGAGACTAGAGGAATCATCCCTAAAATTGCAGCTGCAGCTGTTAGTAAAATAGGTCTAAATCGTATGATAGCTGCATTAATAATCGCATCCCATTTAGTTTCGCCAGCGGCTATTTGCTGTTCAATTTGATCAATTAAAATAACAGAGTTACGCATAATGATGCCAGCTAGAGCCAAAATCCCCAGTTGCACCACGAACCCCATAGGGCGGCCGGTTAACAGGAGGCCAAGACTTACACCAATAATCCCTAACGGAGCTGTTAGTAATGTAATGATCATTTTGGAAACACTCTGTAATTGGAACATTAAAAACATAGTAATAATAACGATCATAATGGGTACTGGCTGTAGGAGATAATCCGTGGACTTGAGACTCATCTCCATCGGCCCGCCAATATCTATGCTATATCCGGAAGGCAAGGCTTTTCTTAGTTCCTGTAGATTAGCATTGACTTTTGTGGAAGCATCATTCCCTAGTACTCCTGAGACAGTATTGGCCTGTACGCTAATGGTTGGCTTTAAATCACGCCGCCAGATTAATCCTTCTTCTGCATCATAGGTAATTTTTGCAATTTGATCGAGCGGGACATATTTACCGCTTTTGGTAAATATGTTTAAGTCTTTCATCTTGGATAAATCGCTGCGATCTTGTTCGTCAATACGAAAAACAATATTCACCGTTTTATCCTTTTCATGATACTCACCGATGGTTGCGCCAGATAGGAAGCTTTGTAAGCTAGCCGCCAAGCTTTGACTGTCAATACTTAGCGCTCTAGCTTTATCTTGGTCAACAATTAGATGCATTACCTTGTTTTTTTCATTCCAATCCAAATTCACATCTTTAAGATTGGAATCTGCACTCATAATATCACGTACTTGCTCCGCAATCTCACGTACCTTTTCATGACTAGGTCCATTCACTCTAAATGCTACAGGATATGGATCAGCAGGACCCGTTTGAATGACTTTTGTATTACCGCGTATACCAGGAAAATCGTGCTGGAGAATATGCTCTACTTTCGTACGTATTTCTTCCCGTTTTTCAAAGTCTTTTGCTACAAAAACAAATTGGGTAAAGTTAGTATTAGGAAGGGTAGGGTCGGCGGTTAATACAAAACGCGGCGCACCTTGTCCGACATAATAAGAATAATTTGCAATACTCTCATCCTCGCTAAAATATTGTGCAAATCGCTGTGCTTCTGCGTTGGTAGCTTCGAGAGAAGCTCCTTCCGGCAGACGCATATCCACCAAAAGTTCAGGCCTTGTGGATGCGGGGAAAAACTCTTGTTTTACAAGACCTAATAAAAAGATGGAACCGATAAAACATGCCGCTGTAATTCCCAGCACCTGTTTTCTATGAGTTAGACACCACTCTAAAATTTGCTTAAACATCCGATAAAACTTTGTATCATATATATCTTTTTCTTCCTCTTTTGCATGCTGAGGAACCTTCACTAGCCAGTACCCCAGGAGCGGCGTAACGCTGCCTGCAACAATCCAGGAAATCACTAATGCAATGGTTACCACACTAAAAATACTGCCTACAAATTCTGAAGCACTGCCTTTTGAAAATCCTACAGGAATAAACCCGGCACAAGTTACAAGTGCTCCTGTTAAACGGGGATATGCAGTTGCGGTATAGGCATAACAAGCTGCCTCGAAGCGCCCCCATCCTTGTTCTAATTTTACAATCATCATTTCCACTGCAATTATGGCATCATCCACTAAAAGACCTAAAGCAATAATTAATGCGCCTAAGGAAATTTTGTGCAGATCAATGCCGAAAAACTTCATGCAAATAAATACACCTGTTATCACTAAGGGGATACATAAAGCTACCACAATGCCTGACCGCACGCCTAGACTGATAAAGCTGACAAGTAAAACAATTGCCACTGCTTCTGCTAATGACTCTACAAATTCATCAATCGATTCTTTTACAATCTTTGGCTGGTTAGCGACAGAATTCAGTTCCATACCAAAAGGTAATTCTATTTTTATTTTTTCAATCTCTTTATCTAAATTTTGTCCTAGTGTAAGGATATTCCCCCCCTTCTCCATAGACAAAGCCATACCAATCGCAGGCTGCCCATTATAAAACATTTTAGGATCTGCTGGATTGTCATAACCTCGCTCAATTTTTGCAATATCTCCCAGCCGGAAAGTACTGCCATTCGCTCGAATGGGCAATCCTTTTAATGCATCAATATCCTCAAACATACCTGATACTCGCAAGTACACATTATCACTTGCCGTCTCAACCATACCAGAAGGTGTCATGGTATTTTGTCCTTGCACTGCTGTGACAATCTCTGTCGGTGCAATGCCTAGCTGAGCCAGCTTAGCACTTTCCATTTGAATGTATATTTTTTCATTTTGAACACCAATTAGCTCAACCTTCTTAACATTAGGTACTCGAAGCAGTATTCTGCGAATATTTTCCGCCTTTTCTCTCATCTCTTCATAGCTATAGCCATCACTGTTAATGCATAAACATTACCAAATACATCGTCGAAACGATCATTATAAAAAGGGCCTACTACCCCTTGGGGTAACGTCATTTTTATGTCATTGACCATATTCCTAACTTCCAGCCAGGTGGAGCGAATATTATCTTGCGGCACAGTATCTTTTAAATTAACATAAATAATGGATTGACCAGGGCTGGAATAGCTTTTCAGATAGTCAAGACCTGGTGTATCCTGCAGTTTTTTTTCAATTTTATCTGTTACCTGTCCTTCCACTTGTTTCGCAGTAGCACCCGGCCAGCTTACAGAAACAATCATCACCTTTATCGTAAAATCAGGGTCTTCCATACGCCCAAGATTTCGATAGGAAAGAATACCACCTAGAAAAATGACAACCATGAAATAATAGATTAACTGCTTGTGACGTAAAGCCCACTGCGTTAAATTAAATCCATTCATTGCGCTTCACCGCCAGCCACGCCAGCCACTTCAATTTCTTGCCCTTCCGTCAGTTTATGTACACCAGCGGTAACAACCAGTTCGCCTTGACTAATTCCTCCTAATACTTGCACTTGATCTTTACCAAACGTACCAAGTGTAACAGGACGTAGATGTACAGCCCCATTATCGATTACCCATAGGGCAGGTGTTTCTTTTGTTTGTAAAATAGCAGCTAAAGGAACATAGATGCTCTGATCTTGACTAGGCACTGTTACAGCAACAGAGGATGTCATTCCTAAATTAATTGCTGGGATAGGGTTCAGGATCATTACACGTACTTTATAGGTACGAGAAACAGGGTCTGCCATGGGAGCAATTTCACGGATTTGTCCATCGCTGCTTACGTTCGGCAAAGCCCAAAAAGCAATCTTGATCTTCGCAGCTTTGCGAATATCTTCGATGCGATTCTCTGGGATACTTAGCTCTATTTCTTTCTCACCCTCTTGAATAACGGTAACAACCGGCTGCCCTGCACCAACAACCTGTCCTACTTCCGCTTTAATACTCGTTACAATACCTGCTTTGTCACTATAAAGTACACTGTAACCTAATTGATTGCTGCCTTGTGCATATTGGGCGGATGCCTGACGTACCGCAGCTACAGCAGCATCATAGGCACTTTGATATTGGTCCAGCTGCGCCCTGCTTACCACTTTTTCTTCATATAAATTACGATAGCGAGTAAGATTCTTTTCTGCCAATTCCAGTTGCGCATTCGCAGCTTGCACTGCAGCAGAGCCAGCATTCACGCTTTGCTGAACATCCCTAGGATCAATTTCCATTAAAACTTCTCCTGCTTCGACTCTCTTCCCAAGCTCTATATTTCTTCTGATAACTTTGCCGCCTACTTGAAAACTTAATTGGCTTTCATATCGGCCTCGAACTTCTCCTGAGTAGGTATAATTTTGTCCGCTTGCCATTGTTTTCACTGTTTTTGCCTGAACAACTGGCTTTTCTGCTTTTACAACCGCAGTTTTAGTTGCGGTTGTTTTAAACAAGAATGCCCCAGTACAAAGGATAACTAAACCTATTACCGCTGCAATATAGACCTGTTTTCTACTAGGTTTTTTCATATAATACACTCCCGTAGGTTTAATAAAAAATAATTCCATAGCTATTGAAAAACCACTTAGCATACCAATCTAATTTATTCTTAATGGATAGTATTTTCTATGTTTTAACATTTTAACCCCCTTTACAACCATTAGTACCATATCGGTTTTTTCGGTACTCGCGAATAAAAAAACACCTCTTCCGTAATAAAAAAGTAAGTATATAATAATCAAGAAAATTATATTCAATCTATACTCTATAAGCATAATTTTACATCGTTTAATTTTCAAACAATCCACTAGTACTATTTCAGTATTTTTGGTATCAACGCACTAAGAAATTTTTTAAGATTTCTTATCCTAATTTTGATTGCTTGCCAGTCCATAATAAAATATATCAACCATTTTATTTACCGCATCCATAACTGTTAGGTTATTCTGCATTAAAAAATTTGAGGATAAAAATTCCTCGATTGATGCATGATAAATAATTTTAAAAACAGTAAAATCAACTGTCCGAATAATTTCTTTATCCATTCCTTCTTTTAAAAGAGTCTCAATCATCTGCCATTTATGTTCACGAGTTTCTTCCGTCTCTTTCCATTTCTTAGGCATATAACGCTTTAAGTCTAGTAAAAATCGATTGGAAATCACTTTTGCATTTTTTGATTCATTTAAAAATAAAGCTTTAAATTTTGCATGCCAATCTAGCTGCTCATCATTCATGACTGCTTCATCATCTTGGCGTATAATGTCTGAAAAATAGTCAACAACCGCACTAATTATTTCCTCTTTTGAGGTAAAGTGCATATAGATTGTGCTTTTACTCACTGCTAACCGTCTAGCAAGATCTGCCATTGTAAACTTTATTCCATTTTCATTAATCTCTTCAACGGTTGCCATCATAATTAGATTTCGCAAAGTAGAGTCATCTCCTTTAGTACGCAAGTACCAAATGGGTTTTTTTAGTACTGAAATTTTAACACAATTTTCTTTTAGTGTCAATTTATTCTAATGGTTTATTCTAATGGTTTCGGTGCAAAAAAATAAAGCCATGGTATACTCGTACCCTAAACTTAAAAGTTGAGTTAAGGACAATGTCACTGCATTTGTTTAAATGGAAACATTTCGAGTCGGAGATTATACTGATATGTGTTCTATGGTACCTTAAATACCCATTAAGGTACCGAATGCTTGCGGAGATAATGGGTGAAACAGGGGACAGGTTTCATGATTCAAGTTCGAATACATATTTATAGTAATAGAATCACTCTTCCTGTCCCCCTGATTCCTGTCTTGCCCTAATACAAATAGGAATTTTGGTTTTAAAAGATGGATTGAATTTGCTTTACTTTTCATTAGTTCAGGCAGGGAGCCTTGTAGTTTATATTTTACTGGACAAATATACCTTAAGGAATCACCATAAAAATACAACTGATTGAAAACTAAAATTACCATTATTGAGGCCCCAATTGAGCATTTTTCAAAAGATTATCTCCGTATCATCATTACCCTGAGCATAAAATATTCCCTTTGTGTGTTGAAGGCGAGAAACTTATTCAAAAAAATAAAAAAAAGGTTCTATGTCAAATGTAGGGGTAATCGCATAAAATGAATATTGGAAAGCAGAGTTAAAAATAGCTCTGCTTTTTTCCTATTATGAGTTGGCTATATATAAAATACGATTACGGAAACGCGCAAAGTTTTGGACGCCGTAAGAAACTCGTTTTAAAACTTTAATTCGATTATTGCACCCCTCAGTAAATCCATTACTATATCCGGTTTTAGCAGCATTAATGACTGCTTTACTCCATTTAGACACTGTTTGCATAAACCGTTCAAAAGAAGGTAGTCCCGCTTTACCAACGTGATCTTGCCAAAGTTTCCAGCGTAGAATCATATCTTTGTGAGAAGAACTATTTAAAATTTCATAGAATTCTTCTTTAAGACGGTAAGCTTTACGTAAAGGCTCAGACACGGTTAGTAGATTAGCTAGTTGTATTTTCTCAGGATCTTTTAGTTTATGTTGCCTGCTTAAAAGAATCCAACGGCTTCGTTTGAAATAAATACGGCGACAGGAAGCGAATTTCTTTTGCTCTTCTTTTCGTACAAATTCCATCGCCCAATTTGCCAGTCTTGCTACATGAAACTTATCAGCGACAATTTTAGCTTTGGGAAAGCATCGTTTAGCAATGCTGGCAAATAATGTGTTCATATCCATAACGATATATTCTACTTTAAGCCGCTCTTCCATAGAAAAAGACGTAAAATAGGCATACAAATCTTCAGAATTCCTGGTTGGAAGTATATCAAGCATTGTTTTCTTCTTGGGATCAGATACGATACATTGAAACTTATGCCCTCCAGCATTGCCCTTGAATTCATCAATGGCTAAAACTGACGGCAAGCAAGGCTTGGGGTAGCTGACTTTTTCAAAAAGTCTAGCGGCAGTACTGACGCTGCAGTTACATTGCTGAGCAATGCTTTTTATGCTGCGTGTCTGTGCAAACAGGGAAGTAGGTAGTGTTGTAAACGTTGCGTCATTCTCTGATATTTTGCTATTAACTGATTCTTTTCTAAAAAGCGTTTACGGCATGCTCCCAAACATAGCGTCTTTTGCGAAGCATCAGTACAACATGTTTTGCCTGAATTGAAGTATCTTTTACTTTTTCATACCGATAATCATGTACACGTTCTGTCGTTGCAGAGCAATCCGGACAGCGATGAGACATTCTCTTCTGTTCAATGAAAACGGTAATATTTCCATCTGTAGTGATAATATTTGTTACTAAGGCATCTTTTAAATCCAGTAGATGAATATTATGTTTGAAATGAACCACGTGTGTATTTTGCGAGAGCCACCCTGTGCATCAAATGGAGCCACTGTGTTCATCACGAGGGCCATTATGCTGATTCCTAGTCTCTTGGATTTTTCCCTGTTAGCTATGTACCATCTCCTGGAGCCATTCAGTCAAGGGCGAGTGCGCTCTTTGCACTCGGCGCAGCGTACCCTTGATTGAATGGTGGAAGGAGATACAATTTGCTCTGAGCAGGGAGAAATCCATTTTCTCTGCCATTATTTGCAGGTGGTTCTGCGCATGCACATAGTGGCTCTCAAAAATCGCACGCGTGGCTCAACTAGAGAATATTATTCAGTAGAATATTGGTATAATCAGCAGTGAGCATAAATGAATTTCTCCTTAAAGTTGGTGGTAGTAGCTTAATTTTAAGGTGAATCTTCATTTTATGCTCTCTTTTTATGAAAAAATGTTGAGGTAGGCCAGTTGCTAGAACTGGTCACCCCAACATTTAGTATAGAACCTAAAAAAGCCACAATCGCTACCCATAAAGGCAGAAGAATCGTGGCTTCCCAATTTACTATATCTGTAAAAAAATCCAGATTTGATTGGTGGAGGCGAGCCGTGACCTAACAAATCCGCCTATTTTTTAATATCTACATTCTACATAATCTGAAAATAATCAAGAAATCAAGGAACTTTTCTTATGTTGATTAATCCAATCCTTAATATCAACTTCAGCCATACTTCCATCAGCTATAGAAGTCCCCAAGACTGTAAGATCCTCTTGGCTAAATTGCAAAGTATAGCCATTCAGCTTTAATAGCAAAATCATGACAGCAACACCAATTCTTTTATTACCATCAACAAAACCATGATTATTAACAAGCCCAAAAGTAATCGCTGCAATTTTATCCACAATCATTTCATATAAATCATTTCCATCAAAAGTTGCAAATGCCCGATTGATTGCACTCTCAATCAAATTCATATCCCTTATACCATGGCGTCCACCCGTTTGATCTATAAGTTTCTGGTGCAAAAGTATAATATTTGCCATTGATAATCTACGCATCATTTAGCAAGTTCCAGAAAAGCTTCTTTGTTATCAGCAATAACAGCATCCATCATATTCTCTAAGTCCTTTTGCTCTTTAGCACGCAAAAATTCAACAAAATCAATGGTCTGCCGTTGCTTATCTTCAGGTAATGCTTGAAATTCCTGTAGTAATTTTTCCGCTAATGTCATTGATTTCACCTCCAAACTCTATTTATATTATACCCTTCTTATCGTATTTTGAACACTAGCACATAAGAAAATAGACAAAGCAGCAGCAAAATAAAACGAACCATATTTTTAATAACGATTAATTGCTTATATTTTATCTCTATATTTTTACATGCAACAATTATGAGCCTTTTCTACTTTTTGATCGCCATCTATAAAACCACCGCAGACTGTACAACGTGGAGTCTCTGAAATAAATTTTTCATAATTATTTTTGATACTTTCCTCTTTTGCCGATAAATGATTACTCTCACTAAAATCTAAATACTTGAATTTTGTTCGTAATACAGAAAAATCATTATTTTCACAAGCCCATAGCACTTTTGTATAATACAAAGAAACATCTTCATAAGCTTTCTTCGCTTGTCTTCTTTTACGTGCTATAGTTTGAACGTGTCGTTCGTTATTAACTAAATATTCTTCAAATGCTTTTCGATTTTTAATATAACATTCATAAAGTTTTTTATCTTTCACTAACTCTAGTACGAAATAAATAAATCCATAAAAGGAGTTTGTTTTAAATTTTTTAGTAGCTCCATAAAAGTAAACCTTTTGGCAAATAGTTAAATCATCTGAATTAGCGATAAAATCTCAATTACTTTGTCCTCTAAATTTTCTAGACTTAACTTGGTACTATGTCAAGAAAAAGTACAACTTAAATGTGGAAATTTGCCCAATAATTATTCTGTAAATATATGTATTTTTCTAACCTGCAAGCTGTACTTTCTTATGCTCTTTTTCATATTGATCTGGTGAAAGATATCCACAATGACCATGGATTCTTCTTGTATTATAAAAAGTCTCGATATATTTAAAAATTAATCGGTATGCATGCCTATAATTAAAAATCTTGTATCTGTTTAGCCATTCTCTCTTTATTAAAGCATGAAAAGCTTCAATACATGCATTATCCCAAGGATATGCTTTCTTTGAATAACTCAGTATCATTCCTTCCGTCACACTTCGGTAGTCATTAGATACATACTGACATCCCCTGTCACTATGCATTACCAATGAAAATAAATCCATTATACTTGTAAGGTATACGAAGCCATCATATGTCCAGATA
>CAUROG010000025.1:0-61450 GCA_963526645.1 uncultured Pelosinus sp. | reverse complement strand
TATACGACATAAGAGGTGCTTTTTCTTTTTTGTCCCAACTTATGGGGGCAGACTACATGCTGGAAGGTTTTTTTTATTACGCTTGTTTCTCGAATTGGTCTTTGCCAACTCCGCACAATGGACAGACCCAATCCTCAGGAATATCTGCAAATTTAGTACCAGGGGCGATACCGCTATCTGGATCACCAGTTTCTTCATCATAAACATAACCACATACTACACATACCCATTTTTCCATTATTCAATCGCTCCTTTTCTTTGTAAATTTAGCCAATCTGTTTACATTCTACCATATTTATAAAAATTAGCAACTCTACCCATTATCCACATTCCAATTCACCACTTGCGACTTGAACCGCCGCCTCCACCTGAACCACCGCCAAAACCACCACCTCCGCCTCCGCCGCCTCCGCGTCGGGATAAGACAGATAATAGCATATAGGTGATGGCACCGCCAAAAAATAGCCAATCCATCATAAGCAGCAGGATAATCCCAACAGCAATTCCAATCTTTGCCCACCAGGGAAGGGTATCCCACCCATTTCCTTGACTGCCAGCCTGTGCCTGCTGAACTGGTTTTGCATCGGTTCTCAGTTCTAATTTATACTCTTTTGCTACCTCTGTTGCAACAGTAAGGTAGCCATTTAATATTCCTTTGTCATATTCACCCTTTTGAAAATAGGGAATCATATAATTATCTTGAATACGCCCAGTTTTCGCATCTGGCAATGCACCTTCCAGGCCATATCCTACCTCTATCCGGGATTGCTTATCATCCACTGCGACTAAGATAAGGACTCCATTATTCAGGGTTTTGTCTCCAATTCCCCACTGCCTGAGAACTTCTAAGGAATACTCTTCTAGAACTGCTCCCTCTAATGTTTTGGTTGTTACTACTACAATCTGCGCCTTTGTCTTGGCAGCCAGTTGACTTCCTAAGCTATTAATACGTGACTTTGTCTCAGGACTCACAACGCCAGCATAATCTTGAATATAGATACTATTAGTAGGAGCTGGTGGTACTTGCGGCTGTGCCCAGGCCACTGCAGCGATAAACAGATATGCCACAAACACAATCCAGGCTAGCCTCTTTTTCATACTCTTCCCTCTCTTAATGACTAATATTCACAAGAAAAATAAACTCTTCCTTCTAAAAAGGAAAACGTTTAAGCGCGAAGACGCCAAGCCGCTATCGCGGACACGAAGGACACAAAGAAAATATGTTAACCACAGAGGCGCAGAGAACACAGAGTGAATTTATAAAACCCTAATACGTTCTTTCCTCTGCGATCTCTGTGGATCTCTGTGTCCTCTATGTTAAAACTCGTGCTCAATCGTGCCAAATCATCCCTTTAAAACTTAACTTGAGGTACTTGTTGCGCACCTTCTGCTGCTTTAAAGTACTCTTTTGGTCCAAAACCTAACATCCCTGCATAAATACTAGAAGGGATCGTACGAATTTTTGTGTTATATACTTGAACTGAATCATTATAATCCTTACGAGCTACGGCAATTCTATTTTCAGTTCCAGCCAATTCATCTGCCAATTGTCTAAAATTCTGATCCGCCTTAAGGTTGGGATAATTTTCAGCAATGACTAACAATCTGGACAATGCGCCACCTAATTCATTATTTGCTTCTGCTTTGGCAGCAACTCCTTGGCTACCGGCAAGCTTAGCTCTCGCATCTGCCACTGCCTTAATAGCAGCTTGTTCGTGTTGTGCATAACCAGATACTGTTGCATTTAAATTGGGAATTAAGTCTGCACGACGTTGTAGCTGGTTTTCCACTTGGCTCCATTTACCATTTACTGCTTCATTCATACTCACTAATCCATTATAACCAGAGAATGCACCTATCACGAGTACAGCCACCAAAGCAAGTACAATCCATACTGTTTTATTCATATCATCCGATCCTCCTTAACATTATGTTACTTTTTATTTTATCCAATATTACAGAAAATGAGAAGCACAAATTTTTCCATCATTACCTACCCTGCTGCCGAAGGAAATCATATACAGCTTGTGCCGCTGGGAACGTCATATTGGGCAGCGCTGCCATTTCTTCTACCGTAGCTGCTTTTATTTTAGCTAAGCTGCCAAAATGATCCCATAACGCTTTACGCCTTTTGGCACCAATTCCTGAAACATGGTCAAGGACAGAAACCATATTGCGTTTGGAACGCAGCTTTCGATGATAGGTTACCGCAAAACGATGGGCCTCGTCGCGAATTCGTTGAATCAGATATAGGGCCTGGGAATGACGAGGTAAAATCAAAGGCTCACTCTCGCCTTCAAGGAAAATATGTTCAAATTCTTTTGCCAAGCCAATCACAGGAACCTGCAGCCAACCAGCACCACGAATAATCTCTAATGCGGAACTCAACTGTCCTTTACCACCATCAATAATAATTAGATCAGGCGGGGGTTGATCCCCTTTCCCATACCGCCTGCTTACTACTTCTTGCATGGATTTAAAATCGTCTGGCTTGCCTTCCACCGTCAACAACTTATAGCGACGATAATCCTCTTTTTTGGGCATGCCACTTTCAAACACCACCATAGAAGCTACGGTTTCCGAGCCTTGAATATGTGAAATATCAAAACACTCCATACGTTCTGGCGGAGCCTCTAACCCCAGATATTTCCCAAGATCCGCCAAGGCGCCTTCTGTTTGCTCGGAATGAGCTTTTATTTTGCTCTCTTGTTCCTGAAGAACAAGGGATGCATTTCCATCTGCCATGATTATAATATCTCTTTTTGTACCCCTTTTCGGCGTCTCCACTGCCACACGACTGCCTTTTAGCTGGCTTAACCAATCAGCTAACAAAGACTGTTCTTCAATGCTCATAGGCAACAGCACTTCTTTCGGAATAAAGGTACTCTGACTGTAGTATTGCTTCATAAAGGCTGCTAAGACAATCTCATCCTCCTCCTGATCACTGCCCGCCAACAAGAAATGATCCCGCCCTACCATTTTTCCACTTCTAATGAAGAAGACTTGCACACAAGTACCAAGAGCAGAACGAGCTAGACCTATAGCATCCTGGTCTCCTGCCCCTGTCACAATATTTTGCTTTTCTCTGACTTTTTCCACCGCTGCCAATTGATCCCGCAGTTTTGCAGCCTGCTCAAACGCTAGTTCTTCAGCAGCAATTTCCATCCTTTTTTTCAGGCTCTGGACCACCGCATCACTTCGCCCTTCCAGCAGCAAGCAAACTTCTTTTATCATGCCTTGATAGGTTGCTGCATCTACAAAGCCAGCACAAGGAGCTAGACAGCGCTTGATATGATATTCTAAGCAAGGACGTCTTGCGTCTAATAAGCGGCAACTGCGTAAAGGAAATAATTTGCGCATTAATTTAATAGATTCATGAACAGCACCTGCACTGGTATAGGGGCCAAAATATCGGGCACCATCTTTTTGCACCCTACGGGTAGCATATAAACGGGGAAACTCTTCATTTGTTGTGACTTTAATATAAGGATAGGTTTTATCATCGCGTAAACTAATATTATATTTAGGACGATGTTTTTTAATTAAATTACACTCTAAAATTAAAGCCTCAATTTCAGACGCTGTAACAATATATTCTAAATTAACTATCCGCGATACCATGGATTGTACTTTTGGCGAATGATTACGGCTGGACTGGAAGTAAGAACGCACACGATTTTTAAGTACCACTGCTTTTCCCACATATATAATGCGATCCTGGGCATCTTTCATTAAATACACACCTGGCTGATCCGGCAAATGACTTAGTTTTTCTAATAATTCATTATTCATACTAAAATACTCCTTTTGGGAAAAATATCACATTGCCAAAACACTAAAAGTATGAGATAATTGTAACATACTTTTAGTACCAACTAATAAATTTATCAAAATCAAATGTATACATGGAATAAATTCATTGTCGCCTTAAATGTTATATACTATAATTAAGTCCATTAACGTTTAAAAATACGATCAAATTAATATTTGCAAATGGGAGGTCGCTATTTATGTTCAAAAGAATACTGATTGCCAATCGTGGGGAAATTGCCGTTCGAATCATTCGAGCTTGCCAGGAATTAGATATTGAAACAGTTGCTGTATACTCAGATGTTGACACGGATGCCCTACATGTCCAACTGGCTGACCACGCGTATAACATCGGACCTGCAGATGCAATGAAAAGCTACCTGAATATGGATGCCATTATTATGGCTGCTAAAGCCTCAAAAGCAGAAGCCATCCACCCAGGATACGGCTTCTTATCGGAGAATGCTGATTTTGCCGAAAAAGTTACTAAAGCGGGTTTGGTGTTTATCGGCCCTAGTGCTGAGATCATCCGGAAAGTAGGTAATAAAGACACAGCCCGTGAAGCCATGAAAGCTGCTGGTCTACCCATGACCGAGGGCAGTGAACCGATTACCAGCAATGAACATGCTTCAAAGCTGGCAGCAGAGATTGGCTATCCAGTCATTTTAAAACCAGTCTCTGGCGGCGGCGGTAAGTCTATGTATGTTTGCAATGACCAAGCTGAATTAGTAAGCGCTTTAAATAAAGTAGATGTAACACGCAATTCTTTTTATTTAGAAATGTATATTTCCGAAGCACGGCATATTGAAGTGCAAATTATGGCAGATACCTATGGCAATATTCTTCATATGGGAGAACGGGAATGTTCACTGCAACGTCGTAATCAAAAAGTTTTAGAAGAATCCCCTTCCAGTGCTCTAACGCCGGAAATGCGTGCTACAGTAGGTGCAATGGCCATCCGCGCTGCTAAAAGCATCTATTATACGAATGTAGGAACCGTAGAATTCTTACTGGATGTAAAAACAGGCAAGTTCTATTTCATGGAGATTAATCCTCGTATTCAAGTAGAGCATGCTGTCACAGAGATGGTCACTGGTGTCGATTTAGTCCGTCGACAAATTCGAATTGCTGCTGGTGAACCTCTTAATAAAAAACAAGAAGATATTGTTTTTTACGGTCATGCTATAGAATGTCGAATTAACGCTGAAGATCCAGAAATGTGCTTTGCTCCTTCTCCTGGTTATATTGATTTTTATCATGAAGCAGGCGGTCCTAGAGTCAGAGTAGACAGCGGCGTATGTGCTGGGATGACAGTACAACCTCATTATGATTCTATGGTTGCTAAAGTAATTGCTCATGGACGCACTAGAGGGGATGCCATTAAAATTATGCGCAGAGCCTTAGCCGAATATCGTATTTCTGGCATTAAAACCAATATTAGTTTTCAGCAGGAAATACTAAATAACCCTCATTTCTGTAGCGGTAACATTGATACTCAATTCATTTACAAACGTATGAACCCTATTAAAGAAAATGAATGTGAAATAGACAGCGAGAATAAAAAATACTATTCCCAAGGGTAGGCGCTATGCCTACTCTTTTTTTATACCAAAAAGCATATACCTTTTTGATAACAATAGTATTTGCAGCGCTGCGGGGAAAAAACTGAAACACGAAGAGGCGAAGATCTACAAAGAACAGGCCGGGATATGTTCTTTGTCTAGTCTTCATACTCTTCATGTTCTTCGCCTCTTCGCAATTCAAAATGTTTTTTCTCTATACGTAAGATTTTTCTTATATCTTATTCTCGTATTCCTCTTTCGAGTATAGGAGCTAAATATTGTCCTGTGTAGGAAGCTGCGGTCTTAGCAATCTCTTCTGGAGTTCCTTTGGCAACAATCGTACCACCGCGACTGCCACCTTCAGGTCCTAAATCAATTACATAATCCGCAGTTTTAATCACATCTAGATTATGCTCGATCACCACTACGGTATCACCTCCATCTACTAACCGTTGCAGTACTATAAGCAAACGGTGGATATCAGCAGTATGCAAACCAGTAGTAGGCTCGTCTAAAATATACAAGGTTTTGCCCGTACTGCGTCTAGCCAATTCCGTTGCTAGTTTGATACGCTGGGCTTCTCCTCCAGAAAGGGTCGTCGCAGGCTGTCCCAATTTAATATATCCTAAACCAACATCCTGCAAGATTTGAAGCTTTCTATGGATTTTAGGGATGTTTTGAAAAAACTCTACCCCTTCATCAACCACCATATCCAGGACCTGGGAAATGCTTTTCCCTTTGTAGCGTACCTCTAAAGTTTCCCGATTATACCGGGCCCCTTTGCACACTTCACAAGGAACGTATACATCGGGCAAGAAGTGCATTTCAATCTTGATAATACCATCACCACGGCAGGCTTCACAACGCCCGCCCTTCACATTAAAACTGAAGCGTCCAGGCTTATAGCCTCGCATTTTCGACTCTTGGGTTTGACTAAACACTTCCCGAATGACATCAAACAACCCTGTATAGGTAGCAGGATTAGAACGGGGAGTACGACCGATGGGGGACTGATCAATATCAATAATTTTATCAATATGTTCTACCCCGCGAATGTCATCATGCGCCCCAGGACGAGTCTTGCTGCCTCGATATATTCTACCTGCCAAACCTTTGTATAAAATCTCATTTACCAGCGTACTCTTACCAGAACCTGATACACCTGTTACAGCGGTAAATACACCTAGAGGAAATTTCACTGTTAACTTTTTTAAATTATTTTCTTTGGCTCCCACTACCTCCAGCCAGTTTCCATTGGGCTGACGCCTTACAGCGGGTATGGGGATATACTGACTGCCCTTTAAATATTGTCCTGTAATGGACTCCTGGCAAGCCTTAATGTCATCAACTGTACCTTGAACTACTACCTGTCCACCATGAGCACCGGCAGCTGGACCGATATCAATAATATGATCGGCTTCATACATAGTATCTTCATCATGTTCAACCACTAGTAAGCTATTACCTACATCTCGTAAATGCTTCAAGGTCGTCAAAAGACGGTTATTGTCTCTTTGATGTAAACCAATACTTGGCTCATCGAGAATATAAAGCACGCCTACCAAGCCGGAGCCAATTTGGGTGGCTAGACGTATACGCTGGGCTTCACCACCTGACAAGGTACCCGCTGCCCGGCTTAGAGTTAAATAGTCCAGTCCCACATTCAGCAAAAAGCCTAAGCGAGCATGAATTTCTTTTAGAATCTGCTGTGCAATAGTTTTCTCTCGTTCTGTTAGTTCTAAGTTAGCGAAAAATTCCTGGGCTTCCCCAATGGTGTAAGTCGTCACTTCATAAATATTTTTGCCGCCAACCTTAACAGATAAAGTCTCTGACTTTAATCTAGCTCCTTTACACGCAGGACACGGTTTCGAACTCATATATTCTTCAATATCTTCTCGCGACCAATCAGAAACCGTTTCCCGATACCTGCGATTTAATAAAGGGATAACGCCTTCAAAAACAGCATGATAGGTTTTCGTTTCACCATACATGTTATCATATTCAAAATGAAAACGTTCGTCCCCTGAACCTGTCATAATAATTTCCTGTACCTGGGTAGATAAGCTTTCCCACGTATGATTCAGAGAATAATCATATTTATCTAAGACAGCTTCTAACTGGCACATAAAATAAGAATTAACATTTTTGCTAAGAGGAGCAATTGCCCCATCAATTAAAGCTACACTACCATCTGGTATGATCAAAGATCTATCAACTTCCATATTGTTGCCTAAACCAGTACAATCTGGGCAAGCACCAAAAGGACTATTAAAAGAAAACATGCGAGGCGCAATTTCAGGCAGACTAATGCCACATTCAATACAAGCAAAATTTTGGCTAAAAATTCGTTCTTTGTCCCCTATAACATCTACATTTACCACGCCTTCTCCTAGAGTCAACGCGGTTTCAAGAGAGTCGGCTAAGCGCTGGCTAATGCCTTCTCGCAGGACAATACGATCGACTACTACTTCGATGGTGTGTTTTTTATTTTTTTCTAATTTTATTTCATCTGCAATATCACGAACTTCCCCATCTACCCGTACCCGTACATAGCCGTTCTTACGAATATCTTCCAATACTTTTTGATGCTCGCCCTTTTTACCCCGCACTACCCCGGCAAGGAGCATCAGACGAGTTCCTTCAGGCAAAACCACTAGTTGGTCAATCATTTGCTCAATGGTCTGCTGGGTAATTGGTTTACCGCATTTTGGGCAATGAGGTCGGCCTGCTCTAGCAAATAATAAACGTAAGTAATCATATATTTCTGTTACCGTCCCTACCGTGGAACGGGGATTACGACTGGTTGTTTTTTGGTCAATGGAAATAGCGGGCGATAAGCCTTCAATATAATCCACATCTGGCTTATCCATCTGCCCCAAAAATTGACGGGCATATGCAGATAAAGACTCCACATACCGCCTTTGTCCTTCCGCATAAATGGTATCAAAGGCCAGCGAAGACTTACCAGACCCACTCAGCCCCGTGATGACCACCAGTTCATTACGAGGGATTTCAATATCTATATTTTTTAAATTGTGCTGCCTAGCACCCTTAATAATAATTTTTTCTTTCATTGATGTATTCCTTTCTGATCCTAATCTAATCGTCATTGCCATCGTAATGGAATGAAGCGTGGTGATCCTTGGACTTTCAAAGTAGCCATACATGATGCGTATACCCACTAGAAAATCACCAAGAGAGAGATTGCTTCGTCGTACCTTCTCGCAATGACAGTAATAGATCATTTTAACTTTTTCCGGGTGGACTTTTTGTCTGATGACTTGTCCTTTTCTATCGACTTTACTTTTCCCACTTTATTCTTTAATTCCACAATCATATCTCTAAGTTCTGCGGCGCGTTCGAATTCCAATTGTTTGGAGGCGAGGC
This sequence comes from uncultured Pelosinus sp., assembly GCA_963526645.1. Lineage (GTDB taxonomy): Bacteria > Bacillota > Negativicutes > DSM-13327 > DSM-13327 > Pelosinus. The sequence goes on along the minus strand of CAUROG010000025.1, from coordinate 52,691 downwards.
GCATTTCTTTTTCAAGGCTGCCAATAAGGTCTAACATCTCAGATTGGCTCATATTACTAAGTCGATCACTCCTGTACACTTCAGGAGTTTCCGCTACTTTAGTCGTTTCAATAAGCTCCTTAACCCTCTTTTGAATCGTGGTGGGAGTAATACCATTTTCCTCATTATAAGCCACCTGTATAGCACGACGGCGGTCGGTTTCTTCCATCGCCCTTGCCATAGACTTGGTAATTACATCCGCATACATAATGACTCGTCCATTTACATTACGAGCTGCTCTGCCAATAGTCTGAATCAGAGAAGTATCCGAACGCAAAAAGCCCTCTTTATCCGCATCCAAAATGGCTACTAGAGTAACCTCCGGTAAATCTAATCCTTCCCGTAAGAGATTAATACCGATAAGTACATCAAACACACCAGCCCTTAGGTCGCGAATAATTTCGCCCCGCTCAATGGTAACAATATCTGAATGCAAATAACGAACACGAATACCCATTTCTTTTAAAAATTCCGTCAAGTTCTCTGCCATTTTTTTCGTTAGAGTTGTTATCAGTACTCGCTCATTTCCAGCAACTCGTAATTTGATTTCTCCTAATAAGTCATCCATCTGCCCCTTAATCGGACGAACTTCTACTTCAGGATCTACCAAGCCTGTAGGACGAATCACCTGCTGGGCCACTTGGCTTGCCTCACCTAGTTCATAGGCACTAGGAGTAGCAGAAACGTAAACAATCTGATTAATACGTTCCGTAAATTCTAAGAAAGTCAGGGGTCTATTATCAAAGGCTGATGGCAAGCGAAAGCCATTTTCCACTAAAGACGCTTTACGGGCCTTATCTCCTGCATACATAGCGCGAAGTTGGGGCAGCATTACATGGGATTCATCAATTACCATTAAAAAATCTTCAGGAAAATAATCAATTAGCGTATAAGGAGAATCTCCTGGATTACGCCCAGTCAAATGACGGGAATAATTTTCAATACCTGAACAATATCCCATTTCTTGCATCATTTCCAAGTCATATCTTGTACGTTGTTCCAAACGCTGGGCCTCTACCAATTTCCCATTTGCCTTAAACGTCAACAGCTGCCCTTCAAGCTCTGCTTCAATATCAATTACTGACCGCAACATATTTTCTCTGGACGTAACATAGTGAGACGCAGGGTATATGGCAATGTGCTTACGTTCCGCCAGAATTTCCCCAGTTAGGGTATCAATCTCTAGAATTCGTTCGATTTCATCACCAAATAATTCAACTCGTATGGCTCTCTCACCATAGGCTGCAGGAAAAATTTCTACTACATCCCCTCGTACCCTAAATTTTCCCCGTACAAAGTTAATATCATTGCGCTCATACTGAATCGCTACCAATTTCCGCAAGATTTCGTCTCGGTCTTTAGTTTGTCCTTGTCTCAAGGACAACACTAAGCCATGATATTCATCAGGAGACCCTAAACCATAGATACAAGAAACACTAGCAACAATAATAACGTCACGGCGTTCAAATAACGAGCTTGTAGCCGAGTGACGCAGTTTATCAATTTCATCATTAATGGAAGCATCTTTTTCAATATACGTATCTGTGTGAGCAATATAAGCTTCTGGCTGATAATAGTCATAATAGCTCACAAAATACTCTACAGCATTATGAGGAAAAAACTCTTTGAACTCACTGGCAAGTTGGGCTGCCAAGGTTTTATTATGAGCAATTACCAGGGTTGGCTTTTGCACTTCTTCAATTAATTTAGCAATAGTAAACGTCTTACCTGTGCCTGTTGCTCCCAGTAAAACCTGTGCTTTCTGTCCTTCTACAATACCATTCTTCAAGGTATGAATTGCAGTTGGTTGATCACCCATTGGTACAAAAGGAGCTTCTACTTTGAAAGGTATTCCCCCTTCTTGATATACCGTATTCAACTTAGGTACAGTTGCCATAATCATCACCAGTCTTTGCAAAAAATTAAACGAAATGAATCTACTGCAATTTTATCACAGTACATACGTTCGGTCAAAGTTAAATTCTATGAACTTTTTGTATTTTAAAACTATTATATAATAATTCTCCAATAATAAACATTATTTTTAAAATATATTTTATTTACTATTCTTGCCCCACAACTTTTTCACTTTCTCCCACAGCCAAAATGTATCCTCTGTTAATTGAACATAGTATAGTTCATTGCCTTCCGGTACTAAAATCACACCTAGCATTCTCTGCCCTTTGGAAAAAGTTACTTTTCGTTCTATGATCTTGCCATTGCGCAATATTTCCAGTACAAATACAGTGGGAGCAAGGGAGATCGCTTCTGCGAATTGATCTCGGGTATTGATAGCCATGTTATGCAGTTTGAGCAGAACATCTCCTGTTCTTATTCCTGTTTTTTCTGCTGGAGTATCGACTACTGTATCTAATACCATAAGGCCCTCTACTGGAGGCACATAACGAGGTAATGCTTCTAATTCCTGACGGCTATCCAGTTGAATCAGCATTTCGTGACCTAAGAAAGAAACCATGGCTGCCACTGCTTGCAGCCACTTATAATGAACTGACAGCAGAGCTAAGGCAAGCAGCACAATACTATAAAGACCCAAATGCAACGCTGATTTTCGGCGACGCATTTGCGGTGAACTCGCTACTGCAATATCCGTATATCCTAGCGCAGCCACTACGGAAACCATAGCATACATCCAAATATGCCCCTCTGGCAATATCCCTTGCACTGGCAATAAGGGCCACCAGTCCGGCATGCCTAAAACACTTTCTGGTACCTTTACTTCCGGTATAGCAACAGCAGACATTAGAAACAAAGGAAGAGGCCAGAAATTTTGCAAATTAAAGGCTCCCACTAATTGCCCATTTTTTCGCCGTAAAATAACAGGCATACTGCCATAATATCCACTGATAGCAATTAATATACTCTCCGTAATGTGAAGAATAGCCACTAACACTAATACCTGAGAGACATCGACTATAGGCCAGCCAAACAAGACCTTGGACAAAGCCACTACTCCGCCCGCGTATGCAAAGCACAGAAAGCGCATATTAATCATCATGAGCAGTATGGCTACAGGCCAAATATAAGCAAGGCCTAGTTGATCCACATTAATTCCCACCAAAGTCAGCAAAAAGCTGCCCAATATACCGCCGATACTACCCAATAATATGGCTAAAAACACCTGCTGGGTCAAGGAAAACCCACATACACCAAACATTCGCTTCTGACTTTTTTGCAATTGCCAATACTGATAGCCAACTAATGCTATGATCATCCAAAATATTGGTTCAAAATATGCGGCTACAACGCCACCAATGGAAAGTCTTACTATCTCCTGCCATGGAAACATGATCTCACCTCTAAGTTAAAAGTATTAATAATACAATGCGTGGGATAAAGCATAAATCCTTTTGAACCACAGAGAACACTGAAGGGTATTAGAAAAAAGCGGCTAAGCAAAAGCCAGCCGCTAACCCTTTTATTTTCCCATCTTCCCTTTTACAAAGTCGATGGCCTTGTCTAATTGTATGTCTTTCGTTGTATCCTTTGGCATTTCCACTTTTATATCTGGTTCAATACCAATACCATTAATGGAGCGATCATTAGGTGTCAAATATTTGGCAATGGTTAATTTTATGGCACCACCCTCTAAGCGAAGCACGGTTTGCACAGAGCCTTTGCCGTAAGTCTTCGTACCAATCAATGTTCCAGAAGCGGTATCTTGAATCGCTCCAGATACAATCTCCGAGGCACTGGCACTGCCGCCATTCACTAACACTGCTACAGGATATTTAATCGCTTCTAAATTGGAAGAATGGGTTTCCCGATGTCCATCCCGAGTAACTACAGAAACCACTGGTCCTTTTGGCACAAACTTACTGGCAACCTTAACACTTTCATCTAATAAGCCTCCTGGATTGTCACGAAGATCGAGTATAATCCCCTTCATACCTTCAGCTTCCAACTCTTTATACTTTTGGTTAAAGTCACTCCCTGTGTTTTCATTAAACATAGATAATCGAATATACCCAATTTTATCAGGAAGCATTTTCCCTGCTACCGTTTTGATTTGGATATTAGAGCGAGTCAAAGCAACCTCTTTTGCAGGTTCATTTTCATGACGGATAGATAAATTTACTGTAGTCCCCTCTGGACCACGAATTTTACTGACGGCTTCGTCCAAAGCCATATCTTTTGTATCTTTACCGTCAATTTGAAGAATTTGGTCTCCGCTTTTTATTCCAGCCTTGTCACTAGGTGTACCTTCAATCGGTGAAACAACGGTCAAGATCTTGTCTTTTACACCAAGAACCATACCCACGCCACCAAAAGAACCTTCTGTTTCCACCATAAATTCCTTGTACATCTTGGCATCCATATAGATAGAATGGGGATCTCCTAAGGAGCTGACCATTCCCTTTACAGCACCGGCTACCAATGTTTCCGTATCTACAGGCTCTACATAGCGGGCCTTCACAATTTGCAATGCCCTGAAAAATTTCAAAGTACTCACAACATCAGGAGAATTTCCCTTTAAAAGATATAAAAATCCACCTGCAGTTGCTGTAAAGGTAAAGACCACTAATAAAATGGCTAATACGATTATTTTACGACGGCTCAATATATACACCCCAATTCCAAATTAGAAATTTGAAATATCCTTTCAAATTTTCGTTACCCTATTAAAACACACATAATTAAATATATGTAGAAAATCCATGAAATATTCCATAAGGGCACCCATTGGAGGGTACCCTTATCATGACTTTATCCAATTTTATGGCAAATATTCCATCGGGCTCACTGGTGAACCATTTTGACGTACTTCAAAATGCAAATGTGGCCCCGTAGAATAGCCCGTTGAACCCACTCGGGAAATAACTTCTCCCTTACGCACTCTTTGGCCTTCCCCTACAAGTAATTCTGAATTATGTGCATATAAAGTGGATATACCATTTCCATGTTCGACGATTACAGCTTTACCATAACCACCCATCCAATCTGCATAAATGACCACTCCACTATCAGCAGCCCTTACAGAATCCCCATAATCAGCCCCAATATCAATACCACTATGATAACGGGAAGTTCCAAAAATAGGATGAGTACGCCAGCCATATGGTGAAGTAATCTCAGTAGCATCCGTTGGCCACATCAAAGCGCCACTACCACTAGGCCCATCTTTCGATCCTTGATTACGGCGAATCATCTGCTCAATCTTACGGGACGTTTCTAACAATTCCTGATAAGACTGCTCTGCTGTATCTCGTTCATTTACAGCAGATGCCAATACAGCTTCGCGCTCTTTTTTACTAGATTCGATAATCTTTTTCTTTTCTTTTGCTGCTTTTTCTAATTGTAAAATGGCGGCCTTATCATTTTCTAATTCCGCTTTCTTTTGCAGTATTAATTCCCTCTCCGCCTTTACTTTTACAATCAATTCAATATCTTTATTCATGATTCGTTTTAAAAGATCCATTCGAGTGGTAAAGTCACTAAAGTCATTGGCACCAAATAATACATCCAAATAACTAAGCTGACCATTCTGATAGATATCACGAATCCGTTTATTTAATACAATGCTACGTTCTGACAAACTCTTTTCTGCCTTAGATAAAACGGCTGTATTGATTGTAATTTGATCTTCCGTTGCGCTTAATTTTGCCTGAATGGCCTTATAATCACCTTGTGCATTATCTAACTCCATCTGCACTTTCTGCAATTGACCGGCAACACTACTAACCTTACGTTTGGCTTGCTCTGTCTTCTCCTGCTGCACTTGCATCTGCTGCTGAACTTGTTGCCGCTGCTCTGCCAATTCATTGGCTAATGCAGGACCAAGCGTCATACACATTACCGTTAGTATTAACCCTATGGCTAGATACTGTCTAATCCTAAACATCCAATTCCTCCTGCATACCCACTATACTTTCATATACCGGCGTAGGGATATGGTACTCCCCAGAGCCCCAATCACTGTACCTGTCACCAATAACACTACACTTATGTTGGTGATAAATGGGTATTGGGGAATTAGCGGTAAGAAAGCCAAGGATTCGTATACCTGATGAATCAGAATCCCATAGGTTTCATTTAAAAACAATACTGCTACTAGCGCTCCACCAAACCCTAATATCATGCCCTCTAGTAAGAAAGGCCAACGAATAAACCAATTGGTAGCACCCACATATTTCATAATACCGATCTCTTTACGCCGAGCAAATACGGTAATACGAATGGTATTGGAAATAATGAATAGAGCAGCTAAGGCTAAAAATACCATAATGACCAAGCCAAAAATACGCACCATTTTTGTCAAAGCAAATAGCTGTTCTACAACTTCTTGTCCAAATTTAGCGTTTTCTACTCCTTTAAACTGCATCATAGCCTGGGCTGCAGGTTTGACCCGCTCCGTCTTGTCCACCTTGACTTCAAAAGCATTAGGTAGTGGATTTACCTCACCTAGGGCGTTTAATAAGCTCTGCTGCTCACCTAGACGCTCTTTAAAGCGACTCATCGCTTCATCTTTTCCTACGAAATTCACTTGTACAACACCGGGAAGCTTTGTAATGCGAGTGCCTACTTCACGTATTTCAAGTTCAGTTAAACCATCTTGTAAATATACGGAAATCTGTACCTGTGATTCTAAGGCAGAAGCCATATTATTTAAATTCAGTACCATGATCAAGAACATACCTAAAATGAGCAGGGACAATGCCACAGTAGTCACAGAAGCAAAACTCATTAACCCATTACGTCTGAGAGAAGAAAGGGCTTCTTTAATAAAATACTCCATGGTTCTAATCTTCATAGCCGTATACCCCTTTCACCTGGTCTCGAGCAATACGGCTCTTTTCTATGGCAATAACCCGTTTCTTCATGGCATCTACCACTGATTTATCATGAGTAGCCATAACAATGGTTGTCCCATCTTTATTAATACGTTCAAAGATTTTCATGATTTCCCAGGATGTATCCGGATCCAGATTACCTGTAGGTTCATCGGCAATTACCACAACTGGATTATTAACGATTGCTCTAGCAATGGCAATACGCTGCTGCTCCCCGCCAGACAATTCTCCAGGGAAGTTTTTAGCTTTATGACGTAACCCTACCAAGTCTAATACATGAGATACCCGCTTTTGAATATCCCGGCGGGATGACTCAATAACCTGCATGGCAAAAGCTACATTTTCATATACAGTTTTATTCGGCAGTAATCGATAATCCTGAAATACGATTCCTAAATTACGCCTCAAGTACGGAACCTCTGAAGGCTCTAGCTCACCAACATTACGACCATTGACAGTTAATGTACCTTTTGTCGGAAGTTCTTCCCGAAAAATCAACTTTATAAAAGTGGACTTACCCGCACCACTAGGACCTACCACAAATACAAAATCACCTTTTGGAATGTCAAGCGTAATATCAGAGAGGGCGACACAACCATTGTCATAAATTTTAGAAACACCATCCAAATGAATCAAACTCTAGTCACTCTCCCTATCACCAGAAAAATTTCAATTATAGTATTAAATCTTTGACATTAATAACAAAATCCCTTTTTTTTGCTATTAAATTTCATTATCCAACTTTTACAAAGTAGTAATTTGTAGATTACTGCCCATTGAAAATTGCTCCAATATACAAAGTCGTTATCCCTAAAACAATGATCAGGCCAAAATACCACCAGCCCACTGCCAACCGCTGCCTCATTGTAAGATGATAATAGGAGAAATTCTCTTCTATATCCACATTCTTCCACAGTCTGTATAGAGAAAATAAAAAAAATATAAACAAAAAAAAATTATAAGTCTGCAGAAATAGTATACCAATAATTAGGCTTCCCAACCACCAAAGTCGATGGGTTATAGCAACTGCGATGCGCCCTCCATCCAATGGATCGCAAGGAATCAAATTGAATAAATTGAGCAGACAAGCTGTATAAGAAAGTACTAACATTAATAAACTGTCCGTCCATAAGTAAAATATCAAACACACTAAAGCACTAAGAGTACCCATAGCAGGCCCGCCAATTGCCACATTGGCTTCCATTTTTGCATTTAAGGGCATTTTTTTAATACGTATGACTGCGCCAATAAAGGGAACAAATATGGGACGTGAAACAGGTAAACCTACCACCCTGGATGCTACCAGATGTCCCCACTCATGTAAAAGTAATAAAAATACAAAACCGATTGCAAACTTAATGCCAAAGGCCATGGCATATACCAGAATAGAAACCACCATAGACACTGCCATGGCTACCGTAGATCCCATCTTCAGCATGGCAATACAGCCCACAATAAAAAGGGCCAATTTACCCAGCATACGCCTGCCTAGACTGATAATTTGCCATGCCCTCATCCTTTACCCTCCATAATACAAGAAAAATACTTAGCGTCCTTACCAAATAAAAATATCTATAACAAAAACGCCCCTCTACATGTGTATGCATGTGAGGAGCGTTTTATTGTTATTGGAATTTATTTCTTGCGGCTAATGACTTTCTTGGCCGCAGCCACGATGTCATTTGCTGTTAAGTGATATTTTTCCAAGAGAGCGCTAGGTGTTCCAGACTCACCAAAGGTATCCATCACTCCGATACGTTCCATTGGCACAGGGCTATTTTCTACCAACACTTCCGCTACAGCACTGCCCAGGCCACCAATGATACTGTGTTCTTCACAAGTAACAATAGCACCAGTATCAGCTGCAGCCTTCATGACAGCTTCACGGTCAATCGGTTTAATCGTATGAATATTCAGTACTCTAGCACTGATACCAGCTTCTTTTAACTCTTCAGCAGCCTTTTGAGCAGTTCCAACCATAATACCTGTTGCGATAAGGGTAACATCCTTACCGTCAGCAAGCTGTACAGCCTTGCCATGCTCAAACTTATAATCCGCTGCAAATAGATCTGGCACTGACATACGTCCTAAACGAATATAGACAGGACCATTATATTCAGCAGCAAAAGCAATTGCTTTACGAGTTTCTTCTGCGTCTGCTGGCACAATCACTGTCATATTAGGAATGCTGCGCATGAGAGAAATATCCTCAATGGATTGATGAGATGCGCCATCTTCACCAACCGTTAAACCAGCATGAGTGGCTGCAATCTTAACATTGAGTTTTGGATAGCAAATTGAATTACGAATTTGCTCAAAAGCTCGACCAGCGGCAAACATAGCAAAAGTGGAAACAAAGGGAATCTTCCCACCAGCAGCCAGACCTGCGCCCACACCCATTAAATTTTGTTCTGCAATTCCTACATTAAAAAAACGTTCAGGAAATGCCTTAGCAAATACAGCTGTCTTGGTCGATTTTGATAAATCTGCATCCAACACTACTATATTTTCATATTTTCCCCCAATTTCCTTTAGTGCTTCTCCATATGCCTCACGAGTTGCTAATCCCATTTATTACACCTCTCAGCGGCTGGCCCAACATACTCACAAAACATGTTGAGCCGCCCTTTTTTTATTATACCTCTAATTCATTTAATTGGGACAAGAACAATTCACATTGTTCACGACTAGGAGCTTTCCCATGCCAATCAGCTATATTTTCCATCTGACATACGCCTTTGCCTTTTATCGTCTGCGCTACAATCATAGTCGGTTTACCTTTTATGGTTTTCGCTGTTTGAATCGCATCATAAATGGCCCGTATATCATGCCCATCAATTTCAATCACATGCCAGTTGAAAGCAGCCCATTTCTCAGGAATTGGCAAGGGTGATAACACTTCTGAGACAGGACCATCAATTTGTAATCCATTAAAATCTACAAAAGCTGTCAAGTTATCTAATTTATAATGGGCAGCAAACATTGCCCCTTCCCATACCATACCTTCTTCCAATTCACCATCACCAAGCACCGTATATACACGATGTGAACTATTATCAAGACGAGCAGCCAATGCCAAGCCTGAAGCAACACTAAGGCCCTGCCCCAGTGAACCTGTAGACATATCCACACCAGGTAAGATTCTCATGCTAGGATGTCCTTGCATGCGACTACCAATTTTACGTAAGGTCAATAATTCTTCTTTTGGAAAAAATCCTCTCTCTGCCAATGTTGCATACAAAACAGGAGCAGCATGTCCTTTGGATAAAACAAAACGATCTCTACCAACCTGATGAGGATCGTTAGGATTTACATTCATCTCTGCAAAATATAATGTTGCGAGAATATCAGCTGCTGATAAAGAACCACCTGGATGACCTGATTGCGCCTCAGTAACCATTTTCACGATACTACTGCGAATGGAATGTGCATGTTTTTCTAATTGGGATACTTGTTCTTGCGTCAACTTTTCAGCCATATTTATAACCTCCTAGATTAAAAATCTATATTTTTACTTCTGTAAAACCTTCCCCCAGTACTTCGTGAGCAGTAGTCACAATCACAAAAGCCTTAGAATCAATTTGATAAATGACCTCTTTTAACTGCGTCACCTCACTGGTACTTACCACACATAGTAACATCTCTCGAGGTTCTCCTGTATAGCCGCCCTTAGCCTGCAATACAGTTACCCCTCGATCCATTTCTAGGATAATTGCATCTGCTACCTGTTTTGGCTGATTGCTCATAACAAAAAAGGCCTTTGATGTACTAGGACCTTCCTGAACCAAATCAACAATCTGGCCTGTAACAAAAATAGAGATCAAAGCATATAATGAAAGTTCGGCACTTTTAAAAGCCAAACCAGCAAAGACAATAACAAAAAAATCAGCAGCCATCATAGCTTGCCCAACACGAATTCCCAGTAATTTATTTAAAATAACAGCTGCCAGTGCTGTTCCCGCAGTATTGCCTTTGGAGCGAAAAACAATTCCCATGCCAATACCACCCACTACACCGCCATATAATGAATTCAATAACAAGTCACTTGTCAATACAGGAGTATATGGAGCCATTATATCAATTGCCAACGAGAGTACCCCAGCACCAAATAAAGTATTAATGCCATAGCGAGCACCCATTACTTTGAGACCAATCATAAATAAAGGAATATTAAATGCCAGCATAATCATACCCACTGGCCAGTTCCACAAATGATGCATCACAGTCGCTAGACCACTTACCCCACCTGCTGCTACTTTATTGGGTATTAAAAACATATTTAGGCTAACCGCTGCAATCACAGCACCTATGGTAATCCCCAGATAATCACGCCATATTATTTTCCTCATCATTTGCTTTCCCGCACCTTCTTTGAGAAATGAGTTCTAATGCCAATTCAGCATTTTGAAAAGCCTTATCCCGTAAATATGTACTCTGCTCTGTTTTTGAATGCTTCATGGCTCCACTTGCAGGCCATAGCTGACGTACTTTATTAACTAAACCCTGGACATCTAGACTTTGCAAATTTCCAGCATGGCACTCGCCCAGGGTTTCTAGAAAACGATCGATTTTAGGATCATAGGAAATTCCCACCATTGGAACATGCATAACTGCTGCAAAAATTAAAGCATGGAGCCGAATGCCAATCAATAGATCAAAGTTCCCCACCAAGGACATGAGTTCACTGGTTGTATACTCTTCCGTTAATACAATGGCGTTCGTTTTTGTACGAAGGGCTATTTTTTTTGATACAGCACAATCCTCTGGCCATTGCATCGGCAAAAATACAATCCTTGCCCCAAACTCGATTGCTAATTGATCTGCCACTTCAACCAGAACCTGTTTATAATGTTTCCAATCCTTCCATTCCCGAACGGATATGCCAATCAAAGGCGCTGTACCTTCTACTCCCGCCATTTTCAAAATCCTACGCCCAATTTGCTTATCAACTTGGTGCATAGCCAGCACTGGGTCAGCAGTAACATAGATAGGAGGCTTTACCACTCTAAGACGCTTTAACTCTTCTAAAGAGCCTTCATCTCTTACAGTGATCAGATCCACCATATTACCAATATAACGCATGGCACTTCTCGCTAAAGTGCCGCAAACGGGACCAATCCCCTGGGCATACAGCATAACAGGTGTACCCAATTTTTTTGCTAGCATCATAATACTCAAGTAATAATATAAACTGCGTTCACTAGTAACATCCTGGAGCAAACTACCGCCGCCACTAATTAATAGTTGACTTCGGGATAAAATTCTAGTAATCTCCGGATAATTCAACCGATATACGGCTTTTACGCCATGACGCTTATAAGTATCTTCTGGATTACCAGAAATAACCGTAATTTTTATATCGGATGCAAGTTCAGTTAATACCTCAATCATAGCTGCCAGCATAGCCTCATCACCAGCGTTGCCAAAACCGTAGTACCCCGAAATAACAATCTCACTCATTCTTAGTAGGTCTCCTTCCTAGGACAACAGACAAATAACAAAGCACTTGTACCCCAATCACCGCTACTATTCCCACAGCAATCCCTGCAATCATGCCGTCGATACCACGAACAAAAGACATTAACACAGGAGTTCGCAAATGGGCAAAGGTCTCTACTAATGAACCTTGGGCAATGGTCGCAACCACCACCAAAGCATAGTGTACCACGCGCGGCCATTGGCGATACAGCGCCATCACTGCTAACAAAAAGGCAGGATGCCCTATCATAAATTCTTTACCCCGAGGTCTAGCATACATAGCTCTTTCTAAAAATGCCCGCATTTTAAGCTCGATATCCAGTACAGGCACACCTGCGGTATGACCTGATCTGCCAATAAATACCCATGCACCTATGCCTACCAAGGCAAATACAAGTATGCTTTTCACATACACAGGATAATTCAGCAGTTTTACTACTTGCTGCCAAATTCCCTTTCCTTCTTCTTGTTCACTTGCCAATACATTATACCGTGTTAAGTATATCACGGTAATTAAAAGAAGGGGAGCCACAAAGGTCATTTTTACGCCGCGAAAAATTTCCATTTCTAGAAAGAACCGAACATCTCCTAATATGGATGCCACATACATGCCACCAATCATGGATAACATGACCGTAACGACCAAACCACCTATCCCATCCTTTATAACCCCCATCAGGCTTCCTCGGCCTTGAAGGGACATACCTCTCCATCGATCAATCTGCCATGTCATAGCCAAAACTGGAAAAATAACGGCACTGCATAAGGCCACTGCCTGACGCACTACATTCCCACTGCCTTTTAACAAAGGAATTGCAAAAACAAGAGAGATCAGCAACAATAAAGCATATTGAAAACGAGCCGGAAAAGGTCGCACTAATGTTAAAAATAATACGCCAGCAGCCACTGCACCAATGGTAATTGCCACCAACAAGATCGGACTGGGGAAATAAGGCTGAAAAACCCCTGCTTTTCCAATGGTAAAGCCACTAGCCAGCAAACCATCTCTTACATTTGCAACATATTCCAAATTAGTATCTAGAAGAGTCTTGCCTGGTTCTGCTTTATCATATTTTCTGAGAAAATTAATGCGTATATTACGCTCCTGGTCAGTTACAATCCAGCGCTGAACAGCCTCTGCCGATTTTAACTTAGGTTGTTCATCTTTAGGAATAACATACACACGAGCTGCTTTAAAATCATTTGCTACCGCCATAGGAACAAGACCCTCTTGTTTAAAAAACTGTAACTGCAAAGGATGTTCAATTAAAGCCAAGGTCAATTGCCTGTCTTTCACCTTTTCCAAAGTTAATGGCAAGAGATCGGGATAGCCTAAGGCTTCATCTCCAACAAACATTAAAGCAGAAACATCCTTAATACCTGATAAGCGATTAAATACACCTTCTACATTTTCTTTCTCAACCCCCGTATAATTACTGGGACGAGCCACCACATAAAACCCTTGACTGTTAACATAATGCATTTCATCTGTTGGCAATCCAAGATTCCATTTTACTACTTTTTCATAATTAGCCTTAACTGCCAAAATCTGACGTTGACCTTCTAGGACTATGACTCGTTCAGGGCTTAATCGCTCTATTAAATCTTCCTTTACCTCAGCAAAAACCTGTGGGTCACGTCCGACAACATAGACATCCTCCGCTTTAATACGCCCTGCCTCTACTAAATTACGCCAAACAGCATCATTGAGCATACCTGTGTAATATTGCTGGAGCAAATGAGCACCGGACAAAGTCGCCACCTTACCATTTTTATTTAGTTTTTCTAAGGTAGTTTCATAAACTGCCAAAGAAGTAACGCCAGCTTCCTTCATACGCTGCATTACATGATCAACGGGAATCCCCTCAAGTTGAGCTAACTGTACAAGATCCTCGTATTCCATGATCATCTCAATGGTAGTGCTGTTTTCCTCTACGTTGTGGCGCTGCCAGACAATGGTTAATGCTGCCATTAAGCCAATAAAAATACATAATAATAATATCTTATTATATTTAAACTCTTTCAAAACAATCTATCCCACCTTATATAGAAATAAGACCATATAATCATATTGTAACCCCTATTTGCAAAACTTTATGCAACTTCATCGTATTCTGGCAGAGCAGCCCAATATCCTGCTTTTTTAGGAAAATTTTTAATAAGAAAATGCTATTACCACCCACAAAAGACACACCAGGACAGAGAAAAGATAGACAGAGTTAGGAAATACCTGTTTTGTCATTGCGAACGATAGTGAAGCAATCTCTTGCCGATAGAGGAAGATTGCTTCACTATTGTTCATAATGACATTAAGATGCATTTTTCGTGTTTTGTTACTACAAAAAAAAACGCCCTAGAAAGGGCTAGTGTGGACGGTTATCTAAATATAAAATCACTTTCCCATTTTCCATTACAATATCACGGACATTTACATGGAACGGCAGCTTATTCAAATCTACTAAAGGAACCTCGGTTAATAGAGCGCCTCCCAAATTGCCAGTCATTTTATTATTCAGCAGAAATTTGTCAGTAACAAATTTGATTTTTTGTCCGTCACCTACAATTTTGCCCTCCAGAGTCACTCCCACATTGGCAAAACCACCCAGAGCAAAGGTACTGCTGGCTTTTATTTTATCAGCGTTAATATCCACTACCGCATTTTTTACCCCTTTAACCGTTTGGTTCAAATAGCGGGCTAACTCATCCTGAGTCACAGTTCCTCTAATTGTTACGTCACCCACTGACTGAAAGGCAACAGCGCGACGACTAAAAAGAGTACCCATGTCTAACTGGGCATCTTTTAAGGTAATACCCATTTCAGAAAAAACAAGTTTATCTGCTTTCGCTTGCTGGGCATTTACTGAAATCATATCAAATTTACCACCCAACATAAACAAGGCAGGCTTTTTGGTCAAAGTAGCTGTCACTTGATCACTACCCACCACACCTATCATGCCCTTAGCCACAATATCAGATAATATCATTGGTAGCAGCAGTTCACTCGCTGCTGCTATCACTACTATCACTATCACAAGACGCAAACCTTTTGTCACAGGATACGCCCCCTTAATTTGAGCTTCGTATACTAATTCCCCTCTTGAGAGGGGTGCCGCAAGGCGGGGTGTGTTAACCAATATCTCTTACTTTTTCCCTTGTTTCAAATATGCCTCAATAAAGAGGCCAAGATCCCCATCCATAGCAGCATGAACATTGCCAGTCTCCGCATTAGTACGATGATCTTTTACCATATTATAAGGATGAAATACGTAGGAACGAATTTGACTGCCCCACTCAATGGCTTGATAATCGCCACCAAGCTCATTCTTTATATTTTCCTGTTTTTGACGTTCTAATTCATACAACTTCGCCCGCAGCATCTTCATACACTGCTCACGATTTTTGATCTGGGAACGCTGAGTTTGGCACTGTACCACAATGCCTGTTGGCACATGTGTCATACGCACAGCGGAATCCGTTTTATTTATATGCTGTCCACCTGCTCCGCTGGCACGGTAGGTGTCCACTCGCACATCAGCCATATTAATATCAATATCTACATTGTCATCAATTTCAGGCATAACATCTACAGCAGCAAAGGAGGTATGACGGCGCCCACTGGCATCAAAGGGAGAAATACGTACCAAACGATGTACACCTTTTTCCGATTTTAAGTAACCATAGGCATTTATACCTGACACTAAAATGGTAGCACTTTTCACCCCAGCTTCATCACCAGCTAAGAAATCCATAGTCTCAACTTTGTAGCCATTCTTCTCTGCCCAGCGCACATACATTCTAAGCAGCATCTGCGCCCAATCTTGAGCCTCCGTGCCACCAGCTCCCGCATGCAGCGTAAGTATGGCATTGCTGCTATCATGTTCTCCCGATAGCATTAAGGCAATTTCCAAACCTTCAATATCCTTGGTCATTTTATCAATCGCTTCTACAACTTCTGGATATACACTTTCATCCTTTTCTTCCGTACCCATTTGCCATAACAAACTTAGATCTTCATAAGCAGTAGATAGTTGGCCGAATTGAGCTACACTATCTTTCAAGGAATTTAGTTCTTGGGCTACCTTTTGCGCTTTATCGGGATCATCCCAAAAACCTGGTCCGCCCATTGTATCTTCTAATAAGGAAATACGTTCTTCTTTGCCAGCAACGTCAAAGAGAAGCCCTCACTTCAACTAATTTCTGTTCAAAAGCAGCAATCTGTACTCGCAAATCTTCTAACAACAACTGTATCAACTCCAATAAATTAAAAGTTATGGATAAGGGAGACTTGATTCAGGTGAGGTTTTATTTCCATCTGAATCTCAGCCGCCCTTATCCTAAGGACTTAGTCGACCCTTAACTCCCACTTATAGAAAAGGGGAGTGTTAGAGGTCTTATATTCCCCTCTTGAGAGGGTGCCTGAAAGGCGGGGTGTGTTTTGTGTCTCTTTGTATTTCAACAAGTTCTTACTTCACAGCCCCGCAGCATTTTTTATATTTCTGTCCTGAACCACAAGGGCATAAGTCATTACGACCAATTTGATCTTTATTGACCACTGGCTGCTGGGGCTTTTGCTCCTTATCTTCTTCATCCTCACCATGAGTAGCATGAGCCTGCTGCAGACGATCTTCAGGAGGAGCAACTATATTGACCCGGAAAATATACTTTACAATATCTTCCTGAATCAAATCAATGAGTTGCTGGAACATATCATAAGCCTCAATCTTATATTCAATCAATGGATCACGCTGGCCATAAGACCTGAGACTAATCCCCTCTCTTAGCATATCCATGGCATCCAAATGTTCCATCCATTTAGAATCAACCACTTTCAGCATAACCACTTTTTCCATCTCTCGCATATTTTCCGCACCAAATAAAGCTTCACGAGAATTATAAGACTCTGTCGCTACACGCATTAATGCTTCTTGTAGTTCCACACGACTTAGAATGTTGATTTCTTCTTCCTTTAATTGTCCCTCAGGGGCAAAAATCTCTTCACAATATTCGATTAAACCTTGAAAATTCCATTCCTCTGGATACAGTTTTTCATCAGCGAATAGTTCCATACCTCGATTAATTATTTTTTCAATCATATGAAAAATATTTTCTTTCATATCTTCGCCTGTCAAAATTTGACGACGTTGTCCATAAATGACTTCCCGCTGCTGGTTCATTACATCATCATATTCTAATACATGCTTACGCATGTCAAAATTACGGCCTTCCACTTTCTTTTGAGCCTGTTCAATGGATCGTGTAATTAAACTATGTTCAATAGGCTCATCCTCTTCCATACCCAATTTATCCATGATCGTTGCAATATTATCCGAACCAAATAAACGCATGAGATCATCTTCCAGGGACAAATAGAAATGAGAAGATCCAGGATCTCCCTGACGACCAGCACGACCACGCAGCTGATTATCAATACGACGACTTTCATGACGCTCTGTACCAATAATATGAAGCCCACCCAATTCAGCCACACCTTCACCTAACACAATATCCGTACCACGACCTGCCATATTGGTAGCAATCGTCACAGCTCCTAGTTGTCCAGCTTGGGCTACAATCTGCGCTTCCATCTCATGGTACTTGGCATTCAGCACATTATGAGGCACATTTTTCTTTTTTAACATTTCACTCAAATGCTCTGACTGTACAATAGAAGTTGTACCCACTAATACTGGTTGACCCTTAGCATGGCGTTCTGCAATTGAATTTACTACTGCTTTATATTTTGCCTTAGTCGTTTTATAAATGACATCGGGTAAATCTTGACGGCTTACCTCTTTATTCGTTGGAATCATAATAACATCCAACTTGTAAATTTTACGGAACTCTGCCTCTTCCGTTTTCGCAGTACCTGTCATACCCGATAATTTTTTATACATACGGAAATAATTCTGGAAGGTAATAGAAGCTAGGGTTTGGCTTTCTCTCTCAACTTTTACCCCCTCTTTCGCCTCAATGGACTGATGCAAACCATCAGAATAACGGCGACCAAACATTAAACGTCCCGTAAATTCATCTACAATGACGACCTCTCCGTCTTTTACCACATAATCCCGGTCCCGTTTCATTAATCCCTTAGCTTTTAAGGCTTGATTAAAATGATGGGACATCTCAATATTGGCATGATCATATAAATTGGTAATACCAAGAAGTTTTTCAGCTTTGGCGATACCACTTTCCGTCGGAGCTACCGTACGAGTTTTTTCATCAACAGTATAATCTTCCCCCTCTTTTAGTTTGGGGGTAATTCTCGCTAGGACATGATATAACTCTGTTGATTTTTCCCCTGGTCCAGAAATAATAAGAGGTGTACGGGCCTCATCAATCAGAATACTATCTACTTCATCCACAATAGCATAATTTAAGGGGCGCTGTACCATCTGATCTGCATAAATGACCATATTATCTCTTAAATAATCAAAACCAAATTCGTTATTCGTGCCATAGGTAATATCAGAATGATAAGCCTGTCTACGATCAACAAAATCTAGGCCATGAACAATAAGCCCCACGGATAAGCCTAAAAAGCGGTACACTTTGCCCATCCATTCACTATCACGCTTCGCCAAGTAATCATTAACAGTAACTACATGCACACCATCACCTGTCAGAGCGTTCAAATATGTAGCAAGCGTACCCACAAGAGTTTTACCTTCCCCTGTACGCATCTCTGCGATATTACCTTCATGAAGTGTAACACCACCTAGTAGCTGTACATCAAAATGCCGCATACCTAATACACGGCGGGAAGCTTCCCTTACAACAGCAAAAGCCTCAGGCAATAAATCATCCAAGGTTTCGCCTTTTTCTAAGCGACGTCTAAATTCAACAGTCTTAGCCGACAGTGAACTATCGCTTAATTTATGCATCTCAGGCTCAAAAGTATTAACTTGTTCTACATATTTCATCATACGTTTTATTTCTTTTTCGTTATCATCACCGAATAGATTTTTCAGAAAATTAAACAACTAGAATCAACTCCTTAAAAGTGAGATCATACACGCTAAAAACTACTGTTAGTTTACAGTATATGCCTAATTCTAAATTTTATCAAAAGATCATACATAAGTCAAAATAAATAAATGTTGATACCCCATTAGGCAAGATCTATTAACCACAATAAAGAAAAATAAGAAGAATGCCATTTTGTGATTTAAAATATTAAAGCATAACAAAAAGGCACAAAGGGGTATTTATTTAGTTTTTGTATCTTCCCCGCATAATAAAAATTCATTCTATGTATATCCTTTCCACAGAATGGTAATAATTGAAACTAGATACTTTTTTATTCTAAGGAGGAAACGACTTTGCAACTCAATACCATTAATGTAATGGGACAAATTGCTGATTTAAAGGATACAGATTATAAAAACACCTTAGCCATCACAGTATTAATAGAACTACTCATTGAAAAGAAACTCTTTACCAGAGAAGAATTTACTCATAAAGCTAGAGAATTGGACACCATTCCCCTTAGCCAACTTGTAACCAATCGCCGCCTAGAACTTTTATCCTCACATTCTAACAAAGTATAAAAAATGGGCTTTCTCCTCACCTGATAGGTGAAAAGGAGAAAACCCATTTTTCATTCTATGCCGAATGCTTGTAATATGTTTTTCGTTGTTCCTCATGCTCAAAAATGCGAAAATTTTCTACAATGAAACAATAAGCCAAACAGCCAATGGCCACAAGGCCCATGCTAACGAGTATTTCCCATATAGAAGGGAAGTAGGCACCTTGCCCTGGTTTGGACATACCAACAAAAACAATATTTAAGCGGTTCAAAACCACACCGCAACTGACCAGTAAACCATATGAAAATAAACCTTTTTTTGTAGCACCCACTTTACTAAAAACAATCCCAATCGGAAGAATAATACCAAGTATCATTTCAATTAAAAATACATTGCCTTCCATATTGCCAGCAAACATTAACCCCAAAATTCCTCGTTCTGCAAGATCATACACTTTCAATGCCAAATAAACCATCATAGCATAGCTACTAATTTTAGCTAAACCATGCAACACAGATGTTGAAATCTCATGGCGAAAGACTCTGCCGGCTATGATGGATTCAACACAAATCATTGCTGGACCAACAAAAAAGGAAGATAACAAGAAAAAAATGGGAATAAAACTAGACCACCACAAAGGATATAACTTATATACTGTAATGAGAAATAAACCGCCAAGAGAACTTTGATGTAATGTGGGAAAAATGACTCCTACAATGATGAGTACAGGTAACATTTTCTTAATCACTCCGTGAAATTTTATACCGATACGTTCTGTAATAATTTCACCAAATTCTAATACTTGAATGGTCGTATAAATAGAAAGGCACCAAAACACCTCAAAAAGCACCGAAGAATGTCCCCAAGATACAAAAGGTCGCCAGAAATTAAACCATTGGCCAATGTCTAAAAACAAACCAACCATTACTAGAATATAACCAAATAATGATGTTAACAGTGCGCTTCTTGTAACGGACAAATATTTCTCTTGATGCAGAACGTGAACAATTAAGGCGGTAGAATATCCTCCGCCAGCTAAGGCTACTCCAGCAAGAACATCAAAGGCAATCCAAAAACCCCAGGGATTACTGTCACTCAAATTGGTTACTATGCCAAATCCCGTAATCAGGCGAAATATTATAATTCCTACACCCACAGCCGCCAATAAAAATAAGATCATACGAGGTATCGTGATGGTAAACCGCCACGCAGAAAAATTATGTTTCATCTTTTCTACCTCCCACAACTTTAGCCTTTGCCTGTTCTTTATCAAAGCTACTGCTTTCTGCTTCCTTATTTTTCGCTACCAATTCTTTCTTTCGTTTACTATAATAATATAAGCCTGTTAATAACATCCCCCAAGCTAGGGTTACGCCGGGAATATATTTTAGATAATTATGGCTATACATCGGCAGAGCATCCTTTCCTACATCCGTTTTAAATCCCAATTTTTGAAAGGAGATATCAGAAATATAGAGCCACCCTGTTCCGCCTGCCTCTTTCTCTCCGTATATATTTTTTCGATACCTGCTATCTTTGGCAATCTTAGTTTTCGCCTTTTTCAGCAAGGATTCTCGTTCATCAAATTCCATCGCACTTGTAGGACAAACACTAACACATGCTGGAGCTTCCCCCTGGATAATTCGCGTAGAACACATTTGACATTTTGTAACTAAAGGAAATGGCTTATCCCACTCATATCGAGGGACATCAAAAGGACAAGCCACCATACAATAGCGACATCCTACGCACAAATGTGGAAAATAGACAACTGCCCCATCACTATTTTTCTGTAACGCCTTAGAAAAGCAAGCAGAAACACAGGCAGGCTGCTGACAGTGTAGACATTGCTGTTTTGTAAAGCGCCATGCAGGGCTATTATTGCTATCCAATACTTCACAGGGTGTTACAATCGTCCAATTTTTATCGTTTAAGACCGCCCCCCGACCGGTAGCAGGATGCTTTTCATCAAAATCCACCTGATTCCATAATTTACAGGCTACCGTGCAACTGCCACAGCCTATGCATTTTGGTATATCTACCAAAACCCCTTTAGTCATGTTAACCCACCTTTCATAGAAAACATCTAATTTACAGTTTGCTTTTTATCCCATAAGAAAGTCCCACATAAGCGAAACTACAATACAGATGACGTTAGAACTCCATCTGAACCTTAGTCTTCTTTATCGTTAAATCCTTGCTGCGATCAATATAGTGAGTATGTAGCAATGCTTCGGCACGGTCGCTTCCTGGATGGTCAAGATATTCTTCATATAAATTCTGAACTTTCTGATTCTCAAAACTAGCTCTTTTCTTGTAAACCCTGCCATCTAGTTCATAAAGACCAGCAATGCGTGCCTGTTTGACCTCATCCATAGAAGCTAAGGAAGTACGCGGTTGACCGCCACCGCCAATACACCCTCCTACACAACTCATAAATTCAATAAAATGCCAAGGTGATTTGCCAGCGCGAACTTTCTTTAAGATAATTCTGGCATTCTTTAGCCCATGACAAACGGCAACTTTTAAACTGCCTTTACCCGGAATAATAACTTCAGCCTCTTTGACACCCCTAAGACCTCGCACTGCACTAAATCGCAGCAACTCCTCAGGCGGACGTTGTTTGCTGACCAGAAAATAAGCAGAACGCACAGCTGCTTCCATTACTCCTCCAGTCGCACCAAAAATGACTCCCGCACCACTGCCCTCACCCATCAAATGATCATACTCTGCGTTTTCCAATTGATTGAGATCAATACCTCGTAATTTCATTAAACGTGCTAATTCTCTTGTCGTTAAAATAATATCCACATCACGAATTTGAGGATTTCCCAACTTTTGCCCAGCAGAATTCATTTCAGGACGCTGACATTCAAACTTCTTTGCGGTGCAAGGCATAACAGCCACAGATACTATGTTTTCAGGCGATAACCCCTGCTTTTCACTATAATAGGTCTTCGTAAGAGCCCCTAACATTTGCTGTGGAGATTTAACAGAAGATAGGTGAGCCAGTAAATCGGGATAATAGTATTCACAAAACTTTACCCATCCTGGACAGCAAGAGGTAAATTGCGGCAGAACATTGCCTTCGCCTATACGATGCAGCAGTTCTGTTGCCTCTTCCATAATGGTTACATCAGCACTAAAATTAGTATCAAAAACAGCATCAAAGCCTAACTTTTTGAGGGCGGCTACTTGTTTACCTTCTACCATACTGCCAGGTGGTAAACCAAACTCTTCCCCTATAGAAACACGAGTAGCCGGTGCAGTCTGAATCACAACATGCATGTCAGGATTCTCCAACGCTCGCAATACGCTTTGAATCTCATCTCGCTCAGTAATTGCAGCCGTTGGACACCACAAGGTACACTGTCCACAATTCACACAAGTAATATCTTTTTTTATCGGTAATTCATAATATCCATAAACCGTCTGCACCTTCTCACAAACTTCCAAACACTGACCACATAATATACATTTTCGATCATCTCTCACAATAGAAGGATTCATCGGGTCAATAGGAATACGCCCTTTTACCTGCACCGGCCAATTCCCTGGCACTTGATACTGCCCAGGCATCCATCCCTTACCCCCAACGGCTTCACTGCTGCAGCCCGCTACTGTGGCTGCTACTCCCGTCATGCCTACTCCACCGAGTAATTTAAAGAATTTTCGTCGTGATAGTACACTTCCTTTTGAGAACATCCTTCTGTTGTCCCTCCTTACCCTTTTCACCATGTATGTAAAAACATATCCCATCCACAATCCTTTTTTACGAAGGGCATCGTGAACGGAAGTGGTATTAAAAAAAGCACAAAATAGACACGCATGAAACTGTATCGTTCCATGGAGTCTACTTTGTGCTTACTCTTTAAACTCTGCACCTATATTGCGTTTTAACGGCACCTTAGAGCATCGTATTTTTATTCATTAGTTAAAGTCTGGTTCAATCAAACCATATCGTCCATCTTTGCGACGATATACTACGTTTACTTCTTCTGTTTCAGAATTGCTAAATACATAGAAATCATGATTGACAAGATTCATTTGCAAAATAGCTTCTTCAATATCCATCGGCTTAACAGCAAAGCGCTTGGTCTTCACGACCTGCAACTCTTCTACCTCTGGTGTTGCAGTGGTAGCAACTAGTTCCCCTTTAAAAGTGCCAACTTTCATGCGCCGAGAAATTTTAGTTTTATATTTTTCAATTTGTTTTTCAATCTTGTCTACAACTAAATCAATGGAAGTATACATATCAGCAGTGGCTTCTTCGCCTCTGAGAATCATACCATTAACCGGCACAGTCAATTCAATAATATGGCGACCTTTTTCTACAGCTAAGATAGCTGTAATTTCTCCTAGAGTATCGAAGTATTTCGTAATTTTACTACTGCGTTTTACTACATACTCCTTTAGTGCTGGTGTAATCTCAATATTTTTACCTCGTACAGTAATTGCCATAATCGCCCATCTCCTTTCAGTGTCTTATAAGTAATGTTCTCTGTCTGCACGATAAAACCCTCTTTGTAAATTGATTATTTAAATAATTATAAATTTTATCATAATAATCTGTAAATCATTCTTAAACTCCCCTCAACGCGTGATATGTTAACCATAGAGCCACAGCGAAAACAACAAAAACTTTGATTCCAATTGGTTCTCTCTATACCTTAGTGGTTCAAATCAACACATAAAATCAAAAAACCCGGCTACAATAGCCGGGTATATTTGTTCAAAATCTAATTAAGCTTTAGCAACGTTAGCTGCTTGCGGTCCACGTGCGCCATCAACAATGTCAAACTCAACTTGTTGACCTTCAGTTAAAGTTTTGAAGCCTTGATCTTGAATTGCTGAGAAATGTACGAACACATCGCCGCCATCTTCTCTTTCAAGGAAACCATAGCCTTTTTCAGAACTAAACCATTTAACTTTACCAATCATTATGAAACTCCTCCTAAATAAACAATAAACTGAGGCCAACCACGTGACCACAATATAAAGTATAACATTACTGGATATGTGTGTCAAATCACATAGGCTGGAATTTTTATATAAAAGATCCTTTTTCTTACAATATCTTAGATAAAAATGATTTGGTACGCTCTTCTTTCGCATGAGAAAAAATTTCATCCGGGGTACCTTCTTCCACCAGACGTCCTTCATCCATGAAAAGAACTCGATCCCCAACTTCTCGGGCAAAGCCCATTTCATGAGTAACAATCGCCATGGTCATACCCTCATGAGCTAAGGACTTCATAACATCCAATACTTCTTTAACCATCTCTGGATCAAGAGCAGATGTAGGTTCATCAAACAGCATTACCTTCGGCCTCATAGCCAATGCCCTTGCGATAGCCACCCGCTGTTGCTGTCCACCTGACAGCTGTTCTGGGTACGCATGGGCTTTATCCGCTAAGCCCACTTTTTCTAATAAATCCAATGCTATCTTTTCAGCCTCAACCTTAGGCATTTTACGCACTGTCATAGGTGCCAATTTCACATTATCCAGTACGGATTTGTGGGGAAATAAGTTAAATCGCTGAAATACCATACCCACTTCTTCTCGCACCTTATTGATATTTGCTTCACTCGTAAGAGGAATCCCATCCACTATGATTTCGCCCTCTGTCGGCTCTTCCAAATAATTAATACAACGAAGTAATGTACTTTTACCCGAACCACTCGGCCCGATGATAACTACTACTTCCTTCTCATCAATATGAGCGTCAATGCCTTTTAGCACATGAAGTTTCCCAAAATATTTATGAATATTTTTAATGCTTATCATCGATTTTATACCTCCGCTCCAAATAATCTACCAAGCGCGAAATGGTGAAGGTCATAATCAAATATATGAACGCTACAGATAGCCATATTTCAAAAGAACCATAAGTACGAGCAATAATCAATTGCCCTCTTCTGGTAAGCTCTTCAAAGCCAATGACGGATACTAAAGAAGAATCTTTCATCATAGCAATAAATTCATTACCAAGAGGCGGAATAATGCGTTTGAAAGCCTGTGGCAATATAATATGACGCATAGTCTGGCCCCATGTCATGCCAAGAGAACGTCCTGCTTCCATTTGTCCTTTATCAATAGATTGAATACCTCCGCGGAAAATCTCCGCGACATAAGCACCACTATTAATACTACAAGCAGTAATGGCAGCAATAAAAGGATCAATACGCTGTCCTACAATAATCGGCAGTGCAAAATATATAAGAAAAATCTGCACTAGCAATGGAGTACCCCGAATAAAATCCACGTACATCGCAGCTAAGGTTTTAATAATCCATCTATTGGATAAACGTGCTATACCGACAAACATCCCGATTAACATACCCAGGCTTACGCTAAATGCTGTAATTTGCACCGTAACCCCTGCGCCAACTAGTAAAAGGGGGAAGGAACGCACAATTAAATCAAAATCAAAGTTCATAATTCTCACCCTTAATTCAAAAAAATATGTATGCATGAATAATAATGCAACACTATGATTATAAACACACAACATAAGCCTGTCAATCCTATTGGAGGAAAACATGTTTCAGAACTGCATTAAGTGATTATCACTAAGAGCACTGCACCATGCATAGCATCCCAACTGATAAAAAATCCTTTTAATTCCCCTCTTGAGAGGGGTGCCCGTAGGGCGGGGTGTGTTTTTGTGGTTCGCAAATTTTGATTGATTTGCGTCCTCTGCCATTGTGAACGCTAGTGAGTAATTCCCTCCTTGCAAGAAATTGCTTCACTAGCGTTCGCAATGACATTGAAATCTTACTTTCATCCCACAAACATTTGCAATAAAAAAACGCAATAAACATAGAGGCCACTGAAAAACTATTACATTTTTAATTTCAAACAATTTTCAGGGGTACTAAGATGTATAAGCATATCAAAAAAGATTGTTACAGGGCATTTAAAGCCTGTAACAATCTTTTACTTTTAGTATGATTTTTGAAATATAGACTTTTTCAGCGGCCTCTAAACATATTGCGTCTTTTTAACCATTTTATTATTGAGGCTTTTTACCGAACCATTTCATGTATATTTTTTCATATTCGCCATTTTTCTTCAGTTCGTCTATTGCTTTATTTACTTTCTCAACTAATTCTGTGTTTTTCTTAGTCATAGCCATGCCATATTCTTCAGCATTCATAATATCGCCAACTAGCTTAGCACCTTTTTCGCCACTTTTCGTCAAATAATATTCATTAACCGGCAAATCATTAACTACTGCATCTACGCCGCCAGCTTTCAGTTCCATATAAGCTTCAGAATTACTATTGTATTCCCGCACCTTGGCATCTTTTATTTTTCTAGCTTCTTCCGCGCCGGTGGTTCCAATCTGCACAGCAATTCTTTTACCTTCTAGATCTTTAAAGCTGGTAATGGAATTGTTATCACTTTTTACCACCATAGATAAACCAGATTTATAATAAGGTTTGGAAAATGCTATTTTTTTGCTACGTTCTTCCGTAATACTCATACCAGAAACAATCATATCAATGTTGCCTGCTTCCAAAGCAGGAATCAGTCCATCAAAACCGATATTTTGAATCTCTACTGTATAACCCATTTGTTTTGCCACCGCTCTTGCCAAATCCATGTCAAAGCCAACATATTCTTTATTGCCTTCCTCTTGGAATTCAAAAGGTGGAAATGTCATCTCCGCACCAATTTTAAGCACCTTAGCTTTGCTAGTGTCTGCAGCCTTTTGACCACAGCCAACTAAACCCAAAGACAATACCAAAATTCCCACAACCATCAAACTCAGCATCTTTTTAGACAATCCAATACCCTCCTATAACAAATCTATTTCTTTTCTCTATACCATTTTACATCTTTTCCATAAATCATCAAGTGTTTTCTATAATGAAAAATTACTACTCCTACAAAAAAAGTCTGCCCCCACTTAATTCCCCTCTTGAGAGGGGTGCCTGTAAGGCGGGGTGTGTTGAAGACATATCAATTAACTGCAGAGGAAAGGGTAGAAAAAAATTGAAAGACAAAAAGATACAGGCGAGTTTCATTCCTAAAACTCGCCTGTGCCTATTATCTCATTATACAATCCTATCCTTAAGGTTTCTTACCAAACCATTTTACATAAATTTTTTCATATTCGCCATTTTTCTTTAATTCGTCTAAGGCTTTATCAACTTGGGCTATCAACTCTTTGTTCTTACCAGAAGCAGCCATGCCATAATCTTCGGCAGTAAGAGGCTCGCCAACGCTTTTTGCATCATTACCGCTGGTCTTGGCTATATAATACTCATTAACAGGTTTATCATTTACAACTACATCAACACCACCGGCTTTCAATTCTAAAAAGGCTTCAGGAGCACTGTTAAACTCGCGAATTTGCGCATTTTTTACTTTTTTAGCTTCATCTGCACCAGTAGTGCCTATTTGCACAGCAATCTTCTTACCTTCCAAATCCTTGAAAGACGTAATGCTAGTATTATCTTTTTTTACAACCATGGTTAAACCCGATTTATAATAAGATTTAGAAAAGCTCACCTTTTTGGCTCTTTCCTCGGTAATGGTCATACCTGAAATTGCAATATCAATGTTGTTAGCTTCTAACGCAGGAATAAGTCCATCAAAACCCATATTTTGAATCTGCACTTCATAGCCCATTTGCTTACCTATCGCTTTTATTAAATCAATATCAAAACCAACATACTCTTTGGTATTTTCATCTTGGAACTCAAAAGGCGCAAAGGTTGCTTCCGAACCGACTTTAAGAATTTTAGCAGGTTTCGCTGCTTGTTTACTACAGCCCACCAGACCGAATGATACGATAAACAATCCAATTATAAACAGGCATATTATTTTTTTGGACATTTCTAACCCCTCCTTGAATTCTAATTGTAATATTGTAATGTTTATAATTATACATACAATACGGATATTTAGTCAACATCTTTTTTGAAGAACAATAGCAAAAGGAACCTGGTTTTCACCAAGTTCCATAGTGTATACAATATATTTTATATTCTTATATTCCTGGTTTTTTTCCAAACCATTTTACGTATATTTTTTCATACTCACCATTCTTTTTTAGTTCATCAAGAGCTTTATCTATTTTACCTGCCAACTCTGTATTCTTCTTGGCAACAGCAATTCCATACTCTTCTGCTTGCTGCGGCTCGCCTACTGCCTTGGCATCCTTACTTCCTGTTTTTGCAATATAGTATTCATTAACAGGTTTATCGTTCACAACAGCATCGACACCACCAGCTTTTAATTCCATGAAAGCTTCTGGAGCATTGTTGAATTCACGAACCTGGGCATCCTTAATTTTCTTAGCTTCTGTAGCACCAGTAGTGCCAATCTGTACGGCAATTTTTTTACCTTCTAGATCTTTAAAGCTATTAATCGCATTATTTTCATTCTTCACTACAATAGTTAAGCCTGATTTATAATAAGGTTTTGAAAAATTAACCTTCTGGTTTCTAGCCTCTGTAATACTCATCCCAGCAATAGCCACATCAATGGTATTCACTTCTAGACCTGGAATTAAACCATCAAAATTCATATTTTGAACTTGTACTTCATAGCCCATTTGTTTACCAATGGCCTTAATTAAATCTACATCAAAGCCAACATACTCTTTTGATTTTTCATCCTGAAACTCAAAAGGTGCAAAACCAGCATCTGTACCCACCTTCAACACCTTCGAGGTAGATGCTCCTTCTTTGCTGCATCCAACCAAACCAAATGATGCAATAAGAACCATCACAATCAACAATGACATAATTTTCTTTGACATATAATACCCTCCTGCGCATATTCTTAATTTCTGTTGACTAATTATACATTATTAATGCATAATTAGTCAACACCATTACATTATTTATTCCAATTAAAAGTCCCCTCTTGAGAGGGGTGCTTAAAAGGCGGGGTATGTCGTATGCCAGCGGAGCCGCAAAAGGCACTCTCACCCCTTATCATTGCGTGGAAAGCAGAGTTGCAATCCTTAATCACATTGCGATGTTGTTCATCTCACAGAATGTACTCTCGTTACAACAAAAAACTCGGATGATTTCTCATCCGAGTGTCATTTACTTATTTATTATCGCTGCGCGTTAAAGCATTCCCGGCAATAAACTGGTCTATCATTACGAGGTTTAAATGGAACTTGTGTAGTAATACCACATCCAGCACAAATTACCTCGTGCATTTCTCGTTGTGTTGTTTGACGTTCGCCACCATCGCGGCTACGTTTCTTTGCATCACGGCACTCACGGCATCGTGCAGGCTCATTTTCAAATCCCTTTTCCTCATAAAACTCTTGCTCCCCTACCGTAAACACAAAATCTACGCCACAGTCTTTACACTTTAGAGTTTTGTCCTGAAAAGCCATTAAAGAAATCCCCTCACCTTATGAATTTTAAAGGACCACACTGCTTAGCTGACCTGGTCTTTGCCCCCACACCCGCCTGCTGGAAGGTTCGCTAATAAGAATTCAATCTCCTCACTACTGCCACTCTCGAATCTAGCTGACGTAGCTAATAACTCGGCAGGACT
This sequence comes from uncultured Pelosinus sp., assembly GCA_963526645.1. GTDB lineage: Bacteria > Bacillota > Negativicutes > DSM-13327 > DSM-13327 > Pelosinus. The sequence goes on along the minus strand of CAUROG010000025.1, from coordinate 22,302 downwards.
TACCCCTAAACCGCACCATGCTCAGAGCCACTTTGGACTCCTTATGTGGATCGTTTCGCCTGCGACTGGCCTCGACTTTCAACCACAGACCTAAGCAATAGGTTCTTACGCTATATTATAATTTTTTTACTAAGAAATTGCAAGTCCTAAAATGTATCTTTTTTATGAAATACGTGCGGGATTGAAATCCTATCTACCTATTCATGGGAGGGTTTTAATCCCGCCGTCATCATCCAACCCGTAATAACAGTAGTAGTAGTAGTAGGTGGGATTTCAATCCCACCTATCCACCAACACCCCAAACTCCTTACCATCCATTGCATAAAACCGATAACTGGAATACCTATATTTACCTACATTCATAACCAACCCTTTACGCAAGGGATTATTATGCATATACTCTAACGTACCCATCAGCTGCTTCTGATCCCTTATACCCTCATCGTAAAACCCACTCTCCCACACCCTTTGTGAAAGGCCCGTCACCTGATTATAAAACCTAGAAAAGTTCCCCTTAACCCTTTTCATAATCTCGGATATATTCATTTCCCCCCTCGGACGAAGTACGACGTGAACATGATCCGGCATAAGGACAAAGCCATAAACCTCATATCCACATACAAACTTATTATAAGTCAAAACACTGATAAACAAGTCACACGCCCAAGGATCGTTAAATATCACACGACGTTTCTCCTTTACAGTTGTAATAAAATATGCACTACCCTCTTCATAATAACGCCTGAGTACTGTCATATTATCACCCTTTCATTAAGGACGCAGAGAATGAATTCCCTGCTACGACTTCTCTTCTGCTCTGCTCCTCTCTTCTTTTCTCTTCTTTTTCTCTCCTCTTCTTTTCTCGTAACCTGGATTTCAATCCAGGTTACCCCTAATCTAACCAACGGGATTCAAACCCTTCTACCAATTGCCGTGGGTGGGATTTTAATCCCACATATCTCCTGCATGTGCACGTTTGAAATCCCATCTTCATACATGTACGAGATTGAAATCTCGCCTATCTATCTCACTAGCGGGATTGAAATCCCGTCTATTTATCCCATACGTGACATTTCAATCCCACCTCTAACTCAATAGCTCCATCTGTTTGACTTGACCGATGCGAGCCAGGGTTTGGGGAGATCTATCTTGGAAAAAAGCATGATTCACATGAAGCTCTTTGTTCATTACGGACGTCTCTCCACCTACGGCTTGCCTCAATCGACAACTGTAAATAATGGGGAAATAATCTTTTAGAAATTTGCCTTCTGCCAGAGCCGTAAGAGCAATGACCTGAAATCCCAACTTTTCGGCAATAAAGAATACAGGCTCTAGTACATGATCGCTAGAAGCTTGTCCAAAGGGATTATCAAGAACGACTGTCCGAGTATTGCCTCTACCTTGCTTGATGGGCTGACGCTTTTCCACTAAATAACTTTGAATCCCCAAAAACAAAGCCATATTTTTACTCCACTTTTCTCCACCTGACCAACTATTTGAAATAGCCCAATCAATAGGATAGTTACTAATACGGTTATCATTAGATACCTTGCGTACTCCTACGGTGAAATTCTTATTCGGACTAATACGGGTGAATAAGTAGGAGGGACTCAGCCAATGTTCAATGTTTTTTCGTATCCTTTTACTGTCTTCCATCCCATCTTCCAACTTGAAACTATCCGCTGTTAATTGCTCTGTTATCCATTCCAAATGCTCTAATAATTTGCCTTTAGCAGCAGCTTCTTCCCATACTGGCGTCTTAATTTCATAAATACATTTATAATGATCCGCCACTTTTACACCTGTCATTTTTTGAATCATGCCCATCTCATCACAGATGGTGAGAAGATGCAAATGCAGTTGATTAATAAAATGTTTAATGTCCTCATTATAAGCTTGCATGTTTTGTTCTGCTACTCGATTAGCGGCCTGAATCCTTTGTCGTAAGTTCCGCTCCCAAGTCACTAACTCCTGATATTCTTGTTTCTGCCGAATGCCATTCAGTATATTTTGTCGCATTTTTTCATTTTGGAAATTAGACTGATGACAAAATTTTTCAAAACTACTTCTAGCTTGCTCTACTGCTTGTTTACTGCGGGCAAGCTGTTCATAGGATTTTTCTAAGGCCTCTAATAACTTCGTAACCATGGCAACACTTTCATAAGGAAAAGAATTGCTTTCTTCCCCCTTTAAGGGACCACCATGAACATTTTCTGCTAAGAACTCAAATTTTCCATTACTTGTTTCCATACGAATGCAAAGCTCTTGCCACCTTATAACTTGTTGTTGTAACTGACGATAACTTTTTTCTGTTAGAGCTAGCCCTTCCTCTACTTCCACAGTCTCCTTTGCCAATCGATCTTTCACAAGGGACAGATCTTCCATAAAAGCATGTACTAGGGCATACTTCTCCTTGTACAATCTTTCTCGTTCCTCACGCCGAATACAACTGGTTTTCCAAAGGCTAGATGCCTGCTCTGAGCTATGACGGTTACCATTCACTAGCTCTTTACATTTACGAAGATCATTGTGCAAATTCTTCAATTGCACTTCACCATCCAGAGGGAATTTCGCCTCTTCTGCTACATGGATCTTATATTCTTCTAAGCGACGGTTGAATTTTTCCCATTCCTCACGATAGGTTTTGATTCTACTTTCGATGATTTCTCTTCCTTGGTTTAGATGGGCTAATTCTTCCTTTAACTTGAAACGTTTCGCCTTTAAATTTTCCTCGGGCAACAAGGACACAACTGGGGAAAACTTCTGTAATTCTTGATATAACTCTTCCCCCAACAGTGCATTCAATGCATCTTTTCTTCCCTTACTCTTATCATCCAACTGTCCTTTTTGGTTCTGTAACAGTTCTTGTTGTTCCTGAAGTCCCTGTAATTCATCCATGATCCTAGCAAGTTCTCCTTGACACTGAGCCAAGGCTACTTCCTCCACCTGACAAGACCGCTGCTTTTCTTCCCATTCATTTGCTTTTTCAATTTTCCTATGCAATACTCCAGCTCTTCCATTTAAATCCCCAATGGCTTCTTGACAGAACTTTAATGCCTTACTAATGTCTTGCTGTGCCTTTTTGACTACATTTATATTGCGTTTTACCATAGCCCATTGATCTTACCGTATTAACAAATAAATCTATATGTGTGTTATTATTTTCTAAGATTCTTAATATACCAAAAGGGATAATCTAGCATTAATCGAATTAGTATATATACATATTGGAACCCATATGGTTGAAAAAGTCCATTTACTAACTTTCAACATTAGGAGGTATGTTATGCTCAGTATCAACAGCTATTATTTATCTGCCATGACGGCACATAGATACTATACATACAACAGTAATATGGCTTCAAAAGCAATGCTCCGGCTGTCTTCTGGTCTACGCATTAACAGTGCTGCTGACGATCCTGCTGGACTATGTATTTCTGAAAAAATGCGTTCACAGATACGAGGCTTGGGACAATCTGTTAGAAATGCACAAGATACTATCTCAATGCTGCAAACGGCAGAGGGTGCAGCTGGCTCTGTTCATGCTATATTGCAAAGGGCCAGAGAACTATCCATTCAAGCTGCAAATGGCACTTTGACCGATGATGATCGTAAAGCCTTAAATACTGAACTACAGCAACTCTTAAAAGAAATTGGAGCAACGGCAGAAAACACCGAATTTAACGGCAAAAAGCTATTAAATCACGATTCTGACAGCAGCTCAACAATACATGCCCAAGTGGGTCCAAATCGTGGAAACCAAATGGAAATATCCACATTTAGCCTTGCCCCTGACAGCCTTGGCATTAACGGCGTAGATATTTTGACAAGAGAGAATGCCGAAAAAGCAATCTCCTTATTCGACAAAGCCATTGGCCGAGTATCAGAAGTACGCTCTAATTATGGCGCAACTATCAACCGTCTTGAACATACCATAAAAAATCTAGAAAACTACCAAGAAAACCTTACTGCTGCCGAATCACGTATCCGGGATGCAGACATGGCTACAGAAATGATGAACTATACTAAATACAGCATGCTAGCTCAAGTATCACAACTTATGATGGCCCAAGCCAACCAACAGGCAAAAGGTTTGCTGCAGCTTTTAAGACAATCCTTGGGACAGGAACATTAAAGGTCTTGCATATTCCATTTGGAACTGCAAGACTTTTTTTACTTTGCGATACTTAAAAGAATTCCTACTCACCCTCGTAACCCTTGTAACCTAGATTTCAATCCAGGCATCATCGGATAAATGCGGGATTGAAATCCCTTCTAGGGGGATTTTTGCCATATCCATACCAGTTGCTAGCATGCCTGCCATCCCCATTACCACCCTCGTAACCCCGTAACCTGGATTTCAATCCAGGTTACCTTCTCTGACTAAACACGGGATTAAAATCCCTTCTACAGTGGCTTTTTGAAACTAATCTAGAACGGGATATGGTTCCTGACCCCCATGCCCCGCACATACGGGATTGAAATCCCGTCTACTTAATGGAATATAAAGAGCCAGAAGCAAATGCCCCTGGCTCTTTGATAACATCTTACGCCTGAATATCAACATTTGCCCCTAAATTGGGCTGTACTGATAACGCCATCGCCTTAGACATATCACTTGCCATGGCAGCTACGGAATTACCTTTATCAGCGGCAACACCCATAGCCATCTTCATGACCGAAAGACCTGCCTGCTGTTGGACCTTTCCTTGATTTAGAGCGATTGACAAAGCTGCTATATCCATGAAACCACCTCCTCACGTATTGGTTCGAATACTATTGAATGGACTTCTTTGCTTCCATCTGGCAGATTGAAAGGTTGTTGAACACAGGGCTCCTCAAAGCTGTTGCCTGGTCAATAGCTTTGACTTCGGCTTGTAGGATGTCTACCCACTCTTGCACTTTAGCGGATTCCCTCGCGGTGAGGGTGCGGCTGGCGGCGTAGGTAGCGAGTTCTCGCATTTCTAGCAGCTTGGCCTCGATTTTATCCAGAGCCTCTAGTCGGCGGTGAACCCAGTCCAGTTCCTCTTGGAAGATTTTCTCTGTCACTTCACACACATCATTTCACTTCCATTCTGCTAAATCCCAATATGCAATTACGTAAGGCCTGACCCCCAACTTCTACTCGTAACCTGGATTTCAATCCAAGTTACCTTCTCTGACTAAACGCGGGATTGAAATCCCTTCTACAGAGACCTTTTGAAACTAATCTAGAACGGGACAAGGTTCTCTCCCCATGTGCCATTCTCACTCCCGTAACCTAGATTTGATCCAGGCTCCCTTGAATAACCCACGGGATTGAAATCCCGTCTACTATAGAGGATTATTTCGAAGACTTTTGGAAAGGACTACATCTGACTAATTCTGGTAATTGCTTGTTTTAATTCGTTTGGTAACCTTTTAGCACTTTCATATACTTTATTAGCTACATACTGATCATAAGTATGAGATGTCATATTACGATCCTCCAGCATCTCAAACCAAATATCAATATCTGTAATAATCCCCATCTGATAAGCACTACGTAAAGCCTGCCTAGGTGAAGTTACTTCTATGCCCTCAATCTTAGCTACCTTTTTAAATAACTTCCACGCAATCTCAAAGGTATATTCAAAACGCTGAATACTAGCATCACGTACAATTGTCGTATAAGGCATCCCAAGCACTTCATCAAGAGTGCTCAACACCTGTTTTACTCTTCCAAGATGAAACGCGAGTTCTTCTGTTTGCGTTTCCATACTACCACTCCACCCTTTATGGCAATTTTTCCAAACTCTTCTGGCACCTTCTTAAAATCTACCAAGTCAACATGTCCAGGAATAGGCAGTTCTTCTAAACCCTCTTGCAAATCCGATAAGGCCATACTAGAAAATTTCCCATCCGCATCATATCCGATATCATAATCTGAATATTTTCCCGACCGATCTGTTGCTTGAGAACCAAATAGAAATATATCAGCATCCATATTTTGAAAAAAAGTAAGAACCATCTGCCGAATAGCTTCTAATTCATGATATACTGTCACACCATCTTTATCCAGCACCCTATACCCCATTTTTTCCACTTCCGCCATTCCTCACGACGCTCCACAGGATGTGCAGTTGATAACCGAATATATGGATCTACAATCTCTCTCATTCCTACAGCCTCCTATGACAATTCTACTATTATTATACCAACAACAGCACAAAAACAAAACAGTTGAAGCATTTCACTAACCACGGGATTGAAATCCCGTCTACGGGGGCTATGGGGGGGGATTTTTACCATATCTATTTCAATTACCAGCATGCCTGCCATCCACATCGCACTCCGTAACCTGGATTTCAATCCAGGAATCCTCGGCTAATACACGGGATTGAAATCCCGTCTACGGGGTATGGGGGGGGGATTTTTGCCATATCTATTTCAGTTGTCAGCATGCCTGCCATCCCACTCTCACCCCCGTATCCTGGATTTCAATCCAGGGATCATTGGATAAACACGGGATTGAAATCCCGTCTACGACTACTACGACTGGATAAACGGGGGACTGAGATCCCGTCTATTCAATGGAATATAAAGAGGCCAGAGGCAAACGCCCCTGGCTCTTGGTAATTGTATTAACTTGCCTTTAGCGAGCCGTCAATTAACGAAGTAATTGAAGAACGCCTTGAGGTTGTTGGTTGGCTTGAGCCAGCATAGCTTGTGCAGCTTGGGAAAGGATGTTGTTCTTTTGGAAATTCATCATTTCTTTTGCCATGTCTACGTCACGTACACGGGACTCAGCAGCAGTTAAGTTCTCGCTGGAAGTTCCGAGGTTAGAGATAGTGTGCTCTAGACGGTTTTGAGAAGCACCAAGCTTGGAGCGTTCAGCAGATACTGTTTCAATTGCGTTGTTGATGACAGTTATAGCATTGTTGGCACCTGATTGGGTAGTTACATCAAGACCAGAGATGCCGAGATTCTGTGAATCCATTGCATTAATGTTAAGAGTTAGATTTTGATCCTTGTTTGCACCGATTTGGAAAACCAAACCATCGTTTACAGTAATTGCTTTACCATTTACAGTTGCAGTAGTAGTACTTCCAGCATCTGCAGCTAAAGTAAATTTCAAACCAGTTTGATTGCCTGAAGTAACAGTTACCTCATTTCCTTGGTAGGAGAAGGTCGCACCAGCAGCAGTCAAACCACTAGCATTAGTACTCTTCACACCATTAACAGCATTTGCTGAGTCAATACCATTAGCAGCGATACTACTGAAGTCTTTAGCAGCATCCAACGAGTTCGCAGCTGCTTCAGCAACAGTCAACGTTTGATCAGCATTAGCTTCATTGGACTTGAAACTTAACTTGCCATTAGCTGAATCAAAGGTTGCAGTATATCCCTGTACAGTATTTGTAATATTCTTAGCAATGTCAGTCATAGCCTGACCAGCACTAAATCCAATATTATAAGTTTTACCGTTAGCAGTAATATTGAGTGTACCCGCAGCAGCAGCAGTAGTAACACCTGCAGTAAGAGTCAGATCACCTGAAGCAGCTTTAGCCATAGTACCATTAGCGGTAAGTGTCAATGTTCCAGCTTTAGTGTCTGCAGTAGACGCAATCTGGGTTAAATTAGCACCAGCAGTAGTAGACACACCAACTGCACCTGTAAGAAGCTTTTTGGTATTGAATTCGGTATTATTTGCAATACGATCAACTTCTTGAACCAACTGAGAAACTTCTTTTTGGATCTCACTACGGTCTGAAGCAGTATTGGTGTCAGTAGCAGCCTGAACAGCAAGCTCTCTTACTCTTTGAAGAATCGAGTGAGTTTCATTAAGTGCACCTTCACCTGTTTGAATAAGCGAAATAGCATCTTGGGAGTTACGAGTAGCTTGATCCAAACCACGGATTTGACCGCGCATCTTTTCAGAAATAGCAAGTCCTGCAGCATCGTCACCAGCACGGTTGATACGGAGACCTGAAGACAGTTTTTCTAAGGATTTGCTAGTTTGCGTGTTGTTAGTGCTCAATTGGCGGTATGTGTTAAGGGAAGCCATGTTGTGATTAATAATCATTATAATATTCCTCCTTGATTTTCGCTCCCGGCATCCTTGCCTGGGATTTTTATGTACTTAGTATATAGTTCTTCACTCCGGCCGGTTGTGAAGTTTTTATGTACTAAATATCTTCAATACTTATATCGCTTAGAAGGTAAGAATAGATTAATGGTAAATTCGACTATTTATCGTATATTTTGCTAACATTACTGCTTACTTCTCTATTTTTCTCTCTTTTACATCTCTTTTTGTTATTTAATGATTATGTACGAAATAATTAAGAAATCGATACGCATTTTTTTCTGTCATTGGGAGGGTAGCGAAGCAATCTCTGTCAAGTTGGGGATTGCTTCGTTACACTCCTAATGACAGAAGAAAAGACCACAAAGGAGATCAGGATATCTCTCTTTGTGGTCTCCGTCTTTCATTAGGTCTGCCGGTCCATTCGATTACCAACAAAGTCAATTCCTAGACTGTCATACGCGTTAGATCGATTGTGCTGATTGCGGCTGTTATTCATAATATACTGCAGTTTCAATGTTACATTTTGATTGATTTTTTGAATGGATTGTAGTAGTTGCTGTCCTGGCGTGGATAAACAAAAACTCTCATCCCCAACCTTTTCAATGATTTTCTGCAGTCGTTCTCGCTGGTCCATCAGTTCATAAAAGAGATCCATATCTTGATCTAAAAACTTGCCCATTTCTTTCGTTAAGAAGAGATAGTCCTCCCATAGTCCTTGAATCGACCTTTCTGGTACAAAGAGCGTTGTCATCTTATTTGCCCACTGCTACTTGGCCCCGCGCCAATTTCATAGCCTGATACCAGGTATCGCGAAGTTCTGTCAGCATGCCTTTCGCTTCTTCTAGTTGGGCTTTATCCTTTTTGAGGTTAGCTTGAATCAGACGATATTCGATATAATCATACAATTCATCTAATCCCTTAGAAACTTCATAACGCATATCTAGGGTATTCATAAACTCCCGAACAATATCCTGGGCCCGCATATTGGCATGGTGAGCTTTTTGCAGATCATTCATCTCAATGGCTTGAATACTTTCAGCGATAAAGCGAATGGCACCATTGTATAGCATCAACGTTAGTTCTTGGGGTGATGCTGTCATAATCTGTTGATTTTTATAGGCATTAGCCGTATTCACAGCGTTCATAGTTAGTCCTCCTTTTAACAGACAGGTTTTTCACAGATGTATTAACTGCTACTGGTACCTAGTTGTTGAGACAGCCAGGAACTCTGTTGACTTAGTTTATTAAGGGCAGTTTCCATAGCATTAAATTTTGTGTAATAGGCTTCTTGCAAATTTTCTAGTCGGGTATTGAGGGTAGTCATTGCTTTCGTGTAGGTCTCAATTTGTTTTGCCAGATTACTTTTTGTATCATAAGTAGTAGAAGCACTAGCGCCCGCTTCCGTCGCTATTTTATCTGAAACTGTTTTTAATGTATCGTATAGCCGCACAGCAATCCCATTCTGATTCTGCGTATTACCATCTTTATTTGTGCTAAAAATTTTGTTAACCACTTCTGGATCAGTCTGCAACGCTTTTCTCAACTGAGTTTCATCCAGATACAACTTACCGCCCTCGAACCAGGAACCTGTAGTAATGCCAATACTGGAAGCACTGGTATAACCAGTAAGTCCTGACACGGGCGTAGAAAGATCATTACGCATAGTAGAAGCTAAACTTCGCAAAATGGAATCATTGTGTAACAGGCCACTTTTCGCCTTAGATTCCCAGGCAGTAATATCAGAGTCTGTCATGCTTGATTTTTGATCATCTGTTAATGGCAAATAATCTTTATATTTAGTTTCATCAAATTCGGTATTTATTTTACTTAAAGTGGCATTATAGGATTCAATAAAGGATTTTACATTCGCGACTGTTTTATCAATGTCTGATGTAACATTTACATTCACCGTTCCTGTGGCCTTTAAGTTGTAAATAATACCAGAAATAGTAAAGGTATTGCTGCTCATCTTGAGGTTCCCTGCCCCACCAAGGACACCTGTTCCTATACCATCCAGGGCAAATTCCGCATCCTTGCCTTTTTCGGTAGCGGTATTGAGATTGAGCTTACTAAGTAAGGCTACACCTGAAGCACTACTACCCGTAAAATTGATCTCTGCACTGGATCCCATATTAGTGCTATACAGCATAAAGCGATCAAGAGTCGCATCATAATTGGCTTTCACATTGACGCCTGCGCTATTAATGGAGCTAACAAGTTCATAGATGCTCTTATTAGGATCAACGGTAATGGTACTGGTCTCAGTACCATTTGTAATTTGTATAGTCATAGGCGAGGTTGTATCTAGTCCCGTAAATTGATTATTCAGTGTATCTTTGGCTGTACCAGTGGTAATATTACTACTGCTAGTCTTTTTCACCCCATCAGCCAATTGCGCCACCGTCATTGTATGACCAACATTGGCAGCATCCGCATTGGCAGTCACAGTAACTTTCGTCTCATCACTAGAAGTTACTGCTTTCGGCATTAAAGTGCCCTGCAGCTTATAATTAAAAACAGTATTACTACGGAAATCATTAATGGAAGTATAGATTGAATTATAATCTGCCTTTTTCCATTCCAGCTGGGTCTTTTTCTGTTGCAATGTATCATATTTCACTCGTTGGGCTTTCATTAAGTTTTTGACTAGCGAATCTATATCCATACCTGATCCGCTTAAACCGTATATTCCGGCCATACTATCACCTCTGTATTCTATAATTTTTATGCTCGCCTATCTAATAAGACACCTACATATTCTCTTATATTAGCCATTATATCTAACATCTCATGAGAGGGAAATTCTTTAATTACTTTCTGGTCTCTCGTATCTATAACTTGAACCATGAGCTGTTTTGTTCTTTCATGTAGAGAAAATTGAATATCTGAATTAATTAAGCTCATAAATTTATTTAACTCACTATTCACTTTCTGTAGTTCTTCTTTACTTAACTCTTTGTTCCCTTTTAGGCCATCCGCTGTTTGTTGATTATCTTTTGTATTTTTTTGCGCCTGGCTGCTGTCGCCATTTTGGGTTCCAGAACGGGTAATCATTGGTTCTACTATTTTAACCCCACTAATATCCATATTTCACGCTCCCGATTTTCAGTATTCTTATACATTCTATCGAAAAAAACTTATATAATCTTTAGTCAAAATGCAGAATCTTTTAGGACATACATGCAATGCCCTACTTTTCTTTGTGTATGCCTTTTAATAGGTCCATATCTGATAAAAGAACTGGAGTTGCGGCCTGCTTGTTTTCAGCAGCAATAGTATCATACAGTTCACCACGATAAATTTTGATGTCCTTGGGGGCCTCAATTGCCAGTCTGATATTATCGCCTTTTATTTCTATAATGGTAACAACAATGTTATCGCCAATGACAATTCGCTCCCCTGGTTTACGGGTAAGAGCCAACATGATTATCCCCCCCTTTTATCTGCCATAATGGGCAGACCATTAGGGAAAAGACGATGGCGAGTGGTATAGGATGTTTTCTCCAAAATAAGTTGCATGGCTCTCTGGTCACGCCAGTTGACCAGAATTGGGGCCAAGAGGTTGGCTGTCATTTCCTCTACTTTTTCCCTCAAGCTGATCATATTGAAAATTTGCGGCAAATTTTCAGTAGAAAGTCCCAATTGCTCAGCAATTTCATCCTCTATTTCAAAAACATAATCCTTAAAAAAGGTAAACGGTTCTACTACCATAAATGTTAGGTCAGGTTCACTCACGGATTGCAAAAAAACAAAGGGACTATCTGGTTGGTAAGGTAAAAAAGCAAAGGATTTCTCCTCTGGAAATCCAGGTAAACCATGGGGAAACTGCAAAATTGCATCATCTGCAACTTCTATTTCACCGAAACGGGTAGATTTCACAAGCATATTCGCACCTCTTTTTCATTATCACAACATCAAATCGACTTTATTGGGGCTTGTCCACATTTTTATACTGGGATATTGGGTCACATTGACACCTACTTTTCCTGGTGTAAAGTCGCCTTCTACGTTGCCCCTTTGCAAATTGATATCTAATTTCCCCTCTGTAGCATGAATTTGAGGTGGATTTCTTGTGAAATGTATATCCGGCAAAGGAATATATGCCAAAGTAAGTTCACCAGGGGGAGGTGAGTTTGTGTCTGCCGCTATCTCAACAACAGCATTTTCCCCGGACTCAATGCTGCCCAAGCGATTACCCTCATCAACGATACGCCCAATGGCTTCTATCGCACTATTTCTTCCTTCCTGGGCGTTATCACGGCTAAAATCCTGCATATTTTTAATGCCTAAAGCATAGCGACAAGGCGTTTGATCAATTTCCAGCTTACCTTCCGGCTGACGAATTTCCAATTTGGCAGCTTGTGTATCAATCTGAATCTTTGGCAAGGTAGTCTGTGAATCTAAAGAAGCCTTTTGAGTCGTATATTCCGTTTTTATTGGTTGAGTCGCAACATTAAGAATCAGCATAGTAACGCCCCTCCTAACGTAAGAAATCTACTAAAGAAAGGGGCATAATTTTTGCCCCTACTGCTAAGGCTGCTTTGTATACATTTTCACTATTTTTCTGCTCGATAATGGCGGCTGCTATATCTAAGTCTTCGTTAGCAGCTACATCACCAATAATGACGGTACTATTGTTTTCCAGCATATTTTTCGCCATTTCATAAGTAGACATGCGAGCACCAAGCTGGGTATATTCTTTTAATTGCTTACTATGAATGGAATCAATATTACCTAAACCCACATTAGAAATCCATGCTGTATCGGGCGCAGTTTTCTGCAATTCTTCTTTAATTTGTATTAACTGACTAAAGACGTCCATGGTAGGATTACCATATTGGAAGGTAGTCGGTCCGAATACATCATTACCAGTTAGATTGATGCTGTCTTCACTTGGATTGGCGATTCCCGGCTTTATCAGCATAGAAATCTTATTAATATCCCCATTATAAACAACGACATCCTTCACTGTATTGGAAAGAGGGTCTGTTATTTGCTTACGTTCAAAAGGCTTAGTATCATCCATTTGTCCAGCAAAGATATATCGATCACCAATTTTTGTATTGCCAATGGTAATGGCTTGATTAATTAATTGATCAATTTCAGCACCAACTGCATTGAGTGCATCAACTGGTTTTGTACCATCGGCACTTATCGCCAATTCCTTAATTCTGATCATAACAGAACTTAAATCATTCATCGCCCCATCCGTGGTTTCCATCCAGGATAGTGAATCATTGATATTTTGGGTAAACTGCTCATTCATTGCCAAATTCGTATTAAACCGTAAACTACGAATTGTCTTTATGGGATCATCTGATGGGCGATGTATCGCTTTACCATCTGATAATTGTTCCTGAACTTTACTTTGCCGTTCCAATGATTTATTAAGAGCACTTAGATAGTTATTGGACATCATATTATTTGTAATTCTCATTTATTTCCTACCTTCCCATATTTATCAAAGTGTCAAACATGTCATTCATTGTGGTAATAACACGAGCAGCTGCCGAATAGCCCTTTTGAAAACGGATCATATTGGTCATTTCTTCATCCACACTAACACCAGAAACTGATTCCCGCCAATTGGTAATCTGACCAATTAATGTGGCTTGATTTTTCGTTAGATTTTGAGCACTTTGAGACTGTACTCCTAGTGCGCCAATTGCTGAGCTATAATAGGTATCCAGTGATGCATTACCTAATATGGCAGATTTATCCGTCTTCAACCGATTAGCTAGGTTCACTGCATTATCTCCCGCTGCATTACCTTGGCTAACAGAAAAGGTATATTCATCATTAGTTTTATTGTGAGTGTCCGTAGGTATTTGTATGGTAACTTTTCCAGATGAACCATCAAGAACAAAAGAAGGAGGTGTCCCAGTGGCAGCCGTCCAAGTAACACCGTTGTCCAAGGAAGATTCTACACCAGTTACCTCACCGCTTGTTGTATCAGCAGTAATCCTCACCTTATAACTTAGCGGTGTAGTTCCTGTATAAGTACTCGTAACTGTTGCAGCACTACCAGCAGCATTTGATTGCTCTATCGTCAAATTATTAATTGCAGTTTTGGCAGCGATCTTGCTAAGACCATCGGCAGAATTAAAAAGTGCCGGATTGACCTTCAACTCTGAGATCCACTGTAGTCCCTTGCCAGCATCAGGCTTAAAAGTAGTGTAATCCGTGGCACTATTGCCAAAGAAGTTGTTTCCTGTGCTATTGTCTTTTCCCAGACCTTGTTTATGTACATCATTAAATTCCTGCAATAAAAATTTACTCATGGTGTTTAATTTTTCTAAGTAGCCTTTAATTCCATCCGTTGAATCTCCCCCAAGGGTAGAGTTGTCACGCATGTCCAGCAAGCCCTTGATTTCGCCACCCTTAAACACAAGGGGATTGACCTCACCCTCAACATATACATTTGTTATCTCATAGCCATAATCAGGATCATTGATGGACCTTGCTTCTAATTTTTGATAACCAGCGCCAGAAACAATAGGTACACCTGCAGACTGAACATAATAGGCACCAGATTTATCTTCGTTCACATTGATACTAACAAGCTGAGCCATTTCATCAACTAATATATCTCGCGTATCCCGCAAATCATTGGCATGATCCGTTCCACCCGTTTCAATCCTAACAATTTGGCGATTCAAATCATAAATTTGCGAACTTAACTGGTTTACTTTGTCTACTTTTATAGTAATCACCGAGTTTGTATCTTGTATCATATCATTTAATTGCTGGGTTGCATGCTGAATGGAGTTAACCATTTCTACGCCACGCTGGCGTACCGCTGTGCGCACGCTATCATCTGATGCATTAGTACCTAAGGTTTGTAAAGCACTCCAAAAATTATTCAGGGTTGTTTGTACCCCTGTATCAGATGGTTCTTGAAACACACCTTCAATTCTACCTAAGTAATCCACCGTCATTTGACCATATCCCAAAGTGGATGTTTCTTTCCAATATTGCTTATCTATAAAGGCATCTCTAGCACGAGTAACAGAAGCTACATCTACGCCTGAACCCTTTTGATTATTACCATACATACCATATTGGTTTTCAGGAGTAGTAGTAACCAAATTAACCGACTGTCGAGAATAGCCTTGCGTGTTCGCATTAGCAATGTTGTGCCCTACCGTATCTAAAGATGCCTGTTGCACATACAATCCACGAACAACTGTATTAAAACCGCCAAATGTTGATGACATAGTATCACTCCATATATTTATATTACTTCATATCCTTATGCTTTTGCATCGAACAGAGTTCGTTTTGGTGCCTGTTGATCCGTTTGCCCTCCTGAAGCATAGGTTGGTCCCACCGCTATTTGGGATAAAACATTAACATTATAATTAATAAAACCGAGAGCTTGCTGGATAAGTTCAGCATTCAAGGTGTGCAGGGGGCCTAGTTGATCCATAATTTGTTTTAATTTTTTACTAAATACTTCGAGCTGTTCTCTTGTATCAGGATTGGCTATTTTCTTCAGCGCTTCCAGTGAGATCTCAGTATCCTGCGCGCTATGGGCAACTAAAATCTCCTGAATTATTGTTTCACGCATTTTTTCCAGTTTACTAAGTTGTACAAGCAAGGAATTTTCCTGCTTTACAATTTTTTCTAACTCTTGGGAATTAGCAGCTACCAGCACCTTTTGTTTCTGCTCACTTAACGTTAAAAAAGCCTGACAAATGCTAAGTATTTGCTGTAACACATGTAATAAATTTTTCCACAACTCTTCCACAGGCTCCTCCTTTACCGCAAGTTGTCACTTAGCGTACGTCCAATTATTTTTTCAGCAATATCCTTTGAATTCACTTGATAATTGCCAGCTTCAATCTTCGCTGAAAACTCATTCACCTTTTCTTGCCTAACATCGGACATTGCAATAATACGTTGTAACATAGGCCCGAACTCCTGAACACCTGGGGATAAAATCACTTGGTCTGGCTGTTGTGTACTCTTCCCTTTATCAGTATTCCCGCTCTTTGCAGCGCTGTTTTGTTCAGCATATGCCTTTAATACGCTTTGGATTTTATTACCTGAAATAATCATTTTTAAGCACCTCACAATCTGCCGAAAAAAATCCTTCACTTATAGTATCGACAAAAATGGCCGGGACATTAATCCCCGCCACAAAATTTTTTATTTATCTTTCGTATACATTCGTACGCCATGCTGGGCATCCATCGAATTCCTATCAGGCTGGTAACTATCTTTTACTTGCTTTGTAAAGTTACTGCTACATTTTAAACATATGCGACCTTCAAAAATAGGAATACCGCACATATCACAAGGATAACTGATCATACTCTGACCATCAACAAGCAATCGACCACTTTTCAGCATACGCAATATGATTTTCTCACTAACTCCTGTAGCTTCATGTATTCGTTCCAGAGGTGCTTTGCCAAATTCACGCAAATATTCACCAATTTTATGTTCATACACTTCTTCTTGTGCATAGCATGCCGGGCACATACCACTGGGATTTTCCATGAATAGTTTACCACATCCTGGACAATTTTTAACGTTCATAATAGTCCCCCTTATGATAATACAAATTTTTAACCAAAAATTAGAACCCCAAATAATACAAAAATTATATTTTCATTATAGCAACACTTCATGACTATTTCTATCAAATCTTGACTTACTTCTATGGAAAAAATAGATTTTTAAAATTATTAGCAGGATTTTGTTGTTATTTAGTCAAACATAGATTATAATTTGAATACTTTTATAATGAAAGGCTGTACGCCGTGGTTATGTTAACACTTATGCAAGGTCCTGAAATTTATTCTGGCGATGACACTATCGATAATGTCATCGCCAGTCTGATGCAACTCATTCAACTTAAAAATGCAAATCTATATTTACACAGCCAGCAGGTAGCGAACTACGCCGTTAGCGTTGCTGCCAAGATGCGCCTCCCGCGGGAGGAAATTGAACGCATACGCCTGGCTGCTTTGCTGCACGATATCGGTCACCTTACCGTTCCCAATGCGTTCTTAGCGAAAGTTCCCTATCTTTCCACCCGTGAAATGACGGTCTTTAAAAACCATTGTAACGCTGGCAGCTCCATGCTAGAAAATATCGCTCAGTGTCAGGAACTTATCCCCTATATTCGCTATCACCATGAACGCTGGGATGGTAAGGGGTATCCCAAACGTTTAAAAGGAGTAAATATTCCTTTAGGAGCCCGCATCATTTCTGTAGTAAATTATTACGACCGCTTCATCAATCCTTGCACGGAACATTGGAAAAAAACCAAAGAGGAAGCAGTACGAGAACTACAAAATATGTCAGGTACTGCCTTTGATCCAGAGATTGTGAAAGCCTTTATCGAGTCTTTGGGTTGATATTGCCACTTAAATATGCTGCACATTACTGGCATGAGATGGCACGAAGTGGTGGCGTGGGAACGACACACCCCGTCGCTACGCGCCACCCCTCTTTAAGAGGGGATTTTTTTAATTCCCCTCTAAAGAGGGGTGCCCGCGGGCGGGGTGTGTCGTCGTCATTTCCTCATTCCCCTCTAGAGAGGGGTGCCCGCGGGCGGGGTGTGTCGTTCATCTCGACCCACTGGCTACCGCCAATCCATGAACAGTCGCTGCTCCCGATTTTTTTAACACCTTAGCACATTCATCTAAGGTAATACCTGTAGTTATAATATCATCCACCAACAATATATTTTTATCCTTTACCACTTCAGGGCGCGTTATGAGAAACGCGCCTTTTATATTTTCTTTTCGCTGCGTCAGAGTAAGTTCCCATTGAGGAATGGTATGTTTAGCACGCACCAAAAGATCTGGCACCCATACTATTTTTTCTTTTTTAGACCACTCTTTAAAAATAACCTCTGTTTGATTGTAACCCCGCTCTTGTAAGCGATCAGCATGCAGAGGTACAGGTATTACATAATCAATCGTCGAAAAATAATGTGGCCGTTTACTGTTGGTTAATAGCCAATTCAAATGAATCGCATATTTCTTTTGTTGACGAAACTTCATATCATGAATAATTCGTTTCAGGCCTCCTGTATACTCACATACTACACGACAGGAGTTTAACGATTTCAGACGATGCTCCATAACATTAATTTCTCGCAGCGCCAAGATGGTTGATAGACAGGAAAAACACCATGCCCCATGTTCCTGCACCAAGGTTTTGCAGTAAGGGCACTTTGGGGGATAGAGGATATTCAAAAAGGTATTCCAAAAGTTGCTGATCATGCTATCTATGCAACCTCCTAACATTACGAAAACGTTGAACACACCCCGTCACTACGTGCCACCCCTCTCTAGAGGGGAATAGTTGGGTGAAACTCAATTGTTGAATTGCGATTTAGCAGATTTATGGATAAGCCCTATCCCATTCCCCTCTTAGAGAGGGGTGCCCGCAGGCGGGGTGTATCCATCTCCCTCCATTTCCCTCTAGAGAGGGGTGCCCAACGGGCAGGATGTATCCATCTCCCTCCATTCCCTCTAGCGAGGGGCGCCCAACGGGTGGGATGATGTATCCGTTCCCCTCTCACACGTGGGAGTCATGTTTCTCAATCCACATCTTAATAGCTTCTAATACACCCGCTAAGTTTTGCTTTACGTCACTATCATGAAACCTTAGAAACTGAATTCCTATTAACTCTATTTCTTGCTGCCGTCGGAGATCATAATCAATCTTTTCATTATGAGTAATTCCATCTATCTCAATTGCCAGCATTAATTCATGACAAAAGAAGTCAACAATATAATTTTGAATTGGTTTTTGGCGGTGAAATCTATAGCCCATCATCTGCTTACCTTTAAGTTGTTGCCAAAGTAATACTTCTGATAAGGTGCTATTTTGGCGAAGTTGCTTGGCTAGCTCCTTTAGTTTAGGATTATATGAAATCATATTTTGTTTAGACAAAATGTTTCATCCTCCTTATACACATTACGGGAACGAAGAACACACCCCGTCGCTGCGTGCCACCCCTCTCTAGAGGGGAATAGTTGGAGTGGGAATCAACTATTGGAGTTGGGATCTGGTAGATTGCTTAGCGCACTTTTTGGCCTGATACGTCTTAGGACGAACACACCCCGTCACTGCGTGCCACCCCTCTCTAGAGGGGAATGGTTGGAGTGGGAATCAACTATTGGAGTTGGGATCTGGTAGATTGCTTAGCGCACTTTTTGGCCTGATACGTCTTAGGACGAACACACCCCGTCACTGCGTGCCACCCCTCTCTAGAGGGGAATGGTTTGGGTGCGTAGCTGGATTTCTTGTTTTATTCCCCTCTAGAGAGGGGTGCCCAACGGGCGGGGTGTGTCGTCCTCCCATCTCCCCTCTCGATCACTGCAGGCAGTGGAGTGTTTCACAATTCCTCACCACGTAGGCGTTCTGCAAGGAGGGAGTAGCGCCTTTTTGTGCGGTCGTTGGATAAAGCTGTGTTGAGAGCTGCTTTGCTGCCTAGGAGGATTACTCTTTCTTTGGCCCTTGTGACGGCTGTATATAACAAATTGCGTTGCAGCATAATATGATGCCCTGGAATCAGGGGCATAATCACCACAGGGTATTCGCTGCCCTGGCTTTTGTGCACACTCATGGCATAGGCAAGATGCAGCTCATCTAGCTGTCCTCGTTCGTAAATCACATTTTGTTCTGGATAACGAACTGCGACTCTCCCATTTTGAATACCAGTAATAAAACCAATGTCCCCGTTATATACCCCTTTGGTATAGTTATTTTTCATCTGCATAATCTTATCACCCTCACGCAATACCTGATTAGCACCTGACACAGAAGCTTTCCCCTCCGACTCAGGATTCAAAGACCGCTGTAGCAGTTTATTTAAATTCTCCACACCACACACCAACCTGTGCATAGGCGCCAAGACCTGTACATCATAAGAAACATTAAAACCTTCTTTGGGAAGGTGATCATGACATAAATCCACAATGGCTTGAGCCACAGCATCACTATCATTAATATCCTGAAACTGAAAATCTTTACTGCTTTTAAAATCAGGCAACATCCCCCGATTAATTTGATGGGCATTCATGACAATCATACTTTCCCCTGCTTGGCGGAAAACCTCTGTCAAACGCACTACGGGAACTGTCGCCGAGCGAATAATATCTTTGAGCACAGATCCAGGCCCAACGGCTGGCAATTGATCCACATCTCCGACTAAGATAACACGACAACCCTCAGGTATGGCCTGAAGAAAAGAGTTCATTAACGAAATATCCATCATAGAAACTTCATCAATGATAACGACCTCTGCATCCAAAGGTTCATTTTCATTGCGCATAAATAAGGGTGCCCCCTCTACTCCGCCAGTCGATTCCAACAGTCGATGTACTGTCATGGCCTCCCGATCCGTAGCCTCACTTAAGCGTTTTGCCGCACGTCCAGTAGGTGCTCCAAGCAGCAGTTTAAAACCTTGATCTTCCAATACATCAAGCATGCCTCGTACAACTGTGGTCTTACCTGTACCAGGTCCACCGGTCAGAACCAATACACCATGAAGTAAGGATGATAACACCGCTTCACGCTGTGCTTCTGCCAAGGTGATGCCCGACTGTTTTTCCCATCGATTCACAATTGCTGGCAAATCTTCATCAGGTGCTTGTTTGGCTGTATCTTTTAAGCGTAATAGCCTCTGTGCTACTCTTTTTTCTGCGTAATATAAATGGCGAGGATAAATGAGGGTCATGCCATGAAAATCCTCTACACATAAGCGACTATCTTGAATTAATACAGATACATGTCTAGCTACATCTACAGGATCGATTACTAATAGTTTGGCGGCTTCCTGCACCAAAACCTCTTCTGGAACACAGCAATGACCAGCTTGAGAAATTTGCAGCAACGCAAAATCAATACCAGCAGCGATCCGCTCCTCATGGTTGCGTTCTAACCCTAAGGACATAGCAATTTGATCTGCTGTGCGGAATCCTATCCCTTGGACTTCTTGGGCCAAGCGATAAGGATTTTCCTGTAATACACTAATAGCCAAGAAACCGTACTGGGCAAAAATCTTACCCGCATATGCCCCTGTTACCCCATTCATTTCCAAAAATAACATGACCTCATGCATTTCTGATTGCTGAGAATAGGCATCATGAATGGCCTCGGCTTTTTTCTTGCCGATTCCCTCTACTTCCTGCAAGCGCTTCGGTTTTTCCTCTATGATTTTCAAGGTGTCCAGACCGAATTGCTTTACTAAACGCGCCGCCATGGCTGGGCCAATGCCCTTAATTGCCCCTGAGGCCAAAAATCGTTCTATGCCTTTCACACTGGCAGGTGCTACTTTTTTATAACTAGTTGCTTTAAACTGGCGGCCAAAACGGGCATGCTCCGCCCATTCTCCAGTTAGCTCCAACTGCTCGCCCACTAAAGGCACCAGCATGCTGCCAACTACAGCTACAGACCCATTTTCATTGGCCGGCTTTAACTTAAATACGACAAAGCCATTGTCAGTATTATGAAATATAATATTCTCTACGGTACCTTCTAAAAATTCCACAGCGTTACTCCACTCAAAATAATCTATATTACTTTTTTATTCGCAAGTTTCTGTCTAAATCCTGCCAAGAGCTGAAAATAACAAGGCATTTGACAACAGAAGGACTAGACAGTTATTCTATTTCAGTGTATCTTAAAGAAATATGCACAATATAAAAAAGATAAAGGGGTTTATGTATGACAACTTATAACACAGCTGGCGTATGCGCCAAAGAAATAAAATTTGACTTAAAGGATGGAACTGTAACGAATGTTAGATTTAATGGCGGGTGTCCTGGGAACCTGCAAGCCATTAGTGTATTAGTAGAAGGTATGCCCGCTAAGGAAGTTATAAAAAAACTCAAAGGCATCACCTGTGGACAAAAGACAACTTCCTGTACTGACCAGTTGGTGCACGCGCTATTGGCACAGTTGGAAAAGTAGAGAGAGACACACCCCGCCCTTTGGGCACCCCTCTCTAGAGGGGAATAAAAGCATTAGATATCATTAGTTGAGCATCGCATACTAATGAATCACATGTGAGACGACGAACACACACCGCCCTTTGGGCACCCCTCTCTAGAGGGGAATAAAAGCATTAGATTCTGATATCATTAGTTGAGCATCGCATACTAATGAGTCACATGTGAGATAACGACGAACACACCCCGCCTTTCAGGCACCCCTCTCTAGAGGGGAATAGAAACAGAAGTTTCTGTCAACATTAGTTGAGCACAGTGAGACAAAAATCCTCT
>CAUROG010000024.1:0-65441 GCA_963526645.1 uncultured Pelosinus sp. | reverse complement strand
GCTACATACGGCATAAGGCTTCTTTTTAGATTCCCACTTTTCGGGTTCAGACTAATGCTGGGAGGTTTTTTATGTTATTTTTAATGTTCTAGCTTGGCAAGTTTAGGGAGCCAGCCACGATGTAACATAAGTTGTAATAAACGATAATCCCATTCCAAACCAGCATCTAACATTTTGCGATACATCATGGCGACCTCTAATTGGTAAGATTGGTGTAAGGCTGCCAATAAAGCCATTTGCGCCGCTTTACCCATCGTACCGACAGCAATCGCGACTTCTTCATCTGTCAAATGGGCATCAGGAGGAATGTTTAACGGCGTCTTGTGTAATGTACGTTGTGTAAAAGCAAGAGAAGGAATTCTACCGCCGCTCTCTTGTAACATTTCTTCAGAATGTTCAATAATGGCTTTGCTGTGTCTTTCAATTGCATCCTTAATTAACGATTTTAAATCTTGATCTTCTGCATGATTATAAAGAACCTCAAGAGCAGCGACATTATAACGGCCTTGAGCAATAATTCCATATAATCCGGCTGCCTCTAAATAGTTTAGAGGTTCTTTGTCAAAAAACATGTTGAAAATATTACGCGTTTCTGAGCTTACTTTTTCTAGGATCGTCATGTAAATTAGCCTCCTGTAGAAATTTGTAGTTGATCTAATCAAAAATAGTATGTACAAGTTTATTATTGATCATGCATTTTTAAAAAAGTTAGAAAGAGATATTGATTCGGATGAATGACTTGTTGATGAGAGAAAAATAAAGGGTTTTTCATGTGATAGATTTTCCAAAATTTTTAAAAAAAACTTTACTTTTACAAAAAAAATAGTATACTTATAATTGAGCCCAAGAAAATAGGTCTAGTGAGATTCCATTATATATCCTTCTCAAGTAGGTTTTTGGTAAGGACAGTAGTGAACCCTACACCAATTTGGGCCAGAAAATTTGAGGGGGACTATTACAATGGTTCAAGACAAAAATTTAGCATGCCGCGAATGTGGCGCAGAATTCGTATTCTCAGCTTCTGAGCAAGAATTCTACAACGAAAAAGGTTTCACTAATGAGCCTGGCCGTTGCCCACAATGCCGTGCAACTCGCAAACAAAGAAATAATGGCGGTAGCAGCTTTAGCCGTGGTGGCGCTCGTCCACAACGCGAAATGCATGATGTAACTTGTGCAGCTTGCGGTGTAGAAACTCAAGTGCCTTTCCGTCCAAGCAGCGATCGTCCTGTATATTGCCGCGATTGCTTCAGCAAAAACAGCGGTCGTTAATACCTAAACGACAAATCAGCCCTTCTACTTTGTAGAAGGGCTTTTTTACTTTTTTACGTACTAACGAGTGCTTCTTACTGTCCTGTCATTGCGAGCGTTAGCGAAGCAATCTCTCACAAGAGAGGGATTACGGCCCTGGCACTCGCAATGACAAAGAGGTTTTCTAACGGCTTTATTATTTAGCTAGTTACTAAAGTGTACTATTTTTGTAATAGTATGTATTTTAATTCACTTGAACTCTATACAAACCTATGAGAAGAGAGTTATAATTATCAGTAGGGTTAACATATACTAAGAATAAAAGATTGTACAAACTTTAGGAGGATGATGTCAGGATGAAAATTACTGTTGTTGGTGCTGGTAATGTAGGTGCAACTTGCGCAAATGTTATTGCACAAAGAGAATTAGCAAGCGAACTAGTATTATTGGATATCAAGGAAGGCGTTTCAGAAGGTAAAGCATTAGATATGATGCAAACTGCAACCTTGCTTGGTTTTGATACTAGAGTTACAGGTAGCACAAATGATTATAGCAAAACTGCAGATTCTGATGTGGTTGTAATTACTTCTGGTATTCCTCGTAAGCCAGGTATGACTCGTGAGGAGTTAATTGGCACCAATGCAGGTATTGTTAAAGGTGTAGTCGACAATATTTTAAAATATTCCCCTAATGCTATTTTCGTAATTATCAGTAATCCAATGGATACTATGACTTATCTTGCATTAAAAGCAAGCGGTCTACCTAAGAATCGTATTATTGGTATGGGCGGTATTTTGGATAGCTCTCGCTTCAAATGTTATTTGAGCCAAGCTCTTAATGTTCCTGCTACTGATCTTCATGGTGTAGTAATTGGTGGCCATGGTGATACTACAATGATTCCTTTGACTCGCTTTGCTACATATATGGGTATTCCTGCTGCTGAATTATTAGATGCAGCAACGTTAGAAAAAGTAGCTGCTGATACTATGGTTGGTGGTGCTACATTAACTGGCTTACTGGGTACTTCTGCTTGGTATGCTCCTGGCGCTGCTGGTGCTTTACTGGTAGAAGCGATTGTTCGTGATGAGAAGAAAGTATATCCTTGCTGCGTTTCCTTAGAAGGAGAGTACGGACAGGAAAATATTTGCCTAGGCGTTCCTGTTGTAATCGGCAAAAATGGATGGGAAAAAATTGTTGATTATAAATTAAATGCTGAAGAACAAGAGAAATTTAATAAGAGCGCTGATGCTGTTCGTAAAATGAACGCAGTATTAGTAGATATGAAATTAGTATAATTTTAATAGGAAAATACCTAGTTGCTGTAGAATATGGCACTAGGTATTTTTTTTATGAGGATGTGAATTTTTTGCAGCAAATACAGACAATACTAGAAACGGATTGGGGTTATATGAAGGCTGTCTGGACAGACATAGGATTGTGGCAACTTGATTTTCCAGTCAAGATTAAGCCTGAAGAACCTGAGAGTGTGGTCACAGCAGAGATGAACCTTTGGTCAGAGCAACTAAGAACAGAGTTAAATATGTATTTTAGAGGATTCGCCGTTATTTTTGGCGTACCCATTGATTGGCGTGGTTATACTTCCTTTCAAAAGTCAGTGCTTACATTTACGGCAAACATACCTTATGGGCAAACTACTTCCTATGGAGCGTTGGCCAAAGATATTGGAAATCCTAAGGCTGTACGGGCAGTAGGAGGAGCACTGCATATTAATCGGGTTCCGATTGTGGTACCATGTCATCGAGTAGTAGGGGCCAATGGCAGTCTAACAGGTTTTGGCGGGGGAATTGAATTGAAGCAGGCTTTATTATTACTGGAAAGTGGCGACGCTCTTTTTTAACCTTTACTAGTAAGAAATGGAGTCTGAGAATGGTGTTTCATAAGAACAATATTGGATCAAAAATATATTGTCAATAATTTGTCTAACAGTATATAATAAGAAACAGTATTAATTTATGACCTATAGATGATAAGGAGGGCCAAAGCGTGTGCGGTTTTCTGCTGCGTATGATTCTAAATGGTGTGTTATTATTTCTGCTTATTATAAAACTACCCGGAATTTTTGTTGATACCTTAGGTGGTGCGTTACTGGGAGCCGCTATTATTGGATTAGCTAATGGCGCTGTAAGACCACTACTTGCCTTGAAAACCAAGCCTTTGAATTGGTTCACCTTAGGTGGCCTGACTTTTTTCATGAATATATTAACACCCATGTTGGTGATAAAAACCTTACCAGGTTTTCAAATTTATAGCATGGCTGCTCCTGTGACAGGCGTTTGCTTAATGACTCTTTGTAGTTGTACCTTATCAAAAGTGATTAAGGATCGATAACGAGATAGCGGAGGTTTCTTTATGGCAATAAAATTAGTAGCAGTGGATATGGATGATACATTACTGGATGGGACATTAAAGGTTTCATCACGAACTTCGGAAGCTATTGATAAAGCCCATGAACAGGGGGTTTTTGTAACAATTTGTACAGGCAGAATGTTTAGCTCTGCTCTGCCTTTTGCCCAAAAACTCAACATGAAAGCACCGATTATTACCTATAATGGTGGTATGATTCGGTCTGCTCTTACCAAAGAAATGTTGTTTCATAAGACGATTGCTCCAGATGTGGCTGATAGAATCGTTGCTTTGTTTCGTGAGAAGGGCTGGTATCTTCAATCGTATATAAATGATGAACTATATGTAGTAGAACGCTGTGAAAAGGCAAAACACTATGAGAAAATGGCGGGTATTCCAGCAATACCTATTGGTGAAAAATTTTACTCCATGCGTCATGAGCCAACGAAAATGCTAGCCTTAGCTCAGCCTGATGAGATACTAGAAATCCAAAAAATTATTAATAAAGAGTTTGCAGGAGAAATTTTTGCGGCCACTTCTAAATCTACTTATTTAGAATTGACACATCCCAGTGTAAATAAAGGCCATGCCTTAGGATTGCTAGCCGAGAGCTTGAATATTTCCCGTGAGGAAGTTATGGCGATTGGTGACTCTAATAATGATGTTCCCATGCTCCAATATGCTGGTCTCGGTGTAGCTATGGGAAATGCAACTGACAAGATAAAAGCCGTTGCTAAGGCTGTTACAGGTCATAACAATGCCCATGGTGTAGCAGAAGCTATTGAAAAATATGTATTAAAGTAAAAAAACTTCGTTCTTAGATGAAATAAGAACGAAGTTTTTATTTGTATTCAGAGAGTATAAGTTAAAGATGAATCTTGCTGCTATAAGGATCGCGCCAGGTCCATATTATTAACGCTTCGCCCTTAGCATTTAATCTATGCTTATAATAACATGAACCTGTCGCTTAGGCTGAGAACCGAAGGACGCGTAGAGTTTTTCTTTTATTGAAGTAAAATTTTGAGTGAAATTTGTTGTTTTTAGATCGCGTAGTATTCATGTTATTATCGCTTCGCCATTAGCATTTTAACCGATGCTGATAATAGCATGGACACTTTGCATAGGTTGACTATAAAACGGACGGGAGAAGTTCTTTATATGCTTGTGGAGGCTTTTTTTGAGATCAAAAATTTTTATAAACGTCTTTGCGAACGATAGTGAAGCAATCCCCTATTTGAGAAGAGATTGCTTCGCTAGCGCTCGCAATGACAGAGGAGGCACCAACGATTTTATCCTCTTTTGGTATGTTTTTGGTTACTATAGTACGAGAAAGTGTGTACTTGTAAAATGGTGATATGTGCTATAAAATGAATTCATAAATTGGTAAAAATTTGGATATTATAAGAGAGACAAATGTGTAGCTTTGTAAACAGATGAAAGGATGATATATATGTTATTTACACCTATTTCCTTTAAAAGTGTAACATTAAAGAATCGAATTGTTATGCCTCCTATGTGTATGTATAGTGCGGCTGATGATGGTATGGCGACTGATTGGCATGTTACCCATTATGCAACAAGAGCCGTAGGACAAGTGGGGCTGATCATTGTAGAAGCTACTGGCGTAGAACCGCGTGGTCGTATTTCCAATCGAGATTTGGGTATTTGGGACGACGCACATACTCCTGGATTAAAAAGAGTTGTCGAGCAGGTTCATGCCCAAGGGGGCAAAATAGGTATTCAGCTGGCTCATGCCGGCAGAAAGAGTGAAGTCGTTAACAGCACACCTGTGGCACCTTCAGCTATTGCTTTCAATGAAGAATATTCATTGCCGACTGCCTTGACAGTACAGGAAATTCAAAAAGTTATACAAAAATTTTCTCAAGGAGCAAAACGAGCTGTTGCTGCAGGCTTTGATATGATTGAGATTCATGCGGCTCATGGGTATTTGATAAACGAATTTTTGTCGCCCTTAACCAATATTCGTACGGATGAGTACGGAGGAAGTCTTGAGAACCGAGTACGCTTCCTGCAAGAGGTTCTAATTGCAGTGAAAAACGTGATTCCCAAAGAAATGCCAGTCATTGTCCGGGTATCAGCAGATGACTATCATCCAGAAGGAAATACACCAGAAATTGTGGCTGCTATGCTAAACCTAGTTAAACATTACGGTATTGATGTGGTGAATGTAAGTTCTGGTGCAGTTATTCCAGTTATGCCTCGCGCATATCCTGGATACCAAGTTGCCATGGCATTGGTAATTAAAGAACAGACCCAGTTGCCTGTATTGGCAGGCGGACTAATTACTGAACCTGCTCAGGCTCTGCAACTGGTCAAGGCTGGTATTGACTTGGTGTACACTGGCAGAGAGTTGCTGCGGAATCCCTATTTCCCTTTGCAAGCGGCTCATCGATTACAACAAGAAGTAGAATGGCCTAAACCCTATGAACGGAGTAAATGGTAAAATTGGATAAGAAGAGAGAAGCTATCTAAAGAGGTAGCTTCTCTCTTATCATATACTAGAGTCTATAAGTTTTAAGTGGATCTTGTTGTCTTTAGATCGCGTCAAGTTCATATTATTAACGTTTCGCCATTAGCATTTAACCTACGCTAATAATGACATGATCCTGTCGCTTAGGCTAAGAACTCCAAAAAATTCAATTGTATAATTTACATTTTGCCACGAGGAGTGTATGATAATAATGTTAACCTTAAAAAATATTTGGTTTACTAATGTGGTATAGCACATAATAATATTATAACTAGATATCTTCTATCTTTCGAAGTCTTCGGGGTTAAAATTTTTTACACAGCACGTTAACTTGACTGACTGAGATGGTTAACCAAAGTAAAGGAGGGCTACAATATGTACTATAATACTCGAAGGTTGACAGAAACCGCATTGTTAACTACCTTAATTACTATTTCCGGTGCTATTAAGCTTCCTGGTTTGTTCCCCGGTACGGAGTTTCAATTATCAGCACCTTTAGCCGTGGCCATTTGTGGAGTTTTTGGTTTTACCAAGTATATTACAGCTGGGATATTATCAAGCTTAATTGGGCTCATACTCGGCACCCAGACCTTATTAAATGTAGGCATTGCTATGATATTTCGTCTAGTAGTGGGAATTTGTGTCACTGTTTTTGGTACATCATGGCCAGTATTGGTGCTAGCAGGGCCTCTAGGATCAAGTGTGGCTCGTTTGGCTCTTGGAGGAATGTTGGGTAAGGGAGTGGTGCCTCTTTTGTTGGCAGCTATACCAGGTATGATTTATACAGGGATAACCGCTTGGCCTCTTACTTTATTACTAAAAAAGGTAAAACTTCAGACGGAAAGGGTGGCAGAAAATGTACAGCGTTAGAATGCGAGCAGCAGAGGGCGGAAA
The DNA here is from genome assembly GCA_963526645.1 of uncultured Pelosinus sp. Taxonomy (GTDB): domain Bacteria; phylum Bacillota; class Negativicutes; order DSM-13327; family DSM-13327; genus Pelosinus. The sequence goes on along the minus strand of CAUROG010000024.1, from coordinate 58,444 downwards.
GCATGAAGAAGGTGGGCGCCATATTTCTGGGGCAGAGCGTGTTGTACTCCGTGAGAAAGTAGAAGAAATGGTATCCATAATGGTGGAAAGGGCATTTTCTCATACCCGGGGACAAGCTGATTTTATTAATATCATTGTAGAAAAAGTGGATGTCAGTGCTATACAGCAGGTACCCTTATTACCAATTTACAGTACAGAAGCCCTTAGTGTAAAAGAGGGACATAGGGCAGCAGAGCAAGCTTTAGTTGAGGCAGGTGTAACATCTAGTGGAGCTAAGCAAGGGATATTGAAGTTACTTTCCCTTACTGACAGCATACGGGGTGCCATGCTGCTATCTGCTGTTACTGGCGAGCGCCTTGATAATACAGATAATAGAGGTATCAGAGTATCTCGTATGGATATTGAAAATGAAGAGAGTTTTATCTCTCATTTGATGGAACAGGGAATTCATAATCTGCATGTGAGAGAGGCTTTAGTACTGGCCAGTAAAGTGGCAGCAGGACCAGGTATTGTAGCTGAACTTTGCTGGTCAGATGATCCTGAATATACGACAGGATATGTAGCTTCTGCTGTAGGGTATACTCGTATTCCTCACTGTAAGCCTTTGGGAAGCCTCATAGGAGGGCGGATTTTTTTTGTAAATCCTGCTGCTGATTTATCACTATTAGAGAAGTACCTTCAGCAGCAGCCTGTACTTGTAAGGCTATTAAGGGGATGGGCAGAAAATGAAATTTTATAAAGAGTATCTTTTTGAAGTAAAAAAGCAGGCCTTATATCGAGAGCCTGTCAATCATCGATTTTTAGATGCGGTTCATGTAGAGTTAGCGGAAAAGACCTATTTATCTTTATCGACCAATAATTACTTAGGATTGACACATTCTCCTGCTGTACAGCAGGCGGCTATGGAGGCCATATCTCAGTATGGTACAGGCTCTGGAGGTGCTAGATTGACAACAGGCAGTCACCCCCTCTATAAAAAGCTGGAACAATCCTTAGCAGTATTTAAAGGTACAGAGGCGGCAGTCGTTTTTAATACGGGCTACATGGCTAATGTGGGAACGATTAGTGCGTTAGCTGGTAAGGGGGATTTAATTTTTAGTGATGAACTAAACCATGCCAGTATTATTGATGGCTGCCGTTTATCCAAGGCGCAAACGGTAATATATCGTCATACTGATATGGTTGATTTAGCAGAGAAATTGAAAAATATCCAATGTCAGGGGCAGCGATTGGTGGTCACAGATGGAGTGTTTAGTATGGACGGTGATGTTGCGCCTCTTGACCAAATTGTTGATCTAGGAAAAGCATATCAGGCTATGATTATGGTGGATGATGCCCATGCTGTCGGAGTATTAGGGCATGGGGGATGCGGCACTGTAGATCATTTTGGCCTACGGGGCAAAGTGGATATTCAGTTGGGAACGCTGAGTAAGTCTTTGGCCTCAGAAGGCGGTTATGTGGCTGGCAGCCAAGAGTTGATTGCGTATCTGATTAACAAGGCTCGTAGTTTTATTTTTTCAACTGCCTTATCTCCAGCTACGGTGGCGGCAGCTTATGCTGCACTTAAAGAGCTGCAAGATAATCATGAACTTGTTCCTACATTACTAAGTAATGCCCAGTATGTTCGTGAAGCATTAACTATGGCTGGTGTACCTGTGGAAGGTAGCATGACACCCATACTGCCTATTATGGTAGGGGAAGCACTTTTGGCTGTGGAGATGGTTGAGCAATTAAAAGAAAAGGGATTGTTGGTGTCAGCCATTCGTCCGCCTACGGTAGCACCTGGAAGTAGCCGATTACGGCTAACGGTATCAGCTGCTCATGATAGGAAGGAACTGGCTCAAGCGGTAGAAAGTATTATTGCAGTCAGTAGAAAATTGAAGTTAATATCATAAGAAAAAAATAACGTTTTAAATAGATAGCTAGCAGCTTATGACATTAAATGTCATTGCGAGTGCTAGGGCCGCAATCCCCTCGGTGCTAAGAGATTGTGACTTTATTGTTCGCAATGACATTAGGACGCGAAGTATTGTCTTGAATCTTGGTGTTTCCATATTTTAGACCGCAAAAAAGATATAGGAGATGAATGTATGGCAGGTTTATTTATTACTGCAACGGATACAGAGGTTGGTAAGACTGTAATTACTGGGGCTATTGCCGCAGCACTCAAGGGGCGGGGCATAAATGTAGGGGTCATGAAACCAGTGGCTTCTGGCGGAGTGGCTGATGGGGCAGGAAATATTGTGGCTGAAGATGCTACCTTTTTGATGCAGGCAGCGGGTGTTGAACAAAGGGAAAATCGGTTAGTGAATCCTGTATGTTTAGTTCCCTCGCTCACACCTGCAGTGGCAGCAACTCTTAGTGGTGTAAAGATCGATATACAGAATTTTATTACTGCCTTTCAGCAGCTAGCAGAGCTTCATGACCCTGTAATCGTAGAAGGGGTAGGAGGCATTGTCGCTCCTTTGTGGCAAAAGTATCTAGTAGCTGATTTGATGGCGGAATTAGCTTTACCTGTTGTTGTTGTTACTAGACCCAATCTTGGGACAATTAATCATACTGTATTAACTGTAGCGTATGGACGTAGCCGTGGATTAGATATAGCAGGAATTATTATTAATGGTTGGAACCAAGCTGAGGTAGGAATTCTAGAAACCTCCAATGAGGAATATATAAGAGAACTGACGGGCTTGCCCATTTTAGGTAAATTCCCTTATGTGGATAGTATCAGTGTGCCACAAGGAAAAACATTAGGATTAGCTGAACTGGCAGAAAAGTATTTACAGATGGATGAGATTATTAGAATTATAAAGGGGAATTGTGATGAATGAAATAGAAGAAAAGGACAAGGAATACATTTGGCATCCCTTCACGCAAATGCAGGAATGGGTAGCACAGCCCCAATTGGTGATTGAAAAGGCGGACGGCATACAACTCATTGATGATCAGGGCAATCGGTATTATGATGGGGTATCCTCTTTGTGGGTGAATCTACATGGTCATCGTCATCCTACCATAGACCAGGCTATTATCGACCAATTGGGCAAAGTGGCTCATACTACCATGTTGGGTTTGATTAATGTGCCGGCAGCCCAGCTGGCAGAAGAGTTAATGGCAATTGTGCCCCAAGGCTTAAAAAAACTATTTTATTCTGATGATGGCTCTACCGCCGTAGAGATTGCAATTAAAATGGCATACCAATATTGGCAGTTAGCAGGTAAGCCCAAAAAACAAAAATTTATCACCCTAGCCAATGCCTATCATGGTGATACGGTTGGTACGGTCAGTGTAGGGGGCATTGATTTATTTCATCGTATTTTTTCTGCTCTTTTATTTGAAACGGTTCAGGCACCAGCTCCATGCTGTTATCATTGTAAATTAGCTTCTGACCCAGAGCAGTGTGATATGGCCTGTATAACGGAGGTTGAGAAAATTTTGGAGCAAGGCCATGAACAGATTGCTGCTATGATTGTGGAACCCTTAGTTCAGGCAGCAGCAGGTATGTTAACTCAGCCTCCTGGCTATTTGAAGAAGCTACGGGAGGTAACAAAAAAATATAATGTATTACTGTTAGTCGATGAAGTGGCTACTGGATTTGGCCGTACAGGTAAAATGTTTGCTTGTGATCATGAAGATGTATCACCAGATTTCATGATGGTAGCCAAGGGCATCACGGGAGGATACTTGCCCTTAGCAGCTACTTTTATGACAGATGAAATTTACAATGCCTTTTTAGGGGATGCACAGAAAAAAACCTTCTTTCATGGTCATTCCTATACTGGTAATCCTTTATGTTGTGCAGCTGGTCTGGCTAACCTAAAGATATTTCGGGAAGAAAAGGTTTTAAAAAGCCTTGAAGTTAAGGTACAAGCGGCTCGAACGAAGCTTGCTGGCTTTACCTCTTTGAAGTATGTGGGGGATATACGTCAGTGGGGACTAATGATTGGCATTGAGTTAGTAGAAAATCCTGAAGATAAAACACCCTTTCCTTGGGAACTAGCAGTTGGAGCTAAGGTTTGTAAAAAGGCTCGGGAATATGGATTAATGATCCGTCCCATTGGAAGTGTAGTAGTATTTATGCCGCCTTTGGCAAGTACAGTAACGGAAATTGAGGAAATGCTGAACATCATCTATTTATCGATCAAAGAGGTTACTGAAGACGATCAATTGCGATGTGGAGCCAGAAGTGTGGCGGCGGTTATGATATAATAGAACACAAAGTATATTTCTAACCCTATCGACCTTTCGCTGTGACCTTTACGTCTTTGTGGTTAGGAAGATGTAATCGTATATAGTATTCATAGAGCAAAGAGTGCATAGTAATATGGACTCTTTTTGCTTTTTTAGAGGATTTGCCATATAATTGAGAGATAGTATAGGTAATAAGGAGGGCGATAGTATGAAGATTGTCGCTGATTTACATATTCATACAGTTGCAAGCGGTCATGCCTATAGTACGGTAATGGAAAATGCCCGTGCAGCAGCGGACATGGGGCTTGCGATGATTGGAATTACAGATCACGGTCCAGCTATGCCAGGGGGACCTCATGCCTACCATTTTGGAAATTTGAAAGCGGTACCGGAAGAACTATTTGGTGTTCGTATTCTAAAGGGCATTGAGGCTAATGTTGTGGATCGACAGGGAAACTTGGATTTGGCAGAAGAAAGATTAGCTGGTCTTGATGTTGTCTTGGCTGGTTTACATACCGTTTGTTCTCCATATGGCTCTGTAACAGAAAATACACAAATGATGGTAAATGCTATGAAAAATCCTTGGGTGGATGCGATTGTTCATCCAGGTAATCCTGAATATGAGGTAGATGCTCAGATCGTGGTAAAAGCAGCAGTAGAATATGATGTAGCTTTAGAAATTAATAATAGTTCTCTTAAATTGTCTCGCGTTGGCAGTAGACCTTATTGTGAAAATATTGCTTGTCTGGCCAAAGAGTATGGAGCGAAAATTATCCTAGGGACTGATAGTCATTTTGCGTTGGCCATAGGAGATTTTTCGAAAGCCCTTGAAGTAGTAGAAAAATATAAGATTTCTCCTGACTTAGTGATCAATTCATCCGTTGAAAACATATTATGTCATTTAAATCGGCGTTCCAATCGGAGAAATAGTGTTAAATAGATAATGGAGGTGTAGAGTGTGGAAGATGTTCGTTTGGTGATTATCACAGGTATGTCAGGTGCAGGTAAGACTCAGGTGGTGAGAGCCATGGAAGATCTGGGATATTTCTGTGTTGATAATTTGCCTCCTATGCTGATTCCAAAATTTGCTGAGCTTTGTTCTCAATCAGCAGGGCGGGTCAACAAAGTCGGTTTGGTAGTGGATATTCGTGGGCGAGAGTTTTTTGATACGTTGATACAAGCGTTAGAAGATTTAGAAAAGCAGGGGTATCGTTATGAAATGCTCTTCTTGGAAGCTTCCGATGAAACGCTAATCAGGCGTTATAAAGAGACTAGACGGCGACATCCTATGGCACCTCATGGTCGAATCATTGAGGGGATTGCCCGTGAACGTGAAAAGATTGATCATGTAAGAGGCCGGGCCACTCAAATTATTGATACATCTGAACTAACAACTGCTAAGTTGCGGGAAAGAGTCACTGGGCTTTTTACCAGTGAGCATGAGCAACAACGCATGAATATTACAGTGGTCTCTTTTGGTTTTAAATACGGTATTCCATTAGATGCAGATATGGTTTTTGACGTACGTTTTTTACCTAATCCTTTTTATGTGGAGTCTTTGCGTCGCAAATCCGGGGCCGTAGCGGAAGTAGGAGACTATATTTGGAAATGGCCCATTACCCAGCAGTTTATGGAGCATGTATCTAGTTTTGTGGACTTTCTGGTGCCTAATTATATTAAAGAGGGAAAAAGCCAGCTAATTATTGCTATAGGTTGTACGGGTGGTATGCATCGCTCTGTATTTGTAGCGGGCAAAATTTATGAAGGCTTGAAAAACAAAGGCTATAAGGTGAATCTGGATCATCGAGATATTAAAAATAATATTGCGGAAGCACCTCCTGAATCATAAGATTTTAAATAGAAATAGGGTGTACTTTGATAAATGATAAAGATAGGTAGTGGGATTAAAAATTGAGGTGTAATATATGCACTTTTTAAAATGGATGTACCCAGGCATTAAGGTAAAACGTTGGCTTTTATTATTCTCCATGGGTGTTATTGTTGCGAGCATGGGGCTTGCCATCGTATTTAATTATAAATATATTGGTAATTTCGAAGAGACTATTTTTAGAATGGTATACCTGACAACGGGCAGGTACTATTACACGGTTACTACCATTGTAGGAATCTTTATTATAACAAGTGGATTGATCTTGATGACGTTGGCTACGAGGCAAATTATTGCTTCTGTTATCAGCGTGCTGATTCCAAATGGATCTGAGAAATTAATTGAACTTATTTTTCAAAAGCGTAAACTCAATCGTGGGCCAGCCGTGACCGTTATTGGCGGCGGTACAGGTTTATCCGTACTTCTAAGAGGTATTAAAAGTGTAACCAGTAATATTACAGCGATTGTTACCGTGGCTGATGATGGTGGTTCTTCTGGGCGAATAAGGCAAGATTTAGGCATGATCCCACCGGGGGATTTACGCAACTGTTTAGTTGCATTGGCGGATACAGAACCATTGATGGAAAAATTATTTCAGCACAGATTTGGCGGTGAAGGGGGATTGGCAGGGCACAATTTCGGCAACTTGTTTATTGCCGCCATGACAGAAGTTCTGGGAGATGTAGAACAAGCTTTAAAGGAATCTAGCAAGGTTTTGGCAGTGCGAGGCAGAGTATTGCCTGCATCTACCCAAAAGGTGAGGCTATGGGCTAGAATGACAGATGGCACTACGGTGGAGGGCGAGTCTCAAATCCCCCTTGCCCAAAAGCGCATTGAAAGAGTGTATTTGCAACCAGAAGAGACCATGCCAGTGGAAAGTTCCTTGGAGGCGATTCGCGATGCAGATGCCATTATTTTAGGACCTGGCAGCTTATACACCAGTATACTTCCCAACCTTTTGGTGCGAGGGGTAGCGGATACCTTACGAAAAAGTCAGGCAGTGAAAATATACATATGTAATGTGATGACCCAGCCGGGAGAAACGGATGGTTATAGTGCATCAGAGCATGTGCAGGCCATTTTAGATCATGTAGGTCCTGGTGTGATTGATTATGTTGTGATTAACAATCAGAATGTGGCAGAAGAATTGCAACAAAAGTATGCTGATCAAGGGGCTTATCCTGTGAAGAATGATGTAGATGTTATTGAAGCAATGGGAATCAAAGCTGTTCTGGCAGATGTGATTAATGAGACCAATTTGATACGTCACGATCCTCTTAAGTTGTCTCGAACCATTGTTTCCATGATCTATAAGCTAAAAACTAATTCTGAGCGTATGCGCTTATTAGATTATTATTTAATCGCTGAAAGCATTAAGGATCTTAAAAAAACGGAGCGCTGAGTGTTGCGGCGTTAAGGCGAAGCAGCTTGACGGGGGTGAATGAATTGGCTTCTTATTCTGCTGAAGTGAGAAACGAATTAGCTCGAATTGTGGAAGAACAAGAATGCTGTAATATGGCAGAATTAGCATCTCTCATTCGCATGGGAGGGACTATGTTGATTGGTGGCAATAGTAATCTGGGGATTAATTTTACCACCGAAAATGCCGCTGTAGCGCGTAAAGCCCTAACGTTAATTAAAAGCGGTTTTCACTTAAAAACAGAAGTGGTTGTTACCCGTGGCCGTCGTTTAAAGAAAAATAATTCCTATTTGATTAAGGTGGTGCCGTCACCAGTGGTAACGGAGTTGCTGTCGGCATTGGGGATTATGCGTGGCGATAATTTGAATGTAAGTAGTGATAGCAGCATTTTACGCAAGGCCTGCTGCCGACGATCTTATTTGCGAGGCTCCTTCTTAGGCGGTGGCTCTGTAAACAAGCCAGAAGGTGATTATCATCTGGAATTGGTTACAGCAAATTTGGATTTTGCCAAAACCCTGGTACGTTTAATGAAATATTTTTCTTTGCCTGTTGGGATGACAGAGCGTAAGAATGATTATATTGTTTATTTAAAAGATGGTGATGCCATCATTGATTTTTTGCGTCTGATTGGCGCTCATAATGCACTTTTGACTTTTGAAAATGTGCGCGTGGTAAAAGGTATGCGCAATCAAGTGAATCGACTGGTAAACTGCGAAACTGCTAATTTGCAAAAAACTGTAAATGCAGCGGTACGTCAGGTAAATTGTATTCAACTGATTGCCCAGCGTAAAGGTCTTGATAAACTTCCTCCATCTCTTCTTATGGTTGCTAAGCTAAGGTTGGCTCATCCTGAAGCTACCTTGCAGGAATTGGTGGATGCCATGGATGGTAAAGTAGGAAAATCCGGGATGAACCATCGTTTGCGTAAAATAGAACAGATTGCTATGGAGTTGGAATATGAATAAATATCTGGCATTTGGTGCTCTTTTTATTGTAGCTATTCTTGGGTGGCTGTGTTGGCCGACTAATGCTGTACCCATATTAGCGTATCATCAGGTTGGTGAAGTAGATGATATCTATAGTGTTACAGCCAGTCGGTTTGAGGAACAAATGGAATATCTACAGAATAATGGGTATCATGCTATTTCTCTAGAGGACTTATTTAATTCTTATGAAGGGAAGGGGCATTTGCCTGCAAAACCAGTGATCATAACCTTTGATGATGGATATGCAGACAATTATCTTACAGCCTTACCCATTATGGAAAAGCACAGCATGTCCACCACGGTTTTTATTGTACCAAGTTTAATAGGAACAGTAGACTATTTATCTTGGGAGCAGGTGGTACAAATGCAAGAACGGCATACTGAAATCGGGTCTCACACCATGTCTCATGTAGGGATGAATGAAATTAGTGCTGCAGAACAAGGTTGGGAAGCAGTAACCTCAAAGGCTGCTTTGGAACAGCAATTAGGTAAGCCCATCCAATTTTTTGCATACCCCTATGGACAGTTTTCAACAACATGCCAGCAAATATTGAAAGAAGCGGGATATAAAGGTGCCTGCTCAGGCATTGCAGGACTGAATGATAGAAATACAAATTCCTATGTCTTGAAGCGGATCAATGTACCTCAACCTAAATATGGTTTGTGGGAATTTCGGTTACGCCTATTGAGAGCTCATTTATATAATAAGTTAGGGTTATAACCCAAAAAAATAAGCCAGAACCATAATTTTATGGTTCTGGCTTATTTTTCTTTGGGATTATGGAATACTAGTATCATTCCAATTGAAGATAACCCGGGGTATAGGTGGGAGGAGTAATATGACTGAACAGGACTTTGCCATCCAGTGCATGGCAAATAAGCAAAAAAAGAAGTTTTTCCAAATAGTACATGCATTTAGTTCTATGAGAGTAGCAATGGTGCTGTTAATTGTACTGGTTGGAGCGGCTATGGCTGGTACTATCATCTCGCCTCAGCGGTATGATGTATACCATAGTGCGGGATTTAGAATACTACTAACTTTAGTTTGCTTAAGCACATTTGTCTGTAGTATGCGTCAGCTTCTTTCTTTGTACCGCTCCAAGGCCAAGCAGGAGCTAGCTCCCTGGGGAACATTGACTGTGCATATAGCCATTGTTTTAATTGTTCTAGGGGCTTTATATGGTAATGTATATGGCTTTAGTTATGAAATAAATCTTCCTGTAGGGAAAGATTATGAAATCACCCGTGACCAATATGATGGAATTGACGAACCCTTTAGAGTGCATCTAAAAGATTTTGAGACCCAGTACTATGCTGACGGTTCCGTATCTGATTGGGTAAGTCATATTCGTATCGAAAATAATGGACAGGAAGTTATGTCCCAAGAGGTAAAAGTCAATCAGCCCTTAACTTATAAGGGGATTAGTATCTATCAATCTTCTTTTGGTATGGCAATACAAACCCAGTATTTAGACTATGCTGGCAAGGTACTGCAGGAAGCCAGTTTGGGTGAGGGTAGAGGGATGATCCTTGAGGGACAGCCAGATATGATGATTTTGCCAATACGGTATATTGGGGGCCTGACTCCTCAGATTTGGTATATTGTCTATAAAGATGGACGGGAATATGATTGGGGAGCTGCACCTTTGGGCAGCAGCAGATCCGTTGGCATGGGAATGGTAAGATTCTCAGAGGTTCAGCCTTTTTCGGGATTGCTCATTAAGCGTGACCCCGGCATTCCGCTGGTGTGGTCAGGGTTTATTTTACTGACTCTTGGTTTTTTTGTAAGCCTATATAAAAAGAAGGATGGCTATCAGTCCTATGAACCACAAAGAAAATATTCCACTATGGTGGCATACAAGAAAGAAGAAGTAAGTAGCAGTAAATGTTCTAGTTTAAGGTTAGATATCAATAAGGATAGGTGAATATAGTATGGGGGCTTTGGAAAAAGAGTTTTTTAGCTCTGCTTTTGTCAGTTACTTTTTAGCAAGCTGTCTTAATATTGGACATCTCATCTGGCTGAAGGAAAAATTAGGCCGCTGGGCGGTAGGATTAACTATTATTGGTTTTGTGGTAAATACCTTAGCACTTGCTTCTCGTACTGAGCAGGCTGGACATATTCCATTTGCCAATATGTTTGAATTTGGCATGGCCTTTGTCTGGGGCCTTATCTTTTTCTATCTATATATTGCATACCGTTATAAAAATTACTCTCTTGGTGCTTTTATATTGCCAGTAGCTTTTGTGTTAACGGGCATTTTCTCAAGTTTTTATCAAGAAGCTCGTCCTTTGATGCCTGCCCTTAAGAGCAATTGGTTATTAATCCACGTCATTACAGCGGTTATTGCCTATGGAGCATTGGCAATTTCCTTCGCGTTAGCACTGATGTATTTGTGGAGGCAGCGTATTGAAAATGCTGGGGAGCAAGGAACGGTCATGAGCATGCTGCCATCCTTAGTCATCTTAGATCAATTGGTAAATCGCTGCATTCATTTTGCTCTTCCATTTCTAACTTTACTGATAGTAACGGGAGCCGTTTGGGCAGAGTATGCTTGGGGATCCTATTGGCGATGGGATCCTAAAGAAACATGGTCTCTGATTACATGGCTAATATATGCAATTTATCTTCATGGTCGCACCTCTTTGGGCTGGCGGGGCAAAAAGGCGATGAATTGGGCAGTGGTTGGGTTTATCACGGTACTCTTTACCTTTATTGGGGTGAATATTTTACTACCAGGTTTGCATAGTTACGCCTTGTAAGCAATCCATTTAAAAAAGAAAGGAGTGGGGTGGTTGGATCTAGGGAAGTTTTTGGACCGCAATCCGCTGAAATTAATTTTGTTAGGCATTGTGGTTGCGGTGGTGGGAATAGCATTATCCGGTGCTGGTTTTATGTATTCTGGCAGCCCAACTTTTTGTGGCAGTTGTCATTCTATGGATCGTGTTCACTACACCTGGCAGGCATCCAATCATAAAACAGTTACTTGTAGCGATTGCCATGTTCCCCATGATAATGTTTTTGATATGATGTACGTAAAAGGAGAAAATGGTATGCGGGATGTATATCATGAATTTTTGCGAGATTATCCTGATACCTTATATTTTACGCCGAAAGGCAAGAGCATTACGGAGGGAAACTGTCTGCGCTGTCATTTTTCCACCGTGGAAAACACCCAAATGGCAGTTGGTGGACAGAGTTGCATAAAATGTCATCGTGGTATAGTTCATGGGCAAAATAGAAGTCCAGGAGGGGTTAAAGTTGAATAAGACGCAGAAATTTTTAGCAGTATTTCTGGGTATGGTGATAGTCTTTTTTTGTGTAATTGTGGTCCGTGTGTGGGCTGTAAAGCCCTCGTCAACAATAAAATTGTCACCCTTGGCAGCTGGTGAATATGATCCAGCTGTTTGGGGAAAAGCATATCCTCTAGAATATGCAAGTTATCAAAAAAACCTAGAAATGGCGCCTTCGCCAACGGGGTATGGCGGTGGCATGAAAGAACAAAAAGCAGAAATGCAACCTGAGATCTATGTTAATTTTAAAGGTAATCCTTTTAGTAAGGATTATACAGAAGATCGGGGACATTTATATGCCATTGAGGATCTTAAGGAATCCAAGCGTATTGGTCCTACTAGTAAAGGTGCATGTATTACTTGTAAGACACCTTATCTGGAACAGTTCTATAAGGAATCAGGTTGGGGATTTGCCAATCAGCCTTTAGGGGAGTTGCTTGAAAAATCTAAGCATCCTGTAAGCTGTGCCAATTGTCATGATCCGGAAACTATGAATCTTAGAGTCATCAATCCTGCATTTGTTGAGGCAATGGGGCGACAGGGAATTGATGTGAATAAAGCCAGTCGAGAAGAAATGCGCAGCTATGTTTGTGGACAGTGCCATGGGGAATATTATTTTGAACCAGGTACATCACGGGTGGTATTTCCTTGGGATAAGGGAGCTACTCCGCAACAGATGTATCAATATTACGCTACAAAACCGAATGGATTTCAGCAGGATTTTGTACATCCTGATTCGAAGACGCCCGTATTAAAGGCACAGCATCCTGATTTTGAAGAATGGCAAAATGGAACCCATGCTAAATTTGGAGTGTCTTGCGCTGATTGTCATATGCCCTATATCCGTCAGAATGGACAAAAATATAGCTCCCATTGGATGACGAGTCCTTTAAAAAATCTCGACGCTTCATGTATGCCTTGCCATAAAGATGGTTCAGATCAGCTTTATAACCAAGTGAAGGGAATACAAGATAATGTTTGGCAATTGCAGCATACTGCTGGTATGAATGTGGCAAAAGCTCATGAGACTATTTCCAAAGCCGGAAATGTCCCCAATGTCAATCAGGCAGAACTAACCAATGCGCGGGAGCTATTGCGCCAAGCACAATGGTACTGGGATTATGTAGCAGCTTCCAATAGTATGGGCTTCCACAATTCTGTCCAAGAGTTGCATACTCTTGGACAGTCCATCGATTTGTCCCATCGGGCGATAGATGCAGCTAATAAAGCGGCAGGTGCTAATCTGCTATAAAATGCATACTAAGACACAACGATAAAAGGGACTATCTTTTTTGTCAATAGTATGATACATGCCCTATGGAACTGCTCTCGATATTTAATCGGGGGCAGTTTGTTTAGTTTCAATTGCAAACGTTCATTTTTTTTATAGATTGATTGATTCTTGATATAAAATTACACCCCAATTGTTAGCGGAAATGGTATGATAAGCTGGGTACTAAAATAAGAGAAAAAGGTGACAGTTTATGAGTAGAAAGTTACGATCGCCAAATTAAAATAGCAGCGGTAAAATTAGTTCTGGAAGATACCATGTCTGTTTCTGAAGTTGCAAAGGAATTATCTATCCATTACAATAGCCTGTACCGCTGGATAAGTGAGTACGAAGAATATGGCGAAAATGCGTTTCATTTACTGATGATATGGGGATAATGAATCAATATCTCAGAATATAAGGCGAATTAGAAATAGCTAGATGATATATTCCATTCAGGCCAATCTACTATAAAATATACAATAGGACGCTCATTCTGCTATTTATTACATATAACTGACAGAAGGTCTTATTTTGTCATTTTACATAAGATGAGGCAGTTGGTATAATGGTGTCATGTCTTAAAAGGGGGTAGTATATTGCGTTGGTTTAAATTTGGCATATTGCCGCTGATTATGTTTGTAATGTTACATAATACAGCATTGGCAGTCAATACATATTCGACTGTTAAATTAAAAGGTTTGACCTTATCCGAATGGCCCGTCACCGTATCATCATATGGTGGGAAATTATTACTGTCCGATAGTCCTGAGATGGTGCCTAATGATGGCATTATGTACCAAGATACGGTAAGTGGTGATGTTCGATTGTTTTTTCATCATGTCAATGCCACTGCAGAGCCTAAAAAGATTGTGGTATTATTAGAAAATGCGGCGGATCAGACTGCCCATATCACAGTAACGAAACATGGATTAGGTGGCCCAAGTCTTGATTATCTGCAAGTAGGTAAGAAGGTACAACAAGAGTATTTAGAAGGCGGCAATCTATATCTTTTGGAGGTTCCTTGGAAACAATCAAGAAGTTTGATTTCTTTTCTTGACAAAAGCATTGTAGAACCTAATATGCTGGTAAATGGCATGTATGATTTAAAAATAGATCATCCAGTCACAATAAAGGTAATGATGATGCCCTTAGATGCTGACATTGCTGAATTTGCGGCGAAAGCAAAAGTATTACCTCCTGATGCTGGCCAATATCGTTTGCGAGGAACTTTTGAGGGCAAAGATCGATTGGTTGTGGGCAAGCAAAGCTACGATAGCAAGAGAGATGGTGCTATTGCTCTTACTTTGGCTGATAATAAGATTGATCAATATGTTACAGGGATTGATGCTACGGATGGCACGCCTACTTTAAATTATGGAAATTACGGTATTGTATATAAAATATATCTGCCTTCCTCCTCTGGCGATAAATTATCTTACTATCTCAACCCACTTGGAGGAGAATATGCTGGATGGTTTGGTTTAGAATATCGTCATCAAGATGTACATGTTATACCAACACCCGCTGATACCATGTCTTTTGGTTCCAATAAGATTAGCGAAAGTACATATCTTGGAATCTACGAAAGTGGCAAAGCTGTTTGGATGACTTTCAGTCCACCTGGTGCTTCGAATCTGCCCATTAGATTAATAATTACACCAGGAAAGTAATTAAAGTAGGATCAAAACCTCCAAAAATGTTTGGTAAGCCAATCATTCTTGGAGGTTTTATGTATTTCAAAAGGCCCTTACGACGGAGTTCTTAACTTTACTCCTGCTAAATTGATAGTTGTTAGGTGTAATCTGAGGCCAATCGGATATTAGAACAGGTTTTCTAATTGCTACCTCCCAAAGGATGGATAATTGTAGTATGGTGGTTATAGGGAGCCTTCTTTTTAAAGAAAATTTCCTCTTTCTAAATCAGTAGCGTATATGAATGTATTGGCATAAAATGTATTTTGTAAATTCATGAATATGGTATAATCAGATTAAATAACATATTTTTTGTGTACTACTAATCAAATCTATCCACTATGAGCAGGGAGGGGTTAGTTATGAATTTTATTGATGAAATAAAGAAAAAAGCAAAAAGCAATAAAATGAAAATTGTGCTACCAGAAGGGACTGACCTAAGAGTTTTGACAGCAGCAAGTATTGCAGCACAAGAAGGACTTGCCGAGATTATTTTGGTTGGGAAGAAAGAAGATATTATAAAAGCAGCGGGAAATATTGATTTATCTCAGGTTAACATTATTGATGTTGAAACGGCAGAAAAGAGAGAAGAATATACTCAGAGTTTTTATGAATTAAGAAAGTCAAAAGGACTTACCATAGAACAAGCAGAGGAACTACTGAAAGATCCTGTGTATTTTGGCAACATGATGATTAAGCACAGTGATGCAGACGGATTAGTTTCTGGTGCAATTCACTCAACAGCAGATACGCTAAGGCCTGCTTTGCAAATTATTAAAACAGCACCTGGTACTAACTTAGTATCATCCTTCTTTATTATGGTAATTCCCAATTGTGAATATGGACAAGATGGAGTATTCTTATTTTCTGATTGTGGATTAAATGAGAACCCGAATGCAGAACAGCTTTCTGAAATTGCAATTTCATCTGCTCATTCGATGAAAGCTTTGCTTGGCATTACCCCCATTGTTGCCATGCTTTCCTATTCAACCTATGGAAGTGCCAATAGTGAGCTTACCCAAAAAGTGGTACAGGCAACTACGCTGGCAAAGCAAAAGGCTCCTGATTTACTCATTGATGGAGAAATGCAGGTAGATGCAGCATTAGTAGCAAGTACTGCTAAACTAAAGGCCCCCAATAGTGCTGTAGCAGGACAGGCGAATGTGTTAATATTTCCTGATTTAAATGCAGGAAATATTGGATATAAACTCACGGAAAGACTTGCAAAAGCACAAGCCTATGGACCGATTACCCAAGGGCTGGCAAAACCTATCAATGACTTATCAAGGGGCTGCAAGGCAGAAGATATTGTTGGGGTTATTGCTATGACAGCGGTACAAGCCCAGGTATAGTATGACAATTTCTAATACCTATTGCTTAGTCTTGCAAAAACGTATAAAATAGGTAAAGCAAGAAATAAAATAAGGGCAAGGAGGGATTTATCATGGCAAAGCATATTATTACTGTTAATAAAGCTTCTTTACAGGAAACTGTACATACTGGTGGCTGTGGAGAGTGCCAGACTTCCTGCCAATCGGCCTGCAAGACATCATGCACCGTTGGCAATCAGGTCTGCCAGAAGTAGACCGTAAAGACAGCCCTCTGTCCTAATGGGCAGAGGGCTTGATTTTAAAATTGAATGAACCACAAAGGCACAATGCCGCTAATCCGACACACAAAGGAAGAAAGAAAAAATGAGATCCTTTGTGTTTTTGTGGTTCAAGTTATTTTTCGTAGCATGGCAATTAAAATAATTTGGCTTAAAGGTGAATGAAATGAATATACATAAGTTTTATTTAAATGGTCTATATATTATATTGGATATTAACAGTGGGGCTGTCCACGTTGTAGATAAATTGGTGTATGACATGATGGACGTTTTTGATGGCAGTAATGATGAGGCTGTACTTTCAGCATTCTCTAGTCAATATCCTGCTGAAGAAGTAGCAGAGGTGTTATCCGAACTGCATCAATTAATGGATGAAAATAAATTGTTTTCCAAGATGGTAGATGTGCCTGTACATTTTAGTCAAAAACCATTAGTTAAGTCCGTGTGCTTACATGTGGCCCATGACTGTAATTTGCGTTGTAATTATTGTTTTGCGGGTACAGGAGATTTTGGACATACTCGTGGTTTGATGAGTAAAGAAGTGGCAGAAAGAGCGGTTGAATTCATTATTGAAAATAGTGGACCGCGGATTAATAGTGAGATTGACTTCTTTGGTGGTGAGCCTTTAATGAATATGGATACAGTGCGTCATGCTGTTTCCTATATTCGTCGCCGTGAGACGGAAACGGGCAAGAAGTTCAAATTAACGTTGACTACTAATGGCGTACTTCTAAATGATGAGATCAATCAGTATCTAAATGATAATAATATTAGTCTAGTGCTTAGCTTAGATGGACGGCGTGAAGTTCATGATAATATGCGCCCATTTGTGAATGGCGCTGGCAGTTATGATATGATTTTAAAAAATGTAACCAAGACTATTGATTCTCGCAATGGACAAAATTATTATTTAAGAGGAACCTTTACAGCTCATAATCTAGATTTTGCTGCGGATGTATTGGATATTGCGGACAAAGGATTCACCCAGCTATCGGTGGAACCAGTGGTGGCTGAGGACTGTGATTATGCTCTAACAGAAGAACATCTTCCTACGCTTTTTGCCCAATATGATTTATTAGCACAAGCATATTTGGAACGCAAACGTGCAGGACAAGGTTTTGAATTCTTTCATTTTAATTTAGATCTTGATAATGGACCTTGTGTAGCCAAACGATTAAGCGGCTGTGGTGCAGGGCATGAGTATTTTGCCGTAACTCCTGAGGGAGACTTGTATCCTTGCCACCAGTTTGTTGGACGGGAAGAATTCTTATTGGGTGATGTATTTGAAGGTGTGAAAAACACCCAACTACCTGATGAGTTTCGTCAAAGCCATGTTTTAAATAAGGCAGAGTGCCGTGATTGTTGGGCACGTTTTTATTGTAGCGGCGGCTGTCATGCTAATGCAGATTTGTTTAATAAGGATATTAACATTCCTTATAAAATTGGTTGTGAACTACAAAAGAAAAGGCTTGAATGTGCCTTGATGATTCAAGCATTATTGACATTGGAAAGCGGAAAATAGTAGAGGAGACAATACTATGCAGCGTCTTGCCATTCACATAAAGGGTATTGTACAAGGGGTGGGTTTCCGCCCCTTTGTTTATAATCTGGCTCGTCATTATCAATTAGCTGGGTGGGTGCTGAATGATTCTCAAGGTGTGAAAATTGAGGTAGAAGGAGCGTCCGAAGAAGTTTCTCATTTTATAGAAGAACTTAAAAAATCTGCGCCTCCCTTAGCGGTAGTACATGAAGTTAGTGCCATTCCATGCCCTCTGATGGGAGAGACTGAATTTGTCATTCGATATAGTACAGAGCAGACCCATAAAACGGCCTGGGTTTCTCCTGATGTAGCTACTTGTCCAGATTGTTTAAAGGAAATGTCTGACCCTCGGGATAGGCGCTACCGCTATGCTTTTACCAATTGTACAAATTGTGGCCCACGATACAGTATTATCAAAGATGTTCCTTATGACCGAGTTGCTACTACCATGAGTAAGTTTCCTATGTGCGCTAGTTGCCAAAATGAATACAATGATCCGACAAACAGGCGATTTCATGCCCAACCCAATGCTTGTTCAGAATGCGGTCCTGCCTATCGACTTCTTACGAAAGAAGGGGAAGAGATTTCTTGTGACGCATTTAATGAGACAAGAAGGATTATTACCGCAGGACAGATTGTGGCAATCAAAGGCATTGGTGGTTATCATCTGGCTTGTGATGCCCGTCAGGAACAGGCTGTCAGTACGTTGCGCAAGCGCAAAATAAGGGAAGAGAAACCTTTTGCGGTAATGTGTAGCAGTTTGCGTGTGATACGACAATTGTGTGAAGTATATGAAGAAGAAGAGATACTGCTGACAAGCAGTGCGAGACCCATTGTGCTATTAGCAAAAAAAGCTGCTTATGATTTGGCGGAAAGTATTGCACCGGGTACTGGTTTTCTAGGCGTCATGCTACCCTATTCGCCTGCTCATTGGCTACTGCTTGCAGATGATGATGTGTGGGTAATGACAAGCGGTAATATAAGTGACGAACCTATTGTGTATAAAGATCAGGAAGCCCTACTTTCTTTGGGAAATATTGCGGATTATTTTTTAATACATAATCGGGAAATTTTTCAGCAAAGTGATGATTCTGTAGTAAGAATAGTAGGGAATCAGCGACAATTCTTGCGGCGTAGTCGTGGTTTTTCTCCTAAACCGATAACAATTTCCCAGGAAATACCGTCTATTTTGGCAGTTGGTGGCGAAGTAAAAAATGCCTTTTGTCTGACTCGCGGATCTTTTGTCTTTATGAGCTGTCATATGGGGGATTTAGAAAATCTGACGACCTATCAGGCTTATCTTGCGGCAATTGGTCATTATAAAAGGTTATTTGCAATAGAACCGACCTTAATTGCCTATGATTTGCATCCTGAATATTTAGCTACTAAATATGCATTAGAATTAGCTATTCCCCAAGTGGGAGTGCAGCATCATCATGCTCATATTGCTTCTGTATTGGCAGAACATAGACTTGATGAGCAGGTAATCGGTGTGGCTTTTGATGGTACTGGCTATGGAACGGATGGAACATTATGGGGGGGAGAATTTTTAGTAGCTGATTATAAGGAGTTTATTCGTCTTGGCCATTGTAAGTATTTACCTTTACCAGGTGGGGGTAAAGCCATAAAAGAACCATGGCGCATAGCGGCTTGGGTGTTATATAATCTATATGGACAAGAGTTTGCTGATTTTAATTTGGAACTCAGTCGTAAATTGCCTTCAGGGTGGCAGCTGATGATGGAGGCGACTTACAAAGGGATTAATTCTCCACTCACTTCAAGTGCAGGGCGCTTGTTTGATATAGCAGCAGGAATACTAGGAATTTGTCATACGATCCACTATGAAGGGCAAGGAGCCATTGAACTGGAGTGGGCAGGGCAAAGGCAATGTGGACAGGTATTGCCTTATACCATTTCTCAAAATAGTCCTTATGTTTTGGACTTTATGCCAACTTTTGCTGCAATGACTGAGGCTCTTAGGCAGGGAAGTAGAGTTGATTTTTTAGCAGCTTGCTTTCATACAACCCTAGCTAATGCTACTGTAGCAATGGTTAAAAAAATTAGGCGAGATACAGGTATAAGGAAAGTGGCACTCAGTGGTGGGGTATGGCAAAATAGTACTATTTTAGAAAAAGTAGTCGGAATGTTGCAACAAGAAGGAGTTCATGTATATACCAATCAGATTGTTCCGCCTAATGATGGAGGTCTTGCATTAGGGCAGGCTGTTGTGGCAGGAGCGTGTATAAGAAAGAGGTGATCTTATGTGTTTGGCTGTGCCAGGGAAAGTTCTGGATAGGCAAGATATGTTAGCTACTATTGAGGTTGGCGGTGTAACGAGAAAGGTCAGTGTAATGCTTTTGCCTGAGGCTCAGGTAGGAGATTTTGTATTGATTCATGCAGGATTTGCAGTTCAGGTTATTGATGAGGAAGAAGCGGAAAAAACCTTGGCTCTATTTAAGGAGTTGGAACAGTATGCAGACCATGACAAATGAGGAAGTAAAAAGAGCCGCAGATTTTTTTACTAACGAAATTGCAAAATTAGCTGGTGGGAAATCCCTTCGTTTGATGGAAGTATGTGGTACCCATACGGTAGCTATCTTTAAGGCTGGTATTCGTCAACTCTTGCCAGGAAATGTGGAGCTAGTCAGTGGGCCTGGGTGTCCTGTATGTGTCACGGAAAATGAATATTTAGATACAGCGATTGCTTATAGCAGAAAATTAGATATTATTATTGCGACTTTTGGGGATATGCTAAAAGTACCTGGTTCCTCCTCTAGTTTGGCCGCTGAAAAAGCCCGGGGAGCAGATATTCGTATCGTATATTCTTCTCTTGAAGCTTTAGAAATTGCTGTAAATCATCCAGATAAAAAAGTGGTTTTTCTAGCCGTGGGTTTTGAGACGACAGCTCCAACTGCAGCAGCGGCAATCTTGATGGCGAATGAAGCAAAGCTTGCTAATTTTTATGTGTTATCAGCTCATAAGTTGGTGCCACCTGCTCTTAGGGCTTTGCTGACATCAGGGGATAGTCATGTAGATGGTTTTTTGCTGCCTGGACATGTTAGTGCTATAATAGGCCTAAGGCCATATGAATTTTTAAGCAGGGAATATAACACTCCAGCTGTTGTTGCGGGCTTTGAATCCCTAGATATTCTGCAGTCTGTGTATATGCTTGTACAGCAAATTCAAAGTAGGACAGCAAAATTGGAAAATCAGTACGGCCGTATTGTGCAGAAAGAAGGCAATATCTCAGCCTGCAATATTTTGTCTCAGGTATATCAAGAAGCTGATGCTAAATGGCGGGGAATTGGCAGAATTAGCGGCTCGGGCTTGACAATTCGGGAAAAATACCAGGCGTTTGATGCTCTGCTTAACATACCTATAGTAGTAGAGGAGACAAAAGAGGCTCAAGGTTGCCAGTGCGGGAAAGTACTGCGAGGATTGCTCCTCCCTGCCGAGTGTCTTTTGTTTGGAAAAGCTTGTAGGCCAGAACATCCCATCGGGTCTTGCATGGTGTCTGTGGAAGGTACTTGTGCAGCATGGTATAAGTATGGAGCTGGGAGGTGGCAGGTGTGAGTGATGAACGTATTCAATTAGCCCATGGCAGTGGCGGAAAATTAAGTCATGATTTAATAAAAAATATAATGTGGCCTGCCTTTGCTAATGATATTTTAGGTGAAATGCATGACGGAGCCCAATTGAATATAAATGGGTGTCGACTAGCCTTTTCTACTGACTCTTATGTAGTAAAACCTTTATTCTTTTCTGGTGGCGATATTGGCAAGCTCGCAGTATGCGGCACCGTAAATGATGTAGCGATGAATGGTGCTCTTCCTATGTATTTAAGCGCTGGTTTTGTACTGGAGGAGGGCTTTCCAGTAAATGATTTACAACGTATTGTTACTTCTATGCGGCAAGCTGCCAGTGAAGCAGGGGTGCATATTGTGACTGGAGATACGAAAGTAGTAGAAAAAGGGGCAGTGGATGGTATTTATATCAATACAACTGGTATTGGTAAGATATTGGATGGCATCAATATTTCTGGTAAAAATGCATTGCCTGGACAGGATATTATTTTGAGTGGCTATTTAGGTGAACATGCTTTAGCGGTGATGAGTGAACGTCATGGATTACATTTTCCTCAGAGTGTGAAGAGTGATTGTGCACCACTCAATGGCTTGGTAGAAAATATGTTGAAGGCTGTGCCTAAGATCGCTGTATTGCGCGACCCTACTCGTGGTGGTCTGGCAACTACCTTAAATGAAATTGCTCTTCAATCTCAGGTAGGTATTATGCTAGAGGAAAGTAATATTCCTGTATCAACAGCAGTTCAGGCAGCTTGTGATATTCTAGGGTTTGACCCTTTGTACATGGCCAATGAAGGAAAAATGATTGTCTTTGTGGACCATGAGCTTACAAATCAAGTGCTCAATATCATGCAACAGCATGCTTACGGACGTGAGGCCAGGGTCATTGGTAAGGTTGTGGCGGAGCCCTGCGGACAAGTTGGATTACGTACCAGAATTGGCGGGATTCGGCTATTGGATATGCTGGTCGGTGACCAATTACCACGGATATGTTGAATATGCTATAGGAGGTGATTCCTATGAACCTAGGTTATAGTCTTAAATTAGAGTTAAACCAAAAGTTAATGATGACACCAGAACTACGGCAAGCAATAGCTATTTTGCAACTTTCTGCCCTGGAATTATCAGATATGATAGAACAGGAGATTATAGAAAATCCTGTGCTAGAGATAGCAGAAAAAGATGGTGATGATCCCGAAGTAGATTTAGAACCTCAAAGAAAAAAAGAGCAGTTGGATGATTATTTTAATTGGGAGGATTATTTTAACCAAGGGATTGATAAAAAATCCGAATATATGGTAGCAGATGAAAAACCGGTTGTTGAAAGATTTGTAAAGAACAACGTTTCTTTACATGAACATTTGGAATTTCAATTGCATTTAGCAGTGCGGGATGAGGCTACCAAATTAATAGGGCACTATCTCATCGGCTGTATTGATGAAAATGGATATTTGTGCGGTACTCTTTCTGAGGCCGCTGACCGGTTAGGTAGTAGTGAAAATATGGTTTTAGAAGTCCTTACCTTAATTCAAACTTTTGACCCTATTGGTGTAGGAGCTCGCGACTTAAAAGAATGTTTACTGCTGCAATGTCAGCAAAAAGGCACCTATACTACATTGGTGAAAGAAATTATTTCTCATCATTTACCTGACGTAGCAGCAGGAAAATATAAAGCCATAGCCGAAAATTTGGCTTGCAGGCCTCAGGAAATACAGCAAGCAGTAGATATTATACGTACTTTAGATCCTAAACCAGGCCGAGCATTTGGCAATGAGCAGTGTAATTACATTGTTGCTGATATGACGGTGGAGAGGGTAAATGGAAAATATGTAATTACTATAAATGATACAAGTGTTCCTAAATTGACCATTAATCCTTATTATCGCCGTGTGGCAATTGATGCAGACAGCGAGTCAAAGAAATTTATTGAAGGACGCTTGAACTCAGCCGTTTGGCTGATAAAAAGCATTGAACAACGTCGTCGTACTTTATATAATGTGATGGAAGCTATTATTGAGTTGCAACAGGACTTTTTTGACAAAGGAGCAAAATATTTGCGGCCTTTAGTTATGAAAAAAGTAGCTGAAAAGATAGAAGTTCATGAATCAACAGTGAGTCGTGCAATTGCCAATAAATACGTGGATACTCCCCATGGACTGGTTAGCTTGCGCAGCTTTTTTTCCACGGCTGTGCATAATAGTGAGGGGGGACAGGACGTATCGGCAATGAAAGTAAAACAAAAAATTAAAGAATTAATTGCCGGAGAAGATTCATCAGACCCCTTTAGTGATCAAGCTTTATCAGAGATTCTCTGTGAACATGGCATGAAAATTTCTAGGCGAACTGTGGCTAAATATCGGGAAGAACAAGGAATTGCCTCCTCTGCAAAGCGCAAACGGTATTAAAATAGTAAGAGACGTAACTAAAAAAAGTTACGTCTCTTACTATGGGTGATATATGTTGGAATCATGCTTTTCTACTGAATTTTTAGTTATGCATAGTCATGCCCATGTGATTAACAAAATGATACTATGTCATAATATTAAAGTACCAATGATTGTATATATGAAAAAAAGAATGTATGCTATACTTTAGATATTATGATTGGGAAAAGTTGTTGGTCATCTCGTTAATAGCCTGTAAGACAATGGCAGTCAGGAAAACAGGCTGTAGAACTGGAACTAAATTTTCTCTATAGGTCTTTTGGTCCCAAGGCTCACTTAGAGGACGGTTCGGCAACTAAGCCCTAAGGATAAGTGCGACTAAGATTCAAATGAAGCTAACATTTCATCTGAATCGAAATCTGCTATATCGCCTTTGATACACAAGGAGGTTTATGATAATGGCAATCGAGTGGGAAATGGCGATTCGTTTATTGCTAGCTAGTTTTCTGGGTGGCTTTATCGGTTATGAAAGAGAAGCTCATCATAAGGCGGCGGGACTGAGAACACATATTTTAGTGTCCATTGGTTCTTGTCTTATCATGATATTATCAATTAAGATATATGCATCGGTACAGGGGTATACCAACGCAGATCCCGCTAGATTGGCAGCCCAAGTAGTAAGCGGTATTGGTTTTCTCGGTGCAGGTAGTATCATGAAAGAAGGCTCTACGGTGAGGGGGCTTACAACGGCAGCTAGTTTATGGGTAGTATCAGGTGTTGGCTTGGCAGTTGGTAGCGGGTACTATATGGGCGCTTTCATGACTACTGGTTTTGTGTTTTTAACGCTGAGTATTTTATCGCGTATCGAGAAAAAGGATTATCATTCACAAGTAGAATTGTCTATTACGACAGTTGATACACCAGGACAAATCGGGAAAATTGCTTCCATACTTGGCGTACATGGCATACAAATACGGAATGTTCAAGTCATTGAGCACAAAGAGTTGCTGAAAATTATCTTCATGGTATATGTACCTAGACAGGTAGAAAGGAATCAGGTGACAGTTGGCCTTTTAAATATTCCTGGAATTACAGGTGTCATTTTCGATATGCAATGATACGGTTGTGAAATGGGGGTGATGGATTGTGAATTGCTGGCGTTATTGCGTTATTAAAGGCTGGAGTAGCTCTAGCATCATACTGTTGTAGTAGAAAGCAATGGATTGGCTAGTGCTACCATTGAACAAACTATTAAAAACTAGAGTTATTTATATATAGATAAAAAAAACTAATGAGGTGGAAAAAATGGCAACTATGGATATTCTTAAATATTTAGCAAATGGACCTGTAATTCCTGCGGCCCGATCTATGGAAGATTTTAAAATCGCTTTAACTCATACGGTTTCTCCTAGCGTAGTATTGCTCTTTGGTGATATTAATATATTACCAACTCTGATCTCTCAGGCTGAAGAACATAAAAAGCGGATTATATTGCATTTAGACTTATTTGATGGAATTGGGAAGGATAAGGCTGGTATTAAATTCCTAGCACGATTAGGCATACATGCGATTATTACAACGAAGTCCCACCTATGCCGATTTGCCAGAGATGAAGGTATGATCGTGGTACAACGTCTATTCTTAATGGATTCAGATTCACTACGTACAGGTTTGAATTTGGTACGTAATTTTAAACCCGACGCCATTGAAATACTTCCAGGATCCGTACCTGCTAGTGCCATAGAGGAATTGATTCGTGTAACGGGTCTACCAATTTTAGCGGGCGGTTTAATACGGACCAAGGAAGATGTGGATCATGCTATTGAGCGTGGCATTTCAGCAGTGAGTACCAGTCGTCAAAATTTGTGGGATGATATAATGGTTGGTAAATAAGAGAGTAACAGCTATGAAAGAGTAACTATGCATACTTTTTAAAATATATTTAAATAATATTATAATTCAGTTTATTTAGCAGGAGTTCTCATAATCATGTAGAAGTATAGAAAAGAAGAATCTGATTGATAGTTAAAATGCATAATAATACTGCTAAAAAAATAGTTTTAAAATGTTATAATTTTCAGTATATTTAGCAGGGAATTTCAATAACATGTAGAAGTAGTGAAAAACAAATGATTACTTTCTCATTGTGGGGATTCAAAATAAATAGCTTTGGACTAGAGATAAAGAGAAGTCCGTTTATTCCTCTTACGATATGTATACGGAGGTGTGAATGGAGTTCTCTTTTTATCTAAATATGCTGCAAAAGGATGGTGAAAAAGTAATAAAAAGGATATCTATTAAAGGTATTATGT
Source organism: uncultured Pelosinus sp. (assembly GCA_963526645.1). Taxonomy (GTDB): domain Bacteria; phylum Bacillota; class Negativicutes; order DSM-13327; family DSM-13327; genus Pelosinus. The sequence goes on along the minus strand of CAUROG010000024.1, from coordinate 32,275 downwards.
GTGGTTAATTAGAGAATAATCTAAACGTTAAGGAGGATTTGGACTTATGACAAATTTATTTGGCGAATTTTTTGGTACGATGATTCTTTTGACTTTTGGTTGCGGTGTTGTTGCTAACGTTCTCTTAAAAGACTCTAAAGGTAATGGTGGCGGTTGGATTGTTATTACAACTGGTTGGGCGATGGCTGTTTTATTAGGAATTTTCGGTGCTGTAGCAACTGGTGCTCCTCAAGCCGATCTTAACCCAGCGGTTACTTTATTTAAAATGTTTGCTGGCGTATACAGCGTTCCTCATGCGATTGCTACTATGGCTGCTGAAATTGCTGGTGGTATTGCTGGTGCTACCCTTTGCTGGTTGTTGTACTTGCCTCACTGGGAAGTTACTGAAGATAAAGGTTTAAAACTTGCTGTTTTTGCAACTGGTCCTGCTATTCGTAATACTTTTGCTAACTTACTTTGTGAAATTCTTGCAACTGCCTTCTTGTTAATTGGTATCATGACTATCTTTAGTAAAGGTGTTGCTGGTAATGCAGGCTTTGGCGTTGGCGTTGGTCCTTACATGGTTGGTATGCTAATTTGGGCTCTAGGCCTAAGCTTAGGTGGTCCTACTGGTTATGCTTTGAATCCTGCTCGTGACCTTGGTCCTCGTATTGCTCATGCAATATTACCTATCGCTGGAAAAGGTAGCTCCGACTGGGGTTATGCTTGGATTCCTGTAGTTGGTCCTATGCTTGGTGCTACTCTTGCTTTCGTAGTTTGCAAAGGTGCTGGAATAATTTAACAACAAGTGAGTAGACATTTTTTTAATAGGCATTTTAAACACGTTGTTTTAGGTCTCAGAGAAAAGAGAGTTAAAATAAACCTAAATTAGAAGGAGTGACTTTTGAAATGGCTAAAAAATATGTAATGGCCCTTGATGCAGGAACAACAAGTAACAGAGCGATTATTTTTGATCAGGATTCTAATATTATTGCAGTAGCGCAAAAAGAGTTTACTCAAATTTTCCCTAAAGCTGGTTGGGTTGAGCATGATGCAGATGAAATCTGGAGCACTCAAATTGAAGTAATGAGACAAGTTGTGCAACAAGCTGGTCTTAATGCTACTGATATTTCCGCTATTGGTATTACCAATCAACGGGAAACTGCAGTAGTTTGGGATAAAACAACTGGCAGACCTATTTATAATGCGATAGTTTGGCAATCTCGTCAAACTATGGACATTTGTAACGATTTAAAAGCAAGAGGTTTGGAAGCTGAATTCAAACAAAAAACTGGCTTGGTAGTAGATGCTTACTTCTCCGGTACAAAAGTAAAATGGATTTTGGATCATGTGGAAGGTGCTCATGCTAGAGCGGAAAAATGCGAATTGCTGTTTGGTACCATTGATACTTGGCTAATTTGGAAATTGACCGGCGGAAAAGTACATGTTACTGACTATTCCAACGCTTCTCGTACTTTGATGTACAACATTCGTGAACTCAAATGGGATGAAAAACTTCTTGAGTACTTAACTGTACCAGCATGTGTTCTTCCAGAAGTTAAGTCTTCCAGTGAAGTATATGGTCAAACTGATGTTGCTATCTTTGGTGCTTCTGTGCCTATCTCCGGTGCTGCTGGTGACCAACAAGCTGCTTTGTTTGGTCAAACTTGCTTCCAACCTGGTATGGCTAAAAATACCTACGGTACCGGTTGCTTCATGTTGATGAACACTGGTAGTAAAGTATATGAGTCCCAAAATGGTTTGTTAACTACTATTGCTTGGGGCCTTGATGGCAAGGTAGAGTATGCTTTAGAAGGTAGTATCTTCGTAGCAGGTTCTGCTGTTCAATGGTTACGCGATGGTTTAAGACTGCTAGAAGCTGCTCCTGATTCTGAATACATTGCTAAAAAGGTAAAAGATGCTGATGGCGTATATGTAGTGCCTGCCTTTGTTGGTCTTGGTGCTCCATATTGGGATATGAAAGCTCGCGGTGCGATCCTTGGATTAACTCGTGGAACTAGCAAGTCCCATGTTGTTCGTGCGACTTTGGATTCTATGGCATATCAAACAAAAGATGTCTTGAGTGCAATGGAAGCTGATTCTGGTATTAAATTACAAGCTTTGAAAGTCGATGGCGGTGCTGTTGCTAACAACTTGTTAATGCAATTCCAGGCTGATATTTTAGGCGTTCCAGTTGATCGTCCTAAAGTTACTGAGACTACTGCTCTTGGTGCAGCTTACCTTGCAGGTTTGGCTGTTGGCGTATGGAAGACGAAAGAAGAACTGGTTAGCACTTGGCAGCTTGATAACCGTTTCGACCCTAGTATGGATGCTGCAGAAAGTGCAAAATTATATAAAGGTTGGCAAAAAGCGGTTAAACGCGCTATGGATTGGGAAGACTAAACTCAACCCTAACTTAATAATTGTAAAGGGTTGAGATAAGAGATCCCTTTGTGTTCGGCTAAACGAATGCGAAGGGATCACCTTTGCTTATAATTTGAATAAAAATATGGAAAAAATATTCAATGACCAAGCTTATCTAAGGTACCTGCTTTGTACGAGTGGGAGTCTTGAGGGGCTAAGCTATAAGAATAAGTGAGACTAAGATTTAGATGGAGTCAAGAACCAAATCTTTTCTACCAAATAAGGCAAAAAAATAATGCAAAAAGAAGGATTTTTTTAAAGAGGGGAGAAATATGACTGGTCCGGGGTAAATACCCTGTGTCATATATTTCATTTTTAGAAGGGGGATTGAGATGCAAAAGACAACAGTTGTAGTAATTGGTGGCGGTGCCACAGGAGTTGGTATTCTTCGCGATTTGTGTATGCGAGGAGTAGATGCAATTCTTATTGAACAGAAGGATCTAGCCTATGGTACTAGCTCGCGTTATCATGGTCTCTTGCATAGCGGTGGACGTTATGCGGTAAAAGATGCCGAAGCAGGTAAAGAATGTATTGAGGAAAATACGATTTTACGCAAAATCGGCAGACATTGCGTAGAGCAAACGGAAGGTTTTTTTGCCCGAACTCATTTAGATGATGAGGCTTTTGAAGGAAAATGGGTAGAGGCATGTGCTAAAGTAGGAATTCCTGCTATTCCTATTTCAGTTGAAGAAGCTCTACGTTTAGAACCAAATCTGAGCCCTAAAATTAAATCCGTATATCGGGTGCCAGATGCTGCTATTGATGGTTTCCGTATGGTTTGGCAGAATGTAGCATCTGCGCGTAAGTATGGTGGACGGGTACTAACATATACTACTATCATTGGTATTGAACACAGTAATAACCAAGTAGTAGGTATCAAGGTGCGTAACACGTTAACAGGTGAAGTCAGCAATATTGCTTGTGATTTTATAGTAAGTGCTGCAGGTTCTTGGGCTGGAGAAATTGCTGCTTTGGCAGGAGTCACTGTAAATGTACAACCTGATAGAGGTACCTTGATTGCGTTTAATCATCGTATTACTAGCCGTATCGTGAATCGTTTGCGCCCTGCGTCGGATGCAGATATTTTTGTACCTCATGGCTCTATTACAATTTTAGGTACTACTTCCGCGTCAGTAAAAAATCCAGATGATACAATTCCAAATGCAAAAGAAGTGTTGGATATGCTAGCTGTTGGAGAAGTCTTATTTGAAGACTTAAGAAGTTATCGTATGCTCCGGGCATTTGCAGGAACTAGACCCTTATATGTTGCCGATCCTAATGCAACAGGTCGCAGTGCTTCTCGTGGCTTTGTGACGCTTGATCATGCTCATGATGGCTTGAAAGGCTTTATCAGCGTAGTTGGGGGGAAATTCACCACATATCGTTTGATGGCCGAAAAGGTAACTGATTTAGTATGTAGTTATTTGAATGTGAAAACACCTTGTCGTACAGCGGTGGAAGATCTTGTTGAGGATGCTTCACCTGCACTAATGGCTAAGGCACGGTTATATTTCCCAGCTTATGGTGCTGAACTTGCAGCTTCCCGATTGGGCTCTGAAGGTTTGGAAAAGGTAATAACTCGAATGCAGGAGAAACCAGAGAAACGCCAATTATTATGTGAATGTGAAAATGTTACTATGGCTGAGGTAGAAGAAGCTGCAGCTGACAGTACTAGCTATATGATTAGCGATGTTCGTCGTAAAACTCGTATGGGTATGGGAACTTGTCAAGGTGCTTTCTGCACTTTCCGTAGTGTAGGTGCAGTAGATGCCAATGGATTATCATGGGGTAAGGATACCAATGTGTTATTTAAGGAATTTTTAGAAGGCCGCTGGAAAGGGATTCGTCCTATTTTATGGGGCAATGTCATGCGTGAAATGGAACTGACCCGGGGAATTTATGAAGGAACTTTAAACATAAATGGAGCGATTGACAATGAGGGATAATGATATTATCGTAATAGGCGGCGGATTAGCAGGTTTGATGGCGGCGGCTGTAGCAACAAAGCGCGGTAAGAAAGTAACACTATTATCATTAGGATCAGGAACATTGACAATTGGTGGCGGTATTGTTGACGTGATGGGATATTTGGAAGGCGGCAAGGTCGCAGCTACGCCAAGTGCAGGTTTATTGCAAGTAGATCCTGAACATCCATACAAAAAAATTGGTCGTCCAGCAATTGAGGAGTCCATTCGATTCTTTAAAGAAATATGTGAACAAGAAGGATATCCTTATATAGGAAATCTGGATGAGATGCAATGGATTCCTACGGCAGCGGGTACGGTAAAACCAACTTGTCTTGTTCCTAGAACCATGGATACTACAGAACTTAAAAAAGCAGAGAAGGTAATTGTATTAGGTTTTGAATCGTTAAAAGATTTTTATCCTAGTTTAATCGCTAAAAACTTTAAGAAAATTCCAAGCTTTGCGCAAAAAGAATATGAAATCGCAATGATTGATCCTAAACTGGCAGAAGGTCGCGATGTGACTGCTTTGGATGTGGCTCGTTGGCTAGATACAGAGGACGGCCTTACTAACTGCATAGAAAAAATGCGTAAGGTAATTAAACCTGGTAGTGTAGTCATTATTCCGCCTGTATTAGGAACACGTCCTAACTACCATGTAGCAGAAAAATTGGAACAAGCTTTAGGATGCCATTTCGTTGAAACTGCATCTGTACCTCCTTCCATTACTGGTTTGCGCCTACGCACCATGCTAGTAAAGTATTTGAAAAAAAATGGTGTACGGATGATAGAACAAGCTACTGTAGCTAAATCTATAGTAGAAGATGGTAAGTGTGTGGCAGTCATCACAGAAGGTGTAGATCGGGAACGTACCTATTATGCCAAGTCATTTATTTTGGCAAATGGCGGTTTCTATGGCGGCGGTTTACTTGCAGAGCCAGGTAGAGTAATTGAACCTATTTTTAATTTGCCTGTAGAGGCTCCATCAGACCATGAACTGTGGGCCAATTATTCTTTATTCTCTAATGAAGCGCAACCTTTTGCAAAACTTGGTTTAGATGTTGACGAAAATATGCGTCCTATTGATGCCGACGGCAAAGTGGTTATTAATAACGTCTTTGTTGTGGGACGTAATCTGCGCGGGTATGATTACTCTTTTGAGAAATCAGGTAATGGTGTAGCAATTGCGTCAGGTTATCAAGCGGCTATGTCAGTGTAAGGGGAGAAAAAATAATGAAGAAACATCATAATAATCCAGATAGTTGTACAGCTTGTACAGTGTGTATTGCGAATTGTCCTGTGACAGCTGCGACTCGCAAATTTCGTGGCCCTAAGATGGTTGGGCCAACCTTAGAAAGAATGAGATTATCCCAAGATGATATAGAACCTTCTTTAGAATATTGCTCTAATTGTAAGAATTGTGATATGTCATGTCCTTCTGGTGTTCCTATTTCTACCCTTAATATGTTAGCACGGGCTAAATATTTCAAAAATCGTAAACGCAGCTTGCGTGATTGGATTTTGTCCCACGGCGAAAAAATGGCTAAATTGAGTGCAGCTACTCCTGGTATGGCAAATTTGGGTATGAAAATGAGCCGGGGCATACTGAAAAAGATTGGCATATCCGACAAAGCACCATTGCCAGCCTATGCATCTAAATCTTTTAGCAAGTTGTTTAAGAATTTAAAACAAACCAGCTATCCTGATAAAGTTGTTTTTTATCCTGGCTGTTTTATTAACTATAATGACCCGCAAGTGGGTATGGATTTTGTAGCTATCATGCAAGCAAATAAGTTTGAAGTGATTGTAGAAGATGATTTTGTTTGTTGTGGTTCACCTTTAGTCGTAAATGGCTTTTTGGATGAAGCGGAAGAAAATGCGAGAAAAAATATTCAAATCCTCAAAAAATGGACAGATAAAGGATATCCTATCATTACTTGCTGCACAAGCTGCGGTTTGATGCTGAAACAAGAGTATCAAGAATTATTCCATATTGAAGGTGTAGCAGAATATGCCAAACATTTGTATGACGCAGGTGAATTTTTGCTGGATCTTCATGATGAAGGACGTTTAAATACGAACTTTGGTACTTTAAATGAAAAATATATGTATCATGCTCCTTGTCATTTGAGAGCACAAGGTATGGGTTTACCGGCTGTAGAATTATTATCCTTAATTCCAGGGCTTGATGTGCAAGATGCCGATGCTGGCTGTTGTGGTATTTCAGGTAATTATGGCTTTAAAGATGATAAATATGATGTTTCCATGGAGATTGGTTCAGGTTTATTTAAAACGATTAAAGACAGTGGACTTGATACTGTTGTTTCTGAATGCGGAACATGCCGCTTGCAAATTGGCCATGGAGCAAATGTAAAAACATTGCATCCTATGACATTAGTGCGTAGATCTTACGAGGCATATCAGAAATAGAAAATTCCGGTAATATGCATGTCGCATCTGCATGGGGTAGCTAAACTAATGTAGCAGTAGAATGCTGATTGTGAAAGAAATGACCTAGCTCTACGTAAAATTTAGTTTGATCATTTTAAGCTGAATCACACATAAGAGGGGGAAATCCTTATGGTACGGAAAAGAGTAGGTCTGTTTCATTTGACAACAGCGATGCTCGTTGGTATAGTAACATCATGTTTTGTAGAATATATAGGAATTTTAGGGTCGGTAGTACTTGCCTTGGTGATAGCTGGTATTTCGACAGCAGTTTTATTCAGAAATTGGCCTAGGACTGGAGATACAGAGAAAAGTCACGACCAATCTTCTGGAAAGGAAAATCACTCTATGCCACAAATTGATATGTATGGTATATCAGAAGATTTATCATTTATATCCCAGCAGTTAGCTTGGGTAGCCGGGCATAGTAATACCGCATTGAAAAAACTAACTAAGCAATCTAATAATATAGCAAAAGAAAGTGAGACTACCGCAAGTAGCGCTCAGGAGGCCTCCGCAGGTGTAGAGGAAATTGCATCGAATGCAGCTGTTGTAGCCAATTCGTCACAGCAAGCTTTAGAGCAATGTAAGCATTCTTCCCAATTAGCGCTGAGAAATCATCTGCAAATTACCCAGGCAAGCAATACCATGCTAGAGGTAGCCCAGGTAGTAGAAACTTCTGTGAATGATATGGAAGAATTGAATGTGGCATCCAAAAGAATTGGTGCCTTTGTCGGTAAAATTCAAGGAATTGCCAGTCAAACCAATTTATTGGCATTGAATGCAGCCATTGAGGCAGCTCGTGCGGGAGAACAAGGGCGTGGCTTTGCCGTTGTAGCAGAAGAAGTACGTAAATTGGCGAATGAGAGCGAAGCCATAACTCGTGAAGTGGAAGAAACGGTGAAAGATGTTACTAATCGTACGAATTATGTTACGGCACACATGCAGGGTAGTAAAGTAAAAATTCATGGTATTGAACAATTGGCGAGAAAATCTGCTGACAGTATGCAGGAAATTGTCAATAACGTTAGTCGGATTGAAAGCACAGTAGAGAAATTGTGTAATTTATCAAGTGATCAGCAAATGACTACAGAGCAAATGGCGCAAGCTGTAGAGAGCATTGGGGCAGCTACCGTTGAAATTGCTGCAGGTGCACAAGAAGCCTTGCAAAGTATTGGGAAACAGGAAAAAGATATTGACGAAGTATATGCATTAACGAAAAAAATGACAGCTGCTGTAGATAAAATACAAGAAGTTGCCTCCAAGTTTAAAACGGGTAAAGAATTAGTATTTGGTTTTAATCCATTTACCGCACCGCAAGTAATTAAAGAAAATTATACGCCGATATTAGATGCGATTGCCAAGAAATTAGAGATGGAACCCAAAATAATTATCGTTTCTGATTATGATTCTTTGGGTCGATCCCTACTAAAAGGTACAATTGATGTAGGGTGGTTTTCACCTTTTGCCTATGTTTCTGCAAAAAGCAAAGGTGATATTAATCCCTTAGTGACTACGGTAGTGAACAAGAATGCTTCCTATCATGGTTATATCATTGCTCGTAAAGATAAAGCGTTTCAATCGATAGATAGTTTACAGGGGAAGCGTTTTGCCTTTGTTGATAAACAGTCAGCTTCTGGGTATATATATCCCAAAGCCATGCTATTAGAACAAGGTAAAGACCCTGAAAGATTTTTCTCCGAGACTGTCTTCTTAGGAAGTCATAATCGGGTAATTGATGCAGTTTTAGATGGTACTGTTGATGCAGGAGCTACTTATTCAGAGGCGGTGGAAACTGCCAAAGAGTATGGACTTGCTGTACATAATTTGGTAATATTAAAACAAACTGATGTAATCCCAAAAGATGTTATTGCTGGGCGACCTGGACTTGATGAACAATTGTTGTCAAGTTTAAAACAGGTTTTTATAGAAACTACCGATAGGACATCTGCACATGCTTCAGTAATGAGAAAAACTGGATTAAATGGTTTTATTGAAGCCCAGGATCAGGTGTATGATGTAATCAGAAAAGCGGCTAAAGTACTAAAATAAAAAAGAAAAGAGAGTGTGAATGTAGTAATATGATCAAAAAGACGAAAATTATTTGTACTATGGGACCAAGTACTGGCAAACCAGAAATTATGGAGAAATTAATTGAATCAGGCATGAATGTGGCCCGCTTTAATTTTTCTCATGGTGACCATGCAGAACATAGTGTCCGTATTAACATGTTGCGGGCAGCAACGGCTGCCAAAAAGACTCCAGTAGCCTTGCTGCTAGATACCAAAGGTCCAGAAATGCGCCTTGGCAATTTCGTAGAAGGAAAAGTGACGATTGAACAAGGTCAAAAGTTTATCTTAACGTCTAGAGATGTTGAAGGAACAAAAGAAATTTGCTCTGTGAACCATAGATTCTTGCCGCAAGAAGTATCTGCAGGCAATCAAATCCTGTTATCCGATGGACTCATTTGTCTTCATGTTGATAAAGTAGAAGGCGATGATATTCATACAACGGTTCTTAATACAGGTGTTATCGGTAACAGAAAACGTGTAGCAGCGCCTGGCGTATCTGTAAATTTACCACCTTTGTCGGAACAGGATATTAAAGATGTATTATTCGCTGCCAAAGAAGGCATGGATTTTATCGCTGCCTCCTTTATTCAAAGAGCAGCCGATGTGTTAACCATTCGCAAATTACTGGAAGAAGCAAATTCCGATATTCATATTATTTCTAAAATTGAGAATGCGGAAGGCGTAAAAAATATTGATGAAATCATTAAAGTATCTGATGGAATCATGGTTGCTCGTGGTGATTTGGGTGTAGAAATTCCAACAGAAGAAGTACCATTGGTACAAAAGATGATTATTGAGAAATGTAATAAAATGGGTAAACCGGTTATTACAGCAACCCAAATGCTAGAATCCATGATTAACAACCCACGTCCTACCCGTGCAGAAGCAAGTGACGTTGCTAATGCGATTATGGATGGTACGGATGCGATTATGCTCAGTGGTGAAACAGCAAGTGGGGATTATCCAGTAGAAGCAGTACAAATGATGGCTAAAATAGCAATTCGTACAGAACAAGGTTTAAAGTATAGCGAAATGCTGCATAATAAAGGCGTATTGACCCAACGTACTACGACAGAAGCAATCAGCCATGCTACCGTGCAAGTGGCTCATGAACTAAGTGCGGCATCGATTATTACCGATACGCAAACGGGTTATAGTGCAAGAATGGTATCCAAGTATCGTCCTTTGGCTCATATTGTAGCAGTAACTCCTAATGAAAGAACGGTACGCAAAATGCTGGTGATGTGGGGCGTGCAACCTGTACTGCGTGCTGCTGCAAAAAATAGTGATGAAATGGTGCAAAATGCCATTACCAGTGCAGTGACTTCGGGTATTGTCAGCGAAGGTGACTTGGTAGTGATTACAGCTGGTGTTCATGCAACAGGAACAGGAACTACGAATATGATTCGTGTGCATGTAGTAGGTAACATCTTGTTACGTGGTGTTGGTATTGGTTGTACTGCTGTTACAGGTAAGGTTTGCGTAGCTCATTCCATTAAGGATGTGCAAAACAAACTTAAGGAAGGCGAAATTTTAGTTGTATCCCATGTAGATGATGAAACAGCTAAGTATGCAGCTACGGCTTCGGCTATTATTGCAGAAGAAGGCGGCTTGACTTCCCATGCAGCGATTGTGGGTATTAGTGTAGGGATTCCTGTTATTGTAGGTGCAGATGGAGCTACAGAACGCTTAACGGACGGTACTGTTGTAACTGTAGATGCGGCTCGCGGTTTAGTATATAGTGGTGAAATTAACGCAAGATAAACATTGTAAAATTATTTACAATGTTTATCGTAAATTTTGCTAATTCATAGCAGGAGTTACTTGTCATATGGCGAAGTTAGTATTAGAAATACATAACTTACGCTAGTTAATATATTTTTTTAGCGAGATGGGACAAAATTTGCGCCATGGGGACACTCAATGTCCCAGAGGTAGAGGGCATGTGGAAAAAAACCGTCCAGCTTCATCGTAAAATTGCTCCTGAATTTATTGCAGCCATTGAAGAACGATATGATATTTTACGATCTATCCAGCATAGCGAACCTGTAGGGCGAAGAGCTTTAGCTGTCATTTTAGAAAAGGGTGAGCGGGTTGTGCGTGCCCAGGTTGAATTTTTGAAAAATGCTGGTCTGGTAGATTTTTCCCCTATGGGTATGACGATAACTCTAGAAGGCCAGCTGATGCTGAAAGATTTATCAGAGTATATTAAAGTTCTCCATGGATTGACAACATTAGAGGATGAACTTTCGGAAAAGCTAGGGCTTAAACAAGTGATTATTATTCCTGGTGATAGCGATAGTGATACTGCGGTGCGCCGAGAACTAGGGCGTGCTGCTGCTAACGTATTGGCACAGCATTTGAATAAGAATGAAATGATTGTTGCGGTAAGCGGCGGGACGATCATGGCCAATGTTGCGGAAGCAATTCACTTCACACAGCCATCTGTTACTGTCGTTCCAGCTCGAGGCGGCCTTGGTGAGAAAGTAGAAAACCAAGCTAACACCATTGCTGCGGCTATGGCTACAAAGTTAGGCGGAAAGTACCGTATGCTCCATGTGCCTGAGGGTATCAGTGAAGAAATGCTCGGTGTGATGATGACTAATAATAGCAACATACTCACTGTAACAGATATGATCAGACATGCAGATGTTCTGATACATGGTATTGGTCAAGCGCAGGAAATGGCTGTACGTAGGGGCTTTGATGATGAATTTGTTTCTACACTCATCAATAGCGGTGCGGTTGGTGAAGCATTAGGTCATTATTGTACCTTAGAAGGTAAAAATATTTATATCACAAGTAGTGTGGGTTTACATCTGGATGATTTGGCGGATATTGGTGTAGTAGTTGCTGTAGCGGGTGGCCGGAAAAAGGCAAAGGCCATTGTAGCTGTTACTAGTGCTGGTGGGCAGGATGTGCTGATTACAGACGAAGCTGCTGCCAAAGCTATTCAGAGTATTATATAAGCCCTAATAGCATATCCTATAGAATGTTATTAGGCGAAAATTAACATATTATAATTGGGAGGTATTTTTAACATGACAGTAAAAGTAGCGATCAATGGTTTCGGACGTATTGGACGTCTTGCCTTTAGGCAGATGTTCGGGGCAGAAGGGTATGATGTTGTTGCAATCAATGACTTAACAAGTCCTAAAATGCTTGCACACTTATTGAAGTATGATTCAGCTCAAGGTACTTATGCTTTAGCTAGTACAGTGACTGCAGGTGAAGATTCTATCACTGTTGACGGCAAAGAAATCAAAATCTATAAATCTGCTAAAGCAGAAGAATTACCTTGGGGCGAGCTTGATGTAGACGTTGTTCTTGAGTGCACAGGTTTCTATACTTCTAAAGAAAAAGCTTCTGCACATATCAAAGCAGGTGCTAAGAAAGTTGTTATCTCTGCTCCAGCAGGAACCGACCTTCCTACCGTTGTTTATAATGTAAACCACGAAATATTAAAAGCTAGTGATACGGTTATTTCAGCAGCTTCTTGTACTACAAACTGCTTAGCTCCTATGGCTCAGGCACTTCACAAATTAGCTGCTATTAAGAGCGGTATTATGACAACAATTCACGCTTATACTGGCGACCAAATGACTCTTGACGGCCCGCAGAAAAATGGTGACCTTCGTAGATCCCGTGCTGCAGCAGTTAATATCGTTCCTAACTCTACTGGTGCTGCTAAGGCGATCGGTTTAGTTATTCCTGAATTAAACGGTAAATTAATCGGCTCGGCACAACGTGTTCCTACACCAACTGGTTCTAGCACGATTTTAATCGCAGTTGTTGAAGGTTCAGTTACAAAAGACCAAGTTAATGCAGCTATGAAAGCAGCAGCTGATGAATCTTTCGGCTACACTGAAGAAGAATTGGTATCCAGTGATATCATTGGTATCAGATACGGTTCCTTATTCGATGCTACACAAACAATGGTAGCTTCTATGGATAATGGCTTAACACAAGTCCAAGTTGTTTCTTGGTATGATAATGAAAATAGCTATACAAGCCAAATGGTTCGTACAATTAAGTACTTTTCAGAACTTGCATAGTTTTTAAAGATTTTATGGCCCGGCCTCTTTGGGCCGGGCAATATTTTTAAGGAGAAACAAAAATGTTGAATAAAAAGTCTATTAGAGACATCGATGTAGCTGGAAAGAAAGTCTTTATTCGCGTTGACTATAATGTTCCTATGGATAAGGCCGGTACTATTACTGAGGATACTCGTATTCGTGCTACGTTGCCAACTCTAAAACATTTGCTAGGACAAAATGCTGCTATCATCATTGCCAGCCATTTAGGACGTCCTAAAGGGGCAGTTGTGCCTGAGTTTTCTTTAGCACCGGTAGCAGAACGACTTTCTACCTTAATTGGTAAAGAAGTAATCGTTGCTCCTGATTGTGTTGGTTCTGAAGTAGAAACTCTAGCCAAAGATTTGAAACCAGGACAAATTTTAATGCTACAAAACCTTCGTTATCATAAAGAAGAAGAAAAGAATGATCCAGAATTCTCTCGTCAATTAGCAAATTTAGCAGATGTAGCAGTTAATGATGCCTTTGGCGTATCCCACCGGGCACATGCTTCCGTAGAAGGAATTACGAAATATCTGCCTGCAGTAGCTGGCTTTCTAATGGAAAAAGAAATTCAGTTTGTCGGTCAAACGGTAGCTAATCCTAATCCTCCTTTTGTAGCGATTATTGGTGGCGCGAAGGTTTCCGATAAGATTGGTGTTATTGAAAACTTATTGAAGAAAGTAAATACGTTAATTATTGGCGGTGGTATGGCCAATACTTTCCTTGCTGCCCAAGGTTATAACATCGGAAAATCTTTATTAGAAGCAGATAAGGTAGAATTGGCAAAAAGCCTGATTGTGACAGCCAAAGAAAAAGGCGTAAATTTACTGTTACCTACGGATGTAGTAATTGCAGAAAAATTTGCTGCTGATGCTGCACATAAGGCTGTAGCAGTGGATAGTATTGACAGTGAGTGGATGGCCCTTGATATTGGACCTGAAACAGCTAAAGTCTATGCCAAAGCCGTAGAAACTGCACAAACCATAGTATGGAATGGACCTATGGGTGTATTTGAAATGGATGCCTTTGCCAATGGTACAGAAACAGTAGCCAAAGCAGTAGCAGCATCCAGTGCCATTAGTATTGTAGGGGGTGGTGATTCTATTGCAGCCTTAGAAAAAGTGGGCTTATCCGATAAGATTACTCACATTTCTACTGGTGGCGGTGCATCCCTAGAATTCTTAGAAGGTAAAGTACTACCAGGTATTGCAGCTTTAGCTAATAAGTAAGTTGGTGCTTTCTGTGAGCAAAAAAATGATTGAACTACAGAGTAGTGTTCTTAAAGTGTCTACAAAAAAAATAGATGGAGGAATTTACAATGCGTAAACCGATTATTGCTGGAAACTGGAAAATGCACAATACAGGTGCTCAAGGTGTGGCTTTGGTAACAGAACTTGCTAAATTGACTGCTGATGCAAAAGATGTAGATATCGTAGTGTGCCCTACATTCACAACCCTTATTACAGTGGCAGGCGCCTTAGCAGGTACCAATATTCATATGGGTGCACAAAACATGCATTGGGAAAAGAAAGGTGCATTCACTGGTGAAGTAACAGCTGAAATGCTACGTGACGTATGTTGTGAGTATGTGCTAGTTGGACATTCTGAGCGTCGTCAATATTTTGCTGAAACCGATGAAACAGTTAACAAAAAAGTAAAAGCAGCTTTAGAAGCTAACTTAGTTCCTATCATGTGTGTAGGCGAATCCTTAGAAGAAAGAGAAGCGGGTACTACTGAAGTACTTGTTGGCAAACAAGTTAAAGCTGGTTTAGAAGGATTGACAAAAGACCAAGTAGCATCCCTAGTTATTGCTTATGAGCCAATTTGGGCAATCGGTACAGGTCGTACAGCAACTGCTGACCAAGCGAATGAAGTATGTGCTTTTGTTCGTCGTACTGTAGCTGAGGTCTTTGGACAAGATACTGCTGACAAAACTCGCATACAATATGGCGGTAGTGTAAAAGCAGATAATATTGCTGAATTAATGGGTAAAAGCGATATTGATGGCGCATTAGTAGGTGGCGCAGCTCTTGATCCAGTTGGCTTTAGCAAAATCGTTAAATTTTAGGAGGCGATTTTGGTGGGTAAGTTAAAAGCACCAATTGCACTTGTAATTCTAGATGGATGGGGCATGGGAGATGAACAGGATGCGTATAACGCAATTTGCCAATCTGAAACACCTCACATGAAACTACTATCTGAATTATATCCTAGTACGACATTAACTTGTTCTGGTGAAGCTGTTGGGCTACCTGAAGGCCAAATGGGTAACTCAGAAGTAGGACATTTAAATATTGGTGCTGGGCGTGTTGTATATCAGGAATTGACTCGCATTACTAAAGAAATTCGGGAAGGTGAATTTTTCACAAACCCGGTTTTGGTCAATGCTGTAGAACAAGCGAAAGCTAATGATAGTGCGTTGCATTTAATGGGTCTTGTATCTGATGGTGGCGTACACAGTCATATCAATCACTTATATGCCCTATTAGAACTAGCAAAGCGCAATGATCTGAAAAAGGTATATGTTCATGCCTTTCTTGATGGTCGTGATGTACCACCTTCCAGTGGCATTGAGTATATTAAAGCTTTGGAAGAAAAAATTGCGGAAATTGGTGTTGGCAGTATTGCCACAGTAGCAGGCCGTTATTATGCTATGGACCGTGATAAACGTTGGGAACGGGTAGAAAAAGCATACAATGCCATGGTTTGCCGTGAAGGAGAAGAAGCAGCGTCAGCTAGCGAAGCTGTTGAAGCATCTTATAGACTTGGCAAAACCGATGAATTTGTGGCCCCAACGGTGATTGCAGGATGTGGTGATTGTGGCATTAAGGCCAAGGATAGCGTTATCTTCTTTAATTTCCGTCCTGACCGGGCCCGAGAACTTACTCGTGTATTTATTGATGAAAAATTTGATGGCTTTGCTCGATGTGGAGGCCTTTTACCAGTGCACTTCGCAAGTATGACCCAGTATGATGAAACCGTGGTTGTGCCTGTAGCTTACAAACCTCAATTTTTAAAGAATACATTGGGTGAAGTGTTAGAAAATAATGGATTAACTCAGCTTAGAATTGCTGAAACAGAAAAGTACGCACATGTAACTTTCTTCTTCAACGGTGGTGAAGAAAAACCTTATCATGGTGAAGAACGTATTTTAGTTGCTTCCCCCAAAGTAGCTACTTATGATTTACAGCCGGAAATGAGTGCCATTGAAGTAACAGATAAATTGGTAGAAGCCATTAAAACGGGCAAATTTGATGTGATTATTTTGAATTATGCTAACAGTGATATGGTAGGTCATACTGGTAAACTAGATGCCGCTATGAAGGCTGTAACTACTGTTGATAATTGTGTGGGCCGTGTAGTAGAGGCTATGCGTAACCAAGGAGGAATCACTCTCATTACTGCTGATCACGGTAATGCAGAGATGATGCTTGACCATGTTACAGGTGAGCCATTTACTGCCCACACGACAAATGAAGTTCCTTTGATCCTGGTGTCAGAAAAACATCGTGGAGCAGCAATAAAAAAAGGAATTTTGGCAGATCTTGCCCCAACCATTCTCGATTTGGCAGGGGTTGCTATTCCAGAGGAAATGACCGGAAAAAGTCTAATAAAATAAATGGAGGTTTCACTAAATGATTATTACAGACGTTATAGCAAGAGAAATTATGGATTCCCGAGGTAACCCTACGGTAGAAGTAGATGTAGTGATTGAAGACGGTATTATGGGTCGTGCAGCTGTTCCATCTGGTGCTTCCACTGGTGCACATGAAGCAGTAGAACTTCGCGATGGCGACAAAGCACGTTACATGGGTAAAGGTGTATTAAAAGCAGTAGATAATGTAAACAATCGCATTGCTGCTGAAGTAGTAGGCATGAATGTATTTGATCAAGTGGGTATTGACCAAGCAATGATCGAACTGGATGGTACTCCTAATAAATCCGAATTAGGTGCTAATGCGATACTTGGTGTATCTATGGCTGTAGCTAAAGCTGCTGCAACTGCATTAGGTTTACCACTATACCAATATCTTGGTGGCTTTAATGCCAAAGAATTGCCAGTACCAATGATGAACATCTTAAATGGTGGCGCTCATGCTGACAATAACGTAGATATTCAAGAATTCATGATCATGCCTGTTGGCGCACCTAGCTTTGCTGAAGCACTTCGTATGTGTGCTGAAGTATACCACACTCTAAAAGGTGTATTAAAAGGTCTTGGTCTTAATACTGCCATTGGTGATGAAGGTGGCTTTGCTCCTAACTTGACTTCTAATGAACAAGCTCTAGAAGTAATCGTAGAGGCTATCACTAAAGCTGGTTACAAACCAGGTGAAGATTTCTGCTTAGCTCTTGACGTAGCAGCGTCAGAAATCTATAAAGATGGCAAATACAACCTTGCTGGAGAAGGCGTAATTAAAACTTCCGAAGAAATGGTTGAATTCTATAGCCAATTAGTAGCAAAATATCCAATCATCTCTATTGAAGATGGTATGTCCGAAGATGACTGGGCTGGTTGGAAACTTATGACTGAAAAATTAGGTAGCAAAATTCAAATCGTAGGTGATGATTTGTTTGTTACTAACACAGAGCGTTTGGTTCGCGGCATTGAAACTAACACTGCTAACTCCATTTTGATCAAAGTAAATCAAATCGGTTCCTTAACTGAAACCTTTGATACCATCGAAATGGCAAAACGTGCTGGTTATACTTGCGTCATTTCTCACCGTTCTGGTGAAACCGAAGATTCAACCATTGCTGATATCGCAGTAGCAGTCAACGCTGGTCAAATCAAGACTGGTGCGCCTACTCGTTCAGACCGTGTTGCAAAATACAATCAATTACTTCGTATTGAAGAAGAATTAAGTACGATTTCTCAATATAAAGGTCGCAAAGTATTCTATAACTTAAAATAATTGTTTTTAAAATAAAGCACCGAACCAACAGCAGCCTGCACTGCTGTTGGATCGGTGTTTTTTGCATTATTTACGGAATTAGATTATGATGGAAAATATATGTTTTGACGGTATAATAACTTATAAAATGTCATTGCGAGGGCTAGCGAAACAATCTCCTGTTTGGAAAGAGATCGTTTCGCTAGCCCTCGCAATGATAAAGGATGAGATAGCCTTTACTTATTCTTCTTCAAATAATATTTTGCAGAGTATGGCATGATTAAGAAAACGGCATGGATCAAGATCTGTAATTTCCTTGAATTTTTTTAAGCGGAATAATAAGGTGTTACGATGTATGTAAAGGTTTTGAGCTGTACTGGTAATATTCATATTATTGTTGAGTAAACTAACAATGGTATTCTTCATATCATACTTTCGCACTAGACAAATTGTTAATTTGGCTTTAATAATTTGCAGCGGCTGGCAAGGCTCTTTTGTATTCATTTTCTTCACGAGATAAGCTGATAAAATATCAAAATCATGAATGGTGGCAAGAGGATTTTGACGAGATGAGATATTTAGAGCAAACAGAGCTTCTTGGTAAGACTGTCCTAATGCTGTGAAGTCCATAACGAGGCTTCCTAGACCTAAGCGTAAGGGCACATTGCCTTCGGTCAACAGCGTTAAAAGATTGGAAGCCCAGGATTTATAAATCGTCTCCCAGGTCTCATATTGAAAATGTTTAAGAATAATTAATCGATCTTCGATAAAAACGACTAAATCCTGGCTATTTATGTGGGGGGAATTGGAGATTAATTTAACTAGACCTTCTCGAGTTCTTGATGATACCAAATCGTTAAGACCAAAATTTTCATGGGCATGATCAAGAAGAGGTTGAATATCCACTACAAGTACTAGGCGAGGAAGATCTAGCACGTATTTTAGCAGTTTAGCTGTTTTGAGTAATTTATCATAATTCGTACTTGCATGGTCTGAGAGGAGTAGTGCCGCAAAGTTTTCGCGTAATTGGAACTGAGATCGAACCTCTACCTGCAGTACTTCTTGTTCGAGGATTAACTCCGTTACCATTTTTACCATTCTGGCTATATCTCTTACTTTGTCAGGATGGCCAGAGATGCCAACTACGCCAATTACTTGACCATGTAATACAATAGGCATATTAAGACCAGGTAGTGAGCCCGTGTATTGCTCAAGGTCGTCGGGAAAAATTTCTACGGTTTGGACATTGTTAATTACATCTTTCGCTCCTTGATGAAAGGTATTGATCCTATGTTTATGTCCAGAGGCAATAATGACGCCTCGACTATCCATAATATTAACATTTTGTTGAGCGATAGGTATAATATTATCAACGATGGGTTGGGCTAGACTACTTGTAAGAAGCAAAAGTATCACCTCGCTTAGTTAATATGCACAGTTGTATTTATAAACATAAATACAACTGGATTAAAAATAGTACCTCTTATCACAATATTTATTATAGCGATAAGTACTTATGTAGACAAGTTTATTAAGGATTATATTGCTAGAAAGTACTTGACTAGGATTAAGAAGTATTTTTTATTATAAATACGTACTCATTGGATAGTTTGCACAATATTCAGCATGATAGAGAGAGGATTGTTATATATTCTGATAATTGTAATAGATTGGTTTCTTACATAAAATAATAATATCAGCTAGTAATAAGTTTGAGGCCTAAAATAGAAAGGATGGATGGAAATGCGTATTGTAGTTGCTCCAGATTCTTTTAAAGGTAGCGTATCTGCAACAGGGACTGCTAATGCAATGGAAAAAGGAATCAAAGCAGTTTTTCCTCATGCAGAAGTGATTAAGGTTCCAATTGCGGATGGTGGAGAGGGGACGGTAGAAGCTCTCGTTACAGCAACAAATGGGCAGATCATATATCAAGACGTAGTTGGTCCACTTGGTGACAGTGTATCAGCATATTGGGGAATTTTAGGAGATGGTAAGACTGCGGTTATTGAAATGGCAGCAGCCTCTGGTTTGCCCCTTGTTTCAAATGATAAGAAAGACCCTCGTATTACAACCACCTATGGAACCGGCCAATTAATAAGAGAGGCCCTTGACAAAGGATTAGAAAAAATCATTATTGGTATTGGCGGTAGCGCTACGAATGATGGTGGCTGTGGCCTGGCTCAGGCTTTAGGAGGAAAATTTTTAGATGTTGATGGATATGAGCTGCCTTACGGGGGAGCTGCCCTAGCCAAATTGGATCAAGTTGATCTTTCCGAGCTGGATAAACGCCTTGCAGTTACTACGATCATTGTTGCCTGTGATGTAGATAATCCTTTGTGTGGTCCAAGAGGAGCATCAGCTGTATACGGTCCGCAAAAAGGGGCAAATCCTAAAATGGTAATTGAGCTTGATGCTGCATTAAAAAACTTTGCTAGTAAGGCGGGAAAGGCAACGGGTAAAGATGTGGCAGAGTATCCTGGCGCAGGTGCTGCTGGCGGACTTGGTGCAGGTCTTTTGTTTTTCACAAATGCAACTTTGCGGCCAGGTGTAGAAATTATTCTCGAGACCACTGGATTTGAGTCTTTAGTCAAATCTGCCCAGCTTGTTATCACGGGAGAAGGGCGAACGGATTTTCAAACTGCTTTTGGAAAGGCGCCAGTCGGTGTAGCCAAATTAGCTAAAAAATACAATGTTCCCACACTGTGTCTTTCTGGCGGTTTAGGACAGGGTCATGAGGATGTCTTACAGCAGGGGATCGATGGGCTAATGAGTACAGTCCCTGGCCCTATGACATTGGATGAATGTATGGAACACGGAGCGAAATTTATTGAAATGGGAACAAAGCGACTTTGCCAGGTGGTCAAGGTAGGAATGCAGATAGAAGGGATGATTAATCTAAAATAAAAAAGACGAAGATTATTTGTACCATGACACCAAGTACTGGAAAACCAGAAATTAATTAAATCAGGCATGAGTACATGAAACTATCATTACGAGAAAGCAGAGAAAAAAATTATTTGGGGGTATAGGTATAGCGCTTTTTGTCTATAATGGGAGAAGTAACAGTAAAAGCATTCAAAATACTGGAGAATTAAATAATAAGTGGTTAAAACATTGTCAATTTGATTTTGAGTATGTTACAATAAAATTACTAGAAGTGTTAGGGGGTTATAATTACATTGGTTACATTTTTAATGATTTTAGAAGCCATTATTTGTATTGCTTTGATTGCAGTTGTTGTGATGCAGTCAGGCAAAGGCGGAGGATTAGCTGGGTCAATTGGCGGTGGATCTGACAGTGTATTAGGTGGTGGCCAGAAAAAGGGACTTGATGCGGCATTATCCAAGATAACCATGTTCCTTGGTGGTCTATTTGCTGTTATTACTTTGATTTTAGTAAAAATCATGAGCTAACATTTTAATATTGGATTAGAGTTGCAACAATTTATCGAATAAGTAACGCAGTACAATTAGAGTATGTAGAAGTATATGCCCAACCATTTAGCGCCGGACCTTTATTAAATGACGAACAGATGTTTAAAATAAGGGAGGAATTGTTATAATGGAATTATTGTATATTGCGCCGCTGGCCGGAATAGTAGCATTACTATTTGCGGCATATTTTATGAATAGTGTGCTTAGTGAAAGTTCTGGTAATCAAAGAATGCAGGAATTGTCCCAAGCTATTTTTGAAGGGGCTATGGCCTATTTAAATCGACAGTATAAGACGTTAATACCTTTTACTGTCATTATTTTTGCTGTCTTATTCTTCGTTGATGGATATAAATTAGCTGTATCTTTTTTAGTAGGTGCTGTATTTTCAGCAGTTGCAGGTTATGTGGGAATGACTTCAACAACCAAGGCCAACGCACGGACAACAGAAGCTGCTCGCCATAGTCTAAATAAAGCATTGAGTGTTTCATTTAGAGCGGGAGCAGTTATGGGTCTGTCCGTTGTAGGTCTTGGTTTATTAGGCGTGTCTGTATTATACATACTATTCCGTGATCCCGTGGTGATTAATAGCTTTGCTTTTGGAGCCAGCGCTATTGCATTCTTTGCTCGTATTGGTGGTGGTATTTTTACCAAAGCAGCGGATGTAGGGGCTGATTTAGTAGGTAAAGTAGAAGCAGGTATCCCAGAGGATGATCCTCGTAATCCTGCCGTTATTGCCGATAATGTAGGTGACAATGTAGGTGATACTGCAGGCATGGGGGCGGATTTATTTGAATCCTATGGTGCCACGGCAATTGCGGCCATGTTAATTGGTAACACCTTATATGGTGTGAATGGGGTACTATTTCCTTTATTGATTGGTGCAGCTGGTATATTCGCCGCTATTCTTAGTATATTTTTAGTGCGGACAGGAGAGGATGGAGATCCACAGGCCGCTCTTAATCGCGGTTTATGGAGTACCAATTTCTTGACCGCTATTATGGCTTATGGTTTATCTACCACGGTCTTTGGTGACAAAGGTTTTGGTATATTTATTGCAATTGTAGCAGGTCTAGTAGTCAATGTATTAGTTGGTATGATTACGGAATATTATACATCTAGTGCAAAAGCGCCAACTCAGCATATTGCTGATGCCTGTCAGACAGGAGCAGCTACTAATATTATTGCAGGTATCGCCACTGGTCTTAGAAGCACAGGTCTTCCAATGGTGGTATTTTCTGTAGCGATTTGGGTAGCGTTTAATCAAGCAGGAATTTATGGTATTGCTATGGCAGCGATGGGGATGTTGTGTACCGCAGGTATGGTAGTTGCTGTAGACTCCTTTGGCCCTGTTGCCGATAACGCAGGCGGTATCGCTGAAATGGCGGAACTCGGGCCAGAAGTTCGCAAAACGACAGATAAGCTGGATGCAGTTGGTAATACTACAGCTGCCATTGCCAAAGGATTTGCCATTGGCTCTGCAGCCTTAACAGCATTGGCACTTTTCACAGCTTTTGGTGAAGAAGTTGCTAAAAATCCTAAATTATCTGGGCTATTGGTGAATGGTCATTTGGTTATCAATCTAACAGAACCTACTGTTATCATTGGACTCTTTCTTGGTGCGACCTTACCTTTCTTAGTATGCGCTATGACTATGGAAGCAGTGGGAAAAGCGGCTTTTGAGATGATCGAAGAGGTTCGTCGTCAGTTTAGAGAAATTCCTGGAATCATGGAAGGTACTGGGCGGCCTGATTATGCAGCTTGTGTGGATATTAGCACGAAAGCGGCTCTCAGGGAAATGCTTATGCCAGGTATCTTTGCCGTAGGGATGCCTTTAATAGTTGGTTTTCTCATGGGCGCTAAAGCGCTAGCGGGATTTTTGGCTGGGGCAACAGCAACAGGAGTTCTATTAGCTTTGTTTATGTCTAATGCTGGTGGTGCTTGGGATAATGCTAAGAAGTATATTGAAACAGGAAAATATGGGGGCAAGGGTACACCCGCCCATGCCGCAGCTGTCATTGGTGATACTGTAGGGGATCCATTTAAGGACACATCTGGACCTGCCATGAATCCATTAATCAAAGTAGCGGGTACTATATCCTTGATTATTGCACCATTGTTATTTTCATAAAGAAAACTTGATTCAGCTAAGTTTTAGTCCACTTATCAGGGACTTAGCTATCGATAACTAGCAAGAGGTCATTCATCTTATGATGAATGACCTTTTTGTAATATGCTTAGACAGCAATATAGTGAAGCACAAAATAGATTCTTTTTTTGTCTTTTATTGAAAAGAACTCTTAATAAAGGTGGGGTTAGTAACCATTTACCACCACATCGAGTTCACCTGTATTTGGATTGAACATTAGACCATGGATAGGGACATCCTTAGGTATAAGGGGATTGTTTTTGATTTTAGCAACTACTTCTTTGACGTTGTTCACAGGATTATGGAAATTATCCAGCCAATCTTCTAATTCCTTTTCCACCATTTTGATAGCATCCGCTGATATGCCCCGTTGCAGCATTTTTTCAGTGAGGCTATGGGATGTAGTGTGTGACACACCACAATCTAGGTGGCCTATAACAAACACTTCTTTTACATCTAACTCAAAGATACCAACAATTAGACTGCGGATGGTTGCTTCAAAGGGGCCAGTAACAGAATTACCTGCATTTTTGATTACCTTTGCCTCACCACGTTTAATTCCCATTGCTGGTTCTAAAAAATCCACCAGTCTTGTATCCATACAGGTGAAGATCGCCAATTGGCGTTTCGGAATTTTACTGGGTTCAGAAAAAAAGTGTACAAATTGATCTGATAAATTCTTAGTAAAAACTTGATTAGCAGCTAGTACTTGTTCTAAAACCTGCATAATAATCCCTTCTTTCTTCAATATTAATGGTATGATTATATTATTAAATAATAATTGTGAAAAAAATTACAAATTAGCATTTCGACAAAAAGAGTTTTTATCCTGCTTTAGCTTAAATACGTGGAATAGTCCGATTATAAAGAAAAATCGATTGAATTTATTCTTCCCCCATATTCGCCAAAGAAATCAAGTTTTCTTTCTTGTAAGTAGAATTTTTATTCTATAAAATGGTATAATTGTAATAATAGCAAGATTTCGGGGGTGTTTGCTTTTTGGCAATCATGGAAGGAGCAGAGCCATTTTTTTTACTCGGCGGTGAGCAGGGGGTTTTACTATTACATGGTTTTACTGGTTCTCCCGCTGAAGTACGTCTACTTGGTGAGAAATTGCATCAGGAAGGCTATACTGTTTTCGCACCAAGACTTTGCGGACATGGGACAACGGTAGAGGAAATGTCAAAAACAAAATGGTCTCATTGGTATAGTGGCGTGGAAGATGGTTATCATATAGTAAGATCGATATGTAAAGAGGTTGCAGTAGTAGGATTATCCATGGGAGGGTTACTCGCCTTAAAGCTGGCTGTAGAGTATCCAGTAAGTAAAGTAGTTTCTCTTAGTACGCCCATCTATATTGCGGATAAACGTTTAGATATGTTGCCGCTCTATCGTATGCTTTACCAGTTTGTTCCTAAGAAGCGTAAAAAATTTGAAGGTGTTGGTACTCAGTACTCTGTAGGTTATACTGCTACCCCTCTTAGCAGTTTAAGCAGTTTATTAGATTTAATTCAGCATGTGGATGTGCTTTTACCTAAGATAGAAGCACCGTTATTAATTGTACAAGCGCGCTTTGAACATACGGTTCTGCCAAGAAGTGCTTCTCATATCTATGATAAGGTGAGTAGTAAGGAAAAGAAGTTGATCTGGCTGGAAAAGTCTGGACATATCGTTACTCTCGATGTAGAGCGTGAGCAAGTGTTCAAGGAAATCGTTGAATTTTTATCGTAGGAACAACCGCTGAAGAGTTACTACATAGTTAGTTTGACGTTGTATTTGCACCAAGCTTTAAATAAAGAATTGAGGTGATTTGTTATGGAATTAGAAAACCAGTGGTGTTTCGGTTGCGGTAAGAAGAATCCGATAGGATTAAAGCTTGAATTTATAGAAGATGAGGATGGTTATACTACGACATTTACAGCGAGGCCAGAGCATCAGGGATATGATGATATTATGCATGGCGGTTTAGTTAGTACGATTTTGGATGAAGTTATGGCTGGTTATATTAACATGAAAGGTTTTAATGCAGTAACAGCCCGATTGGAGGTACGATTTCGTCAGCCTACTCCCATTGGACAGCAACTGACGGCAAAGGCAAGAATCGTATCTCAGCGTGGTAAACTGTACGAGATAAAGAGCGAATTATCACTGCCCGATGGGACTGTTACCGCAGAAGGTAAAGCCACCATTGCAGTGGTGGAGGATTGAGCATGATGATATTAAAAGATAAAATACTGGAATTTATGAAGACAGAAGCGTATAAACCGTTGACGGCGGAAGAACTGGCTGAGCATATGGAGCTTAAGGGTACAGAATTAAGTGAACTTTGGAAGGTTATCGAAGAACTGGAAAGCAATGCAGATATTATCAGAACCCGTTATGATAAATATGGTGTACCTGAGCGTATGAATCTAGTAGTGGGTAAATTAAGCGCTAGTAATAAAGGATATGGTTTTGTCATCCCTGAGAAAATAAAAACTCCTAATGAATCAGATGTTTTTATTCCTCCTGATGGGATGATGAGTGCTATGCATCATGACAGGGTAGTAGTCCGTGTTCACACCCAAAGTGGACAGGGGAAATCCCGGGATGGTGAAATCATCCGCATTGTTAAAAGGGCCAATACTCGTATTGTAGGAACGTATGAAGCCAGTCGCAATTTTGGTTTTGTAACACCCGATGATCTTCGCTTAGGGCAGGATATTTTTATACCCAAGGATGGAAATAATATTGTCCAAAGTGGCACAAAGGTAGTTGTAGAAGTTACCAAATGGCCAGAAAAGAAACGTAGTGCAGAGGGTAAAATTATTGAGGTATTAGGTAATACTGGTGATACTGGAATTGAGATTTTATCCATTATCAAACGGCATAATTTACCTATTGATTTTCCCGCTGAAGTCCAGCAAGCTGCAGAGAAAGCTCCTGAAACTATTAGTGAGGATGAACTTTCTGGACGTCGTGACTTGCGTCATTTGCCCATTGTAACCATTGATGGAGAAGATGCCAAAGATTTGGATGACGGGGTATATGTAGAGCGTTTGAAAAATGGCAACTATCTTCTTGGGGTTTATATTGCCGATGTGAGTTACTATGTTAGAGAAAATACGGTGTTGGATAAAGAAGCCAGTGAGCGAGGCACGAGTGTATACTTAGTGGATCGGGTATTGCCCATGCTGCCACGTCGTCTGTCGAATGGTATTTGCAGTCTTAATGCAGGCGAAGATCGTTTGGCGATGTCAGCCCATATGGAAATTGATCATAAAGGGCAAGTCGTTAATTATGAATTATTCCCTAGCGTTATTAGGGTGCAGAAACGATTCTCATATACCGTGGTACGTAAAATTCTAGTGGAGCATGATGAAGCATTAATCGCTGAACATCAAGAGTTACTTGGTCAGCTGGAGAATATGGAACGACTGTGCCGTATCCTTAGAGAGCGGCGTATGCACCGAGGAGCCATTGATTTTGACTTCCCTGAATTAAAAGTGAAGTTAGATGAAACAGGTAAACCCATTGAGATTATAAAAAGAGTTAGAAGTTTAGCAGAATCTATCATTGAAGAATTTATGTTGGTGGCTAATGAAACAGTTGCAGAGCATATGCATAAATTGAAGGTCCCCTTTGTTTTCCGTGTACATGAAGAACCTGATTCTGAAAAAATGGTAAAATTGAATAACCTATTACATAATTTTGGACAGAGCTTATCTATGGTAGATGAAGTGCGTCCTGGAGCCTTACAAAAAGTCTTAAATCATATTTCAGGGCGTCCGGAAGAGCGCATTATTAGTACCGTCATGCTGCGTTCGTTGAAACAAGCTAGGTATGAAGCACAGAATCTAGGACATTTTGGTCTGGCGGCAACTTACTACACTCATTTTACATCACCTATACGCCGTTATCCGGATCTAATTGTACATCGTATTCTGCGCGAAACCTTTAATTCGGGAGATATATCAACGAAGCGTAAAGCAAAACTAGCGGCTATGCTGCCAGAAATTGCCCTACATTCTTCCGAAAGGGAACGGGCTGCTGCGGAAGCTGAACGAGAAACTGTTACCCTCAAGACTGTAGAATACATGGCTCAGTTTGTAGGAGAGCATTTTGATGGTATCATTAATGGCGTTACGGCCTTCGGCATCTTTGTAGAACTCGATAATGGAGTAGAAGGCCTGGTGCGAGTGTCTAGTATGGAAGATGATTATTATCAATATGTAGAAGAACAATATTCCTTAATTGGTGAACGTAGTCATAAGATATATCGTCTAGGTGATGCGGTAAAAGTCATACTGGTCAGGGTTAACCCTGAAGAACGTAATATTGATTTTGTTCTAGAATCCAATAGTGCTTGGATTGAAAAGGCTGCCAATAGGAGGCCTAGCGGAGGAAGACCTCAAGGTCATGCTGCAAGGACTCAGAACCTAGATACTTCTGGCACTAGTAGAAAAACAGTTTCTGCTGGGAAAAGCAAGGGAAGTAGTAAAGCCAAAAAAGCTGTAGTGACTCGAGTTAAGCCTAAACCTAAACGGAATAAACCGAAAAAGAAGTAACGTGGTATCGAGGTGATTTTTTTGAAAGACGCAACTAGTGTTAAAATGATTACGGAAAATAGAAAAGCCAGACATGATTATCATATTCATGAAAGCTATGAGACAGGGATTGTCTTGACAGGTACAGAAGTAAAATCTCTGCGGGCGGGAAAAGCCAACTTAAAGGACGCCTATGCTAGGATTGAGAAATCAGAGCTTATGCTTCATAATGCACACATCAGTCCCTACGAAGCGGGAAATCGTTTTAATCATGAGCCTCTGCGCACGCGCAAACTATTAATGCACCGTAGCGAGATTGATAAATTGATTGGTAAAACGAAAGAAAAGGGCTATACCTTGGTGCCTCTAAAGATGTATTTTGCTCATGGTTTGGCAAAATTACAATTGGGATTGGTCACTGGTAAGAAAAACTATGATAAGCGTCAGGACATGGCTGAACGAGATGCAAAAAGGGAAATGGATCGTGCTTTTCGTGACAGGCAAAAAGAATAAAGAAAAAAGTAGGCTTCCTTGCGGAGCCTACTTTTCTTGTAGTAGCGAGGTTGTGTATATCTACGTTTTTTTTAACCACAAAGACACAAAGAAAACAAAAAGATGAGATGAAAAATCCTTTTGATACGGGAAGATGTGAAGGGTATGAAGAAGTGATAGTGAAAAAATTCCCCTCTTGAGAGGGGTGGCACGTAGTGACAGGGTGTGTCCGGTGCATTTTTCTAACCACATAGCCAAGAAATATAGAGTGGCATCCCTTAGTACTTCTGCGCTTGTGGTTCAAATGATATGGGAACAACATATGTGCTTATTTCTCAGGTGACTGATACGACGATACTTCTAAATTTTCAGTCTTGATTTCAGGATCATTTGCATATAATTGTAAAAGCAGTATGCTAGCGACTACCATAAGACCGCCTAGACCTTGGAGGATGGTAAGCTTTTCTCCTAATACTAAGACAGATAATAAGACAGTAAGAACAGGTTCTGCAGTGCTAATGATAGAGGCATTTGCTGCTCCAATTTTAGTAATACCAGCAAAGAACCCTAAAATGCCTAAAATCGTTCCAAAGGTTGCTGTGCCAACTAAGGCCAGCCAGCCATACATGGGAAGAGTCAGAACAAGCTGATTTGTCGACATACTATAAGCGGCGAAGGCTAAAGCTGCAGCAGAAGAGACATAGGTAGTGGCTACCAGTGAATGAACATCTTTTAGTACACGATTGCCAATGAGAATATAACAGGAGTATATGATCGCACTGCTTAAGCCGAGTAGCATACCTATCTGACTAAGACCAGTAAATGATACGCCTAAGATGAAAAAAAGACCAAGCAAACAAATGGCGAGGGAAACTCCTTTTTGCCAGTTAAATCGTTCATCTCCTATAAGGAAGGATAGAATACTGACTAGAATTGGATACGTAAATAACAACATTTCTGATAAGGAAGCAGGCAGATATTGTAGGGAAGCCGCAAAGGCCAAGGACATGGAACCATAGCCTAATGCTCCCATGAGACAAAGCTTTATTGCTGTTTTAATTTGAATACGGGGTGAAATTCTTAAAAATTGTAATAACAGCCACAAGCATACCGAAGCCAAGGCAAAACGCATGGTAAGTATGGTAAGGGTATTGGCTCCTGCGGCATATGCAAGTTTAATAAAAATTGCCAAGGTGCTAAATCCAGCGGCTGATAATAAAACTAATAAAGCACCTATATTTTTTTGACTCAGTAAAACCATCTCCTTTGTTCTATAATATATTCCAGTTATCAAAGTAATTTCCTGCGAAATTTTCTAAAAATAGGTTTAAAAATGGTAATACTTATAGTTGGTAGATTGATTGATTCTGTGATATAATGAATCAATAATGATAAATAGGAGAGTTGTAGGTGTTGAAGCGTACACAGATAATTTTCTAGATCTATCATCTATTGTTGAAATCGGGGGCGTAATGGTTTCGACAGGGGTTGTTGTGGCATAGGTAGCGAGCCGGGATTCCATCAGCCCGTCAATACGGTGGAAAAGTATAAATGCAAACAACGAATACGCTTTAGCAGCTTAATGCTAACGTTCTACCGTCCCTCTTCCTGTGGGGAAGGCTAGAACGTCACAATGCAGGATACCTGAGGTCTAATTCTCCGCGGACCAACTGGGAAATTTTAAAGAGATAGCAACAGAGAAGCCTGTCTGTAGGCGTCGCTGAAGCGAAATTTAAATTATAGAATGCGCTCGGAGAAGCCTATGTAGTGATGCCTTTGGACAGGAGTTCGATTCTCCTCGCCTCCACCATCTAAATCCCGATTACTTATGAAGCCACGAATTTCGTGGCTTTTTTGCTTTAGGTGCTTTTGATAGGGTTCGGTCGCCTCCACCATTCAAGTTTTTTATAGAACTGTCGCTAGCCAGGAACAGATACGATTCTTGCGTACTAAAGGACAACAAGAATTAGAGAGTATGATGGATGATGTTCTTGCTGTTAAAGTTGAATGGCTATACTTTGCAATATAGCCAAGAGGAACTTATCGTTATGGGGATTTCTATAGTCGGTGGAAGTATGGATGAATTAGGTATTAAGAAAAGTTAATCAATCTCCTTGGTTAATAGGATTTTAGATGAGCGCAAAAAATATATTTAAATAAAAACAACACAGTTCCGTCCCTGATTTTTCCCAATAAATAATGCATCATCTGCTTTTTTTATTGTATCATCAATCATTTCATAATCTTCATTAACGGTTACTCCAAAGGTCGACGTAATTGATACTAGAATTCCATTATACTCGATAATTTCTTCTTCGCTAATTTTTCTGATTGTATCTGCCAGTATGAGGGCATCCTCGATTTCTGTTTCTGGAAGCAAGATAAGAAATTCTTCCCCTCCCCATCTGGATACAAATCCTCGTTCTCCAACTGCATCCTGTAAATTTTGGGCTACTTTTTTCAGCACTTGATCCCCACAGTCATGTCCGAAGTTATCATTTATCTTCTTAAAATAATCGATATCTGCAATGATAACTGAAAATTTATTTTTGGTTTTTTTATAATTTATAAACTCATTTTCAAGTTTTTCCATAGCAAATCTCCTGTTGTATAGTCCAGTTAATGGATCGGTTTTTGAAATCAACTCCAATTTCTTCATGTCATATTGCATGGAAACTATTTGAGATGCCGAAGATATCCCCAAAAATACAAGTATATATCCCACGATTATGAATAATAAAAACAATATCATATCATAGATAGAATTAAAATTGCTTAACTGTGAAATGTATGTTGGTGTTGTAAAGTTAGTAATTAACAACAAAAAGGCAATAATTGGATATAAAGACATATACCTTATGGTTTTATCAGAGACTAAGTTAAGAATTGTTTTATAATGTTTACCGAGCCAAAAATAAGACGCTAATACGAATAGCATATTTATACTAGTTCTAAAAAAATATATAAGGTTTTGAGTATAGTTAACATCATAAATATCTGAAACTAATTCTGCCGATGGTGTAGCAATAAAAAGTGTAATTGTGGAAAACATCCAAACACTAAAGAGGGTAAATACTTTTTTTGATAAGGATTCTTTAAAAACTAAGTTTAAATATATTAGGTAAGAAAAGGTGGTACAATACATAATAGCCTTAAAGGTTCCCTCGTTATGTATATATTCTGGAACATAAATGCCAGTTGAAAAAACAAATAACGTATTTAATATAAAAGCAACAATACAGAATGTTATTGTTTTTTTCCTTGTAAGCAGGCTATGTACTGTTAAAATGAAAAGAAGAATTTTAAAAAATGAGTATATACTATAAGGTTTCATCTTATCTACTCCTGCTTATCTAAATTTAATTAATACTTTTGTATTAGACTAACTTATAAAAGTATTAATTATTGCATATCATTTTACAAATCTTGCTTACCTATACAAAAATTATAACATATTTTTCATCATACATTACCTTATGAATATCCAAAGTCTCCGTTATGTGATTTTCCTTAATTGTAAAACGAAATGCAACCCTTTCGACTTGGAAAAAGACAGAGGGGACGTCAGACTGTGTGAAAGTAGTCGATTATAATTACATAAATCTACAAATATGATAAAATATAGATATAAATTCAGACAATGAGGGGTGGATTTATGGGCTATATAAAAGGCGAAGAAAGAACCCAGTCAATACTATTTCCTGAAAGCATAGATGACTATATTGATGAAGAAAATTCTGTTCGTGTAATAGAAGAATATGTAGTGGTACTAGAATATAAATAGTGCAAATTAAATATGGAAAGTTCCAAATAATTTGT
>CAUROG010000023.1:0-67582 GCA_963526645.1 uncultured Pelosinus sp. | reverse complement strand
GTAAGCTTTTTGGAACCACACGCCTAGCGCGTGGTTTTCAATATACAATAAAAAACTGCGGGTACCCTAAGGTCCCGCAGATTATACATAGATATCTGCTGCTTCTCGCCCGGCTGCGCCATGATTTTGGCCGCCTGTTCCTATTATATTATATATAGTACCACATCATTAATTTAGGTGTAAATATTTTAAACTTCATTTAATATGTACAACATGACTAATTGGATATCCCTTATCAGCCAGAGCTTTCTCTAACTCCTCAGTATCTGCTATATCAGCTCGAATAATCATCTCAATTTTTCCATCAGGCAAAGCATAGCTTACCATACTAGTAATATTGATATTCATTGCTAAAAATACTTCTGAAATTTCATGAAGCAAACCAATTTTATCTGTTACATCCAGTGTCAGACGAGTTTTTCCGTCCACTAATCCCATAATATCAACAAAACTTTTAAAAATATCAGTTTCCGTAATGACACCAGCTACTACACCCTGCTCATTTACAACTACCAAACCGCCAATACGATGGTTGTACATTAAGATCGCCGCTTCCTCAACGGTAGCACCTGTACTAATGGTAATAACCTCTTTTTGCATAATATCCTTAACTTTCATTTTAGCCAATAAGTAATTAAGTTCAAAAATAGAAAGAGCAGTTGCTGGTGATGCTGATACTGCGCGAAGATCTCGATCAGTGACAATACCTACTAATTTCCCACCTTCAACGACTGGGAGACGGCGAAATTTGTTATTACGCATAATCTCCGATGCATCAGCAATTGTTGTAGTTGAACTGATTGTGATTGGATTAGCTGTCATCCTGCTTTCTACAAACATTTTCATCATCTCCATTGATTATTTTTATAAGGAAAACGCACTAGAGATTTCCCATGTCAGAATTTATGAATACTACAATTTAGGAATTCACCCCTTGTCTTTCATAACATCCTGCCACTAACATCTTTAGTGCGTTTCTTATAGATTAACCACCTAAGTAGGCTTTACGTATTTCTTCACTTGCGGCCAGCTCTTTAGCATCACCAGAGAGGGTAATGCGCCCTGTTTCCAGTACATAGGCTCTATGGGCAATGGATAACGCCATATGAGCATTTTGCTCTACCAGCAAAACGGTTGTGCCGCTAGCATTAATTTCTTTAATAATAGAGAAAATTTCTTTTACCAGTAATGGCGCAAGTCCCATGGAAGGTTCGTCTAGCAGCAATAACCGAGGACGGCTCATTAGCGCACGTCCCATGGCTAACATCTGTTGCTCCCCACCTGATAAAGTACCGGCTAGCTGACTGCGTCGTTCTGACAGGCGAGGGAATCTTACAAAGACCTTCTCCATGTCTTCTTGGATACCTTTTTTGTCATTACGAATGTAAGCACCCAATTCTAAGTTTTCCAAAACAGACATATTAGCAAATACCCTTCGTCCTTCTGGAACTTGAGAAATGCTAAGTTTGACAATATCCTGAGCAGGAATGCCAGCAATACTCTTACCTTCAAAACTTACTTGGCCAGCCTTCGGTTTTAACAGACCGGAAATCGTACGTAAAATGGTGCTTTTACCGGCTCCATTTGCACCAATCAAGGTAACAATTTCTCCTTCGTTTACCTCTACGCTAATTCCCTTTAAGGCATGTATTGCACCATAATATACATCAATGTTTTCAATTTTTAACATAATTCAACCTCCTCTCCGAGGTAGGCCTCAATAACCCGTGGGTTATTCTTGATTTCCTCAGGTGTTCCTTGAGCAATTATGCTGCCATATTCTAATACATAGATACGTTCACATACATTCATAACCAATTGCATATCATGTTCAATTAATAAAATTGTTAAATCAAACTCTTGTTTTATCCATTTGATCATTTGCATTAATTGCTGAGTTTCTTGAGGATTCATGCCAGCTGCCGGTTCGTCCAATAATAATAATTTAGGCTGAGCCGCCAAAGCTCTGGCAATTTCCAAGCGCCGTTGCTCACCATAAGGCAAGTTTTTAGCGATTTCATCCTTTTTATGACCTAATTTAAAAATTTCTAATAGTTTAATTGCTCTTTCTTCAATCTCTTTTTCTTCTTTATGGTATCTCCCCATGCGCAGTACAGATTCTAGGATTCCATACTTTACATGGAAATGATAAGCAATCTTAACATTATCTAAAACGGATAGCTCCGAAAACAGGCGGATATTCTGAAAAGTTCTAGCTACCCCTTTCTGGGTAATTTGATAAGGCTTGAGGCCGAGAATGCTTTTATCATCAAAATCTATCTCACCAGTTGTTGGTTGATATACACCCGTTAGCAAATTAAAAGCGGTTGTTTTCCCAGCCCCATTTGGGCCAATCAATCCAATCAGCTCACCTTTACCAATATCTATAGAAAAGTCGGATACAGCTTTAAGTCCGCCAAACACCTTGGAAAGTTTAGTTGCCTTGAGTATTGCCACGCTTATTACCTCCCATCAAACGGCCAAAGATTTTAAGGCTGATTTCCTTATTGCCAAATAATCCTTGTGGCCGATACAACATCAATACAATCAGCATTAATGAGTAAATAATCATACGCCATTCAGGATAACTAGCTAGAGCTGCAGAAACAAAGGTTAATAATATTGCTGCAGTAATAGACCCACTAATACTACCCAATCCGCCTAACACCACAATTGTTAAAATATCAAAAGACTTCATAAATGTAAATGAGGCCGGATGAGCAATGTAAAAGTAATGAGAGAACAAGGTTCCAGCTATACCAGCAAAAGCTGCTCCAATGGTAAAAGCCATTACTTTATATTTCGTAGTATCGATTCCCATGGCTTCAGCCGCAATCTGATTTTCGCGAATTGAAATACAAGCTCGCCCATGGGTAGAATTAATTAAGTTTCTAATAAAGAATACAGTAAATACAGTGGCAAAGAATACCCACGTAAAGTTACTAAAACGAGGAATACCCATAAAGCCCGATGCTCCACCTACATAAGGAATATTGAGTATGGTAATTCTTATAATTTCCCCTAAGCCCAGTGTAGCAATAGCTAGATAATCACCGTCTAGTCTTAGTGTTGGCAAGCCAATTACAAATCCTAAAAAGCCTGCTGCAGCAGCACCACCCAAAATAGCAACTATAAAAGGCAATTGCAATTTAACAGTTAACACAGCACCAAAGTAAGCTCCGACAGCCATAAAACCCGCATGCCCAATAGAAAATTGACCCGTAAAACCATTAATCAGATTTAAACTTACCGCCAAAATCACATTAATACAAATTAAAATTAAGTTTAGCTCCCAAAAAGGTCCAATAACATCTAACATAATTAAGCCTTGCACAATAGCATAAAATGCTACACATGCCAATAGCGACAACCATTCCTTCTTATTGTTTCCCATATTATTTGCCACCTACACTTTCTCACGCACATTTTTACCCAATAAGCCGGAAGGCTTAACCAGTAAAATAATAATTAAAATGGCAAAAGCTGCAGCATCGCGGAAGGTCGATGAAATAAAACCGCTTACCATAGCTTCAATAACTCCCATAATAATACCACCAAGCATCGCTCCTGGGATCACGCCGATACCACCAAGTACAGCAGCTACGAATGCCTTAAGACCTGGCATAATCCCCATTAGAGGGTCAATTGAGTTATAATATACACCCACTAACATACCAGCAGCCGCTGCTAATGCAGAACCAATGGCAAAGGTTACTGAAATAACGCGATCCACATCAATCCCCATTAATTTAGCAGCATCTGTGTCAAAGGAAACAGCCCGCATCGCTTTACCAATCTTAGTACGCTGTACTACATAGGTCAAAATAATCATAAGCACTACAGAGATTGCCAGAATAACAACTTGTTGGCTATTGACTACGATATTACCAAAAGTAAATATCTTAGTATCGAATAAAGCTGGAAACGTCCGTGGTTGTGGTGTTACAAGTAACATTCCACCATATTCTAATAGTAAAGATACACCAATTGCTGTGATCAAAATAGCAATTTTAGGTGCTTTTCTCAACGGACGATAAGCTAATCTTTCAATCGTCATCCCTAATGTAGCAGCCACTACCATGGATACAATTAAAGCTGGGAAAAAAGATAGTTTTAAAAACGTAGTAGCAAAGAAAGCTACATATGCACCCACCATATAAATGTCACCGTGAGCAAAATTAATTAACTTAATGATTCCATAAACCATCGTGTAGCCTAAAGCAATAAGTGCATAAATGCTGCCAAGAGACACACCATTTATTAACTGTTGTATAAATTGCTGAGTAAATGAAAAATCCATGATTCGCCTCCTACTTTTTTTTATCTTGAAGGGCCAAGCATATGCATTGCCCCTTTATCTTTCCTTTTAGATCGCAAAATCTAATAAACTCTAATAGAGTCTATTTCAAAATGTCCATCTACCTTATTGCCCCCTGCGTTTTCGCTAAACATACCACTTTGTATGCCTCGCTTAAATGCCCGTAAGGACTAGCATCTGGAGATTTAAAAACAGCCTCTCAACAAGTTATATGTTTTTTGCCCACCTGCAACATTGAT
Source organism: uncultured Pelosinus sp. (assembly GCA_963526645.1). Lineage (GTDB taxonomy): Bacteria > Bacillota > Negativicutes > DSM-13327 > DSM-13327 > Pelosinus. Next base: position 63,025 of record CAUROG010000023.1, on the reverse strand, counting down.
TGTTCCTAGATCATAACTTACACTTATCTTTTCTCGGTGGATATTTTTCTATAATATATACGTAATTATAAATACATTGTATTCTACTGTCAATACTTTTATGATTTCATACGGGCATTAATCTTTTCCAAAAGAACAAATATTTATTCACACGATACATTTTTCCATCTATTTTTTCTTTTAATTTAGAATTGTTAACAACTACAATACGAAAACCTCCATTTTACATTTATGCAATTACCATGCCATTTATGCTCTTAAAATACAAGTTTTGTCGCAATATAAGGTCCGTTAGCCCTTTTAGTTGTACCTTATAAAACAAATTATCATCTTAGTCCAATTTGTTAGCGCCATTACAGTTTCATGATTTAGGAACACGCCATAATCTCAATGATTAACTCCGAAACTTTCGTCAGTCATCTGACATATTCGTCAAATCATTGACGGTAGAATGAATTCCTTATTTTTTAAAAAACCACGAAGGCACAATGCCACTGCGTCGCATTGTGCCTTCGTGGTTTCTAGGCTTATATGTTAGTGCTATTAATAGACCTGCTTATCATCAAACCTCAATACAGACGCAAATCCTATTAACATTCCTATGTTAAATGTTGTTAATGTCAATATGTTGACACCTAAAACAATTTACTGAGCCATTAAGGATTTATTTTCTCTTTAAAAGTTTGTTTACCATCTTTCATCTCAATAATAACTGCGCTCTTTACTGCATCATGAGTTTCATTCAACGTAATCTGTCCCGATACTGCATTGTAATCTTTTGTTTTAGCCAGTTCTTCTTTTATCTTCACTGTATCAACACCGTTAGCACGTTTAATGGCTTCTATAACCATCATAGTAGCATCATAAGACAATGCTGCAAAGGCATCTGGAGTTTGATTATATTCAGCTTTGTATGCATCAACAAAGCTCTTAATTGCCGGACTATTATCATCTGGTGAATAATGATTTGCAAAGAAAGTGTTATTTAATGCTTGACCTCCTGCAATTTCTGGCAATTTTGCTGAATCCCAGCCATCACCACCCATAAATGGCATATTTAGTCCAATTTCTCGAGCCTGTTTTACAATCATACCCACTTCCTGATAGTAACCAGGAACAAATACTACATCTACATTCGCTGCTTTAATCTTTGTTAATGTAGCTTTAAAATCTGTATCTTTTGCTAAGTAAGCTTCGTCTACCACAACTTGCCCACCATTTTTAATAAAGGTTTCTTTAAAAAACTGCCCCAATCCTTTAGCATAATCACTAGAATTATCAATATAGATTGCTGCCGTCTTAGCTTTTAAACTCTTAGTCGCAAAATTTGCCATTACCGAACCTTGGAAAGGATCAATAAATGCTGCTCTAAACATATAATCGCGGACTTTATTTGTTGTAGGATCTACTGTAACTTTAGGATTGGATGCCGTCGGGCTAATTGCTAATACTTTATTATCTTGGTTTACTTGTGCACCAGCAATTACACTAGAAGAAGCAATTGGCGCAATGACTGCTACTACTTTATCTTGGGTAATTAATTTCTGCATCGCATTTGCAGCTTCTGCAGCTTCGCTCTTATTGTCGGCAACTACTAAACTGAGTTGTTTACCTAAGATGCCACCCTTTGCATTCACTTGTTTAATGGCCAAATTAGCACCATTGCTTGCCGACTTACCAAAAGTTGCATTACCGCCTGTCATTTCCAAGTTAGCACCAAGTTTAATTACATTTGTATCTTGTTTGCTGCCACAACCTGTTGCCACTAGTCCTAGCATGGCAACTGCCATAAGGACGCTGACCCACTTCCCTGTTTTTTTCATAAACCTCATTCTCCCCCAGTTTGCATTTTTTTAGTAAAATCCGTGCTTGTTGTTCGAAATACGCCAAGTCCTCTCCAGGCGAATAATCGTACTTATTACAAGCTGTATTATAGACATATTGTGCTTTACTGTCAATACTCTGAGGGAGGACTTTAAGGCATTTGTCCTTTTAAGGTAAACACTCGCTATTTTCTAATTATAATACATTAAAATTTATTCGTTTTATAATACTTTATGCTAGAACATTTCTCTAGATCGCTACTCCTCCCATGGCACTTTCGATAACGTCTTTCCGTTGTCGTTGCAAAGGATCGTGAAGCAATCTCCCCCGTCTTTATATAATTGTTGATTTGCTGCACATTATGTACGGTTAATTACAATATTAGATGTTACCTTTATTCCATAAGAAAAGACTTGGCTTGTGCCAAGTCCTCTGATGCAGGCAGAATCCTTATTTGTTCTTACTTATAATCACAAAAGTACTATACTTTCTGATTCCGTTAAAAACTTGGCATCAGCCAAGTTTTTTTCTTATCTAAGGGTTAATTTTTTCTTTAAAACTTTGCTTACCATCTTTCATTTCAATAACAACACCACTCTTAACAGGATCATGATTAGTATCAAGAGTAATGACACCTGTTACGACTTGCAAATTTTTTGTTGCTTCTAAAGCATCTCTGACTTTGACTGAATCAGTACTGTTTGCCCGTTTAATAGCGTCAATTACCATCAAGCCTGCATCGTAACCTAAAGCTGCTAAAGCACTTGGCTCTTGACCATATTCTTTTTTATAGGCCTCAACGAATTTTACAATATGAGGATCCGTATCTTGAGAGGAATAATGGTTGCTAAAAAATGTGTTATTCATTGCCTCTGCACCAGCAACTTCTACCACCTTAGGATCATCCCAACCATCGGTACCGATAAGAGGTGTGTTAATTCCTAATTCGCGTGCTTGTTTTGCGATTTTACCTACTTCTTCATAATAAGCAGGAATAAATATGGTATCCGCATTCATTACTTTTATTTTAGTTAGTGTAGATTTAAAATCTTGGTCTTTTTGCAAGAAAGCCTCCTTACCTACAACCACACCACCATTCTTAACAAACTGGGCCTCAAAAGATTCAGCTAACCCCTTGGAATAGTCGGAACTGTTATCAATATAAATGACAGCTGTTTTTGCCTTTAATGATTTGCTAGCAAAGTTAGCCATTACGGTCCCTTGAAATGGATCGATAAAACAACTACGGAAAGCATACGGTCTTACTTTGCCATTATCCACTGTTATTTTAGAATTAGTACCAGTAGCAGTAATAACAGGAATCTTATTATCCTGAGCTACCTGCAATGTTGCTAATACATTAGAACTAGCAACAGGTCCCATAACAAGAGATACTTTATCTTGTGTAATTAGCTTTGTGATTGCATTTGTAGCTTCAGATGGCTCTGATTTATTATCTGCTAATATTAGTTTAATTTGTTTGCCAAGAACTCCGCCCGATGCATTGGCTTCTTTAAATGCTAGTTGAATACCATTCGTGGTCATCTTACCAAAATTGGCAACTCCACCTGTTAATTCAAAATTACCGCCAATTTTTATTTCCTTAGAATCACTCGATGAAGGAGTGGAGCCACATCCTGCCAACATTAAGCCAAACATGGCTACTGTCACTAATAAACCAATGAATGATAAGCCCTTTTTTAACATCATTATTCCTCCCCATATTCTAACTTGAAACTTCATTACTCCTACCGCATACAAAACAAAAGGCGATCTACATTAAAGACTTTTCATGAAGATTATTTTCTCATATAATAGTTAGTTTCATCTGCCTCCTCACTTGTTACACTTTACACTTTTTTAAATATTTATAAATTAAAAGTACATTGATAGAATATGTTTGTGTATGTATGATATTATATTTACTACAATCTATGCTGTCAATACTTTTTATTAGAACCTTTGTTTGGCATGTGATAAGAAAGTATAACTCAATCAAAAATCTTCTTCATAATCCATAATATTACAACAAAAGAACTCGGCGTAAGCCGAGTTCTTTTGTTGTAATATTATGGATTTATTTTTTCTTTAAAAGTTTGTTTACCATCTTTCATTTCGATAACAACACCACTCTTAATTGGATCGTGATTAGAATCTAATGTAATAATGCCTGTTACTACTTGTAAATCTTTAACCTTTTCTAAGGCTTCTCTTATTTTCTGTGGTTCAGCACTATTAGCTCTTTTTATGGAATCAACAACCATTAATGCTGCATCATAACCTAGGGCCGCAAAAGCATTCGGTTCTTGTCCATATTCCGTCTTATAGGCTTGCACAAATTTTGCAATATTAGGGTCCGTGTCTTGGGCAGAGTAATGATTACTAAAGAATGTATTATTCAATGCACCAGCGCCAGCCACTTCTACTATCTTAGGATCATCCCATCCATCTGTGCCAATGAAAGGTACTGTTATACCCATTTCACGAGCTTGCTTTGCAATTTTACCTACTTCTTCATAATAAGCAGGGATAAAGATTGTCTCAGGATTCAATGCTTTTATTTTCGTTAATGTAGATTTAAAATCTTGGTCCTTCTGCAAGAAAGCTTCTTTGCCTATCACAATACCGCCATTTTTAACAAATTGTGCTTCAAAGGATTCTGCCAAGTTCTTAGAATAATCAGAGCTATTATCAATATAAATAACGGCTGTTTTTACGTTTAATGTTTTAGTTGCAAAATTAGCCATTACAATGCCTTGGAATGGATCAATAAAACAGCTACGGAAAACATAGGGTCTTACTTTACCATTATCAACTGTAATTTTAGCGTTTGTTCCCGTTGGAGTGATAACTGGAACTTTATTATCTTGGGCTACTTGCAATGCTGCCAATGCATTAGAGCTAGTAATAGGCCCCATGATAAGGGAAACTTTATCTTGTGTAATTAATTTTGTCATTGCATTGGTAGCCTCAGATGCTTCTGATTTATTATCAGCCTGTATTATTTTGATCTGCTTACCAAGAACGCCTCCAGCAGCATTCACTTCTTTAATTGCTAATTGAAAGCCATTTAAAGCTGACTTACCATAATTAGCAACGCCACCAGTCATTTCAACATTTGCACCAATTTTTATTTCCTTAGAATCCCCTACAGATGGAGTGGAACTACATCCTGTTAACATCAACCCTAACATCCCTACTGCCACTAATAAACCAATAAATGATAATCCTTTTTTTGCCATTACAATTCCTCCTATACCTTACTTGTTTAATAAGAACTTTGCCTCTACCGTACAAAACAAAGAAGCACTTTACTCTAACACCGCTCCAAAAGTTTTTTCCCCATATAGCTGTTGCTTTTTTCTTACTTTCTTAATCGTTACACATTTACATTTTTAAAAATTATATTCTTTTAAAAAGTGCGCAACCGCAATATATTTGTCTATGTAGGCTATTATATTTACTTCATCTCTCAATGTCAATACTTTTGTGACTTTTTTTTACGACTCTTTGCACTCGATTCCCTTCACAATAGACATTTGCTTTTGTGATGTAGCGTTTATAATTTATTACGAAATTGAATAATGAACTCATCTTTCCCTATACTGAAATAAAGGAGACTTGATTCAGATGAGCTAAAACTTCATCTGAATCAAGTCTCCTTTATTATTGAACTCTTTATTTATGACATACTTCATATATATCTGTTCTTCGATGTTTTAATAAAGGTAATTCCCCTCGCACCTTATTCATTACCTCAAGATCGATTTCTACGGCGAACATATTTTCTTTTGCATCTGCGACAGCTAATACCCTGCCCCATGGGTCAACTACCATAGAATGACCATAGGCCTGATAAGCCGCCCCAGAAAAATCAGCTGGTGCTGCTCCTACCGTAAATACCTGATTATCAACTGCCCTTGACCGCATTAATAACTCCCAATGAGCAGGCCCGGTCGTCATACCAAAAACACCAGGGAAAATTAATATATCAGCCCCTGCAAGCGCCATCAAGCGTGATAACTCTGGAAACCGTATATCATAGCAAATTCCCACTCCCAAGGTCAAGTTTGCTGCTTTTACTAAGGTTATCTCTTGTCCCGGCGATAAGATACTCGATTCTTTAAATACAGTACCACCTGCAATATCAACATCAAATAAGTGGATTTTACGGTGCCGCCCCAGTAATTTGCCTTTTTCATCAAAAATAAAACTGGTATTGTAAATATTACCCTGTTCATCGCTTTCAGGTACGGAGCCGCCCACTACTACAATGTTTTCCTTTGCTGCCACTTGGGCTAACATTTTAAAAGTATCCCCTTCAGGATAAGATTCAGCATACTGATTGAATAATTCTGCTTGATAAGGACAATTAAACATTTCAGGTAATATAGCCACTTGGCAATTAGCCTTGGCGGCGGCTGTAATCATTGCTTCCGCTTTACTAATATTTAAGGCTTTATCGGCAGTTACAGCTAATTGACATATCCCTAAGGTAATCAAATTAGGCTTCATATGCCCCTCTCTTCCTCCTTTGAGTAAAAAATTATCACTTACAGCAAGTCTCACGACACTAGATTTACATGACATTCAACAATGGAGTCACAATGGGATTATAGATTTCGCCGTTAGGACATCCAATTAAGTTTCTGCCATTATCTTTGGCATTATATAATGCAGCATCAGCAATTTTAAATAGTTCCTCTGTGGTCTTTATCTTCTCATTACCAATGGCATATCCAATGCTAACAGTAACATGTAATGCAGTATCATCACCATAATGGAAGGGATATTCTTCTATATTATTAGAGATCCTCATAGCCGTAGCTTGTACTTCCAGTTCATTGTTGCATGGTAATATAACCGCAAATTCCTCGCCACCATAACGAAAGACCATATCTTTTTCTCGTAAGCTGCTTTTTAATATCTTCGCCATGTCACGTAATACTGAGTCACCACATAAATGCCCATAAGAGTCATTAAATACTTTAAAATAATCTACATCAAGAAGCAATATCGCTATATGATTGGGTCGCATTTCATTTAGCTTTTGCCGAAAACATCTGTAATTATACAAAGTCGTTAATTCATCCTTTTCTGCTAAATTGCTTACCATTTTATAGGAATATTCCATCTGACTTAGCAATTGATTCACTTTCTCCCCCTGATTAAGAGCTCGACGTTCAAGTTGAGATAAGTGCTGAGCCAGTACATTCATATTAATAATCAGCAGCGAATGCATATAAATAGCTAATCCATTTTTCTCAACCATTTCTACTTGGCTCATGCTAATCCCAAAATATATACTTGCAACTAACATTACCCCAAGCAAGGAATTCTTTGGATTATACTGTAAACCAATTTGTGCTGCATAAAAGTAAAATAATATCATAGCCATAAAATCTGGTGTATACCAATATATATATCCTAATAAAGTGACTGTCCCAATAAAAGAAAGTATCCCATAAACAGCGTCTTTTCTAGTAGAAAACGCTAGTAACATACTATACATTATCATTGCTAATATATAGAGAGATACCTGACTATTTGATATATCTGGTGTTCTTGTAAGTACTAAAGCCAAACAAAATCCTAAAGCAATCATATTTCCCAGAAATATAATTCGTACCTTCCTAGCAATCTTTCCTTCAAGCATGCCAAACCCTCTTTTATACGTATTAGCAATTACTTGCTTTTAAAGAAGTATCCAACTTTCATCTATAGTAGTATGTACTCCACTTTTTCCCAAATTCCTGCTATATAGAATATTTTTCCAACAATAAAAAGACGCATTCCAATCCTCAATATAAATTGAAAATAGGAATACGTCTTTTTGAAACTATTCTTCTTTATCTAGGCATGTATTGGTTGTTTATTGTCATGCATTGACCAAATACCACAAGGACAAATACCAGCGCAAATACCACAGCCGATACATTTATGAGAATCAGAAATATAATCAAAGCTTCCATCTAACCCAAGAATACGAGTAATGGCATTTTCTGGACAGGACCTCTCGCACATATGGCAATCGCGGCAATTACCGCAACTAATGCAGCGTAAATGATCATCATCGGCTTTGGGAACATCACAACTATGGCATTTTTTAAAGTAAGCTGTACTTAACCGATTTTTATCAATTTTAGCTTTTTGCTCTACTTGGTAGGCAGCTCCTGTCAAATAGGCCTCTACTGCTAACGCCGCCTGCTGTGCTGCGCCAATGGCATCTACCATACGCCCTGGTTTTACCGAATCACCAGCTGTGTACACCCCTTCAGCAATGCGATAGTCCTCTGCAATCTTTAAGTGCCCCTTTTCGATTACAATCTCGTCAGGTAAAAAGTCAAGCTCAGGAACTTCTCCAATAGCAATAATGATGGTATCGCCTTTAATAAATTCATTATTTTGCGTAATAATACCGTCAGTAGTCACTTCCTTAGTAATAACTGGCCACATCAAGGTTGCGCCTAATTCTTCTGCATGGGCAATTTCTTTATCATCAGCAGCTGGTCTTTGCACATCAATACAGGTTACTTGTTCAGCTCCCATTTGGTAAGCCCCAACGGCTGCATCCATTCCAGAATTTCCGCAGCCAATCACAATGACATGCTTGCCAACTTTAGGCCCTACGCCTTTATTAATCCCTTTAAGAAAATCAATACCTTTTACAATACGTTCGTGCCCTGGCCAAGGAATCACTCTTCCTCTGTGCCCACCAGTAGCAACCACTACAGCATCATGGCTTGCTCTTATTTGGGCAAATTTCTCCTTATCCACTATAGTATTGGTTTTAAACACTACTCCCATATCTTCAATGCGCTTGAGTTCTGCCGATAATGTTTGCTGAGGCAAACGCGAACGCGGTATAACCTGTTCTAGTTTTCCACCCATTTTTGTATCCGCTTCGAATACAGTTACATCATAGCCTTTTCTTATCATTTGCCATGCTACCGTTAAACCAGCAGCACCACCGCCAATAACAGCAATACTCTTGTTTTGCTGAACTTCCGTTTTAGATAATGTCACATCTTTGGAATAAGTACCAAGTTCACCGATTTGTATAGAAATGTCCAGGCTTTTGCGAGTACAGTCTTCCATACAGATATTAGGACATACCGAGCCACAAACCGAACCTGGAAAAGGAGTATATTCCAATACTAATTTGTAGGCCTCCTCTATCTTTCCCTCCCGCAGTAAATTATAACGGCGTTGTGAAGGAATAGATGCGGTACAATTAAACTCGCAGGGAGATGCATAATAGTCATTTTCCCATACAGGAACACGTTGTCGGTATAAATCTGTAGTTACCAAACCAATTACAGAAAAATCATCTTTTAATACATCACTAAAAATTCCGTTTGGTACCCACTCCTCTGTACGAAAAGGTAGAATTTTAGTCTGTGCAGTTTTAGCACGTTCATCATATTTTAGTGGTACTACTTTATACCAATCTTTCCAATTACTTAATTCCTCTCTAATTTCCTCGCGAGCAATGGACGTCAAAAAATCATCCATTTTGCAGTCAAGATAAGCAATATCCTTTTGGCCAAGGGGCATTATTTTGACATCTTTATTGGAAATTCCCGAAGCATTTCCCCGGAAATATAAAGTCCCCCCTACCATACCTACACAAGAACGATCGCCCAAAACAGATTCAATTTCTTCACTATCATAACCACAAACAACAGCAATACCACCTGACATAAATTCGAAGGAAAAACTTCCGCAATTTTTTAGAACCCAAAATTCAGGCGGCGCATAGAGAGGATCATGTTTCATCAAAGACCCTGAACGAGTACCTGCTCGACCACCAACATAAATATTGCCAGATGCTGCACAATGGGCAGCCGTATCACCAGCATCACCACGAACTATGATTTTACCACCAGCATTCAGCCAGCCTACATCAGCAGAAGCCGATCCATCTACAATAATTTCTGTTCCTTCCAAACACATAGACCCTACACGCTGCCCTGGATTCTTCACTAAAAACGTAAGGTTTTTTCCTTCTGGGTGCCACAAAGGTCCCCCTATATCATGCTGACCAGAGGCCTCAATATGAAACTCTGTCTCCCCCGCAGTCACTGCCTCATTGATGATCTGCAGCAGATCTTGAGTGGACATCCGCTGATTTCCGTCCAGACTATTTATTTTAAACATTGCTTACCTCCTAACACACATACTGGATTGCTAATTTCTCAGCAATTGCTTGATCCGTAGTCACTAAAGCATCGGAACGCCCTACTGGCAGCGAACTGTTACCAATAGGCGCCATTAATTTTCGTAGTTCACTATCAAGAGCCAACATATATTCCACAATATTTTGAGCCCCTCTATCAATATCCAAGCGCTCAACAAGGCGAGGATCTTGGGTACAAATACCTGCTGGACATTTCCCTGTATTACAAGCATTGCACCTGCCATGCTCATTACCTACACAGCCAAGTAGCTGAATCAAAATTTTTCCTAAAAATACACCATTGGCACCCAAACAGATCACTTTAAAAGCATCGGCTGCCGCATTCCCAGTAAGGCCAATACCACCACCAGCCCACAAAGGAATTTGTCCTTGCCGTCCTTGTTTCACGGCAGACAAGTAGCATTCCCTAGTTTTTGAGACTACAGGGTGCCCCGTATGATCAAGAGATATCTCATTAGCAGCACCCGTCCCCCCTTGAATACCATCTAGGAAAAACCCTCCACAGATTTTATAAGGATCACGTAATAGGTTATTATATACAGATACAGATGTGGCAGAGGCAGCACATTTAATTGCTACAGGCACTCTAAACTTAAATGCTGCATTCATAGATAAAAACATTTTTTGTACAGATTCTTCAATTGAATATAAACCCTGATGGTTTGGGGGTGACATGAGGTCTGCTTTTGGTACGCCACGAATAGCCTGCACATGATCAGCTACCTTGGCCGCAGGTAAAAGTCCTCCATCACCAGGTTTGGCACCTTGACCTATTTTTATTAATACTCCAGCTGGATCTACTTTCATTTTAGGTATTGACTTAACAATTCGATTCCAACCAAAATGTCCTGATGCAATCTGTAAAATCATGTATTTTAACTGTTCCGATTCTAGAAGTTTAACAGGCATCCCGCCCTCACCTGATGACATACGCACAGGCATATTATGCTTTTCATTCAAATAAGCTGTAGCCAAGGCAATGGCTTCCCACGCTCTGGTGGATAAAGCCCCAATAGACATATCACTGAAAATAACAGGATAAATCCAGTTTACTGGAGGCAGCTTGGCTGTTAGATTTAATGTGCCATTTACCGCACTTAAAGGCAATTCATGAGGCATTAACACCCGCCCAAAGGGAGCCAGGATGTCAAAAGTATGACGCTCTGAATCTAAGGCAGGGTCAGTCATCTGAGAAATACGTCCTACAATAATATTGTCTAAGGTCCGTCCGCTGTTTAGACTCGTACGTCCACCTCGTTTTATGGGTGAACCGCCTTTTCTTGCTAATAAATTAAAACGAGAGTCTGTATTTCTCACTGGTTTAATTGCTTGATTGGGGCATATTTTTTCGCACATCCCACAGCCAGTGCAGGCGTGTTCAATACTATTTCTTTGTTTAATGATAAGCACCGCACTATGTTTTTGGCTTGGTTCCGGACGATGACCAGTAGAGACGGTAACAGAGCGACGTTCAACAGCAGGTACTATGGCCTGAAAGGTACAGGCGGCAACACAGCTACCGCACATGGTACAGCGCTCAGGTTTATATTCAATATTCCAAGGTAAATCATTCACTGTGACATCCTGAGTATTTACTGTTTCCATCTCTCTACCTCCAATGCCTGATTAATAATAACTACTTCACGTTCATTTGGATATACATCTAACTCCTGATTACGATGGGGTAAAATTGCATTTAATCCACATACCTCTGAGGCAATAGCCACCATAGTGTCATCTCCCCCCACAACTACGGGACGTAACTTCTTAGAATCACAGCAAGTCATAATATGTCCGTTAGGCAGCATAGCAATAACCGTATTGGGCCCATTGATCTCCAACGATCCTAATGACTGCCTAATTGCCCGTAGTTCAGCACCATCAGGACGAAGAGCAATTTCATTAAAAGGCAGTGGCGTTATAACATGCTTATAATATTTAATAGGCCATTTTAATTCTTGTAGCACATAATGTAATGTATAAAGAAAGTTTTGCGAATCAGATTCAAAGCCGATGTACCCGCGATGTAGGGATTTTTGATATTCTTTGTTTTTTGTATAAAAAGTGTTTTCCCCATTGGCACACAAGGTATAACCCTGTAAGAAAAAAGGATGGGCAGCATAGCGCACAATATCATAATTAGTATTTTGTCTACACTGAACAACCACATTTTTAGCCATTAAGTCACCATTGTTATCCCATAATTTAAAGTAGGTGGCAATATCCCAAGGATCACCTATTTCTTTTAAAGTAAGCACATCAGGCCAAAAAGAATAGACATAGCCCTGATCTTGTTTTTCTAATAATTCTCTTAATGCTAATCTGGTATCTACTAATAGCTCTCCCTTAGCCTCCTCAGTAGCATCACGGCAATATTCAGGGTAGTCATAGTTGCGAAAAATATAATAAGGCATGGCCTTAATATCAAGCTTTGCATTTTTCACACCACGAGGAATCCATTCTGCTAATGGGCGAAAATCATTTGCTTCCATATAATCTTCAACTAGTTTAGCTCCTTTTTGCGTACAGGCCAGAGATAACAATGGTTTATCCTTGTATCTTGAAAAAATACCCGCCAAATCCTGCATAACCATCGCAAATCCTGAATTATCATGCCCTTCCTGCTGCGGTAGCATTAAATGCAGTGCTGCCGATGGATGGAAAAATTCCTTACTTTTAATGGCACCAATTCTACACATATCTTCCCCCACTCCTTCATACCAAGCTTTAGATTCAAAGTTATATAAATATCTTTTGTATAACTAGCAACACCTACAATGGTAGAAAGTGAAAAACCACTTATGTCATTGCAACACAAAAGCCCAGGGAAACTACTGGATAGTCAATTCGGTTATTAGTAGAAGACCATTTACTCTACCGTTCAACCTCAAATATCCAGGACTTTCCGCAGGGCCTTTTTTACCCACGGTGTTGTGCAAACTGCACCTGTACCGCTTGGACCAGACCGCTTGAGAGCGCGGAACCCTAGGTACACTCCTAAAATTCTTTTGTATTATTACAGAATACTATTTTGTTTCACTTACTACATTATAAAAACGAAATCTTTCACTGTCAATATGTATACAAAATAATACAATATACACTTAATATACATTAAAGCTATCATGTTTTTCTGATAAATCCTATATATTTAGCTGTTGTTTAATGTTACGATTTTTGTATTTTGTATATTTATTCATAATTCCAATCGCTGAATATTCTATGTTATAAATTAAGAAAGTGTTACACTCCTTTGCATCACTGCATTCTACCCTATGAATAATAAAGCAAGTTCTCTACATGGCTAATGATGTATTGCATTGTTTTGCAGTATACAAAATATTTTTTACTAGCATCATTTCTGGCAACAAAAAATTCAAGTATTTGGCCAATGCATAATCAACTAGGCATTTACATATAATATTCCTATATTCCCCAATTTCATTATGAGACCATTATAAATATTCTGCTAGATAGGAGTTCTCAAATGCTAAATAATCTTTTCCGTTTGCCTAAACTAAGCTCTGAACTGAAATTAAATATTAATCAACCTACAGCTATGTACGATATTGCTACCCACTTACGGAGTATTATGCAGGAAGCAACTGCTACGAATGATTCTCTAGTGGTATTATGTATTGGTACAGATCGTTCTACAGGTGACTCTCTTGGACCGCTTACTGGCACTAAACTGCGATCTTTTAATCCTTATCCCCATATCTATGGTACACTTGATGAACCGATTCATGCCTCAAACCTAAAGGATACGATATACTCTATACAGACAAACATTACAAATCCTTTCATCATTGCTGTAGATGCTTGCCTTGGTCGTATGGAAAATGTAGGCTGTGTCTCCCTAGGCAAAGGATCATTAAAGCCAGGTGCCGCAGTGCACAAAGACCTTCCTTCCGTAGGAGATGCATACATTACTGGCATTGTAAATGTAAGCGGCTTTATGGAGCATCTAGTGTTACAAAGCACTCGGCTAAATTTAGTTATGAAAATGGCGGATACTATTGCCCATGCTATTTCCTACGGTTTACGAACCTATACAAAATAAGAATAGATTTTACATAATCTATTCTTCAAAACATATACACCTAAATAATAACAAAAGCCGAAGCTTTCTAACGCTTCGGCTTTATCATTACATACGCCCTAATTCATCAATGACTTCATTAAACGTCTTGCCCGTTGCATTAATAACAGGTACATCTGTAAGTGAGTCCTGAATATTTAATACATTAATATCTGTTCCACCTACTATGATAGCATCAATACCTACAAGATTGCTATCATTCAAGTCTACTACTTCATATCCTTTTGTTTCTAGGATTTCTGCTAGTATAGATAATGTTTTCTCTACGGCAATAATACCTTGCATCTTATCCACCTCCGGCTATAGGATTACCTAAATGCAAGAATATTATTCCATTTCTATTTAATTTTTTATACCTTTATTTCTTTTGACCATAGGATTTAAATTTCATTAAAAATTCGTCAATTTCATCTGGGGATAGCAATACTGGATTGCCTACACACTTAGCTTTATAATAAATTTCTGCGACAAATTCGATTTCTTCCGCAGTATTAAATGCGTATTCAATGCTGTCACCAATTGCTAGTAATCCATGATTAGCAAGTAATACAGCATAGCGATCCTGTATATATTCTAAAGCAACTTGTGCTAATTCTTCGCTGCCAAAAAGCTTATACGGTGCACATCTTACATTTCTTCCTGCATATCCTATTAAATAATGAACCGGCTCAATATTCCAATGTAGAGCTGCTAAAATGGCACAATAAGTTGAGTGAGTATGTACAACTGCATAAATACCTTCTTTTTTTTGATATAAAATTCGATGCATATTGTATTCGCTGGAGGGATTGCCATTTCCATCTATCTTATTGCCCTCAAGATCTAGAACCACAATATCTTTAACGGAGGTTTTAAAGTAATCCAAGCCACTGGGACTAATGGCCATAAGGCCTTCTTCTTTATTGTATATACTAATATTGCCTCCTGTTCCTTTCGTTAAACCATGAGTAACTAACTTTTGCCCATGGGCTACAATAACTTCCCGCTCTTTTTCTAAAATCATAAGTAACTTTTTCTCCTTATTCTATCGTAATTTCTATTGTTTACTTAGCTTTCTAATTATATTTATGCAAAATATGACGATATTCTCTTTACATCCCGAAATAAAGCTTAATATTCATTCCTTTTGCAGCAAATATACGAATCTAAGCGAAAAAAAGTACCTATAGCATTCTTCATTGCATAGGCACTATAATTCCACTATTTTTTTGCTGTATTCTTTGGGCTGGCAGGATTGTCATTACTATGACGCATTTCACAAGCCCCTTTAAAAACTGCCCCTTCACCAATACTTAAGATACCCGCTTTAATATCTCCATAGATTTGTGAACTAGGCAGTAATTCTAATTTCTCGCTAATATCTATATTGCCATATACAATACCAGCAATAGTAGCATTCGCTCCTTTGCATTGGGCAGTTACCTTGGCATCTTCTCCTATGACGATACTCCCTGTGGTATTAATATCACCTTCAAATTGTCCATCAATACGTAATGCCCCTTTACCAGTAATAGTACCCTTTATCATGGTGTCTTTACCAATTATGGTCTCAATTTCACCTACGTAGCTAGTCGCTTTCTTACTACTACCAAACATATTGCACACTCCCTGTAATATTGATCTGCTTCTGCTATTGACTCTTATCGCGTATTTTAATTTAAGAAACTAGCAGGGTTAACAGCAGTACCATTAACTCTAATCTCATAATGACAATGAGGCCCTGTACTATTTCCTGTGTTACCAAGATAAGCAATTACTTGCCCTTTCCTGACGACTTGCCCAACATGTACTAGTAAGCGGGAATTGTGTCCATAAATAGTTGAAATACCATTTCCATGATCAATCTGTACCATATTACCGTACCCACCATACCATTCACTTTGCACCACTTCACCATCAGCAGTGGCAACAATAGGTGTCCCTACGCTATTAGCAATATCAATCCCTGGATGGTAATCACCGCCTCTGCCGCCCCATGGTGAGTTACGCCAACCAAAACGTGATGTAACCTCCCCACTTGTCGGCCAAATAGACGGGGTAATTGCCAACCTGGACTGCTGGTCTAATAATGCTTGCTTTAATTCAATTAAACTTTGCTCTCGCACTGAGACTGCAGCCTGTAAATCTTGTACAACACTTTTTATATCATTAATGTCAGCTTGTACCCCTGGTCCGCCTTGTCCACTGTAAGATCCTGAAGGACGTATTAAACCAGCCCGGGATGTAGTCGCTATCTCATCATTGTTAACAATACGTCTTATTTCTGCATCCAGAGAATTTAATCTTTCCATATCAGACTTTAAGGCGGCAGTTGTCTTTGCCAACTCTTCAATTTCTTTACTCTGCGTTCCATTATCATGCCGCAATGACTCTAGTTCCGCTTTTTCAGCGCTTGCTGTATTAACTGTATAGTGATAATTAATAAAACTTCCTATCATAAAGACGATAAGCAAACACAAAAAAGAAACAGCATATTTTGCCGCTACTATAGGTATTTTAATCCTACGTACTGCCTGTCCCTGATGGGGTACAACCATTATAGTGTACTCTCTTCTATCTGGTTTACTATCTTTTTTATTCAAAAAACTTACTCCTTTTATGGAAATATTTTCTAGCATTTTGAAACATATTTTATATTCGCCTTTATTTTGGAAAATCCTGCTACATAACTATTTTTTTATTCTCATAGCCTGCACTAAAGCCTCTTTTTCTTCTTCTGTTAATAAATAGGAAGAAGCCCCTGAAATAATGGGCTTCGAATATGTACGAAACTCATTACGACCATATATACTTGAAATCACTATACCGTTATTATATGAATCTAAAAGAGCAATGGAAAAACTTAAATCACTACCCACATCATCAAAGGCATTAAAGCGGACTAGAGCCACTTTTTGCACACAATCTTTAGATATCTGTTCTAATCGCTTACAATCGTCAGACAAGGTCTCTACTTTTCGAGCAACTTGCTTCACCTCTCCAATATGGGCGATCAGCAGTTTCTCTAGATTTTCCCCTTCTACCCCCTGCATCATTGTGCGATATTTTTTATTCATTTTAGCAAGCCTTACATTAATGCTAATAAAGACAAGTAATGCTAGTAATATCATTACCGTCATTCCTAATAATACATATTGTAAATTACTCATAACCATATTGGATAATTGTGACATATAGTCCATTTTATCATACCTCTCATCTTACACTTAATTTTATAGGGTTATTAAAGAAGCAAGAATAGCAGCAATTGGAATTGCTGGCAATAAATTGGCCACTTTAATTGTTTTTATTTCTAACATTAATAAACTAATGCCCATAATGAGCAGACCACCTACTGCTGACATTTCAATAATCATCTTATCAGTTATCATACTGCTCAAACTACTTGCTAACAAGGTAATAGACCCCTGGTAAAGTAAAATGGAAACACTAGATAAAACTACACCGATACCCATCCCTGATGCAAAAACAGCCGCAGCAACAGCATCTAACATTGATTTCACATATAAAGTACTAGCATCTCCTGTTAGGCCCTCTTGTATAGAACCAACGATAGCCATTGCTCCTACGCAAAATACCAGGCTCCCAGTAATGAACCCTTCACCAACGCTGCCATATCGATTACTCATTTTTAACGTCAACCATTCACCAAAATTCGCCAGCCACTTATCGATAGCTAAGAACTCACCAATTAAGCCGCCAATAACTACGCTAAGTATTACAATCAGTATATTTTGTGTTTTTAAAGCCATTTGCAAACCAATAAGACCAACAGCTAAAGCCAATCCCTGCATCAATGTATGCTGATATCTCTGGGAAAGCCTTTGCTTTAACAATAAACCAATGATTGAACCGCCAATTACTGCCGCTGCATTGACCAATGTTCCTTTCATTTCTTCACCCTCCTCCCTTATCAATTCCACACTTTCTTCCACATTATTCGACACTCTAGGAAGAGCGAAGAACGCAAAAGGCACGCAGGCTAGATCAACCCAAAAACGTTCCCTTTGCGTCATTATTTTCATTTACTTCAATAAACTAGAATAAGTCCCATATCTTACCCATTCTATCATATTATCTGTTTTTATTCACTCAATATTCTTTGAATATCCGGGAATGGTTCTAAAGCTTGCTGTAATACTCCATGTATATGAGCAATTAAAATACCATAATTCACTATTGGCACCCCTTTGGTTGAAACCTCAGAAAGACGATGTAACATTTCCTTTCGATTTAACATACATGCACCACAATGTACAATCAAACTATATTTAGTCAATTCCTCAGGAAAATGAGTACCAGTAACCCACTCAAACTCTAAATTTCCTCCTATATTTCCCTGTAACCACCTTGGAATTTTAACGGTTCCAATGTCGTCTGCTTGTTTATGATGGGTGCATGCCTCCGCAATTAGAACTTTATCTCCTGGTTTTAAGCTTCCAATGCTTTTTACCCCAGATATTAATGTATTTAAATCACCTTTATATCTAGCAAATAAAATAGAAAAAGATGTTAGCATCACGCCTTGAGGAGTCTCTGACGAAACTCTTTCAAATGCCTGTGAATCGGTTACTATGAGCCTAGGCAGTTGACGCAGATTGGCGAGAGTTTCTTTTAATTCTGTCTCTTTTACCACAATGACTACTCCATTATGATCCAGAATATCTCGAATAGTCTGTACCTGAGGTAAGATTAACCTACCTTTAGGTGCTGCTGAGTCAATTGGTGTAACTAGAATCACTGTATCTTTAGATTGAATTAAATCCCCAACGATGGGTGGTCCTTGCCAGTCCCCTGGAGCAAAGCTAATAATTAAATCTTTAAGTTCCTCAATTCCTTGCCCATTTTTTACACTAGTTGATAGTAGAGGAATATTAAATTCTTTACCCCATTCCTTTACTAATTCCGGAGATATTACAACCTTATCACTTTTGTTTATAACACCAATGATAGGTATTTTCTTTGCTTTTATACCTTCTATTAAAGTCTTTTCATATTGAGTCATACCACTTTCTGCTTCTAAAACAACTAGTACTAAATCAGCTTTATTTAGCACTTTCATTGTGCTTTCCACTCGTAATGTTCCAAGATAACCCGTATCATCGATACCAGCCGTATCGATAATCATAACAGGACCAATTGGCAAAATTTCCATCGCTTTATATACAGGGTCCGTTGTTGTCCCTGGAATATCTGAAACTAAAGCAACTTTTTGATCAGTCAAGGCATTGATCAAACTGGATTTGCCTGCATTACGCCTACCTAAAATTGCGATATGTAGACGTGATCCTTTTGGTGTCTGTTGCATGTTATTTCTCCTCTCACATTCATAATACATCTCGATGTATTATTTTCTCTTTTTATGTAGAATAAACTTATCGTTACAAAAAGTGTCAAATTATGTTTCACGTGAAACATAATTTGACACTTTTTTATACTGCAAAGGTGCCACGAGGCTTACTAGGAACCGGTGTATCATCTCCACTTAAAACTTCAATAATACGGTCCAAATCTTCTGAAGAAGAAAACTCAATTTCTATTTTACTTTTTAGCTTACCAGGCTTAATTCTTACCTGAGTACCCAAAATCATTTTTAATCGATCCTCAGCTTCTACTACAAAAAAATTCTTTACTTCATTATTTTTTGTATGCTGTTTTACTTCTTTTCTTTTTTCAGATAAACGCTTTACTAACTCTTCTGCATCCCGAGCTGATAAATCATCCTCAATAATCATTTCTGCCGCTTCTAACTGAAGTTCAAGGGTCTCTAGTCCTAGTAACGGTCTTGACTGGCCCATAGATAATGTTCCACGTGAAACATAATCTTGCACTGATGGATGTAAGTTTAGCAACCGCACCATATTAGCTATTACAGATCGACTACGTCCTATCCTCTTAGCTACCTCTTCTTGGGTTAAATGAAAATCATCCATTAATCGACGATATGCAAGAGCTTCTTCAATTGCATTTAAGTCTTCTCGCTGAATATTCTCAATTAAAGCAATTTCTGTCATTTCTCTATCTGTATATTCCTTAATAATAACAGGAATCTCTTTAAGTCCAGCCTCCTGAGAAGCTCTCCATCGCCGTTCACCTGCTACTAATTCATATAACTTGTTACTCTTGCGTACTACAAGAGGCTGCAAGATTCCATATTGGCTAATAGAAGATACTAACTCAAGTAATGCTGTTTCATCAAATACTCGCCTAGGCTGAAATTTATTAGGAATAATTTTTGTGATGGGAATAGTAGTTACAAGGGGCTCTGCTTCTACAGCTTGTGAACCAGAGAATAAAGCATCTAAGCCTCTCCCTAATCCTCGCTGAGAATTATTATTCATCATCAATCACCTCTTTCGCTAAATCGATATAAACTTCTGCCCCCTTAGATTTTGGATCATATCTAGTTATAGGTTGTCCATGGCTAGGTGCTTCACTCAAGCGCACATTGCGAGGAATTATTGTTTGATACACCTTATGACGAAAATGATTTTTAACTTCATCTACCACTTGAATTGATAAATTCGTCCGAGCATCAAACATGGTTAGCACTACACCTTCTAAGGATAGAGCGGGATTTAAATTTTTCTGTACTAAAGTAATCGTATTCATTAATTGAGATAACCCTTCCAAAGCGTAAAACTCGCATTGAATTGGCACTAATACTGAATTAGCAGCTGTTAACGAATTAATGGTCAGTAATCCTAAGGATGGTGGGCAGTCAATAATAACATAGTCATAATTATACTTAACTTTATCCAATACCCTTTTTAATTTTGTTTCTCTAGACATAATAGAAACTAACTCTATTTCCGCCCCAGCCAACTGTATAGTAGCTGGCAATAACATTAAATTTTCAATTTTTGTTTGTAAAATAACGCCTTCAATTGGAGTATCGTTTACTAATACATCGTAAATCGACTGCTTTATCTTTGTTTTATCAAAACCAAAGCCACTAGTAGAATTCCCCTGTGGATCAAGGTCAAGTAATAATACCTTTTTACCTAAATCAGCCAAACAAGCACTCAAATTAACAGAAGTTGTTGTTTTTCCAACGCCTCCTTTTTGGTTGGCAATTGCAATTACCTTCACCAATTAGTTCACCCCATATTCTCATTCATATTTTAAGAAAGACTAAGGCTTATGCCAGGTCTTTAGAATCCAGGGCAAGCCTTAGTCTTTTTACTTACAATTAAACTATACACTCGACTCTAATTCTATAGCTAATCCATTCCACACTATAGAGAAATTTTCCTGCAAAAAAACAGCTAGTATAAAGCAAAACTACTATTATATTCCTAATATTTCTTGAAAATTAAATTGGAATCGTTAATAACATTAAAAACATTGACAAACATCTTATTTTACATTATCATAAATTCCAATTTAATAAATACTCTTATCTAGAGTGGTCGAGGGACTGGCCCTATGACACCCAGCAACCGGCAGTGATGCAAATGGTGCTAAATCCAGCAGAATTCATATTCTGAAAGATGAGAGGAAAGAACGGATGAAAAAACAGCCTCTTTCCTCAAGGAAAGAGGCTGTTTTTTTATTCTAAAATAATGCGAGGTTAATTATGAAACTTTTAGATCTATTTAAAAAAGAAGAAACCGTAGTATCCTTTGAAATCTTTCCACCAAAACAAACTATTACCTTAGAATCCATTTTTAAAACTACAGAAGGACTTCAAACCCTCCATCCTGACTTTATTAGTATTACTTATGGAGCTGGCGGTAGTGCATCTGATCGCACGATTGAAACTGCTGATAAAATCAAAAATACCTATGAAGTTGAAGCTTTAGCTCATTTAACTTGCATAAACTCACACAAAGATGATATTGATATTATGTTAAACCAGCTACAATCTCATAAAATTGAAAACATTTTAGCTATGCGCGGTGACTACCCTATGGACAAAAATTCTTGTAAAGATAAGGTAAATACTTATCAATATGCCAAAGATCTAATTGCCCATATAAAATCAAAGCATGATTTTTGTATCGCTGCTGCTGCCTATCCAGAAGGACATTTAGAATGTCCGAATCTAAGCACAGATACCTTCCATCTTAAAGAAAAAATAGATAGTGGTACTGATTTTCTAATTACCCAAATATTTTTTGATAATACAGTTCTTTATCACTTTCTTGAACGAATTCGACAAATGAATATTAAAGTACCCGTTTGTGCGGGAATCATGCCCTTATTAAACATTCGACAAGTTGCTAGAATCCAGAGTTTATGCGGAGCTTCTATCCCCAGACCCCTGCAAGCTATTATTGAAAAATATGAAAACTCACCTTCAGATTTTGAGAAGGCAGGAATTGAGTATGCATGTAATCAAATTAAAGATTTAGTTGCTAATAAAATAGAGGGTATACATCTTTATACTATGAATAAACTAGATCAATCCAAGACTATTATCGAGCAAACGGGATTGCGATAAAGAAAGAATTGATTTCGCCCTCGTTTTAACAAATTCATAGGAGGGATATTGTGCCGATCTATAATCCCGCAATCAAAAAAATGGATATGAACGAACTGAAGCGATATTCAGGACTCACAAGATGTAGTGAATTTCCTCAACACTTACTTGATCAAGCCTGTACTGAAGCCCAAATAGTCACAAAACCAAAAGCTATTTGGCAAATTTACGACTATGACCCAATCTCTGCCACTATTTTAAGCCCTACTCCCCTTACTCTGCCTCCGACTGCCATAAGCAAGCATCTAGCCAATTCCTTAAAAGTAGTTGTCATTGCAGTTACCATTGGAGCAACATTAGAAGAACTGGTAAGTGACTATTTTACAAAAAATGAATATACATTGGGCTTATTATTAGATGCAGCCGGAACAACAGCTGTAGAAATTGCAGCGGATCAAGCTTGTGAGCTGATTAAACAACAAGCAAATAAAGAAGGATACTCTACCCTCTTTCGATTTAGCCCAGGCTATGGGCAATGGGATGTTACTGTTCAGCCTCAAATATTATCCTTAGCACATGCTGATGAAATAAATATAACAGCAACTCCTGCTTGTATGCTTTTACCACGAAAATCAATTACAGCAGTTATCGGGCTTACTGCGAATGTCTGCAAAGCCAAGCTTGATCATACTATTCATGATTCCAAATGTCAGCAATGCCAACAAGTAAATTGTTTAGCTAGAAAGGATTGAAACACTATGATTTATATTTTTGACGGTGCCATGGGTACAATGTTGCAAAATGCTGGATTACCACCAGGGTATTGTCCTGAGTTATGGAATAAAGAGCAGCCCGACGTTATTACTGCTATACATAAAAGTTATATAGATAGTGGTGCTGACATTATCGAAACCAATACTTTTGGTGCCAATCGCATTAAATTGACCCATTATGGCTTACAAGATAAGGTGAAAGAACTCAACACTGCTGCCGTTAAGGCCGCACGAGCTGCTTGCACTCCTAACACTAAAATAGCAGGCTCTGTAGGACCTACAGGTAAATTAATTGTTCCTTTGGGAGATCTAACCTTCGATTATGCCCGCGATGTTTTTTTTGAGCAAATTAGCGCCTTGGATCAAGCTGGTGTAGACATGATTTTAATCGAAACTATCATTGATATCCAAGAAATGCGTGCAGCTCTAGTAGCTGCCAAGGAGGCTACGAAAAAACCGGTCATTTGCCAAATGTCTTTTGGAAGCGATGAAAGAACTGTAACGGGTACTGATCCAGTAACTGCAGCCATTATTTTAGAAGCAATGGGCGCAGATGTAATTGGGGTAAATTGCTCATTAGGTCCAGCCCAATTACTACCGATTGTAGAAAAATTAGCCCAAGCTACTAATTGCCCGATCAGTGTCCAGGCAAACGCTGGAATGCCTAGTTTAATCAATCAGCAAACTATTTTTCCTATGCAACCACAAGAAATGGGTGAATGGGCTGAAAAATTAATATTAGCTGGAGCTAGATATATTGGAGGCTGCTGTGGCACCACGCCTGAGCACATCAAATACATAAAACAAGCCGTGAAGAACCTTTCTATCTCAAATCTACCTACCATACAACAAGCCACTAAAACAACAGCCTTAACCAGTCGCAGTAAAACAGTCTACCTTGGCGCTAATCACCCTACTGTCATTATTGGTGAACGGATTAATCCTACTGGACGTAAACAATTAGCTGCTGATATTGCCTCTGGTCAATTTATTTCTGTCAAGAAAGAAGCACTAGCTCAAATTCGGGCAGGGGCAGATCTGTTAGATGTTAATATGGGAGTTCCAGGTATTGATCAAGCTGAAGCTATGCAATATGCAATTCAAGAATTATCCATGCTGATAGATGCTCCGTTGGTTATTGATACAACAGATGCTAAGGCGTTAGAAGCGGGCTTAAAGGCTTACCCTGGCAGAGCGCTCATTAACTCCGTTAGTGCTGAACCTAAACGTCTAGAATCTTTCCTACCTCTAGCAAAGAAATATGGTGCAGCTATTCTTTGTCTACCAATTAGTCCAGCTGGTGTACCAAAAACAGCCCAAGATCGTTTGCTTGTTACTAAACAAATCATTCACAAGGCCTTTGAAGCCGGACTTAAACCTACAGATTTTGTTCTTGATGCCTTAATTCTTACGGCTGCTGCGGATGCTAGCGCAGGTGTGGAAGCTCTCGCAACATTAACACTCTATCGCCAACATCTTGGCTACCCCACAACAATGGGACTTAGTAATATTTCCTTTGGACTTCCTAGGCGAGATGCCATTAATGCAACCTTCTGTGCCATGGCATTAAATGCAGGACTTGATGCTCCCATTTTAAACCCTTATGACCCACTTATGCAGCATACCTTAGCTGCTTCAGCTTTACTTCTCGGTCATGACCCTAACGGCAGATCATACAGCTTAAACTATGCCCCTAGTAGTCAACCTGAACAACGGACTGAATCTACCAAACATAAAAATGTAATAGAACAAATTCGTCAAGCTATTGTATCAGGTGAAAAAGAAGCAGTCATTCCTTTAGTTGAGCAAGCATTAAGAGAAGGACATTCTTCTATTGATATTAGTGAACAAGCTTTAACACTTGCAATGAATGAAGTGGGAAAAGCTTTTGGCATAGGCCAGTGTTTTTTACCCCAAGTGCTATTAGCGGCTGAGAGTATGCGTGCAGCCTTTCTTACCATAAAAAAAGAATTGCCAGCCCATGCAACCAATAGTCTTGGCACTGTTATTTTGGCTACAGTAAAAGGTGATATTCATGATTTAGGAAAAAATATTGTAGCTGCCTTACTTGAAAATAACGGTTTTACCGTTATCGACCTAGGAAAAGATATCTCACCTGAAAAAATTGTCCAAGAAGCTTTAGACCACAAGGCTGATATTGTGGGTTTATGTGCTCTTATGACTACAACTATGCCACAAATTGATAATACCATATCAGCTTTAAAAGCTGCAGGATGCCATGCCCAGACCATCGTAGGTGGGGCTGTACTAACGCAAGAATATGCCAATCAGGCAAATGCAGATTGCTATGCAGCAAACGGCGTAGACGCTGTGACAATTGCAAAAAAACTTATGGCAAGTAAAGTTCGTTAATCCACTCTTCTCATCATTCCCTATGAATGATGAGAAGTTTTTTGTCAAAATAGCAGGATTTTAAACAAATTATATGGAATTTTAAATAAAAATGCCAATTTTATAAAAAACATATAAATGATGGGTGGTAAAAGAGTAATGAATAACGAGGGAATAATAGATGAAGCAGCGATTGAAGAACTACTCGCTGTAGCAAATAAAGAATTATTCGCTACAGAATCTGAGGTAGTAACTCCCTCTGACAATGATACTAACCAGCTATCTACAGAGCAAAGGAAGTCCTCTCGAGATGCAACTTCTAAAAATATACTTTTGGCTCAAATCTTAGAACAGCCCCATTTAAAAAGAAAATTAGTTGCTGTTGTTATATTACTATGCATTTGTATGGCAAGCGGTGGATACTTAGGATATCAAAAAGGACAGCAAATATTAGTAACCCCCTTACCCCTTGATAAAATAATTCAACAAGGAATTACTTTTGAAGAAAAAAATTTGGTTACTTATGCTGGGCGTGGTGATAAAGAAGTTGTAATCGCTTTTCTTGACGCGGGTATGGAAATTGATGCAATGCGAAATACGGATGGCTGGACTGCTCTTACAGCAGCATCTTTTTATAAAAGAACTGAAATAGTTAAGTTCTTACTGGAAAAACAAGCTACTGTTAATCTGCAAGATATTTATGGCAGAACCCCATTAATGTATGCTGCTGCAATGGGTGCAGAAGAAATTGTGACGATGCTACTAGATGCAGGAGCAAAGCCAAATATCCAAGATAAAAAGGGACGTACTGCGCTCATGGAGGCCTATTCTAAACAAGAGGCACTCATTGCCCAGATCCTTAAAAATGCTGGAGCAACCTCTCCCCTTCCTATCACAACAAAAATCGAAGAACGTTCTGCCCCCTCTACAAAATCCAAAGTAAGAGAAGAATTCATCTCTCCCTCTCCATCAGCAATCCCCGAGGAAATAAGGCTTACAACAGGTAGAGCTGGCTATGTACACATTGGTATGTCATTGGAAGATTTACAAAAAATTTATCCAACTCTTACTCTCCACGACGAATATATTAATGGCAGCAAAGAAAGGATTGCTACTATTAATTTAAATGGCAGCAATCCTTCTTTAAGATTAGAATTATCAAAAGGAAAAATCCAACTTGTTTCCTTTATAAATATCTATGATGCTTGTTTCTCATCTGACAAAAATATTACACTCAAATCTACTGTTGGTGATATACGAAATCAATACTCTATAAGCGATATAAGAGTAATCGATAATTCTTTATATCTTGTTGTCAAAAGTATGAAAATGTTATTTGGACTTGATATAAATATTGCTTCCTCTATTACCTGGATAGAAAATAATGACATAAATGCCATACCACCTGACACAAAAATATCACGAATTATAATGTATTAAAAAAAGCTAACAGTAATTGTTAGCTTTTTTTAATACATTATAACAATAAAAAGTACTGATTCTATTTCCTCTTAGGAATACGTAAATTAATATGAATAAATTCCTCATCCTGCTCTTGCTTTACTTTAATTTTAAGACCAGTTTTCTTCATTTCACCTACAACATTATTGATGGTATTAATAAAAATCCGTACATCACGAATAATTTTTACCACATTGCGTTTAGGAGTATTTTTGGCTTCTACCTGTTTAGCAATATCCTCTAAGAACTCTTCTATCAGTTCTTCTGTCTCTCTCACATTTAAGCCTTTTTCGCTAATCATTTCTAATACTTCTAACTGCAGTCTTGAATCATCTAGTTTTAGTAAGGAGCGAGCATGACGCTCCGTTAATTTTTCTTTTGCTACTACAGCTCGAACTTCCGGTATGAGCTTTAATAAGCGTAATTTATTAGCAATGGTTGACTGGTTCTTACCCATACGTTTTGCAAGTTCCTCTTGGGTAAAAGCAAAACTTGTAATTAACTGTTGAAAACCTTCCGCTTCCTCTAAAAAATGTAAATCTTCCCGCTGTAGATTTTCGATCATGGCTAATTCAGCCACTTCTTTATCGGTGAATTCCTTTATAATTACAGGAACTTTACTTAAACCAGCCAGCTTCGAAGCCCTAAGACGACGCTCCCCTGCTACTAGTTCAAAACCATCGGGAATAACACGTACAATCAAAGGCTGAATAATGCCATATTCCCCAATAGAAGAAGCCAACTCCTGTAAGGATTCCTGGCTAAATATTTTTCTAGGCTGAAATGGATTAGGAACAATCTCCGAAATTTGTACTTGTTGTACATTACCTTCATTCATATCACTTTCTACATCACTTATAACATTGCTAGCTTGCATATCATCTATATTGTTTCCAATAACGGCTTCTTCTTTAGCTTCCTTAGCTATTTCTGGACTTTCTGAAGTCAGGCCTAATAATCTAGCCAAATTTTTCATTTGTACACCGCCTTACCTATAATAGCCTTGTCAATAAGGTAATATTCGGCATTTTCACACAAGTTCCTCTTAACATGACTGTATTATAATGGATTTTTTTCTGCCACGCCTGGACGCCTAGGATAAGTGGGCAAAGTCTTTTTTATTTTTTTTATATACACTACTGCCCTCACATCATCAAGTCCTGGCAATTTTACATTCTCGATTTTTGCGATTTCGCCGCCTAATAGCCTCAGAGCGCTTGTAGACTCTTTTATCTCCTGACTGTACTGTGACCCCTTAAGGGCAATAAAAAACCCGCCTACGGCCACAAATGGCAGACATAATTCAGAGAGAACACTCAATCTAGCTACAGCGCGGGAAACAACAATATCATACTGCTCACGATGTTGTTTGTTCCTGCCTCCGTCTTCAGCGCGACTGTGTATAAATTCGATGTCAGTAATTCCCAGTTCATGTGCAACTTCTTTTAAAAATAAAATCCGCTTATTCAAAGAGTCAAATAATGTAAGCTTTAAATCTGAACGAAAAATTTTAAGAGGCAATCCTGGAAAACCAGCTCCAGTACCCACATCAATGATTTTCGCACCTTTCTTGAAAATATCTTCATCATAGCAAGATAAAGAATCAATCATGTGTTTAACAGCAACTTCTGTAGGATCCGTAATCGCCGTTAGATTCATTTTCTCATTCCACTCTACTAACATTTCAAAATACTGAGTAAAGCTAGCAATCTGCTCTTCTGTTAATAATAAGGAGTACTCACTGGCAGCTTGGACTAATGCATCACGAAATATCAATTTACCTCATCCCTCCTGCGTCTTTGTTCCAAATATATCATTAATATAGAAATGTCAGCAGGGGAAACACCAGAAATACGCGCCGCTTGTCCGATGGACAAAGGGCGAATTTCATTTAACTTTTCTCTAGCTTCCACAGCTAGACCATGTAACTGCATATAATCAACATCTTCTGGCAACAACTTTTCTTCTAATTTAGCAGCCCGTTCGACCTGATCCAATTGCTTACTAATATATCCTTCGTATTTGGCATAAATTTCAACCTGCTGCTGAACTGAGAAGTCTAAAACAGGTACATCAAAATGCTCTGAAATCATTTTATAACTAATTTCTGTTCGGCGTAATAAATCATATAATTTAATACCTGTACGCAGTTCTGCTGTACCCATGGCTTGCATTTTTAGCTGTACTTCAGGAGTAGGTGTAATCATCACACTACGCAGCAGTTTTAGACTTTCTACTATGGAATCACGTTTCTGAACAAATTTGTCATATCGTTCGTCACTCACCAAGCCAATTTCTCGTCCTTTTTCCGTTAAACGTAAATCAGCATTATCTTGACGTAAAATTAGGCGAAATTCTGCTCTAGAAGTCATGATACGATAAGGTTCATTAGTGCCTTTCGTAACTAAATCGTCAATTAGTACACCAATATATCCATCTGCCCGTGATAAAATAAAGGGTCCACGGCCAGTAACCAATAATGCAGCATTAATACCAGCGATTAACCCCTGAGCTGCTGCTTCTTCATATCCAGAGGTTCCATTAATTTGACCTGCAGAGAACAATCCATAGACAGTTTTAAACTCTAGAGTTGGTTTTAACTGAGTGGAGTCAATACAATCATAATCAATGGCATAACCTGGACGCATAATCTTTACATTCTCCATACCAGCAATTGTTCTTAAAAATTCATACTGAACATCAATTGGCAGACTTGTAGACATGCCTTGCACATACATTTCATTTGTATGATACCCTTCTGGTTCAATAAATAATTGATGAGCATCCTTATCTGCAAATCTTACAATCTTAGATTCAATGGATGGACAATATCTAGGACCAACCCCTTCTACAATACCCGTATACATAGGAGCACGATGTAAGTTATTGCGAATGATCTCATGGGTTTTTTCATTTGTATATGTTAACCAGCAAGGCAATTGCTCTCTTGCCGTAATATCACTTAAAAATGAAAAGTTATGAACCTCTTCATCACCAGGCTGCACAATCATCTTAGAAAAATCTAAGGAACGCTTATCCACCCTAGCTGGTGTACCAGTCTTAAATCGCATGATACGAATATTTAATTCTTTTAAAGAAGAAGTCAAATTTTCGGCAGCTCGCTGTCCATTAGGGCCACCCTTATAAGCAAGCTCACCAATAATAATTTTTCCACCTAAGTAAGTACCCGTTGCTAATATTATACTTTTAGTATAATATACTTCCCCAGTTTCTACTTCTATCCCATACACTTTGTTATCCTTGGATAAAATCTTCTCCACCAGCACTTGCTTCACATCTAAGTTCGGCTGATTTTCAACAGTTTCCTTCATAGTAATATGATATAAATCTTTATCAGCCTGAGCTCTTAATGCATGTACAGCTGGTCCCTTTCCTGTGTTAAGCATCCGCATTTGGAGACTGGTTTTATCTGAATTAATACCCATTTGTCCACCTAATGCATCTATTTCTCTAACCAAATGTCCTTTTGCTGGGCCACCCACAGAAGGATTACATGGCATAAAAGCAATATTGTCTAAATTAAGCGTAGTCAATAAGGTTTGACATCCCATACGAGCCGCAGCTAATGCGGCCTCACAGCCAGAATGGCCCGAACCAATAACAATTACATCATAAAATCCTGCAATAAACAAAATTCGCCACTCCCTTATTTACCAATACAAAACTGAGTGAAAATCTGGTCAATAATATCTTCCCCCACTGTATCTCCTGTAATTTCTCCTAGCTTATCCCAGCTATCCTTTAAATCAATAACAATACAATCAGGGGGCATCAATTGATTGATTGTTTCAATTACAGCCTCTAAATGCTGTTTTGCCTGCTCCAACAAATTAGCCTGACGCAAATTAGTAATAAATGCTCCCTCTTTTTGTTCTATCTCGCCGCCATATACCATATCCACAATAACCTGCTCTAGTTCTAACAAGCCGCTGCCTTCCATTACAGATATTTTTAATACCTTTTTATCTGATATGTAGGTATACACCTCATCCAAATTTAAAAGCAGAGGTAAATCGGTTTTATTTACTAAGACAATTGCTTGCTTGCCAGAAAGCATTGCCAATACTTCTCTATCCTCCGCTGATAATGGCAGTGAAGCATCTAATAGCAATAATATTAAATCCGCTGTTACAATAAATTCTTTTGTCTTTTCCACACCCATTTGTTCAATAATATCAGAAGTTTCACGAATACCGGCAGTATCCACAATTTTTAAAGGTACTCCCGAAATATTAACAAATTCTTCAATCACATCTCTAGTTGTTCCTGGAATGTCTGTTACAATAGCGCGTTTTTCTTTTAATAAGGCATTTAATAAACTAGACTTACCTACATTGGGTTTACCAATAATAACTGTTTCCAAGCCCTCTCGCAGTATCCGGCCCGTTTCTTTTGTAGCCAATAAATGATTTATTTGTGACAATAAGTCTATCACAGCAACTTTAATATCTTGAACTGCCATCATTTCAATGTCTTCTTCTGGAAAATCAATAGTAGCTTCTAAATTCGCAATCATTCTTAAAATCTCATATCTCATATCACGTATCTTATCCGACAATGTACCTGACAAGTGCCCTACAGCCATACGCAAAGAAGCATCTGTCTTTGCCCTAATAATATCCATGACAGCTTCCGCTTGAGATAAATCCAGTCTACCATTGAGAAATGCCCGTTTGGTAAATTCACCTGGTTCTGATAACCTGGCACCCTGCTGTAGTGTAATTGCTAAAATTTTCTTCATTGGCACAGGTCCCCCATGACAATGAATTTCCACTACATCTTCTCGCGTATATGATTTAGGTCCGCGCATAATCAGTACTAATACTTCATCAATTATTTTTTCATTATCTGGATCTATAATATGTCCATATGCTACTTGCTGTGATGCAATTTCTCCTGCTCTTTTACCATTTATTCCACGGAAAAATTTATCAGTTATCTCAATAGCCATTGGTCCACTCATACGAATAATACCAATAGCCCCTTCGCCTGGAGCGGTGGCTATGGTGCTGATTGTTTCTTCTACAAACACTATTCTCCCTCCTTACTTCTAGCTTTTACTATTTTCTACTCATTCTTCTGGAAATATTTATAATTAGCTACTTTATAATCATAAATATTCTTTAGTAGTAAAACCCAGTAATAATTAATTATTACTGGGTTTTTTTATATGTATAATATCTATCTTTTTGGTGCAATTACAATCTTGCGATAGGGCTCTTCCCCTTCACTATAAGTAATAATCCGCTGATCATTTTGCAATGCCATGTGTATAATCTTACGCTCATTAGGACTCATAGGTTCTAATGTTACTTTTTCACCACGTCGTTTCACAGAATCAGCTAAACGAGCAGCTAAGCGATTTAGCGTATCCGTACGACGCTGACGATAATCTTCTACATCAAGAACAATTCTCACTTTACCATCCACATCACGATTAGCTGTCAAATTAGTCAAATACTGCAATGCATCTAATGTTTGTCCATGTTTACCAATGAGTATGCCTAAATCATTACCACGGATATTAAAGCTAATAGAATCTTCGTGTCCTACCCTTTCTATTTGAACCTCTAATTTCATTAAGTCAAAAATAGTTTTCAGAAAATCAAGAGCCACTTGTGCAGGATCAATTGGCTTAATTGTCACTCTAACCTTAGCAGGTTTAGTGCCAATAAAACCAAATAAACCTTTACTTGGCGCTTCTAACACTTCGTACTCAATACGGTCTTCCCCTACTTGAAGTTCATTCAAAGCTAGGCGTACCGCCTCTTCAATGGTTTTACCAGTCATCTCCATAGAAGTCATCGTGTTAATTAGCCTCCCTTATTTTTGAGCCTCACCACGGTACATCCACCACTGTTGAATAATCTGGAACGTATTACTCATTGCCCAGTACAATACTAGACCTGCAGGAAAACTAATACTAATATAACCAATAAATAATGGCATAAACGTCATCATCATTTTGGCCTGTTGGTTCATATCAGTACTGGTCTGTTTTTGTTGAAGATAGGTAGTAGCTGCTGACAATATAGGTAATACATATAAAGGATCAGGATGTGATAAATCGGCAATCCATAAAAAGCTAGGTATTTGAGCATATTGATAGTCACGAATAGCAAAGAAAATCCCCATAAGTATAGGCATTTGAACTAAGAGAGGTAAACAGCCTGATAAAGGATTAACCCCAGACTCTTTATATAAAAGTGCCATTTCCTTATTTAATTTTTCTGGATTTCCTTTATACTTCTCTTGCATTTCCTTCATCTTAGGCTGCAAATCTTGCATAGCCTTCATACCTTTAACTTGTTTTACTGTTAAAGGATACAATACTAATTTTATAATCAAAGTTACTAAAATAATAGCTACACCATAATTAGGCATTCCTATCATTGCTGTCATATCATAGAAAAATGTTAATATCTGTTGTAATAATACGATAGCTGAATCAAATAGAGCCAATATCTCACGTCCTCAATATTAATTTGTTATAAATCAATTATAGTTATATATCAAATAGGATCATAACCGCCTGGATGAAAGGGATGGCAACGCAAAATACGCCGCACAGCCAATATACCGCCACGGATAATCCCATATTTTTCAATAGCCTGTAATGCATATTCTGAACAAGTCGGCACAAAACGGCAAGTAGGCGGTTTGAGCGGTGAAATAAATAACCGATACCCTTTAATCATCATTATAGCTATTTTTTTCATTATCAACTACCTACTTAGCCAATATTTTTGCCTTTTCGCACAAATGAATAAATGCTTTCGCCACAGCCATAGAATTGGATTTTACTGCAGCTTGTCTGCCAACTAATAGTAAATCAATCCCATTAATTAACTTGTGTTGGTTTAAGCGATAAGAATCCCGCAAAAGACGTTTCACTCGATTGCGTACTACTGCACCACCCAATCTTTTACCTGCAGCAAAACCGACACGGCGTGCATCACTATTAGTTGATAGTACATAAAGTACTATCATTCTATTAGCATATGATTTTCCAGCTTTATATACAGCCTGGAAATTTTTATTTTTGTGCAATATTCCTTGTTTAGATAACTTATATATCACAGTTTATCATCCCGCCATATGGAAAATAGGCCTGTCTTTGCGACCTACTATGCAGATAATTTCTTTCTGCCCCTAGCACGTCTTTTCTTTAGGACTAATTGACCACCTCTGGTTTTCATACGTTCACGGAAACCATGTGTTCTTTTTTTCCATAAATTATTTGGTTGATAAGTACGTTTCATCTATTTACACCTCCTTGCTAAAATACAAAACTATTACGTTAAAATGCCTATATTTTAACACTAAAGATTATAGACTAATCAAGGCCTCAGTGTCAAGAAATATACTTATTGAACGTTTTTCAATATTGTGGATAAATTTGTAGATAGAATGTCCCATTTCGTAAAAATCTGTTGATAACTTATATAGTTTTTGATAATATAAAACATAACAAGATATCCACATATTCTTCTTAATGTGATTTTTATCTACATAAAGTAAAAGTTATTCACAAAAACATAGCTTTATGCACATTTTTATCCACACCACTTAATAACTCTATTATACTCGATGAATACAAGACTGCAAAATACTTTTTATTTTGCTGTTGTATTTTTTTTTCGTTAAAACTATTCTTTTTTAAAAAAGTTATTCACATGTGTTAATAAGTGTGTGGATAACTTATTCTACTGTTGATTAAATTTGTTGATAGGTTATTAAAATAGCACTTATATCTTAATTTTCTATAATTTTTATTCGATGACCAATTAGGTCCCCCAAATTAAGTTAGCTTTAGATCTAGCTAGAGTTGAAGCTCCACCTAAATTAAGTTTTCTTTATATTATTTGTATAGACAGAAAGGACTGAATGTATGGACGACACCCTGCAAGCAACCATCGTATGGGAACAGGTATTAAAAAAATTAGAACAAGAATTATCTAAGCTAATGATTGATACTTGGCTAAAACCAACCATTCCCTTAAAATTAACTGATACAACCCTAGAGATTGGAACCCCAAAACAAATTATTAAAGAATGGCTGGAATCTAGGTATTTGCCTATTATTTCATCTACGGTCCAATACATTACCAATAAACCCTTAATTATCATTTTTGTCAATTTAGATATAGATGATGAAAACATCACTTCCACTAATGCAACAAAAGAAATTTCTCCTACACCAATAGTAGCTCCCCTAAAATCAATTATAGAATCAGAAATTGAAAAAAAGGCTGATTATGTACAAACAAGTATGTCTACAGCTAAGCAACCCCATATATATAAACCATCCTCGGATTCAGATCAAAATTTTTCATTAAATCTAAATCCAGCAGAAGAATCCATGGCAGTATTAAATCCTAAATATGTCTTTGAAACTTTTGTTATTGGTAATTCTAATCGTTTAGCCCATGCTGCATCATTAGCTGTTGCTGAAGCACCAGCCAATGCTTATAACCCTTTCTTTGTCTATGGCGGCGTTGGTTTGGGAAAAACCCATTTAATGCATGCTATTGGTCATCGAATTTTAAAAAACCATCCACATTTGAAATTACTTTATATCTCTAGTGAAAAATTCACCAATGAACTTATTAATTCGATCCGGGATGGTAATCCAGAAAGTTTTAGACAAAAATATCGTAATATTGATGTTCTCTTAGTTGACGATATTCAATTTTTAGCCAAAAAAGAACATACGCAAGAAGAATTTTTCCATACCTTTAACACATTACATGAAGCAAATAAACAAATTATCATGTCTAGTGATCGGCCTCCACGTGAAATTCAAACATTAGAAGACAGGCTGCGGTCCCGTTTTGAAATGGGTCTTATTACTGATATTCAACCCCCAGATTTAGAAACAAGGATTGCTATCTTACGTAAAAAAGCACTTATGGAACATTTAAACGTATCCAATGACGTTATGGTGTATATCGCAAGCAGAATTGATAATAATATTCGGGAACTAGAAGGGGCCTTAATCAGGGTTATGGCTTATGCTTCTTTAACTAATCAAAATATTGATATTGATTTAGCAACAGAAGCACTAAAAGATATTTTTCCTCATGGTAAACCTAAGCAAATTACGGTAGAGCTGATTCAAGAAACAATTGCTTCTTATTTTAAGCTTAAGATTGATGAGTTATTGGCTAAAAAACGGACTCGAAATGTAGCATATCCTAGACAAATTGCCATGTATTTATCTAGGGAATTAACAGAAACCTCACTTCCTCGTCTTGGAGAAATGTTTGGCGGACGTGATCACACTACAGTCATTCATGCCTATGACAAAATTAGCCGGGAACGCAATGCGGATATAAAATTAAGTAATACGATTAAAGAATTAATAAAAAGAATTGAAAATAGTTAATATCTTGATAAGCCTATTTATAACAAAAACCGCTATATTACTAACACTATTCACTCTTCTTTTACAAATAAGTGTATAAAGTTGTTAGTAACATTAGGACTAGCCTGTACATTATTTGTTGATAAAGTATAAACAGTAAAAACCTGTGGATTTGTGGATAACCCCTATATCACTTACTGACATCTTATTAACAGGCTTATTTTATTGTGGGTAAGGCAATTTTATAGTTATTAACATATCTACACCCCCTACTACTATTACGACTATTTTATTAATATATATATTATTTAGTATTAATATACCGAACGGAGGACCAAATATGAAAATATCCTGCACAAAAGATCAATTAAATCATGCAGTTCAAACTGTACAGAAAGCCCTTGCTACTAAGACTCCCATGCCTATTCTGACAGGTATCTATATAACAACTTTTGGTAATACATTAGAATTACAAGCAACTAACTATGAAATTGGTATTAGCTGCACCATTGATGCTGTTATTGAAGAGCCTGGCACTATTGTAATTTCTGGACGTTATTTTCAAGAACTCGTCCGTAAGCTACCTGGCGAAACAATTAAAATATCTTCTAATGTGGAAGATAGAACTATTCAAATCACTTCTAATCAAGCCCAATTTAATTTATTAAGCTTACCAGCAGAAGAATTTCCTGTATTAAAAAAGCCAACTAGTGATACGGTTATAACTGTAAAAGATAATATATTAAGAGAATTGATCAAAAAAACTGTTTTTGCATGCTCTAATGATGAATCCCGTCCTATTTTTACTGGGGGTTTACTAGAAATAAATCAGCATGAGATTAATATGGTAGCAACGAATACCCATCGATTGGCAATAAAAAAAGACCATATTGGTCATAATACTGATAACGTTAAAATGATCATTCCTGCCAAAATATTAAATGAATTAGCACGCATTATGGTTTCTGATATTCCAATGGATGTAACTATTTACTTTCAAAAGAACCAAGTATCCTTTGCATTTGACAATATATATATTATTTCTCGTTTAATAGAAGGACAATTTCCTGATTATAATAAAGTAATTCCCCCCACTTTTGCCACTAGCATAACGATTGATACTCATGCATTTATGGATGCAGTAGAGCGTGTTTCTTTATTAGCTAGAGATGGGGACTATAATATTATTAAATTGGCTTTTAAAAACGATTGTGTTATTATTACATCTAACAATCCTGATATAGGTAAGGCTTGTGAAACTGTAACAACAATAATGCAAGGAAATGAAGTGGAAATTGCTTTTAATGCAAAATACGTTACGGATATCTTAAAAAATATTAGCAGCGAAAAACTTATATTCTCACTTAATACCCCTCTTAGCCCAGCAAGTATCAAGCCAATTGATGATGAAATGTATAATTATATAATTACACCTGTGAGGACAAATTAAATGGAAGAAATAGGAATAACAACAATTACCATTCAACTTGATCAATTTTTAAAGTGGGCTGGTATTGTAGAAACTGGTGGACAAGTAAAATTATTTATTGAGGATGGCTTAATTCTCATAAATGGCATACAAGTTCATGAGCGTCGCAAGAAAGTACAGCCTGGTGATATCGTAGAAATTAAAGATATTGGAATATGGAAAGTGACGACTGAATAAAAGGTGTTACTATGAAAGTGAATAAAATAATACTAAAAAATATTCGGAATTATGTAAACCTTTCCTTAGATTTTACCCAAGGGATCAATATTTTTATTGGGGAAAATGCGCAAGGTAAGACCAATATTCTCGAATCAATTTATTATGGAGCAATGGGACGTTCTCATCGTACTAATGTAGATACTGAACTGATTCGCTGGCAACAAGAAAATGGAAGTATTACTATCTTATTTTCACGTATGAATATTGAAAATAGCCTGATTATGAAACTTAGTAATAGCCAAAAAAAAGAAATAATTTCTAATCATTACGCTATAAAACCTCGGGAATTGATTGGTTTACTCAATGTAGTATTATTTTCTCCTGAGGATCTAATGCTAATAAAAGGGATGCCTGCTATGCGTAGGCGTTTTTTAGATATAGAAATATCACAAGCAAATCCTAATTATTATCAGCAACTATTAAAATATAATCGCATTGTATCTCAACGCAATAATTTGTTAAAAAAAATTAGGGAAAATAAAGATAAACCCGATATGTTAGATGCTTGGGATGAACAATTAGCAGTAGCAGCCAGTAAGATTGTCAGTAAAAGGCAGGAGGCTGTTAAAAAATTAGCCATGCTTGCTAATTTAATGCATCGTAAGATCACTGCAAGTAAGGAAAACTTAACTCTTGTTTATCATAAGCATGAAATTTATGAAACTGAAGCCGAAGGTCTAGTAAAAGAGTATAAAGATAAGTTGGTACAATTTAGGCAAAATGATATTTGGCGCGGTAGTACTAGTGTAGGCCCTCATAAGGATGATTTAGTCCTTACTGTCAATGGTATTAATTTAAGAACTTTTGGCTCTCAAGGTCAGCAGCGTACAGGGGTACTATCCTTAAAATTAGCAGAGTTGGAATTTATTAAATCAGAGACAGGAGAGTATCCTATTTTACTCCTAGATGATGTGATGAGCGAACTAGATGCCATGCGTCGTGAACACTTATTAGCCTTTATTAAAGACCGTGTACAAACTATTATTACAGCAACTGAAGAAAAGTATTTTCCTGACTGGGAATTTGGTAAGTATTATCATGTAATAAATGGTAGTATAGTGGAGTGATTGCTATGCAAAAAATGAAGGATATAGTATCTTTTACAATAAAAAATTTAGGTTTGCAAAAGCAATATAATGCCCAATCAGTTATTGTACATTGGCCAGAAATTGTCGGAGATGATATTGCTGCCAATGCATATCCTCGTTTAGTCCAGCAAGGCACATTAATCGTTGGTGTCAATAGTTCTGTATGGTCCCACCATTTATCCATGATGAAAGAAAGCATTATTGATAAAATAAATAGTTTTATTGGACAAAAACTTATTTTTGATATCCGATTTCAAGCAGGATATTTAAGTAATTCCCAGAATGAAGAAGATACTGCTATAGATACAGTCCCAAATATAAAATACCAATTAAGTAAGATTAAATTGGATGTATGTGATGTACAAGTCATGCAAGAAACCAGCAACCAGATGAGTGATAAGTATTTAAGACAAAAGATATTACGTATTATGCGTAAAGATTTTGCGTTGAAAAAAATAAAAAAACAGCATAACTGGCACCAGTGTGCCAGTTGTACTGTTTTATGTCCACCGGAAGAAACTCATTGTACGGCTTGTTTACTTAATAAAAAACAAAAATTACTGTATACTATTATCAATATATTAAAAGAGATACCCTGGATACGTTATAGTGAACTAAATGATCATATTACTTGTACAGAAGAGGAATTTCATCAAGCAAAATATACTTTAACTGCATCTATAAGCCGGGATCTTCAAGAGGGAGATAAAGATAAATTGAAAATAATGAGTTTTATTATGTTAACTACAGGGGCTAAAATTGAGGCTGTCAATGATGCAATTATTAATAAAACCTTAGAAAAATTCAGGAGGAAAAAGTAATGTTTTTACATCTGGGAGCTAATATGGTTGTCCCTTTGCGTGATGTTATTTCCATTACTGATCTAAAATCAACACGATCAGGTATTAATAAAGATTTTATAAAAAAAATGCGAGATGAGAAAAAAGTTTTTGATGTTTCTGAAAACAATCCTAAAAGCTTTATTATTACAACAAATAAAGTGTATCTATCGGCTATTTCATCCTTAACATTAAAGAAAAGAGCGGGCGATTTTCATATATATGAAAATAATTAAGGATATATTCTTTGAGGTGTTTAATAACACTCTCTAATTAGATGATTTTAAGTTGGAGGTAAATAATGAGTATTGAGGAAGAAGTTATTGGTAATGGTAATTATGGAGCAGATCAGATACAGGTATTAGAAGGATTAGAAGCTGTCCGTAAACGTCCAGGTATGTATATTGGTAGTACTTCAGCTAGAGGACTACATCATTTAGTTTATGAAGTGGTTGATAATAGTATTGATGAAGCATTAGCTGGATATTGTGATAAAGTGGATATCACTATTTGTCAGGATAATAGTATTATTGTAGTAGATAATGGTCGTGGTATTCCAGTAGGTATGCATGAAACAGGTAAACCTGCTGTAGAAGTAGTATTGACAGTATTACATGCTGGCGGTAAATTTGGCGGCGGTGGTTATAAGGTTTCAGGAGGACTTCACGGGGTTGGTATATCTGTAGTAAATGCTCTTAGTACATATTTAGAAGTAGAAGTTAAAGTAGATGGAAAAATTCATCAAATTCGCTTTGAGCGTGGCTATACAGCTA
Source organism: uncultured Pelosinus sp. (assembly GCA_963526645.1). Lineage (GTDB taxonomy): Bacteria > Bacillota > Negativicutes > DSM-13327 > DSM-13327 > Pelosinus. Next base: position 22,092 of record CAUROG010000023.1, on the reverse strand, counting down.
GACCTTTAACAATTGTTGGGGAAACAGAAGAGACGGGTACAAAAGTTACTTTTAAACCTGATGCTGAGATCTTTGAAGAATTGGTATATAGTTATGATACATTAAAGCAACGTTTAAGAGAATTAGCCTTTTTAAATAAAGGAATTACCATTAGTTTAACAGATCAACGTACAGAAACTCATGAAGTATTCTTCTATGAGGGGGGTATTTGTTCTTTTGTTGATCATTTAAATAAAAATAAAACTGTACTGCATCCTAATCCTATTTTGGTAGTGGGAAAAAGAGATACTAGTATTGTGGAAATTGCTCTACAATATAATGAAAGCTATGTAGAAAATATTTTTAGTTTTGTTAATAATATTAATACCCAAGAAGGGGGGACCCATCTTAGTGGTTTTAAAATTGCTTTAACAAGAACTGTCAATGATTATGCTCGCAAATTAAATATTTTAAAAGATAATGATGAAAATTTAAGTGGTGAAGATGTAAGAGAAGGCTTAACTGCTGTTATAAGTTTAAAAATTGAAGAACCACAATTTGAGGGACAAACGAAAACAAAACTAGGTAATAGTGAAGTAAGAGGAATTGTAGATAGTGTTGTCTCTGATAGACTTAGTGAATTTTTTGAAGAAAATCCTGCAATCACCAAGAAAATTATTGAAAAATCGGTAATGTCGGCTCGTGCCCGAGATGCAGCTCGTAAAGCCAGAGAGTTAACTCGTAGAAAAAATGCTTTAGAAATTAGCTCATTACCTGGCAAATTAGCGGATTGTTCTATGAAAGATCCAATGCAGACAGAAATATATCTTGTTGAGGGAGATTCAGCAGGTGGTTCTGCTAAGCAAGGACGAGATCGTCGATTCCAAGCCATTTTACCTTTGCGGGGTAAAATACTAAATGTTGAGAAGGCTCGTTTAGATAAAATTCTAAACAGTGATGAAATTAGAATTATGATTACTGCTTTTGGTAATGGAATTGCCGAAGATTTTGATTTAGAAAAAAGCCGCTATGGCAAGATTATTATTATGACAGATGCTGATGTTGATGGTGCTCATATTCGTACATTGTTATTAACCTTCTTTTATCGATATATGAAGCCTCTTATTGAAGCTGGCCGTATTTATATCGCTCAACCGCCTTTATATTTAGTGAAGAAAGGCCGTGAAAGTTGGTATTTATATAGTGATGATGAAATGAATAAATTATTAGCTCGTATTGGTCGAGAGAATATTAACGTACAGCGTTATAAAGGTCTTGGTGAAATGAATCCTGAGCAACTATGGGAAACTACTATGAATCCTGAAGGACGAACTCTTTTACAAGTAGAACTTGGTGATGCCATGGCTGCTGATGAGATGTTTACTGTTCTTATGGGTGATAAAGTAGAGCCTAGGCGTAAATTTATTGAAGATAATGCTCATGATGTAAGAAATTTAGATACATGATATTGTGAGCTAATAAAGCACTGAAATTTATCCGCTAAAGTGGGTGTTTAGATAAATATAAAAAATAGGAAGGTTAATTAACCTTCCTATTTTTTATGGAGATATTGCAATTAATTGTAAGTAAAAAATACAAATACTATTATATTTATTTTAATTAATATAGCTTACTTTGAAGGAAAATATGTTAAAGATACGGAATGTACCTAGAGGATAAGGGGGTAAGGAGGAGCCTATGCGTATTGCAGTGATTGACGGACAAGGCGGCGGTATGGGAAGAGTCATTATTGAAAAATTAAGAAAAGAATTTAGAGAGCAGGTTGATATTCTTGCATTAGGTACAAATGCGCTAGCAACTTCAGCTATGCTAAAGGCAGGAGCGAATGAAGGTGCTACAGGAGAAAATGCAATTATACATAATAGTAAGGATATTGATTTTATTATAGGCTCATTAAGTATTATTATGGCAAATGCAATGCTTGGGGAGCTTACGCCTAAAATGGCAGAAGTCATAACCAATAGTAAGGCACGTAAACTATTAATACCGATTTATCGTGGGAATATTGATATTATTGGCTTAAAGACGGAACCGCTACCTCATTTAGTAGATATTTTATTATTAGAAATAAAAAGACATTTAGGAGGGGATAAGACATGTGTGAAGCAAACGTTTATGTAATAAATAAAAATGTAGAGGAATTACTCCTTGAACGAGTGGATACAATTATACCTAAGGATAAAGAAATATATCTTGAGAATATTTTCGGTGAACGTAAAATATTGGCTGCTCGTATAAAAGAGCTCCACTTAGTGGATCATAAAATTATCCTAGAGCGATTTAAGGAAAATGAATAATAAAAAAAGCGGCTAGAGTTTGGTATCTAGTCGCTTATTTTAAATACTATCATAATTTTTTGGAGTAAAATATATAACTTTTCGAACCACAAAGACACAATGCCGCTGATGCGGCACACAAAGGAAAAAAAACAAAAAAATGATTTATAAATAGAACTTTTATGTCTTTTATGCTTTGATTATGTTTTAATATTTTAAAAGATGTAGTAGTATTTTTCTTACAGTTTATATTTTCTTAGCACAGTGATTAGAGGATAACCAATAGCAAAGACAATGATTGCTTCACTAAATCCTATGGATAATATTGTAAACCAAAAAGGCATAGCATATAATATAGAAAGATAGCTACCGACAATAAGTGCATTGACAATGATTGGGGATAGATAAGCCCATAATGTCGCTCTAAATCGATAAGTAAGCCAAGCTGCAATTAATGTAGCCAGGCTGCCGCCAAAAATATCCCATACACCTAATCCACCAAAGATGTTAGCAATTAAAGTACCAATAAATAAACCATATATGGCCTCAGGATAGAGAATTGGCAGCATTGTTAGAGCTTCACTAAGACGAAATTGTAAAGGACCATAAGAGATGGGTGCTAATGCATAAGTAAAGCTTATATATAAAGCGGCAATCATGGTAGCACGAAGAATGGAATGAGTATTCATAAAGACCTCCATTGATGTAGATTGAAGATTAATTATATTATATAGAAATATAATTTAAATAACAAACATACGTTCCTAAAAGGTTTGTAGAGTACCTTCTAGGAATGGTATAATGCTATAAGAATAAATAAGAAAGAATTAGGTGGTATATATTGTCTAGACGTAATACTACAAATAGTATAGAAGATAATAAGGAATGTGTTATAAATCCAAGACTTCGTTCTGAGGTATTGGGTATATTTCTTCTGGCCGCAGGGATTATTTCAATTATTAGTTTATTGGATTTTAATACTGGTACCATTGGATTATATATATCAAAGTTTCTAAAATACTCCTTTGGCCTAGGATCTTTTGTTATCCCATTATTAATGATGATCATTGGCGGTTTTTATATTAAAAAAGATCATGGAATTGTATATAGTGTACGCTTTTGGGGATTAGCTTTATTATATATTTCCTTATTAGCTTTAACCCATCATTTTTTAATTTTAGAGGCTAGGGAAATACTTCCTGAAAGCTTAACCAATGGAGGCGGTCTAATTGGTGGTATGTTGCTATTTATATTACGGAAGTTTTTTGGTTTTTATGGCGCTTTTGTAATATTAATAGCCTCATGTTTATGTGGTATTTTAATAGTAACAACTTGGTCATTATATCAGACCTATTTAACTGCCAAAGAAAAGACTCAACAAGGATTATCGACTGCATATGAACAAATCGAAAAAGTCGGTATTTTTTATAATCAAGAGAAAGATAGACAGTTTTCTAAAAAAAATAATAAAGAAGAGGGGCAAAATGAGGATGATGAGCCGTTAGTAAACGTCACTAGCCAACCTTTATTAGATCGCTTACTAGAGCAAGCAGCTCAGCAAGAACGAGAAGAGGCTGTTTATAATAAAAAACAAGAAGAAACTCCCTATAAAGTCCAAGAAAGTAATGTAGAAATTAAAACCAAACAAGGTAGTAAGGGAAAAATAGAAGATAATCATTCTATTCTAGAACCGGAAAGTAAGTTTGTTGCTGGATATATATTACCGCCATTATCATTATTGCAAAAATCTATAAATCAAACAGATAGTAAAAGGGCAAAAGAAGTAGCTAATAATGCAAAAATCCTTGAAAGTACTTTGGAAAGTTTTAATGTGAAAGCTAAAATGGTTCATATTAGCCAAGGACCTACTGTAACTCGCTATGAATTGGAACCTGCCCCTGGAGTAAAAGTTAGTAAGATCGTGAATTTAGCAGATGATATTGCCTTAAGCCTTGCTGCATCAGGAGTACGTATTGAAGCACCTATACCAGGTAAAGCAGCGATTGGTATTGAAGTTCCCAATAAAGTGCTAGCTAGTGTTCCTTTGCGAGATGTATTAGAAAGTGATGACTTTTTAAAAGCATCATCAAAATTAGTTGTTGCTTTAGGAAAAGATATTGCTGGCCAAACCGTTACTGCTGACTTAGGAAAAATGCCTCATTTATTAGTTGCAGGGTCAACGGGTTCTGGTAAAAGTGTATGTATTAATACATTATTAACAAGTATATTGTTTAAAGCCACTCCCCAGGAAGTAAGGCTCATTCTAATTGATCCTAAAGTAGTAGAATTAACAAATTATAATGGTTTGCCACACTTATTAACGCCAGTAGTAACTGATGCTCAAAAAGCTGCATCCGCTTTACGTTGGGCAGTTCAGGAAATGGAGCGAAGATACGAAATGTTTGCTGCTGCAGGAGTGCGTGATATTGGTCGATATAATGAGCTAATTGAAAGCTTTCCTGTTGGTGAAGGCTCTAGTGGTGAAAAAATTCCCTATATTTTAATTATTATTGATGAATTAGCAGATTTAATGATGGCTGCACCAGTAGATGTAGAGGATGCTATTATTCGTTTAGCACAAAAGGCTCGGGCGGCAGGTATTCACATGGTATTGGCAACCCAAAGACCTTCTGTTGATGTTATTACTGGTTTAATTAAGGCAAATGTGCCTTCTAGAATTGCTTTTGCCGTATCTTCCCAAATAGATTCTCGGACCATATTGGATATGGCAGGGGCAGAGAAATTGTTAGGTAAAGGTGATATGCTATTTTCTCCTATCGGCATGTCTAAGCCTCTTCGAGTGCAAGGGGCATTTATTGCTGATAGTGAAGTAGAATTACTTACCGAATATATAAAGAAGCAGGTAGAGCCTCCTGAATATATGGAAGAAATTACGGTTTGTGAAACCAAGGCAAAAACAGAAAATAGTCCAAATGTTTTTGAAGATGAATTATTTGAAGAAGCAGTACGTATTATTATGGAATTAAATCAGGCATCAGCATCTATGCTGCAAAGAAAGTTTCGGATTGGCTATACTCGAGCGTCTAGATTAATTGATACGATGGAAGAAATGAAAATTATTGGTCCTAATCTAGGAAGTAAACCTAGAGAAATTACCATGACTTATGATCAGGTATGTGAACGTTATTTTAAAGATGAGGCCCAATCTAATAGTAATGTGACAGAATAGGTGGGGTGATATTTTTGTCAGGTAGGTTAAAGCAGATTACTAAAAAAGTGGGTATGCCTCCCGGTACACTTTTGCATATTGGTTCAAATAGAAGTGAAAAAGTAAAAATAAAAATGTTATGCTATAGTGGTGACAATTGGGTTGAGAAAGAATTTGACAAGGTAGAGGATTTATTAAAATATAAAAGTACAACAGAAATATGCTGGATACATATTAATGGTGTCCATATAATTAATGTTATAGAAAAAATTGGAGTTGCATTTAACATACATTCTTTAATTTTAGAAGATATAGTTAATACAAACCAGCGGCCTAAAATAGAAGATAATAAAGACTATCTATATATTGTTATCAAAATGTTACATTGTTATGAAAAAAAGATTGATTTTGAGCAAGTGAGTTTGATTATAGGTAGTAATTATATATTATCTTTTCAAGAAAATGATAATAATACTTTTGAGCAGATTAGAGACAGAATTAAAAGCACTACAGGTAAGATTAGGACTAGAGGAGCGGATTATCTAGCTTATGCTTTACTGGATTGTGTTGTTGATAATTACTATGTAGCACTTGAATATTTAGGGGAAAAGATTGAAGCGTTAGAGGATAAAATTATGCTTGATCCTCAACCTAAGGTTCTAAAAGAAATACATACCTTAAAAAATGAAATGTTATTTGTGAGAAAAGCGGTTTGGCCATTAAGAGAAATTATTAATGCTCTAGCTAGGGGAGATTCTTCACTATTTAAAGAAGATACTCTTATTTATCTTAGAGATGTATATGATCATATAATACAAGTGATTGATAGTATTGAAATGTATAGGGATATGGTCACTGGTATGCTTGATATATATCTTTCTAATGTAAGTTTTAAATTAAATGAAGTTATGAAGGTTTTAACAATCATCGCTACAATCTTTATACCTCTTACGTTTATTGTAGGACTTTATGGTATGAACTTCAAATATATGCCAGAGTTAGAATGGCAATGGGGTTATCCGGCTATTTTATGTATTATGGTTATTATTAGCGGGTGTATGATTATCTTCTTTCGCAGGAAAAAGTGGTTATAGATCTTTTGAAAAAAAATAGCACCTTCTGAACTGTAAGGTGCGACTTTTTTTATTATGATAGAAAATATATACTTTTGTGGAAGAGAGTAAGAAAGAGTAATTTAACCATAGAGGTATACCAGAGCGCTGAGGGAGATTGGTAAAAAAGATGTGTTGCAATTTTTTGATAAATTTTTTAAGGTAAATGCAATTTAATACCAAAATATTCACTCGTTAATTTTAGCCATGCTCTGCTAGCAAAAGAGAGGTACCTATCTTTCTTCCAAATCATTCCAAGATGCCAAGGTACCATTGGTTCAGCTAGTGATACGGTCTTAATTCTTGTAGGATCAAGCTCAGTACAAATTGTCCTTGGTAATATAGCAACTCCTAAATTAATGGCAACCATTTCCGAAATAAAATCCCATTGGGAACTTTCACAAATAATCTTAGGATCGAAGCCACTTTGAATACAGCGATTAATAATACGCCCATGAAGGGTAAAATCTTCTCGTAATAAAATAAAAGATTCATTTTTTAATTCGCTCAGTTCTACATTTGATTTACCTGCCAACTCATGTTCTGGATGGACAATGAGCATAAGAGGTTCTTTGACAAAAGGAAACATTTCAAAATTATTTTCATTTACAGGTAATGCTACCACACCAATATCCAGACTACCATCTTCTATACCATCTTCTATTTTTTTGGAACCTACTTCAATTAAACTAAGAGAAACTTGAGGATAGAGCTTCGTAAAATCGGCAATGATTTTTGGAAAAAATCTCGCTCCTACCATAGGAGGCAATCCGATAACAAGGGTACCTTTTTTTAAGTTAATAACATCAGCTAATTCTGAAGTTAGATTTTGAAAGGAGCTTACAATTTGTTGGGATTGGTGGAGAACAGCTCTACCTGCGTCAGTTAATTCTATTTGCTTTGCTGATCGATAAAATAAGGTTGTCCCTAATTCGTCTTCTAAAATTTTAATCATTTTACTGATTGATGGCTGTGTGATGTGCAATGAACGAGCTGCTTTCGTAAAACTACGATGTCTGGCTACTTCGATAAAATAGGTTAAATGACGTACATCCATTGTAAGTTCTCCTTTGATTATAATATATGCTCAAGATACCTAGTGATAATTACTCTAATATAGTTTTTAAGAATAAGTTATATTGTAATTATAATATAACTTAACAGTAAATGCTTGCAATTAAAATTAGAAAAATGAAAAAAAGATTAATTAGTGATTATAAACTAAATAAATTTTAAATTGATATAATACATGATATAATAATGAGAGAAAAATCATTAAAGTGGGGGAAATTTATTTGAAAAAGGCAGTTATTGAACTAAATAAAGGTAAAATTGTAATAGAGTTATTTGAAAAAGATGCACCCAAAACAGTAGCTAATTTTGAAAAATTAATTACAGAAGGTTTTTATAATGGGATTTCTTTTCACCGTGTAATAAAGGGATTTGTGGCACAAGGTGGTTGTCCAAATGGGACAGGTACGGGCGGACCTGGTTATATGATTCCTTGCGAAACAAAGGATAACCCTCGTATTCACGAACGTGGTTCTTTATCTATGGCTCATCGTGGACCTAATACTGGTGGTAGTCAATTTTTTATTGTTTATGAGCCTCAACCTCATCTTGATGGTGTACATACTGTATTTGGTAAAGTTATTGAGGGTATGGATGTTGTTGATCAAATCACCCAAGGTGATGTTATGAATCAGGTTACAATTGTTGAAGAATAAAAGATAATAGATTCTATGATATAATAGAAAAAGTGTTAGAGGGGTGGGGAACATCAATAAGATGTAATCTCACTCTTTATTTTTAGAAGGGGAATAGATATGGAAAATATTAATTTAGATCTAATATTATTTTTAATGGGTGCTGGATTTATTGCATCGTTTATCGATTCTGTAGTAGGTGGGGGAGGTTTAATTTCCTTACCAGCTTTATTACTTACAGGCTTACCACCGACAATAGCATTGGGGACTAATAAAATGGCTAGTGTTATGGGGAGTTGTACGAGTACAATTTCATTTATGCGGTCAGGAAAGATTAATATGGAAATAATTAAATATTTATTTCCTATTTCATTTATTGGATCGGCATTTGGGGTTATTACTGTTCAGCAGATTCCCTCTCAATTTCTAAAACCATTAGTAGTTGTTATGCTAGTAGTGGTTACTATCTATACTTTTACAAAAAAAGAATGGGGCGATGTCTCAACTTATAATGGCATGACGAAAAAAACGGCTTACCTAAGTGGCATAGTAGCTTTTGCGATTGGGTTTTATGATGGCTTTTTTGGTCCAGGAGCAGGGTCGTTTTTTATTTTCGCCTTTTTAATGATTGGTTTCGATTTTGTAATGGCAGCTGGAAACTCAAAGGCTTTAAATTTTGCCAGTAACATTGCTGCTGTTTTAACTTTTATCTATTTTGGTTCCATAAATTATTATTATGCTATACCCATGGGATTTTCGATGATCATAGGTGCATTGGTAGGCTCTAATTTAGCTATAAAAAAAGGGGCTGCTTATGTGCGCCCACTCTTCTTATTTATGTCTGTTATATTGATTAGTAAGCAATTATGGGATGTACTGCATTAAAAAAAATCAGGATATTTTAAAATAAACTTAGTCCATCGGATAAGTGTGACTTAAGGATTCTTTGGAAATAGAATGTAAAAAGTAGTGCCATGTATTCCACTTATTGGTTGTATAGTGGCATTATGTCGATTAGCAATACTATAGCATACAGCTAACCCTAGTCCAGTACCAGTTTCCTTAGTAGTAAAAAAAGGTGTGCCGATTTTATTCATGATTTCTTTAGGTATTCCATGGCCCTCATCTTGTATGGCTAGGGCAACTGTATTATCATAAGTAAAAGTTGTTATATATATATTACCTCCTGAATTCACTGCATCAAGCCCATTATTGACTAAGTTTAAAATAAGTTGTCGAATCTCTTTTTCGTCAAGCAGTAAATTAGGTATATCAGTTAAATCACAATGGATATATTTATTATCGACAATGGCACTCGCTTGCATTAAAGGCAGGAGGGCATTGATAATTGTATTAAGATTATTCTCTTGTAAGTGAACGGACTTATCTTTCGCTAATGATAAAAATTCAGAAATAATGGAATTTGCTCTATCTAATTCTTCAATCATAATTTTAAAAAACTCACTATTATGTTTATATTCATTTTTTAACGACATCATTTGTAGAAAGCCGCGCACAGTGGTCATGGGATTTCGTACTTCATGACCGATACTAGCTGCCATTTCACCCACTAAATTTAATCGATCTAGGCGAGCCATTTCAGTGGTTAAATTTTTATATGTTGTAATATCTCGTGAAGTACACAAGGCTGATTTTACAGAACCATCTGTATTAAATTCCGGCACAATACGAGCATGAAAATGACAGACACCATTTAGACCTGGATATTCATATTCAAAAACATTGGGTTTTCTCGTCGTAAAAACTATTTCTACATTTTTTTTCCATAAAGCTAAGGTATTTTTATCACAAATAAAAAGCTCATCTAGTGGTTTATCTATGAATTGTTGGGGAGGAGACCCTGTCAGTTTGATAATCGAGGAGTTGATAAAGCTAATACGCATAGCTTTGTCAATGCGGGAGATAATATCAGGAGTATTCTCAATAAGAACTTGAGATTCTTGATGTTGCTGATATAATTTTGCTTCCATTCTTTTATGTTCTGTAATATCCATTAGAATATAAATTGCGGATTGAATAGCACCTTCCTGATTATATTCTGGCAATATTCTACAATGGTAAAAATGATGTTTCCCTTGCTGATTGATAAAGTCAGATTCGAACACGGCTTCTTTACCTGTAGTAAAAACATAAGAAAAAGTGGCTTCCCATAACAGGCAGAAGTTATTTGGTAGACCTACTTCTCGAAATGTTTTACCAATAAACTCTTGGGGAAGTATGCTTGTATCATTAAAAATAATAGGATTGATATAGATATGCTGGCTTTTGGTATTAACACGAGCGACAATGAGTGGTAAATGCTCTACAAGTGTTTTATATTCTTCTTGCTCTATTATTTTTTTGTATTGAAGGTCCGAAAGCTGGGATTTATCAAAAGGATTATGTTCGATAGGCAAGCCTGTTATTTTCGAGGAAGAGTTTTCTTTACTATTTTCCTTAATATACATATAATATTACCCTTTCTCTATAAAATAGGAAATTAACATTGTAAAATATTCCATAAAAAATATAAATTACCTCTCATTATTACTAAAAAAATCTGGAATTTATTTAATCTTTATTACCATAATCTGATGAGACCTAATATAATTAAAATAAATCCAGGCAGGTAGGGAACCTTTTTTTTAAATTGTTCAGTAATAAAATGGCTAGAGGCATAGATACCAGATGTAATAACTAGGATTTGGATAAATCCCATGGAAATAGGCGTATATAAGGGTAAAGGGCTTACTAAGGCGGCAGCGAAAATAGCTATCATATTGTCGATACCAAGAGCTAATCCGAGAAGTACAGCTTCTAAGGGACTAATGAACTGGGAATGATCAACATCAGCAGTTTCTGGTTTTGCCATTATATTAATCACTAAACGGCCAATCGAGAAGGTGACATTAGGAGAATATACAGCTGTATTTGTAGGTTCAGATTGAACCTTTGCAGTAAAATATTCTTGAAATAAGCTAAATAACCCCATTGTGGTAAGTAATAATGCACCTACTACTATCGCTATTTTTGTATTGATTATTGCTCCTAAGATATGAGCAGTTTCCATGGCTAAACCTACACAGAGAGTTGTTGTTAATCCTACAATCAATAGGGAAGTAGTGGATATAAAGATATTTTTTAAGCCATAGGAAATACCAGCGATAAAACCATCAATGCTCACAGCAAATCCTAAGAGTAATATATAACACAAAGTCATTTGCTTTAGCCTCCTATAGGTAGAATGATAAGAGAATGTATCTGAATTAATATATGGTGATGGTTAATTTTTGGTGACGATAGGACTTTTGGATTGTTATTCTTGTAATAGAAGGATTTTTTTCTTTTATAGGGAAATTATATGTTATAATAAGAATTTAGAATGAAATGATAAGAATTGTAATTATAATGCATTGCAAGGGCTACAATTCTCTATTCGTATTGGAAAAAAAATCTAGAAATTATCGCAATTTAAAATTGTGTTTTTGAGGTGAGAGTGTGGATTTTGGTTTAGGTAAAGTATTGCCTGTAAGTATTGAGCAGGAAATGAAAGGCTCGTATATTGATTATGCCATGAGTGTTATTACCATGCGGGCATTGCCTGATGTACGTGATGGATTAAAACCTGTACATCGTCGTATTTTATATGCTATGCATGAAGCTGGGATGGCATCTAACAAACCTTATAAAAAATCGGCGCGTATTGTCGGTGAAGTTCTTGGTAAGTATCATCCTCATGGTGATAGTTCTGTGTATAATGCTATTGTACGTTTGGCTCAGGATTTTTCTACCCGTTATTTAATGGCAGATGGTCATGGTAACTTTGGTTCTGTTGATGGAGATTCGGCAGCGGCTATGCGTTATACAGAGGTTAGAATGTCTCGTATAGCAGAGGCCATGGTAGCTGATATTGAAAAAGATACTGTAGATTTTACGCCTAACTATGATGAATCGCTGCAAGAGCCAAAAGTATTGCCAGCTAAGGTTCCTAACCTTTTGATAAATGGCTCATCTGGTATTGCAGTAGGTATGGCTACGAATATTCCTCCTCATAATTTAAGGGAAGTTGTTGATGCCTTGATTATGATGATTGATAATGCAGAAGTAACTATTCCAGAACTAATGACGGCCATAAAAGGACCTGATTTTCCAACGAGTGGTGTTATATTGGGAAGAGAGGGAATTCTATCCGCTTATACTACTGGTCGCGGTGTAGTTAAAATGCGCGCCCAGGCTCGTGTTGATAAAATGGCTAATGGTAAACCACGAATCATTGTTACTGAGATACCTTATCAAGTGAATAAAGCGAGCCTGATTGAAAAAATTGCAGATTTGGTAAGGGATAAAGTAATAGATGGTATTACGGATCTTCGTGATGAGAGTGATCGTAATGGCATGCGTATTGTTATTGAGTTAAGACGAGATATCAATGCAGATGTTATTTTAAACCAATTGTATAAACATACTCAATTACAAGATACTTTTGGTATCATCATGTTAGCTCTAGTTGAAGGAAAACCAAGAGTACTTAATTTGCGAGAAATGTTGTTTTATTATCTTGAACATCAAAAAATAGTGATTGTCCGTCGTACTGCTTATGAGCTAGCGAAAGCAAAAGCTAGAGCTCATATTTTAGAAGGATTAAAAATTGCTCTTGATCATATTGATGCAGTTATTGCGGCAATTAGACAGTCTAAGACTGTTGATGTTGCTCGTGCAGCTTTAATTGAAGGTTTTAAATTCAGTGACAAACAAGCCCAGGCTATTTTAGATTTACGATTACAGCGCTTGACAGGTCTGGAACGTGAAAAAATAGAAAATGAATATAAAGATTTATTAGAAACCATTGAATGGTTAGAATCTGTATTGGCAGATGGTCAAAAAGTGTTAAATATTATTAAAGAAGAACTATTAGATGTTAGAAAGCGTTTTGGTGATGATCGCCGTACCATCATTACCGATGATTTATCCAAATTGGCAATAGAAGATTTAATTGCTGAAGAAGATATAGTACTTACTTTGACCCGTTCTAGTTATGTGAAACGTGTTCCTGTTGATACCTATCGTAATCAAAAACGAGGTGGTCGTGGCGTAGCAGGTATGGGAACAAAAGAAGAAGACATTGTAGAACATTTATTTGTAACAACGACCCATCACAATATTTTATTCTTTACAAATCGAGGACGAGTCTATCGTCTGAAAGGTTACGAAATACCAGAAGCTAGCCGTACATCTAAAGGCACATCTATTGTGAACTTATTGCCTCTAGAAGGAAAAGAACGAATCACCGCAGTGATTCCGATTAAGGCTTTTACGAATACACGTTATTTATTTATGGCAACAGCAAAGGGGATTGTTAAGAAAACGGAGTTAATGGAATTCGATACAGCTAGAAAAACTGGTTTGATTGCTATTTCCTTAGATGAAGATGATGATTTGATTGGTGTTAAATTGACCAATGGTGAACAGCATGTTCTTATGGGAACTCGTGATGGCTTAGCGATTTACTTCCCAGAGACGGATGTTCGCGATATGGGACGTACAGCACGTGGTGTGCGAGGTATTCGATTACATGAAGGTGATAGTGTTGTTGGCATGGATACCTTAAAACAAGAGGGAGAAGTGTTGACGGTAACAGAAGAGGGCTATGGAAAGCGTACTCCAGTTGACAATTATCGGAATCAAAAACGTGGTGGCAAGGGCGTCATTAATACGAAAGTGACAGAAAAGACAGGCCAGGTAGTTGGTATTAAGGTAGTGCGTCCTGGTCAGGAATTGATGTTGATTAGTAGTGAAGGCATCGTCATACGTATTGATATTGACACCATCTCAGTTATTAGCCGAAATACTCAAGGTGTAAAATTAATGAAAACCGGTGAAAATGATAAAGTTGTGGCCCTGGCTGCTGTAGAAAAAAAGGCAGATATTGACTGATCTACAAATTAGACATGGTCTTGCATAAAAATGACAGGTTGGTATAGAACCAGCCTGTCATTTTTTATGCAAGATTTATTGTTTAATCTCTAACCCATACTACTTCAAGATTTTAGTCGGTTATAATAAGATATTTCCATCATTTACGCAAAGTTGGTGTAATCAAGGAATATTTCTTCTCTCGTTCATTTTTCTTTTATACTATGTCACAATTTTTTCTAAATGAGAGGAGCTGCAACTAATTTAATTAATAGCTTTAGAAGCAGCTCCCAATATTTATTTTGCCAATATTAATAATTGTATTACTTTTATTAATATTCAGATTTTAATAATATTAATAAATATTTTAAGTTTTTACTTGTATGCGTAATATTTCTAAAGTTTAATTTCGCAAGTTGTCTCCGGCTCTTGATAATGGTCCTTTTCACCCCGATATAAAAGTGGGAAGCAAAATGCCCCAACCATTGCTACTGCACCAGCCGTAATAACTCCAGCGGTATAATGTCCTGTGGCTTGAACAATATAACCCATAAAAATTGGTGCAATAATTCCTGGTATATGACTAATAATTTGTACCAAGGCACAAGCATAACCAGCAGCTTTTTTACCACCAACATCAGGTGGAATAGCCCACTGTGGACCTAGAATAAACATAATAAGTGAATAGCCCATGGAAAGTAGAATCACTCCCGTCATAGGGTCTTCTGCAAGAGCGGCGGGAATCATCATAGCCCCACCTGTAAAGAGCCCTACCATAATCGGAACATTTTTTGATAGCTTTAAATTGCCGGTTCTCTTATACAGCCAATCCGCAAAAATTCCACCACAAGGTATTGTGATCATAGAAAAAAGGAATGGCAACATGGCTACAAATCCTGTTTTTGTAATTGTAAAACCGCGTTCGTGTTGTAAATATAACGGTAACCAACTTGTATATGTATATAAGGTCCAAACTAAGGCACCGTTAGACAAGCAGGCTGCATATAAAGATCTCTTTTTCATAACAACCTTTATTGCTTGCATAAAGCTTAATGGCTTTTCTGCATCAATACTTTGTACAGATTGATTAGTGCCTTCCATTATATGAATAAGTTCAGATGGGCTAACATTAGGGTGCTTATCTGGCCGATCATTCATTGTACGCAACCAGAAAAATAGCCAAATAAGTGACAAACCAGCTGAAACGAGAAAGGCACCCCGCCAGCCATACATAATCATAAAATAAGTAACAAAGGGCGGTGCAATTGCTAAGCCAACAACCATTCCATTGGCCTGCAATGACATAGCACGGGATCTTTCGGATTTCGGGAACCAAGTGGCCCCTACAGTAGAAGCAACGGGCCAACACATTCCCTCAAAAAAGCCAAATACTACTCTGAATATTACAAAAGCAGTAAGGGATGTAGCTAAAGAAGTCATTGCTAATAAAGCTGACCAACATAAAATAGCGATGATATACATGCGTTTTGCACCAAACATGGATGAGAGCATTCCACCTGGTAATTGCCCGAGAACATTTCCCCAAGTAAAAGCACTAAATATTACGCCTAGCTGAATGGGTGAAAAGCCAAACTCTTTTTGAATTAAAGGAGCCGCAATAGAAATATTAACGCGATCTAAATAGTTGAGTGTAAGAATGATGAAGACCATAAACATAATCTGCCAACGAATATTCGTCATTGGTACTTTAATGGTGTTTGTTGATAATGGTACATTGGACAACTTAATTCCTCCTAAAAATAAAAATAATTAACCCTAATTAGAAATAATTTCTCCCTCCATTCTTTTAAATTAGCAAATATAATTAGATAGAAGCGTCTCCATCGTTAGCCAACTGCTCAATTTCTACATTAATTGACAGCAGTGCCAGTTTGGTAAGGCTTACTATATTCACTTTTTAGTTGACTTGATTCAAACTCTCTTTTCATCAAAATATCTTTAGGCATCCAAGGGTTATCATTAATCATGCCCATGGATTTAGGGTTATTGCCTAAGGGAAAACCATCATTCCTAATGTATGAGATACGCTCACAAGTTGTGGAGATAATTCTTATAAATAGTGGGATATGGTATCAGTACCAATGGCATGAGCTGCTTTTACACAATAGCCATTATAGACATGATATTTAGACTACGTAACCAAGGTGAGGATTTCTTTTGCATGTCAAGGAGATACACTTGTACCTAACATCGTTACAGCTAGTCCTTCTAGTAGGAAGCATTCCAATGTTTATGTGTTATTTTAATACTATATTTTCGATTCTATTGTAGCATACAAATAACCTAAAATATACAATATTGAGATAAAATGGATAAAAACAAAATACCTAATTAACTAGTAATGAAAATTATTACACAATATTTTTCATTTATATAGCGAGTGTTTTATGTATCGAAGATTTTTAAATAATAGTGAATACAACAAAGGGGCTGTCTCAATCATTTATTGAGACAGCCCCTTCAGAATGTAGTTTATGCAGTAATATTAATCTTTTGCTTTAGCATTCCAAACGCAAGCTGCTAGCAAGAATGAAATTACAGCGGATCCTACCCAGAAATCAGCAGCAAGAGCAAAGTCATAGATCTTCTTGCCGTTAACGATAGTCATATGAGAATTAATCAAATAACCACTGACAACTTCTTGGGCAGCAGCACCACCATAACTGAGTAAGCCGATCATACCCATAGCCGCACCAGTAGCACGTTTAGGACAAATATCAACAGCCATCAGACCGCCAAGGTAACAAACAAGAGCTCCCATAGTCCAGCCATACAAGATCATACTACCCACATCAACCGCATAACTTGCAGGTGCCCATACAAAAAGAGCAATAGAAACAGCATATAAGATACCGTAAATCAATGCAGGCATATTACGTTTATGATTAAAGAATTTATCAGACACGAGACCACAAGTAAGGGCACCAAAAATGCCAGCAAACTGCATAACGGACAAGACACCACTAGCTCCCATGGTTGTATATCCTTTTGCTTCTGTCAAATAGATAATACCCCAGCTTTCAATAGCATAACGGGCAATATAACAAAAAAGACTTGACAGACCAAGTATCCAAACAGCAGGACGTTTAACAACTTCCCATTGCAGACTACTAACGGATTTATCTTTTTCAACAATAGCTGCATGGTCATTTTTAAAATCAGCAACATTTGGTAAACCATGAGTTTCAGGTCGATCTGACATAAAGAAATAAATTAAAATGGAACCAACGATACAAAGTGAACCTGCCATAATAAAGCCCATTTTCCAACTGTAAGCTCCTACGACAGCTGCAGTTGCAACATAAGTGAAGGCGGCACCAAGATTATGACTGGTAAACCAAATACCATAGTAAGTACCCCGTTCTCTGTTACTAAACCATTGGTTTAAAGAAACAATACAAGGGCCTGCGCCAAAGGATTGGAACCAACCGTTGATCCCCCATAATACGACTAGGGGAAGGTATTCATTAGTAAAGCCCATTATTACGGTAATAATGGATGATATAAAAAGACCAAGGGCAAAGAAACGCTTATTATTCAATCTGTCAGCTAAAAAGCTGTTGGTAAACTTACCAAGACCATAGGTAATAAAGAATACAGATCCCATAACACCAAGTTGCTGAGCATTTAATACTCCCGCAGCCATTAATGGCTTCTTGATAACGGAGAAGCTAAGGCGTATAACATAAAATAATGCATAACCCAAGGTAATGGAGGTAAAAACTTGCCAGCGTATCTTGTTGAACGCTGATGCAATTTGGCCTGGATCGCCTTTCATCAAAGGCTTATCTTTTCCTGTGTAAAACCACTTAATGATATCTTCGAACATTTTGCACCTCTTCTTTCTTATTTTTACCTAAATTTTTTAGGTTTTTAAATGTATATATAAACAAAAGAGGATATAAACTCCATCTTTTGTAAATATCAAAAATATAATACTTCAGGGGAGACGCCACTATAAGGAAGCGTCTATCTTCTGAATATTTAGCAGATTAGTAGGCAGAGTCTCCGCCCTCGAATATTTTAGTTGTAGTATCAGCCATTTTAGTACCAGTGTAATATAACACTCATAGAGTAGGAGTAGGTACTTTGATACCTTACTTAATCAAGACATTGCGAAACAATTTAGGATTGTCCGAAATCATACCGTCAACCACCAGGGTTATGAATTTCTACATGGCCATTTCGCTATGAACTGTCCAAGGTACTACTTTCATACCTAATTTATGAGCTTCCGCCACTAGTTCAGGTATAATTTCTTCCCAGCTATTGTAGGAAAATCTCATCTAAATTATCACATTATAATAACAACTCTGGTATCAGCAAAACAACTGATTATATAGTAAGAAAAATACAGATTGTTTGCGTAAGAAAAAATCCTACACAAACAGTCGTTTCATCAGACGGGTAAATTACTTACGTTGATATATCTAAATTTAAAATGTTTTTTTATAAGGAGTAAGTAATAAAAAGAAAAAAAAGCGAGTAGGTTTTTTCCCTACTCGTTTTTTACGGGTAACAAATCATATTTGAGCGCATATTCAACTAATTGACTCTTCTTAGTTAAGCCTAATTTCTCCATCATACGTGTTTTATAGGTATCTACTGTTTTCACACTAAGGCATAATATTTCACCTGTTTGACTCATAGAATAGCCTCTAACTATATATTTTAGCACTTCACGTTCTCGAGAGCTTAAGAGAGTATAGGGATTATCTATATTTTCTTTGGGGGTGTCTGTTAAGAGACTATTTAATAGTAATTGTGAATTATGAGGATTTAAATAGCGCTGGCCCACATGAACCATTTTTACGGCATCAAATAATTCAGTATCAACAGCGTGTTTTTCTACATACCCTAAAGCCCCAGAGCGCATGGCTTCTTTTACATATTGCTCATCTTCATACATGGTGAGTACTAGAATTTTAATAGGATAACCTCGGCTTTTAATTTCCTTTATGCATTCTAGACCACCCATATTAGGCATCGATAAATCAATAATTAGTACATCGGCAATCACCTTTTCCAATAGACGCAAAACTTTTTCGCCATCAGCTGCTTCGCCAATTACAGTGAATTGGGGTTCGTTATTAAGTAGTAACTTTAAGCCAGCCCTGAGCACAGAATGATCATCTGCTAAAATAATTTTAATTTTGGATTTCATTTTACATTCACTCCAAACATGTTGTAGGTATGATTACTGCAATGGTTGTCCCTTGTCCACTAATAGAATGAAAGGTAAAAGTACCTCCTAATAATTCAACACGCTCTTTCATTCCATAAATCCCTAAACGGTTTTTTTGACGAGCGGCTTCTAAAGCTCCTGAGCGAATGCCTAAACCATTATCGTAAATAAGCAAGGTAATGTTATCTTTTCCTTGCTCGAGACTGATATTCACCTGCGTGGCACAGGCATGCTTAGAGATGTTAGTTAGACTCTCTTGTAAGATGCGATATAAGGCTAGAGCGATTTGATTATTAATTGTTACTTTTTTATCAGGGGGGAGAAAAGACACGGCAAGATGTTGCTGATTACTAAAATTAGCTATATATTTAGCCATAGCTGCGACAATTCCTAGATCATCTAATACTGGGGGCCTAAGTTCAACGGCCATTTTGCGTAAACCACCTAAAACATTAATGGCAACATCCCTAGCATTGAGCAATAATTCTTTTTGCTTTTCATCTGTCAATTTAGAGAATAGAACTTTCATATACGCGAGTAAAGAGGCTAATGATTGGCTGGTTTCATCATGAAGCTCGCGTGAAATACGTTTTCGTTCTTCTTCTTGAATTGTAAAGAGTTTATTTAATAATACAGTACGTATATCTTCTTTAGCCCGTAATTCTTTCAGTAGGCGATTATTTTCAGACTCCTTTTCTTGTAGACTGGTAATCATTTCATTAAACACCCCAGCTAAACGACCTATTTCGTCTTCTGTCTTTATTTCAGTTTTGACATATAGATTACCTTGCTGAATTTGTTGTGCAGCCTTAGTCAAGCTGCGCATGGGATGAATAATAAGATAAGCTAAATAACTAGAGGCCATAGCAGCGAGTAAACAAACGAGTAATGTAGTAATAAAGAATTCATGTAGTTTAAGGTATAATAATTGTTGGGTACTTTTTTCTGACATGCCTACCCGAACATACCCCACAGCACCATTTTCTATGGGAACAATTACTTCACGTATGGGTCCCTCATTACTATTAAATTTCGTTGTCTGGTATCCATCCTCATCAGAGGGGTGATTAGAGAGCTTAACTGGTAAGCCTTTTGGTAAGTTGTCAGCAAAAGTATGAGCTAAGATTCTGCCAGTAGGATCTGTGATCAGAATATAACGAACATCCTCCGTATTGTTCTTAGTCCTATTAATCCGGTCAAACAAAGCATAATTATCATCTAGTAATATGTCATTACTACTCAGAGATGCGACATAGGTGGCCATTTCAGCACCACGTTTTTCAATTTGCTGATCAAGTAATTTAGTTGTAGTCTCCAACATAATAAAGCCTATAATAATGCTTAGCAATACTAGCATACTAATAATAATACCATTAATTTTATACGAAATTCCTAATTGTCGTAGCCGCTTCATAGTAAGGTACTCGATCTATCATATAATTTACGTAGGGGATCATAGAGTTCAGGAGTCGGGAGAATGAACTTATCAATGACTAAATTTTGCAAGGCAACGGATACTACAGGATCTTCATGCATAGTAAGAAAAATATGTCGTAATTGTTCTTTTTGTTCCGCTTTCATTTTCTTGCTAATTACAATGGGGCCTGTTGGTGCAGGTGTCATAGAAGCAATTATACGTACTTTTGCTACCAATTCAGGTGTTTTGGTTTTAGCATATTCATAAATTTGACTATCAAAAACAGCACCATCTGTAACTTTAGTGGCTACTGCCCAAATAGATTTATCATGACTATAGGTATAAAAATATCGTTTAAAATATTTATCCGGATCTGTATTTTTTTGCCTTAAATATTCTTCCATAACCATATGACCAGAATAACTAAGGGGATCAGTAAAGGCAAAAACCTTATCTTTTAGGTCACTAATTGTTTGGAGGTCACTATCTGCATGTACAATAATTTCCGGTGTATAGAAAGAGTGCCCTGTGTGTTGTGCCATAACAAATAGCTCAATTTCATTCATGCCTCGATAAGAACTATAAGCGCCTGTAGATAAGAAAGCGATATCAATATCACCGTTTGCTAACAACATATTGACTTCGGCATAAGTTTTACGTTGTACAAGGATAGCTTGTCGCCCAGTTTTCTTAGAAACATAATCAGCTATTTGACGATAATAGGCGATGGTTTCATGGGGAGATACAACAGCGGCTAAAGCAATAAGAATAGGACGTTCATCGGTTTGATCATGATTTTCTAAAGAGATAGCTTCGGAGGGTTGGCTGAAGTCAATGTATGGAGTGGTATTGCTTTTGCAACTGCTAGTAAAGAAAAGTAGAAAAATAAGAAAACTAAAAGAGAAGAAGTTTAGTTTCATAACAATCACCTTTTACTATCATTTAATTAGATTAGGATATATTTCTAATGAAGAGATTTTCTATTGCCAATATTATAACATAGATCGTTTTTTTACAGTGAACAAATATGACGATTAAAGACAAGAAATCAAGTTTGGATGTGAACCATATAATGAAGGAAGTTCTCTTATACATTATAAATAAGGGTTATAGTACTAGGGAGTTGACGTAACTATAAGTTTATGTTATACTTCTAAAGTAGCTCGCGAGGGCAACAAATTCTGAAAAAGAATTTAAATAATAAGTTGACATGTTAAAGTAGACATGTTATACTAAAAATCCACTGCGAGATGCAGTATGTGTTCCTTGAAAACTAAACAATGTAAGTAAGGT
>CAUROG010000022.1:0-70555 GCA_963526645.1 uncultured Pelosinus sp. | reverse complement strand
ACCATGCCCTTACAGGGCTTATGCAAACCACCCGTTAGACGGGTGGTCCTGATTTCTTTACCAGAGTTAGTATTCTAATAAAGATAAATACATAAAGATGTCTCTTATAAGAATATATTTAAGCAGGAGATTTTCTTAATAATGAAGTAAATAAGCAATGATGAAATATTCTGAAAATAAAGAGGCGTATTTTAAGTTGAAAAGGATATTAGGGGAGGCATTATGGCTAAAGATCACTCTTCATTGGAACGAATTTTGGTGATTAATCCGGGAGCAACTTCTACAAAATTTGCTGTATATGATGGAGAAATCCTGGTATTCAAAAAGACAATAGAACATTCTATAGCAGATATCAGTATCTTTACAAAAGTGATAGATCAGTATGAATACCGCTTGCGGCTTATTTTACAACAATTGGAAATTGAAAATATGGACATTCTTTCATTCAAGGCTGTTGTAGGTCGTGGTGGCATACTAAAACCTCTTAAAGGTGGGACTTATGGTATTACACAAGAGATGGTTGATGACTTATGGAAGGCCAAAAGAGGTGAACATGCTTCTAATTTAGGAGCTGTAATGGCTTATGGTTTAGCCGAAACACTAAAGATTCCATCTTATATTGTAGATCCTGTTTCTGTAGATGAGATGGAGCCTGTAGCAAGAATATCCGGTTTGCCTGATTTACCAAGAAGCAGCTTGTCTCATGCTCTAAACAGCAAGGCAGTGGCTCGTAAAGTAGCGAATCAATTAGGAAAAAGCTATTATGAGATAAATTTGATTGTAGCTCATTTGGGGACAGGAATTTCTGTAACACCGCATAAAATGGGTAAAATGATTGATGTAAATAATGCGAAAGAAGAAGGGCCACTTTCTCCTGATCGTTGTGGCGGACTGCCAATGGGACAATTTTTAAGACTTGCTTTTTCTGGTAAATATACTTTTGATGAATTAAAAGAGATACTTAATTGTAAAGGTGGAATGTATGCTTACCTTGGTACAGCGGATATCCGAAAAGCTTTTGCAATGGCAGACAGTGGTGATGTACAAGCCAGCATAGTATTAGAAGCTATTTCTTATCAAGTAGCTAAGGAGATTGGGGGTATGGCTACTGTATTATCAGGTAATGTAGAGTGCATTATTCTGACAGGAGGAGTTGCTCATTCAGAGCGCATTGTCAATGAAATAAAAAAACGAGTACAATTTATCGCTCCTATCATTGTAGTTCCAGGAGAGGAAGAGTTAGAGGCTTTGGCATCTGGGGCCATTAGAGTACTGAGAGGCCAAGAAGAAGTACTGCTCTATTAGAATTTCTTGCAAGAAATAAAGTCAAGCTTTAGATATTGGGCAAAAGTAGGAGGTAATTTTCTTGTATTGTAATTATCAGGAAATAGTAGCAGAGATTAAAAGTCGTTCTCTAGTAACGATTAGTGTGGCTGTAGCTCAAGATAAAGAGGTATTGGCTGCCATTAAGCTAGCGCAGGACGTTGGTATTGCTGAGGCTATTTTAGTGGGAGATGCTTCTTTAATTATTCCTTTAATGGAAGAGGTGGGCTTATCTGCTAATACACCAATTATACATGAGGTAGAAAATAATAAAGCTGCAGTTAAAGCAGTATCCTTAGTAAAAAACGGTCAAGCTCAAGTGCTGATGAAAGGCTTGATTAATAGCAGTGAATTCTTACGTGCAGTATTGCATAAAGAGGAAGGACTACGGTCAGACCGATTGTTAAGTCATCTAGGGGCTTTTGAACTTCCTGGACAGAAAAAACTTTTATTTATTACGGATGGTGGTATGAATATTGCTCCAACATTGTTAGAAAAGAAACAGATAGTAATAAATGCTATGTTAGCGCTACAGGCTATGGGGATAACAAATCCAAAAGTAGCAATATTGACAGCTAATGAAGTTGTGAATGAAAAGATGCCTGCCACTTTAGATGCCAAAGAATTAGTAGAGATGAGTAATCATGGTGATTTACCAGAAGGCATTGTGGAAGGTCCCATTGCCCTGGATGTAGCGGTAAGTCCTGAAGCAGCAAAACATAAGGGAATTGATAGTAAAATAGCAGGTAGTGTTGACTTATTAGTAGTACCTAATATTGAGACAGGCAATGCATTAGGAAAAGCCTTGATATATTTTGCCAAAGGTAAAATGGCAGGCATTGTTTTAGGAGCAACTCATCCGATTGTGATGACCTCACGGGTTGAAACCCCAGAAGGAAAAATGAATTCCATTGCCTTGGCTTGTTTAGTAAGTGGCTAGTTATTATAGATAGATTATACCTAGTGATTTTCTGCCTAGTACTAGTCAATAAGACTCTATATAAGAGTTATTTAAAAGTAGTAAAAGAGCTAATTATTGCTTCATTGCAAGAATTAGCTCTTTTACTATATCAGAAAGTATAAGTTAAAGGTGAATCTTGCTGCTAAAGGATCGCGACAGGTCCGTATCATTAACGCGGGCCCCATTAGCATTTAACCTACGCTTATAATAACATGAATCTGTCCCTTTGGCTGAGAGCCAAAGCAAGTGTCAGCGTTTTTCTTAATGTCAAATATGAGATGTACTTACGATAGAAAGTTGAGGGTTGTCTGCTAAGTTTATATCTACAGGTGGTACATAAGGTGTTCCATCAGGATAAGAAATAAGACGGATGATAGGTTTTCGGGGAGAAGAATCAAGAAGAGAGACGACCACTGCTTTTTCTCCTGTATTTAACGTGATCTCCATTCCTGGAAAATAAAGTGCCATCTTAGAAAGGAAAATACCCCCAAAATGCTCGTCGAAAGTAGTTCCTAAGCCAGAATGGATAATGTGATATGCCTCCTCTAAGTTCATGGCTTTTCGATAAGGGCGGCATCCTGTAATCGCTTCATACACATCTGTGATGGTTAATAAACGGGAATAATTGAGTATTTCTTTTCCTTGTAGCCCTCTTGGATAACCTGTACCATCAATTTTTTCATGATGCTGCCAAGCCATATGGGCAACAAGACAGGAAATTTCCCATCGTTTTTTCACTAATAAATTGAATCCAGACTGTGGATGCTGTTTAATGATATTAAACTCTTTTTCTGTCAAGTGGCCAGGCTTATTAATGATTTCTTTATCCACCTTCATTTTACCCACATCATGAAGTAATGCACCGCAGGTAATCTCTTTGATTTGTGAAACAGTAAAATCACAAGAGCGGGCAAGTAAAGCTGTGTAAATGGCGCAATTTAAGGAGTGATCTAAGGTATAATTATCATGGATGGCTATTCCAGTTAACTGGATGCTTACAGATGGCTGCAGAATCAATTCTTCAACAATGTCAGATACAACATTACTTATGGCATCTATGGCAAAGGATTCTTTATTGTAAATTTTTTCCATAGTAGTATTCAAGATAGATAAAGCTCGCTGTTGTATTTCCAAGGGTAAATATTCTGGAATGTTCAAATCATCATATCTTGGGTCTTGAATGAATAGGTTTTTAACCTTCAATCTCCGCAACTTATGGAGATATTCTTGCGTTAGCGTAACCCCCGAGGCTAATAATATGTGTCCCTTTCTATTAAAAAGATTTCGTGCCAATATCATGCCTGGGCGTACATCTGTTAACCTAATTTGTCGCAAAATAAAAGCTCCTTTATCTTCGATAATTAGCAATGTATGCTTGTTTTACATACTATACAGGATGCTCAGGAATTATCAGAAAAAAGCTTAACTGCAGATATGAGTCAGTTAAGCTTTTCATCATAATGCAGCGTGGCAATCATAGATTCTTAAAATCCTTAGACCCTATAGCTTTGCGTCCTTACCTTTCGGTAAGTTTGCTAATATAAAATTTTTTTTATTTGCAAAGTGCAATAATAACACATAACAAAAGAAAATTATGTCGTAAATTGGAGATAAAAAAATAAAATATTTTATAAATTTAGTAGGCTTTGTATTTTTCAGATGATACTCTTCCTATTTATAGGTATTTTTATTCCAGTAAGATCATATTAGTATTAATAATGGGCTTCGAGAGTGTGGGAGGCGGCTAGAATGCTATCACCCAGTTTGGAAGATTATTTAGAAGAATTATATAGATTTTCCTTATATAATGATATTGTACGAGTTACAGACATAAGCCGAAAATTGAATGTATCTCTACCCTCTGTAAGTAGAGCGCTACGTAAATTGAAAGCGGGGCAATACATCAATTATCAACGTTATGGTATTATTAATTTGACGGATAAAGGTAAAAAAACAGGAAATTTTTTAGTGGAAAGAAATAAGCTATTACAAGAATTTCTTACTTTGATTTGTGCTAACTGTGATATAGCTGCGGAGGCTGAAGCTATGGAGCATTACCTTTCTAAAGATACCATAAAATCAATTCAAATACTCGTAAGGTTTATGCAGGACCAACCAGAATGTTATCAAATTTTTTTAGAACATGTGGCCAATAGTGAGCAAGATGAAGAATATCTTTGAAAAAATATATAGATAACAAAGCCGCTCTAAACTGCCACCTTTATAAGCGGGAATTAAGAGCGGCTAAGTCCCTGAATCTTAGTCTTCTTATACTAAATTTAATAGTCTTGCTGTTTGAGCTACTAAAAAGCATAAGGTAAAGGCAATGGTAGTAGGTATAATAAAAGTCAAAAACGTCCATTTTTTACTACCCGTTTCTTTATAAGCAGATAAAAGAGTAGTGGTGCAAGGCCAATGGAGTAGGCAAAATAGCATAGTACAAACAGCTGTTAACCAAGTCCAGTTATTACTGATCAGTATCTGCCTAAGTTCCTCAAGGCTTTCAAACTCCAGTATCTGACCAGAGGATAAATAAGACATCAAAAGGATTGGCATAACGATTTCATTTGCAGGCAGGCCCAAGATAAAAGCTAAGAGAATAAAACCATCTAAACCAATCGCATAACCGAGAGGCTGTAGCCAGGCTGCTAAATGACCAATAATGCTTAATTCTCCTATGTAAATATTTGCAAGCATCCACGTAATGGCACCCGCTGGAGCCGCCATTATAATGGCTCGTTTTAAGACAAAAATGGTGCGGTCAATAAGAGAACGATAGAATATAGCACCTAATTGGGGCTTGCGGAAAGGGGGCAGTTCGAGTACTAAAGAAGAGGCTTCTCCCTTTAATATGGTGTGAGATAAGGCCCAAGATACGGCAAAGGTTACAAGAATACCTAACATGACTAAACAAGTAACAACGAGAGAAGCTACTGCTGTCTGGAGTTCTGATATTACCATGCCTCCCATGAAGATGGTAGCTATAGCAATTAAGGTTGGGAAGCGTCCATTACACGGTACAAAATTGTTAGTTAATACAGCAATTAATCGTTCTCGAGGTGAATCAATAATACGGCATGCAATGACTCCAGCAGCATTACAGCCAAAGCCCATACACATAGTGAGAATTTGTTTGCCACAAGCTTGGCATTTTTTAAACATATTGTCTAGGTTAAAGGCTACTCTTGGCAAATAACCTAAATCCTCTAATAGTGTAAACAAAGGGAAAAATATGGCCATGGGCGGCAACATAACAGCCACAACCCAAGCTAATCCCCGATACATACCTAAGACGAGAGCACCAGTTAGCCATGAGGGTGCTCCAGCTAATGCAAACCATACTAAAAGTTGATCCTGGAAAGCAAATAGTACGTCGGCAATCATTTGTGAAGGAATATTTGCCCCTGTTATCGTAATCCAAAAGATCAGACTCAACAAAATAAGCATGATTGGATAACCAAATAAACGAGAGGTTAATATATCATCTAGTTTATGATCCCAGCGACGAGTTTCAGTAGTTTTTTTAGTGACTGCGGGCCTTGCTATTGTTTCAGCATTAGCATAAATATCAGATACAATCTTATCGCCTACATTTGGATTATTGAGGCGGATTTTTTCCGCCTCAATGCATATTTCTTCTAAAGTGATCATAGGCTTTATAGTAGTACTCATACAGCAACCTCCTGCAGACTTGCCAAACTAAGGTCTAAGTCAAGGAAATGGGTGATGCTTCTGATAAAAGCCTGATCGCCATCTAATAAGCGCAGTGCTACCCATCGAGGGTTTAGATTTGGACCTATCAATCTGGAGACTTTCGGTAAAAGCTGCTGAATCGCATTTTCTACATCAAGAGAATAGTTAATTTGTCTAGGGGCTGATATACAAAGACCTGTAGACATTTCATATAATTTTTGGCGCAGGTCGTCAAGACCTTTTCCATTACGGGCGGCAGTAGGGACAACTGGTACGCCCAATTCTTTTTGTAAGACAGATATATTTATGTTAATATCCTTCTTTTCCGCTTCATCCATTAAATTAACACAAACAATGACTTTAGGGGTTATCTCCATGACTTGCAGTGCTAAATTGAGATTACGTTCCAGGCATGTGGCATCAAGTACGACTAGTGTTGCATCTGGTTTGCCAAAACAAATAAAGTCTCTGGCAACTTGCTCTTCTACTGTATGAGCCAGGATGGAATAAGTACCAGGTAAATCTACCATTAGAAAAGAGCGGTCAAGATAAGTAAAATTTCCTTGAGCATTATCAACTGTTTTTCCAGGCCAATTGCCAGTATGCTGGTGTAAGCCAGTTAGTGCATTAAACACAGTGCTTTTGCCTACATTGGGATTGCCCGCTAAGGCTACGGTGAATTGCCCTAGAGTGGTTGTAATGCCGAAATGCTCACGTAGAAGTTTACGCTGTTCCTCAGTACTAGAGTTAGTCATTCTTATTCTCCTCCTAAATAGCTTTGGTTAAGCACATCATATATGAGTGAGAAACTTACATCAGATTAACATTGATTTGACTAGCGTCTTCACTGCGTAGAGCAATGAGAGTGTCTCGTACCATATAGGCTACAGGGTCGCCTGCTGGGCTTTTGCGAATACATTGGACTGGTGTTCCTGGCACCATGCCTAAGTCAAGTATTCGTCGGCGTAGTAAACCTTGTAAATTAAGGGATACGATCTGGCACACAGATCCTATACCTATCGTTGACAATGGAATATTGGTTAATGATTTATTCATATTAAATTCCTCCTCTGAATGATGGTGTTTAATATTAGCCATGGCTAACATTTATAAGAAAAAAGATGGTTAGCCGTGGCTAACATGTAAGTAAGGGAACTTAATTTATTATATGAGAAGCAGAACATTTTGTGACTCATATAGAAAGCTATATAAAAAGCAAAATATTTTGACAGGTAGTTCTTACATTGATATAATGACAATAATAATCATTATCGAAAAACTGAACTTATTAAGGATTTCAAGGAGTGTAGAAACAATATGCTAATTAAGCCAGTTCTTTACTTTAGGTTATAAAAGGAGGAAGATGAATGTCGGTATGGGTAACAACTGATAATCGGCAAGTATATATGAATGTGAGTGGTGACGTTTTTACAGAGCATCTTAGTTTTCTGGAACAAAATTTGCTTAAGCATTTGCAGTATGGGTATCGGCGTATTGTGGTTAATATTAATGACATAGGACATCTTGATAATGATGGTATCAATGTCTTTCAATATGTGCGTGAGAAAATGCTGCAGCATGGTGGAGAATTGATTATTGAAGATGAAAAAGGAAAATTAACCATTTAAATTAAGTAACAAATATAGAGGTATACATCTACCTAAATATATAAATGATCAGAATGTAATTGAAATGGTGACACTCAGGCCTCACTTCAATGACTTTACATAGCTGTTTGTCGCAATTAGTTTGGTTATTACTTTTTGCACCGCAGACGCAGGTGATACGAAAAGTACTATGTACAGTACAAGACCAATTTAGTCATGGGAAAAACTTGACAATTTAGAAAGAATAGTATAAGTTGTAGATGTCAAAGATAAATTCATATGGATGGTATAGGTGCCCTTTGGGGCTTAATAGGGAAGTACGGTTTAAAGCCGACGCGGTCCCGCCACTGTAATGAGGAGTAAACCCATGTATATGCCACTGAGACGCAACAGTCTTGGGAAGGTATGGGCGAGCAATGATTCAGAGTCAGGAGAACTACCTATATAGCAATCACCGCTAGAACCTGCGAGAGATAGGGAGGGGATTTGTGCGATAGTTTATTTATTGTGCTTATTTTTTCCTGGCGTATATGTACGTCGGGATTACTATTTGCCTTATGCTATTGAAAAATCTCCTGACCATATTAGGTTAGGAGATTTTTTGTAGTTATTGTTTGAAAGCATCAAAAGAGATAAGTAGGGGGATAAAGAGTGGATAAGAGGGCAAAGTTAAAAAGAGCCATGCTATGTGCCTGTATACTAAGCGGTGCTATATTACTGCCAATAACAGGAGCTCACGCCGCAGAAAATGAAGAGCAAGATACATTTTCCTTTGATCAAGTGGTGGTAACGGCCAATCGAATACCTACTAAATTAGCAGAAACGGCTGCAAATGTAACAGTTATTACAAAGGAGCAAATTGAAAAGGGGAATTATCATAATGTAGGAGAAATCCTCCAGCATATACCTGGAGTACATATAGGATCTTTCGGTTCTCCTGGAAGTGTTAGTGTTGCATTTATTAATGGTAGTGAGCAAATAGTTGTTATGATTGATGGTAGACGTATGAATTTACCGAATGGTATAGGTGCAATTGGTATGTCTACTGCCAATTTAACAAGCTTGGTAAGTATCGAGAATATTGAACGCATTGAAGTAGTAAAAGGTGGTAGATCAGCCTTATATGGGGCAGATGCTGTTGGTGGAGTAATAAATATTATTACTAAAAAAGGCGATAAAAGCCAGACAAAGGTAAAAGTAGCAGGGGGAAATTGGAATAGCAAGAATTATACACTGACAAACGAAGGCAAAGAAGGTAATTTGAGTTGGTTCTTTACTGCAGATAAAAAACAAATAGGTGATTATTCTGCTGGAAATAACAAAATATATCCTTATACAGGTGTTGACCAAGATGCTTACACCTTGCGATTAGATCAAAAAATCAATGATGGTAATCTAAGTTTTACATATGAAAAATTTAATCATGAAAATGAAGGTAAAATAGTTAATAAATATGAAAATACTAGCCAGCATAATTGGGATTTCACCTATAAAGAAGATACTTCTGCAAATACAGATTACCAAATTAAATTTTATCAAAATGGCAATCATCGTGTTGGTTTAGGAAGTAATACTTGGGATAGATATGATCATGATGTCAGAACTAAAGGTTTTAATTATCAACTAAACTCTAAGATAAATGAACAAAATATGCTAACAGCAGGTATTGATTGGCGAAAAGATGAGATTGAAAGCAGTGAATATAGCAGTAACAACAGTACAGTAAAAGCTATTTATCTACAGGATAGATGGAATATAACGAATAAACTTAGTGTTATTCCAGGAATTCGCTATGATAATAGCGATATATATGGAAATAAAACAACGCCGCAATTGGGAGCTAATTATAAACAAAACGATCGCACTACTTATTATGCATCATGGGGCAAGGTATTCCAAACGCCACGTTTTGATGATTTGTATTGGCCATCATCAGTTGATCCTGCAGATGCTTACTATCCAGGTTCACCGGAAACCCATTATGATGGCAACCCAAATTTAAAACCAGAAACTGGGTGGAATGCTGAAATAGGGGTTAAACACAAATTTGATAACACATTAGAAGGAAATATTTCAGCTTTTACTCGTAGATTAAATGATGCGATTGCTTGGAAAAATGTTAGTACAGATCCATTAATTGACCGCTATACTCCTTCGAATGTTGACAAGCAAAAAGCGGATGGCTTTGAAGTGCAGTTGACTAAGCAAATCACTAATGAATTGAAAACATTTGTTGGCTATAATTATTTACATATTCAAAATAAAACACAATATGATAGTGATTTTGTAAGAGATAAAAATATAGGAGATCAAACATGGAATATTGGCATGTCTTATGGCTCTACGAAAGTAAATGCTGATATTAAAGGAACGGCTGTTATGGGAAGAACGAATAATAAGTTTATCGAAAAGAATTATTGGCTATGGGACGCTAATGTGAATGTTAAATTAGATAAAAATAATACTGCTTTTTTAACTGTAAATAACATTCTCAATAAATATTATGATTCTGTTGCTGGTCAACCTTGTAGTGGCCGTAATTACATGATCGGTCTAAAAACTGTATTTTAAATGTTTTTATGGAAGGCGCAAAGCATTCGGCTCGCGCTTTCCTAGTTTACATTGCATTGATTTTTATATTTAGTGGATTATATTTTTAATAAAGGACTTATACTATGTTACAACTTGTGAACCTATCTAACGATATATCTGATCTGGAACTCATTCATAATAGTCCAGAGTGCTTACAAGCATTTTTGAATCATCATCATTTAGATGGTATAGAAATGATGTTCTGCAATTCTTGGGACCCTCATGTCCATAAAAAGCAATGGGTACAGGGAGTGCATCTGCGTTTTTGGCCTAATTGGATGGATTTCTGGCGCGGCGATAGAGAAGAACTACTCAGGCAATTTGGTAGTGACGAACAAATTGTAGCTTGTTATGGTGCTTTGACCCCAGAAGGGTGGTTAGACGTATATCGAAACAATATTCTTGATGCAAAATTGGCAGGTGCCAAGTATGTTGTATTTCATGTCAGCCAAGCAAGGATTCCAGAATTATTTAATTGGCAATTTCACTACTCTGATCGAGAGATTATTGAGGCTACTATTGAAGTAGTTAATGAACTGGTTAAAGATCTACCTCATGATATGGAATTATTATTTGAAAATCTATGGTGGCCAGGACTAACTCTGCAAAGTAAAGAACTTACCGCTTTGTTACTGGATCATGTGAAGCACCCTAAAGTTGGCATTATGCTTGATATTGGACACTTAATGAATACCAATCCAGAATTAAAGACCCAGGATGATGGTATAGAGTACGTAATGAAAATTATTGAGGCTTTAGGTGAATACAAAGGCTATATTCACGGTATACATCTACATCATTCTTTGTCAGGTGAATATATAAAACAAAGTAGAGGTACATCTATACCACATGATAATATTATGGCAGAAACAATGAGTCATGTGCTTAAGATTGATGAACATCTACCTTTTACATCTCCAGCATTAAAGCGGATTCTAAACTTGGTACAACCCCAATATGTAGTGCATGAATTCATGTTTACATCCATTAACGATTGGTCAAGAAAAGTGAGCACTCAGCAGCAATCTTTGCAATGGCAGGAGAGATAGTAAATGAAAAAAATGTTCATGATTGGTATACTCTTAAGTGGCATCCTTTTATTGGTAGGTGGTTGCACTTCTAAGTCTCAGCTAAATATATCCACAGATGGCTATGAAATAAAAGACTCACAAGGTTATATTTTAAAGCTTCCTAATAAACCTAGCCGTATCGTCTCCCTATCTTTGGGGGCAGATGAAATACTATTAGGGTTGGTTTCGAAAGAACGCATTATGGCCTTAACCTACTTAGCAGATGATTCCAGTATATCCAATGTAGCAGAACAAGCAAAATTAATACCCAAAAAGGTAAGAGGCAATGCAGAAAGCATAATAGCCCTACAGCCTGATTTACTCTTTATTGCGGATTGGCAGCCAGTAGAGTTGATTCAAATTCTGCGAGACGCAGGGATTCCTGTCTATGTATATAAAACACCCCAATGTATTGAGGATGTAAAACTTGTAATCCATGATATGGCACATGCAGTAGGGGAAGAAAAGTTAGGTCAACAAATGGTAGCTCAAATGGAACAACAATTACGCACGGTACAAATAGCTCTAGAAGAAATTAGTCCAGCAGAACGAAAGACAGTCGTACTTTTTTCCCTAATGGGGGGCATTGGCGGTAAAGGAAGCTTATTTGATGATATATGCCAATATGCAGGTGTAGTGAACGGGGCAAGTAAGGTAGGCGTTCGTAAGCATGAATTTATGTCAAAAGAACAAATTGTGGAAGCTAGACCAGATGTTCTGATTCTTTCAATGGAGGATTACACAGGAAAAAGGGATGTACATCAATTTAAAGAGGAAATACAAAATGACCCCGCATTTCAGACTCTTCCTGCAATTAAAATACAGCAATTGTTTATGGTTTCAGATAGTCACTTAACCTGTACCTCCCAATATATAGTACGAGGAGTAGTGGATGTTGCTAAAGCGGCTTATCCCCAGCTAGAACTATGATAGCTAAAACTTTGAGGAAACCACAATATATACGTGCAAAAAAGACTTGGAAGATAATGATAATGATGAGTATCTTGTTGCTAGGTGTTATTATATTCTCTGTTTCTTGGGGAACTATACAAGTTCCTTGGAATGATACCTTAGTGATTCTAATAGGGCATATTCCTTTTATTGGTTTGGATTTTTCAGACGTTAATTCTGAATATCAAGCTGTAGTGTGGCAGATTCGCTTACCTCGCGTGTTGGTAGGCATGCTGGTGGGAGCCGCACTAGGTATCTCAGGAGCTGTAATGCAAGGCGTATTTGGCAATCCTTTAGCCGATCCTGGTATCATTGGCGTTTCTAGTGGTGCTGCTTTTGGTGCTGTTGTAGCAATCTCTCTTGGTCTAACATCAATTAGTATGTTTATGACACCAATTTTTGCTTTAGTGGGAGCGATTTTAGCAGTTAGTCTAACTGTTTTTTTATCGATGTCACGAGGGAAAATCCCAGTAATGACCTTATTGTTATCCGGGGTAGCCGTTAGTATGTTTATGGGAGCCTTCACATCTGCCATCCTAACTTTAATGGATGAACATCGTGTGAGAGAATATTTATTCTGGCTGGTAGGGGGGCTGGATTATCGCAGGTGGGAACATGTTTACCTAGCAGTTGGTCCAATTTTAATTGGCGTAGTTATTTTATGCTTTTTAGCTAGGCATCTCAACATCCTGGCACTGGGCGAACAGGAAGCAAAATCCGTGGGTGTGCCTGTAGTAGCCTTGCGAATGTTATTATTATTTATTGCTGCCTTCACTACGGCCATGGCTGTTTGTGTAAGCGGTACCATTGGATTTGTAGGCTTGATTGTACCTCATATTATGCGGATCATAGTGGGACCAGAGCATCGCTGGCTCCTACCAAGTAGTGCCTTAGCTGGTGCCTTATTTTTAGTGTTCTGTGATGCTTTAGGTCGCATGATTTTTCCTCCTAATGAAATTCGTGTTGGTATTATGACGGCCTTGCTGGGAGCGCCTTATTTCTTATATTTGCTGCGAAAAGCCCAGCAGAATGGAGAGGCTTTATGACACAGGAAGTAATAGCAGTTTGTGATAGTAGTATTCTAATTGGTGATAAAAAGATATTGAAAAATATTACCTTTACCATTGGTGCTGGGGAATTTGTAGGAATTATTGGCCCTAATGGCGCTGGTAAGAGTACCTTGCTGCGTAGTTTGCGAGGATTTCTGCCTTTGGCTGAGGGAGAGATAAGATTACAAGGCCACACAATTAATACCATGTCTGATAAAGAGATGGCACGTCAGGTTGCCTATATGCAGCAGGAAGTAAATATAGGTTTTGGTTACACAGGATTGGAAATTGTCTTAGCTGGGCGCTACCCTTATTTAAAATGGTGGCAGCATGAACAGACAGAGGATATAGAAATTGCTTATAAATACATGAAATTTACAGGTGTAGACTCATTAGCAGATAAACCGGTACAAAGTATGTCAGGCGGGGAGAAACAACGAATTTTATTAGCAAAAGTATTGGCCCAGGAAACGCCCATTCTCTTTTTAGATGAACCTACAGCCAGTTTGGATGTAATTTATCAAGAGGAAATTTTTCGCTATTGCCAATTGATTGCCAAGCAAGGTAAAACAGTACTGATTGTAGCTCATGATTTAAAATTAGCAGCTAAATTTTGTTCGCGCTTGATTTTAATAGCAGATGGAGGTATGGTTGCTGATGGTACTCCTGAAAGGGTAATTACAGAAGAGAATTTACAAGTGGCTTATGGCCTGCATGCTGCTGTGTTTAGAAATAAAGTTACAGGTAATCTAGATATACATACTTATGAGCCAACTGTTGACGCGCAGAGTCAAGAGACTAGGGTACATTTGATATGCGGTGGTGGATCGGGAGCAAAAATCATACGTTTGCTATATGAACATGGTTATTATCTGACGGTTGGCGTACTTCATCCTAGTGATACAGATGCCCATATAGCCGAAGCCTTTCATATACCTTGTGTACTAAGTCAACCTTTTTCTAAGATTGATGAGCTGTCAGCACAAAAAAACCGTACTCAAATTGCTCAAGCGGATTGGGTAGTATTATCAAATTTAACTTATGGAGAACAAAATTTAGATAATTTACATGCAGCTTTTGGAGCTAAGAAATTAATCATTATTGAAGATACACCCATTGAAGAGAGGGATTTTGTAAAAGGTCAAGGGATTGAAATGTATTACAATTTGTTAAAAATGCCTCAAGTAACCGTGATGACATCAATGGAGTTTATCGAGACATTTTGTTATTTATTTTAAATGTTTTTAATCCTTCCTTGGGTGGGTACTTAAGCAAAAAATAGTCTCATATTGTAAATAATATGAGATATAAAAGATGGGAGCGGGTAAGTGGTATGGACTTTTTATCACAATGTATCAGTTTATTTTTAAAGGGTGGCCCAGTAATGTACGTAATAGTGGGGTGCTCTTTAGCTGTAGTAGCTATAGGCACGGAACGATTTGTATATTATAAGCACATGTCTACAGATGCTGAAATATTTATTAATAAGCTGCAGCCTTTATTGGAACGACAAAAAATCGCTGATGCGCAGCAGTTTTGTGAACAAAACCCGACTGCCATTGGACGCTTAGGAGCAGAAGGATTAAAGGCATATCAACGAGAGGGCAATGTAGAGAGTGCCATGGACGGAACAGCGGCTTTACTAGCAGCAAGATTACGGGAATATTTAAATTATCTAAGCTCCATTGTGACCCTATCTCCCTTATTAGGTTTATTAGGGACTGTAATAGGCATGATTAGCTCTTTTAGCGTGTTCAATGTAAAAAGTGGTCAGCCAATGGCGATTACCGGTGGAATTGGTGAAGCCTTAATCGCCACAGCAACTGGCTTAATTGTAGCCATTTTGGCTTTAGTAGTGCACACGTATTTTACTCATCGTTTAGATAAATTGGTTACAGATATGGAACAAGTGTATGCAGTCATTATGACTCGACTACCGAACAAAAAAAAGATTCGGAGGGAAAATCATGAGATTGCGTAGCTTACGCATTGAAAAGCAGCCGGAATTAATGATTATTCCTATGATTGATATTATTTTCTTCTTATTAGTTTTCTTTATGATGAGTACCTTATATATGGTGGAACAACATACCATTCCCATTAATTTACCTCAAGCTACAGCTGTACAACAGGAAATATCTAAGAATATTAATATTAGCATCTTGCAAGATGGCAAAATTATATTTGATCAAGAAGAAATTCCTTTATCATTACTACAGAAACGAATTGGTGTAGAATTGGCGAAACAGCCTGAAAATCTATTTGTAGTGCGGGCGGATAAAGCAGCGGAGTATGGTCATGTAGTGACAGTATTAGACGAATTAAAACTGTCAGGGGCACGCAGGGTGGCAGTGGCTACAGATCAGAAAGGAAGATAAAATCATGACATATCGACCGCACTGGCGTAAAGCCATGATCGTATCTATCATTTTTCATATCGTATTTTTGAGTATTGTAGGTTGGCTGTCCAGCAATTTTTTTGCAGCGATGGAATCCGAACCCTACGTTGAATTAGAATTACTAACGGATGTATCAATGGAAGATTCGAAATCAGAAACAATGTCCCCATTAAAGAGTGAGCCTCAAGCTGGGAAAGCTGAAACAATGCAGGCTGTAAAGAGTACTGCTAAATTACCCGATGCCCCAAAGATAGTGGTTGCAACTGATGATTTAGCTGTAGAAGCCGTTGAGGAGACATCCGTTTCCCAATCTGCAAGTAATAATGAGTTAGCCAGCAATTCTTCAGCTGTTAATGCATCTGGAGGCAATGGAAATGGAGAAAATGACAAAGGCACTGCTACAGGTACTGGCAATGGCGCTGGCAAAAGAGGTAGTGTAGTCCGGCCCCGTATCTTATCGAAAGTAGAACCTACTTATCCAGAAGGTGCACGAAAAGCAGGCTTAGAAGGTACTGCTGTAGTGAGGATACAAATTTTATCCAATGGGTTACCTGGAGATGTAAGTATAAATACAACATCCGGGCATGATATGTTAGATGAAGCGGCTATAGCAGCAGTGCAGAAATGGCGATTCATACCTGCTAAAAACCAAGAAAGTGGTGCAAGTATTATGTGCTACACTACCATGCCTGTCTCCTTTCGCTTAAAGTAAGGGTGCAATTAACGGCATAAAGAAAAATGTCATCAACCAGCAGAAAAGCGCGGTAACTTTGCCATTGACATGTCTATTTAAGAGCGTCCTAAAGAAGTGAAAAGTAGGCAAGCATTTGATAAATATAATTGCATTACGAACCCCAATACCCCTAATCGTAGTTTCTTTATTCTACGATTGGGGGTAGTCTTGCTTAAGAATATAGAAAATTTGTATTAAAATAAATAATAAGATAATTTATAGATTAATCTGTCGATATGTTAATTGGTGCATTTCTATGCAGCCTTTGCTGTAGCGAATAAGAATGGTTGTACTTTGGATGCCGAATTGATACAATATTTGCCATGAGAATAGTAAATCCTTTATGGGTAGTTACAGCAATATCTAGAAAAGATGATAGGGATCTAATTTCCATTAAACAATGCAAAATAGAATGAAAGACTGGGAGATGAAAACATGAGAATTGGAGCACGAGTAATTAAAACGGGTATAGCCGTTGCCATAACAATGTATATCTGTAAGTTGCTTGGTTTGGAACCGGCCTTCTTTGGTGCTGTTTCTGCCGTAATCAATATACAGCCATCCATCTTCTTAACATTAAGGGCAGCGCGAGATCAAATATTTGTCCATATTATCGGTGTTGTTGCGGGCTTTTTCTTTGGATATTTTCTTGGTGTCAATCCGTTTTCAGCAGGCCTAATTGTTATCTTACTTATACCAATATACATAAAATTAAAATTGCATAGCGGCATAACTATGGGGATCGTTGCTGCACTCTTTGTCTTAAGTTCCAGTACGGAAGAGTTTATGATACATGCCCTTGCTAGATCAGAAGTTATTTTCGTTGGTCTGGGATCGGCCATGCTTATAAACGTATTATTATGGCCGCCGAAATACACCAAATTACTGAAAGAGAAGCTTAGCCAGAGTAATGAAGCTGCAGTTCTCTATTTCTGCCGTGCCGTGCAGGATTATGTTGGTCTCGATGACAGTAGAGAACTTTATGCTCATATGGAACAAAAAAAGAGAGTTTACAAACTAAATAAGGAAGCAAGACAGCTGTTGGAGTTACTAAGAAGTGAGCGAAAAGTGGTCACGGAACTATCTGAACCAAGAGAGTGGATTTCTTTGGCAGAGAAACTAATCGATTACAATGAATCGATAATAAAAAAAGGTAATCGTATTTTTGATCTTTTGCCAATACGATTGGAACGAAGGATGAAGTCAGAGGCTCCACCTGTTAGTGATGAATTCAAAGCTATTTTAGATATATTAGAAAGTGGGTGTACAATCGTTGTTCGAGTGAATGGAAAGGTTCGGTCTGTTATTGTTGATGGAGGAACAACTAGCCCAGAAGAAATTAGTGAAGAGTACTGGGAAAGCCTTACTAAGGCAATTGAGCAATGGCAGCCAAGGCTCGCAGGCAGTTACTATCTGCATGGGCTACTTGAAGTTGCAGTAACGGCTAATGAAATCAAGTGGGCCACAAGGCAAGCTAAGATATTGCTATCTGAAAGTGTGGAAAACAGGTAAAAAACTTGAAGGTGTCAAGGGGACTAGGTTATTGGCACATTCCTGCCCTCGATGAGCAGCATATCCTTATTTTCTTGTTATATTGTCTCGCTGATTATGGCAGACCAATTCTTTCCTTTATAGGCATTATAGCCACGTGTATGAGCATAACCGTAAATTTTAGTATTGCCACACTTATCTTCTTCCAGGGTGTATCCATACGTTTCGCCCTGCATGGCATGTTGGGCTGCTTTTAGCTCGCGTAAGTTATTAACTAAAATACCTTTACGGCTTGGACAGGCAATAACATAGCCATCCTTATTAATGATAGCGATATCTCCCTTTAGGCCAATTCGAGCCGAATCAAGAATATCATAAATGTATTCCCAATTAAAGCGAGAAGAGAAATAGCCTATAATTTGATTAGCATTATTACGAACAGGACACGAGTATGCTACAGTATGGCGCTGTTCTAACTGAGAAAAATATAGATCTGTCACGGATATGGTATTTGCAAATTTAGCTTCCTGGAACCAACCTCTATCAGACATGTTCTTCCCAATAAGTTCTTGATGGATACCAGATGCTACTATTGTACCGTCTGTATCAAGAACATATAGATCAAAATAGACCTCATAAATCTCGACGAGTGTTTTTAATAGGGTATTAGCCTGCTCAATATTGTCAGGAGAGGTATGGCATAGAGCATTCTTCACCTGCGTAAAACCTGCCCAGGCCTGGGCATCGCAATTACGTTCAAAGAGGTTACGGTCGATTTTATCGATTGTATCATAGGCTATGTCAGCGGTTCGTGAGGCCATTACTTCATTTGCCTTTGCTTGAATGTTCTCAATAATTGTGGTGCTTTCTTTGGTTGAAGCAAAGCTGCGGGTGGCCAATTTTTTGATTTCAGCAGCAACAACACTAAATCCACGACCGGCTTCTCCAGCTCTTGCTGCTTCAATGGCTGAATTTAATGACAGCAGGTTGGTTTGTTGTGCAATTTGCTGTATAGTATTTATAACTTTGCTCATTTCATTGTTTGCATTTTTTAGATCAACTAGCAGTGCAGATGCGTCAATGATATTATTGTTATTATCGCTCGACATTTTTTCGCCTCCCAAATAGAAAGAGGCCTGTCTGGATTAACAGACAGGCCTCTTTGCCAATAATATTATATTATAGTTAAATGAATACATTAGTCAAGAGATATTTTTATTATTGTGTTTGTGTAACAGTCTGTTTGACTATGGCTTTGACTCAGAAGATCATCTACCAAACGTGATCACCGAAGCTAGTAATCTCTTAGCATAGTCACTTTTGGCATTGAACAGCTCTGAACTATAGAGACGTTCTACAATCTTACCTTGATAAAGGAATAACACTTGGTCACAAAGATTGGTAATCAATTGTAAATCATGGGCAATAAATAGATAAGTCATATGAAGATCGTCTTTTAGTGTACGCAGCAGTTCAAGAATCTGTGCTTGAACCGAAACATCTAAGGAACTAAGAGTTTCATCTAGCACCATAAAACGTGGATGGGTAGAAATAGCCCGGGCCAGACATACTCGCTGTAACTGTCCGCCACTTAGTTCATGAGGATATCTTCCGAGTAGCGTGGTTGACAAACCGACCTTATCTATCAGTTCAAGAATCTGCGTCTTGAGCTGGCCGGTTTTCTGTAAAGCAACAAGTGGTTCAGCAATAATCTCTTGCACAGTAAAACGTGGATTTGCCGAAGTATTATAATCTTGAAAAACTATACTCATTTCTCCGTAATGGCTTGTACTCCAAGTGATGATATTTTGGCCCTCCATCATGATTTCACCACTGCTGGGCTGCTCTAGTCCGACAATTAGACGACTCAGTGTACTTTTACCACTACCACTTTCACCGATAAGACCAACGCAATCGCCTTGTTTTACCGAAAAAGAAACCCCTTGTAAGATATCTTGCCGTTCTTTTACAAACAAAGATTTTTGTTTAGAATAACTTTTATAAATATTTTTTACTTCTAACATTTATTCACACCTCCCACTCATCGCTTGGAGGAAGGATTTGGTCAGTGTTATCCGTGTATCCACTAGATAGCGGGTGTAATCATTCTGGGGATCCTGAAAAATCTGTTGCGCTGCGCCATATTCCACTTGCTCGCCATTTTGCATGACTAGCACCTGTTGTGCCAATTTTTGAACAATACCAAGGTCATGGGAAATAAAAATTACTGCCATACCAGTAATTTGGCGCAAGCGCTGAAATTCTTTGACTACTTCCAGTTGATTAATCGAGTCTAGTGCCGTTGTAGGTTCATCCGCAATGATGATATCCGGCTTGAGAGCCATCGCCAACGCAATCATACAACGCTGAAGCATACCACCTGAGAGTTGATGTGCATATTTCTTAAGCACTTGAGCTGGTTCATAAATACACATTTTATCAAGAGCTTCCATAGTGACTGCTTCAGCACTTTTCTTATTATACTCCTTATTCTCACAGAGGGTTTCTATCATTTGATAGCCAATCGTATACAAGGGATCAAAAGCTGTCATGGCATCTTGTAAAATCATACAAATACGCTTGCCACGTATTTGACGTAATATTTCACTTTCGGCAGTTAGCAAATTCACTCCATCAAA
The DNA here is from genome assembly GCA_963526645.1 of uncultured Pelosinus sp. Classification (GTDB taxonomy): domain Bacteria; phylum Bacillota; class Negativicutes; order DSM-13327; family DSM-13327; genus Pelosinus. Next base: position 50,047 of record CAUROG010000022.1, on the reverse strand, counting down.
ATTAACACTTCCCTTAGCTTCTAGCCACGGATTAGTCAATCCTAATAAAGATTTACAAGTAATGGACTTTCCACTACCGCTCTCCCCGACGATACCTAAGCAGGTATTGGATTCTAGATCAAAATTAATATTTTTTACCAGCACTTCATTGTTACGCACATCACGAACTGTCAAGTTTCTTACTCCTAACAAGCTCATTTAGTCACCGCCTTTTGCTGATTGTGCTTTGGATCAAGGGCATCGCGGATACTGTCGCCGAGAAAATTAAACGCCGCAACGACTATCAAAATAGCAAGACCAGGCGCAAGCATTTGTGTTGGATGGGTAGTCATAATATTTTTTGCTTCGCTTAGCATCATGCCCCATTCTGGTGTAGGAGCTTGTACACCAAGTCCAAGAAAGGAAAGAGCGGAAATGTTTAAGATTACCCAGCCAGTGTCAAGAGTTGCTAATACAATAATATCGCCAGCCACTCCTGGAAATAGGTGTTTACGGATAATATGGTTGGCACTGCAACCAGATACCTTGGAAAAACGAATGTAGTTTTTGTCCGTATACTGTAGGACGAGAGAACGAATCATCCGTGTATACCAAGCCCACTTCGCGGCAATATTAGCAATAATGATATTCGTCAGACCAGGTCCGAGCATACCAACGATAGCTAGAATCATAACCTCGCTTGGAAAAGACAACAAGACATCACACAAGCGCATAAGGACTTCATCTACCCATCCGCGGAAAAAACCAGCAATAGCGCCAAGCAGCGTTCCGATACACAGGGTAGCGCCCATTGTTACTAACGATAATGCTACTGTGGTATGAATACCATAGAGCAAGCGTGAAAGTACGCAACGCCCGAGTTGATCCGTACCAAAGGGATAATCCAAGCTTATTTCAGCATATTTAACTTTAATATTGGGTGCTAGGGGATCATGTGGGGCAACAATTGGCGCAAACACCCCCAGCAGTAGTACCCCTAAGATGATACCCATACACAGTAGCGCCATTTTATCTGACTTCATACGTTGCCAAAAGCTCATATTATTCCTCCTGCCTGATGCGTGGATCAAGTGATGCGTTAAAAATATCTACCAATAAATTACATAGGACAAATAGCACCGCCATTAATAACACATAGGCTTGAATGATGGGATAATCGCGATTAAAGATTGCCGTAACACACAGCCTGCCAATACCCGGCCAGGCAAAAACATTTTCGACAATTACAGTACCCGCAATAAGCTTAGGAATTGACATACCCAGTGCTGTTAGAGAGGATTGTAGAGAGTTTTTTAAGATATGCTTGGTGATCGTTTTTTCTTTAAGTCCGCGTACACGAGCATATAGCACATAGTTTTCCTTCTTATTTTGAATCATGTTATTACGAATTAAACGTATATAAGTGGAAATATAAGTGAGTGATAGGGTAACTGCGGGCAGTATCACCGAACTGAATCCCTCCATACCGCTGGTGGGAAATAGATTCAATTCAACAGCAAATAACCACATTAATAATAACCCCACCCAAAAACTCGGCATAGCTGTACCAAAATAAATGAAACCTCGCGTAATTCTGTCGCCGATACTCCCCTCATGCATTGCACACAGTACACCAACCACAATACTGACGACAATAGTTATTACCAGAGCTACGGCGGCAAGAGCAAGTGTTGCCGGAAGTGCTTTACTCATTTCTGTAAGCACAGGTTGCTTATTGATATAACTATTACCAAATTCTCCCTGTAAGGAGGCTGTTAACCAATCCATATAGCGTACGGCAAAAGGTTTATCAAGCCCTAATTCTCCCCGCATAGCTGCAACAGCTTCGGGAGTGGGAGTGATTTCATTCACCCGTAAAGCGACTTCAGCAGGATCACTGGGACTAATATTGATGAGAAAAAAGGCTAAAAAGGAAATTCCAATTAAAATCGGAATCGTAGCAAGCAAACGGCGTAGTATATATTTTCTCATCGTTATACTCCTTCAAATCTACTATTGGCAAGGTTGATAAAAGCAACCTTGCCAATAAAGTGCTATTGTTTTTTAGTTCTCAAAATATATTTTTTCAAAAGGTATTTCATATTGGGAAGGATTAAAAGTAACGCCCTTGAGGTTAGGAACATGAACGGCTTTGGTTCGAGAATAGGTAAGTGGAAGATAAACACATTCCTCATGAATGTAAGTTAGGATTTCGTTATACATTTGTTGACGCTTGTTTTTATCATGTTCAACTAAAATTTTGCCAACAGTCTCATCTAGCCATGTCTTTTTAGCCATACCTTGTTGTGCTTGATAATCGCCGTGAGCAGGAATGCGCCAAGAGGATATATAGGATTGTGGATCATAAGGTGTGCCCCACGACAAAGAATATTGCAAGTCAAATTCCCCCGTTTTTTGGCGATCAAGGAACGCTTGTTTTTCTTCGCCCACAATTTTCAGACTAACGCCAACTGCTTTCATATCACTTTGCATATATTCGCTGATTGTACGCTCTTGGGCATTATTAGAGTTGAAGTAGATTGTGACTTCACACAACTTACCCTCTTTATGGCGATAACCGTCAGCGCCCATGACCCAACCAGCAGCATCAAGCAACTGCTTGGCTTCTTCAGGGTTATAAGATCGTGCAGAGAGGGGTACATTACAATAAGGAACGGTAGGAGATAATAAAGTGTCGGCAACAGCTTCAGAACCATTTAAGATTCCCTCGGCGATCGCTTGTTTATTAACTACATATTGGAAAGCTTCCCGCACTTTAATATCAGAAGTAATTGGTTGATGAGCATTAAGTAAGATGCCCCTAGAGGCAATAGGATTACTCATAATAGTTTTATATTTTCCTTCTTTTTGTAGGGCTCTAAAAGAATCAAGATCGATCATATCGCCATCAGAACCAAAGAGCAAATCAACCTCGCCCTTTTGTAAGGCAAGAAGGATCGTTTGGTGGTCAGGAGTAACTTTCCATTTAACCGACTCAATTTTGGGCTTTGCGCCCCAATAGTTTTTATTGGTTGTGAAGATAGCATATTGATTATTTTGGTGTTCGCTTAGTACCCAGGGACCAGTACCAACATATCCATTTACACCATTTTTAGTAGCGCCATTAATAAAACACTTAGGAGAGATAAAACGGAAGGGCCGAGTTAAGCCGAGTTCTTCCAGTGTCGGATAGTAGGGTTGTTTAAGTACGAGCTTATAAGTAAATTCATTAACTACTTCGCCATGGTCAATTTGGTTAACCATATCCAGCCAGGCATGACGTTCCTTATTTGCTACAACCGCATCAATGTTAAGCTTAACCGCTTCCGCATTGAAGGTTGTACCATCGGTAAACTTGACGTCTTTTCTAAGATGAAAAGTATATTCCTTACCATCTTCAGAAATATCCCATTTTTCTGCCAGCCAAGGCTCAACACCTTTGTCCGTATTGATAACCAATGATTCAAACACCAAGTTTTGGGCTGCCATCTCTCCGCCGTAGAGATGAGGATTGATATTACGAATGTCTTTGGTACTCGCATATACCAGCTGATTCTTCACTTGTTTACTACCAGAGTCTTTGCCGCCACAACCAGCCATTGCAAGAGACAGCAGTACGATTAAGGATAAAACTAACATTTTTTTAGAATTCATAAATTTGTCTCCTAATCCACAAAAAGAATATCATAAAACTGTCCATATAAACTATTTTTCCGCACTGATCATAAACATAGGTGTCGAGGCATAATTAACTTTTTCAACTTCATCCCACACCCTATTCCCAATTTCAATTTCTATCATAATCTTTTTAAAACCAATAGCAAGCAGTTCTCTTGTATCCCATTCCGGCCTTTGCTCTTTGCTCAACGGCAGATTTCTTGCTATATCCTCCATTACTTTTGTATTTGTACAAGTATAATGATCTGCAAAATTTCTTTTTAGAGTATTTAATCTGTCTTTCTCGTATTCCGCTCTCTTTTGAACATCATGTACATGCAGATACCAATTAGCATCAAAGTTTAATAATCTGCCCCCTGGCACCAAAACTCGGTACCATTCTCTGTAGGCTTTATCAGGTTTTTCAAGATTCCAAGTCAAATTTCTGGTAATGATTAAATCAAATATATTATCTTCAAAATTCAATTTGTGAGCGTCCATTTTTTTAAAGCTGATACTACAGTTATATTTGCTTGCATTATTTGTGGCTTTTCTGAGCATCTCCTTTGTATAATCGACAGCAGTAACGTCATGTCCACAACTCGCCATGATTATTGCAAAAAAACCAGGACCTGTTCCGATATCTAATACCTTTAACTTTTTACCCGGCACTATTGGAGAATATTCCTTTATCAAGTCAAGCCAAGCTGTTCTTTTAAAGCTTTCTAATTCTTCTAAGTTTGTTTGACAATAGCCAACGGATCTTTGATCCCAATATTTTTCAACGCTTTCCAAGAGAAATTCCATACTTTTTCCTCCGAATTCATTTTCCAACCAAATTTAGACATAAAAAAACACACAAAAGTCATCCACAAATACTTATGTATCGCAGTAAACCTTCATGGTTGTCATTGTGTATTTATCTTATGCCATACTTTCATACCATTTCACAAGCAATTGTTCACAATTTTCGCTTCAACGCAAACGGTAGCTTCATGCCACCTTTATCAATTAATCTTATCGGAAGCTAATTACCGTGTCAAGAATATTAATCATAAATACTAAAATTATAAGAAGAATCATTAGAATTATCTTCAATCACCTCTAATATAATCCTGTAATTAATTAAATGAAACTCTTTAATACGAGCAGACAATGTTGTACGTTCACCAAAAATATTGTAAAGGTAAATTTAATTCTTTTTTCACGATAATATTCTATAAATCAATAACATTTGACAATGGTTTACAAAAAGTGATATATTTAGTAAATAATATAGTTTGTCTTGCTGAAAATTGAATATCGTTAAGTCAGGTGCCCGCAAGGGCTTAATAGGGAAGACCGGTGTAATGCCGGCGCGGTCCCGCCACTGTAACGGGGAGTGAATTCGCAAATGATGTCACTGGAGCGCAAGCTTTGGGAAGACGCGGGTGAACAAAGATCCGGAGCCAGGAGAACTGCCTGATTGTTAGTCACCGTTGTACTCACGAGCGATGAGGAGGGGATTTAGAGAGAACAATCTTTTTTTGGCTGTTGCAAAGGCCGGAATAGAATATGAACGGACTCTTTTGTGCTTTATAGCCCCTTTCTGAATTTCAGAAAGGGGCTAATTTTTCTATATTAAAATCTAAGGAGAGTATTTGAGTGAAAAAGAAAGTAAAATCCGTGAATGTCAATAAAGAAGTTTTAATAACAATGCTGCTTACTGGCTCGGTGCTGTTGGGAGGAGGCAATTCATTTGCTGCCGAACAAGAAGTATCGCCTCCTACCTTCACTATGGATCAAATGATTGTATCAGCTACTAGAACGAAGAAAGATGTGAAAGAAGTTCCGGCTAGTGTTGATGTTATTACTGCAGAAGAAATTGCTGCAAAAAATGTGACATCTGTCACAGAAGCATTGCAAATGAAAACAGGTGTTTACATGAGTCCAATCGCACAGGGCGGAATCAGCATAAGGGGTTTTGGCAGCACTGATATTCTGGTTCTATTAGATGGACAGCCGATGAATTCTGGCTGGAATGGAGTTATGAACTGGGAAATTATTCCTGTAGAGCGTATTGCTCGTATTGAGATTGTGCGGGGAGCAGCATCATCCTTGTATGGAGGACGTGCTGTTGGTGCAGTTATCAACATTACTACGAAAGATAATGAAAAAGATATTAGCGTAGATACTGTTGTTTCATATGGAAGCAATAATACGTGGAAAAAAAGCACGTATTTTGATCAAAAAGTAAATGACAAACTATCTGTTGGTGCAGGGTATGAAAAAAGATCTTCGGACGGCTATCGCGGTTTTTACCGAACTGGTAGCGCAACTACAACGACAACTGTAGACCCAAGTAAAATTACAGATGCAAACTTGCCTAAACTGTCTAATGGGTCGTATATTGTTGGTGGTCGGGGCGAAAAAGTATGGGAAAATGAAAACAGTTCTTTTAATTTAAAGTATAAATTTGATGATGATAAATCGTTGAAATATACGTATATGAAAAGTGAAAATGAGTATTCTTACGTGAATCCTTTTAGTTATGCCTATGATGCAAATGGCAATCAAATTTTTACCGGAACTGTAAAGACTCAAGATGGTAAATATGTTAAGTTAACTCCAGGTAATTTTTTGGGATATGTAGGAAAAAGAGAAACTGATTTGCATACCTTAAATTATCAAGATGATGATCATAAAGTTCAGTTGAATATTGGATTTAGTGATACTAATAAAGATGGATTCAGTAGTCCGTCTTCTCCGACAGATATTAATTGGGAAGGCGCAGGAACAAACTCTTTTTATCCAAGCAAAGCCTTTAATATTGATTTCCAAAAAGCGTGGGAGAATATTGGAAAACATACAATAATTGCTGGTTTTAATGGAAAAGAAGAGTCGTTTGATCAAACAAGATATAATTTGACAAATTGGAAGGATCATAACACAGTGACCAGTTTTTATGAGAAACATGGAGGAAAGGCTAAAAATCTTGCTTTATTTGTACAAGACGAATATAGAGTTTCTGACCCTGTAACAATGTATTTAGGAGTTCGTTATGACCATTACAAAAAGTATGATGGTTATTCTAATTACTATGATGCTGGTGAAGTATTGAATTCATCAAAGAGTAAAAATCATGATAGTGGAAGTTATGATGAATTGAGTCCCAAAATTTCGTTAGAATATAAAGCGGATCAAGATACTATCTATTATACTTCTTATGGACATTCTTTTAATCCTCCAATCCTTTATCAAGTATATCGGCACGGAGGGGGCGGAATGGGTGATGTTATAGCAAATCCTGATTTGGACCCTGAAACTTCTGATACCTTTGAAATTGGTGTGAAAAAATCTTTGAATGAAAAAACCAATTTAGGTTTTTCTTTATATCATGTAAAGACTAATGATAAAGTTGCCTATATCTCTCACTATTTACCAGGAACATCAACTGTAGATTTTAAAAGATATGAAAATGCAGGTACTGAAAAACGCAGAGGTGTAGAACTCGATTTAACTCATGAATTTGATACAAATTGGAATGGTTATATTAATTACGCATGGCAAAATGGTAAAATTACAAATGTCAGTGGCAAAGAAAGCAATAACTTTGATATACCAAAACATTTGTTACATACCGGTATTGGCTATACCAAAGACAAATTTAAAGCTATTTTAGACGCACAATATGTCAGCGAACGGCAAGCCCCAGACGGAGATACGGGAGAATATGGTGCGGAGGATGCTTTCTTTGTGATGAATACGTACTTTAATTATAAAATAACACCTAATACTACATTGCAATTTGGTATCCAAAATCTTTTTGATAAGGAATTTTATGCTAGTGAAGCAACGTCTGGAAGAACGTATAGCGTAAGCTTACGTTATCAATTTTAATAGTCTTTAGAGTTAGTACTGTGAGTTACGATAAGATAGATATCGAATTGATGTCTATCTTATCCTATTTTTGTATTCTGAGAGGAATGTTATGAACACTATTATTTATCAATGTCGCAGAGTTTTTGGTTATGTATTGGGTTTTATTTTCTTCTTTGCTCCTTTTGCTTTGTTCCAACGAGCAATTTTGTACTTACTGGGACAAAACTATGATCCGACTATTCATACCTTATGCTTTCGTATTCCGATTGAACACATTTTGAGTGGGCGATTTTTTGCCATGGGAACAGTGGCTGTAATCGGAACGATCATATTATTGAGTATTGCGTTTTTTGTTGGCCCCCTTTTCTGTGGCAAACTTTGTCCTGCCGGCGCAGTACCGGAATATTTGAGTAAAATTGTACCAGCAAGATTTAAGATTAATTGGAATGACTATGTGCCGGTAGTTCCATTGCGATATGGATTTTTGGTAGGATTTTTGATAGCACCGCTATTAGGGGGATATCTTGCTTGCTCTTATTGCAATTATTATGTTTTTGATTTACTGGTTAATTTTGTATTCTGGGGCTATGCAGTTGCTTTTTCTTCCAGTTTGTTATTAACTTTAATCTTATGGCTATTTCTCTTTGGGATTTTTACCCAAGGTGGAAGAGGGTTTTGTAATTTCTTTTGTCCTGTTGGAGCGCTTCAGAATTTTGTTTATTATCTTGGCAGCAAACTTTCTTTTACATGGAGATTAAAGGTACATAAAGATAAATGCGTGCAATGTGGCCTTTGTGTAAAAAAATGCCCAATGACTTGTATGAATTTAGAAAAGACTGCTGTTCAATCTAATATTCATCACTGTATTCTTTGTTTGCAATGTGTTGCTAACTGCCCATATCAAGCAATAACATATGATCAGGGACGAAAGGATGAGAAAGAATGCGAAAAAATTTCAATCAATGGATAATTGGCCTAGGAGCTGCTGGCTCAGGATTAATTCCATCCTTTCTTCCCTTTGCACAAAAAACTTGTACTGGAAGTTGTGGTTCCTGTGGAGCAATTTGTATTCCGGGGATATTGGTTGGCAGTTGGCTGATCGTAAGTTGTTTGTATAGAAGGGTTAAAGATTGGATGCATGGTAAGCCAAGCAAGGAGGCCTGTAATGAACATTAAAAAAAAGATAATTATGACATTGTTCTTTTTGCTTGCTATCGGCATTACAATCGCTGCTGGAGTTTTTCGCGACGTAAATGATAAGGAAAGAGGACGTTTTACTTTTCAAATTCAAGAAGAAAGCAAACAGGACGTAATCATCGATTTGGCAAAACAAGGAAAGCTAAAATATTACTTACAGCCGGGAACGATAACACTATATGGGCGTGGAAAAGGCACATTACAAGATACTAAAATTTACACAAAGTTTTATGGTGTAAAGGGATTTCTTTCACAAGGTAGTAAAAAAAGTATCTGGACAGAATTAAAAGAAAATATGCCATTAGAAAATGGGAAAAATAGGATAGTTCCAATTAATATTGAAGTTGAAATTCCGTATACCAGGACACGCCAATATAAAGTTGGGACAGCTGTATTAGAATTCTGGAATGATAATCAACTAGTTAATTCGATTCATTTCCAGTTTATCAATAGTAATTATTCTAAATAATTACTATTGTACCAGATGATTCAAACAAGAGTTACAAAAGGTGCCCGAAAGGGATTAATAGGAAAGGCCGGATATAAACCGGTACAAGACCAACAAATCCCATTAACATATATTCAAGGTTTGAGTGCGCGATGATCCAGAGTCAGGAGAACTGCCTATCTAACAATCACCGTTTGACTTGCGAGGAAACAGGGAGGGGATTATTCGAGCTGTCTATTTTATAGGGTAGTTTCAGGTTGGATTTTTACTGAAAATAGCTAGGCATAATGGATTTCTCTTATAATCATCTCTTGGCGTCAAGGCGGCAAAGGTATTATGAGAGAAATCCTTTTTCTATTATAATAATGTTATGGAGGTTATATAAATGGAGTTTGTAAGTGAAAATAGAGAGATTACTGCAACAATATAAGCAGGGCTTTGTGATAAGACAAGAAAAAAAGGAAAAAGAAGTAAAAACATCATCGACTGATATTACTACCAAGCAGTCGTTTTGAGATATGGCTGTTATATCCTAGTGTAGATAAATTGGAAGCCCTAAATGGCTCCGCACAACGAAGAGTAAGGGGAGTTAAACTTTTTGTGGATCAGAAGAGGTAAAGCCGTTGAATTCTTAACTAAGTCTTCTTGTTTTCAGGTGTTTTAATAGTTATCAATACCTTGCATTGACAAATCGTATCCCTTGTTATACGATTACAGGCGATATGATTTAAAATACATAAAAGATGGTGTAGGTGCCCTTTAGGGCTTAATAGGGAAGTTCGGTTAAATGCCGACGCGGTCCCGCCACTGTAATGAGGAGCTATTCCCTAGGTTTGCCACTGAGATGAAGATCTTGGGAAGGTTTGGGGAAGTAATGATTCTAAGTCAGGAGAACTGCCTATATAGCAATCACCAATTGACCTGCGAGTGATGGGGAGGGGATTTAAGTACAGATAGTAGTTGTATTTTTTCTGGCGTATATGAGCTAGGCTTTATAAATATAACTAGATTACTTAATGATGAAATTAAATCTCCTACCAAATTGGTTGGGAGATTTTTTGATTCTCTTATGGCTTGTAGGACAAAATGAGGAGTGATCAATGATGAAAAAAGCTATTTTAGTTGTTAGCTTTGGTACAACCTATCAGGATGGGTTGAAATTGAACATTGAAAGCGTAGAAAATAAAATTAGAACGACGTTTCTAGATTATGAAGTACGTAGAGCCTTTACATCACGTATCGTTATCAAACGATTATCTACCAGAGACGGTATTCAAATTGATACAGAAATAGAAGCACTACAAAGATTAGAGGATGAGGGGTATAAGGAAGTATATATCCAGCCATTGCATGTCGTTGGCGGTGAAGAATATGATAAGATAAAAAGAATTGTTGTACAGTATGCTCATAGGAAAGAGAAGGCTTTTGAGAAGATAGTGATTGGTCGCCCTTTACTTTATTACACAGGGCAGGAAGAAAAGCCTGATGATTATCTAACAGCAATTCATGCCTTAAAGGACCAATTGCCAAAGGTTGAAAGTCACGAAGCTATTGTTCTTATGGGACATGGTGGTGTACATCCTGCCAATACTGCTTACGCTGCATTACAAATGAAAATGGAAGAGGCTGGATTAGAAAATGTATTTATATATACTGTTGAGGGCTTCCCAGCTATCGAGAGTGTTATTGCTAAATTGAAGAAGAGGAATATCAAGAAAGTAAATTTAATGCCATTTATGCTGGTAGCTGGTGACCATGTTAATAATGATATGGCAGGTGATGAGGAAGACTCTGCAAAATCTTTATTGCTGGCGGCAGGATTAGAAGTAGATGTTTATCTTAATGGATTGGGAGAGAATACTAGAATACAGGAAATTTATGTACAGCACCTTAAAGATTCCATGGCTCAAAAAACGGGACATGGTATGTGTAAGCATTAATATTTCTAAATAACTGAATCCAAAGTTGTATAATGGTTAGTTGGTTTTGTAAACAATCTAGCTATTATACAATTTTTTTGATGGTATTACGTAGATACAGTGCTTGCATAAGGTGATATAGTAAATATAGAGGGGGGACTTCTATGGAAAACAGAAATGGTTTAATTCTTGTTAATACAGGAAATGGTAAAGGCAAAACTACAGCAGCTTTAGGTCTCGGATTGCGTGCTTGGGGACAGGGGTTTAAAGTATTAGTAGTACAATTTATAAAAGGCAATTGGAAATATGGAGAATTAAAGACGGTAGAGGCTTTAGGGCCAAATTTTGTAATACGCCAAATGGGTGAGGGCTTTGTAAGAAATGCTACAAGTGATGATAAAGAGGCGCATCGTCTTGCTGCAGAAGAAGCCTTGCAGGAAGCGCGGCAAGAAATTTTATCAAAACAGTGGGATATGATTATTCTAGATGAAATTAACTATGCGATTAAGTTCGGCATTCTATCTTTAGAAATAGTATTAGAATTGCTAGAAGCAAAACCTGAAGCTTTGCATCTTGTTCTGACAGGGAGGGATGCTCGCCCAGAGATTATTGATAAAGCAGATTTAGTTACGGAAATGAAAGAAATAAAGCATCCTTATAAAAAGGGAATAAAGGCTCAAAAAGGTATAGAATTTTAAGAAGTTGTTACTGAATGAACTGCTTGACAATTCTTTAAAGATGCTATTGTTGTGGATTGACAGGTGCAGCAACTTTTTTTGCTGGCATTCCAGATGCTGCTATGGTACTTAACAGTTCCTTGTAGTGTTACTTTTCAGCCCATGGGTATATTGACAAACAATGCCCTAGTGCTGGATTTATGCATCCGATTTAGAGCTTATTCATAATAGCCCAGAATGTTTATCTTAAAGTAAGGTTGCAACCTAGTTAATGAGCTATAGTAAAAAAATACAGTTAGGGTGTATAATAAAAGGATAAGTATGGGAAACTCATTTTGATCTTATAAGACAATATATGTTTTCGAAACGAGGAGTTGGCTTATGAATTATCCTTTTAAGGGAAAGGTAGCTATCATTACTGGCGGTACTTCGGGCATTGGATTAGAGACAGGACGGCAATTGTTATCACAAGGTGCGAAAGTGGCTCTTATTGGAAGCCAAGAAGAAAAGGGATTAAGGGCTTTACAGGAATTGAGTACATATGGGGATCATGTATCCTTTATTCAAGGGGATATCAGTAAAATTCTGCAATGCCAAGACGTCATTAATAAAGCAGTGACCCAATTTGGCGGTTTAGATATTGTTATCAACTCTGCTGGCATTTATATAGAAAAGCCGATTGATGAAGTTACTGAAGACGAGTTTGATAAAATGATGAATATTAATATAAAGGGTACCTACTTTATTTGTAAATATGCCTTGCCACATTTGCGGCAAGGAGGTGGTGGAGCTATTATCAATATTTCTTCTGATGCGGGTGTTAATGGTAATTGCTTATGTACTACTTATTGCGCTTCAAAAGGGGCAGTAACGACATTTACTAAGGCACTGGCATTGGAGAGTATTCATTATGGAGTTCGTGTTAATTGCGTATGTCCTGGTGATGTGGATACACCTATGCTGCAGCAGCAATTGGCAGGTACAACTAATCCTCAGGAGTATTTACGAGATATGGCATCTATGTATCCAATAGGGCGAATTGCTGAGGTTCATGAAGTTGCCCACGTCATCTGCTTTCTGGCATCTGATAAGGCATCCTTTGTGAATGGTGCAGTATGGACGGTGGATGGCGGATTAACAGCTTGTTAAAGATAGGTTAGAGTATATAAAGAGAATAAAGAGTTATCATAATGTATACTCTTGACAAGGGGAAATATTTAATATACAGTTAACATGAGTGGACAGCCAATAATTTCATATGGATGGTATAGGTGCCCTTAGGGGCTTAATAGGGAAGTCCGGTTAAAATCCGGCGCGGTCCCGCCACTGTAATGAGGAGCAAACCCATGTTTGTGCCACTGAGATAATAATCTTGGGAAGGTATGGGTGAGCAATGATTCAAAGTCAGGAGAACTGCCTATATAGCAATCACCGTTAAAACCTGCGAGAGATGGGGAGGAGATTCGTACAGTTATACTGTGTCTTATATCACACATGATAGTGGAGTGGTTTAGGATTGCAGATTGCTATAATTGTATTTATTGAGATCTTCCAGTTATATGTAACGGAAGGTCTTTTTTGCGCTTTTAAATAAACAGTGTAATGCGGGATTGAGCATTATTATTCAGTATTAGTGCTTAATCTTGTCCCTTAATGAGACACTTTCTGATTTTAGAGAGTGCTGGGTCAAGATTACTGGATAATGGTAAAATTAAGAGTGCAAATTTTCGTTTTACTCAGTTATATTAGGTTTAATTGTATGCGTTGTACCACAAATCATAGTTAAGGAGGCCATTATGGCAGGAATTTTTTACGGTGTAGGTGTAGGACCAGGAGACCCAGAGCTGCTCACATTAAAAGCAGTAGAGGTGATAAAGAACGCTGATGTGGTAATAGCCCCTAAGACAGAAAAAAAAGAGGATAGTACAGCCCTATCAATCGCTCGTCCTTATATGAAGAAAGATGTTGAGATATTAAAGCTGGTTTTTCCAATGGTAAATGATGCTGCCACGTTAGCAAATGCGTGGGAGAACAATAAAAATAGTATTTTGGCAGAACTACAAGCAGGGAAAAAGGTTGTGTTTTTAACATTAGGTGATCCTATGTTTTATAGCACTTATATGTATGTTTATCGCTTGTTAAAAGATTGTGGTTATGGCATTGAAACCATACCTGGTGTTCCAGCCTTTTGTGCTATTGGTAGCCAATTAGGTCAGCCATTGGCAGAGGGGAATGACATACTTAGTATCATCCCTGCGACCATGTCAGAAGAAGAGTTAGATAATATATTGGGAATAGTCGATAATGTTGTATTAATGAAGGTTTACAAAAATTTCGCACAGGTTGTTGCAAAGTTAAAACAGCATGGCTTTGTTGATAATGCTGTTATGATTAGTCGATGTGGTCTACCGGATGAACAAATTAGTTATAATTTGGATGAAGTTGATGCACAGAGTGTTAATTATTTGTCAACAATCTTGGCTAAAAAACGTAAGCTTGGTTAAGTGCAATACGGTTATCCCAATCATTTGCGCATAGAAAACTGAGTGAGGAGTTGTACAGAATGAAAATGAATTTCTTATATAAAGTAGCAATGAGTTTTGTTTTAAGTATTTCCTTGTTAGTGGGTGCTAATATTGTTGGCACATCTAATGTAAATGCGCAAGGGGTAGAAAAGGAAAAAAGCCAAAAAGCCATCGTCGTGGTTAGTTTTGGTACTACGTTTGCAGAATCACGTAAATTATGTATTGAGAGTGTAGAAGATCATATTGCACAAGCTTTCCCTGAGTATGATGTATATAGGGCTTTTACTTCCAAAATTGTTATGAAGCGTTTGGCGGAAAATAGTAACGTTCATGTTAATGATTTAGAAACTGTGTTAAGCAAATTGAAAAAAGATGGCTATAAAGAAGTTATTATACAAACTACTCATTTAACGCCAGGTGAAGAATATAGTAAAAAAGTGTTGTCCGTTGTAGATAAATATAATACCAGTTTTGACAAGCTTTCTGTAGGTCGTCCATTATTATTCTTTAATGGCGAAAATGGTACACCAAATGATTTTGCCATTACAGTAGATGCTCTTAAAAGACAACTTCCTCTATTGCAAATAAAAGACAAAACAGTGGTATTTATGGGGCATGGGTCACCTCATCAACATAATCCAGCTTATCAAGCATTACAAGATCAATTTGATGCGGCAGGTTTAAATGTAATTGTAGGTGTAGTAGAAGAATCGGATCATCCCAACCTTCAAGATGTTGAGAAATTATTAAAAGCAAGAAACATTAAAAGAATCATTTTGATGCCTCTTATGTTAGTTGCTGGTGATCATGCCAATAATGATATGGCTGGGGACGAAAAAGACTCCTGGAAGAATACCTTCCTTGCAGATGGATATCATGTAGAAACGTACATTCACGGCTTAGGTGAAAATATTGGAATACAAGATATTTATGTACAGCACGTACGTGATGCTATTAATGGTTTAAAATAAAGTAATAAGAGTATTAGAGGGTTTTGCCGGATCAATTGTATCCGGCCTTTCCCATTTATTATGAATGGAAGGAGAGTTAGTCGTGAAAGGAAAATTGACATATTTAGTATGTATACTCAGTATAATGAGTGTAATTTTTACAGGATGTGCTTCATCATCACAAGAAAAATCCATAACAAAGTCTCCAGATTATTATCTGC
The DNA here is from genome assembly GCA_963526645.1 of uncultured Pelosinus sp. Taxonomy (GTDB): domain Bacteria; phylum Bacillota; class Negativicutes; order DSM-13327; family DSM-13327; genus Pelosinus. The sequence goes on along the minus strand of CAUROG010000022.1, from coordinate 34,613 downwards.
AAATGACTGATGATGTTGGGCGCAATGTAGTATTAGAAAAGAAGCCACAGCGCATTGTTGTATTATCTACCTCTTTTCTGGACGTGTTATATGGGGTTGGTGGCAAAGCAGTAGGAAGACCGAGCTCCAAAACACCTCAAACCTTTCCCGCTCAGCAGGAGATTCCAGAAGTCGGATTTATTTATAATGTAAATACTGAGCAAGTATTAACACTCCAGCCTGATTTAGTGATTGGTTTTCAGGGCATTCATGATAAATTAATTCCCACCTTTGAAAGCAGTAAGATTCCAGTGATGATACTAAAAATGAAGACATATGATGATATTCTGGGGAAGGTCAAGTTATTTGGTGATATTGCAGGCACACAAGAGCAGGCCCAGGCACTACTTGCTACAATGCAAGCAAATATCAATGAGGTAACAGCTAAGTTACCAGTACGAAGTAAAAAAATAGTTATATTACATGCTACAGCAAAAAGCGTTACAGTGGAGCTGGATAATAGCATTGCTGGTAATGTGGCGAAGATTTTAAAACTCAACAATATTGCAGCTAGTAGTATGCCAATAGTAGGAGATAGCGAAAAGACCCCTTATAGCTTAGAAAAATTAGTGGAAGGGGATGCGGATGCTATTTTGGTAGTAACTATGGGGAATATGGCTGAAATTGGGACAAGAATGAAAGCTGATATTGAAAGCAACCCAGCTTGGAGTGATTTGCGGGCAGTAAAGACAGGGCAAGTCTTTTTCCTACCAGTTGAATTATTCCAATTAAATCCTGGCATTCGTTTTCATGAGTCAGTAGAATATATGGCAAAAGTAATGTATCCTGAGGTCTATGGCAATGTTAAATAAAAAGTTATTTTCCAGTAGTGGTGTACGTGACCGCCGTAAATGGAGAGCATTTATTTTAGTAATATTCGCCATCGTTGCTCTTAGTGGCATAGTACTCAGCTTAAGTGTTGGCGCATTATCCATTAGCATTAAGGATATTATATCCGCTATTTTTTCCGATAGTTCAGGTGCTAATCGACAGGTAATATGGAATATAAGATTACCACGAACTCTAGTAGGGGCACTTGTTGGCATTAATTTATCCTTAGCTGGGGCTATTCTACAGGGAGTGATGAAAAATCCCTTAGCAGATCCTCACATTATAGGGGTATCATCGGGGGCTGGTTTAGCTGGTGTAAGCATTATGGTTTTATTTCCTCATAAAGAATATTTGGTAACTCCCATTGCTTTTTTCGGGGCCATGCTGGCAGCCATTTTTATTTATATATTGGCTTGGAAAGGCGGCATTCGGCCAGTACGTATTATATTAGCAGGGGTGGCGGTATCTGCCTTTTTAAATTCCGCCATTTCTGCTATATTGGTGTTTTACAGTGATCGAGTTCATGGAGCACTCATGTGGATGGTAGGTGGACTATCTGCCCGTAGTTGGCCTCATCTTGATATTATTTTGCCTTATACGATAATTGGTGGTATGTTGGCAATATTGGGAGCTAGACGCTTAAATATCTTAAACCTTGGGGACGAAATTGCTCGAGGGCTAGGATTGAATGTGGAAGTTTCCAGAATTTCTATGACGGCAGTAGCGGCTTTGATGGCAGCAAGTGCTGTCAGTGTGGTTGGTCTACTTGGTTTTGTAGGGCTAATTGTACCTCATGCAGCACGTCTATTAGTAGGTTCAGATTATCGTTATCTTCTCCCGGCATCTGCTTTATTGGGAGTCGCAGTTGTTACACTTAGTGATACCTTGGCTAGAGTGGCATTTGCTCCCATTGAAATTCCTGTAGGAATTATTATGGCTTTTGTTGGCGCGCCATTTTTTCTCTACCTGTTAAGGAGGGATGCATAATGCCAATCATGAAAGCAGAAACATTAGCCGTGAGTTTTGATGATAAAATGGTCCTGAAAGATCTTTCTCTGGCAATTGAGGAAGGCAAAATTGTTTCTATTTTAGGTCCCAATGGATCAGGCAAAAGTACCTTATTGAAGGTCTTATCTCGGAATATAAAACCTGATAAAGGTATTGTCTATTTAGAAGATCAAAATCTAGCTCAGCTAAGTGGCAAAAAAATAGCCCAACAAATGGCTGTTTTACCACAATCGCCTCAGGCTCCTAGTGATTTGACGGTTAGAGATCTAGTTGAATTTGGACGTTTTCCTCATCAAAGTTGGTGGCGTGGCAAGTCGGTGCAAGATGAGGTTTGTATCGATTGGGCTCTAACGCAAACAGGTCTTGGGCAAATGTCTGATCGAGTTGTGAGTACCCTTTCTGGCGGTGAACGTCAGCGAGTATGGATAGCTATGGCTCTAGCACAAAAACCAGAAATTGTATTACTAGATGAACCTACCACCTATCTGGATATCTGCCATCAGCTAGAGATTATGGATCTGTTAGCTGCTTTTAATCAGGAGCATAATCTTACAGTAGTGATGGTTTTACATGATATTAATCATGCTGCCAGGTATTCAGATTATGTTATGGTTTTACAGCAAGGACAAATTTTTGCTGCAGGCAAACCGGAGGAAGTTATTACGGAACATACCTTGCGAGAAGTATTTGGGGTTGAGAGTGAAATCATTCTTGATCGGGCAGGCAAACCAGTGGTAATGATTCAGGGATTAACGAAGAAATCATAAAGACATAAGTATACATTCTAAATAGTAGAAGTAGGGGATAGTAAGATGATTCAGATAGAGAAATTTAGTAAAACATTTGGAGAACGTATCGCCGTAGATAATTTATCTTTGAAAATTGCTAAGGGAGAAATTTTCGGCTTATTAGGACCGAATGGGGCAGGGAAAACAACCACCATTCGAGTACTAACCATGCTTACACGTCCTACAGCCGGCAGGATTATAATCGATGGCTGTGAAGCTTCTCGGAATGAACAGCATATTAAAGCTGTGATTGGGGTCGTTCCTCAACACTTTAATTTGGATAGTGATTTAACTTCATGGGAAAATCTCGAACTTCATGGACGCCTCCATCATATGTTGCCGGAGGTGCGTAAACAGCGGATCGGAGAATTGCTGAAATATGTGGAGTTAGATGATCGAGCTGGTGATATGGTACAGAAATTTTCTGGTGGTATGAAGCGGCGCTTGATGATTGCAAGAGCACTGTTGCATCAGCCTAAAGTACTTTTTTTAGATGAACCGACCGTAGGGCTTGATCCTCAGGTGCGCCGCCGTCTCTGGGATTTGATTCGTCGTTTGAAAAATGATGGAATAACTGTATTATTAACGACTCATTACATTGAAGAGGCAGAGAATTTATGCCAACGTGTTGCTATTATGGAAAAGGGTAAATTAATTGCCCTAGATAGCCCGATAGCATTGTGCCAGCGGTTTGGGGCATATGTAGTAGAATGGGCTGATGAAGAGGGCACAAAAACAAAGTTTTTTGCTGACCGAAGTGCAGCCTCTATTTTTGCTACTACCCTAACGACAACGACTACCTTACGCCAGACTAATTTGGAAGATGCTTTTGTAGAATTGACTGGACGAAAGGTGGTAGGATAATGTTATATGATATTTGGACTGTCTTTTGGAGAGACTGGCTTGTGCTAAAACGGCGTATCGGTCGCTTCATTTTATCGCGAATGGTGTCACCAGTATTATATCTGGTAGCTTTTGGCTGGGGATTAGGGCGCAGTATTCAGGTCAGCCAAGGTAATTACTTAGATTTTATCGTACCTGGTATTATTGCTTTAAACTCCATGAATATTAGTTTTAATTCTGTAGGGAGTCCCCTTAATATGAGTAGAGTATATCACAAGACCTTAGAGGAATATTTAATTGCACCGATTACATCCGTATCTTTTGTCATTGGCAAAGTGTTATCAGGTGCATTACGAGGATTAATATCATCGTTAATTATTATTCTATTAGCGTATGCTTTTGGTGCCCATACTCTTATTAATACTTGGTTTGTATTAGCATTGGTGCTAAACTGTTTAGTATTTGCTTCTATGGCGCTGGTAGCTGCCATGCTGATGGATTCTCATGAGGATATGGCTAACTTTAATACTTATATATTGTTGCCGATGTCCTTTTTATGTGCGACTTTTTTTGTACCAGATCATTTACCGACTTTATTGCGCTGGATCATTGAGATTTTGCCACTTACCCATGCTAGCCATGCTTTAAGGGCCATAGCCTTTGGTGGGGAAGCGCCCCTAATTTCTTTAACTATTATGTTGGCATATATTTTAATATTTTGTGGTGTTGGTGTTTGGTTGATGGAAAAAGTGAGGGAGTAGACTTCCTTTTGCCTTATAGATAGTGTGTGGTATACTAATAAATATAGAATATTATAAAATAGCGTTTTCTAGGGTTCCGTGGTTGTCAACCAGTCTGGACCGAGAGAAAACCCACAGTTAACTGTGTACACGGAAGGATAAAAGCCTGGGAGAACATGATGTTTTCTTAGGTTTTTTTTATTTACCTAAGTGTGAAGGCAGCTATGTTATTAGGAGTAAAGATAATAGAAGTTTGGTAACCTATCATATGCTATATTGAAATAAAATTGGGGACATGGGTAAAGGATGGAGAATAAGGATGAATGCTATTATGGAATATAAGTGGATTATTTTATTCGTTTTGGAGATTGTGGCTTGGTCAGTAACAGTGTTTATGTTCTATGCAAGATATAGAATGCAATCTGTTCTATGGTTTAAAATTAGCACTGTACTATTTGCTATCACTGGGGTAATTCCACAAGTTCTTTTAGGAATAGCTAATTTTATGATGACGAATGAAATCGATTTGTTTACAAGCGTTATTGTATTACTGATTGTTTATGGTTTTACACTTGGGAAAAAACAAGTCGAAAAATTAGATGCTTGGGCGCAAGTTAAGTTTTCAAGAAAGTCCGATGCTTCTTAGCCTATCATTGTATTGAAAAATATAGTGAGGAATGATGATACCGCAGGGCACAGAAAAACAGAGAAGAGTCTGTTAATACTTTTCTCTGTTTTTCTATGCCCTATGTGATTTATTACATCCCTAATTTGAGAGTTTTCTTAGGAGGCTGAAAGTTTCATGGCTGTTCGTACCATAATCTCTATTCCATAACCTAATGCTTTTTCATCGATATCAAATTTTGGATGATGTTGGGGATAGATAATTCCTTTATCTTTATTGCCGGTACCGATGAAGATAAAAGCTCCTGGGACTTGCTCTAAGTAAATAGAGAAATCTTCGCCGCCCATTACAGGGTCAATGGTTAAGGTATTTTCCGTGCCAAGAGTCTCCATACTAGCACTTGCAAATACTTCAGCAATTTGCGGATTATTAATGACAGGGGGGAAGCCGAAGACTTTATCAATATGGAAAGTAGCCCCTGCTGCTTGGCAGATACCGCTGACAATTTGCTCCATGCGATCAAAGATGATCTTCTTGATATCCATAGAAAAAGAACGTACAGTACCAACTAGAGTGGCAGTATCAGGAATAATGTTAAAGGTATCACCTGATTTAAATGAACCGATGGATAGGACTGCTTGCTCTAAGGGATCAATGTTACGGCTTACAATAGTATGCAGTGTTGTTACAACTTGAGCACCTACTAAGAGAGCATCTACAGTCTGATGAGGCATAGAGCCATGGCCGCCTCTGCCTTTAATGGTAATAGTAAAGGAGTCAGGGGAAGCCATCATACGATTATAACTAATACCGCTGGTTCCTACAGAGAGACTTTGCCACAGATGAGTTCCAATGATGGCATCAACACCGATAAGAGCGCCATCCTGCACCATAAGGGCTGCTCCTCCAGGAAAACATTCCTCACTAGGCTGGAATAAGAAAATAATGGTCCCTGCAACATTATCTTTTAACTCTACCAATGTTTTTGCCACGCCAATCAGCATAGCAGTATGACCATCATGACCACAAGCATGGCAGACTCCTGGATTTTGAGATTGATATGGCTTTTCGCATTCATCTTGTAGCTCTAGTGCATCAATATCAGCGCGAATTGCAATGGTTTTGCCAGGAAAAGTCCCTCTTAGTTCGGCAATTACCCCAGTGCCTGCAATTTTGCGCGGGGTAAGTCCTATGGCTAATAATTCTTCCATGATTTTTTTCTGTGTATTGAACTCCTGAGCGCTTAGCTCGGGATACATGTGAAAATGGCGCCGTAATGAAACAATGGAATCATAATGTTTTTCAACAATAGCTTTAAGATTCTTCAAATGAAGTTCCTCCTATTTATAAGATACAAGTATCCGTAATGAGAAAATATGATATTACAATATCTATCATTATATACTTGTGGAATCTAAAATAAAAGGTAAAAATAGAGAGTATACCTTCTAGAAGTAGGGCTGCATGAATAAGACCGGCAAAGATGGACAAAGATATTATTATATGGTACTATTTACTTAATAAGAACATTATTGATTAGGGAGAGTAATATATGACAAGAAAATGGTTAAGGTTAGCAAGTAGTAGTGTATGTCTTCTTGTTTTATTTTTGTTAGTTGGATGTAGTAGTAATACCGCAAAGCCTGCAGAGCCAGAAGTTAAGAAAATAAAAGTGGTTGCAACTATGTATCCTGTATATGAATTTGTAAAACAAGTTGGCGGTGATAAAGTAGATGTAGTTATGCTGATACCACCAGGGGCAGAACCTCATGATTGGGAACCGACGGCAAAAGATATTATTAAAATTAAGAATGCTAAAATCTTTGCTTATCATGGGAAAGATTTTGAGCCAGTAGAAAAGTTGTTACAAAAAGATGTATTAGGTAATGCTCTGGCTCTAGAAGTAAGCAAAGATGTTAATAAATTAGAAGCTAAGCATAAAAAGGAAGAAGAACATGGTCATAGTCATGATGAGGAACATAAGTTTGACCCTCATGCTTGGCTAGACCCTATTGCTGTTCAGCAGGAGATAAAGACTATTGCTCAAGCACTAATTTCAGTTGATGAAGTAAATGCTGATTATTACAAAACAAATGCACAAAACTATAATAAAAAGTTAGCAGAACTAGATGAGCAATATAAAAAAGGACTAGCTGGAATGACTCGTAAAGAAATTGTGACGAGTCATAGAGCTTTTGGTTATTTGGCGAATCGCTATGGATTTGAGCAATTGGGTATTATGGGACTTTCTCCTGATGCAGAGCCTACACCGGATAAAATGGCAAAAATCACTGAGTTTTGTCGCGAACATAATGCCAAGTATATATTCTTTGAAACATTAACCAGCCCTAAATTAGCTCAGACTATTGCTAAAGAAACAGGGGCGGAATTGTTAGTATTGAATCCTATTGAAAGTTTAACCGAACAGGAAATGAAAGACGGCAAGAATTATATAACGATTATGGGTGAGAATCTAGTAAACCTGCAAAAAGCTCTAAAGTAATATAATAAAAGAATGAAGGCTTGCGCTCTGATGCAAGCCTTCATTCTTTTATTATATTCTATGCATTACATATAAAAAAGCCAATAGTACTGGTTGGTGTATAAGGTAAATAGCTAGGGAGTGCCGTCCTAGCCAAGTAATGGTTTTAGGGAAAGGTATAGAGAATAGGGGCTGCTTACGGGCATAAAAATGTTTTCCTGCTACGATTCCTGCTACAAAAATTCCGAACCAAGGGAATAAGGGGTAATAATCCAGAGAAGTGAATGTACTAGTTTGTAAACCAAGGGGGAAGAGATAAGGAGAGGCTGTGTAATGTGCAGAAAAAAGCAGACCTATAAAAAATGAAAGGGCGCTTACTAGTAGTAACCATCTAGTGTGTAGGGAATGTAGAATAGGAGCCAAAAGTAAGCTGATGCCAAGCAAATGCAAGATACCAAAACGAATATAAAAATCAGCATTGTAAGCATAAGTAATAGTTGTTAGCAGCATTGCCCAGATAAAAATATGAATTCCATGACGTATGCTGCTGTGGCTCAAGGTACTACTTAAGCCGCACAGAAAGATAAACAGTACGGCGGATAATTTTCCTTCCACATACCAAAAGCCTTGTAGATATTCGAGATTATAGGAATAGAAATCCTTTAGATCTACAATGAAATGAAAAACGATCATTAATAAAATAGCCAATCCTCGAATAAAGTCTAATTCTTTAAAACGGTTCGTAACTATTATACGATTAGGTATCATAAGAATCTCCTTATTAGAAAACTAAGATTCATAATGTGAGTAAAGATGTAGCCACAGCTATATCTACAAAATCATATGTTGCTATATTTGCTAAAATAGCTAACATACCAAGTGTAACCAATTGATTATAAAAAGGCAATGATAATAGGCTCTAGAGGACAATAACGCAATATAAAAAAAGAATGTATCATATAGCAGGTTAAATATACATAAAAAGATGATACATTTATGATAATGTCCTTAATGTAAAAAAGACTTGGCTTACAACCAAGTCTTTCTAACTTTAGAGAGATTATTGCTTTACTAATAAGAGCATCATCTTAAATTTCTCAGTAGCATCTAAGCCATGAGGAATATTAGAAGGCATAACAAGGGTTTGGCCCTTAGAAGCAGTAAAAGTATTCTCCCCAACAGTAATGGCAGCTTCACCATCCAAAATGTATACCATTGCATCCCCAGGTGCTGAATGGGTGCTCACCGCTTCACCTTTGGCAAAAGCAAATAGTGTTAACGTTAGGGCATCATTTTGTACGAGAGTAAGGCTAACGACTCGCCCATCTTGATATTCTACTAGGTTAGCCATTTCTAAAGCCGTGCTAAACTCAATATTTTTAATGAATTTCTTTTCCATATTGTATTCCTCCAGTTCATTTGTTATTTCTTAACTTACTCTTATTGTATAGGTTAATTTATCCTATTTCTGTGATAACTATCACAAATATTATATTTTATCGTGTCATATTCTGATTTTATTTCATATATTATCTTGTGGTTGGCATACGTCAATGTGCTTTATTTTCTCAAAGGAGAGGGATATTTATGTGTGGAATTGTAGGATGGATAGACTGGGAAAGAAATCTTGAGAATGAGGGTCATATAATCACCAATATGATGCAAACATTAGCAGCCCGTGGACCTGATGCAGCAGGTATGTATTTATCAAAACATGCAGCATTTGGTCATCGGCGTCTGAGTGTAGTAGATCCAGAGAATGGGGCACAGCCCATGATTAGAGATAGAGGGCAACGGCGTTATATAATAACTTATAATGGGGAACTTTATAATACACCTGAACTAAGGCAATCGTTAGAGGCTCAAGGATATACCTTTCGTACCAATTGTGATACGGAGGTATTATTGACTGGATACATAGAATGGGGTCCTTCCTGTGTAGAAAGATTTAATGGGATTTTTGCTTTTGGTATTTGGGATGAAACAGAACAGACCTTGTTTCTTGCCCGTGATCGAATCGGTGTCAAGCCCTTATTTTACAATAAGCAAGGTAATAAACTCTTATTTGGCTCAGAACTAAAGGCCTTATTAGCCCATCCTGAAGTCAAGCCGCAAATTGACAGGGAAGGCTTGGCTGAGGTTTTTATCATTGGACCTGGCCGAACTCCTGGACATGGCGTGTTTCGTAATATTGAGGAATTAAGACCGGGGCATAGTATGCTGTATAGTGAAAAAGGGATGTATATTTCTCAGTATTGGGCTTTGAAAAGTATGCCACACCCAGATGATTTTGATACAACTGTGCATAAAGTGCGAGAACTGTTACAGGATATAGTGAAGCGTCAATTGGTTGCTGATGTTCCTGTTTGTACTCTATTGTCAGGAGGGCTTGATTCAAGTGCATTAACGGCTCTGGCATCGAATATTTATAAACAGAACGGATTGGGTAATATTGACACTTATTCTGTAGATTACCTTGATAATGAACGATATTTTAAATCAAATAGCTTTCAGCCCAATGCAGATGCACCTTGGGTACGTCGTGTTTCTGAATTGTTTGATACTTGCCACCACGATATTATATTAGATACTCCTGAATTAGCAGGATACTTACCACAAGCTACGATTTCCCGGGATCTACCGGGAATGGCTGATGTGGATACGTCTTTATATTTATTTTGTCGTGAAATAAAAAAAGGTGCTACAGTTGCATTATCTGGTGAATGTGCTGACGAAGTATTCGGTGGCTATCCGTGGTTTTATCGTGAAGAAATGATCAATGCCACATGTTTTCCCTGGTCTCCCAATTTAGATGTACGTATGGAATGGCTATCCCCTGAAATGAGATCGGTAACCAGGTCTCATGAATACTTACAAGAGCGCTATCAAGAGGCATTGGCAGAAGTGCCGCGCTTGCCCGGTGAAGATGCTCAGTCTGCACGTATGAGGGAAATTTTTTACTTGAGTCTAACGCGTTGGATGCCTACCTTACTAGATCGTAAAGATCGTATGAGTATGGCATCAGGCTTGGAAGTGAGAGTGCCATATTGTGATCACAGGTTAGTTGAATATGTATGGAATGTTCCATGGCATATGAAAAATTACCATGAGAGAGAAAAGGGTCTCTTAAGGCATGCTTTGGTTGGTATTTTGCCTGAAGATGTATTGTGGAGACGCAAAAGTCCATATCCGAAAACGCATAATCCTTCTTATTTGAATGCTGTACGTCAATGGGTATTGCAGATTTTGGATGACACTTCTTCACCATTGCGAGATGTAGTGGATGTGAGTAAAGTTCGTGCAATGGCTCAGCCGGATGTACAAATATCAAATACACCTTGGTTTGGTCAACTTATGACCAATGCCCAGTTATTTGCTTATCTGATTCAAGTAGATACGTGGCTGAGAGAATATAAGGTAGAGTTGGTATAACGTAGATAGATCCCAAAATAGTGTAACTATATAAAATTGGGTCAAAGCCCCCTAGAGTAGTAGATACGGTAAAAAGCCGTAACATCTACTTTAGGGGGCTTTGACCAATCTATAAATAGATAGGGGAGGTTAACGTGGGCAGCAACCTTGCCTTGGCCAACAGCCTTTCCAAGGCCAGCAATTATCTCTAGGGCAGCAACTCTGACGAGGCCAACAAAACCGTCTAGGCCAGCAAAGATCACCGGGCAAGCAACCTTGATGAGGCCAGCAGCTCTGACCAGGCCAGCAGTCTTGCCTAGGGAAACAAAAGTGACGAGGAGAACAACCTCCATCATAACCTGTGCCAATGACTGATAGAGATGCTTTTCGTTCATCCTCTGTACTAAACTTTAGATCATCTTCCCATTCTTCTATTCTAGGGTATCCCCAATTGCGATAGTCCATATGGTAGTATCGCCTCCTAATCGTATAAAAGCATAAAAATATTTTTTATATATAATATGTTCTATGTTAAATCAGGGTGATTACTCCGCCCCTAAAAATATTAAACCTCTCTATCAAGGTCTATATTTTGAAAAACCATCGGTAATACAGTCGAGAAATATATAAAGTTGTACACTTATGCTGTCAGCTAACAATCGAAGAATCTTTTTTTAAAAAATTGAGCGCATTTTGGATGTAAATCAAGCCGCTTCTCTAATGGAGGAATTTTTTCTTTAAGCCAAATTGAAAGTACTCTGAATGGATATACTAGCATCAAAAAAGGAGGTATGTACAATGGTTAATACTGGAAAAGTAACCAATGTTATAAGCGAAGGGAATAAAACAATAGTAGATATAGCTTTTATGAATAACATTACAAAAACAGTAGTGTTACCATCTGAAGATCTTAATAAGTATAAAGATAAATATGTTATTTGTGCTACAGACTCAGATAATAATACTAAAATACTAGAGATTGTTGGTGATGATCTAGATTAGGAATTCCTATAAAAGAAGTCTTACTTTTTAGACAGATCAGGATAAAGGAGTTACAAGGAAAACACTTTTGATGCAATATAGTGAAAACTATATTGCATCAAAAGTGTTTGTTTACGACCATTAGAAACGAAAAATAGATGAAGACTTGGATGCAAGTATTGACCGTCAATGAAACTACTTTTATGAAAAAATTAATATATGTAATATATGACTACTTAGTCATAATTTTGTCACATTTCCATATTATAATGATGATAACAAATAAAGGAGGGTTATCTCATGAACAGTATAGTTAAAAAAGGGATTATTTTCTCTATGTTAGGTATCATGCAATTAGGTATAGGAGCATCGGTTATAGAAGCATCACCAAGGCATGATAACAGACATGAACAACGATATGAAAAAAAGCATGATAACCGCGATCATCGTATAAAGGAAGAAAGAAAACGTCACGATAGAGAAATGAAACGTCGTGATCACGAGAACGAACGAGAATGGAAGGAACGGCAAGCGCGTGAGAAAGCACATCATGAAGAGGTAATGAGAACCATTGGAGGCTTGGCGTTACTGTATATCATAGCGAATAATTAGTAAAGGAGGAAATTTGATGAAATGCATTAGTAAAAAAATAGTTATATACTCAATGATTGGTATTATGCAAATTGGTTTTGGTGCATCCGTAATCGAGGCCTCACCATTACAGAGTGATCCCTCTCCTATGCAACAAGGATTTTTTAGACCTAGTGGCCCAGGACCAGATCACCATGATCGTAATCGATACGAAAGAGATAGACACGAACGTGAACGATATGAAAGAGATAGACGTGAACGTATTGAAAATGATCGACACGAACGAGAAATGAGGCGGCGGCCCCATGAAACGAAAAAACAATGGCACGAACGGCAGAAACGTGAAAATGAGCGTCATCAGATAGAATTATACAAAATAAGGCATCACAGGTAGGCATAAGTGTAACGTAATTGTTTTGCTCTCCCCTATTAACTCTTTTATGTAGGCTACCATATACACCTTCCTTAAAAAGGAAGGTGTATATGGTAGCTTGAAGGGTGACTAAAATATGTTTTTATGATAAGATGCAGATATACATAACAAGTTTATGTAAACTTTATGAAAAGGGAGAGTAAGGAATGTTTAAAAGAAATATAAGAGTACTATTGACTGTTAGTATGTTAGTTCTTGTAATATTAGTAGCAGGATGTGGCGGTTCATCAGGTGGTAAACGTGTACCTGGACTAAGTGCTACAGAAACAGTAACCACTTTTTTTGATGCAGCTAAAAATAACCGTATGTCTGAAGCTAGTTTATATGTTTCTGATGCTTCAAAAAATGATTCTAAAACAGTGTTAAAGTTTATGACAGGACAATCAGGGATTAAAGAAATTAAGAATGCAAATATAGTGTCCATCAAACAAGTTGCACAACAAGGAAATTATGCAGCCCTTGTGGTAACAATCCAGGAGCAAAATAGTGTGAAGATCAGTGTTAAACCAATTGGTTTAGAAAAAATAGATGGTGAGTGGTATATTGTAGATTTTGATCAAATCTATAGTGATGCCAAATATAAGGTATTACTACAATTGCTTTCTAATATATAATACAGCTAAACTCTGGTAAAATAGTGAATGCTATTTTACCAGAGTTTTATTATTAGTACGCCAAAACATATAGTTGCCAGCGTGCTGTTCTGGCATGCAATGAAAAGTTTTACTTTTCACTATCAGATATTTTTAGTATAGTAATGAATGAGTTAATAAATAAATGGGAGTTGAATGCCATGCATTTTAAATATTATATGCCGACAGAAATATTCTTTGGCTGTGGTGAATTTGAAAAGGCTCCTGCTTATATTGGAACGGTTGGCAAAAAGGTACTGATTGTTACAGGAAAATATGCGATGAATAAGCATGGCTTTACTAAACGGTTAGTGGATGGTCTTACTGACCTCGGTATCCAATCAGTGATATTTGAAGGAGTTAGTGCGAATCCTTTGACGAGTGAAGTCAATGCCTGTGTTGAAAATTTTACAGCGTGGCAGCCTGATGTTGTTGTTGCACTGGGCGGCGGCAGTGCTATCGATGCAGCGAAAGGTATAATTTTAGGTTTGTCCACAGGAGAAAAGGTAGAGCTTTATCTCTTAGGTCACGTACCCATTACTCATGTTGATATCCCTCTTGTTGCTATCCCTACTACTGCTGGTACAGGATCAGAAACTAATTGGGCAGCGATCTTAACCGATGAAACAAATGGTATTAAAACTAGCTTTCGCCATAAAGGATTGTTTCCCAGGATGGCTATCGTAGATCCTTTATTAACCTTGTCTTTATTACCTGAAAATACAGTGGAGACAGGTTTTGACGTATTTGCCCATGCTGTAGAGACTTATATATCAAAAAGTGGTGATGGCCCCTTAATTGGCAGCAATTCACTGACAGCTATACAACTAGTGGCGCAATATTTGCCTCAGGTATTAGAAAATGGCCAAGATATTACTGCCCGTACCTATATGATGTATGCCAGCATGCTGATGGGGTTCAATTTAGCTAATTCCAGCACTTGTCTACCCCACCGTTTACAGTATCCTATTGGTGTAAAAACCAATAGCAGTCATGGCAGCGGATTAATGGCCTTATTTGGTAGCTGGCTGAATGTAACATATGAGATTTCTCAAGGTAAATTTAATCATATTGCAGAGGCATTAAGCGGTAAACCATGCTCTAATAAAATGGAATTTATGAATGCATATCGTCAATTTAGGCAAAGTATAAATAGTAATCCTAGTTTGGCTGATTTTTCTTTGACTAAAGAGGATATTAGTTATTTGACAAGTAAAGTAACGGGTAGCTTGTCCAATGATCCAGCAGGTGAAATCCCAGGAATTGTTGAGAAGATATATGATGGGGCGTTTTATAAATGAGTCTTCTAGAAGAGGCAATAGTAAAAAAAAATAAAGATAGGGATACAGTATTACCCTATCTAATGGTATTGCGTCCTAAGCAATGGACAAAAAATTTGTTAGTGTTTGCAGCCTTGATTTTTTCCATTAAAACCGTATCGGTGGATATGTTGATACAATCTGCTGTTTCCTTTATTTTGTTTTGTACAGTGTCAGGCTGCGTCTATATAGTAAATGATTATATTGATAAAGAGGCAGATCGTAGGCATCCTGATAAGCGTTATCGTCCCATTGCTTCAGGCAGATTACATCCTTTAGGGGCTTTAGTGTTTGGGAGTGTTTTATTATGCAGCTCCCTTGTTGCAGCGTTTTTATTGAAGCCTTGGTTTAGTCTATTACTTTTCGGGTATTTTATTATTAATGTGGCATATTCTATCAGGCTGAAACAAATTGTAATTATTGATATTATGGTCATTGCTTGTGGCTTTGTTTTGCGTGCTATAGGTGGAGGATTGGTTATTGATGTCTCTTTTACCCCCTGGTTCTTAATTTGTACCATGCTTTTAGCTTTGTTTTTAGCTATTAGTAAACGCCGGCATGAATTATATTTGTTAAGTCATCATAAAGGTGAGCACCGCAAAGTGTTAGATCAATATTCTCCTGAATTATTAAATCAATTAAATAGTATTGTTACTACAGCAGCTATTATTAGCTATTCTTTGTTTACCTTTACATCTGGGCATACCATTCATTTAATGTGGACAATTCCTCTTGTCATGTATGGAATCTTTCGTTATCTATATCTAATTCACATGGAAGGACAAGGGGGCAGACCTGAGAAAGTGCTGGTAGAGGATAGTCATATTTTAAGTACGGTGCTGCTTTTTGCTGCTATGGTAGTTATTATTTTGTATTACTTTGAATAAGGAATTTTTAGAAAATAGTTGGTAGTGAGGTAAAATTTATAATGAAAGATTTACTATTGCTTCTTATATCTGTAGCCATTGGCGCAGTAGGACAAATTGCTTTTAAATTTGGGGCCATGCAAATGGTGGAAAACCCAGGAATTACATTGCTGGAAAAAATAAAATTACCTATTGTACTAGGATTATTTTTATATGGTATTAGTACGATTTTATGGATTATGGCGTTGAAAAAGGTGGAACTTAGCTATGCTTATCCCATGGTTAGCTTAGGCTATATTTTTGTGTTTATTGCCTCTTACTTCATCTTCCATGAGCCACTAAACTGGCTGCGAGTAGGTGGCATGCTTTTTATTTTAGCAGGCATTGCCCTTATAGCCAAATCTTAACAGGAGGGTGTTATCTTGGATTATAAATATGCAGTAATGCCTATCCTAGCTTGGTTTGTAGCAGGTACAGTGAAATTTATTGTGAACTATATTCGTTTTCGTAAAGAGGCTGTTGGGCTAATTGGTAATGGAGGATTTCCAAGTACTCATACCACTGTCATTAGCAGTAGTGTTTTTTTTATTGGCTTATCAGAAGGAATTAATGTGCCTGTATTTAGTCTTGGTGTGGCGGTACTTATGGTAACTATTTTTGATGCCATGGGCATTAGACGGGCAGTAGGAAAGCAGGCTACAACGATAAATCAATATATAATATCCCAGCAAGGCACACAACGATTAAGAGAGCGACAAGGTCATACTCCTATAGAAGTATTGGGTGGTCTTGCAGTGGGATTTATACTTGCTTTTCTTTTATATCACATGTGATGTATGAAATGAGAGGAGATATATGAGAGCAATCTTTTCTTTTGTATTAGGGTTAACGTTGTTGTCCTTTATGTTTTTTATTCTAGTATTGTCAAGTATTGGATTTGGGGCGGGAATATCCTTGGCACCCCTTCATATATGGTTGTCAGTTGCTGGTAGTTTTATTTTTGTTTTTATAACTACGAAAATTTATGATAAACAAAAGCATTGGAAATATTTCGCTGGTATCGGGAGCTTGGCAGTGCTGCTTATGTGCTCTTTTATGTACTTAAGTGGCATGTTCTATGATATATCCTATGATGGGCAGGTATACCACCAAGAGGCAGTGATACAGTTAGCCAATCATTGGAATCCTTTTCAGCAGTACTTGACGAAAGACCAGTCCCATTCTGCCATATTGTTAAATCATTATGCAAAGGGACCCTGGATATATGAAGCTGCTTTGTATACAGTGACTGGACAAATCGAACAGAGCAAGTCCTTTAACTTTTTACTGATCACAGCGTCTTTTTTACTAGCTTTTTCTGCTATGAGAAATACTAGTCGTTTTACTGTAAAGCAAGCTATATTTTTTAGCCTTCTTTTGGCTTTGAATCCTGTAAGTATTTATCAGGCTCTCAGCTTTTATATTGATGGCCAATTAGCCTCCTTATTGCTCTGTCTATTCGCCTTGTCATATCAAATGATTATCTATTACGATAGGATTGTTTTATTCGGCTTTATCATGAGTATTGGTTTATTGGTAAATGTTAAATTTACAGGCATTGTTTATGCTGTTGCCTGTATTGGCCTATTAGGTGGATGGCTGTGGCTACTGCAAAAGAGACAGGCTTATTGGGACCTTGGAAAAATTACCATCATAAGTTTAGTTGTCGGTGTCTGTGTTATTGGTTATAATCCTTATATGACCAATGGCTTTTTTTATGGTCATCCCTTTTATCCTCTATATGGTGCAGGACCCAAGTCAATGGATATTATGACCAGTAATTCGCCAAAAGGTTTTTTACAACTAAATAGCATAGAAAAGCTTTATGTTGCGAATTTTGCTATGGCGACCAATCAGTTTGATACAGAAGATCCGGTGGTGAAGCTTCCGTTTAGTATCACTGCAAAAGAATTCAAGCCTTTTGTCTATGGTGCAGATGTACGCATTGGCGGCTTTGGTCCTTGGTTTAGTGGCATAGTGGTACTTGGTGGGGCTATATTATTATTGCTATTTATTTCTCCAAAGAAGGAAACTCTATATGGAGTAGGAATAGTTGTTAGTATTATGGTATCTGCACTTATAAATCCTGAATCTTGGTGGGCCAGGTATGTACCGCAAATTTGGCTAGCCTTTGTTTGTCTGGCTATGGTGGCTTGGTCTAGTGATAGAAAAACCATTCGATATCTGGGAGGAGCTTTAGCAGGAGCAGCTGTAATTAATTTGGTCCTAATTACTTATCCCTATGCTCTTGGTAATTATTACTGTACTCAGGCGTTAAAAAAGGAGCTAAAAGAGATAGCCGCATATCACAATCCTATAACCATATGTTTTGGTGAGTTTACCTCCAACTATGTGAGGTTTGCACAAAACAATATCTCCTTTGTGGATGTACCAGCAGGCATTGCTGATATGAATATAGAAGTCTTCAGGTATAAGTACCTGACAGCAGCGGGGAAAGAAGAATGTTTAGCAAGTATTTTTGCAGAAGAAAGGATGGAAGAAAATGAACAATAAAAAAGGAATTGTAGCAGCAATTTTTTTCCTGCTATTCTTTATCCATGTACCGGGCTATGCCCAGACCATTATGTATGTTCCCTTTGATAATCGACCAGTAAGTTACGAGTATGTGATAGATACAGTCAAAAAAGGCGGATTCGATATCCTTGTTCCACCAGAAGGCGATCTTGCAGCCAGAACTAGAAGTGCCAATCCAGACCAATTGTGGGAATGGGTATTTGCCCATGCCAAAGAAGCCGATGGAGTAGTAGTGTCAGCCGATGCTTTGATTTATGGCGGCTTGGTTGCCTCTCGTACCCACGAAATCAGTGAGGAAGTATTGCTCAAGAGAATCGAAAATTTTAAAAAACTCAAGGAATTAAATCCTTCCTTGCGTCTATATGTATTTAGTACGATTATGCGTAGTCCTCATGCTTCCAGTGGTGGGGTAGAGCCAGCTTATTACGAAACCTATGGACCAGCGATTTTCCGTATTCATGCTCTCCAAGATAAAAGTGAAATGAAAAAGTTAAGAAAAAAAGAAAAGAAAGAATTAGATGCATTAAATGCTCAAGTTCCCAAAGATATTATGAAAAATTGGGTGGACAGGCGTGAAAAGAATTTTAAGGCAAACTTACAGCTTGTTGCAGCAGCGAAAGAAAATGTATTTAATTACTTACTTATAGGCCGTGATGATTGTTCCCCATTATCAAGATCTCATCAGGAATCCAGATGGTTAGGGAAAGAAACAGTGGATTTATCTGCTAGTAAATATTCTTCCTTCCCCGGTGCCGATCAGTTAGGTATGCTTATGTTAGCCAGAGCTGCCAATGATCTAACCTTTACCATACCTACTGTAGCAGTGGTTTATACCCAAGGCATTGGTGATAAGACCATTCCTTCTTATGAAGATACCCCAGTAGGGAAGAATGTGAGGGATCACTTGATTGCCGCAGGTTGCGTGCCTTTATTCTCTGATAAAACAGCCAATATGATTCTGGCAGTCAATACGCCAGTTGACGGTTGGACCAGAGAAGCTGGTATGGGCTCCAATAAAACAAAAGCCAGTAAAGAAACCCTTGCTTTTGTTAAAAAAGTGGAAGGTTACTTAGGAGATGATCGCAAAGTAGCAGTAGCCGATATCTCTTTTGCAAATGGCTCCGACAATGCATTCATGAAGGAAATGACCAACAAAAAATTGGTATCTCAGCTGGAATCCTATTCTGGCTGGAATACAGCAAGCAATACTATAGGTTATACCATTGGGCAGGCCGTTTTTGCTCAGCGCATGACAGAGGCCAATAAGAATAATCTGATGTCTGTTCGCCTCTTAGATGATTGGGGCTATCAAGCTAATATACGCACTGCTCTTATGAACGAGGTCTTAATTCCTAAAGGTCACAGTGATGTACAATTAGATGAAATGCTGCCCACCCTTTCCCAAGATGCTACCGAGCGCATGCAAAAGTTCGCCCAGCAAAACTTAAAGGATTTTCCTTTTGAAAAAGTAGACGTATCTTTTCCTTGGAATCGGATGTTTGAGATAGATCTGAAGGTACAGTAATGCTATAGAATGTAAGCAAATGATAAAAGAACACACAACATTAATTCGTTGTGTGTTCTTTTTTGCGTTACAAATGATGCTGAGTCTTCTTTTCAGTATTTAGTTAGGGATGATTTAGACATATTACTTTTCTGCAGTTAATAGCTTTACTCCTAATGTAACGTATATTACCCCGCAGAATTTATTTGTGATAAGAGATGCCATCTCACTTTTCCTCAAATATGCTGTAACACGGGAGGAAAATAGTACTAACATCACACACCAAATTGTACCTGTGATTAAAAAGGTTATCCCGAGGAAAATAAATGGGAGCAATCCGTAAGCATTGGATGGGGCGATGAATTGGGGTAAAAAAGATAAAAAGAAAAGGGCTACTTTAGGATTTAATACATTTGTTAATAATCCTTGAAAGTAAATCTTTTTTTGTGTCATAGGGGTATTGTCGGTTAATGAAATTAAATCATTCTCTTTTGTAAGTAAGGTAGTTAATCCTAAATATCCTAGATATATTGCACCAATCATTTTAACTGCCATAAAGGCGGTTGCTGATGTTGCTAGAATAGCAGATAATCCTAATGCTGCCAGTATTGTATGAGCAGCAACGCCGGTAATAATACCTAAAACGGAGTAAATTCCTGCTTTTCTGCCTTGTGCGATACTTCTACTAAGGATATAAATAGTATCAGAGCCAGGTGTTATGTTTAAAATAATACCAGCTAATAAAAACATTTCATAATTCTGAATACCTAACATGTTTCCTCATCCTTTCAAATTATACGATACAAGAATCGATTGCAGGAGAAATTTTACTAAAACCAATGATTTGCCGATACTAAATGGCTAACCTTACAAGCTTTGATATGGAAACCTGTTAGACCGTAGAGAAAAAGGTGGCGGTATATACGATTATAAATAGACTAACCAAGGAATATAAAAGGGAGCAATAAAGGAAATGAAAATGGCTGCCACAGCCATAGCTACCCCTGCCATAGCTCCTTGGAGCGCTCCTTCTTGGAGGATGGTAGCCGTACCTTGACCGTGAGAAGTAACTCCCATGGCTAGTCCTCTTGCGATAGGATTTGTTATTTTGCAAAAGGAGAGAACACTTTGACCAATGATAGAGCCTAATGTACCTGTAAAAACTACGAAGGCCACAGCAATGGCTGGATCCCCGCCTGTTAGACGGGAAATTTCAATGGCAATAGGGGCAGTAATCGATTTTGGGGCGATGGATGCAATGATAAGAGAATCAAGTCCGCTAATTTTGGCTAAGAGGACGGCGGTTGTTAGGGTGGATATAGCACCGAAACATATTCCAAATAATATGGGGAATAATGCTTGGCGCAGTACATCCCGATTTAGATAAAGAGGCAAAGCTAATGCCACCGTAGCAGGCCCAAGAAGAAAAGTCATTATATCTTTACCTGGCTTATATTGATCAAAAGTAATTCCTGTATAGTGAAGGACAATGATAATGACCGTTGTACTAAGGAGTACAGGATTAAATATAGGATTTTTTGTGTGTAAAAATATTTTCCGACTGATTAGATATAATACAATAGTAAGAATCATGGTGTAAGTAATCAATATAGTAGTAGACAAGCTAATTCGCTCCTCCTTTTTTTCCTTGGGATTTAGTCAGAAGTTGAACAACTAACCCCGTTGCCACTAAGGCGACTAAGGCACTAATGACCAAGGGCAAAAAGAGAAGATGTCCTTTTTGTGTAAATAATTCTCCCCATTCCATGAGCCCCACTGCAATAGGGATAAAGAAAAATGATAGATGCTTTAGTAAGGGGTTAGCACCGAGGGAAATCCAGTGTTCTTTAATAATCCCACTAGATAATAATGAAAATAAAAGAAGCATGCCTAGCACACTGCCAGGCAGAGGCAAGTGTAAGAAGTCAACTGTCCATGTGCTGATATAATAAATCAGCCATAATAAGGATATTTGTCCGATTGCTTTCAATAGATTCTGCAATGATTGTCACCTCGTTTTGTATAATGTAATCGTTATTCGTCTTCATATAGTATAACGTAAGTAAGAAGAATTCGTAACATGTTTTGGGAAAAAAGCACCTAGTATATACATTACAATAGTAAATAGTATATAATGCTTCTATACGATAATTTTATTGAGGTGCAATAGTGGAACAACTAATTTCGTTTTTTCAAAATTTTGGAGTACTAGGACTCTTTATCATATCATTTATTGAATCCATTTTTTCTCCTATATTGCCTGATTTATTATTAATTCCGATGGCTTTGTCAGCTCCAGAAAAGGCGATTTACTATTCAGTGATTGCTACCACAGGATCAGTATTAGGTGGTATTGTTGGATACTTTGTCGGCAATAAATATGGGATTCTGGCCGTAAAAAAGTTTGTACCTGATAAATATGTTGTGAAAATTAGAAGCTGGCTGGATCAATATGGTGGCTGGGCTATCTTTCTTGCTGCCCTTGCGCCTATTCCTTATAAATTTGTGAGTATTAGTTCAGGTGTGTTTCGCATTAATATGGTGGTCTTTTTAGCAGCTTCTATTTTTGGACGTGGAAAAAGATTTCTGCTGGAAGGGATTCTTATTTTTTATTATGGACCACAAGCTATCGATTTGATAAAGACTTACTCTAATACCTTTATGATCGGCATAACTATATTTATTGTTCTACTCGTTGTGGGAATTGCTGTGATGAGAAAAACTCCCCAACGAAAATTAAGCTAGGGATAAATAGATTAACTTATAATTAAACCAACTTGTTATAATCATGCAGGTTGGTTTTTTCATAGTATTAGCAGAGTGGATGTTTTTCTTTCAAAAGAGGAATAAGAAGACATGTATTACTCTAATCATATAAGAAATTTAAGACTAGGATTCTACATTAAGTTACCGTATACTGGTACTAAGGGTTAGTTTATGCTCATAATAGAGGTGACGGAAAATGGAAATCGGTAAAGTGCCTCAGGCTTCGGGGCAAATCGTAGCAAATGATCAATTAGGAAAGGTTCAAACGCATCAGGAGAGTAATGAAGTAACCAGTAGTAATCAGGTGGCACAGAAGGATTTCCAGGTAAACTTAGAGGATAATATTAAAACAAAGCTGGCTAATTTACTACAGAATCGCGATCAATTACTGCAATCTTTACCAGAGGATATTAGAAAAATTGTCCAGCAACTTTTGCAACAAATGTCATCCACGAAAGATGTAGCTCAAGGAATGGACAGCCTATTGAAATCCCAAAAGAACATAGCCGAGCAGCTTAATAATCTGGGGAATCTCTTAGAATTAGCAGCGGCGCTGCAAAAAGATGACTATCAGGATGTAAAGCTTTTTATAAATAAAGTAGCAGAATTTTTAAAAGGACAAGGCGGAATATCCCCTGACCAATTGGCAAATCAATTATTACAATTAGCTAAGCAAGGGACAGCTTTGTCTCAAAGTCATCTTAAACAAAATATGGAGCTGCTATTACAACAACTATTTCCGGAGAATGTTCAGCAGCTAACTTCCAATAACACCTTATCTCAGGGCGATTTAAAACAAATTACCAAACAACTTTTACAGCAAATTATGTTGGAACAATTTACCGAAAGTGATAAAGCGGCATTAGCCCAGCTAACAAAAGGATTGGCAACTAATATACCACTGACATTACTGCAAGCTTCTGAGAAAGGCATACCTGGCCTGCCAGAGGTATGGTCAGTATTAAAAGCTGTGGATGCTCAGCAATTTAAGGATATATCGCCTAAAATCTTGCAGCAAGCATCAAATACACTAGAACAGCTTTATCAGGAGTTGAAAACATCACCAGATAAAGCTGCCATAGCTGTAAAACTAGAATCTTTTGCCAAGAATATTCCCTCAGAGCTTGGTAATGCAGTGCAGCAAGCTATAAAGCAAGGTATCTCAGAGCAAAATATATTGACCTTGGCAAAAACCTTTGAAAATGCAGCTTTACTAAACGGTAAAATGCCTGGAGAAGTCAAAACTGTTGTGGCGAAGCTAGCTGAAAATATAACAGCGAAGTCCCTAGCAGCACCAGTTGCTGATTTATTAACGCAAGTCGTAAGTCAGTTATCAGAGACTGCTTCAACCGTTGAGCAGTTAAAAACACTCATGAAGCAGGTAAATAATCAGTTATTTTCTAATCAGGCAAAACTACTTGAAAGAGCACAGCCAGGAGTGGAGCAATTAACAAAGGCAATAGAACAAAATATACCACAGGCATTGCAGGATATGGCAGCGAAAAATAAACTGCCAGAATTGTCAAAAATGTGGGTGTTATTGAAAGCCGTTGGGGCCCAGCAGTGGCAAAATACAGATCCAGAGAATTTGCAAAGGTCAGCAGGTACCATAAAAGAATTAGCCCATTCTCTATATAAATCAATGGCAGGTGAGACTCAAAGACAGCTAGATCATAAAGTCTTATCCTTTTCCGTACCACTTTATTTTACCGATGGAACTTCTTACCCTACTCATATTCATATTTATCATCAAGAAAACGAATCAAGTAATCCACTGGTAAAACGTCAATTTGAAACATGGATGCGAGTCAGTGTGGATACCAAGAATATTGGCCTTGTGGATAGCGTATTTCGCCTATATGAAGAAAACAAACTGGATTTGCGCGTCCTTTTTCCCAATACGGATGCGATTAATGAATTTAAACAAAGTCTGCCGGATATTAGAAAAAGTATTGAGGATACGACTCTTACACTTACCAATATTATGATAAATAAAATTTAATTTACAATTAATTCAAAATAAGGGTGTTGTCTGAAAAAATGACAATACCCTTATTTTTATCTTGTGAAAAGATAGAGTAAAGTTGATACTGCTGGAAAGTGAGTAGGAATCAGCATCCAGCAATAGTGGCTATGGGAATTAAGTAAGTTAAAAAAGTCACATTCTGTATGGGAACTTCTTCACATTCACATATAGCCAAAACGCATGGATGCGATTACTATAAAAGATTTTACCTAGCATATTTTCTGTTGTAAAATAAAAAACAAGAATTGTCCGACAAAATACTAAATTCACTAAATACAGTATATTTTGGCTTTTTGCAATATTTAAATAATATTGTGAAAATATATGTAGCAAGTAGTGTAAAAAGTCTTTTTGTCTCGCAGAATAAAATAGGAGGTGTATTTATGAAAATTATTGTACTTGTAAAACAGGTTCCTGGAACGGATTCAGTAAAACTAGATCCAGTAACTGGAGTAATGGTGCGTACTGGTAAAGATACTATTATTAATCCCCTAGATGAAAATGCATTGGCTGAGGCAATTCGCATTAAGAATACCTATCCTGATGTTAAAATCACTGCAGTAAGCATGGGCCCAGTATCAGCAATGAAAGCGATTAAAGAAGCAATTGCTATGGGTGCAGATGATGGGGTATTAGTGTCGGGTAGAGAATTTGCCGGTTCGGATACCATTGCGACAGCTAAAGTTATTGCTGCAGCTATTAAGAAAACTGGCGATTTTGATATGATTATCTGTGGCGAACGGGCTACTGATGGCGAAACTGGTCAGACCGCTGCCATGATTGCTCACTACCTTGGGGTTCCTGCCCAAACCTATGTATCTGCCTTAGAAGTGCTAGAGGATGGCGTTATTGTTAAACGTACTGTTGAAAGTGGTTTTGAACGAGTTCAAGTTACTTTTCCAGTATTAGTTTCTGTAAATAAAGATATTAGTGATACTGGATTTCCTACTTTAGACGGTAAATTAAAAGCGAAACAGGTTGATGTTCCAATGCTTGGGAATGCAGAACTTGGCTTTGATAAAAGTGAGCTTGGTTTGACTGGTTCACCAACTCGCGTAGTTAAAATTTTTAGCCCTAAGCTTTCCCGGGATACTATTATGGTTAAAGCCAACGCGACAATGCAGCCAATTGATGAATTGATGTCGTTTTTAGTTCAAAAGGATGTTTTATAAAAGGAGGTAACAATAAAGATGTCAATGTATGTGAATTGCAGCATAGCGGAAGCTAAAAATCTAGCCGATTTTAAAGGTGTATTGATACTCGGTGAACAACGTGATGGCAAAGTCCAAGCCGTTACTTTTGAACTCTTAACTTGGGGCCGCGGGATTGCCGATGACCTAGGCTGTGAACTTGCCTGTGTATTACTAGGTGACGAAATTGAAAACCTGAATGAAGTCATTCTTCGTGGTGCCGATAAAGTATATTTCATTCAAGATCCTATTTTTAAGAACTTTTTAACTCAGCCTTATAGTAACGCCATTACTCGTTTGGTAAATGAAGAAAAACCAGAAGTTATCATTGCTGGCGCAACAACTACTGGTCGTACGGTAATGCCTCTAGTTGCAGCTAAAACCAGTACTGGTCTAACAGCTGACTGCACAGAACTTACTATTGATCCTGAGACAAAGCTATTATTGCAAACTCGTCCAGCAATTGGCGGCAATATCATGGCTACGATTAAAACTCCTGATACCCGTCCACAAATGGCAACAGTACGTCCTAGATCAGCAAAACAATCTCCAGTTGACACTTCTAGAACAGGTGAAATCATTGTTAAAAACTATACAGGTGCAACAACAATGACAGTTGAAAAGTTCTTGGAATTTATAATAGATACTACGCAAGCAGTAAGTATTGAAGAAGCAGATGTAATTGTTGCCGGTGGCAAGGGAATGAAAAATGCTGCAGGTTTCAAATTAATAGAAGAATTAGCAGAGCTAATGGGAGCAGCTGTTGGTGCTACTCGTGATGCAGTTGAACTTGGCTGGTCCACGTATCCCCATCAAATTGGTCTATCTGGTAAGACCGTGTCTCCTAAGTTAATTATTGCTGCGGGGATCGCAGGTAAGATTCAATTTTTGGCAGGTATGCAGACCTCGGATGTTATTGTGGCAATCAATAAAGACCCTGAAGCACAAATCTTCAAAGTAGCCGACTTCGGTATTGTAGGCGATGTATTTGAAGTAGTGCCTATGCTAATTGAAACAGTGAAAAAAATGAAAGCTAAAGCATAAGGAGGTAGGGGTAGTAATGCAATTTAACAAAGTAACAGAGAATATCGTTAAACAATTAGAAGCAATTCTTGGTGCAGCGAATGTAATTGTCGATGAAGAAAAAATGGAAATGTACTCTCGTGATGAGACTTCTGATAAACTTTGGGAGAAAATGCCTGAAGTAGTTATAAAACCGGAAAATGCTCAGCAAATTGCTGAAGTTGTCAAATTGGCAAATCGTGAGCTAATTCCTATCACTCCTAGAGGTGGCGGTTCAGGGCTTGCAGCAGGTGCTGTACCACTTCATGGCGGTATGGTATTGTCACTGGAAAAAATGAATAAAATCTTAGAAATTGACAAAGAAAATTTATTCATGGTGTTGGAACCTGGTGTTACTACAGGGGAAGTGCAAAAAGAAGCAAAAGAGCTAGGTCTCTTTTATGCTGGTGATCCTTGTTCAGCAGAGTCTTCCTTTATTGGTGGTAATGTTGCGACAAACGCTGGTGGTAACAAAGCGATTAAATACGGTGTTACAGGGCGTCACGTTTATGGTTTAGAAGTAGTTATGCCAGATGGTGACATTGTTATTTATGGTGGTAAAAACGTAAAAGATGTTACTTTCTATGATATGGTACATTTAATGGTTGGCTCAGAAGGTACATTGGGAGTCATCACAAAAATTTGGCTCAAGTTAATGCCACTACCTCAATATGTTGCCGATTTACTAGTTCCCTTCCCGGATATGCAATCTGCTATCAAAGTGGTGCCAAAGATTATGACTGCTGGTATTATTCCGACTGCAGTTGAATTTATGGACAGCTTATCAATTAAAGCAGCTGAATTGTATTTGAATAAAAAATTACCATTTAGTGATGCAGGTGCATATATTATCTGTGAAGTAGATGGTAATACGGAGCTGCAAGTACAGGAAGATTATGAAACCATTGGCAAGTTGTGTAAAGAAAATGGTGCATTAGAAGTATTCGTAGCAGATAATATTTCTACACAAGACCGTATTTGGAAATCACGTAAAGCCTATGCTGAGGCACTTCGTATGCTAAGCCCAGTATACTGCATGGAAGATATTGTAGTGCCGATTGCTAATATTCCTGCAGCGCTTGATGCAATTGAAAAAATCGCAGCAAAATATGATTGTAAGATTCCTAGTGCTGGCCATGCTGGTGATGGAAACATTCATGCAACCATATTGCGTGAAGACCGTGATGAACATGCTTGGCATGATTTGAAGGATGCAGTATTAGCAGAGATCTATGATGCTGTGTATGCCCTTGAAGGTAATTTGTCTGGGGAACATGGTATTGGTGGAAAACGTATATCAGCCATGTATAAGCACATGACTGAAGGGCAAAAGAAAGTATTGCAAACCGTTAAATTTGCTTTTGATCCTAACAATATTATGAATCCAGGAAAAGTTGTACTCCTTGGTAGAATCGCCGAATAAT
Organism: uncultured Pelosinus sp.; assembly: GCA_963526645.1. Lineage (GTDB taxonomy): Bacteria > Bacillota > Negativicutes > DSM-13327 > DSM-13327 > Pelosinus. The sequence goes on along the minus strand of CAUROG010000022.1, from coordinate 6,478 downwards.
ATCAAACAATCTAAATCTCTTAACCTGAGATTTAGATTGTTTTTTTTATAATAATAGACGTTAGAGCATTGTGGGAAAAGTGCCTTTGCGGGATGTTTTTGTGGATATAAATCTTTAGTGGGTTCTACATAGATTGAAAATGTATAGAAGTATGATACAATAATGAGATACTAGATTTGTCAGTAGCAGGAAGGATGAAATAGGTGTTTGATTTTTCTAATGTGAGTTTAGAGCAATTAGTGATACATAAAGTGGGTAATAAGCTGCGGGATGAAGGGATTTTTCTCTCACCAAGTTCCTATGAGATGAAGGATGGCAATGTAGAAGAACTGTTGCTAAAGTATTTTTTATCGTCTTTTAAGGAAAAGGTATTGCATAAATTTTTCCATGAAACCGATATTCATTTGAATGAATTATATATGTATGTTAGCAGTATTTTTATAGAACCTGAAACTTTCTATGAACAATCTATTCATATTTTAAAACATTTATATGAAAAATCTTCCCATCCGCAAATTAAAGGCGGAGAATTCTATATGGCTTATTTTAAAGATTGTATGATCAATGATCAAAAGGCAGATGGAATTGGTATTTTTAAAACTGAGAAAAAAGAGACGTATCTAAAGGTTACGAAATATGCTGATGAGTTTATGATTGGTAGTGATAAAGGAATAAATGTTAAAAAACTAGATAAGGGCTGCATTATTTTTAATGTTAATTCTGCTGATGGTTATCGAGTCGCTATTGTGGATGCAGTAAATAAAGGTGAAAATCAAGCATTGTACTGGAAGGATGAATTCTTACGTCTGACCAATGTACAAGATGAGTATTTTCATACAGAAAATTGTTTGCAGGTGTGCAGAGATTTTGCTGAAAATATCTATGGACAAGTATATCAGGCTGATAAAAAGGATCAGGTAGTTTTTGTAAATGAAGCCGTAGCTTATTTTGATAAACATAACCAATTTCATCTGGAGGAATTTGTTCAGGAAGTTGTGAAAGAACCTGAGCTTATTGAACAGTTTAAAGAACATAAACAAAACTATGAAAGTAATCAAGGATTTGTTGCTGCGGAAGGGTTTAGTATTTCTACTCCAGCAGTGAAAAGTGTAAAAAAGAAATTTAAAAACATGATCAAGCTAGATACTGAGATTGAAATTAAAGTCAAAAATCCCACGACAGAAACGGGCAATATGCAGTTTATTGAACGTGGCTTTGATGATGAAAAAGGTATGCACTTTTATAAAGTGTATTTCAATGAAGAAGAATAAGGTTGTCAAATTGGGAGAGTGAATGATGAATTCTAAAGACGAGTTAATTGAACTAATACAGCAATTGCCGGAAGAAAAAGTCTCTGACGCTATTATCTTAATTAAAGGGCTGAATGAAAAAATAGCGAGTAGTGAAAAAAAATCAGATCCTCTATATGATTTTATGAAAACAATTGCATATTCTATGAACAATAGTTTATATGATTTATCGATAGAAGCTGGACGCAGAGACGAAAAGGTGCTTTCGAATCGTTTAGAATCCTATCGCAAGAGAGTTTCGGAAGCTTGGGAAGTATATAAAAAATAGTATAACCTAATGATAAGGCCTTATCGCTCTGATAAGGCCTTATCATTATCACAGGTTCTGCACATACTATGAAATAATAGCAGATAAATTATTAGTAAAATCAGAATAAACACACAATTAAACGAGTTTAAAACATAAGCGAAACATGTACAATAGTATCGAGTGAATTAGAAGTTTTGGTAGAAATAGCGCTACAGGGCGGCTACGATGGAGTGGGTAAGTTGGTAATGGCTAGGAATAAGCAGAGTAGATATTTATAAGAGTTGTAAAACAGGAAAAAGAAGGAAGATATAGGGGGAGAATTGAATTAGTAAGAATTGATGACCGCCTCATTCATGGACAGATCGTTTTCAGGTCTTACTTAATGATATTCTAGTGGATCTGATGACTCAAATAAGATAAGTATTTTTACTATAAAAATATAATAAAAAGAAAGGTTGTGAAAAAATGGAATTCGATCTTAAAATTAAAAATCAAGCCGGTTTACATGCTAGACCAGCGGCTATGTTTGCACAGAAGGCTACCTCCTTTAAATCAAATGTTACGGTATTTAAAGATGGAAAAAATGCCAATGCCAAAAGCATCATTAGCATTATGGGGCTAGGTGTAAAAAAGGGCGATAGTATACTTGTCAAAATTGATGGTCCTGATGCTTTCGAAGCGGGAGAAACTTTGAAAAAACTAGTAGATGATAAATTTGGAGAAGAGTGATACTATGCGAAAAGTAAAAGGAATTGCAGCGTCAGCAGGAATTGCTATCGGCAAAATTATACATATGCAGGAAGGATTACATGATTTCTGCCGAGAAGTAGAAGTATCACAAATTCCAGCAGAAAAAGAACGCTTTTATGCAGCCCAACAAGTAGCAGAGAAAGAATTAGATGTATTACAAGAACGTACAGCAGTTAACATTGGAGAGCAGCAGGCAGAAGTTTTTGCCGCTCACAAACTAATGGTTAGTGATCCATCCTTTATTGAGGCTGTTATGAATCATATTGATAATCATCATGCTAGTGCTGAAGCAGCGGTAGAAGGTGCGGTCAGTGAATTTGCTGCTATGTTCGCTGGCCTTGATAATGAATATATGCAAGAGCGAGCAGCTGATATCAAAGATATTGGTAAACGTTTAGTACGAATTTTGCAAGGTGGTACAGAAGGCATCAATTATACAGGTATATTGGCAGCCCAAGATTTGTTGCCCTCTGATACAGCTGCTCTTGATTTAGCCAGTGTATCAGGATTTATTACTGCTCTGGGAGGTAAGACTTCTCATAGTTCTATTTTAGCTAGGGCTGCAGGAATTCCTGCTGTTGTTGGGATTGGTAGTGAAATAGAGACGCTAAACAATGGTGATATGGTAATTATCGATGGATATGTAGGAGAAATATTGGTTGATCCTGCAGAGGATGTGCTAGAAGAATATCGCCAGCGTATCAAAAAAGAACAAGATAGAGCAGCTCTTTTGGCAGCTGTAGGTCACTTGCCTAGTGTGACGTTGGATGGTCATCCTATTGAACTAGCTTGTAATATTGGGACACCTGCAGATATGGAAAAAGTGATTGCTGCAGGTGCAGAGGGAGTCGGTTTATTCCGTACCGAGTTTTTGTTCTTGGACAAAACCAGTGTGCCAACGGAAGAAGAACAGGTAGAATCTTATAAAGCTGTACTTTCCGCGATGCCTGATAAAAAGATTGTTATTCGTACCTTGGATGCTGGCGGTGATAAGCAATTGCCATTTATCGGCGGTTTGACAGAAGCCAATCCAGCTTTAGGTCTGCGAGCTATTCGCCTATGTATGGTATATCAAGATGTATTTAAAACCCAACTACGGGCTTTATTACGGGCTAGTGTAGCAGGAAACTTGCATATTATGTTTCCTATGATTGCGACAGTAGATGAATTACTACGTGCAAAAGCCTTATTACAAGAAGCTGCTGAAGAATTAACACAGGAAGGAATCCTCTATAGGATCAATGTACCTGTAGGGATTATGATTGAAGTTCCAGCAGCTGCAGTTATTGCCGATATATTGGCAGAAGAAGTAGATTTTTTTAGTATTGGTACCAATGATCTAGTCCAATATACCATGGCAGCAGATCGCATGAATGAGCATGTGGCTTACTTAAGTGATTATTTTCAACCTCCAGTGATTCGCTTAATTGGCACTGTTGCCAAAGCGGCACAAAAATGCGGTAAATGGGTAGGAATGTGCGGTGAGATGGCAGGAGATCCTTTAGCCACACCTTTATTGGTAGGGCTTGGTTTAACAGAATTATCCATGAATGGCCGGGCTGTTCCTGTAGTGAAGCATCGCATACGTCAGCTTGACTTAGAGCAGACTCAGGAGTGGGCTGATCATATTCTTACTTTGCATACTGCATTGGATATTAAAAATAAATTAGAAGAAATTGCATTGCAATTTGAAATTTAAATGTATTAGCTTCTAAAAAATCAGGAGTGGAGAAGAAATCTCCACTCCTAATGGAAATTTAGCAAAAGGGGTGGAGTGTAATGTTAAAACGTATTGCTGTCATGACTAGCGGTGGTGACTCTCCTGGTATGAATGCTGCTATTCGTGCTGTTGTTCGTGTAGCTATTCATGAAGGGGTAGAAGTATGGGGAATATATAATGGCTATGCAGGTATGTATGAAGATAAAATGGTAAAACTGGAATCGCGCGCGGTAGGAGATATTTTGCAGCGAGGCGGTACTTTTCTGGGAACTGCTCGTTGTGAAGTTTTTAAAACATTGGAAGGGCGACAGCGAGCTGCGGAAAATTTAAAACGGCGGGGAATTGAGGGTGTAGTTATTATTGGTGGTGATGGTTCTCTTACAGGCGCACAGTTATTATCGGAATTAGGAATTGCTGTGGTTGGCTTACCTGGCACCATTGATAATGATATCTGGGGTACTGATTACACCATTGGTTTTGATACTGCTACAAATACAGTGATAGAAGCAATTAATAAACTACGGGATACAGCCTCTTCTCATGGAAGAGTGATCGTCCTTGAGGTAATGGGACGTAACTCAGGGTGGATTGCAATGACGGCTGGACTGGCAGGTGGTGCAGAACAAATACTCATTCCAGAAATGACTGTGAATCTGGAAGAACTCTGTCAAAAATTAAGTAAGTCAAGAGATGCAGGAAAAAGATATAGTATCGTTGTTGTGGCAGAAGGGGTAGGCAGTGCCATTACAATTGGCGAAAAAATTGCTAACGATACCGGCCTTGATACTAGAGTATCAGTATTAGGGCACATACAACGGGGAGGATCGCCAAGTGTATTTGATCGTATATTAGCGAGTACCCTAGCGGAACATGCAGTAATGGCACTTGTTTCTGGAATATCGAATGTATTGTTTGGTTCTAAAAATGGCGCAGTTGTTGCTATTGATTTAGCAGATGCAATTGGGCATAAGCGGACAATTGATACGTCTACATTTCGCTTGGCAACTTTATTGTCTAAGTAGAAACGCAAGATAAAAGCATTGGGGAATTAATCAACCCTATGCTTATTGATGAAGGAAAAGGTATTATCTTATTAATAAATATAGGGTCTTTCAGTAGTATATCCATCGGCATGGACAGCACGAAGTATGGTTCAGACCATAGTACAGGCAAACAATTCGCCATTTGATTGAAATTATTAAATTAGAGCGACAAAAAATAATATAGAAGAAAATTAATTATAATCTCATAAAAAATAGGGGCGAAGAAAAAATCTTCGCCCCTAAGCTTGCTCATGCATCATAAAAAAAATTAGATTTGCTCTCCGCGGTCATAAGTATAGTCAAATTCTACATTAGAAATATTGTTTGAGACAATAGGATCTCTTACTGGATCTGGCAATAAAGTATAATCTTTTTGGGAATAGGATTTCATAAATCTGGGTTTTTGTTCAAAGAAGCCTCTTTTATTGGGGGCATAAGATGGTTTACTTTTTTTCATAATCGCTATTACAACCTCCTTGATTACGTGTATATGTATAGTGTTCCACGTAAAAGGAGAACTATTTATCTTATGGAAAAATGATCTCTTGACCTTTATGATTAATTTCAGTTGTAGCAATACCCAGGATGTTAGCTCTTTGAGCAAAGGCTTTACTCGCACCGTAGTCATTGCCAAAATGCATAGGTAATAATAACTTTGGTTTGAGTTTGGCAGCAAAATATTCCGCACCCATACAATAAGCCTCTTCTAATCGACGGTCTACAGGAAAAAATGCAATATCAATCTGTTGGCCAATTATTTTTTCAAGCTCTGCTTTAAATATCGTTTCAGCATGATCCCTTTCTGCTTTTGCTTCTCCCGACCAATGCCACCAATTCAAGTCTCCTGCATGAAAAATAGATAAGCCATCTACCTGAATGAGGAAGGAAATACCTTGGTCTGTTGAACCAAAGGTTTGAATGGTAATGTCATTAACATCTAACTTTTCATAAGCGGAAACAATATGGTAGCTTAATTGGTCTGTCTTTGCATGAATATCACTGCTAAGTATGTAATGAACATCGGGATTGTCTTTTCCCCATTTTAGTATAGTGGGATCAAAATGATCAGCATGGGCGTGAGAAGCAAATACCATGATGTTTTTTTTATTAGCAAGAAAATCGCTGGTAATAATACCATCAACTAGACTTGGCTTCGCACTAGAAAAAGGCTGATAATAATCAAAAATAAGAAAATGATTTGCTGTTTCTACAGCATATCCGCTGTGGAATAGATAGGTAATTTTTGCTTTAGAAAGATTCATTGTTTTCACCTCATAGCATTTATTTTTATTATACTACTTTTGAGGAATAGATAAACTTTAAATAAAAAGCTGTTAAGAAAAAATTAGTCTGAACTGAACCCTGTCCGATGGACAGCAATAGAAAAGCCTAATCGTAGAATATC
>CAUROG010000021.1:0-70798 GCA_963526645.1 uncultured Pelosinus sp. | reverse complement strand
GTCATTATCACACGCTCTGAAGTCAATACTCCGCGCACTTGTACACTGCCACTCATAGTTTTAGCTTGAGCAAAAGTAACGTATGGTGTAAGAGAACTTTTAAAACTGATCGCACTAAAGATAATAACTAGAGCAATAATGCCTATACCAATTCCATGTCGTTTTTCATGGTTTCCCCCTTATTTCCATCCTATCCACATTTAGGCTGACTTTTGCTTGCTATGTACCATATACTAAAAACCTGCCAAAATAGTGCTGTACATGCCCCTACAACCGCCAGAAGTACATATAAGCATGATAGCATCCATTTCTAGCTTGCCAGCACTATTAATCATAGCAATCCTAAACTAGCTGCTGCTGAACTTTTCCAGTCGCACTGTATATCCCGTGTACGCAAATACTGTACAGACCAACCCGCTGACAATAAGAAAGCAAGTACAGATACCAGGCAACTGGTATCTGTAAAAAAGCAATCCTCACCAAGTCGCCCAGTCCTTCTACTGGGGGCACTATATAAAATACAGCGTACACCACACCCATTATCCATAAATCCAAAGCTAGCTTCACTATAATCCCCCCACTAGTCAAAATCAGTCATACCAAAGATAATCAAATAATATGGATGATACTATGATTAGAACCACATTATAGGCCGCCATAAACATGATCTCAGACACAACAGTTTTAATATCAGCCAATATTTTAGTTGTAGCACTAATACTGCTTAAAAATTGGGTAATAATATGGGAAACGCCAATACCGTAAATAATGCATTTCCCCTTGGGTTTTAGCCACCATAGCAGCAGTAATTGTACTAGCTGCCGTAATAACTATTGTTACCTTTTGCGCTAAGCCATTGCTAATCATCTGGGTTACAAGTATCTTTTACTCAGCATCTAAATTGGAGGAGGGGTCATCTAGTAAATACTACCTGTAGTTGGCTGGCCTAAACCAGCAATTATTTTTAGTAATGTTGACTTGCCCGCCTGAGCATCGGGACTAATACCAATAGATGCTGGGTTAAGATGTTTAAATTCATAATGGCCTTTTCAATCCGAATTAATGCTATCTTGCCTTATAGCGGTGACTGAGAGTGTGGCAATAAGCTGCCTAGCAACCAATGCAGCTCGCTCTCTCATTTCTTCTTCCATTTGTCTGTTATATTGATTAATGTCCCATAACAAATTTATTGCCATTAGCACTGTAACAACAACACCCATGCTCATCATCAATCGTATACTAAGGCTATTTTTATAAACATAATACCTCAACATCTCTATTTCATTTTTACGATTATTGAATTATTATATAATTAGCATAATTCCCAGTAAGTCTTTCTCCATAATTGCCATAATTAGCCTAGATTAACATTTATTACTCTATTTATGATAGAATTAATATAATAAGAAATTCTTAGATAAGCAAGCAGGTGTTTAAAATGAGAAGATTTTTAGTTTTGTTATTAATACTAACAGCTATATTATATTTTATCGAAAGTAGTGAATACATCGGATTGAGTGACTACAAACCTACCTTAGATATTAAAAATGTAGATGATAAATACACCTTGACCTGGTCCTCTATACCTTATTTTTCCTATTACGAAGTGGAGATTGTAAATCAAGTCCCCGAAGGGCAAGAAATCTCTGCTGTGAATCCTCTCCATCGGATAGTAAAATATCGTACTTTTGAAAATTCAATAAATATTAGTCAGCATTTCCCCCAAAGTGCCTACCTTAGAGTGTCTGCCCATAGCCTATTTCATCACCCCCTAGGTTCCTATTCTGATTTTACCCCAATAACAGAGACAAACAGCAATAGGGGAAATACACAAAATAAGCCTCATTCTCTGGTCAATTATCCCGTTTCTGCTCCTGCTTGTGATATTCCGATGCTAATGTGGACAGTACTTCCAAGAGCAGTCTATTATGAAATTGAATTATTAAGCTCTCCCCCAGAAAACCCTAATGATATATACACTTCAAACTATCAGGTGTTTTTCTCACGAGAAGTATTTACAAATGGTTACAGTATTAACTTATCCACCTACCCCAGCAATCATTTATATTGGCGAGTACGCGCTCTTGATTATGACGGCAATCCTATAGGTGTATTCTCCGATGCTACGGAAATATATATTGACCATACATTGCCTCAAAATCTAAAGCCGCTCTCCAATACTGGCTACAAGGCTGCAAATATGCCAATGCCCCTTTATCCTGTATATTCGTGGATTCCCATTGCAGGAGCAGCAACTTACGAAGTAGAACTAACCTCAGCCCCACCAGAAAACCCTAATGGAATACAGCCCTCCCGCTATCGAATCCGAAAAAATATTGTAACTACAGGTTCAGACTGCTATGATGAAACACCTTTACTTGCTTCTGGTACTTACTATTGGCGAGTCCGGGGTCTTGATAAAAATGGTATGGCTGTGGGTGTTTATTCCGATGCTGAATCTTTTGTTGTCAACCACGAAGTAGGCAAATATGCAGGTACTTTTGGCGATAGTATTACTCATGGCGGTGGTGCGATTTCCTATTCACCTGCCGATGTAGAGTATAGCTTTCAAACCTATCTATCCTTCCCCACAATTAATTTAGGAAAAAGCGGTGATACATCCGAATCCATGATGTACCGATTTGATGCGGATGTGTTGCCATATCACTCTACCTTTCTGATTATAATGGGTGGAACAAACAGCTTGCGGGGAGGTGTACCTGCCAGTCAGGTTATTAAGGAACTTGGTGCTATTCGCGATAAATGTGTAGTCCATGGCATCAGACCCATTTTTCTAACACTTCCACCGATTAATCCTGAAGCCATACAGCAGGTATTTAATGAAGAAACCGTACCTGATTGGCAGAGAGAATTTGCTACCGTAAATCACTTTATTCGCCAGCAGCGTTATTATATTGATCTTGAGCCTTATTTTGCAGATAGCAACCACACCCTACCTCTCCGTTATGCCGCAGATGGTCTGCACTTTGATATTGAAGGCAAAAAACTCATGGCACAAATTATTAATGCCAACTGGGCTACAGTAACCAAATAGCCACATCACTCTATTTTTCCTCCTTAAGAAACAGACTCTCACATCAAATGATATGAGAGTCTGTTTCTTCTATTAAGATATCCCGCCGCATTTTAGCCCTTTTAAAAAAATGATGTATGGCTGGCCTATCACCCTTTTCTACAGCTTGAATCATCTCATCTAGCAAATCTTTCATTTGCTGTAGACTCTGGGTAATTGGCTTAGCATTTGTCAAACAAACATCTGCCCACATATCTGCATTAGAAGAAGCGATGCGTGTAGTATCGCGAAATCCTCCGCCTACTAACTTAAAACTTTCCTCTAAGGAAGGATATTTGCCTAAGAGGTTCACAAGGGCGGCCGCCGCTACATGGGGAATATGACTAATAATCGCTGCACATTGATCGTGATCAGCTAAACCCATTGTAGTAATTCTAGCCCCTGTAAGTTTAAGGATTTCAGATATACTAGCTACAGCCTTAGGGCAGGTAGATGCTTCTGGAATCAGAATATACCATTTATCCCTAAATAGCTCTTTATCTGCTACCATAATACCACTTCTCTCAATCCCTGTCATAGGATGCCCGCTTACATAATGAATACCTGGGGGCATCATGGCCAGCAATTTTTCCGCTAGAAACTCTTTCGTACTACCTACATCAGTTAAAATTGCCCCTGCTTTTACATAAGGCAAAATTTGTTCTACAATAGGAACCATTTGAAGAACAGGAGTTGATAAAAAGATAATATCAGCCTGCTCTACACCTTTTCTGACATCACTGGTACTGTAATCTACTGCACCACGTTCGACAGCCCTTTGCAAGGTTTCCTGATCATAATCAATCCCTGTCACTCTCAGGCTTTCTCCACAAGTATTCTTCAATGCTAAACCAAGGGAACCGCCAATTAACCCTAAACCTATAATTGTGATACACTTGGCCTTCATGACAACACTTTCCCCATAACTTGAGCAATCTTCGCCACTTCTTGCATAGTAAGAGCAAAGTTTTTAGGAGTCAGGGACTGCTTGCCATCGGATAAAGCTTCAGCGGGATTGGGATGAACCTCGATCATAAGTCCATCAGCACCGGCAGCAATCCCTGCCCGAGCCATAGGACCCACCAATTTCCAACGACCTGTACCATGACTAGGATCTACAATGATTGGCAGATGACTAATATTTTTTACGGCTGCTACGGCACTTAAATCTAAGGTATTTCTTGTATATTCTTCGTAGGTACGAATACCACGTTCACACAATACTACATTATAATTGCCTTCACTCATAATATATTCAGCAGCATTTAGCCATTCATTAATAGTTGCTGACAAGCCGCGTTTTAATAATACAGGCTTATTTGTTTTACCTACTGTTTTCAGCAATTGGAAGTTCTGCATATTGCGAGAGCCAATTTGTAGCATATCGGCATAAGCACTGACCACTGGCACTGACTCAACGTCTACGACTTCAGTCACTATTTTAAGCCCTGTTTTTTCTCTTGCTTGTGCCAACATTTCCAAGCCTTTTTGTTCTAATCCTTGAAAAGCATAAGGGGATGTACGAGGCTTGTAAGCCCCCCCACGTAAAAATTGGGCACCTGCTTCTTTTACAATAAAAGCAGATTGTAATAATTGTTCCCGGCTCTCCACCGCACAAGGCCCAGCCATAACTGCCAAATGACTACCACCAATCAGAATACCACCGACATTCACAATTGTATCTTCCTGCTTAAATTCTCGACTAACCAACTTGTAGTCTGCAGTCACAGATACTGTTTTTTCTACACCATCCATCGCTTCTATAGGTAGCTCCGCTATTAGCTGCTTATTACCAATAATTCCAATGATAGTACGAGTTGCTCCTTCTGATAAATGTACTTTTAAACCTAAGTCCGTTAACTTCTTCATTACCACCTGTACTTGCTCTTGCGTTGCTTCTGGTCCCATTACAATAATCATATTCTATATCCTCCTAAATTTTACTAAATAAAAAAAACACCACATCCCTATATATAGGGACGAGATGTTTATACTCGTTGTACCACCCTGCTTGCATTGCAAGCTGTTTGTTTTTCAAGTACAAGGCAATTATAGCCTGATACTCTAGCCTCTGATAACGGTGGCGTTCCGGCACGGTCTACTTGTAACCTTTCAACCTGCTACTCCTAGGTGTATTTCAATCAGCACACTTACCAGGTCACACCAACCCCCGGCTCTCTGTAAAATGCCACTAACTTACTTATCCTATTCATCATATTTACACTTTATTGTTTGATTTAATGATAATATAACAGAACTTTACACATCTGTCAAGCATTCGAGGACAAATTTATTTATTGTATTTTTTCCCTTACATAACCCGTCTTGCTCCAAGGTATCTTGTCTTCCAATAACTTTCGTCCAATCGGCTGATCATGACTCCATGACTGGATGCATGAATAAATTTACCTTGCTCCAGATAAACCCCACAATGAGAGGCACCTTGTTCATAGGTACTAAAAAAGACTAAATCCCCCTGCTGCAAATCTTTTGGCATGATTGCTTTACCTACTTTATACTGAGCATCAGCAGTCCGAGGCAACGTAACCTTTTTATTATTAAATACATATTGGACAAAGCCAGAACAATCAAAACCTTTGGGAGTAGTACCGCCGAACTTATATGGTACGCCTATAAAGTTTTTAGCTGCATTTGTTATTTGTTTTGCCTTATCCTGGGTATTCTCATTCGTTATTTTTATGTTTTTTCCCATCAAAATAGTATAAGTGTTATTTTCAACAATTCCATCTGATTTGAGCTTTTGCTTTTTTTGAAAGCTGCGAACAGCCTTCTTTGTTTCTAATGAATATTTACCATTAATAGTAGTAATCCTATAGCCTTTTTCCCTTAGCTTAACTTGTATTTGTGCAACTTCTATCCCTTGGTCTCCTTCTTTGAATTGAATATCAGCAGCATATACTAACAATGGCATTATGGAAAATAAAATACCTAACACCACTACTCTTGCCATAATCCCCATTCTACTTCCCCCGTTTCTTTCCAATGATTCTCATATTTCGGTAGATACTGGCAAAATCCTGCAATTTTTTATTATTTCACCTATTTTATTGATTTTTCAGGAAATGTCCTTGTATACTATCTATAAGAAAAACAACAGGAGGCTACTATGATTACATTGAAATTTCACGGACACGCCTGCTTTCAGCTAACCTACAATCATATTTCCCTTTTATTTGATCCTTTTTTTACGGGTAATCCCAAGGCAGCAATAACTCCCGACGAAATTAACTGCAACTATATTCTAACTTCTCACGGCCATGACGATCATTTAGGCGATACTATCAGCATTGCAAAACGCACAGGTGCAACTGTCATCGCTACTGCTGAAATCGCCAAACTTTGTAATGACCAAGGCTGTGCTACGCATGCCATGCATATTGGCGGTAAACACGCTTTTGATTTTGGCTATGTGCGTATCACTCTAGCCTTCCATGGCTCAGGTGTACCAGGAGGCCATGCCTGCGGCTTTATTGTTAACTTTTTTGGAAAAACCATTTATTTTGCTGGTGATACAGGTATCTTTGGAGACATGTCCCTTCTTGGCCGTTTAGAAAATATTGATTATGCTTTACTTCCCATTGGTGACAATTACACCATGGGCCCCTCAGATGCTGCCGAAGCAGCCAACTTATTAAAAACTGGAAATGTCATACCCATGCATTATAATACTTGGCCTCTCATTGCTCAAGACCCTACAGCTTTTAAAAAAGATGTAGAAGATCGTTTTAAAATTCCTGTACATATTGTAAATCCTGGTGAAGAAATCACTTTAATTTAATAAGAAAAGTGTTACGTATCCCTCAAAAAGAGACTTTTTAAACGCGAAGACACAAAGGAGTTGTGATATACTCATCTTTGTGTCCTTTGTTGTTCAAGTTTTTTATCATAAGAAAAATACTATCATTTTCTTTTGTTCTCAGACTAAGCGTCAGGTTCATATTATTATAAGCGGAGGTTAAATGCTAATGGCGAAGCGTTAATAACATGAACCTGCCGCGACCTTAAAGCAACAAGATCATCTAAAACTTATAAATTCTGACTAAAACAAAAGTAGCTCCTACTGTGAGGAGCTATTTTTGTTTTACCTTATATCACTTTAGTTGTCCAATCTTCAACGTCCCAAATATGGGTTACCCAATCTTCATAAAACTCTGGTTCATGGGATACTAAAAGAATAGTACCTTTAAATTCAGTGAGAGCCTTTTTTAGCTCGGCTTTTGCATCCACGTCCAAATGGTTAGTAGGTTCATCTAATACTAACCAGTTTGCCTCTGTCAGCATTAATTTACATAAGCGTACCTTTGCATTTTCACCACCGCTTAATACCATCATTTGACTAGTAATATGATCATTGGTCAAACCACAACGAGCTAAAGCCTGACGTACTTCAAAGTGACTTAATCCGGGATATTCCTGCCATACTTCTTCCATGGCTGTATTGCTATTCTTGCGATTGGATTCTTGCTCAAAATAACTAGAATACAGATTATCACCAAGCTCTACCTTACCTGCTACTGGTTGAATTTTGCCAAGTATGGTTTTTAAAAGGGTTGTTTTCCCGAGGCCATTCACACCGCGAATTGCGACCTTTTGGCCACGCTCTAATTGGAACGTAACAGGTCTAGTAAGCGGTTCATCATAACCCAATACTAAATCTTCAGCCTCAACAATCATGCGGCTTGGTGTTCTAGCCTCTTTAAAGCGAAAGGTCGCTTTCGGTTTCTCCCGAGGTTTTTCCAATACTTCCATTTTATCCAGTTGCTTCTGCCGACTTTTGGCTCGGCCTGTGGTAGAAATACGAGCTTTATTACGTGAAATAAAATCTTCTAATCGATCGATTTCTTGCTGTTGTCTTTCATAGGCTTTTGATTCCTGCCCTTTGCGTATATTATATAATTGCTGAAATTGTTCATAATCCCCTGTATATCGTGTCAATATTGTATTCTCTACATGATAAATAACATTTACCACTTCGTTCAAGAAAGGTATATCATGGGAAACTAGGATAAAGCTATTTTCATACTCTTTCAAGTACCGTTTCAGCCACTCGATATGCTCTACGTCTAGATAATTTGTAGGTTCATCTAGTAGTAAAATCGTCGGATTCTGTAATAATAATTTAGTCAATAATACCTTAGTTCTTTGTCCACCACTTAAATCCGCTACATCTCTATCAAGACCGATGTCAGCCAATCCTAAACCATTGGCTACCTCAAGTATTTTAGCGTCAATCATATAAAAACCATTTGTCTCTAAAATAGTCTGAATCTCGCCTACATCTTCCATCATTTTATCTAATTCTGCGGGTGAGGCATCGCCCATCGTATCATAAATCGCCAGCATCTCAGCTTCCAAATCAAACATGCCTTGAAAAGCTTCACGCAGGGCTTCGCGAATGGTTTTTCCTTTGCTCAATACGGTGTGCTGGTCCAAATAACCTACTGTTACTCGATTCGACCATTCTACCTTGCCTTCATCTGGCATTAATTGGCCTGTAATAATATTTAAGAAGGTAGATTTCCCTTCACCATTCGCTCCAATTAAGCCAACATGTTCTCCCTTTAATAAACGAAAAGATGCATTTTCTAGTATTTGTCTGCCGCCAAAGCCATGAGTTACGTTTTCTACTGTTAATACGCTCAATCTATTCACCTGCATTGTTTAAATTTTTCTTTAATTACTTCTTTTTTAAAATTCTTCTATTATTGTAGCTTCTAAAACTAATTGTGTCAAAAGAAACAATCTTCCTTCATAAATTGTTTCAACCACAAAGACGCAACGGTATGCATAGTCTGCACATTACCTTTGCGTCCTTATTTCTTAATAATATTTTTGCACTAACGATTAGCAAATTCATGAATTAATTCTATTTTTTTACGACGAGGTAGTCTTTTTATACTAGCCTCACGCTTTTGTGCAGTACTCTGATTTTCTTGGGACTCCCAATATACTAGTACTACAGGTACACGATTACTCGTATATTTAGCACCTATGCCTTCATTATGAGCAGCAAGACGCTTTTTTAGATCAACCGTCCACCCAGTATATAATGTGCCATCAGCACACTGGACAATATATGTATATGGCATGGTTTACTCCACTAGGGCTGCTCTATGGTAATTTTCTTGATCACAACATCTTCTGCTGGTTTATCATTTGGACCAGTTTTAACTTTACCAATGGCTTTAACAACATCTAGGCCAGTCGTGACTTTACCAAAGACTGCATGTTTTTTATCCAGCCAAGATGTAGGTGCTAATGTTATGAAAAACTGAGATCCACCCGTATTAGATCCTGCATTGGCCATAGAAAGAATCCCGGCACTATCATGTTTTAAATCAGGATGAAATTCATCCTTTATGTTATATCCTGGTCCACCTGTACCATTCCCTTTAGGGTCGCCGCTTTGAATCATAAATCCATCAATAACTCGATGAAATATTAAGCCGTCATAAAACTTCTTATTTACAAGGTCAATAAAGTTTTTAGTTGTATTCGGTGCTTTATCTTCAAATAATTCTACTTTAAAGTCACCTTTAGAGGTCTCAAATTTAGCTACACTATTTTTTTTCATTGTTGTTTGTTTGGGCGTACTTTCAGGCGCTGCTTGACTACTGGAATTTCCAGTGTTACCAGAACACCCGGCAATCAATAATACTTGTACAAACAAAACGAGCAGTATACTTACTATCTTCTTTGACATGGTCAATTCCCCCTGCAAATTAAATTACCTTCATATTATATCATCACTACAGAAAATCACAACTTTCTATAAGCTCTTGCTTGGGCACAGCGCAACTAGAGCGCAAGTATTACATTCTGGTTTGCGCGCTTTACAAACTTTCCTACCATGCCAAATAAGCCAATGATGAGCATCACTCCATTTACTACGAGGTATGGCTTTCATCAACCCCTCTTCAACAGCACGAGGCGTATCCCCCTTAGCTAAACCCAGTCGATTGGATACACGAAACACATGAGTATCCACAGCAATGGCTGGAATGTTAAATAATTGACTTAACACGACATTTGCTGTTTTCCTTCCAACTCCTGGCAAGGTAATTAATTCTTCAAAGGTTTCTGGAACCTTTTCATCATATTCTCGACATAAAATATCGCAAGTGGCAATAATATTGCGTGCCTTACTGTGATACAACCCACAATCTCTAATGTATTCTTCCAGTTTCTCTAATCCCATATCCCTTATACTGGCTGGAGTATTATACTTAGGAAACAGACGCTTCGTAATAATATTAACTCGCACATCCGTACATTGAGCTGATAAAACTACCGCAATTAACAACTCAAAAGGCGAGGAATACTCTAATGCTGTGGAAGTTCCTTGATAACATTCTTCTAATATAGATAACATTTCGTGTTTGATTGCTTTGGTAATACGCATAATTTCCTCCTGAAAAAAGATAACCTTTTCATCAATATGAAAAGGTTATCTTTAATGTAAAGCAATATGACTAATTTGTCAAACTGCGTATGGGAGCAGGAATTCTGCCGCCTCTAGCAATAAAATCATCTGATTTAAAAGTATTGACAGGGATAATGGGGCTATATCCTAGTAAACCGCCAAATTCCACACTGTCGCCTACCTTTTTACCTGGTACAGGTATAATACGAACTGCTGTAGTTTTATTATTAATCATACCAATTGCTGCTTCATCCGCAATAATTCCAGAAATGGTAGCTGCAGACGTATCCCCAGGCACTGCAATCATATCAAGCCCTACAGAGCAGACACAAGTCATTGCTTCTAGTTTTTCCAAGGTTAAGCTGCCACGTTGTACAGCAGCAATCATTCCTGCATCTTCACTCACAGGAATAAAAGCACCACTTAGACCGCCAACATGAGATGACGCCATTAGCCCGCCTTTCTTCACTGCATCGTTCAAAATAGCTAACGCTGCAGTAGTACCAGGTGCGCCACAACTCTCTAAGCCCATTTCTTCTAGAATATGTGCTACACTGTCACCTACTGCCGGAGTAGGTGCTAATGACAAGTCAATAATGCCAAAAGGTACACCCATACGCCGAGAAGCCTCTTGGGCAACAAGTTGTCCCACTCGCGTAATTTTAAAGGCCGTCTTCTTAATGGTTTCCGCAACAGCGCTAAAATCTTGTCCTCTAACTTCTTCTAACGCACGTTTTACTACACCAGGACCACTAACCCCTACACTGATGACTTTCTCCGCTTCCCCTACACCATGAAAAGCACCAGCCATAAATGGATTATCTTCTGGAACATTAGCAAATACCACTAATTTGGCGCATCCTAAAGCATCACGGTCTTTGGTAAGTTCCGCTGTCCGCTTAATGATCTGCCCCATTTCCCGTACGCAATCCATATTAATACCGGCCTTGGTTGAGGCTAGGTTAATGGAGGAGCATACTCGTTCCGTTTGCGCTAAGGCTTCTGGAATGGACTGAATGAGGATTCTATCTCCTTTCGTATAGCCTTTTTCCACCAAAGCAGAAAAACCGCCAATAAAATTAACACCCACAGTTTTGGCCGCTGCATCTAAGGCCTGTGCCACGGGAACATATGTATCTGTATGACAACTCTCAGCAACTATGGCAATGGGCGTTACTGAAATACGCTTATTAATAATAGGAATACCATATTCCGCTTCAATATCTTCCCCCGTGCGTACTAAATGTTCTCCCGCCCGAGTAATTTTTTCATAGATATTCTGACAGAAGATCTTTATATCAGAATGACAGCAATCTCGAAGACTAATACCCAATGTAATGGTACGAACATCAAAATTGTTTTGCTCAATCATTCGATTGGTTTCTAATATTTCTTGAATTGTTAACATCAACGTTCCCCCTTACTTTATATCCTATGCATAATTTGGAAAATATCTTCGTGCTGCACTTTTATATCCAGGCCAAGCTCCTGACCTTTTCCTTTAAGAATTTGCTGCAAATCTTTAAGGCTCACTTTGCTGCTTACCATATCCACGATCATTACCATGTTAAAGAAGCCATCTAAAATGTTCTGATTAATATTTAAGATATTCACACTATTGACTGCCAAAATTTCACTAACCATTGCTACAATCCCTACTCGATCCTGCCCTACAATTGTAATTACTGCTTTCATTTTTTCACTCTCCATTTTTTGTCGATCTTTTAATTATAATACCTACTTTACCCTTTTGTCTATTTTAAAAATACATTTGTAACACCAATAAAGATGTTGCATTATATCCATTATACGAGAATAAAAAGAAAAGCCAAGGTTTTGTGAAAAAGTTTTTATATTCTGATATTAATTTTCTCATTTTATTTGCTGTAAAAATAAAGAAAACATCCGCGCGCAAGGGCTTTACTATGCCTTGCAAACGCGGATGTTATTCAAATACTATATTTTTAAAACCTTGCCACAGTCATCATAATCAAGCCACCATATATTTTTTTCAAATCCTTACTGTGAAAAACAATATCTATATTTTTGTATTGATAACCCAAAGATAGATAAGTCTCATGGCCTATATTGGTTACGCCTATTTTTACTTCGTGTTTCTTCTCCATATGTACACCAAAATATTTATTAGTTATGGTTCCCTTGTCATCTGTGATGTCTTTAAGCAGAAAATCAGCTTTATCTTGCTTTGCTATTGTATCAATTTCAGCATCAGCTTCTTTCTGTGTTTTTGTAACATAGACAATCTCAGGCGGTAGAGACTCACGTTTCACGATTTCTCGGGTAAGATATCTAGTTTCAGCTGGGGTAATAGGAATAGTAAGTTGGTTAGTTGCTTTTACTATTTCATCAGCAGAAAGCTGGGAAACTGTCTTCATCTGATCTTGATTTATAACACATATATTACTTATTACCCAAACATAGCTTCATTTTGGTATTTGAGTATAATATTATAAGCATCCATTGAACTTTTCTTAGCCCATTCAACTTCTTCAGTAATCTCTATTTCTTCCATCCTAACTCCCACTAATCGACTCCTTTTGTTACTTTTTTTTGAGTCTCATTCTCCACCCACTCCAGTTGGCAATAAATGTAATAACATATTAATGTGGTAGTTGCTACTGCAGATATCCAACCCCAAGAAAGAATAGTTGCTAAACCAGTAAATGCAAAGAGACTGACAAGTACTCTTTGCATAGTTTTAAATTTTATAATATTTCTTTTATATCCTAAGTATAGTAAAAGAAGAGTACTAATAATTGAAATCATTAACGCCCTAATAAACAAGCTAATCCCCAAGTCTCTCTGATCTACCGGAATATTGCTCGCATCACTAAAAAACATTCCTAAGATCCCAATTAATAGCCCTGCAAAGTATCTAAAAAAACCGTTAAAAGACCCCACTTAAAAATCATCTCCATTCAATTATTATACTGCATCATCTTCATAAAACCATTTATAAACTTCAACCCGACTATGGCTTTCTGCATACGCCCGCACTTCCTGTATGTTTGCTTCGATAGAAACACCGGGTGGTACTTTAGGAGCGGATGTATATTGGCTATTTTCCATGACCACATCTCCTTAAAGTTATTCAGACAATACATTAAATTTCTTTAACAACTTCCAGATAATAAACGATGAGATTGAAAGGCATATAATAAAAGCTGGAACTAACAATAATCCCAAAAGCCCAAAACCGAGATCATTTCCCAAATCACTACGATAAACAATATGATTTTCTCGCATATACCACACTACTTGCAGTTCCGATAAAGTATAAACAACAGTAAGGCTCGCTATAATACTTGATACTATGCAAACCAAAAACCGCGTGATTTTTTTAACCACCCCAGAGTACTTTGACATACCGTGAACATTACTACCATTATCTTTTTTTCCCTTCATATCGTCATCCCCAATTTATTAGTATAAATATACCGTTATTAAATAATAGTGACACCTTTCCAAAAAATCTACCGCATGTATTTCATGTAGTTCTTGAAGTTATATATCATATTCAATACATTATACCAATAACTTCCTTTAAGGATAACCCTAATATTTGTTCCGGACTTCATAGATTTTTTACACTGCTCCATCCAATTTCTAATGTCCGAGGATCATCAATGACTTTTTGTGATGGGGCTTTTGCTACATGAACCGATATGATTTGTCTAATGAGTTCATAGGTTTTTTCAAAATTTCTGGCCCGTTTAGTAGCCTCTTCAGAAAATCATATTCCTCCATATCCGTCGATAATAACCCCATATCTCCTTATCTAGCAGTTGAAAGTATGGAGTTTGAGAAAAACCTGGGCATTACCGCAATCTTCTAGGATACTATTCTTCCATTGCAATTGCCATTGTCTATATCTCACCTCCCTAATATAAATCCTAATCAATTGCCATATCATTTTAAATATTTGTCATAAGCGTTTTTCCTTCTGCCGCTTCGCTATACAAATTCTATCTATTGATTGAATATAGCGAAATCTTGCACGGTAAAAAAAACCTGATTTTCATTTAGAAAACCAAGCCTCGCTGTAGCTGTGCGGCATAATTATTTGTAAGATTCACGGATATGTTCATCAAAATTTTTATCATTAATCTTGACTACTATATTACGGGGGACATTTCCTCCTCCTCGGAAATATGAAGACCGATGCATGTAATCTTCTCTACTTTACTGGTCGTATCATATGCAGCACGACTTAACGCTATTGCTTGCCCTACTGTCAATGTTTTTGCCCTGATATCTTTGATTTCAGGATTAAACAATTCCCCCATACAGTTATTCACCTCCCTACGTTATATATTTTTACATGTTTTCCACTGGCAATAGCCAACAAATTGCCATCACCACTAAATGTAATCGCATTAATTTTCCCTTTAATTACCGGCCCTTTAATATAGTCCACCTCTTCCAAGGTATTTGCATCCAATAGATATACTCTGTCGCTATGTCTATAACAAACGGCTAGATAACGTCCGTCTGGGCTCAGTTCCATTCCCTCAATATCATCACCATTCTTCCGTACGTAGGACTTGCAGATGGCTCCTGATGCCAAATCTCGCATATCGATTATCCCTTGATGCGAACGACCCCAAATTGCTGGTAGCGTCTTGTCGTCACTATTGGTAGCAATATAGAGGAACTTAGAATCGCTACTGCAGGCAATTCCTTCATTCGTTCCTGAACGGATAGGAAATGCTTTTATTCTTTCGCCGGTTTCGATGTCCCACATCGTCAACATTTCTATTTTTTTATATTTACCCGTCTTGTCAGGATTATCCGCCCAAGTTTTACTGAACAAATATCTCCCGTCCCCCGATACACCTATGCACATAGAACTTTCATCATTATCATCTGCCGCATATGATCGCCTGTTTTGCAATTGTCCATTATTAATGTCCATAATCTCTAAAAATGTTTTGTTTGGCTTTCCATTTGTTCGAATGAAAGCTATACCCTCGCTATGGGGAATAAAACGAAATTCCTGAATTCTAGACTCTTCCCATGGGATACTGTCCGGTTCAGACTGCAGTAGAACGTGTTCCGTTAAGCTCCATCGTGACAAAGGATTATAATTATGATTTCTACTATGACCTGCGATCCACAAATACTGCCCCTGAGGATCAAAGTGTACCATTGTAGGACCATAATTAAGTTTCACTATTTCCTGCAGGTAGCTATACGACTGGCGATCCCTTACTATTACCCAGTCACCTACATTCTTAATACCATCATATCTTGTTACCACCACTGCCACCTTAGTTCCATCTTGGTTTAGAGCTACTTTCGCCACATAATTATCGAAGCTGAGTACTCGGGGATCAAGATATGTTACGCCTATATTCTCCAAAGCGGGCAGCAACATCAAACTGCAGGATACAAGGATTAATACATATTTTTTCCAAGAAGAAATGATTTTTTTTTCGGAAGCAAAGAGATAATAACATTTACCTATATTCCCAGCTCCCACGAACAACCCAATAGCAGCAACTAACCAAAAAATAAGTACATCCTCTCTAGACATCCACTGCAATCCGTACCAGATAGTTCCTTTAGCGAAAAAAAATAGATAAAGGACTCCATGGGAATACATTATCCACCTGCTAACATACCAACTGAACCAAGACCGCTTTGCCAGACCGTACAGAATAATCATGGGAGCAAGTAAAGTGGTTAAGTAGGATTCCATACCAAATAACAATCGCATTACCATAATCCCAAGAATAATAACTATACCGTAGAATAAGATGCGAAGTTCTTCCGGAATAACTTTGCGGATTTTTTCTAAAATCAACTCATCATCATCCTCATCTATTTCTAAATTTGCCAAATGACGTGCCAAGGGGCATTTTTATAACTACATATTACCATATTTTTCTAAAAAAACCTACTATAATGAAGATGACTATCGAAACACCGCTTAATATTTAAAAGTTAAACTATAAGAAGACCTTCCTCTCAAGCCTGAAATAATAAAGGCAGTACATCTCTCTAATATTTATTCCGTGCTTCACAGATTTTTTCACATTGATCCACCCAATTTCTAAACCCCTGGGGATTGTCAATTATTTCTTGGGATGGAACATCCGCTACGTTGGCAGATTTAATGGATTGAATGATTTCATTAGCTCGTTCATAGTGTCGGGCCCACCTAGCAGCTTCCACCAGAAAGTCGTCCTCCTCCATAGCTGACGATAATGTTACCCCATACCTCCTAGCGTAATTATCTAGCCGTTGGAAGTATGGGGTTTGAGAAAAACCTGGGCGTTGCCGCAATCTTCTAAGAATCCTACTAGTGCCTCGTAGAGTGTTTCCAATACTTCGGGAGAAATAGAGGTTCTCATTTCCTCAATAGAGGAGAAAACTCGCTCCCAATTTTCATCATGCAGTGTCCTAGCCAATGTAGCTTCTAAAACGGCACAGGCCCAGGCATTATCAACTTGCCGACCCATTTCCAAACTCACTAATTTATCTATGATCTTCCGTTTTTTTTATTTAAATCCATATCAGTACTACCGCCAACCTGGATAACAGAATTAGCCATAAGCAGGTTTTCGGCTGTAGCTATACGAAGATCATTAGGGTTTAAGTCCACCCCATGAGCTACAACGGTGAATATAGATTTTCTTCATATACAGGAGTATCTATCCTTTTTATCAACTGCAAGTCGTATAGGTACAATACTTTATGACGCATAATATCCGCGAAGATTGCCTTCGGTGTCACAATTGATGATATAATTCCCAAATGAGCTGTATATCTTCCTTTTTAAAAGCAATCGGTGATACCACTCGGCACTGACTGCCATCAATCAACTGCTCGTATTGAACATCTACCTCTTGTTTACGGCCATAGTTTGAAGGGTTCACATCTAGTGCTAGATAGTTCTGCTGTCCTACTTCACGAATTTTCCATTTAGCCATTATATCCTTTCACCTCCGATAAAATTAAAAAGCCTGGTTATTTAACCAAGCTTTAGGTTGAATCTGTTTTTCATTGTTATATTACTTACTATCTTCTAATTTTATACTTTTGGCTGCTACTGTGTAGATTGGGGTAGGTTGTATTGTCGTATGCATCATTAGTTAATGTGAGTCAAGAAACGTCCCTTGACTCATGAGAGAAGAAGCAAAGTATGCGGTTTCTTGACTCACTAAGCATATTACTACTTCCATCCGTGAAATTTCAAAAACTTATCTGGTATTCGTAACTCTATTTGCTGTTCTAGTTCTCTAAAAAAGATATTCATATCAGCTTTATCATACCACTCCTGGCTACTTGTTAAGGCAATTCCATCTTCACCATAGGAAATACTGCATCCAAATCTACCTCTATCATAGTTAAATATAATTTTAAAATAAAAATAAGCCGTAAATTTAATACTGAACATTTTATATGGCTGATCAGTTATGGAATATATTGCGAATCCCTCTACCCTATTGCCAAAGTGATTTCTTAATCTTTTTAAAAAATCTTTCGCCGTTTCTTCTGCATTATTATTTTGCATACCAAATTCCTCCTTTACCTTCAACAAGCATTGAATATCCATGTTTATCCTGTAAATACTTCCACTCTGCCTCTAGATAACTGCCTTTATATGCTGGTAAATCTGGTTTATGTGAAAAGATAATTTCTTTGCCATTTCTAACAGCATCATCAAGTGCCGGTACATTAAAATATTTAAACATCTCATCGTCTGCCAAATTATATTTCTTTTGAATATTACTCCACTCACTCCCTAAGTCAAAGTAAGTCGAATTATTTCCAGCTTTTGAAATATAAGAATCTGGTCCAGCCTTTGTCCAATCTTGAACCGCATTTTCTATTGTTGGTGTATATTTGCCAAGTGTCATTGAATCAGCATCTACATTGTGAATTGAAGCATTTCTAATATGCTTGAAGTCTTCTACTGGTATTTTCCCTGCAATTTTGCCATCAATAACATTTATTGTCTTTTCAATTCCTAAAACTACTTTTCTAGCACTACCAGCACCTTTACCAAAGCCACCAGTTCCTGCCCATGTCAGCAATTCGGGCATTACATCTCCATAATTTTTGACTTTTGCCTGCAGTAGCGCATGCTGCTTAGCACTATCATCTATAACCTTTATCCCATATCCCCCAACATCAGTTGATACTTGTATTTCTCTCCACCCTCTTCAAAATCCTTTTTAAAATGGATATTTGTTGTAACAGAATCCCAAATGTTCCCCGCCCCCGCACCAATATTCAGCATCGTCGATGATAATGTCGGTGCAGAATTATCCGTCCTCTGAGTAGTAACAATAAGGTTGCCATCACTAGCTACTTCTGTACTAGCGTTAACAACTATAGTTTCCTTATAAGAATCCTGTTTAATACCAATTTCCAATTGCTGCAAAGCATTCATCGTTGCATCATTTTTTATTGGATAAGTATCAACTACATCATTATTCTCTGGTAAATTATTTGGTAGGTAAGGTTCAGCTGCATCTTTAACCCGATCTTCCCATTTACCAAACAACCATCCCAAATCCCATCCCATCTTTCTCACCTACCCATATATTTCTAAATAAAAAAGCCTGATTTTCATTTAGAAAACCAAGCCTCGTTGCAGCTGGGCTGCATAATTATTTGTAAGAGATTCACGGACATGTTCATCAAACTTTTTATCATTGATTTTGACGACTATATTACGGGGGATATTTCCTCCACCTCCTCGGAAATAAAAAGAATCGGGCATGTAATAATCATTACGTTCTCCCCGATCCATCGTAAATAGCTTGTCAAAAGCCTCTTTGGAATCTTTGAATTTAGGACGCTGCCAGCGGTCAACCCCTTTAGAAAATAGTCCAGCTAATAATCCTGCCGCTGCACCCCATGGGCCAAATTTCGTCCCTAATGACGCTCCCAATTGCCATCCAGACATCGCTCCCCCAAGAGCATCTCCAGATTTATATGCTCCATAAATTATATTCCCCATATCTCGCTGTTGCTGCTCTGGTGGTGGTAGAATATTGTTTAATTTAAAGATGTCTAACCCTTTATTGATAAAATTCCCAAATGGTGTATTTAGTATTGATGGAAAATCGCTATTTATTTTTTGCGTAGGCACTAGTTGCGAATTATTATCAATTTCCGACTTATTAGGGAATATAACCTGTACCAATATTAGTTGGGTCGGTAGTACTTTCTAAAACAAAACCCGTACTATCAAGGTAAACATACCGAATTTGACGTTCCGCGCCCGAACTAGCTAACTGCAAATATGTGTATGGTACATCTACTGGTTGATCACGGTCAACAAAAATAGCTCTACCAGCAGTCACTGCTAAGCGCAGTTCGTGGAGAGCTATAACCGTAAGCCCGTAATCAACTAGATTTCTTTTGCTGTTCTTTTGCAAACTAAGATAACTAGTAAATTTTTCACCCAACTTTTGCACATTCGCTTCTAATTGTGCAATTCTTCCTTCGTCTCCTCCTGATCGAGATGCATTACCTATTGATCCTATCGAAGTCGTTTTATGATCAACAGATCGATTGATTTGTTCCGCAATCAAATGAGATAGTTCTTTACCTAAAGACATATAGTTACACCACCTTATCTATTTAATTTTTAGAGTAGTTGCTCACTTTAATATGTAATGAAGGCCTAAAACTTTGCTTGCTCTCGGTTATTTCTTCAATAAAATAACATCCCCCTATCCCCAATAATTCATCATCAATTTTGACTGTCTGACAGATGTCGATATCAGGACGATAGACCACATCGATACCCAGCGTTTCTTCCAAACGTGAGATTTCCGCTAGCATCTCTTCGCCCCGCTTTTTAACATCAATAAAGGAATTTAAATAATTATCGATTTGCAAAGCATTCTTTTTGAGCCCAAGTCTTTTCAGCAGCTTGTAATTCGATGAAGTAACATCAATTGCTCCACCAATAAAAGGTACTATTAAGCCAGGATTAACCACTGTCACATTATTGGCAAAATGACCATTCTTATCGGATTGAGTGAGGGGCTGTTGTTTGGATTCAATGATGTAATCAACGGTAATAACGCCTGTTGGCGCAACTACGAACTTTACTTTGCCAGTTTTAGAATCCACGGTATACGCCGATAGCGCCAAGACCGCCCCGTCTATATAAACAGTTACAGCCCCTCCAATTGCTATTGGAGTATTGGGAATATAAAAAGTATCGTTAATGCCATCCCCAATTCCAATACAATTGCAGATTGAACTCGTTACAGGAATCGTGTTCTCCTCCCAAATCTGCACTTCTTTTATGGCAAAATACCAGTGATAGAAATTATCGGTCTTTACTTTTGTTCCAAGCCCTAAAAAACCTGAATGCTTTGAATACGCATGTGATTCGGTCCAATTAAAAGCAGTCTCAGCAATGAACTTAATTCCCTTGATTTTTCGGTTTTCGAGTTCACCGCCTTTCACTGTTACCCATTGACTGGAAGCTCCTGATATTCCCCGGGAAGCCATATCCACATAAAACCAATTCGTGCCATCTTCACTCACTTGGACACTGATACTTTGCTGGATAGTACCTTTTTTATAGTCGCCAACTAAAATATTAATCTCTTCTATTTTCTTAGCTTCCTTTAAGGATATTGTCAGCAAATCGATAGGCAATTCCGGCGGTTTGTCATCATTCTTTTGCACCCAATGCCATGTTATCTGGTCATCCGCTTTTTTATTTAAAACCATATCTGCATTACCACTAACTTGGATAACCGAGTTCGCCAAAAGAAGGTTTTCGGCTGTAGCTATCTCTCTAAGATCATTAGGGTTTAAGTCTACCCCATGGGCTACAACCACCGAATATAGGTTCTCTTCCGATACGGGAGCCTCTATCTTTTTGATTAACTGCAAATCATAATCAGAAACAACGCTCTGGGACGCAAGATACCCGCGCAGATTGCCTTCGGTGTCACAAGTGATGATATAGTTAGGCGGTAACTGCTGTTTGATTTTTTGCAAAGCTTCAAAACCACTTTTAATTGTCAGATTCGTAAAGCGGATGGGTTTTAATGACATCTCCTCTGATCCGACTATAGTTGGTTCTAAGATAATTTGTTCTGGTTTGAACCCTGCCCGCAATGCCAAATCTTTAATTACATCAACTGCCAAATTAGTGTTGCTATCGTAATACCAGTAGTCGGCAGTGACTGTACAATCTGTAGCAGTTTTTACATAAATTCTTTTCTCAACATATCCCCAATTAGGTGATGGCAGCAAGTCATGGAATGGTGATTGAGAAAAAATAATCCGGTTGCCATTACAAGTTACGGTTACATCGTCAGGTATTTTATTATCGCGAAATAATTGTTGCCCATTACTAAAGAACATGCTAAAGGATCGGTAAACCGAGAAACCAGGTTTAATGGGCACAGGGATTGTATATTCCGTCTCATTTACTCGCGCTGCTTCATACTCTTGGGACTGACTGGTACCAGTACCCGTCATTTTTTCCCCGAAATAAACCTCACCACTTATTAAATCAACTTCATAATTTTCTTTAATTTTTGTCCCATCCTTATAGAAAATGGGATATGGAATATCCACCCACGGCAAGTTTTGTTGACTACCGCGAAAATGCATGGAATCCCCGCCAGGAACTTCAGTCAGAGCTTCGCTTTTTACTGCAATGATATCTGGACGATAATATAAATCCTCTGGCAAATAATCCAGCATCAATTTCATGTTATCCAAGGCATTCACGTTTAGGGATGGTTTACCACCTGTATTGGAAGGTACTTGAGAAACAATGATTCCGGTAAAACGCGTAAACCATTCCATAGTCGGGCCAACAAGAATTCCTTCTTGCAGTTTTATCTTATTGCCGTAACCAAATATTGGTTTATCCTGCCTTTTAAATGAATAAACGCCGCCAGGATTAGCGACGTTTAAACTAAGTTTTGCCGCTCCTAATTTACGGCTGCGATTGATTTGATAGCTAACAACAGGTGCACTAACAACCCCTGATGAGGTATCGGCTTGAAGCACATCATCCACGTAGATTCTTGTATGGGATACAAAATTCTGACCTGCTAAGACCTGTCGACCAGCTTGTGTAAGCATTGCCATCTATTATACCTCCCGCAATTTAATATTTACGGCATAGCGTTGTTCTAACGTCCCTGATATTAAATACTGTTTTTCTACGCCATCCACATAGGCTTTAAATGTAGCTAGCAGGTGGTCTAGAATTTCCACTTTTTGGTTGATATAGCCTGTGAGCATATCAAGCTGTGCTTGATTCACATTAGCCCAAATTAGCTGTATATCTTCCTTTTTAAAAGTAATCGGTGATACCACTCGGCACTGACTGCCATCAATCAACTGCTCGTATTGAACATCTACCTCTTGTTTACGGCCATAGTTTGAAGGATTTACATTTAGTGTCAAATAGCTTTGGTTCTCTGCCCCTACTTTACGGATTTTCCATTTAACCATTATATCCTTTCACCTCCGGTAAAATTAAAAAGCCTGGTTCTTTAACCAAGCTTTAGTTTCAATTTGATTTCCTTTGTTATAGGACTTACTATTTTCTTGCATTAATCCTGTGCTTATTAGGCTTTTCCTAGTGATGCTTATACCCCCCGCCTTGCCCAACCGTATTACACAAGATTATCCGTAGACTCAATAATACGATACTAAGTGCCTATTATATGCAATATTACGTTTTTATTTTCTAATAGCATAGGAATTGTTATTTTATTAAAAACACTATTTTCTATTGTTGATTTTGCATATATAGTTACTCTTCCTTCTACATCTTCTGCAAATCTTTTTTCCAAAGTACACCACAGCTCATGTGCTTGTTCTTTTTCCACCTTTTTATCGGGATCAAACAAATACAGGCTTTGAAATTCCTTTGCTGTTTCCGTTGATTCTATTGTACCTTCTTCAAATTCATCTTGATCAATCAAGATACATTTTAACTCTGTATCACATTCACTAAATATTAGATCTCTATTCCAATCTATAGACTTTATAGCATTCAAAATTTCATCTCTATTTTCACTTGCCCATTTTGTTGAGCTTTCCTTCCATAGTTCAATTTTAGGGATATATATTATGTCTGGCTCTCCAATCATAGGTTCAATGTTAAAAACAATTTTTTCATCGCCGTGAATATAGCTTAAATATTTCCAGCCCATTCTTAAGCTAAACTTTTTATTTTTATTACCATCTACCTCTACCATTTTAAATCCCCCATTATTCTATATCCAATATATCTTTCGTATAATCTATACTTTCAGCATCTGCCTCTATAAGTTCAAATTCATCTGTATATAGTTCTCTTCTAGCATCTGCTGATATCCTCCTATAGAGCTCATATTTTTGTTTATTTGGAATTATCTCCAAAGTACCCTTTCTTTTGTTTATTAATTTTTTTGCACTAATCCACCAAGTTCTATCCCTGAAATCTGCTACTATTAATTTTACTTTACAACTTGGATCCTCATAGTACATTTCGCTTATGCCATCTGATGCTGTTGTATATTTTTTTTCATATTCCATACTCACGTATCACCTTACCTTATATTAATATATGTAACATTTGAATTACTTCTAAGCCGAGATAACTCAATACTCCAGAATATAGTATCAGGTTTCCGGAAATTTGGTACATTCTTACTAAATGCTGTTATTGCTCCACTTGTACCATCAGCATACCTGCTTGAAAGTGTTCGCCAAAATTCACCTACTTGCTTATCTGTTAATCCTAGCTCTTCATATCTAAACCTACCAGTTGATGACTTTTCATATAGTTTTAAATCATCCATCCATTTAACGCCTGGAGTTCTCTCTAGTGTAAGTTTCGTTATTCCCTTTTCATTAAACAATTGATCTGCATATCGTTCAGCCATTTGTCTAGCCGTTACAGTGCCATTTGCGGTCTCCACCTTCCCAGAATAAAAGATTGCTGTATTTTTTTCTGTAGAAACATCCATTGTTTTTGATTTATCTAATAAATATTCGTATCTTTGCTGAGCATCTTTAATTTTATTAAACTCGTCATAAATATTAACTTTACTCGATACCTTAGCAATATTTGCCGCTTCTGCTGCGGCTTCTCCACCTATGATTACTTCTTTGACAGAGGCTGTTGTTATTCCTTTCTCAATTGGTACTCCTGTATCTATTTTCGCAGTATCAATTGGAGGCATAACCATATTCAAAATGTCCGATACAGTACTTCCACCAGCATTGTATAACCCACTACCAAGGTTCTGCGTCGCCGACGAGAATGTCGGGGCACTATGATCCGTCCCCTGAATAGTAACAATAAGATTCCCATCACCATCTCCACTTATTTCGCCTTTAACTAATCTTTCCCTAACATAATTTTTCGGAAAATTAGCATCTGCCTCATGTATGCGAGTTATTCCCTCATGTGCGCCCTTACCTAGTAGTAAAGGTGTAACGGCTGCCATGCCAAGATTACCCAAAGTTGATATTGGCCTATCATGCATTTTCTGATTAAAGTCCGGTTGATTTACTAAATCAACAAACCCACCAACTGTAAAATCCCATGCTACCTTTCTAACGCCTTGTAAGCCTTCACCCGCTTCTTTATATATATTCCTAGCATCATTCGCCATAAAAGGTAACGCTGCCACTTGTGCAACTTTACTAACAAAAGCAGCAGGCACGACAATAGGTTTAAAGGTTTCATTTGCGAGTGTAGACATAGAATCAGTATAAGCATCTGTCACTTGCTTTTGTTCAGTAGTTTGCTGTGGAGCAGGGACATTTGTTATACCAGTACCCATAGGAGTGCCAGATAGTGCAAGGGGATCGACTATGGCTAAAGTATTACCTTCTCTTGCTACCTCTTTAATACCTTGTATAGCACCAGTACCCCAACGGCTAGCCGTATCCGTTACATCGTTTAACGCTCTGTCGAAAAATCCATGATCGTCAAGTATTCCACTACCTTCGGTTGATATCTCTGATTGAGCCGCAACGTTTGATGACACCGGTTCCACTGTTTTCATCAATGAATTATCTGCTTGTAAATTAAGTATCGCTGGCTCATTCATTAGTGAAATCCGTTCATCAGGCGAACCCCATAGGCTCCTAACCTTCTTCCGTGCTGCGTCAAGCCAACCTTCTTCTGACATAATTTCTCACCTACCCATACATCTATAAATAAAAAAGCCTGATTTTCATTTAGAAAACCAAGCCTCGCTGTAGCTGTGTCGCATAATTATTTGTAAGAGATTCACTGATATGATCATCAAACTTTTTGTCATTGATTTTGACTACTATATTACGAGGGACATTTCCTCCTCCTCGGAAATAAAAAGAATCGGGCATGTAATAATCATTACGTTCTCCCCGATCCATCGTAAATAGCTTGTCAAAAGCCTCTTTGGAATCTTTGAATTTAGGACGCTGCCAGCGGTCAACCCCTTTAGAAAATAGTCCAGCTAATAATCCTGCCGCTGCACCCCATGGACCAAATGCCGCATAACCTGACATTGCACCACTTAATGCATCACCAGATTTATAAGCGCCATAAATACCTGCTAAGCCACTAAGCTTGTCTCCAAATTTACTAATGTTTTCAGCCACCGGCTTGTACTTTTCTATCGCCTTAATTGTTGAAGCAATCTGGCTCATTGCTCCAAACATTTGATCAGCACCGCTTACTTTGTTCCTGTCCTCAGTTTCTCGTGATAGATACAAGGATGTTCGAGGATTATTAGAAGCCCAAGTAGACATTTGCCCACCAAATGACTTATTAAGCACTTGCGCCACAATACCCTCAACTAATGTCGTCAATTCATTCAGACTCGGATTTTTTTGTGACATAAAAACACCGCCTTCTCTTTTTATACAATATCGCCTATGTACCGCTCTGTCTTAAATAATTTATCACCAGACTTCAGTATGAAATTATCGGAATAGCTACCATTAATAAAGGCCTCCCCTTGCTGGTCTAAATATGCTATATTCCCCATATCTCGCTGTTGTTGCTCTGGTGGTGGTAGAATATTGTTTAATTTAAAGATGTCTAACCCTTTATTGATAAAATTCCCAAATGGTGTATTTAGTATTGATGGAAAATCGCTATTTATTTTTTGCGTAGGCACTAGTTGCGAATTATTATCAATTTCCGACATATTGAAAGTAAATGTATTAAGTGCTGGCACTGTAGCTATTTCATCTGATTTTATATTTGCTGAATCAGTATTTATCAAATTTTTTCCAATAGAATTGTCAGGTGTAATGCTCTTTACAAAATCATTTTGACGAGATACATGATCTTCGACCGCCCCCGAAACTTGGCTAGGAACAACATACCGCATATGGAAATTCCAAGCTGCGTCTATTAAATATTTATTATCTGAGGGCCAAATATGACCTTCCCTCTCAGGGTTAACCTTTAAAATACCGTCATTAAATAATAGAGATTTACCAATACCAACATTGCCTAACACTTCCCAAACGAAGTCGACACAAGCATTTGATGTTCCTACGTACGATCCAAAGGTATTTTTACTCTTACCCTCTTCACAGATATTTAATAGTTTCTCATATTCGCCCTTAGTAATTGGAAAAGTTTTTTTATCACCAACTTGTTGATAGGTATAATTATCATTAGTTTTAACTTTACCAGTAAAGGTGAAAGGTCTGCCATCAGTTGATGGATGAAATCCATATGGTTGAACAAGGCCTTTTTCATTATCATCTAGACTAAGCCACATATGTCCCGTCTTAGAAGTACCAGCTTTACCACCTTCATCTAAAGTAGAAGCTCCTTTATCTGCTATATATACAGTGATAGAATATCTACTATATGCCATTTATTTTGTTCCTCCCGGATTTTCTCCTTAAAACAAACACTGATGCTGCCACAGGTGTAATAAACAGACCATAAATCAATGAATTTAGAACTAAATCTATCATAAAACCGCTATATGCATTTGGACTACCTAATTCTTGCCCTATAAACCTTGCGCCCGTCGTACTAAATACCGCAATAACAATCCATGGCCAATAATGTTCCAAATGAATAAATAGTGACTCAGCTATTACAAGAACCGCCGCAGTAAAAAATCCCCATTCAAAAAGAAGAATTAGAACCCACCAGTCTAACTGATTTATCATTTTATCCATTGAATTCGGTATTAAAATATTATGGTGACGACCGATCAGAAAAGCTACTATCGTCACTAACATTGTCACGAGAATATCATGCTTACATAAATACCATTTTTTCACGTTACTCCTCCTCTTAGGCTGAGATACCAAACCACGCATCCCCATATCCTATTATATATACAATAACATTCCAACAATTACCTCCCTGCATTATCTAATATTTATTCCGATTTTCATAGACTTTTTTACACTGCTCCACCCAATTTCTAAATGTACGAGGGTCATCAATTACTTCTTGGGGCGGGGCATCTGCTACTTGAGTAGATATGATTTGCCCAATGGTTTCATGGGCTTTTTCATAGTATCGGGCCCATTTAGCAGCCTCCACCAGAATGTCGTCCTCTTCCATAGCTGCCGATAATGTTACCCCATACCTCCTAGCATAGTTATCTAGCCTTTGGAAGTATGGGGTTTGAGAAAAACCTGTGCATTGCCGCAATCTTCTAAGAATCCTACTAGTGCCTCGTAGAGCGTTTCCAATACTTCGTGAGACATAGAAGCTTTCATTTCGTCAATAGAGGAGAAAACTCGCTGCCGATTTTCATCATGTAGTGCCCTAGCCAATGTGGCTTCCAAAACCGCATAGGCCCAAGCATTATGCACTTGTCTCTCCATTTCAAGACTTACTAATTTATCGGCTAACTGTTCTTTATTTGCTTCAAGTAGGTCAAGTCGCCGGGCATTCATCATAATTTCAACTTTGTTCTTCATTTTTTCTTCAAAATCTATTTCATCTTCGGCTAATGTTAACATAGCCTTAGCTAGGAATTTGTCGTGTTCTGCTACTAGCATAGCTTCCGCTAATATTTCAATATCTTGTAAAAGATAGACTGTTCTTATTGAATCTGCTGCTTCAGTAAGCAGTTTTACAGTGTTGGCGTGATTTTTCTGAGCCTGCGCTATCATCATTTCCTTGTCTTTAGCCGAAAGGGCAATCAAAATAAATTTCCGCGTTATGTTATCGAGTTCTATTCCGATCTCTTTCTCCCGAATATTAAATAGATTCTTAGTCATTTCCTTCCTCCCCGATGTTAAAATCAGCAATATTTGCTTTTTTTAATGCGTTATATTTATTCAGCATAACCTTACGATAGGTTTCAAATTTCTGCTCTTCACCTTCTGTGATGAGCATTGCGAAGTCTAAAGAGGTCTCTAACAGATGCTGAAGTTTCGCATTTGTACGGGAAAGCAATTCTTCCTTATTCATCAACATTCTCCTTCAAATTTAAGATAGTTTAGAGGGGGAAGTCCCCCTCTACTGCTTAAACATTAGCTATTGTAAGTGCACCTGTCTTGCCTGTCCAAGTAAAGGATTCTGCGAGGGTTCCATTTACAGTGGTTGGCATACCGCCTGCAGTAACAGCAATATCAGGTACTACAATTCGTTTAAGGACATCATTCGTCACTGGTGATTTTATTACTGCCTCAATCCCCAGATTATTTTGGGCGCCATAGGCTGGCATTTGCTCAATACCGAATTGGGTTTCAGCACTGCTAGCGCTCCCGTAAGTAAGCAATTTACGCAAAGCAAGATCACCCATCAGAGTGCTAAAGCTGCCTGAAACAGTAGGAACTCCGCCAGGTGCAAACAGTACTTGGCTGCTTCCCAGTTGTGGCACTCGCTTTTGCCCTAAGTTAATGCTAATTTTTGCAGACTGCAAGCGTGGGATCAAGGTTTTGGAACTTAGGCCAATACTTACAGGAGTAAATTCTCCCCTGACTGCTGAAGGCAAAGACGTACTGTATGTAGGCGATAACGCAGCCCCGATTTGAGCAGAATAAAACACGATAGTAAAGGTCTGTCCTACTGCCAAGCCACTAATGGTAATGCGTTTGGTTGCAGGATCATAGGCATAATCAGCTACTTCCGTCAAATCTGTTGAAATTGAACCCTCGGACTTGGTTACACGCAAGAGATAAGAATTAGCAAAGTAGCTATTTTGCTTCGTCTGAATCGGAGCTTCTGTACCAGTCGTTGGTACTGCGAAAGATTTATTGGTCACATCTGCGGCTACAATGGTATAGGTTTTTGTGAGGACATAACCATCAAATACGGTTAGGTTATCGCCGAGTAGTCCATATGACTCTACAGCATTACCTGCAATGTCATAACTGTAATTAAGACTATTGATACATGCATTTCTTACATACACGGAACGGAAAACGTTCCCCACATTGTCACGAACCACACCAACATAGTCAACCTGAGCATTGGCAAAATCACTCAGGGCAAAGGCCGTGGCTGCACTCTTGCCAGTAAGGTTTTTGCAGAGGTCAACACCTGTGTCAAATACGGAAACATTGAAGGCATCTCAACAGGTGCACTAACGATCCCTGTATGGCTGTAAACCATTCCATAGTCCGGCCAACAAGAATTCCTTCTTGCAGTTTTATCTTATTGCCGTAACCGAAGATTGGCTGATCCTGCCTTTTAAATGAATAAACGCCGCCAGGATTAGCGACGTTTAAACTCAGTTTTGCCGCTCCTAATTTGCGGCTGCGATTGATCTGATAGCTAACAACAGGTGCACCAACAACCCCTGATGAGGTATCGACTTGAAGCACATCATCCACGTAGATTCTTGTATGGGATACAAAATTCTGACCTGCTAAGACCTGTCGACCAGCTTGTGTAAGCATTGCCATCTATTATACCTCCCGCAATTTAATATTTACGGCATAGCGTTGTTCTAACGTCCCTGATATTAAATACTGTTTTTCTACGCCATCCACATAGGCTTTAAATGTAGCTAGCAGGTGGTCTAGAATTTCCACTTTTTGGTTGATATAGCCTGTGAGCATATCAAGCTGTGCTTGATTCACATTAGCCCAAATTAGCTGTATATCTTCCTTTTTAAAAGTAATCGGTGATACCACTCGGCACTGACTGCCATCAATCAACTGCTCGTATTGAACATCTACCTCTTGTTTACGGCCATAGTTTGAAGGATTTACATTTAGTGTCAAATAGCTTTGGTTCTCTG
This sequence comes from uncultured Pelosinus sp., assembly GCA_963526645.1. GTDB lineage: Bacteria > Bacillota > Negativicutes > DSM-13327 > DSM-13327 > Pelosinus. The sequence continues at coordinate 40,092 of CAUROG010000021.1, read as the reverse complement.
CCCCTACTTTACGGATTTTCCATTTAACCATTATATCCTTTCACCTCCGGTAAAATTAAAAAGCTTGGTTATTTAACCAAGGCTTTAGTTTGAATAACCTATTTTTATTTAATAAAATTTGAAATACTATTGTAGGATATTACACTTTTGGTTTAATGCATCTCGAATACTAAGATGTTTTTCCTCTTTATCCATTTGATTCCAAGATTCATGTGTAACAATCGGTATTTGAACTTTTTTTATAGTAGGAGGAAAAGTCTCTTTTAGCTCAACCTGCTCTGATCCGCATATTAAGCAAGCTACTTTAAGTCTGGATGCATCAATCTTCGAGCCCTTAACACTATCACACGCAATTCCAAATATTTTGTTAAAACAGTCACTTCTTTGCTCTTGAGTCATGGTTTTGTTTCCAATAATATTTATCATTAATAAATCAACTTCATTAAATGCTGCATCCTCAAAACAATTTAAATACGCATAATACTTACCATCTTTCGTTAGCAACAATCTAATTCCATAAAGAAATCCTGATAAATTATAAACTTCCCGTTTGTTTCCACAATTTTCGCATATACCCTCTGATAATTCTACCGACACTTCATGTTCTAATCTCATTGACTATCGTCTCCTTTATTTCGTTGGAGTTACCATTTGCGGACTTAAAATTTCATTAAATTTATCATATATCGCGTAATTTGTTCCCGATCCTCGATATGATGAAAAGGTAATCACATCATATCCCTGTGACCTAGCATTTATCGCAATTGCTTGACAAGCCTCCGTTGACAAATTTGTAGTATAACCCCATTGCTTCGCTATAGAAGGATTTGTCAAATCAAGAACCTTTTGATTTGACAAATTCATATTGTACCTAAGGGCATAACTAGCTTCCATATTGTGTGCAGTTAATTCGGCTATTGCTGTATTACCGTCTGAGGTAATATAAAATCCCCCGCCAAATCTACTGTTCGGATTAAAAAATCTAGGATCAATACCATTCAATACGCTTTGTGCTTGACTTGGAGTTCCAACTGCATGATACACATTTCCATCTTTACTAGCCCCTTTAACGATATTTGCTGTTTCTGCTACGGCTTCTCCACCTCTAATTACCTTAACAGCCTTATCTAACCCTTTTGTACCTAGAATACCTACTCCGACTTCACCTATAGCTCTTCCTGCAAAGTGTGCCCTTGTATTAGCATCCCCATTTATTACATCTTCTTCAAAGGACGTTGATACTCCTTTCCAAATTGCTTCGCCTGTATCTATTGGATGCAATAAAGCATTACCTAGATTTTTCGCAGTTTCAATTGGGTGTTTACCCATATTCCAAATGCTAGATACTGCATTTTCACCAGCATCATATAACCCACTACCAAAGTTCTGCATCGTCGATGATAATGTTGGTGCAGAATTATCCGTCCTATGAGTAGTAACAATAAGGTTGCCGTCACTAGCTACTTCTGTACTAGCGTTAACAACTATAGTTTCCTTATAAGAATCCTGTTTAAAATAACCTGAGTTCATATACCAAGAATTATAGTCATCTTGCATAACATAATTTGCTGCTATAAAACTTTTTGTAGCTTCAGCATCAGGCATATTTGCCCTAAATGCCTTAAAAAGTGCATTATATTGGTCTCCATCAATTACTCTTTTAGAATCATTGAGTGCCATATTCATTAAATTGTTTATCTTATTAATTGAATTCTGTCTCTCTATTTCCTGTACTTCTATTTTTTGTTCCGTACCAATTTCCAATTGCTGCAAAGCATTCATCGTTGCAGCATTTTTTATCGGATAAGTATCAACTACATCATTATTCTCTGGTAAATTATTTGCTAGGTAAGGCTCAGCTGCACCTTGAACCCGATCTTCCCATTTACCAAACAACCATCCCAAATCCCATCCCGATCCCATCTTTCTCACCTACCCATATATTTCCAAATAAAAAAAGCCTGATTTCCATTTAGAAAACCAAGCCTCGCTGCAGCTGTGCCGCATAATTATTTGTAAGAGATTCACTAATGTGATCATCAAACTTTTTGTCATTGATTTTGACTACTATATTACGGGGAACATTTCCTCCTGCACGGAAATAAAAAGAATCGGGTAAGTAATAATCATTACGTTCTCCCCGATCCATTGTAAATAGTTTGTCAAAAGCCTCTTTGGAATCTTTGAATTTTGGCCGTTGCCAGCGGTCAATTCCTTTAGATAATAGCCCAGCTAATAATCCTGCTGCTGCACCCCATGGCCCAAATGATGCGAAACCTGACATTGCACCACTTAATGCATCACCTGATTGATAAGCGCCATAAATACCTGCTAAGCCACCTAGAGTTTTTCCAAATTTACCAAGATCTTTAGACACCGGCTTAAACTTATCTATTAACTTAATTGTTGAAGCAATCTGACTCATTGCCCCAAACACTTGATCAGCACCACTTACTCGGTTCCTGTCGCCAGTTTCTCGTGATAAATACAAGGATGTTCGAGGATTATTAGCAGCCCAAGTAGCCATTTGTCCACCAAAGGACTTGTTTAGCACTTGCGCTACAATGCCCTCAACCAATGTCGTCAATTCATTTAGACTTGGATTTTTTTGTGACATAAAAACACCTCCTTTTCTTTTTATGCAATATCGCCCATGTATGGTGCAGTCCTATAAGACTGATCACCAATCTTCATTATGATATTATCGGAATAGCTACCATTATCAACAGCAACCTGCTGCTGGTCTAAATATGCTATGTTCTCCATCTCCCGCAATTGTTGATCCGGTAATTGAAAGTAATGCGAATCAAGGGTAGGGAACCCTCTCATTCCTGATTGATTGATTAAAAGATTAGAGTTGAAGATAAATGTATTAAAGGTTGATACTGTAGCTATTTCATCTGATTTCATATTTTCCGAATTAGTATTTACCAATTTTTCTCCAATAAAATTGTCAGCTATAATGCTATTTACAACGCCACTTTGAAAAGATACATGATCTTCAGTCACCCCAGAAACTTGACTAGGAACAACATACCGCATATGGAAATTCCACGCTGCGTCTATCAAATATTTATTATCTGAAGGCCAAATATGTCCTTCCCTCTTAGGGTTAACCTTCAAAGTTTCGTCGTTAAATAACAAAGACTTACCAATACCAACATCGGATAAGACTTCCCAAACAAAATCAATACACGAATTTGATGACCCTACATACCGACCAAATGTATTAGTATTCTTCGCTTCCTCACAGACATTTAAGAGCCTTTCATATTCGCTCTTAGTAATTGGAAAAGTTTTTTTATAAATTTGTTGAGATGACACCATATAAGTATCATTATCATTAATTTTAACCTTACCGATACGAGTAACTGGCCAGCCGTCATCAGATGGATGAAAACCATAGGGTTGGATAAGTTCTTTCTCATTATCGTCTAGACTAAGCCACAAATGTCCAAATCCAGACGTATCCACCTTTCCGTTTTCATCTATGGTAGGTGCTTTTTTATCTGCAATATATACTGTAATCCTATATCTACCGTATTCCATAACTCTATTCCTCCTGAATTTTATCCTTGTAGGAAAGACAAATGCCGTTACCTGCATAACGAATGGACAATCGAATAATGATTTACCTATTTGTCGACCTACAATACTTGTATCCCTCCTACTAAGTACTGCAACAACAATCCACGGCCAATGAATTTATATTTCACTTTTTTCTAATATAAAAAACCAATATTGCTAAAGGCAGTACAAACAAAAAATAGACTGCACCATTTACAATAGTCATCCAGGAAGTTTCATATGCCATTACAACCCCTGTAGAAGAAAACATGATCTGGCCTATAAATCTTGCGCCTGTCGTACAAAATACTGCAATTACAACCCACGCCCAATAGTGTTCCAAATGAATAAGCAGTGACTCAACCAGTATAAGAATCATAGCGGTAAGAAATCCCCATTCAAAAAGAAGAATCAGAACCCACCAGTCTAATTGAGTTATCATCTTATCTATTGAATCTGGTATTAATTTATTGTGATGAGTACCAATCAGAAAAGCCAATATCGTCACCAGTATCGTTACACAGATATCATATTTACATAAATACCACTTCTTCAAGCAAATCTCTCCCCTGCCGCTTCGCGTAGAATGCTATCCCTTGTATTTCCTGAAGCCTTATTGTATATGTACTACATCACCCTAAAATTTACCTTTTATCCCGTGGATAAATCTAATATTTGTCCCGAGATTCATAAACCTTTTTACACTGTTCCACCCAGTTTCTAAAGGCCTGAGGATCGTCAATTACTTCTTGAGGCGGAGCATCTGCTACCTGTGCTAATATGATTTGCCCAATGATTTCATGGGCTTTCTCATAATGTCTAGCCCATTTAGCAGTCTCCACCAGAAAGTCGTCTTCCTCCATCGCTACCGTTAATGTTACCCCATACCTCCTAGCATAGTTGTCTAGCCTTTGGAAGTATGGGGTTTGAGAAAAACCTGGGCATTACCGCACTCTGCTATGAATCCCACCAGTGCTTCATAGAGTACTTCCAGTACTTCGGGGGCGATAGAGTCTTTCATTTCATCAATCGAGGAAAAAACTCGCTGCCGCTGTTCATCATGTAATGTCCTCACCAGTGTAGCTTCTAAAACTGCACAATACCACGCATTCTGAACTTGTCTTTCCATTTCCAAACTTACTAATTTATCAGCCAGTTTTTCCTTATTTACCTTAATTAGTTCACTACGCCTAGCATTCATCATGATTTCAACTTTGGTCTCCATTTTTTCTTGAAAATCCATTTCATCTTCGGCTAATGTTAAAGTAGCCTTGTCCACAAATTTCTCCCGCTCTGCTGCTAGCATAACTTCAGCTAATATTTCAATATCTTGTAAGAGATAGACTTTTCTTATAGAATCTGCTGCTTCGGCAAGCAGCTTAACAGTATTGGCGTGATTTTTCTGCGCCTCTGCAATCATCATTTCCTTGTCTTTAGCCGAAAGGGCAATCAAAATAAACTCCTGCGTTATATTATCGGACTGTATCCCTATTTTTTTCTCTCGATTATAAAATATCGTCTTAGTCATTTCCTGCCTCCCCTATATTAAAATCAGCAATATTTGCTTTTTTTAATGCGTTATATTTGTTCAGCATAACTTTGCGATAGGTTTCAAATTTCTGTTCTTCACCTTCAGTGATGAGCATTGCGAAGTCTAAAGAGGTCTCTAACAGATGCTGAAGTTTCGCATTTGTACGGGAAAGCAATTCTTCCTTATTCATCAACATTCTCCTTCAAATTTAAGATAGTTTAGAGGGGGAAGTCCCCCTCTACTGCTTAAACATTAGCTATTGTAAGTGCACCTGTCTTGCCTGTCCAAGTAAAGGATTCTGCGAGGGTTCCATTTACAGTGGTTGGCATACCGCCTGCAGTAACAGCAATATCAGGTACTACAATTCGTTTAAGGACATCATTCGTCACTGGTGATTTTATTACTGCCTCAATCCCCAGATTATTTTGGGCGCCATAGGCTGGCATTTGCTCAATACCGAATTGGGTTTCAGCACTGCTAGCGCTCCCGTAAGTAAGCAATTTACGCAAAGCAAGATCACCCATCAGAGTGCTAAAGCTGCCTGAAACAGTAGGAACTCCGCCAGGTGCAAACAGTACTTGGCTGCTTCCCAGTTGTGGCACTCGCTTTTGCCCTAAGTTAATGCTAATTTTTGCAGACTGCAAGCGTGGGATCAAGGTTTTGGAACTTAGGCCAATACTTACAGGAGTAAATTCTCCCCTGACTGCTGAAGGCAAAGACGTACTGTATGTAGGCGATAACGCAGCCCCGATTTGAGCAGAATAAAACACGATAGTAAAGGTCTGTCCTACTGCCAAGCCACTAGTGGTAATGCGTTTGGTCGCAGGATCATAGGTATAATCAGCTACTTCTGTCAAATTTGTTGAAATTGAGCCCTCGGACTTGGTTACTCGTAAAAGATAGGAATTTGCAAAGTAGCTATTTTGTTTAGTCTGAATCGGAGCTTCTGTACCAGTCGTTGGTACTGTGAAAGATTTATTGGTCACATCTGCGACCACAATGGTATAGGTTTTTGTGAGAACATAGCCGTCAAATACTGTTAGGTTATCCCCCAATAGTCCATATGACTCTACAGCATTACCGGCAATGTCATAGCTATAATTAAGACTGTTGATGCATGCATTTTTTACATACACGGAGCGGAAAAAGTTCCCCACATTGTCACGAACCACGCCAACATAGTCAACCTGAGCATTGGCGAAATCACTCAGGGTAAAGGCCGTGGCTGCACTCTTGCCGGTAAGGTTTTTGCAGAGGTCAACACCTGTGTCGAAAACGGAAACATTGAAGGCAACCTCGGCAGGTGCACTAACGATCCCCGTATGGCTGGAGTTTCCTAGTTCATCAATTACCTCACTAGGAACATTGGCACTAATATCAATTGATTGTGCTCTATTGAGTAAGGAATTATTTAAGTAGTGAATACAACGGTCTGATTTTAACGCTGAAATAAAAGCTGGTGTTGGCATTAATCATCTCTCCTTTTTAATTACACTAAAGTATAAACATATATTTTGGCTCGCGCCTTATAGCGCTGGGTTAAATCCACCTCAACTCGTACCCCGTCACCGATCATCATTACACCAGTATCCCGGCGTAATGAATCAAGGACTGGGAAAGTTTTGTTTTCGAACATATCTTTGATGGCTTCGCATAGATCATTGCGTTCTTCTGGTGTTGTAGCATAGACATCAGCAAAGAATACTCTCGGGCGTTTTCTATAGCCCGCTAGTTCATGTTGTTCGTCCACTTTCGTTTTATCGTGTTCAAGGGCCACTGCAAGTCCAGTTGGAGGATCTGCGGGGAAACCATAGGATACATTTAAACTGGTATACGTTAATTTTAAAGTTTCCAACTGAAAATAAATTGTATTCATAAGATTTTGCAACTGACTCATACATCACTCTCCTCTCTTTTTTATATTTTCTTTATAAAACCACACACAAAGTGTGCCGAAAAAAGGGGACCTTTCAAAACATAAACACTCATTTTCAGCTCTGTTATTTTCAAAATTAATTTCATTTCATTTATCTAAATCATCTCAATGCTTTTCGAAAAATTGTAATATCTTCACTCCCTCCTATTTCTTATCCGTACAACTTTATTCGATTTTAGATAGGTTTTTAGATCGAAAATTTTATTTTTATCTAATCAACCATACAATACTACATTACGATAAAATCGACAGTTGCTGCGTCTCCAGTTTATGTCCAGTGTATTTAATAATGTGTGCAACCTTTTCGCTTTTTCACGTATTGCATCTGCAGTTAGCTCCGGATATTTGTCAAGATAAATATTTTCAAGCATTTGAACAGTGTAATATGCCATAACTTAATTTCACCCCTTCATTCTTTATCCGTACATGTTAGCCAAAATTTAGATAGGTAGTCATGCGTAGAATTGCTGCATTTAAATGAAATTTTATTGTTGCTACACTAATATTAAGTTTATGACTAATGATCTCATTTGAATAACCAGCCTTAACCAATGTGACTACCTCCTGCTGACGTGGAGTAAGAATTTCAATAGAAGTATCCAAGTCCACTACTATACATAAAATATGTTCAAATACCCTACACTTAATAATTTCATTGGTTCCCACTTCTTCCAAACTGGAAGATACAACTTCCACAAGACTTCGAAGTTCTTGATATCGCTCAATTGTGTACCTTATTTGTTTTTGTGTGTAGTCGATACTACCACATCCCTTTGAATATATTTCTATAGTATTAATAATTCCTTGTGTTGCACTATAATTGAGATGAATATTGCAGGTTACCTGAGAGTACACAAACTAGAAAAAGCAACAATCTATTCCTTATCATGAAAAAACAGCATCACCTCTCATTCTTTATCCGTACATCTTGGCCTGGATTTAGATAGGTAGTAATATATAAAATTGTTGTACTACTATCGACATTTTCCTAAACTTAATAATTCAGAGCCAACCAAAAGACACTACAAATATCCGAGTGACTTCTTGACGGATGCGATATAAGTGGCGTTCTGTCACTGCTAGTTCTTCAGCTATAATTTTAAATGGAGTTCTTCTAAAATATCTTTGTTGAACAAAAGATCGCTGCAAAGGACTTAAAATGGTCATAGTATCCTCTATTAGATTAATATATAAAATATAATCACTACGCCGAGCAACCACCGAATTATAACTTCCCACCGCATTCCTTAATTCAACGACATTTTCCCTATCATGAGAGTGAATCTGCTCTGAATTAACTTTCAACATTGGATAATCATACAAAACGGCTTCCACATGCTTAATAATTTGATTATTATCAGATGATCTATTACTACATATGACTTTCCCCATCAAATTCCTAGCTCGTTCACAGTGAATTATAAGATACATGTAAAGTACGGCCATGTATGGACAGACTACATCGTGATCATCGCATTGAAAGTATGAACCTGTAATTGAATTACCTAGCTGTTTTATTAATTCATACATCAAGCAGGTTTGAGTTTTAGTTTATTTTTCAAAATTTTCTACTTTGGGAGATGATCAACATCATTCAATGACTTAATCAAAACATTACCAACATCGAACTGATTATATAGATATAACTTTCAAAAATACAATATTATAAATAATTCTTGTGTATTAGTTGATCAATGTAGTACAATGTACTCAACAAGTTACAACGTAAATACTCAAAAAAAAGAGGGAGTGTTGTTTGGATGAAAATCAAACGATTAATCCTATTACTGACAGCAAAGGGGAGTTTATTATGAGTACGGAAAGTAGTTGTTTTCATTGTTCTAAAGATCAAAGGTTGCAAGATTTGATGATTGAAATATGCGAATTGGATATTTCAACATTATATTTATTTAAAGAGCAAACATATCGTGGTAGATGTTTATTATCTTTTAAAGGGCATAAAGGTGAATTGTTTGAGCTACAGGATCAAGAACTTGGGCTTTTTACACAAGACTTAAAAAAAGCAGCAAATGCGATACATAAAGCATTTCAAGCAGATCGGATAAACTATGGTGCCTATTCTGACAAACTGCTTCATCTGCATTTTCATTTGGTTCCTAAGTATGAAGGAGGGCCTTCATGGGGGAGTACATTTGATATGATGCCTGACAAGAAAGTATTGCTTAGTGATCAAGAATATATAGATTTAATTAGTGAAATAAAGAAAAATTTATAGGTGTGCCAAGCCCTCTCTTATTGAATGCAATACATTTAATAAGAGAGGGCTAATTATTTTTTTAATCAGATAATTAACATCCATTTTTTAAACACCCTTGCAACTGACATAAAGTCATAATTATTCACAAAAATAAAAAAAGGTAGAAGGATTTCTCCCCTACCTAAAATCATGTATTTAATTATATTGTTACCTTGTATATAACTTACTTATTGCTTATGTAATAAATAATCATAAGCCATAAGAGCTGACTTTGCACCATCACCTGCGGCAATTACAATTTGCTTATCAGGGCCATCCGTAATATCTCCCGCAGCATACACCCCAGGAATATTAGTTTTAGAACGACAGTCGACAACCACTTCCCTTCTCTTATTCATCATGATGATATCTTCTACGAATTCAGAATTCGGTTCTAAACCAACTTCGACAAAAACCCCACCTACTGCTAGGTCTTGAGTTTCTCCTGTAGTAATGTTACGAACTATGATTTTTTCTACTACCTCATCTCCAAAAATTCCTTCCGATTCATGACCTTTCAGTTCTACTATATTGGTGGCAACCTTCATTTTATCTAGGATAATAGGATCAGCAATATAATGATCTCCTCTTACAACTAAATATACGGTTTGGGCAATATTGCTAAGTTCTAGAGCCGCTTGAACAGCCGAATTACCGCCTCCCACGACAGCCACTACTTTATCAGCAAATAATGGGCCATCACAGGTGGCGCAATAACTAACTCCTCGTCCAGTAAACTCAATTTCGCCAGGTACATCTAGGCGCCGCGGACGTTTGCCTGTAGCCACAATTACGGTTTTACTTTTATATTCATCGCTCTCTGTTTTTATTAAGAAAGTACCATCTTCATTCACTACAAAACCATTCACTTCTTCGTATTTAGTGACAACGGCAAAACGTTTCACTTGTTCTTCAAATTTACTCATTAGTTCTGGACCACTAATAAATTGGTAGCCCATATAATTTTCAATTTCTTTTGTCCACATAAGTTGTCCGCCAAATTCTTTTGTCACTAATAACGTATTCATTTTTTTGCGTGCTGCATATACGGCTGCTGTCAGGCCAGCTGGCCCACCACCAATAATAATTAAATCATACATAAATCTTCATCCTTTACGTTTTTTACACTTTACAAAAGGCAAATATATATATAAAATCTTTGTAAAATGCTAATATTATCTTATATAGATAATAGCATAAATAGGAAGTGAGGTCTTCATTATTATGATTACACCAGAAATTATTGCTAGAATTAACGAGTTAGGAAGAAAACAAAAGGCAGGAACATTGACAGAAGAAGAAAGAGTGGAGCAGGCTAAGCTACGACGTCTGTATATTGATAATATCAAGGGCCAGGTAAAAGCACACTACGATGCTCAAAAAACGGCTACCCACTCCCACGATTGTTCTTGTGGTTGCGATCATAAGCACTAATCTTTAGGAATGAATGCCGAAGGCTGATACAAGCCTTCGGCATTTTTCTATTAATCTTTTTTTTCAAATGTTTTGCAATCCGTATCATCTGTCTTGGCAGCATTTGCCCCAAAAACATCAATGGATTCTGCATTACAAATATTGTCTCCTTGCCAGTGAGTACAGTTGTTCACAAAGCATTCTACAACAGGCGTTATTTGGGTACCGTCCATGAATGCTGCTGATATGGTTCCACCAATATTCGCATTATGCAATGCTCCCATTATATCTCCCATAGTCTTCCGATGATGAAACGATTTACATTGGGTGTCTTTTGATTTTTCTGATGAGCCACTTGCTTCTTCATTATAAATACTTACTTTGGCTGCCATACATTGATCGCCAATCAAATAATGGGTACATTGATCAACAGTGCACTTTACTATCGGATTTGCCATAAAATAATCCACTCCTTTTTTTATCACGTACCTTGCTGTAGCCTTTCTGCAAAAGATCGTAAAACTTACATTTAACAAATTTATTTACTTTAATAGTATCCTACCCTGCTTATTTTTTATCCGTCTTAGACAGTTTTTAACTCTAAAAAAATTTGGTTATTATATAATAACCAATTGCAAACCAACTCTTACATCATAGCCACATTCTGCACAATACACTAAATGAATACATTGATTTTCTATATCACTTTCCATATAGGGACTATAAGGACCTACAAAATTTTGTAGTGAACCCCCATCTAGCAATATATCGCCGCAAATTGGACACTGCTCTGTGATCATTTGTAAGCCATTGCAAATAGGGCAAAGTTTATCCATTATAATACCACTACCTTTTATAGAATTATCCTTTGAAGGGCTACACTAGCAAGAAGCGTGTAAACTTTTAAATACTATCAGCATATGATAAACAAAATCACTTTACGTAAGAGGTGACAAAAATGCTGGTCTTAGCTCATAATATACTCGAAATCTTTACAATTGTAATCGGAATTATTATTTCCTTTATTACTTGGCATGGTATCAGTAAAAGCACAGCAAATCATGATTATTTTAAAGGAAAAACAATCAGTTTCTTTATATTATGCGCCAGCATCCTAGATTTATTGCAACTGCACTCTTATTCAGCTGATATTCCAGTTGACAATAGTTGGTTGATTTACTGGATGATCGCTCGTATCGTGTGGGCTTGTGCCTTATTATATGCCATAAGTCTTACACTAAAAGCACCCCAGTTTACTGACGCAATTTTAATTTACACTGCTACCTTAATGATGATTGGTCTACTCACAGGATTACTTACTAATTTCAGTTTCACTTTTGATAAATTTGACACTGTACCTTACTTTCTTCATATTGACAATCATAATCACCCATTGTTTATTTCTAGCTTATTGATAACTATTAGTATTCATAGTATTACTCTTATTATTCTACGCCGCAACTTTTCTCAATATATAACGGGAAATTTTATACAAACAGCTTTACTTTTCAATATCATCTCCAATATAGCCTATCTTGCTGACTTCCCCATCCAAAATAATATTCTAGCCGACCTTTGCAAATGTTTTGCATATTATTTTATTCTGCGAGCTGTGTTTAAATTTGTTATCAAATATCCTTACGAACAGCTGCTTAAATTCAAAGAACAGCTCGAGCAATTAGCCGTTAATAATGCACAGTTATATAAAAAATCAGAGCAACAGCGTAATTTACTGGAAGATACTTTATCTAAAATCGGTACGATTATCTCCTCTCAACTTAATGTAAAAGATACTCTTGATGCCATAGCCGATATGGTTACTGATTTAATGCATTCTAGACAAAGCCTAATTGGTCTATTATGCACCAATCAAACCCATCTCCAGGTGGTTGCCACTTATGGAATTAATACGCCACCTACTGTTATTCCGTTAAATCATTCTTTGCGTGGAGAAGTAATTACCCAAAATACAGCCCTCTCCATCAATGATTTATCACAACATCCAGATATACCAAAACCTCAGCTTATCTTTTCCAGCATCCAATCTATGATTTGTGCTCCTTTAATTCATGATGGTCAAGTTATTGGGATTATTGAAGCCTATTCTTCAGATCTTGGTGCTTTCGATGAAAGCGACCTTAGATTCTTAACAGCCCTTGGCCGTCATGCGGGTACAGCAATTGCCAGTGCTATGCTTTTCGAGAGGACTAAGCTACATCTTGAAGAAGAAAAATTTTTATCGGAGATTGCCCATACTACTTCGACAACCATCGATACCAATACTATCATAGAGCAATGTACTTCTCATGTAACGAAAGCACTCAATGCAGACGTAGCTATTGGTATGCTTATTGATTCTGACAAAAAAAATTTTACCATTATTTCTTCCATAAATTTTAATTATAAAATGCTAAAAATAAATATAGATTCTTATCCCGCGTTAGCATCTCTAATTGAGACCCTCAAACCTAGCATTACAACAGCAAATACCTTTACTCCCTTCGCGGAACTTTATGATCAAAATGCATCTAGGCACATGATGGTCTTGCCAATCGCCGTAGAAGAAAATCTTTTAGGGCTAATACTCCTGGGCTGGCAATATTTCATTGCTCCTGAACGTCTAAATCGTATTTCCTTTGCTTTTTTAATGTCACAACAAATTGCCCTTGGACTGGAGAAAGCCCATTTATATAATCATATAAAATCTATGGCTCTTTCTGATAGCCTCACAGGTTTAGCCAACCGCCGAAATTTTGATATGTTCTTAACAATCGAGTTGAAGCGAGCAGCCTCCTTAAAACGTCCTCTGAGCTTAATTATGCTAGACCTTGATAAGTTTAAACGTTATAATGACTCCTATGGACATCCAACAGGTGACAAACTATTAAGTAAAGTCGGTCAAATTTTGCAACATAATGTGCGGAATATAGATTTACCAGCTCGCTACGGTGGTGAAGAATTTAGCATTATTTTACCTGAATGCAGTTGCAATGAAGCCACATCTATTGGCGAAAAGTTACGTCAAGTCATAGAAAGTGAAAATTTCCCTGATGATATTGGTACCTCTACGGCAAAAATCACCGCTAGTTTAGGAATTTCCACTTATGATCCTACAGTATCTACAACCTTACCTAGTACCGATAAAATTATTGAGCTTGCTGACAAGGCACTCTATCAAGCCAAAAGTCAGGGTCGAAACCGTGTAATAACGACTATTATCATTTCTTAAATTGTAATAGGTTTATTACGAATTGATATAAAAAATAGCAGCAGGGTATAAAATGTACCCTACTGCTATTTTTTATTCACTGGTGTAATTTTCTATTTAATAAGCCAATATACAGGTAATCCGACTAAGGTAATGCTAATTGCCAGCATGGCATCCATTGGCTTGTTCATAAACATACTACTAATAATATACAGAGCTCCTAAGATCGCAATCATAGGTACAACAGGATAACCTGGCACACTATAAGACCTTTTAGCATTTGGGTAACGCTTACGCAATATAAATACGGCGATAAATGCTGATACATAAAAAGTCCACATCACAAACATAGCAATATCAGTAAGGCTATCAGGATCCCAAAAGATCATCAAGGCTGTTGCTAAGAAAGCTTCTAACAACATGGCATTTACTGGTGTTCCAACTGAATGTGGGACCTTCGATAATATAGAAGATGCTGGCAATTGTTTATTTAATGCCATGGCATAAGGAACACGCCCATTGGTAAGAATATAACCATTGAGGGCACCAAAAATAGACACTAAAATACCTATGCTGATTAATTTACCGCCCATCTCACCAAATAACAAACCAGCAGTAGTACTCGCTGACATTTTACCTAAGGCAGCTATTTCCGACGCAGGCAGCACATGCATAATTGCCATATTAATCGTAAGATACGCAGCTATAACAATTCCTAACCCTAGAATAATGGCTTTTGGCAATTGTTTCGCAGGATTTTTCATTTCTCCAGCCACAAAGCTTACACCAATCCAACCATCATATGCCCATAAAGTCGCTAAAATCGCAGCTCCCATACCAAGAGCAGGGCTAACACCGCTAGTCATACCCAGAATTTGTCCATTGCCTTTCCACAAACCAAATATTACAATCAGAGCAATTGGAATTAATTTTCCAATCGTTGCAACGGTTTGAATAAAACCACCATATTTAGTACCCAAACAATTGATACCTGTCATAAAAAATACGACTCCCACTGCAATGGGTAACTTAAAGCCTTCACTAATCCCAAAAAACGGCAACATTAAAGATGAAAAATATAATCCAAGAGCCCCAATGGTCGCAGGTCCATAAATTATAGTCTGCATCCAACCATACAGATACGCCCACAATTTACCGTACACTTCATTTAAATACGTATACAATCCTCCCGTTTTAGGAATTTGCACTCCTAATTCAGAAACTGTCAAACCAGCAGCTAGGGTAATAAGCCCCCCTAAGATCCAGGCCATAAGGGCCATTGTAGAATCACCAGCTGCTAAAATTACATTGCCAGGCTTCATAAAAATTCCTGAACCAATAACCATACCAATTACCAAAGCCATTGTTGCTATTAATCCTAAGTTTTTCTTAAGATTGTCTTGTCCATCTATCACAACTATTACTCCTTCTTACAATCATTTATTAGACCAGCCCTTAGAATAACAAATTTTTTATCGAACTACAATAGGAATTATCACATAAATGACTAATATAATGTGTAAGATAAATTTTAGGAGGCGTACATATGGATCATACTAATTTAAACATTAAACCTCGCATCTTATATCATGTAGCCAAGGCTGCTTGGGAAGGCACCTTATTTGAGCGTCGAGAAGAAATTTGTACAATGGTATCAGAAGAGTTTAAAGATAAGAAGACGCGTCGCCAAGTGGCCAACCAAATTCGTCTAGCGATGGGATTAGATCCCCATAATAATGATAATGTCCTGAATGATTATGATGAAGAAGCTCTTATGGGCATGAGCAGTGAATCTGTTATCGTTGCTAATCCAGATGCGTGCCAATCCTGTCCCACAGAAGAACGTAATTGTGAAACAGTCTGTCCGTTACGTGCCATTACCCGTGATGACTTTGATAGAGTATATATTGACCAAGAAAAATGTCTAGGTGAAGGCCACTGCGTTGAGGCATGTTCTTTTGGCGCCCTAGCAGAAAAATCCCAATTTGTTCCTCTTATTAAACTCTTAAAACAACATAGCCATCCTGTATATGTTTCCATAGCCCCTGCTTTTGTAGGACAGTTTGGCCCTGATGTTACCCCTGGAAAATTACGTTCTGCTCTTTTAAAAATGGGTTTTACCGACGTGTTAGAAACTGCATTGTATGCAGATTTAATTACCATGAAAGAAGCATTTGAATTTGATGAACATGTAAAAACGGATCAGGATTTTATGTTTACTAGTTGTTGCTGCCCCGTATGGATCAAATTAATTGAAAATAAATTTCCTGACCTTATGGAACACATTTCCCCCTCTGTATCTCCAATGGTAGCATCAGCCAGGGTGATTAAACAGTTTGAACCTGATGCTAAGGTGGTCTTTATTGGCCCTTGTATTGCAAAAAAATCAGAAGCCATGCTTCCTGACTTAAAAGGAGCCATTGACTATGTACTTACCTTTCAAGAATTAGCCACTATTTTTGAAGCCACTGACATAAATCCTGCTGACCAAGATGATAACGAAAAGGCAGTAGCTTCTTGGGGGGGACGAGTCTATGCTTATACAGGAGGAGTAAGTGCTGCTGTAGCGACTACCCTAGAAAAATTAATACCTCATAAATCCCAAAAGCTTCATCCTCTCAAAGTTGACGGTATCCCAGACTGCCAAAAGCTACTAGAACAAATTCGAAATGGTGAACTGACTGCAAACTTTATTGAAGGCATGGCCTGTAAAGGTGGCTGTGTTGGTGGGCCTGGCCGTTTAATTCCTCCTGAACAGGGTCGAGAAAATGTACAGAACTATGGAAGCCTTTCTATATCAAGCACACCTGTAGAAAACCCTCAAGTTTATGCAATTTTGGCCCGTCTAGGCCACGAAAACGGCGTACCTAGCTTATCTGGTAAAAGTCCTATGGCAGAATTATTAGCACGAAAATTGGTACATGAGTAACTAGTATAACTTTCGTTTTAGATTGTTTCATAGCATAGTTTCTTTTACCTGAATATTCATTGTTGTATACAATATACTAAAAAAATTTAAATAAAAATAAAAATAAATGACTAGCAAAAGCATGTGAAATAATGTAGAATTATAGTTGATCAATCTTGTTACATATTTAACTAAGTAGTAATGTAATAAATTTTTCAATACACTTACTTTCAATTATATTCTCTACGTTTGAAGATTTATTACAATTACAGCCAAAAAAAGGGGGATAATATGTCTAGAAAACCTGTAAAAATTATGGAAACCGTATTACGCGATGGTCATCAATCACTTGCTGCTACTCGCATGCGTCTCACTGATATGCTACCAGTTTTAGAACAACTCGATGACATGGGATATTTTGCATTAGAAGCTTGGGGTGGCGCTACTTTTGATAGTTGCTTACGTTTCTTAGGTGAAGATCCTTGGGAACGTCTACGCGTTTTGAAAAAACATGTAAAAAAGACTCCTATCTCTATGTTACTTAGAGGACAAAATATTCTTGGTTACAACCACTATGCTGATGATGTTGTAACTACTTTCGTTAAAAAAATGGTAGAAAACGGCATTGGCGTTATTCGTGTATTTGATGCACTGAATGATGTACGCAATCTTGAAGTCTCTATGAAAGCCGCAAAAGAATCTGGCGCTCATGTACAAGGCGTATGCGTGTACACCATTAGCCCTTACCACACAGTGGAAAGCTATATCACACTGGCTCGCCAATTAGTAGAACGGGGTGCAGATTCTATCTGTATTAAAGATATGTCCGGCCTCTTGAGACCTTATATTGCTTATGACTTAGTCAAAGCATTGAAATCCGATCCAAAAGTTGGTGTACCTATTCAACTTCACACTCACTATACAAGCGGTATGGGTTCAATGACTTATTTGAAAGCCATCGAAGCTGGCGTAGATGTGGTTGACTGTGCATTGTCACCATTCGCTCTTGGTACTTCTCAGCCTTGTACCGAAACTATGATTGCTGCTTTAGAAGGCACTGAATATGACACTGGTCTTGATCGCCACAAGCTTAAAGACGCAGTTCTTCATTTCGCCAATGTTAAAAAGAGCCTCGGCGCTGACTTTAACCTTAAAACTCACTTTGATGTTGATACGAATGTTCTTGATTTCCAAATTCCTGGTGGCATGTTGTCCAACTTGTTCAACCAGCTTAAAGAGCAAGGCATCGAAGACAAATATCAAGAATTATTGGAAGAAATGCCTCGCGTACGTGCAGAACTTGGCTATCCTCCACTGGTTACTCCTACCAGCCAGATTATTGGTTCCATGGCAACCTTTAATGTAATGCTCGGCGAGCGTTACAAAATGGTACCACGTGAAATCAAAGACTTGGCTCGTGGTAAATATGGTAAGACTCCTATGCCAGTTGATGAGTCCGTTCGTGAAAAAATTATTGGCAACGAAAAAATCATCGATTATCGTCCTGCTGATGATATTGCACCACAAATGGATCTTCTTACTAAACAGCTTGCTGAAAAGGGCTATCCAAATGCATCTGTTGAGGATGTTCTATCCTATGCATTATTCCCTGAAGTAGCTTTAAAATTCTTCGAAAAGAATCGTTAAGAGATATAGCAGAACCCCTAACCTTCTAGGTTAGGGGTTCTTTCTTATTAAGCCTTATTCATGAAAACAAGATTGACCAATAAATTCTCGCAGAATAGAGTTTAAAGGAATTTCACAATCATCAATACTTTGGAAGTATGTAAGAAATTTGAGCAGTCGCGTAGCCTCTGAATAAGCTGCCTGATCTGCTGTAATTTCCTTCAATAATGGTTCCGCATATTTTTTTAAAACCCCTAATTCATAAATTAGTGCGGAATTGAACATAATGTCCGCATCTTCTTGAAAAGGAAAAATATTTCGTTCCTCGCCTCTTCTTACTGAGTGCCACATATTTAGGGTAGTAAGAGCGTCATGAGATCTAAATTGATTATCTCTAACAATCCTACGAATGAGCCTACCATCTGTTGTGGGTATTCTATTGTGATTATCAATGGACAATTGCGTTAAAGCACTAATATAAATTTTTACTTTATGCTCTCTGGCAACAGCAGCAGTAAGTCGTTCGTTTAGTCCATGAATACCCTCAATAATAAGCGGCTGATTGTTGGTAATTTGAATAATATTCCCCCGGTATTCCCTTTGACCATTGATAAAATTAAAAGAAGGCACACTAACAGCCTCACCATTTAAAATCCTGCACAAATGTTCATTAAAGAGTTCTAAATCAATGGCTTCAATGGCTTCAAAATCATAAGCCCCCTTCTCATCTTTGGGAGTTCTATCACGATCAACAAAATAATCATCTAAGGATAGTGCGAGCGGGCGCATACCATTCACCTTTAACTGAACCGTCAAACGTTGAGCAAAGGTAGTTTTACCTGATGAAGACGGACCTGCCACTAAAATAACGCGCAATTCTTTATGCTGGGCTACAAAATCGGCAATATGAGCTATTTTCTTCTCATGCAGTGCCTCAGCAACTCTCATTATATCATTTATCTTACCATTTTCTACATATTCGTTTAACGTAGCTACATAGCCGCACTCTAAAATACCTCCCCAACGTTCAGCCTCCAAAAATATTTCAGATAATTTAGGCTGTGGTACAAACTCAGGTAATTTATCAGGTGCTTCTTTTTCTGGAAAACGTAAAATAAATCCTGAAGCATGCTGCCTTAATTCAAAAATCTTCAATTGCCCTGTACTAGGTGTCATGGTGCCATACAAATAATCAAAAGCATTCCCACAATAATAGACTCTTACATTTTTGCGTTTTAATTGTTGTAAATGTTTTACTTTTTCAACCTGCCCAGTAGCTTTAAATAATTCTACAGCTTCGGCTATAGGAATACTTTTCAGGGTTATTGAGCGATCTTCTTTTATAATTTTCTGCATACGCCTTGTCAAGGTATCAAGATGGTTCATCGTAATCTTTTCACCTATATGCAGCTCACAATATAAGCCCTTACTCAAAGAATGTTCTACTGTTACTTCTCCTTGAGGAAACAATTCATGCACAGCAGCAATCATTACAAAGGTTAAGCTACGTTGATAAACCTTGATACCAGAGTCCGTATGTAAATCTAAAAACTCAACCTTACAATTAGTCAATATCCTAAACTGTAAATCTCTAATCTCATTATCTACTCTGGCGGCTACAATTGGAGTAATATAAAACTTCTGCATATCTTGGCTTACTTCTAATAAGGTTGTTCCAGAATCGTACTGGCCTGTTTCACCATTTGAAAAAGATAGAGTAATTTGCTTTTCCATCAATCTGCCTCCTGTTTATACTATTATCTATTAACAGTTCGGATAACCTACATCTAACTCAACTATATGTGCGCTTCACTACCTTCAAGGATACTTTCTATATAGTTCTATTTTATCACAACTATCCCTAATTCATGAGAAAACGATAAAATTAATAATACTTTAGTTCTATAAGGAAAATTAAGATTCAATAGCTTCGCTACTCTTAGCTCTCCATTGCAAAAGATAAGAATACTTGATCGAGGTGGAATTTCAATTCCATCTCAGTATTAGTCAATATGATATATTAAAAAAGCAAATAAGCAGAAATGCCCATTTGCTAATAATCAGTATGTATTTTATTGTAGATATCCTTTTAAAAGAAGATAGACATTACTTTATAAGTCAAGGCACTTACCAAAGCCGTACAGGGAATGGTTAATACCCAGGCCATGAGCATTTGCCGTGCTACACCCCAGTGTACTGCATTAATGCGTTTAGAACTTCCTACACCCATAATAGACCCTGAAACTACGTGAGTAGTACTTACAGGTAGATGTAATAATGTTGCCCCAAAAATGACCAATGATGAATTTAAATCCGAAGCAAAGCCACTAATTGGTTCTAATTTAAATATCTTACTTCCCATGGTGCGAATAATTCGCCATCCACCTGCAGCCGTACCTAAGCCCATAGCAGTAGCTGCCGATAATTTAACCCATGTAGGTACTTCTAAGGTGGTTAAATAACCTGTGCTAACCAATGTCAACGTAATAATCCCCATGGCCTTTTGAGCATCATTCGATCCATGAGAAAAAGCTGTCATAGCTGCTGTCAAAATTTGCGCCTTCTTAAACTTAGGGTTGATACGCTGAGGTGCTTTTCTCCCAAATATCCAAAGCAAAATGGTCATGACAATATATCCTGAAGCCATGGCAAGAATTGGAGAACAGATAAGAGCAGCAATAATCTTCAAAATACCCTCAATTTTAAGTGCCTCATAACCTGTAGAAACTATAACTGCACCTACTACCCCACCCACTAAAGCATGAGAAGAGCTACTAGGAATACCTTTCCACCAAGTTAGCAAATTCCAAACAATTGCACCGATGAGAGCTGCAATAATAATGTGTTGATTTACCATCTGAGCCGATTTAACCAGATCGCCACCAATCGTCTTGGCAACGCCGGTACTATACATAGCACCAAGAAAGTTAAGAGAAGCGGCCATCCACACTGCAACCCTTGGTGTCAACGCCCTGGTAGACACAGAGGTGGCTATCGCATTAGCCGTATCATGAAATCCATTGATATAGTCAAATCCTAATGCTAATAAAACAACAAAAATGATCAATGTATCAGGCATATTTCATAACCACGCCCCTCAACAAATCGGCTATATCTTCACAGTGATCAAGGGCGTCCTCCATATGCTCCAATATTTCTTTCCATTTTATAATTTCAATTGGATCAGAACAGGTTTCAAATAAAAGGGCTACTTCACGGCGATAAATATTATCACCTAGGGTTTCTAATTCAGCAATCTTATGAGTGTGAGAAAGGATTTTTTGTTGATTATTCTTAATGTTTTTGAGCAAATTAAATACAGATACCATTTCTTCTGTACAGTCAACTAGTACATTCACTAATTGAACAGCACCTGTAGTCGGTTTTCCAGCCTTATACAAAACCATACGCTGCATTGTTCCTTGAAGAAAATCCACAACATCATCTAACATGGTTGCCAATGAATAAATATCCTCACGATCAAGAGGTGTGATAAAGGTCTGATTCAATTTATCAATGATTGCATCATTAATATCGTCAGCTTGATGCTCTATATCAGAAATTTGTTCCATTTTCTGATCAAGTTGTGTGTAATCATTCATTACACCTTGAAGCACATAAGCCCCTTGTCGCAATACCATACTACTTTCTACAAATAATTTAAAAAATTCATCCTCTTTTGGTTTTAAGCCAAACATGTACGAACCCCCATTTTTCAGAATTAGAAAAATTTAGTATACAAAATAAACCCAATAAGAATAACCCTAGAATACTATATCATCAATATCAAAATAAAACAATAAAATATCTTATAGTAAACCATATGTTCTATTTTTTAAAATAATGGAAAAATTATAAAAATTTTTCTTCTATTTTTTTATATTTTACATAGTAAAGAAGAGTGAACTGGGATATGTTCACCCTTCTTTTACTAGATTTATCGATCCATTAACCTACGCAATAAACGGTAAGCTACCATAGGAACAGGTGCGCGGTGAATCGCAAATCTCATTCCTAAGATAAAAATTATCAATGATCCAAGTACATGTATTACCCAAAAGCAAGTGTGAGGAAATTCCAAGGCTGTATCATCAATCCAATTTTTATGTCGACGACCCAAAATAATCCCCTCCTTTATTATAGTATCTCCACCTATACTACAATCTACGAATGGATAATATTGTACTTATGACTTTACTGATTTGAAACAGCTTTGATGGCTTTAGCAATTGAAGCCGCCACTCCTGTCATTTTATTGGATGTTACGGCACATACTGCAATTCGAATTCCTTTGGCTAAAGGTACAGCAAAGATATTATCATCATGAAGTTTTTCACAAACAGCGTCAGGATTTTCTGCCGGAACAGTAATAAAGAAACCAGCAATATAAGGAAGCATATCTAAGTTAGCTTCTTGTGCCTCACGCATAAAAATATCAGCTCGCTTACGAATTAAAGCATAAAATTCACTGCGCTCTTGTTCTGTTTGAGCTAACAAACTTTTATCCTGATAAATATCCGCCATTAGTTTCATAGCACCATAGTTAATATTAGACCATGTAGCTCGACTGGTAAATTGGTTAATGTTGTGAAACTCTGTAATCATTTCTTTACTTGAAGAAACTCCAATCATAACACCAGTACGTTGGCCATACATAGTAAAGCCTTTGGACATACTGCAGGCCAGAATAGGTAATATATTAGCTGGTAAATTGCCAAGCTTTTTTAAGAAAGTACGACAGGCATTTTTCTCACCTGCATAATCAATATAAGCAACATCAATTAAAGGAATAATGCTTTTCGTTGTATCCTTAACACAGTCTTTAAAAAGGTCTAATACATTGTCCCAATCACTGTCACTTAGACTAAAACCTGTTGGATTATGGGCAGGTGTATTAATAATAACAATTAAGTTATTCTGTTTAGCTAATAATTCTTTCACCTTAGCACTAAAGGCTCCAATATTAAATTTTTGCTGTTCGTCAAATAAAGTGTAGGTATCCAATGTGCGTAAAGCATCTTGGCATAGTATTTTGTAAGGACCCCAATACCAGTCAGAGGTTAAAACTGTATCTCCAAATTCAGAATAATTCCAAATGGTATGATGAATTGCCCCTGTGCCACCGGCGGTTGCTACAGCATCAATATAAGCCTCTGGCTTATTATCCCCAAATGTCAACTCGATCATTGCCTCTAAGTAATCAGGTAAACCAGCAATAGGAGCATAGGGTATAATTTGATTGATAGAAAAGTTTTTAAAAACTTTCTCAACCGTTGGTATACATGCTAAATTCTCCTGCTCATCCATAAATGCACCGATGGTAGCATTTACCACCTTATCTCTGCCGTACTGAGCAACCGCCTTAGCAGCAGCAGCATTAGCGCCAAAAATTTTGTCTGTAGCGGACTTTCCCTTTGCATGGGATGCAGCAACACTATAAGTCATTATTGTTCCCCCTTGAGATTATTTTATTAGCCAAGTTGTTAAACAACAACTTGGCTAATAAAATTAATAATTTTTTTATGGCCATTCTATGTTAGTTTTGCCGTAACAGGCACAAGTTCCTGCTAAAAAACACTATGTATACAACTTTTTTATTATTTTTTCATAATAAGTAGAATTTTAGTGATCCCTACTACCATTATTGCTAATTTATGTATTTTTAAGGATACATTTTGTGCAACATACGAGGAAATGGTATTGTTTCGCGAATATGCTCGAGACCACACAGCCAAGCCACAGTACGTTCAAGTCCTAAACCAAATCCTGAATGTGGTACTGATCCATATTTCCTTAAGTCCAAATACCACTCAAAAGCCTCTAACGGCAAATTATGTTCTTGAATACGCTGTTTTAACAATTCAAGATCATCAATACGCTGTCCGCCACCTATAATTTCACCATACCCTTCTGGAGCCAATAGGTCTGCTCCTAATACCACATTTGAATCTTCAGGATCAGGCATCATATAAAAAGCTTTAATTTGGGTAGGATAGCGATGGACAAAAACTGGTGTTCCAAAGTGATTG
Organism: uncultured Pelosinus sp.; assembly: GCA_963526645.1. Taxonomy (GTDB): domain Bacteria; phylum Bacillota; class Negativicutes; order DSM-13327; family DSM-13327; genus Pelosinus. The sequence continues at coordinate 15,617 of CAUROG010000021.1, read as the reverse complement.
GAGATAATTGTTTCATGAGGTGCACCAAAATCGTCCCCCCAAGTAAAATCTTCTCCTGCCTCTTTAAGAATTTCAACTGCCTCTGTATACGAAATGCGAGGAAATGGCAACTGTATGTTTTTCAATTTTTCTACATCACGATCTAAAATTTTAAGTTCTTTTGCACATCTTTCTAGCACGCGTCCTATTACATAATGCACCATTTCTTCTTGTATTTTGATATTTTCATCCATATTAACATATGCCATTTCAGCCTCAACCATCCAAAATTCCATCAAATGACGGCGAGTTTTCGATTTTTCTGCACGAAATGTAGGACCAAAACAATATATTTTTCCTAATGCCATAGCATTAGCCTCACTATATAATTGACCACTTTGGGACAAATAGGCTTTTTCACCATGATAATCTAAGCCAAACAAGGTTGAAGTACCTTCGCATGCTGATGGCGTAATAATCGGCGCATCCGCCAAAACAAAGTCACGTTGGTAGAAAAAGTCTCTAAAAGCATGTTCAATTTCAGACCGTACTCGAAGAATTGACATTTGCCGGGGGGTGCGAATCCATAAATGGCGGCGTTCTAATAAAAAATCCACCCCATGTTCTTTATGTGTAATAGGATATTCCTCTGCAATACTTATCACCTCAAAGCCTATGACTTGCATCTCATAGCCGCCAGCAGCCCGAGGTTCTTCTTTTACAACTCCTGTAACTTTTATGGAAGTTTCTTGCGTTAATGCTTTGGTTTTAGCAAAAACCTCTTCCCCTATATCTTGCTTTACAATTACACATTGTAACAGACCGCTACCATCACGTAAAATCAGAAATTTTATTTTTCCTGAACCACGTTGATTGTACAACCATCCTTGAATAGTTACTTCTTCTCCCAAATGGTTACCAAGATTTTTTATCAATACTGTATTCAAATGTCCCACTCCTTGTGATTCAATTCTAGGCTTAATTATCATATTATTATTTTACTACTAAGACTGAGAAATCCTGCTAAAAAGAACAAAAAATGCATACGAAAATATAAGCAGGTAAAAACCTGCTTATATTTTCAGTCCTATAAAAATGACTCTTATTTACCGCTGAATTGCTGTTCTTGGGCTTGAATCATCTTACGTACCATTTGTCCACCTACACGACCGTTATCAGCGGAAGATAACGCACCTTTGTAAGTGTTCTTATAGTCCTTAAGCCCAATTTCAGCTGCCGTTTCTTCTTTCAATTGCTCAAGAGCCTTTTGTGCGGCGGGGTTCACGGGTTTTTTACTCCTAGACATTACGCAACACCCTCCATAAATTTATTTGTAGTGCCTGTTTATATATTGCCTATAAAGAATGGATTAGATACGTTGAAATTTCTGGTTGAAAAGCAATTCCTTAGCAAATTAAATCTTCTTACATAAAACTATCTTTTTACGATAGATAAGAACCTACCGTAGTAACGCAACATAAAATAATAATATAAACACTAACCTTAATTTATATTTTAATAAAGGAGGTAATTCCATGAATACCAACAATATTGAAATCCAAGGTATTACACCTCAATCTGAGTTCCCAATTTGCCCTCCCCATTTTCCTTGCTCTCAAATTTGTCAAATAGATAAACTCTTTTTAGCTTGCCAACATGATATTCAAAGGATACTCAAAGTAATTGTAACTGTCAGTATCTGCTCATTTAAAATCATTCATACTCCCATTGGGAAAAAAGTAGTCGTGCATGGTTTTAAGCATATAAAGGTTATTTCTTCCATTGATAAACACTGCCATTGCACCCACTCTGCCTGTTTTGATATACCATTTTGTCTCTTTATCAAGTTAAAAGATTTTGATACTGCCATTGTAAAAGTATGTGCCATAGTAGAAGACGTCTCTGTGCAGTGCCTAAAAAACCAATTCCTATTAGTATCCAGTGTCATTTTCGCATGTCCAATTTTTAGACATGACATGAAACCACCTAATTGTCATCATGAACAAGACATAACTTGTAATTGCAATAAGCCATCTCATGATTGTTCTCATCACAACCACGGTTCCCCTGGTGATCAACCGTATCACAATGAAGTATCCACCTATTTAAATCAAAGCCATAACTTTTATGACAAGCAAAATCACAATCCTACTTGTCCATTATGCCAAAATCATCTCACTGAAGCATATCATACCTATCAAGGTTACCATGGCGATTGATAATTACCTCCCTCAATTCTATTTAAAAAGATACCATCATTAAATAAAATATTATTTCGGTGCAAAATTTTACTAAACTAATTTTATATAACTGAAAAAGAGGTTAGCAACAGCTACCTCTTTTTATTATACTTATTATTTTGTAACAAAATTGTACCTACAATGATATGATATTATAATTCATGGAGTCCCAATATATCGTATATCCCTACTCCCCAATGCCGATAACAAATATTGAAAACCAAGGAGGAATAGATCGTATGGCATGCAAAAAAAGTACACAATTTGCAGTAAATGGAATGTTAACCCTTCCAAAGCATACGCCAGATGTTGATTTTCTACTTCGTGTAACTTCTACTCCAATCATTGAAAAAACCATTATTCTAGACAAACAAATTAGTTTTTCTGGTCATGTAAACATTTGCATCGAATTTGTATCATCTAATTTTAGTTCCACACAAACAGTCCATTTTATTTCCTTTGAAGCTCCATTCATTGGTATAATTCACCATTGTCACGTAAAATCAGGAATGGATTGTCAGTTAAAGGCCTCGATTAAACATCAAGAGTTTCAACTTACCACTCACAAATGCATTAATAAATTAATCGTAATAAAAGTTAGTGTCGTTAAACTTAGCAAATCATGTATTAATTCCAATTGCCATTGTTCTGAACCAAGCCTTACTTTACTATGTACACCAGAAAAGCTTAAACCGTGTCGTACTACATATCATGCTACTCATCCTATCACGTCTAAAGATGATTATCATGAGATGCCACCTTTTATTGATTTTCATATCCCCTCTTCCCAACAATTGGACCCCTCTGACCCTGCCGACTGCTGTAATGACCATGATAACACCCCCTCTTATAATACCTGCGATTACCAAGCTGAGCAGGAATGATTGATATAATAATTCTTAAAAGACTAAAATATTATGATTTCAAAATAAAAAAAACTGTTCCAGATGTACTGGAACAGTTTTTTCTTTTATTCTTCTACAGTAATCGGTTGAGAGCTTTCCCACAAACCATGAATATTACAGTATGAAGTTGCGATCAATGTACCTGAACCATTTAGTTTTACAATGGCTTTAGTAATAGGATCAGCATGTACTGGCCCTTTATTTGCACCTTCAGTAGATTCACCATGCACATTAAACTCGGAAGTAGAAACTTCAAATACAAATTTGCTATTTTCAGGTTTAAAATATAACTTAATCCAACGAATATGGTGCTCAGTCGTATTAGGATGAGCAATTTCCTTACCCACAGAAAGCTCTACTGCAAAGCTTTCTCCCGCTTTTACTTTCTCTGGAGCCTCAATAACTGGAGCGTGTTTTTCAGTTTTCCAATCAGCACTTTGAATCACATCAGAAATTTTCATAATGTAAACACTCCTTTAATAATTAGTATGTTTTTCCACTATACATATATTTGCCAACAAATCAAAAATCCCTTTTATTTTTATACCTCTTTACTATTATGGATTTCTGATGCGTTATTTATCATTTTATTGTTGAAATAAATCTACATATAAATTACGTACTAATTGAGGTTCTATATTCTCCCATTCCTCTGGATCTTCCACTTCAATAGGCAGCAAGGCAAGAGAGGTATCACAATTAAAGGTAGCCTTCATAACCTGTATGGCTGCCAAACCATTTGCTGCATTACAGGCAGCCTCCAAGATTGAGCGATCCAACTTACTGGTAAATAAGCATTCTGTCTTTGTGCCCTCTTTTGACATACCATATAGATACCCAACGCGACAAGATGGTATATGAGCATAAATTATAGACATCACTCTCATTGAAACAGCTGCACATAATTCAAAATACTGTTTGTTAATGGTGCGTGTTTCCTTTTCTTGAAAACTAGGTCTTCCCGATGACTGCAAAGAGCATATTTGCGTAGGGATAATGGATTTGGGCGGCAACCAGATCTTCACAGAAAAGACGTTCATGTATACCGACACGTCTGCACTTACGTGAAAGGGCAAAGGAGTAGCAGTTAATATTTGATCAATTTTTGCAAAAATAGCAGCAATATCTCCTGCTATTAAACATTCAATTCCCTTGATACGCTTATCTTCGGCATATTCATGCTTTTCTCTTTCTTCTTTGATTCGATTTTGTTCATTTTCGATCCAAACGTCTATCTCTTTTTGTTTTGCTATTACTACCTTTTCAATGTCCGTATGGCGTTTTTGTAACAAAAGACCTAATAACACAAGTAATGTAACTACACCAACTCCAGAGATCCACGATAAAATCATATTGGTACTGATAAGTAGCATAAACAATAGCACCAAAAGTAAACCTGTATGCATCATAATCGGCATAACGAATTTACGTTCCTCTTCTACTCGCACATTTTCTACCATGCCGGAACAATCAGGTATCGTTCTTTCTTTCCAAGGATTCCTAATCAGTTGGGATGTATAATTAATTTCTTCATAATTAAAATTACTAACTGCAGCTAATGTATTTTCTACCATTTGACAGTGCTCATATTCTTGACGCCAGCGCTCCATCTGATCTACATGACGAAAATATAGCTCATCAACATATACTTTACCTTTATCTTGTCTCGTACCAGGCAATATCCTTGTAGCCTGGTCATCCCTTTTTCTCGCCATTGTATCTACACCTTTCACCTAACTCTCCCAAAACTCTTCATTTAATTGATATTTTTCCTATTCTCTATTGTAAACTAAATATCCATGTCTGCCCAGTTATTTTTTTATAAAAATAATAGACAAATTTCATATTTTATGATACATTTTAATAAAATAACCTTTAAGTTAGTCCAGAGAGGCTAATAAGGTACACAATGATATGGCTTTAACTGGCCTGTCTGTATTGCCTTTAAACTCTTACTCTGGTAAGAGTTTTTTTATTGTGTGCGAAGGTAATATTAAGGAGGATTTTATGAATACACGTATCATCCAAGTCGAAGAAAAATTGCCAATGCTCCAACTATTTCCCTTAAGTTTACAACACTTATTTGCCATGTTTGGTTCTACCGTACTAGTACCTATTTTATTCAATGTAAACCCAGCAACCATTCTTTTGTTTAATGGTATTGGTACACTTTTATATCTATCTATCTGCAAAGGTAAAATTCCTGCTTATCTGGGCTCAAGTTTTGCTTTTCTTTCACCTGTCTTTATCGTTCTACCCCAATATGGTTATAATGCTGCACTAGGTGGTTTTATTGCTGCTGGAGTTGTGTTTTCCCTTGTATCTCTTCTGATTGGTGCTATAGGTACCAAATGGATTGATACAGTCTTCCCTCCTGCCGCTATGGGAGCCATTGTTGCTGTAATTGGTCTAGAATTAGCACCTGTCGCTGCTGATATGGCTGGTCTTACAGCTAAAACTTTAGATCCTCTTGTAATTACTGTTTCACTCTTTACTCTAGCTGTTACGATACTAGGCTCTATCATGTTTCGTGGTTTCTTAGCCATCATTCCCATTCTTATCGGTGTACTTGCCGGCTACATTCTAGCCTTGTTCCTCGGATTAGTGGATTTGAGTGCTGTGGCTACAGCCCCTTGGCTTGCCGCTCCTACCTTTTATACTCCAGAATTTAATTTCAATGCAATTGTTATTATTCTACCTGCTGCTCTAGTTGTCATTGCAGAACATATTGGTCACCTAGTGGTCACTGGAAATATTGTAGGTCGGGATTTAACTAAAACGCCAGGACTCCACCGTTCATTATTAGGAAATGGCCTCTCGACCATATTCTCAGGATTTTTTGGTTCCACGCCAAACACTACCTATGGTGAAAATATTGGTGTAATGGCGATAACCAAAGTCTATAGCACTCAAGTTATTGGTGGTGCTGCAATACTAGCAATTATTCTCTCCTTCATAGGTAAGCTAGCTGCTGCTATTCAGAGTATTCCTGTACCTGTAATGGGTGGTGTCTCCATCCTATTATTTGGTGTCATTGCTGCTTCAGGGATACGAATACTGGTAGAATCCAAGGTAGACTACAGCCGTGCTCGTAACCTCATTTTGACTTCTATTATACTAATTATTGGCATCAGCGGTGCCAGCATTACAATCGGCACTGTAACGATGAAGGGTATGGCATTAGCCACTATCGTTTCCATCTTTCTCAGCTTAACCCTTAAAGCCTTAGATCTTCTAGGATTAACCAATGATAAAATTTAAGTACTCTTTCTAGCACTATATCAGCTTTATGTTCATAGAAAAAAACTTCCGCTTTTTGCGGAAGTTTTTTTTTATGAACGGAAATTAACAAACTGAAGATCAATCTTAAAATCACCTTGTTTAAGATGAGCAATCGCATTTTGCAAATCGTCTTTATTCTTTCCTGATACCCTTACTTGATCGTCCATCAGCTGAGCCTGAACTTTTAGTTTACTATTTTTAATGGAAGAGATTACATCTTTTGCATTATCTTTATCAATACCTTTTTTTATCTTGATAATCTGACGAGCTGTACCACTAAACCCGGACTCAACCTTTCCATAATCTAAATTCTTTAATGAAATTCCCCTTTTAATAACCTTTGCTTGCAAAATCTCCACTACATTTTTCAGTTTATAATCATCATCAGCAACCGCCTTGATTTCAATGCCATCTAAAGTTACAGAAGCCTTACTGCCACGAAAATCAAATCGCTGATTGATTTCCTTTATTGTCTGATTTACTGCATTATCTACTTCTTGCATATCTACCTCTGAAACCACATCAAAGGAGCAATCTTTAGCCATACTATGACCCCCCAATTTTTATTTTTTAATTGCTATATGAATGGTTTTACGCATCACAACATAAAAAAATGCAAACACTCCCCCAATAGTGAAGAAAAAAGCCACTGGTTTTACCATAAGAAGTTCTGTGCTACCTACTAGGCTAAACAATAAAGCCGCCATATAGGCTAAAAAAAACTCGCCATACCTGGAACTACTATTCCTTGGAGCAATTAATAACCATACAAGAAAGCCATAAATTATAATATTACTATTCTTCATTATTTCCAAAAACAATCACCTCAATTGTAAGCACTTAACACTTATAGATTCGAAATTAATCGTCTTTTTCCTGCATATTCTTACAATAAAATTTATTTTGTGCAAATTCTTTTAACCAAATCACTAAGCACTTGTAATCATTAATCCTTTATTCATAAAAATACTCACATATTTATTTTAAAAAAACCATATAAATCCTTTAAAAAAAGTTTACTGGCAGTATCATTATGTCTCTGTTCTTCATATGATGTATCATATACTCCCAAGAAAATATCAATAAAGGAGGCTATCAAGTTATGGATGGCAAATATCCACATTGGTATCATGAAGAAATGGAACCATGCTGTGACTACATGGACAAAAAAATGATGCCCCAAGAATGTTGCCCGTCTAAAGCATACTCATACCCTGACAATTCGTTTAAAGATCGCCTATTATGCATGTTAGGTGATGATGTAATATTCTCAGTTGATGCTCGCATTTGTCACCAAGAATCTTTTTGCGGTTCACTCTGCTATGTAGGTTGTGATTTCATTATCGTAAACGTTTGTATGCGTAAAAGACCACTTTCTATGATGGTGCCTATTAAAATGATCCGCTTTATTGGACCTAAACCACATCGTTAAATAAGAGAAGCCTTAGTCGTTCTTACTTGGAATCAAGAAAATACTATCCTTTCTGATTCCGCAAAAAATTCTAGCTAAACCTTCACCTTCGATTCATCAGTAGCATAATATGTGGAAAAATCCGCTGTTTTAAGGAGGTTACTCTGTTGAAGAAAAACCAAAGTAGAAAACCCATGTCAATGGATTTAGAGCATATGCGTATGCTTCATAAAGAAGCGATTGAACAACTGGATTTAATGTATACCACATTAGAGGCCGCTGAACAGGCCAGCGATACAACACGTGACAGTCTTGACGACATTTCTGTTAATCATTGGGATGCATACATGGATATTATTCACATGCACTGATTGCAATATAGGAATATGAAGTGATGACACAATTTAAAAATGCTGCTTTCAAATAGAAATTTACAATAACTTTGTCTTATAGTAAAAAGATAAGATCTAAAAAGACGTAGTCTTAAGGCTATTTAGTCATCAAATAAAATGATTACTATACAAAATAGATGGAGGCTTTACAGTGAAAAAGTCATTAGAGGACGACATTAAAATAAATCCAATTATCCTTCGACGCAATCATTCAATAATGATAAAAGCTTATTCAACAAATAGTGTAAACTCTTTTTTACAAAAAATTCATATTTTATTTCAAAAATTAGATTCTCTAAACAACGAATATATTTCTTGTAGGTGGTAACATTAAAACATAATTAGCTACTTATTGCCTTACATCGCTATATTTATAAAAGGCTCCCCTTACTAAGGACATTACCCTAGTTCCACCTACATCACTAGTTTTAGTAACCCAAATCTCAATATTCAAAAATTTTCTTTTTCTTAATAAATTTTTGAATGTTGGTACCTCCTCCGCTTACTAGCATACAATATATTGCGCTATAAGAATAACCATTAAAAAGGGAGGGATAACTTATGGGCTTTGGTTTTGGTGGAAATAGAAATGGATGTGGTGGTAACTCTTTTATCATTATTATAATTATCCTTTTACTATTTTGTTGCTGTTCATCTAATGATTGTTCCTCTGATTGCTGATCTTAATATTGAAACTTCATTCACTTGCAACCACGTTACACATTCGTGGTTGCTTTTTCTATTAGGCTTTAGGTTGTAGATTTTGATGTATAGTTAGAATAAACCAAACAAATACTATATCATAAAGAAGACTTGATTCTACGGAGTCTTAGCTCCATCTACTAATACATAATCGTTAATATCAGCAAAAATTTTTTGGAGCCTCTTAATAATCTCATCTGGTGGTTCTTTTTCTAATGTCTTAACACTTATTTCTTGGAGCATCTTAGCAAATTGATCTGGTGATCGTCTTTGCATTTGCAATGAGTTTGGATCTGACCAATAACCTTGAAACTCAACTGCCATTCTCACCCCTCCCATACAACCTATGAACTACTGCTTTTCCAACATGACTGTATAAGAAAATAGAAATAAAAGGACCTGCTATTATATATAGTAACTACTATAATAGCAGGTTTTAACATATATTGTTTTAATACTGGTAGCTATAACAATGATTTAACTGAGGGGGGGCCTATGAACAACGCTATATACTGTCGTGTATCAACAGATGCACAAGCAGAAACGGGATATTCAATTAGCGATCAGATTCGTACATGCCGTGCTCATGCTGCTTCACTCGACCTGGACATAATAGAATATATTGATGATGGCTATTCAGGTGAATATTTAGAACGACCTGCTCTAGAGCGTCTTAGGGAGGATTTACGAGCCAAAATTATACATAGTGTCATAGTGTATGATCCTGACCGCCTTAGCCGTAACCTAACAAATCAATTGCTTTTAGCTGATGAAATTGAAAAGGCTAATGCACAGCTTATTTTTATTACACACGACTATGATGCTAGCCCAGAAGGGCGTCTATTTTTTTCTATTCGTGGAGCTATCAGTGCTTTTGAGAAAGCTAAAATTCGTGAACGGACCCTACGGGGCAAACGATCAAAAGCTCTTTCAGGTAAGTTAGTATTCAATGACGATATTTTTGGCTATAGATATGATCACGAAACCTCTATGTATCTTATCAACCCCGCTGAGAAGGAAATCATACAACTAATATTTCAGCTGTATACAACTAGAAGTTATGGTATAAATAGTTTATGCTCTGAATTAAAATCTAGGGGAGTTCTAAATCGTCAAGGCAAGCCCTTTAGCCTTTCGACTCTCCATTATATCCTTAATAATGAAACATATGCGGGTATAAAGTGGAGCTTTACCACTTATGAGAAAACCATCGGCCAGAAGAAACGAAAAAAGATAGCAAGAGATCCATCCGAATGGATCTCAATACCCGTCCCTGCAATCATAGACCACACTACCTGGGAAAAGGCGGTAGAGTGTCGTCATATAAATAAAGTAACGGCAAAAAGAAATACAAAAACAGAGTATCTGCTTTCTAGTATTATTCGTTGCGCTGGTTGTGGATATGCTATGAGAGCAGTTAATTATCATCGTGGCAACAAAGACTATTGCTACTATGTTTGTACTGCTTATACAAATGGCAATTCATGCAATATGAAGAAAAACTTACCATCCAAAGAATTAGATGATGCCGTATGGTCAGAACTTATAGAAGTAACAAAAAAAAGACATGCAATAGCAGCCCATCAATTTAAAGATAACGCTAACGATGTAAAAATAAGAGTTGCTCTAGAAAACCAACTTACAGATCTTAAGAAAAGACAGAATATGATTGTTAAATGGGTCGCTGATGGAACAATTGAAATTACATCTGCTGAAAAGGAGTTACATGTAATCAATAAGGAATTGACATCTACTAAAAATGCTATTCATTCTTTAACTATAACTTCTACGACTAAGGAAATCTCTGCAAATGATTTCATTTATACTAAGGATTTTTCAGAAAAAAAACGTGTTATAATTCAATCAGGTCTAACTGTTTTTGCCAAGCGTGAAAATGGCAAGACAGCATATTTCATAAGATTTTAAAGCATACTTCTACATTGTATTCAACGTATTCACATCATTTCCATGCATGATGAGGCAATGAGTGCTTCAATGAAAAAGTACAGTATGAGATTAGGTGAAGTACACGATAATGCCGGTGAAAGACAATTTAGTTTACAACGTGGATTTGTCATCTATCTCTTACTTGCTTTATTACGCCGTCACAATCGAATGGAACATATTTTCAGCTTACGTGGTAATCCTATGAATGATTATTTCCAAGAATCATTAACGATGGAACAAGAACATATAGCTCATCTCATTACAATGACACAGAAACTAATGTAGTCAAAAATAGTATTCCTCTATCTAAAAACACAAGGACACAAGGAACACAAATAATGATTACACATTACTTGTGTTCCTTGCTATGCTGCATGCTGGCATATTTGTCCTTGTGTTTTATTATTTTAAAAGGAACTATTACTATCTTTATCGAAAACAAGTAATTATAAATAGTTACTTATGTAAAAACTAATCATTATAATATACCTAAAGGAGTGCGCATGCTAGATCTTATTGTTCCTAAAAATCTACCTCCCATGCCAATCAAAGAATTCTTACGCAGCCATATTGGCCTTTCTCTTACAATTTGGCGCAAAATCAAGAACTCAGGCTCTATAGTGGTAAATGGAAAAGATGCTTCTATTACACATATTATTTCCCCTAATGATGTTATTACACTCAATTGGCTGCAATCCTGTGATATTATTCCTACAAATATTCCCTTACATATAGCCTATGAAGATGACACATTGCTTATCATTGATAAACCAGCTGGAATGCTAGTACACCCAACTACCACTGAACATTTAACAACAGTAGGGAATGCTGTCATGCACTACTTTCATTCGCAAGGACAATCCCATACCTTTCATCCTGTACATCGGTTAGATCGCAATACCTCTGGCTTAGTATTGATTGCGAAATTCCCTCATATTCAGCATTTACTCTCTGTTAGTGGTATTAAGAATATTAATAGGCAGTATATAGCACTTACAACAGGTATAATTAAACCTTCTGTAGGCACCATTGACGCGCCCATTGCCAGACACCCTGATAGCATCATCCAACGTGTTGTTGATAGCAAGGGGCAACATGCCACGACTTGTTATAAGGTATTAGAGTCTTTAGCAGATGCAAGTTTAGTTGAATTGACACTATTAACTGGACGAACTCATCAGATCAGAGTCCATCTCTCACATATAGGTCATCCTATTATTGGAGATGACCTATATGGAGGTTCAAGAGAACTCATTAGCCGCCAAGCGTTACATGCGGCAAGACTATTTTTTACTCATCCCGTCTCCGGAGAATTAATTGATGTCTCCAGCCCACTACCAGTTGATATCTTAGAATTAATTAAATTACTTTCGAATGGTGACGAACGATGACGAATAGTTGTATAATATAAAGAAAAATGAAAGAAAAAAGAAAATATAGCTGTAAAAAATCATAATGTAATCATATACATTTTTATACACAACCTTCCTAAAACCTGATATAATTAACATAGTAAAAATAAATTTTAGGAGGAATTACATTGCCATTAGTTACAACGAAGGAAATGTTTAAAAAAGCTTATGACGGTCAATATGCCGTTGGTGCTTTTAATGTCAACAATATGGAAATTATTCAAGGTATTGTTGATGCTGCTAAAGAAGAGCAATCTCCGCTTATACTTCAAGTATCTGCAGGTGCTCGTAAATATGCAAAACATATCTATCTCACCAAGTTAGTAGAAGCTGCATTAGAAGACTCTGGTTTACCTATTGCTTTGCACCTTGATCATGGAGATGACTTTGAAATCTGTAAGTCTTGTATTGATGGTGGCTTTAGCTCAGTTATGATTGACGGCTCAAAGTATTCTTTTGAAGAAAACATTGCTCTAACTAAAAAGGTAGTAGAATATGCTCATGCCCATGGCGTAGTAGTTGAAGCAGAATTAGGTAAACTAGCTGGCGTAGAGGATGCTGTCAAAGTAGATGCTAAAGATGCAACCTATACTGATCCTGATCAAGCAGTTGAGTTTGTTGAACGCACAGGTTGCGACTCACTCGCAATTGCTATTGGTACTAGTCATGGAGCTTATAAATTTAAAGGTGAACCGAGCCTTGACTATGCGCGTTTAGAAAAGATTACTAAATTACTACCTGGTTACCCTCTAGTACTCCACGGCGCATCTACTGTACTTCCTGAATTCGTAGCAAAATGCAACCAATATGGTGGACATATTCCAGGCGCTCAAGGCGTACCTGAAGATATGTTATTACGCGCTGGAAAATTTGGTGTATGTAAAATTAATATTGATACAGATCTAAGATTAGCCATGACAGCTTCTATTCGTGAACATTTTATAAACCATCCTAGTGATTTTGATCCTCGTCAATACTTAAAACCAGCCCGGGAAGCTATTAAAAATATGGTTAAGCATAAAATGAAAAATGTATTAAACTGCAGCAACCGTCTGTAGTAGAAAGCTGAGGCTATAGAGTCTCAGCTTTTTTACTACATCTTTTACCTAGCCTAATTAGAATAGAAATGAAATAATTTGGAAAACATAGTAGCAAATACGATCACAAACAAGGAGGTGGCTACTATGAGCAACAATATAAATTTTGCAAACCTAACAAAGGATCAGTTAACTGCAATACAACTATTTGAAAAAAATTTCAACTCCGAATATCATACTGAACTTTTCATCATGGCAATTAAATAAACAGGATATTGTACCTACTACGCTTTAGCTAGAGTGGAAGCCTAAAGAGAACCTAAAGAAATCCCCTAAGAATATGATTCTAAGAGGATTTCTTTGTGTTCTCTTAAATAGGAGGAAAAATAATTCGCTCTTCTTCTTTAAATACTTTTGTAATAAATTGGGTTGGCCTATTTTCTAAATCCATTTCGTAAACTTTTTTGACAGCATTTCCTGTTTCATCTAATATAATACGAATTTGTGGCCTAAGTGGAGATTGTTTCCTTAGTTCAATTACTACTCCTACCTCGCCTGTGTTTAATTGCACCACACTACCTATTGGATAAATAGCAATATAGCTAAAGAATGTTTTTAAAATTTTCATATCTAATTGTGTTCTGGTTAATTCCAGTAATACTTCATACGCCTCATGAGGCAATATACCTCTACGATAAGGTCGATCTGAAATAAGAGCATCATATACATCAGCTATAGCAATAATATTGGCATATTCATGAATTTCTTCTCCTTGTAAACCTCGGGGATACCCCGATCCATTCGGCCTTTCGTGATGCTGAAAAGCCATGTGTGCAACAATTAAAGATATCTCAGGATTCTTACGCAACATTTCAAAGCCAGATAAGGAGTGACCTCTCATCACTTCCATTTCATCATCTGTTAATCTTGCAGGTTTGTTTAGTATTTCTTTAGGAACAAACATTTTACCTACATCATGTAACAGACCACCTAAGGCTAATTCTTTTAACTTAGTCTCTCCATAACCTAAGCCAATTCCAGTGAACACAGCTAATATAGCAACATTTACAGAGTGTATAAACGTATAATCATCATATGCACGAATATCTGTCAGATGTACAAGCAGGTTACTATTTGCACATACCTCATCAACCACAGTATTGGCAATTGCCGAAAACTCTTTGATTTTGAGCGTTTTGTTAACCCTTATCTTTAAGAAATTTTCTTTTAGTATCTTAACAGCTCTTACTCTAACTTTTTCATTAATTGGCTTAGGAAAAACAACATCTTTTAAATAAGGATTTTCTACATATATAGAATAGATCCCAAGCTCAATAAGACGCTTAATATATTTGTCTGTAAGGACAATACCCCATCTAAGTAACACATCTCCATCTGCATTAAGAATATCTCTGCCAATCACTTGGCCTGGCTGCAGATTATTCGTTGAAATTCGCTGCATAAAAACCTCTCAAATCATAGAACTCATATTTTTCTTTCCCATTTGAAGATGATAGGCATATCTATCTCTATTATATTCAAATAGTCTATTCATTGTAAATACAATTACTACTAAAATGTGAGTTTTTTCTACAATATTTTATCTGAACTACAATAATATACCTTTATTCCCTCAGCAATTATCTATCCTCCCGGTTATTGTTTCGCTCTAACTAAGCGCAGAGAACCGACTACTCTTCCTCACCACGAATATTCGGTTTTCTGCTTATCGTTTCGCCTAGCCTCTGAAGCATTTTCACCAATCTCAGAAATGACGAAATAAAAAGCACTCAGTAACTGAGCACTTTTTCGGTATAACCAGCATTACCTATCCTCCCAGGTCATTTCCAACCAAGTACTTTCGGCGTATGGGCCTAGCACTGCCTTCGGTACCTCGATTGACGATAATACCTCATCTACGTCGTTGCTTCTGTGCACACTCCACTTCACGTACTGATAATGAAGTTACGTTTCACTCTAACTAAGCGAATCATTCAAATCTTCTTACTCACTATCATTCACGAAGATTTGGCTCTCTGTTTGTCGTCACGCCTAAATCTGGAGCCGTCTCACCAATCTCAGGAATGACGAAATAAAAAGCACTCAGTAACTGAGTGCTTTTTAGGTCTAACCAGCAACTACCTATCCTCCCAGGCCGTTTCCAATCAAGTACTTTCGGCGTATAAGGGCTTAACTACTGTGTTCGGTATGGGAACAGGTGGAACCCCTTAGCTATCGTCACTGGATTTATAGAGGTAAACATCTCAAAGAGTATGCTCCCTCAAAACTTCACAGAAGAAAGACTGCATG
>CAUROG010000020.1:0-76518 GCA_963526645.1 uncultured Pelosinus sp. | reverse complement strand
TGGCGTCTTGGCGGAAATGTGGATATCAACGAAATTAAATAGGAAAACTTAGGAAAGACACGAAAAAGGACTTTGGAATATTT
This sequence comes from uncultured Pelosinus sp., assembly GCA_963526645.1. GTDB lineage: Bacteria > Bacillota > Negativicutes > DSM-13327 > DSM-13327 > Pelosinus. The sequence continues at coordinate 76,435 of CAUROG010000020.1, read as the reverse complement.
CCCAAACCAGTAGTCAATTGCTATAATGCCAAAAAGAACCGCTCACAATAGAGCGGTTCTTTTTGGTTTGCGTACTATTAGATGACTATGTATAAGGAGTGTTGTTACAATAAGATATGAATAGTATTAGCAGCAGCTTGTTGAGTCATCTTCACAAAAGGCAAGTAGCAAGATAATAATGATAATAATCACGGACCAGTTGTTGCCTCGGCGTCCACCACAACCACAACCAAAACCCATAACAATACCTCCTTTTAGAGCGAGTTAGTAACTATATTGCTATATTATGATAGAGGTAATAATTTTGTAGATTGTCTTTTTATAAAAAGGTTAATTTTGTAGTTTTTTTTATTATTGTAGTCTATACCTCTATGCAAAGAATGCTGTGGCAGAGGCCAGCACAAAAAATAGTAAGAGGTTATCCATTAAAGATTAACGATTATTGGGAACTGAGAAGATTTTCAAAATATTTCTTGTTATATATAACACTAGGATGATTGGGAACAAAAGATTCTGCAAGTTTATTATGTTCTAAGGCTGTAGTGTTTTCGCCAATCTTGGAATAGCAAACACATAGTTGAAGGTGGGGCAGCCAGGTTGAGCAGGCATAATTTCGCAGTGATAATTGATTATTCGTATCCTTTAGATCGATTGCTAGTTTATACCAGAATATAGCTAAAGAATATTTTTTTGCATTAAGGAAATGGTAACCCAGTCGACAACAAAAATCTGCTCGTGGTGTATCAAATTCAAAAGATTTATAAATATACTTTAACTTTTCCTGTTCATTACCAAGATGGTCGAAACAATCTGCAAGTTTTCCACAGGCTGATATATTGTCCTCTACCCAGCCTAATTCAGTACCTAGGAATTTTTGATAGTACTCGGTAGCTTTTTCATACATTTGGTGGTCTGTTAATTCATTAGCATAGTAAAAGAGATCTCTCGGAGAAAAGATCTCACCTTCTGCAAGACGATTTTGATAGATTGTTAGGTTACGGTCAGCAGTATCACATCTTTCCTTCTTATGAGTAACAGTGATATCACTATTAATAATTTTACCACTTATCGCTAAATATTCATGTACAGCTCCAACCCACTGGAATTGTCTGTTTCGTTTGACAAGCCTATTTCTTCGTAGGCTTGAAACAATATTTCCGTTCTCATCAGATGCCAAATTATAGTTCATGGTTACTGAGTCTATGGTAGAATCAAAATCTTGTTTTAAAAGTAACAGCATTTGCAAGTCTTTTTCAAGTAAAACATCATCGGCGTCCAGCCACATAATATAATCTTGTGTAGCGTGGCTAAAAGCAAAGTTGCGTGCTGCTCCAAAGTCATCAATCCAGGAAAAATTATACACTTTTGTAGTATATTGTAAGGCTATTTTTTTTGTTGTATCCGTAGATCCTGTATCTACAATAATAATTTCATCCATAGCATTTTTGACGGATTCAAGGCAGCGAGCTAATGTCTCTTCTTCATTTTTTACGATAAGACATAAACTGATTGTAATCAAATCCATTCACCTACTTGTATTTTATATTTTAGAGTATTGACAGAAACTGCAACAGTCTCTGTCAATACTCATATATTCGATTACCTAATTATTTGTGATAATTCTCTCTTTTAATGTCTGTAGTCCTCTAGCCGAAGATGACCGCATTGAGTGCTTTAGTTTTAGCTACAGCACTTGCAATGTTAGTGCCAGTCACTGTTATACGAATTTCATAAGTGTGCGCGCCGGATGCAGGAGCATTAACCCAAGTCAAGTTGGGGATCTCACCAAATTGACGTATAGCTGCTGAGTCAGTGTTGTAGTTTTTTTCAACCGTTATTGTAGCAAGAGCGGCTCCAGCGAGGAATAGACTATAGGTGACTGTATATTGATAACTAGCACTGTTTGATGTTGTTAATTCCACTTCCGCCATGGAATCTAATTTTAATGTTTGACCAGTGGTAGTAGTTACTGCTAGTGAAAGAACAGATACCTGGGTGGTAAGGGGCAGAGCGACCGTGGTGGAGGATTGTGTGGAAGCTAATGTGCTGCCAGATCCTGTAGCGCCAGTTGCACCTGTAGGGCCAGTATCACCAATATCACCAGTAGCGCCAGTAGCACCAGTAGTTCCAGTGGTCCCAGTGGCCCCTGTAGCACCAGTACTGCCTGTTGGACCCGTAGCTCCCGTATCGCCAATATCACCAGTGGGGCCAGTATCCCCAGTGAGGCCAGTAGTGCCAGTCGAACCAGTAGCTCCAGTGGCACCAGTAGGTCCTGTAGCCCCAGTATCGCCAATATCACCCGTAGGGCCCGTGTCACCAGTCGCACCCGTAGCACCCGTTACTCCAGTAGCTCCGGTTGCTCCAGTAGCGCCATCAATTCCAACGTCACCTGTAGCTCCAGCCGCGCCAGCCGCGCCAGTATCGCCAGTAGTTCCCGTAGCGCCAGCAGCACCAGTAATGCCAGTAGGCCCAGTTGCGCCAGTTGAGCCCGTTGCTCCAGTGTCGCCTACAAGTCCAGCAGCGCCAGTTGGTCCAGTATCACCAGTAGCGCCCGTAGGTCCAGTAGCTCCAGTAACACCAATATCGCCAGTTGCTCCCGTTGTCCCAGTAGAACCAGTAGCGCCAGTAGGACCAGTGGCGCCAGTGGTGCCCGTTGGGCCAGTGTCACCAGTAATGCCAATGTTACCAGTTGTGCCAGTGGCACCAGTAGGCCCTGTAGCTCCAGTAGTACCAGTAGCACCAGTTAGGCCAGTAGGTCCAGTAGATCCAGTGTTACCCATAGCTCCATTGGTACCAGTAGGCCCTGTAGCGCCAGTGGGTCCAGTAGCACCAGTAGTGCCCGTAGGTCCAGTAGCGCCTGTATCACCAATATCACCAGTAGGCCCGGTCGCACCAGTTATACTAAGACCTGTTGGGCCAGTAGGTCCAGTAGCACCAGTAGCACTGGTAGCACCAGTAGCGCCGGTAGCACCAGTAACTCCAACACCAGTAGCGCCAGTAGCCCCTGTAGTTCCCGTAGGTCCCGTAGCACCCGTAGTACCAGTAGCACCAGTGCGCCCGGTAGCGCCAGTTGGGCCAATTGAGCCAGTATCACCAGTGATACCAGTGGTTCCAGTAGGTCCAGTTGCACCAGTCGTGCCAGTAGCACCAGTACGTCCCGTAGCGCCCGTAGCACCCGCAGCACCAGTAGCACCAGTATTGCCAATAGGTCCAGCAGGACCAATATCTCCAGTGGTTCCGGTAGGACCGGTACGGCCCGCGGCGCCTGTTGGTCCAATAGAACCAGTAGCGCCAGTAGAACCAGTAGCGCCAGTAGCACCGGTAGCACCGGTTGTACCAGTGCGGCCCGTAGCTCCAGTTGCCCCAGTAGGACCCGTTGGGCCGGTAGCGCCATCTGCTCGAAGCAATGCTTGTTTAGGATCTAACATAAAGTCATCCATTTAAAATTGTACACCTCCAAGTTATTGTGTGGATTATTAAAGATAGGTTCATCGTAGAAACAAGGTCTAACAATATACAATATGCTATTTGTAGAAAATGAGTGATTATGTTAACGGATAAATTATGTGATATTCTAGTAAAACTTTTATAGCTCAATACATTAACTTAGCCGTAGAATTGAGAGTATGGTGCCTGCGCCAGAAATTAAAGCGGCTGTTCCTATGAGGACAAATAATTGAAGTGTAATGCTGAGAGATTTTGACTGTTTGGCAGAGACACTGCTATCCCAACAACTACTTTAAAACTGTTCCACCGCTGGTATTAGCAACAAAACCAGAAGTAGCGGTTGTATTAGTACCAGTAGTACCAGTTCTCCAGTAGGTCCCTTTGCTCCCGTAGGGCCTACTCCTTGACGCATCAGGCCATCAAATTCATTCAGTAAATATGCGCTATAGATAACATGTTTACCAATATGTAAATATGTTACTTTACTTTAGTAGAAAGTGTGATTATGTTTAATAGCGATTGTTATGCAAAGTAAAATAACCCCTAACCGGAGTTGGGGGCCTATGATGAATAGTCTCATGTTAATTTAAATAGTCAGTATTACTTGGATTACAGAACTACATTAAGTGATATTAAGACCTGCGCTTGTATAGCCCGCAACCGTGTTAACTAGAGAAAGTCCTACAGCTTTTGCTGAAAATACTAATAACAGACGAGTTTGCGGAGTTACCCCTATTGACAGGCCTGTAGTGATGCCATGGCTAACTGCACCAAGGTCAACGATGCCTGTTAGTGCTGGGGCCAATGTTACCACAGCTCCTGGAATTGCAGTAAAGTTGTTATTGGGTGTAGTTGATGCAAACAATTGTGCAGTAATTATTACTGTTGATCTAACAAGACTCAATGCCGCTGTATTAGTGAAATAAGCAGCGATCGACGTAATCGTTCCTGCGCGAGGTACGGAAAATGAGAAATTAATAATTGGACCTAAAGCAGTACCTGTAAGATCAATTGCTCCATCAAGAAGGCTAATGCCAGTTGCTGAAGAGCCAAAGCCAACAAGACTTGTAGTGCCAATTAATCCACCTGAAATAGTTGTCATTACAATAGGGCCGCCTGAGGAAAAGGGGATGATAGTGCCAGCACCAGTAGGCCCCGTAGATCCAGTAGCTCCGGTAGGTCCCGTAGGTCCGGTAGCGCCAGTGTCGCCTATATCACCAGTAGGTCCAGTGCCTCCAGTCGGCCCCGTAGGTGCAGTAGCTCCGGTAGCTCCAGTAGAACCCGTAGGTCCGGTAGCGCCAGTGTCGCCTATATCACCAGTAGCACCAGTAGCTCCAGTACCTCCGGTTGCTCCAGTAGGGCCAGTTGCTCCAGTAGGACCAGTTGCTCCAGTAGCACCAGTATCACCTATATCACCTGTAGGACCAGTGTCGCCAGTAGCTCCTGTAGTGCCGGTAGGACCAGTAGCTCCTGTAGTACCCGTAGGTCCGGTATCGCCAATATCGCCACTGGTTCCAGTAGCACCCGTTGCACCCGTAGGTCCAGTATTACCGATATCACCCATAGGTCCGGTGCCGCCAATTAGGCCCGTAGGTCCAGTAGCACCGGCAGCTCCAGTTGATCCCGTAGGTCCAGTGGCGCCAGTATCACCAGTAGCGCCAGTAGCACCAGTGTCGCCTATATCACCCGTAGGTCCAGTGCCTCCAGTCGGTCCGGTAGGTCCAGTAGCTCCGGTAGCTCCTGTTGAACCTGTAGGCCCAGTAGCTCCAGTATCACCTATATCACCAGTAGCACCAGTAGTGCCTCTAGCTCCTGCGGCTCCGGTAGCACCGGTAGGTCCCGTAGGTCCCGTAGGTCCGGTAGCGCCAGTATCACCAATATCACCAGTAGGACCTGTATCACCAGTGACACCTGTGGTTCCGGTAGGACCAGTGGCTCCTGTAGTACCCGTAGGTCCGGTATCGCCAATATCGCCCGTGGTTCCAATAGCACCCGTAGGACCAGTTGCTCCTGTAGCTCCTAAGGTCCCCGTAGCACCTGTTGGCCCCGTCTCCCCAGTTCCATATTCACCTTGAGGGCCAGTAGCGCCAGTAGGACCAGTAGGACCAGTAGGACCCAAAGACCACGTAGGAGAGCAGTCTGATACGAATGAGCATATTGGGAATGTTGGAACTGTAGGGGAGAATCTAGACATTCTAGTATTAAAGGACTTCATTATATCAACCTCTCTCGGCAAGAATTAAGGCTCGCGATATAATATGTAACGATTAATAATAGTGTGTTGCAAATATTATGTAAGTATTGAATCAATTTTATATTTGGCAAAGTATTATCGCTAAGGGGGGATTCCATACATTTTTTTAAAATTTTTTGACAAACATAAAAAAGAAAAGTACAATAAATAATGAGTTTTACTCGATAACAAGCAACTCGAAAATTCCACATGAATATCAAATCTTCTTTAAAAATGTGAGCCTGATTTTACGACCCACGGCATAAGATAGTTGCTTGTGGGCATTTGTTTTGCATGGGCATAGCTTATGAATAGTAAGTAATTTAATAATAAGTGAGGCTTTGAAATATGATTACAGTACAAGAAAAAGTTCGTTTTGTTGAAACAGACATGATGGGTGTAGTACATCATGCCAATTATTTTCGCTGGTTTGAAATGGGGCGGGTAGAATACCTAAGACAGGCAGGTATTTCCTTGCTTGAAATGATGGATGATGACATTGTTTTTCCAATCACTCATGTAGATTGTCAATATCGCTCTTCCGCTAAATTCGATGATATTATCCTAATCGAAACAACGATGACAGAAGTATCGCCAGTAAAAATGGTCTTTACATATAAAGTGATTCGGGAAGTGGATAGAGTGTTGTTAGCTACAGGTAGTACCCAAAATGTGTTTACTAATAAACAGGGTAAAATCATCCGCTTGCCTGGTACCTATTTCACGAATTTGAAAAGTTACTTTGAAAGTTTTAGATAGTAAATGCATATATAAAAATATATTTAGATAGAATATTTTGTTAGGAGGTGCAATCATATGAATGTTAATGCACCAATTGGTGTTTTTGATTCAGGAATTGGTGGTCTTACTGTTGTTAAAGAACTGATGGAAATGATGCCTGGGGAAGATTTGATCTATTTTGGAGATACAGCCCGGACTCCTTATGGTTCTCGCCCTACAACAGAAATTGTTGGGTTTATGCAGCAGATATTAGATTTTTTTGCCACCCAGAAAGTGAAAATGGCGGTGGTTGCTTGTAATACCATGACAGCTTTAGGCCTAGAAATGGCAAGGGAAAAATACCCTTTTACTTTGGTTGGTGTGAATACAGGAGTGGAGATGGCTCTTGCTGTTAGTAAAAGTAAAAAGGTAGGTGTTATTGCTACTCAAGCTACTATTTCCAGTGAAAATCATAAAAGGGTTATCCAGGCAAAAGATGCAACTGTCCTTGTTTATCCTAAGGCCTGTCCTAAACTAGTACCTTTAATTGAAAAAGGGCAGGTTGAAGGAGAAGAAATAGAGCTGGCAATTAGGGAATATCTCTTGCCGATGAAAAAACTGGGAGTGGATGCTGTAATTTTAGGTTGTACCCATTATCCTTTTGCAAATTCTGTGATTGAAAAAGTTATGGGTGATGCTATTGCCATTATTGATCCTGCTAAAGAGACAGGGAGGCAGGCACAGCGAATTCTCCAGCAGCAAGAACAAGTATCTACAACCAATCAAGGAAAAGTACGCTTATGTTTTTCCGCAGATTTGGAACGGGCCAAACGGATGGCAAGCCTTATGTTTGATACTGAGAAAGTAGATTTTGAATTGGTGGATGTAGAACAGTTTGCTCTTCGCGCATTAGATAATAAGGGATAGTTAGAGAAAGTTTTATAGCCCTATTGGGAAAAATTTGGTATACTAATAAAGTAAAAAATTCTTCTAGAGATGGGGGCCTTGGTGTGGAATTCTTAGTGACGATAGTATTGTTAGCGGTAATAGTGGCAGTAATTGTTTGGTTGTTTATTGCTAAGCAAGGTGATGCTGAAATTGAATTTAAGGTGGATCAGCGAACTGAATTTATATTAGTTGAGGAAACAGAAAAAACAGCTACCTTTTCTTGTAAAGTAGCATTTATCAATAAAGGTTCACAGGATGGTACCATAATGGATGCCTTCCCTCGTCATTTATTGCCTTATGAGCAGTTTGATGGTGTTGATGTGAATTCTAGAATGGAACTTACCACAGCGCTCCGAACAGATAACTATTTCGAAGCTGTCATCATTCCAAAAGGAACGGGCGGGACAGTCATTGTTACTGTTACATTTACGGCAAAAACGGGTAATATTAAAGATGCTTTGCAGAATTTATATGAGCTTTCAGTAGACATGCCCATTGATATTGTATATCAGATCGTAGCACGTACTCCTTGGTATATCCATAAAGCGCGTATGATTATGACCTGTGATGAAATTATGGCAGCGATTAAGGCAAAAGGTACTGTAGAATAGGAGGGCTAATAATGGCAGAGCTTGAACTCAAACCAGTAGGTACACGAATTTTAACAGACAAAGACAATATTGTTGATATGATAGAGAAATATACAAAAGATGACATTGGACCTGACGATGTAGTGTCAGTTGCTGAGAGTGTTGTTGCAATTACTCAAGGCCGGGTAGCGAGGCCTGAAGATTTTGAGGTATGCTTTTTAGCAAGAGTTTTATGTCGCTTTGTACCTCAAGAAGGTAGTTTGTCCAGTGTATATGGCATGCAATCATTAATGGATGCAGAAGGTAAGTGGCGTGTTCTATTTGCCATGGTAATTGGGATGCTTGCCAAAATAGTTGGGAAGAATGGTGTATTTTATGAACTAGCAGGCTCACATGCGGCCCTAGTTGATGATGTAACAGGTACGATGCCTCCTTTTGATAAATGTTTGGTCTACGGGCCACAAGATGCAAATGGTGTAGCAGAGGAAATTAAGCGTCGTTTAGGCTGCTATGGTGCAGCCGTGGCAGATGTAAATGATTTAAAACGAGCATTAGTAGTAGGTGCTTCAGCAGGTCTTGATCCTAAGAAGTTGGCACAGATTTTAATTGATAATCCTTTCGGCAACGCTTCTCAGCGGACGCCTATAGTTATTATTAAAAATTATGCAGCAGTAGAGAGAAGGACAGAAAATCTTCTTTCTATTGAGTAACGAAATAGCAAAGAGGATAGAATACAACTATCCTCTTTGCTATTTTTGCTGTAAAATTAAACAGTAATAATAGGCATGAAGATTGTTAGAATTTATGTGTTGGAGGAATGATATGGCTAGTATTGGTATTACTCGACCGTACCTGTAGAGATTACTTAGCCGCTGGATTAAAGGGCTATATTTATATTCTGTAGACGTTGAGCAGGGAAATATAGACTCAAGGGGATTGCAGTAATACTCATGCCTCGATGGAAACCTTGGAATTGGTAGGTGTGGAGACCATTCCTTTTGCCTATCCTTTTGAGCCTATGCTCACTTCACTTGCCAGTGAAGTGGTTGTTTTACAGGAGGCGTGGCTTTGGGGTTTGGAGAAACCATATCTTCTGAACTCGGAGTAGAGGTTGTTGTGCCCAAATACCCTCAACTAAATGGAGCAATTGGCTGTGGGGTGTATTCTTGGGGAAAGAGGGGATAATATGTTCTTGGGGCTTGATGTAGGTGGAACATTTACAGATGGTGTAGCAGTAGCAGGAGGAAAAATTCTTAGTATGGTTAAAACTCCTACTACTCAAAGTAATCTGCTACAATGTATTTTAACGGCAGTAGATAAAGTGGTAAAAGATACTGGCAGTAAAGTATTTGAACGTATCGCCTTATCTACAACGATTGTAACCAATGCTATAGTAGAGGGTAATATTGATCAAGTTGGCTTATGTATTATGCCAGGACCAGGAATGAATGTGGAAGGAATGCTACCAGTTGCACCGTATATCTTATCTGGCTATATTAATCATCGTGGCCATGAAGAAGTTCAACCTAGGAAAGAAGAAGTGCTGGCTGCTTGTCGCCATTTTTCCTCCTGTAATGTGTTTGCTATTTCAGGAAAATTTGCTGTTCGTAACCCCTGTTATGAGTTAGCAGTAGCTGAATGGATAAAAAAACAAGCCAATCCAATACATATTAGTGTAGGAGGAGAAGTCTCAGGTTCACTGAATTTTTTGCGACGTACCAATTCGGCTTATTATAATGGGGCAGTATGGCGACATTTTAATGAGTTTGCTACGGCAGTAGAAGAAGCATTAAGAGTACGGGGAATTCAAGGACCTGTTTATGTATTGAAAGCAGACGGGGGAACGATGCCTTTAACAGTGGCTAGGGATTATCCAGTAGAAGCTATTTTTACCGGACCTGCTGCTAGTACCATTGGAATTATGGGATTGAATGATCATGCTGTTTCTGCAATTTCTTTAGATATCGGGGGAACCACTACTGATATTGCATTATGGGAAAATGGCGAACCTCTTTTTGCAAAAGAGGGGACTTTAGTTGCTGATTATGTAACTGGTGTACGTGGATTTAGGCTCAAATCCGTAGGCGTTGGCGGTGATAGTCTTGTTTTTTGGGAAAATGGTGTCTTAAAAGTGGGGCCTAGGCGCCATGGTCCTGCTATGGCAGTGGGAGGTTCCAAGCCTACTGTGACTGATGCTATGGTTGTGGCTGGTATCATTGATTTTGGCAATCGTTCATTGGCGGTAGAAGCGATGAAGCAACTTGCTTTAGAAAAGCAACCCCCAGAAGAGATAGCACGCCAAGTGCTGGAAGAAGCGGTCAAGAAGATATGCGAGGCTGTGGCTAACTTATTAGCTGAACAGGCAGCCGAGCCGTTATATAATGTGGAAGAGATTGTTCATGGAGCAGGATTTATCCCAGAGAAAATGATTGGTGTAGGCGGGGCAGCAGCAGGACTTGTACCCTTAGTTGCTCAAAAGCTGGGTCTTTTATATCAGCTTCCTAAAAACGGTATGGTTGCCAATGCTTTTGGTGCAGCGGTAGCAATACCAACCTTGGATATTACCCTGAGAGCCGATACGGCAGAAGGATATTATATAGTTGCCGAATTGGGGATAAAAAATAAATTACCCTCTTCAAGATTTTCCTTGGAAGATGCTTATCAATTAGCTGAGCAACATTTGAAAGAATTAGCTATAAAGAGTGGTGTTTCTCTGGGGGAAACCCAGATCATACAATCAGAAGAATTTAATATGATTCGCGGTTTTAGCACTGTGGGAAAGATTATAACTTGTCGTGTACAGGTAAAGCCTGGTGTATTGCAGCATGGCGGGGAGGGATTATCTTGAATGCTCAAAAGTTAGGATTGGTATTTTTTCCAGCTTTTGATTGGGCCATTAGCCCAACTCATCCTGAACGGGAGGAACGCTTGTTGTATACCCGTGATCAGATTGTAGAAGAAGGCTTGTTGGATATGCCTAACATAAGGGAATATAATCCTAAAATCGCCACCTACAAGGATATTGAGAGAGTCCATGTCGGCATACCTGATGTAGCATCCTTGATTACCAATGCCCACTTGGTATCAGCAGGTGGAGCCATTGCTGCTGCTGATGCGGTAATGAAGAAGGAGGTACAGCGAGCCTTTGCCTTAGTACGTCCACCTGGACATCACGCCATGCGGGTAGTTCACGGTACGCGTGGATTTTGCACTATTAATATGGAAGCTATTATGGTGCAATATTTGCGAAAGACCTATGGCATTGGTAGAGTTGCTATTGTAGATACAGATGTGCATCATGGCGATGGTACCCAGGATATTTTTTATCATGATCCTAACACATTATTTATCTCCTTTCACCAAGATGGACGTACCTTGTATCCAGGCACTGGATTTACCAATGAAATGGGTAGTCCTAATGCACTTGGTACTACATTAAATATCCCCTTACCGCCAGGGACGACAGATGCTGGTCTTCATGAGGTGCTAGACCACTTGATTATGCCTGTTCTAGCTGATTTTAAACCAGATATTATTATTAATTCAGCGGGGCAAGATAATCATTATAGTGATCCTTTGGCGAATATGGCAATTACAGCTCAAGGCTATGCTAGGCTGGCTGACAAGTTAAAGGCTGATATTGCTGTACTGGAAGGTGGATATTCTATTGAGGATGCGTTGCCTTATATTAATGTAGGAATTGTTTTAGCTATGGCTGGAATGGATTATAGTCAAGTCATTGAACCGGATATTGCTCTTTGTCCTTCTCAGTCTTCTTCTGTCACTCACTATATTAAAGGAATGATCAAAGAACGTCAGGACATGTGGGCGAGAAAAGAAAAACTACAGCATGAAGCAATTATGAAGCATGGTGAGTTTTGGCAAAGGACGCGCAGTATATATTATGATGATGATGGTATTAATGAACAACAAAAAGAAACGGTGCGGTTGTGCCCTCATTGCTCTGGGTATGGAATGCTAGAGACTGAGGCTCGTGGCCGATTTGGTTATAAAACAGCCTATATTGGTATGATTCCTCATAAAGCATGCCCACTTTGCCGAAATGCAGCTTATGATGCTGTACATAAAGCAAAGAAACAAGGAAAGTTTCAGCACTATGTTGTGCAAAATAAATGTGAAGATAGACTAGATAGACTTTGAGAGTGTGTGAATGACACATATATATTGTAGGAGGAATAAAAACATATGAATCGATTAGATGGCCGTCAAGCTGATAAAATGCGTCCCGTTAAAATTACTCGCAATTATTTAAAATATCCAGAAGGGTCTGTATTGATAGAAGTTGGAAATACAAAGGTAATATGTGCTGCTACCATTGAAGATAAAGTACCACACTTTATGAAGGGGTCAGGTGAAGGTTGGATTACTGCTGAATATTCTTTATTGCCACGTTCTACTCAGGTGCGGAACATTCGTGAGTCAGCGAAGGGGAAAATAACAGGACGAACTCACGAGATTCAGCGGTTAATTGGCAGGGCTTTACGTAGTGTAGTTGATTTAAAGGCTTTAGGAGAAAAGACAATCTGGATCGATTGTGATGTCATACAGGCTGATGGTGGTACTAGGACAGCTGCTATAACGGGTGCTTTTGTAGCCTTAGTCGATGCTGTAAATAGTGTTTATACAAATACTGAGAAACCTTTCCCTGTAAAAGAATTTTTGGCAGCTGTTAGCATTGGTGTTGTAAAAGATACAGTAGTTGCGGATTTGTGTTATGAAGAGGATTCGGCAGCGATTGTTGATATGAATGTTGTGATGACTGGGAGTGGCCAGTTTGTGGAAGTACAGGGAACAGGGGAAAAACGTCCTTTTAGCCGCCAGGAGTTAAATGAAATGTTGGCTGTTGCCGAAAATGCAGTAGAACAATTGATTGATTATCAAAAAGATATTCTAGGACCCTTGTCGTGGAAAATAGGACGTGAGCCATGAAAGAAATCGTAGTAGCAACTACCAATAAAGGGAAGGTTGCTGAGATTACCCTAGCCTTAGCTAATTTGCCTGTTAAAGTGTTAGATTTAAGTGATTTTACTGATATTCCTGAGGCTGTAGAAGATGGTGATAGCTTTGCAGCAAATGCCCAGCTGAAAGCGGAGCATTACGTTCGCTATACCGGCAAAGCCTGCTTAGCAGATGATTCCGGACTCGAGGTGGATGCTTTAGGAGGTGCGCCTGGTATTTATTCTGCACGCTTTGCTGGTGAAGAGGCCAATGATGCTGCAAATAATCAAAAGCTATTAGTGGAATTAACAGGTATTGCCCCGGAAGGGCGTAAGGCTAGATTTCGTTGTGTTTTGGCTTTTGCTGACATTGATGGGAAAGTAGTAACTGTCGATGGGGTGAGAGAAGGGGTCATTGGTCAGGAATTATGTGGTTTAGGTGGCTTTGGTTATGATCCATTATTTTATATGCCTGAAATGAAGAAAACAATGGCTGAATGTTCAAAGAGAGAAAAAAACGAAATTAGCCATAGAGGACAGGCACTAAAAGCCATGACCGAGATACTTGAGGAGTATTTAAAATGAAAATAGGGGTCATGAGTGATACCCATGGTGACCAGACAGCTGTCAGGCAGGCGTTAAAAGCAGCGGGTCATGTAGATATGTGGCTGCATGCGGGTGATTATAGTCAAGATGTAAGATATTTGTCTAGATTGGTGACGGTTCCTGTATTTGCAGCTAGAGGAAATTGTGATGGACAGACTTCAGCTAAAATAGATGAGTTCGTGGAAGTTGCTGGTAAGAAGATTTGGCTGACCCACGGGCATCACTATAGTGTGAAACAAGGAGTCAGAGAGTTAGTAGAGTGGAGTAGGCAATATGAGATAGACATTGTAATTTATGGGCATACTCATGTGCCTGATAATCAATGGGATGAACAATTACTGATTTTCAACCCAGGCAGTGCTGCCCAGCCTCGCTTCGGCTATGGTACATGTGGGGTTCTGGAGATTAATCATGAAGGTAAAATAGCAGGGCAGATTATTGTTTTTGATAATTAAGAGAAAAAGGCAGATGAAAAATGTGGGGTTCTGGTCTACAAAGTGTAGATCAGAACCCCACATTCTTAAATCGGAAAGTATATAGCTTTCTAATTTAATTTAATTAATTATAGTCTCTAGCATAAGCTGCTTGCAGGACCTCATCTGGCAACTCTTTTTCCCAGCGAGCTACTACTACAGCCGCCACACAGTTACCAGTCAAGTTACAAACAGTACGGGCCATATCAAGAATACGGTCAACGCCCATAATAATGCCAATACCTTCTACTGGCAAGCCAAATGCTGCTGCGGTACCCGCAATAACAATCAGGGAAGCGCCAGGTACTGCTGCGATACCCTTTGTTGACATCATCAATGTCAATAACATAACTAATTGGGTTTCAATAGGAAAAGGAATATTATAAACCTGGGCAATAAATATTACCGCCAGCGCACTATATAACGTGGAGCCATCCAGGTTAAAGGTATAGCCTGTTGGTAGCACAAAAGTAACAATATGCTTAGGAATACCAAACTCCTCTAATTTCTCCATAGCAATCGGCAAAGCTGCTTCGCTGGATGCTGTAGAAAAAGCAATTAGCATTGGTTCTTTAAGTGCCCGCAATACATGGTAAAAGTTTACACGGAGAATCAATGAAGTGAATAGCATCAACAAGAATAGGAAGAATATTAACGCAAAATATAGAGAACCAATGAGCTTAGCCAAAGGAATAAGCATACCTAGACCAAACTTTCCTACAGTGAAAGAAATCAGAGCAAATACACCAATAGGGGCAAGTTTCATTACATAGTTAGTGAACTGGAACATAATTTCAGCAACGCTAATAGCAAGGGTAACTACAGGCTTACCTTTTTCTCCCATAGCAGCTGCTGCTACGCCGAAGAAACAGGAGAAGAAAATAATTTGCAGCATATCACCGCGACCCATAGCATCAACAACGTTGGTAGGTACGATATTAACCATCATTTGTGTCATATCAATGGTTTTCTTAGCTGCTGTAGCAGCCGCGCCAACATCTGCGCCTACTGCCATAGCCACGCCTGCGCCAGGTTGGAATACATTAGCAACAACCAAGCCTACAAACAACGCGAGTGTTGTTGCAATTTCAAACCAAAGAATCGCTTTTGCACCCAAGCGGCCCAGTTTTTTAAAGTCGCCAGTACCAGCAATACCCATAATCAAGGAACTGAAAATAAGAGGTACAACAATCATTTTAATCATGCGAATAAATGCATCACCAATTGGCTTTAATGCTTGTCCGTACATAGGGAAAATATAACCGAAAACAACACCTAGAATAAGAGCAATAAAAATTTGAGCTGAAAGACCTATCCCTTTTTTACCTTTTTTTTCTTTTTCCATAGATAAACCTCCTAGATATTTTAGATATATTGAAAAAAACTAAGAGTGATATATATTGAGTAGCATTTATCGGAGTCTATTTACTGTGCCAAACAGTATATGGTAATGATTCCTCAATATTTATTACTCTCTTGCACTAGTATAGTTTGCAACCATCTGCTAAACTACAGAAAACAACTAAACTTTATTATGCAAAATTCAGAATAATGTTAAGAGTCGCATTTTCGTGAAGTAGGAATTATAATGTATTATGTCGAAAGTTGAAATAATCTACTAAAAGGAGGAACTATTCGTTGCTATCTTTCATAAAGAAAATACACATTCTATCTGAATTCATTCAAGACCTATTTCATAGAAAGAAGTCTCTCTTAAATACAGTATTACTTGTTTCATTAACGAGTATCGTGTATATTTATCCTTTTGGTAGCTATTTTCGTTTTACAGTAGCGATTGTATTGCTAATTGTCTTTCTTTTATATTTCGAACAATTCTCTGTTCTGTCTGGCACAATTATAACGGGACTGGTCATTGTGTTTTTTCGTACGACAACAGATTTCTTGATAGGTGGACAAGAACTGAAAACTGCAGTATTGTACAATCTGCCTTCATTGGCGTATTATATTTCTTTTGCGTTGCTGTTTCACTTACTCTCTATTCGAAGATACAAAGAGCATATATTCATGCTTATTCTATTATTAAGCATAACTGACATTATCAGTAATATAGTTGAGCTATTTTGTCGTTCCGAATTGGTAGTTGCTAAATTTGGACTCATTCTTCCAAGTATTGCGGCAGTGGCGATTATTCGCGCTATTCTAGCATTTATGGGGTATTATGCTATGAAGCAGTATCAATCGTTTATTTTAGCCAATGACCGAGCCAAACGCTATGTTGAACAGACTGTCATGGTAGCTAAGTTAAAAAGTGAACTGTTTTATCTTGAAAAATCATCCCAAGATATAGAAAATGTCATGGAAAAGGCCTATTGGCTTTATAAGCAATTAAATTCTAAGGAGCGATTTACTGCAGAAACAGAGCATTTACCTGCTGAAAATGCTCTTGCCGTTGCAAGAGAAATTCATGAAGTAAAGAAGGATTATTATCGAGTTATCACTGGAATTGAAAATATTCTTAGGCCCTCAAGCAAGGCCCAGAAAATAAAGTTATCAGAAATATTGTTTATTATTGAGCAAAATACAATACGTTATTTGAACGTAATAGACAAGAAGATTGATATCACCTATGAACAAGCAGATGATTTTCTGACTGACAAGCATTATACCCTAGTTTCCATATTAGATAATTTAATTATGAACGCTATTGAGGCTTGTAGTGATGATGGAATCATTAAGGTGATTGAAACCAGTTCAAGCGAAAACGTGTACTTTTGCGTGGAGGACAATGGGGTTGGTATTGATGAACAAGAATTTGATTTAATCTTTAATCCTGGCTACTCTACTAAGTTCTCGCCCCGAACTGGTAAAATCTCAACGGGGTTAGGGCTGGCTCATGTTAAAAATTATATTGAGTTATTAGGAGGGACGATTAGCGTTGAATCTCAGCCTGAAATATGTACTCAATTTTTAATTATGCTACCTCGCACAGCTATATTAGTTGCTGAAAAGGGTATGGATTTTTCTGTAGCTTACTCTGAGTAAGGCTTAGATAAGCGATAGTAGTAAATTTTAGAAGAAAGTGGTGCTAACATGTCTTTACGATTTGTAATAGTTGATGATGATGCAGTTATTTGTAGGATACTTCAAAAGATTATTGAGCAAAATCAATTAGGTGTCGTTGTTGAGCAATGTGGCGATGGATTAAAGGGAGAGCGAATTATTCAGGAGTATCAGCCAGACATTGTATTAGTGGACTTATTGCTGCCTGGTCAAGATGGGGTGGAACTAATTGAGAAAGTGTCTGCATCAGCAATAAATACATCCTTTATCATGGTTTCTCAGGCTACTAGTGAGCAGTTAATTACGAAGGCCTATGAGGCCGGTATCGAGTTTTTTATTCATAAGCCAATTAATGTGTTGGAAACTGTTTCTGTTATTAATAAAGTGCAGGAACATCGAAAATTAAAGCAGATTATGTCTCTGATGCATCAAACTATTTCACAATATCCCAATGCTCGTCCCCCTAAGGAAGAAGGACCGAAAGACGCTCAAAAGGCCCGTATTTACAAAGTGTTTTCGGATCTTGGTATTATTGGTGAGGCCGGAGTAAAAGATATCTATCGAATGGTACAGTTAATTCTAAAGCAAGGTATAGGAAGTAAAACGTACCAGCTGTGTGATATTTATCAACAAATGTCAGAAGGGATGGAACAGGATGCGAAGGCCATTGAACAACGGATACGTCGCGCCACTACTAAGAGTTTGCATAATCTTGCCAATTTAGGGCTTGATGATTATTACAATGAAATATTTCAGTCCCACAGCTCGTCCTTGTTTGACTTCAAAGAGGTACGCCAGGAAATGAATTTTATTACGGGAAAAAGTCAATATCGAGGAAAGATCAACGTAAAGAAATTTATTGAAGGATTATTGTTTATTGCTGAGGTCTAAAAAATTTGATAGAGCTAAAACTCACCTAAAGTATAGCTCCACTGATCGTTAACAATGGTTTCTATATATCACTAACTATATGAAAAAGGACTATGGCGTTTGAAGTTGTAGTCTTTTTTTATACAATTAGTAGTTTTTTGAATATTTATAATACTTTCTGTATGACACTATAAAAGTATTGCTTTTTCGTAAAAATCATGACATAATGAATCATGATCTATGAAATGGACTAATGGATTAATCCAATTACAAGAGGTAATCATGATTTTACAACGAGTGGGTATTCCTATCTATTTGCAAATTAAAAGTTATATTTTGGATAAGATAAAATCCGGAGAATATTCATCTGGTTCCAAAATTCCCACAGAAAGAGAATTATCCCTTACGTTGGGCGTTAGTCGCAACACTGTCAGTGCGGCTTACAAAGAGTTGCTACTTGAAGATGTTCTAGAAGCACAACAGGGGCGTGGAACTTTTGTGAAAGCTGCAACGAATAGTGCTGAATCAGAAGTTGTTGGCGGACGGCGGGAACGGCTGGTTAAAATTATTGATGATGCCATGACTAAGGTTGTAGAATTAGGTTTTACAGTGGACCAATTTGCTGCAATTGCCAGTATACGTGCCCTTGAAAAAAACCAAGCTGTTAAAGAACTGAGAGTAGCTGTAGTAGATTGTGCCTCTGAATATATCCAACGATTTATTCACCAAATTGGTCAAATTGCCAATGTACGATTTGAAAGGGTCATATTGTCTGAATTGATTGCAGGAGACATTCCTATTGAATTATTGCAGGCTTGTGACTTAGTTGTTACGACGTTGGGACATCAAGCAGCAGTAATTAGTTTAATGGGAAATACAAATAAGTTAATTGGTGTAGCAACAGTACCGAATCTTGACGCAGTTATTAAATTGGCCCGCTTGCCGGCGAATACACAGGTAGCAATTGTGGCAAAAACCAATGAATTTGTAGTGAATTTACAAAAGTTACTAGAAAAGACATCTATTAATCACCTTGATTTAAAGGTGATACAATCAGATGATTATACAGAGGTTAGTAACTTTATTGCAAACTACGATGTGGTGATTGTTAGTGAAGAAAGAGAAATACTTGTACGTCAAATGGTAAGTGAAAGCCAAGAGATGATTACTTTTTATTATGAAATCGATAAAGGTTCATTGAACCAGGTCATGATGAAATTAATCAGTCAAACATTCTAGGTCGTAAAACATTACTAAATATAGAATTTAATTGCAAAGGAGTAGTTAGGATGGAAAACAATAAGGTGAAAGTAGTTTTGGGGGTTATTGGAGCTGACTGTCATGCGGTAGGTAATAAAATATTAAATTATGCCCTCACAGCTGCAAATTTTGAAGTGGTTAATTTAGGAGTATTGGTTCCGCAAGAAGAGTTTGTTAACGCAGCGATTGAAACAGATGCAAAAGCTATTTTAGTAGCTTCCCTGTATGGTCATGGAGAAATTGATTGCCGAGGTTTGAAAGAACGTTGCCGTGAAGCTGGTCTAGGTGATATTCTATTGTATGTTGGTGGTAATTTAGTAGTTGGTAAAACTGATTTCACTGAAGTACACAATAAATTTATTGAAATGGGTTATGACAGAGTATATGAGCCAGGCATACTTCCTGATCAAGTGGTCATTGATTTAAAGAATGATTTAGGTTTATAAGGGAGTCTTAACTATGAATCATATTTTACTGATTGATTTTGGAAGTACTTATACCAAAATTACTGCAGTGGATATTGAAAAAGAAGTAGTATTAGGCACTGCTCGCGGTATAACTACTGTAGAAACTGATATTATGGATGGATTGAATCAGGCTATGGATGCGTTATTTCTCAAGACTGGTAAACTAGAATTTTCTAAAGTATTAGGGTGTTCTAGTGCAGCTGGTGGATTAAAAATGGTAGCCGTTGGACTTGTGCCTGAACTTACAGCAGAGGCAGCCAAACGTGCAGCTTTAGGCGCTGGTGCCAAGATCATGGGTGTCTATGGCAATGAGTTGAACGAATATGAAATACAAGAAATAGCCCAGTTACAACCTGAAATTATCCTGTTAGCAGGTGGAACCGATGGCGGTAATAAAGAAGTGATTCTTCATAACGCTAGAATGCTTACAACTCTTGGCAGAGATATTCCCGTCATTGTTGCAGGCAATAAATCCGTAGCCCCTCAAGTCGTAAAGATATTATTGGAGTCTATGACAGAGGTAGTGCATACTGAAAATGTAATGCCAAAATTAAATCAAATAAATATTGAACCTGCTCGTGAAACCATTCGTGGTGTATTTTTAAAGCGGATTGTGGAAGCGAAAGGTCTCAATAAAGCCAATCAATTTGTTGATGATGTAGTTATGCCTACACCAGCAGCAGTATTGAAGGCTGCTGAGCTTTTAGGCAAAGGTACGGAATATGAGTCTGGCCTAGGTGACTTAATGGTAGTAGATATCGGTGGTGCAACTACTGATGTATATTCTATTGCTAAAGGGGATCCGACTAAAAGCAATGTAGCCCTCAGGGGACTCCCTGAACCTTTTGCAAAACGTACAGTAGAAGGCGATCTGGGTATGCGCTATAGTGCAACAGCACTATTCAAAGCAGCTGGTGCTAAAAGGATTGCGGATTATGCTGATGTTTCTGCACAGGATGTGGAAGCATATGTAGAAAAAGTAGAAGCAAATATTGAATATTTACCACAAAATGATGTGGAAAGAAAAGTGGAAATTGCTATGGGACGAGCTTGTACTTCCTTAGCGGTAGAACGCCATGTGGGACAGCTTGAAACTATATTTACATTGAATGGTTCTGCTTTTGTGCAAAAGGGCAAGGATTTGAGTGGGGTTAGAACCGTGGTCGGCACTGGTGGCGTAATTGTCCATCATGAACAGCCGAAGGGAATTTTAAAAGGTGCAACATATTGTGAAAGCACGCCTGAGTTGCTAAAACCTGAGTGTCCTAATTATTTGATTGATCAAGATTATATTATGGCATCTATGGGTTTACTAGGTGAAGCGTATCCGGATGTAGCAGTAAGAATAATGAAAAAATATATTGTGCGGAGGTAGCAGTGATGGAATTAAAAAATAAAAAGTGGACGCATGATGAGTTTTATGCTGTGCGTAAAGAGATTATAAACCATTGGCCAACAGGTGCGGATGTAAATTTTGAGGAAGCTGTTAAATATCATGAAACAATCCCAGCGAAAAAACATTTTGCGAAACGTTTGGTAAAAGCGAAGAAGAATGGTGAAACATTGACTCAACCTAGAGCAGGGGTTGCTCTATTGGATGAACACATTAATCTTTTGAACTTTTTACGTACAGAAGGGGAAGCAGATCTTCTGCCTACTACTATTGATAGTTATACTCGTCAAAATCAATATGAAAATTGCGCAAATGCAATTGAAGAAAGCATGAAAGCTGGTCGTTCCTTACTAAATGGTTTTCCAGCAGTTAATCATGGTGTTCATGGTGTTCGTAAACTGGTAGAAAGTGTAAATGGACCACTACAAGTGCGTCATGGCACACCAGATGCTCGCTTATTAACAGAAATCACGTTAGCAGGCGGATTTACATCCTATGAGGGTGGCGGTATTTCTTACAACATTCCTTATGCGAAAAGTGTTTCTTTAGAAAAAACAATCTATGATTGGCAGTATAATGACCGTTTAGTAGGGATTTATGCTGAGCATGGTATTGAAATTAACAGAGAGCCTTTCGGACCTTTAACAGGCACGTTAGTGCCACCTTGTATTTCTCACGCAGTAGCCATCATTGAAGGTATTTTAGCAGCAGAACAAGGTGTTAAAAATATTACACTGGGTTATGGTCAATGTGGTAACTTGTTCCAAGACGTTGCAGCAATTAAAGCCTTGGAGCAGTTAGCAGAAGAATACTTAGTGAAACACGGATATAACGATTGCGTATTAACTACTGTATTCCATCAATGGATGGGTGGTTTCCCACAAGATGAAGCAAAGGCATTTGCTGTAATTTCTTGGGGTGCAGCAGCTGCTGCATTAGCAAAGGCTACTAAGGTTATTGTTAAGACTCCACATGAAGCTTTGGGTATTCCTACGAAAGAGGCCAACGCTATGGGCCTTCGTGCAACGAAACAATTAATTAATATGTTGGCAGATCAGCCATTCCCGATGACTACAGAAGTAGATATCGAAGTGGAAATGATAAAAGCAGAGACACGTTGCATTTTAGATAAAGTATTTGAACTTGGCAATGGAGATTTTGCATCCGGTAGTGTTCGTGCCTTTGAAGCTGGCGTTCTTGACGTACCGTTTGCTCCTAGCCAATATTCCTTGAATAAAATTTTACCAGCCCGTGATAATAATGGTGCTGTACGCTTATTTGATGTAGGAAATCTGCCTTTCACTCAGGATATTATTGATTTCCATAGAGCTAAAATTGACGCTCGTGCCAAAGAAGAAGGCCGTAAAGCAAGTTTCCAAATGGTTATTGATGATATTTATGCGATTTCAAAAGGCCGCTTAGTGGGCAGACCTAATAAATAAAATAATAAATCCGTATGACAGGTAAAAGGTGAAAGAACCTTTACCTGTCATACATAAAAATAAGGGAATGGAGAGTGTAATAATGAAAATTGTAAATGTTGTATGTTCGAAAGGTCGTACTGGCTTTTATTTTGATGATCAACGGGCTATTAAAGCAGGAGCTCAGCATGATGGTTTTAGTTATATAGGAGAAACCGTTACTCCTGGATTTCATTCTATTCGCCAAACAGGGGAAGCTGTATCTGTTATGATCGTATTAGAAGATGGACAAGTAGCTTACGGTGATTGCGCTGCTGTACAATATAGCGGAGCAGGCGGACGTGATCCTTTATTTTTAGCGGAAGACTTTATTCCTGTGATTGAACAAGAAATTAAACCACTTCTAGTAGGTCGTGAATTAACTTCCTTTAGACAATTAGCAGGAGAAGTTGATAGCCTGACTGATGCTAAAACAGGTAAATTAATTCATACTGCTTTGCGTTATGGCGTAACTCAAGCAATTTTAGATGCAGTAGCCAAAGCAAAACATAAATTGATGTGTGAAGTAGTTGCAGAAGAATATAACACAACTGTTAGTGAAACGGAAATTAATATCTTTACTCAGTCTGGTGATAATCGTTATGATAATGCTGATAAAATGATCATCAAAGGGGCTCAAGTACTGCCACATGCTTTGATTAACAACGTAGAAGAAAAATTAGGCAAGAATGGTGAATTGTTGCTTGAATATGTTACTTGGTTGAAAAATCGTATACTAAGCCTACGTACTAGCGATTCTTATAATCCAGTACTGCATATCGATGTATATGGCACAATTGGTGCTGCTTTTGATCTGGATACAGAAAGAATGGTAGCTTATTTCCGTGAACTGGAAAAGGCAGCTGCTCCTTTAAAACTTCGTATTGAAGGTCCAATGGACGTAGAAGATCGTGAAAAACAAATGTTAGCCTTAAAAGAGATTACTGCTCGTTTGCACGAAGAAAAGATTAATGTAGAAGTGGTTGCCGATGAATGGTGCAATACTTTGGAAGATATTAAATATTTTGCGGATAATAATGCTGGTGATATGCTGCAAATTAAAACTCCAGATTTGGGCGGAATCAACAATACTATTGAGGCTGTATTGTATTGTAAAGAAAAGGGTGTAGGTGCGTACCAAGGTGGTACTTGTAACGAAACAGACCGCTCCGCGCAAGTTTGTGTACATCTTGCTATGGCAACTAAACCAGTACAAATGTTAGCAAAACCAGGTATGGGCGTAGATGAAGGCATCATGATTGTGTATAATGAAATGCAACGTATTTTAGCTGTACGTCAAGCACGTAAGGCGTAACTATGAGAATGCTAATGCATGAGCAATTAATGTATGCTAGTTATTTTGCACCAAGAGGACGTAATCGTATGTTTATTTTGGGGCAGCAGATTAGTGAACGTTATTTGTCACCATTGGATCGACTAATTGGTATTGTTGGTGGTCCTGGTGCAGGTAAATCCTCTCTGATTAAAGGTATGTTTCCTGGATTAGAATTAACCAATGATGATGATGGCGTAAATGTTCGCCCTCTACCTTTATTGAAGAATATTGAAAAAGATTTTTTTTCCAGTCATACCTACCATCTTGATGTTCGCTTTGAATTGGCATTTACTCAACTTCATGTATTAGCAGATGCTATTCAAAAAGCATTATCTCATGATAAACGGGTTATTGTAGAACATTTTGATTTATTGTATCCTGCTTTAAAGATTAATGCGGATGTGCTCCTAGGGGTAGGAGGCGAAGTAATTGCCGTCCGTCCTAATATTTTTGGTCCTTTTCCCCAGGAAATTGCAGATGTAGTTGTTAAGACCTTAAAGTATCGTAAGATGGCTCATACTGCAGAGGATTTGACTACTAGTATTCTATCCCAAGAGTATGGTGCTATCTTGCCTTTTGGTCATCGGGATGTTCATCATGGTTTTGTTCTAGAATATCCTGTGGAGCTTGATGTTGATCTTAAGGAGATAGAGAAGAAGGTTAATAAAATCATTGATGAAGGTGTAAAAGTTTGTTATTCGGATGAAGGGCATATTGAAATTGGTGATGTTTCTTGGGCTTGTACTGGGCCACGTACTCATGTGCATAATACAGAAGATATTGAAGGTTTCCGTTTGCTACACGAATATAAATATGATCCTAAATCAAAGACCTATCTTGTGATTGGTTTAGTAGGACCTTTAGGAGAAGATCTTGATGGTTTTTCCAGCATGATTCATAATGCTTCGTTGTAAAAGTTTATAATTAGCTATAAAATGGGTACTGCCTTCTTCATAGAAGGCAGTACCCATAAGAGCATCAAAAAAGTGATTGTATTTAACATTTTTCTTATATAAAGGAGGTTACATAAATGGCTAGTATTACGAAAACTGCTCAGGCAGGAACATTAGAATCAAGCGACGTTATGATTACCGTTGCTCCTGGTACACAAGGAAGTGGCATTGTTATTGAATTAGAAAGTATTGTGTTGGCTCAGTATGGTGAAGAGATAAAGGCGGTTTTGGAGAAAACTGTGAAGAATCAAGAGGTTACTGATATTTATATAAAAGCGGTAGATCGAGGGGCATTAGATTGCACTATATGTGCTCGTATATTAACAGCATTAAGTCGTGCAGGTGCTGTGCTAAAGGAGGAAATGCTGTAATGGATTTAAGAAGAAGTATGTTGTTTATTCCAGGGAATAATCCGGGGATGCTGCAAAACGGTGGTGTGTTTGGTGCAGACTCCGTTATTCTAGATTTAGAAGATGCTGTTGCGCCTATGGAAAAAGATGCGGCTCGTTTTTTAGTTGCCCATGCACTGCAGACTGTAGATTATGGCTCTAGTGAAACCGTCATTCGTATTAACCCATTAGATACTTTTGCCGCTGCGGATATTAAAGCTATAGTTCCTTGTTGCCCTGATGCGATCTTAGTGCCAAAAGTAGAAAGTGCAGCAGATATTCATAAAGCGATTGCCATGATTGCCGCGGCAGAAAAACCAGGTCAAACGCCTGTAAAAATTATTGCTTTATTAGAGACACCTTGCGGTATCGTGGAAGCTTATAATATTGCGAAGGCGGATCCAAGGGTAGTAGCACTTGCTTTAGGTGCAGAAGATTATACGGCAGGCCTCGGTGCTATGCGTACCAAAGAAGGAACTGAGATTTTTACAGCACGTACCATTCTTATTAATGCAGCAGCGGCTGCAGGTATTCAATCCATTGATACTCCTTATACGGATGCTAATGATGAAGAAGGCTTGCTTGCTGATACGGAACTGGCAAAGCGGTTGGGCTTTAAGGGTAAATTGTCCATCAATCCTAGACAGATTGATGTCATTCATAATGTATTTAGCCCTAGCCTGAGTGATATTGATTGGGCCCAGCAAGTTATCCATGCCATTCGCAAGGCAGAGTCTGAAGGATCAGGTGTGGCTTCATTGAATGGTAAAATGGTGGATTTACCCATTGTAAATCGTGCAAAAACCATTTTACATTTGGCACAATTGTTAGGTTTGATGGAGGAGAAAAAATAATGAAAAATGCAATTGGACGTGAAATACCTGAAACGATTTTGGGCATTGAGGAAGTAAAACCTTTTGCTGGTGCCTTTGCTACAGTACCAGAAATGAGACGCCAGGCACCCAAAGTTAAGCGGATAAAACCTACGGATAAAAAAGTAGTTGATAACTTAGTTGAGGTATTTAAAAAGATACCGGTAACCGATGGAATGACCCTATCTTTTCATCATCATTTCCGTAATGGTGATGGTGTTGTGAATATGGTTTTGGCTACTGCAGCTCAATTAGGACTAAAAGATTTAACAGTAGCTCTAAGCTCTGTTTTCCCCGTACATGCACCTATTATCGAACATGTAAAGAACGGTGTGGTAACAGGCCTGGATACAAATTATATGTCAGGACCAGTCGCACAGGCTGTATCTCGTGGCTTATTTAAGAAACCTGTAGTACTCCGTACTCATGGTGGCCGGGGGAGAGC
The DNA here is from genome assembly GCA_963526645.1 of uncultured Pelosinus sp. Taxonomy (GTDB): domain Bacteria; phylum Bacillota; class Negativicutes; order DSM-13327; family DSM-13327; genus Pelosinus. The sequence continues at coordinate 49,994 of CAUROG010000020.1, read as the reverse complement.
CATTGAATGTGGTCAGCTTAAAATCGATGTAGCATTTATTGCCGCACCAGCAGCTGACGAATATGGTAATTTAAATGGCGTAGAAGGTCCAGCAGCATGCGGTTCCCTTGGTTACGCTTTTCCTGATGCTCAATACGCAGATTATGTGGTGGCTGTGACGGATTATTTAGGTGAATATCCCTTATCACCTATATCCATACCCCAAACGAGAGTCGATTATGTAGTTAAAGTAGAATGTGTTGGTGATCCTAAAGGTATTGTGTCAGGAACAACCCGCATTACGAAAGATCCAGTAGGGCTTAAAATTGCGGAAACAGCAGCAAAAGTCATTCAAGCTACTGGACTCATCAAAAATGGCTTTGCTTTTCAAACAGGCGCAGGTGGTGCCTCTTTAGCAACAGCCGCTTTTGTCCGAAAAATGATGGAAAAAGATAATGTTGTAGGTAGTTTTGCCCTAGGTGGTATTACTGGCTATATGGTAGATATGTTAGAAAAAGGCTTATTTAAGAAACTAATAGATGTACAAGGGTTTGATCTAGAAGCGATTCGTTCCTTGGCGACTAATCCCAATCATTTAGAAGTTGGTGCAGATTTCTACGCCAGCCCCTTTAATGCAGGTTGCGCTGTCAATCAACTTGATGTGGTTATTTTAGGTGCCACTGAAATGGATACTGATTTTAACGTCAATGTAGTTACAGGTTCAGACGGCGTTATTATGGGTGGTTCAGGTGGTCATGCGGATGCAGCAGCAGGTGCAAAAGTGACTATTATTGTAGCCAATTTATTACGTGGTCGTTTGCCTATCATTGTGGATAAGGTTCTGACAGCCACTACTCCAGGTGAAACCATCGATGTCCTTGTTACAGAAAGAGGCGTGGCAGTAAACCCTCGTAGAACAGATTTAAAAGAAAAGTTTTTAGCAGCAGGCTTACCTATTAAAGATATACAAGAATTAAAACAATTAGCAGAAAAAATAGCAGGAGCTCCTAAAGAATTAAAAACTGGGGATAATATAGTTGCGGTGGTAGAATATCGTGATGGCACAATTATTGATGTTGTGCGACAAGTGGAGGATTAATTATGTTGTGGGGCACTATCGAAGAACGAGTGATCAATCTTAATAATGCTAGACAAGTTAGTGCCGTGAGAGAGTTTCTCTCTCACTTCTCTTTAACCTTCACTGAACAAGTAGACTATACCATTGCCTTATATAAGGAAGAGACTATTGTAGCGACGGGCTCATTCTCAGGGGAAGTATTGCGTAATATTGCCATTGATGAGTCTTTGCAAGGAGAAGGTCTGACTTCCGCCGTTGTTAGTCATTTAATGCAAGAAGCTGGGCGCCGGGGAATCTACCACTATTTTGTCTTTACCAAGCCTGACAAGGCTCATTTATTCAGTGCCCTAGGGTTTAAAGAAGTGGGGCGGTCAGATCCTTATGCAGTGCTATTAGAAGCTGGTATAGGTTCTATTGATTCCTACTGCAAGGAGATGGCCAATCTGACAGCTCATTTGCCTCCAGGGAGAAGAGCTTGCTTAGTGGTAAACTGCAATCCTTTTACTTTAGGGCATCAGGCGGTCATTGCAAAAGCAGCAAACGAGAATGCAGCCGTAGTGGTATTGGTCGTTAGTGAAGAGGGATCGGCATTTCCTTTTGATGTACGTTTTTCTCTAGTAAAGCGGGGGGTGGCTGATTACGATAACGTAGTAGTGCTACCAGGAGGTAAATATATTGTATCGGCGGCTACTTTTCCAGGTTATTTCACCAAAGGAAATGAAACAGTAACTGCTCAGACTGGGCTGGACGCTACTATCTTTGCTCAGCATATTGCGCCTGCTATGGGGATTACACACCGCTATGTAGGGGATGAACCTTACTGTTTAGTAACAAAAGCGTATAATCAGGCCATGTTGTCCATTCTGCCAGAATATCAGATTGAAGTGCTGGAAATGCCGAGGATTTCTGTCCAAGGTAGTATTGTGAGCGCTTCTAGAGTGCGAGAACTTATTCGTCAAGAGGGATGGGAAGAAATCCGTACACTGGTGCCTGACACGACTTATCAATTCCTTCGTTCTTCAGAAGCTGCCCCAATTATTGAGAAAATTCAAGCTAGTACAACACGGCATTGAAGAACGCTATTTGCTTCCTATTTTCAATAGAATGAATTTTGTAACGAAACATTAGGATAATGTATACAAAATACAAACCCTATGTTACAATAAAGATAAGAATAGTGGAGGTGTTGTTTCATGCGTATTGAACATGATTTTCTAGGAGAAATAGAAATACAAGATGAACTTTATTATGGAGTACAAACATCTAGGGCTTTAGAGAACTTTATTATAACTGGCCATACAATGAATGATGATTTTATTGCATCGTTTGGTATTGTAAAAGCTGCAGCAGCTAAAGCGAATATGAGAACTGGCCGTATGCCAGTCAAAATTGGTAATGCTATTGTACAAGCAGCGGAAGAAATCATAGCAGGAAAATTACATGATCAATTTGTGGTTGATTGTATCCAAGGTGGAGCAGGAACTTCCATGAATATGAATGCAAATGAAGTCATAGCCAATCGGGCTCTTGAAATTTTAGGTGAGGAAAAAGGCAATTATGCGCTTATTTCACCTAATAATCATGTAAATATGGCTCAATCTACTAATGATGTTATGCCAACTGCTATGCGCATTTGTGCCATTACAAAAGCTAAAAAGCTAATTCTTGCTTTAGAAGACATGGCGGCTACATTTACGGCTAAGGGAGATAGTTTTAATCATATCTTGAAAATGGGACGTACCCATCTGCAAGATGCTGTGCCTATTACTTTAGGACAAGAATTTTATGCGTATGCAGAATCTACAAAACGCTCTATTAAACGCATTAAAGAGAATGTTAAGAATATGCATTTTGTAAATATGGGTGCCACTGCAGTTGGTACTGGACTAAATGCTGAACCAGAATATATTACCTTTGTGGTTGAGGAACTTTCCAAATTAACAGGCGAAGAAATTCAATCTGCCGATAATTTAGTGGATGCTACTCAAAATACAGATCAGATTGCTGAATTTTCCGGTGCTCTTAAAGTTGCAGCGTTGGCATTTTGTAAAATTGCTAGTGATTTAAGACTTATGGCATCTGGACCACGTTGCGGCTTAGGAGAACTTTTTCTTCCAGCAAGACAACCTGGATCATCTATTATGCCAGGTAAAGTAAATCCTGTTATTCCTGAAGTTGTGAACCAAGTAGCATATCAAGTGATTGGTAACGATTTGGTCGTTAGCTTAGCGGTGGAAAATGGACAGTTTGAACTGAATGTTATGGAACCAGTCATGGCATATAACCTTTTTAACTCTTTAACGATTCTAACTAATGTGGTAAATACGTTAAATCATAAATGTGTAAAAGGTATTGAAGCCAATGAAGAACGCTGTCGCGAAATGATTGATAAAAGTGTAGGAATTGTGACTGCCTTGTTGCCTCATATTGGATATGAGCAATCTTCTATAATTGCAAAAGAAGCTTTGAAAACAGGAGCTTCTGTTAAAGAATTGGTTATTTCCAAAGGTTTATTAACTGCTGCTCAATTAGAAATTATTTTATCACCAAGTGAAATGACACAACCTGGTATTGCTGGAAAACAGTTTTTAAAATAGTAAGAATATAACGTAATTGCGGTCAAAAAGTACATTTATGGTGTTCTTTTTGACCGTAAATCTTATATACCTAAGTATATATAATAATCCTAATGTATGATGCAGGATAAGTGCATATGAATTTGCGTAAAGAGGCTTCACAATATCATAAAGAGTAATAAAATCTATGAGAAAAATTAACAAAGCCCAAATATTCTATAAAATTTATATTATTGTGATAGAGTGAGTGGTTTACCTGAAAAGATTGTGATATAATACACTTGAATATTAGAATAGGGGGATGAGCATGCGTACAATTGAGGTAGAGCAAATTACTCAGGCGATAGCAAAAATGTGCATGGATGCTTGCTATTATTTATCCGAAGACGTGTATGACGCTTTAGTGTCAGCTGGAAGAAAAGAAGAATCAGCTTTAGGTAAAGAAATTATTGAAAAATTAGTAGAAAATGCTGATATTTCTAAAAATGAACAAAGACCTATTTGTCAAGATACTGGCATGACAGTAGTATTTATGGAAGTAGGACAAGATGTTCATTTAGTTGGTGGTAGTTTGGAAGATGCAGTTAATGCTGGTGTCGCTAAGGGTTATACAGAAGGCTATCTACGTAAATCCGTAGTGGCGGAGCCTTTATTTAACCGTAAAAACACAACCAACAATACTCCTGCTATCTTACATACCAGTATCGTGCCTGGTGACAAAGTTAAAATTAAACTAGCACCTAAAGGCTTCGGCAGTGAGAACAAGAGTGCTTTAAAAATGTTAGTACCTGCTGATGGTGTTGAAGGCTTGAAAAAAGTTGTTCTTGATACTGTAAGAACAGCTGGACCGAATGCCTGTCCTCCGATGGTCATTGGTGTGGGCGTAGGTGGTACCATGGAAAAATCCACATTATTGGCTAAGAAAGCGCTTTTACGTTCAGTGAATAAGCGTAATCCTCATCCTGAATATGCAAAATTGGAAGAAGAATTATTAGAAATGGTTAACAAAACAGGTGTAGGTCCTCAAGGATTAGGTGGCATAACGACTGCTTTGGCAGTAAATGTTGAATATTTTGCCACACATATTGCTGGTTTGCCAGTTGCTGTTAATATTAATTGCCATGCCACAAGGCATGCTGAAGTTGAACTGTAGGAGGTGTAGAGAAAATGGCAGAAGTAAAACGTATTACCACTCCGCTAACAAAAGAAATGGCACGTTCCCTAAAAGCTGGTGATAGTGTATTGATTACTGGAACTATTTTTAGTGCACGTGATGCAGCCCATAAGGTTATGACAGAAGCTTTAGACCGCGGTGAAAAATTGCCTGTGGACTTTACAAATCAGATTGTGTATTACCTAGGGCCTACTCCCGCAAAACCAGGAGATCCTATTGGATCAGCTGGTCCGACCACTGCTGGTCGTATGGATAAATATACACCGCAAATGATTGAGCAAGGTCTTAGCGGCATGATTGGCAAGGGATATCGTTCTCCTGAAGTAGTGGAGGCAATGAAAAAAAATAGTACTGTTTTCATGGTGGCGATTGGTGGAGCAGCAGCTTTGATTGCAAAAACCATTAAAGCGTATGAAGTTTTGGCTTATCCTGAGTTAGGTGCAGAAGCGTTAGCAAAACTGACAGTGGAAGATTTCCCTGCAATTGTAGCAATTGACTGTGATGGCAATAATTATTATGAAGAAGGTCAAAAACCGTACCGTAAATTATAATGAATTTTTGCATAGAGATATATATTGGTCACTAGTAGGATAAGCTAAGAGTATTGAAAAGTATATTTTGAAATCACTTTGCGATAATACTCTTATAGAACCTGCGGCTTTTGTGATAAGGACCTATTAAAGGCTCACGCAAAGTAAAGAAGACTTGATTCAGGTGGAGTTTTAACTCCATCTGGATCTTAATCGCATTTATTATGAGAGCGACTTAGTCACCAAATAAATACTCTTAAATTGTTCGCTAAAGGTGTCTTGGGAATAAATTCACTTTTGTGTGAGATTATTAAAGGAAAAAACAAGTTAGTGTCGAACTAGCACTATTTGTACAGTATGTTGGTAGGTAATTCATACCAACTATGTAAATATTACAGGAGGTAAAAGCATGAAGAATTTTGATTTTTGGATTCGTCGTATTCATTCTCTGTCCGGTGTTATTGCATTGGGTGCATTTTTATTGGAGCATATATTTACTGTATCAACAGTAATGGGGGGTCCTGCGAATTTTGATAAATCCGTAGCGGCACTTGCAGCTATGCCTTTTTTGGTTCCAATTGAAATCATTGCTATCGGACTACCATTTGCTTTTCATGGTATATTAGGTGTGGTATATGCCTTGAAAGCTGATAATAACGCTCGTCGTTATGGGTACTGGAACAACTGGATGTTCTACTTACAACGTATTACTGCCTATGTTGCCTTTGTTTTTGTTATCTGGCATGTATGGACATTACGTATTGTCGGCAAAGCAATGGGGGGCCATTTGATTGGCTATGACTATATGCACAACGTATTGTCTGATCCTTTGACTTTTGGATTGTATGTGATTGGTCTATTATCTTCCGTTTTCCACTTTACCAATGGTTTGTTTGGTTTCTCAATTACTTGGGGAATAGTAACAGGACCTCGTGGACAACGTGTTGTGAGCATCGCAACTTTGGCATTATTTGTACTCATTTCCAGTGTGGGGCTTACCGCTCTTACACATTTTGTGAAATAATTTAAAGTAAGGAGAGAGCTTAGTGAAAAAGAAAATTATAGTTGTTGGCGGCGGTTTATCCGGTCTCATGGCAACACTTAAAATTTGTGAAGCTGGCGGAGAAGTAGAATTATTCTCGTATTGCCCGGTAAAACGTTCTCATTCCCTTTGTGCACAAGGCGGTATGAATGCTTGTATGGATACAAAAGGTGAAAATGATACTGTCTATGAACATTTTGATGATACTGTTTATGGTGGTGACTTCCTTGCCGACCAGACTGCAATAAAAGGCATGTGTGAAGCCGCTCCAAAATTAATTAAAATGTTCGATCGTATGGGTGTTACATTTACTCGTACACCAGAAGGTTTACTTGACCTTCGTAATTTTGGTGGTCAGAAAAATAAACGTACTTTGTTTTCTGGTTCCACAACAGGTCAGCAACTTCTTTATGCACTTGATGAACAAGTTCGTGCATGGGAAGTAAAAGGTGCTGTTAAGAAATATGAATTCTGGGAATTCATTAAAATTATTAAAAATAAAGAACAGGTTTGCCGCGGTATCGTAGCACAAGACATGAATTCTATGGAAATCAGAGCTTTCCGTGCTGATACGGTTATTCTTGCAACAGGTGGTCCTGGTATGGTGTTCGGTAGATGTACTGCTTCGACAATCTGTAATGGTTCAGCAGTATCTGCAGTGTATCAGCAAGGTGCTCATCTCGGTAACCCTGAATTTATTCAGATTCATCCAACAGCTATTCCTGGTACAGATAAAAACCGCTTGATGTCTGAAGCTTGCCGTGGTGAAGGCGGACGAGTTTGGGTATATAAAGATGGTAAACCGTGGTACTTCTTAGAAGAAATGTATCCTGCATATGGTAACCTTGTACCTCGTGACGTAGCATCTCGTGCTATTTATGATGTATGCGTAAATCAAAAACTTGGTATTGATGGTGAAAACAAAGTATATCTTGATCTTTCCCATATTCCAGCAGATTACCTTGAACGTAAATTAGGCGGGATTTTGGAAATGTATACGGAATTCATTGGCGATGACCCACGTAAAGTTCCAATGCAAATTTATCCATCCGTTCATTATTCCATGGGCGGTATCTGGGTAGATACAAAACATAACACAAACATTCCTGGCCTTATGGCATCTGGTGAATGTGACTATCAATATCACGGTGCAAACCGTCTTGGTGCAAACTCACTTCTTTCCGCTGCTTATTCTGGTACTGTTTCTGGTCCGGAAGCTATGCGCTGGGCTAAAGAAGGAGAAAGAGGCTCAGAACTTACTGATGAAGATTTAGCAAGAGCAGCAAAAGATTGCCAAGAAGAATATGAAGCTATCTTAAAAATGAATGGATCGGAAAATGCCCATGAGCTTCACCATGAACTTGGTGATTTAATGAACAAATACGTTACCATTGAACGTGTGAACAAAGACCTTGATTATTGTTTCGATGAAGTAAAGAAAATTCTTAAACGTTGGGATAATATTGGTATAGTTGATAAATCAAACTGGTCAAATCAAGAAGCTATGTTCGCAAGACAACTTCGCAATATGATTGTTTATGCTTTAGTTGTAACAAAAGCAGCACGTATGCGTGATGAAAGCCGCGGAGCTCACTATAAACGCGAGTTTCCAGTCCGTGATGACGAACGCTTCATGAAAATAACAGTCGCTGAGTATGACCAGGCAACAGAAGAACCTAAGATTAGTTATAGTGATTTTGATTGTTCATTGGTTAAACCTCGTGCCCGTAACTATGCTGTTGCTAAAAAAGAGTAAGAAGGAGGTAGATGATAATGGCAGAAACACAAAAAAAAGTACATTTTATCATAGAAAGACAAGATGGTCCTAATTCTAAGCCCTATACAGAAGAATTTGAAGTTGACTATCGTCCTGCGCTTAATGTTGTTGCATCTCTTATGGAAATTCAAAAGAACCCTGTAACAAAAGACGGCAAAAAGACAACTGCTGTTGTTTGGGAATGTAATTGTCTTGAAAAAGTATGCGGTGCATGCATGATGGTCATCAACGGTAAAGCACAACAGGCTTGTGCTGCTCTAATTGATCATCTAGAACAACCAATTCGTTTGAGTCCTGCTAGAACCTTCCCTGTTATCCGTGACCTTGCGATTGACCGTGGGGTAATGTTTGAAAGTTTAAAACGCATACATGGATGGGTAGAAGTAGATGGAACCTGGGAAGTTCATAATGATGCTCCCCGGCAGAATCCAAAAACTGCAACTACAGCTTATGAAATTTCTCGTTGTATGACTTGTGGTTGTTGTATGGATGCTTGTCCAAATGTAAATAAGGGATCTGATTTCATTGGACCTGCTCCTATTGCACAAGCACATCTCTTTAATCTGCACCCAATTGGTGAATATCAGAAAGAAGAGCGCTTGGATGCATTGATGGAAAAAGGTGGACTGGCAAGTTGTGGCAATAGCCAAAACTGCGTACAAGCATGTCCGAAAGATATTAAGTTGACTGAATATATCGCTAAACTGAATAGGGATACAAATAAGCAAGCACTTAAGAGCTTATTTAATAAATAATCGGTAGAGTACAGAGAGGATTTACTTTCTCTCAAGTGATATGGTCGTTTGCTTAAAAAGTTTATTGACATAATAATGTATTTATGTTATTATAGTTTATGTGAGTTGGCTGTAGCCGAGAAGACAAGCTCGGCTACAGTTAATTTATGAGTAGGGAATGATAAAACATCTAAAAAAAGATGTTGACAAAATCCAGACAATGCGATATAATAGATATTGTGATTAACGGGGCGTGGCTCAGCTTGGTAGAGCACCTGGCTTGGGACCAGGGGGTCGCAGGTTCGAATCCTGCCGCTCCGACCATCAAAATTAGTATCCAAGTTATGTGCGGGTGTAGCTCAATGGTAGAGCGCTAGCCTTCCAAGCTAGTTACGAGGGTTCGATTCCCTTCACCCGCTCCATTTGTTTCAAGAAAAATATATGTGCTTGTAGCTCAGCTGGATAGAGCAACGCCCTTCTAAGGCGTGGGTCGGGCGTTCGAATCGCTCCAGGCACACCATTGATAGTAACGCTTTCAGCAATATGCTGGAAGCTTTTTTGCTTATTAGACCTGCCTATCCACTGCTAATTTTAAGCGGCGCGATATAATCTTTATGATCTCAAAATAGATACTAAAATAACCGAACTAGCTTATACAGCTAGTCCGGTTATTTTAGTATCTATTTGTTTTTAATGTTCTTTGCATGCGGATAATTAAAAAACAATTTGGATGAATGCTTTATGAAGGCCGATTACTTTTTTTGATGTATGCGTTTTCGGAAAACTTCATTCTGTCACTATCTCATGATTAAGTGATCCTGGTAAAAGGTTACTGTTTATGAGTAGTGGATTTGGGCACTTTAATGAATGGAAATAAGATGATAGTTTAGATTGGCATCCTTTGAAGTATCCGACGCACAAAAAAAGTACATGATTATGCTAGTGATCTTAATAGGCTCTACCAAGAAGCTGGAGCAGATTTGCTTTTAATGCCATGCTGTATGAACCCTGTGAGATTAGTCAGCTAATTGCCATGCGATATGGAACAATTCCTCTTGTACGTGAAACTGGGGGACTAAAGGATACTGCTCAGCCTTATAATCAGTATACCGGTGAAGGCAATGGGTTTAGTTTTACGGATTATAGTTGGTAGCAGTCGGATAAGCAATATCAGTTGTTATACAGTAAGTTGTATCTAAGAACAGGAGGCAATAAGTAAATGGCTAAAAGCAAAGATCAGCTTAGAAAGGCGGTTACTGAAACAGAGACGGTCGTAGATAGGACGAGTTTTGAGGGCAAAGTGGGTGGACATGCTGCCAAGGAAAGGTTTAAGGCACACTTTTTAGATAGGTTAAATAGCCTGCATGGAAAAACGTTAGCTGAGTCTTCTGATTGGGAAAAGTATAGTGCATTAGCTAGTGTAGTGCGGGACTATATTAGCAAAGAATGGATTTCTACCAAACAGCATTATGCCGATAAGCAAGTCAAACAGGTGTATTATTTTTCAATGGAATTTTTGTTGGGGCGACTATTGGGATCCAATCTTTTAAATTTAGGAATTAAGGATGTTTGCCAAGAGGCATTGGATGAGCTGGGGGTAGTCTTGGAACAAATGGAAGCACAAGAAGAGGATGCGGGCCTCGGTAATGGGGGACTTGGTCGTCTAGCAGCCTGCTACCTCGATTCCGCGGCATCTGAGCATATTCCAGGACACGGCTGTGGTATACGGTACCGATACGGACTTTTTGAACAAAAGATTGTTAACGGCTATCAGCAGGAGTATCCGGATAACTGGTTAAAAAACGGCTACCCATGGGAATTCAGGCGGCCCGACGAAGCAGTGGAAGTTAAGTTTGGTGGTAATGTACGGATGCAAGTTAACGGTAAGACCGAGTATATTTATGAAAATTATGAATCGATAATGGCGGTTCCCTATGATGTACCTGTAGTCGGTTATCATAATAAAGTTGTTAACACTCTTAGGTTGTGGAGTGCTGAAGCAAGATTAAAAGAGCTGGTATGCTCTGCATTAAGCCGTAGGGACTGCAAGCGAACAGTTGAATATACTCATACAGTGCAAGATATTTCCAATACTCTCTATCCCGATGATAGTTCTTATGAGGGCAAGGTTCTCAGATTAAAGCAACAATATTTTTTGGTTTCAGCCGGTTTGCAAAGCATTGTTCAAAACTATAAGAATGTAAACGTCGATATAGGTCAATTTTGTAATAAAGTAGCGGTACATATCAATGACACACATCCGGCGCTAGCCATTCCTGAACTGATGAGGATATTGATGGACGAAGAGGGGTTAGGGTGGAATGAGGCCTGGAGTATTACTACCAAGACAGTATCCTACACTAATCATACCATACTGCCGGAGGCACTGGAAAAATGGCCAGTAGATATGGTGAAAAGCTTGTTACCGCGTATTTTTATGATTATTAATGAAATTAATGAGCGATTTTGCAAAGAGCTTTGGGGCAAATATCCCGGCGAGTGGGAACACATCCAGCATATGGCGATCATTGCCGATGGGCAAGTTCATATGGCCCATTTGGCTATTGTAGGCAGTCACAGTGTAAACGGAGTGGCAAAAATTCATACCAAAATACTCAAAGAACAGGTTATGGCGAATTTTTATCAGTTTTATCCTGATAAATTTAGGAACATAACGAATGGCATTACTCATCGACGTTGGCTTATGCTGGATAATCCAGCGTTGACAGAGCTTATAAACCGTGCGATTGGGTTACATTGGATTGAATATCCCTGGAATATGGTGGGAGTAATGAGATATGCCGATGATGCTGGTTTTCAGCAAGATGTTGCTAGAGTAAAACGTCAGAACAAACTGGCATTAACTCAATATATTAAAGAGGGATATGGTATATCTGTTGATGTCAATTCGATTTTTGATGTGCATACAAAGCGTATTCATTCCTATAAACGCCAGATTATGAATGTACTGCATATTATGGATTTATACAACAGGTTAAAGGAAAATCCATCTCTTGAGATAGTGCCGCGAACGTTTATTTTTGCAGGAAAAGCAGCGGCAGGCTACTTTGAAGCAAAATGCACTATTAAGTTGATTAATGCATTGGCTGATATAGTAAACAATGATAAAACAATCCATGACAAAATTAAAGTGGTGTTTATGGAAAACTACAATGTTTCATTGGCTGAACTCATTATTCCTGCTGCTGATATTAGTGAGCAGATTCCCACTGCCAGTCTAGAGGCCTGTGGTACCGGGAATATGAAATTTATGATGAATGGTGCCGTTACTATTGGTACATTGGACGGAGCTAATATTGAAATCCGTGATGCCGTGAGCGATGACAATATTTTTATTTTCGGACTTACTGCCCAGGAAGTACTGAATTATTACAGATATGGTGGATACAATTCCTGGGACATTTATAACAGTGATCCCAGGGTTAAAATTGTTACAGAGCAGCTTGTCAACGGCTTTTTCCAGAAAGGACGTGAAGAATTTAAAGTAATATATGACTCTTTACTGCATCACAATGATCACTACTTTGTGCTCAAAGATTTTGCCGCTTATGTTAATGCGCAGAATCTACTCGACAGTCAGTATAAAGATTATAAAGCGTGGTCGAAAATGTGTATTGCTAATATTGCTCATTCGGGAAAATTTTCTGGAGATCGGGTATTTACCGAATATGCTATGAGTATTTGGAAAGTCCAGCCTAATCTTCCTGTTCCCTGTGATTGCTCAGAAGATGTATTCATCAGCTCCCACCATACGGGATGTAAGCGCATGAACCGCATAAGCGGTATGGACTTACATTAGGCAAAAGGTGTGAGATGTTTATTGTAAAACAAGATTTTATCTTCCATGACTCGTTAGGCACTAATTCCTTTAACAGCCCCTTTGGGGGCTGTTTCTTGCAAGCAAGATTTTATGCAAACCTTTTTTGATAGATTAAGAAGTATATATTTTTCCGTTTACATAAGTGCAACTAAGGTCGCATCTTTTTACTAATGCTTAGTGCAAGCCAAGTTTTCTAATGTGAAAAAGACTGCTGATATGATCTAAGAAATACAATCATAGAATCTTATTTTAATTAGGCTTCTAAATTAAAAGGTCATATTTCTTCAGTATATGGTCATAATAACTATATCTGTAAAATCAAAATTCTTATGATTCCGCTAGCTAATAACATTAAATGCACTATAGGTGCATGGATTATATGCTGTGGTAATAGCGAATAAGGAGGGGCCAATGGTGGATGGTAAAATTAACAAATATAAAAATAACGATAAAGTATCTTTCGAAAAACGTACCTTATTTGGACGTTCTTTGGTGAAAGGGATTATTATTAGTTATAGATTTCTTAATTATAACTGGATATATTTAGTGGAATGTTATGATGATAAGAAATTGATTGTAGTTTCGGAAGATGAACTTTGGTTATTAGAAGAGGGTATTGGAGAATAATATAGAAGTCGCCAAATTAAAGCTATTTTGCTAAAGTTGCCCGTAATGGTAGGCTTTATGTTTTGTATTATACCCCTAGAGCAGCGTGGAGTGTGCGTCCACGAACACTAGCTTAGATGCTCTTGATTTTATTTTGAATATTCAGTATAATGTTGTTAATCTGATTTTCAGCTATAGAGATAACTCATTATTGCATGATGGAGAGAGTAAAAGCAAATACGATAATCGTTGATGTTTGAGGGTAAAAGCTTATATAGATAATAAAAGAAAGGTGGAGTCTGTATAGAAGGCTCTGCCTTTTCCTTATAGAGAAGAATATTTTACCATATGTCCAAAATTAGGAGGTGCTATTGTGAAAATACTGGGGTCTCTTTTCTTGCTTATCCTAGTTTGCAACCAGGGTTTTGCCATGTCTCTTATGAACATAGAGAAAATTAAAGAAGCACAGCATTACGGTGAGAGTCGTGCCAAGGTGGAATGGGAAGAATTTTTACTGCCATGGATCTCTTATGAAGAAAAAACGCCCCAAATTAATGAATTCTCTGAAAAAGCCTATCTATATACCAATTTTTTGTTGCTTGCGACTGATGCTAGAGAAAAACACTTAAAAGGAGTAACTCCTAGGATAGAAGATAGTGAAGAGATATTAACGAATTATAATGGTTATTTAACCTTTAGTGTGACTTTGTACGGTACACAGGAGAAGTTTGGTCAAAGTACTCGAGTTAGTTTGAAACAAGGAAATACTTTGATAAAAGCATATCAGGTTAATATACCTACTTTAGCAGAAAAAATAGTAAAAGATTCCAATTCACCTATTTTTAGATTGCAATGCTATTTTTATTTTTTAGAAAAAGATATTGTTTTCGACAAGTCTGCTGTATTATCAATTGTCACAAATGATAAAAGAAAGCATAATTTTTATTTTAATTTAACGCAATTGAAATAAAATATTGGAGAAAATTAAATAGAGATAGAAATGTAATATTGTTCTAAGGAGGAGTCTATATGAGTGGTACAACCCTTGAAGTTGATTTAGATACAATTACATATAATACCTCTCAAGTTGTAGAAAGATGTCATCAGCTGGGTATAGCAGTACTTGGCGTAACAAAAGGGTTTAGTGCTATGCATCAGATTGTATCTGCTATGATTGAGGGAGGGGTTGATGGCCTGGCAGATGCTAGGATGGAAAATGTTATTGACCTTAGAGAAAGAAATTTTAGCCAGGAAATTACTTTATTGAGGCTTCCGCGATTAAGTAATGTTGAAGATATAGTTAAGTATGTTGATATTAGTATTAATTCAGAAGTGGCGGTAATTAAAGCATTATCAGAAGCAGCTGAAGCATTAAATAAAATACATAAAATAATTTTGATGGTAGATGTGGGTGACCTCCGCGAAGGATTATTGGCAAATCATGTCCTTGAAACAGTAGAGCAAATGTTTGGCTTAAAGGGAGTAAGCCTCTTAGGGGTAGGTACTAATATGGGGTGTTATGGTGGAATTTTACCTAGTTCGAAAAATTTAGGAGTATTAGTTGCATTAGCAAATGCTGTTGAGAAAAAAATAGGAAGACGGTTGGAGGTGGTTTCAGGAGGAGGCACCTCCTCCTTGTCATTGATAGAGGAAAATAAAGTTCCTGTTGGAATTAATCAACTACGGATTGGTGAGGGAATTTTGCTAGGAACAGATACTACTCATAATCGAAAGATTCCTTGGCTTCGCCAAGATGCTTTTCTTTTAAGAGCTGAAGTGATTGAGGTTAAATGTAAGCCTTCTGTACCAATAGGAGAGGTTGGTAGGGATGCCTTTGGTCATATTCCTCATTTTATTGATAATGGGGTAAGGAATAGAGCTATTTTAGCGTTAGGTAAACAAGATGTTGATGTAGAAGGTATTGCTCCGCGAAGTGAAAAAATAAAGATTTTAGGAGCGAGTAGTGATCATCTGATTCTTGATATTACGGATTATGAACAAGATATAAAAGTAGGAGACGAAATTGAATTTACCTTATCTTACTCTGGAGTACTTTCAGTAAGCGATTCTAGCTACGTTGCTAAAACATTTATAAGGAGGACATTATGATTGAATTGGTACAAACAGTAGAACCGGAACTAGTAAAGCGATTAGTAGAGTTGGAAATAGATGCTTTTGGCCTTGGTGGGATGAATGAATGGCATCTTGTACCTTTAATCAGGCATGGTCGTATTTATATTAGCAGACAAAATGATGAAATTGTTGGTTTAATTCAGTATATGCTGGATTGGAGCTCACCCCAAAAAGCGTATATGGTCGGTGTTTCTGTAGATAAAGAGTGGCGAGGTCATGGCATCGGTACAAAACTACTGAAGGAGAGTTTTAGTATGCTGTCTCAAGAAAATATTCAAGAAATAGAACTAACGGTGGATCCTAAAAATGTTGCAGCAGTCACAGTATACGAGAAAAAGTTGGGGTTTATAATTCAAGAACTGCGAGAGAATGAATATGGTGAAGGGGAAAATCGGCTAGTAATGAAACTATCGCTTACTAATTGTATTGGCCAGTAATATACTTTAAAAAATCAATTTAAATAAGATACAACAATAAGGAGTGGTTATAGTGAAAATTGCTACGAGTCTGGCAGATTTAATTGGTAATACTCCTTTGCTAGAGCTTGTCAATTATAATACTGAGAAAGGATTAGTGGCAAAAGTAATTGATAAGTTAGAATCTTTTAACCCTATGAGCAGTATGAAAGACCGTGTTGTATATATCCCATGATTATGGATGGAGAAGAAAAAGGTCTTATTTCAAAAGGTACGGCCTTTCTGGAAGATGAATAGAATAGTGATCAATAAAAAAGAGTTGACAATAATGATTAAAACCATTATACTGTTCAAGTAAGGTAATTACGTACTGACTCCGTAGCCCAGCTGGATAGAGCGCTTGACTACGAATCAAGAGGTCGCAGGTTCGAATCCTGCCGGGGTCACCATAAGAATATCAAAGGTTGTACGACTTTCGTATAGCCTTTTTTTGTTTTTAGCAATTTAACAAACCACAGTGTGACGACGACAAAGTGATAAGCATCCTGGAAGGCGAGAATACTGGAGGGGAAAGCAGTTGCTGCCAGGGGCAAGGTAAAGCTTTTGAACGCAAACCTCATGGCGATTTAATTTCTTAGTACATTTCAGCGTTATGTAGTCATGAAAATGCTAGGAGTCAATCGCGTCTTGCATGTCCATGACAAAACGTACCTAAACACGGTAGTAGGGCATATGTTGATCTGTTGGATATCCAGATTAGCTGATAAATAAGAGTATAGCTTTTTTATTTCGTCTAACAATAAAGTCGTACCCGCTCATTAAATAGTGAACGGGTACGACTTTATATTATGTGTTGCTGGTTTGATAGTTAAAGATCTGGGTGAACGATGTGCCAGAGGTTTCACCTGCGTAAAGACTATGCAATGGCTGGTTGAGTCCGTTCTTATAGCTGAAAAAAATTATAAAATATGTGAGGTTGATATAACTATGACACCATATGTACTTTATTTTAATCAACTAGATCATGCCGTCCTTCATTAGATCAAGGACGGCACGGTTTTGCTGTAAAGTTAGGTAGTGAACATTTATCCTTTTCAAGTTGGAAGAATACGTTAGGTTGTTTTTCGTAGTTTAGTAGAAATATATAAAGTATAATGGTAAGTAGAAATATAATATGTAGTTTTCTTAATGGAAGAAGGAAATAGGGGTAATGATTAGAAATAATAGTAATAAATACAGCGTTGTCACATGGGGGAATAGTACTAATTAAGTTGGAAATGTAAAATAGAGGAGGAGCATTTATGTTTGGGAGAAAGAGTTTAAGAACAAAGCTAATTATATTTTTTATTTTATTTGCCGTTATGCCTGCGGCTGTTGGTGGAGCAATTAGTATCTATAGGAATCTAACATCCACTAAAGAATCTGCAACACATAGTAATGCTAATACAGCTTCACAGATTGCGAAACAAATTGAAATTTTGTTAGATGATTCAAAAGGGATGACGGAAGGAATGGCAACTAGCCCAACAGCGCGCTCTTTGGATGGTGCTGCTATTCGTGATATGATAATAGGTTTTCAACAAAAAAATCCTCAGTTTGAGCTGATTTATGTAATGGATGCCAGTGGTATGCAGGTAGCTAGAACATCAGGAACGTTGGCGAATCGGGCAGATCGGCCTTATTTTAAAGAAGCTATGAAAGGCAGTACTTTTTTTACGGATGTTTATATATCTGTCTTTAATAATGCGCCCGTTGTCACCATTGCTGCACCTATTAAGAATTCAGCAGGAACAATCGTTGGGGTATTTGCTGCCGATATTAGTTTACAAAGTCTTTGGGCAATTGTAGATGATGTTAAGGTAGGTAAAAATGGTTATGTTGAAATTGTGGATCATAGTGGTGTAGTCATTGCATATCCTGATCATGAAAAAGTGTTAAAGAAAGAAAATTTTGCAGCACTTGACTATGTGAAAAAAGTAATAGAAGGCCAAACTGGTACAATGGATGCTATTTCTAGTCGTGGTGATAAGACCATTAGCACTTTTACTCCAGTACCTACATATCAATGGGGTGTTATTGTTAATGAACCATTAAAAGATGTTTATGATGGAGCAATCACAGCATCCTATATCACTTTTGCTGTTTTGCTTATTTCTATAGTAGTGGCAGCCGTGACGGCTTTTTACATAGCTCGCAGTATTGTGAGTCCGTTGGAAGAAGTAGTTAAGTCTGTTGAATTAGTGGCTGGAGGAGATTTGTCTCACACGTTAGTCGCTGAGGGTGTCTTGGAAGTCAATCAATTGGTGCAGGGTGTGAATCAGATGACTGTAGCCTTGCGTAAAATTATTTTGCATGCTGCGTCGGTGGCGGAGTCAGTAGCAGCGTCAGCAGAAGAGCTGACAGCCTCGGCTACTGAAGTCGGAAGAGCCTCTGAAGAAGTTACAGTTACGATTCAGGATGTGGCCCAAAGCGCTACTACTCAGGTGCGGTTATCAGATGAATCCTCTACTATAATGACAGAAATGCAAGCCGGTATTGCAGATGCTGTACAGGCTGCCTGTGAAGTGGCTGGTGTTTCCGAAAGAAGTGAACAGTCGGCTGAAGGCGGGCTTAAACAAGTCAATCATGCTGTTCAATTGATGAATAGTATTCAAGAAGATGTAGGAAATGCAGCCAAAAAAATAAATATCCTTGGTGAGAAATCACGGCAAATTGGGCAGATTGTTGAGGTTATTACCAATATTGCAGGACAAACGAATCTGTTGGCTTTAAATGCTGCTATCGAAGCGGCAAGAGCTGGAGAACAAGGGCGTGGTTTTGCGGTGGTAGCAGATGAAGTACGAAAATTGGCTGAACAGTCCCAAGAAGCGGCAAAAGAAATTGCTGAAATTATTGGTGCTATCCAAAGTGAAACGGTGCAAGCAGTAGATGCAATGGACAAAGGTAGTAAAGAAGTAGTGGAAGGTGTTAAAGTCGTTTCAGCTTCAAAAGTAGCATTTGAGGAAATTTTTGTAGATGTAAAAGAAATGAGAAGGAAAGTTGACAATATTCTTGGCTTAATGGATTTGCAGCTATCCGGTAGTGGACAAGTCGGTCAATCCATCAATGGTATTGCTGATGCATCTAGAACCAATGCTGCTAGCTCTCAGGAAGTTGCAGCAGCTAGTGAAGAACAAAATGCTTCTGTCCATGAGATTGTAACAGCTGTTTCTGGTCTAGCAACTATGGCTAGTGAATTGCAGGAAGTAGTACATAAATTTAAAGTATAATCAGTTCTTATCCTAGGAATTAGTCGCTCTAGAGATTTCGCTTGTAAAGCTGAGATCTCTAGAGCGATTTGCTATTGGATAAACTAGATCGGCACAAAGGTATTCCGTTCTACAGCTCGTATCTTTTATTTTCTTAGTCTGTAAGAGCCTGAACAGTCAGGAAGACAGGTTGTAGAGCTCGGACTGGTCTGCTGGTAGTGCGGCTAAAACTCACATCAATTGCAATTACACTTATTTCTATGATATTTGGAGTAAAATAGAGTATTTTTGAAATAAAGTGACATAATAAGTAGATATGTTGCAATAATCATTGATTATGAAGGTTGTTATGACTAGTTTTATTTGTTATACTAATGAAGTTGTTACGAGGCAATGAAAACATCTTATCGAAATAAAAAAAGTTTCGAAAAAGTGCTTGACATAATAAAGCAGACATGGTAAAATAAATCTTGTCGCTAGGGGATGTTGAATAAAACATTGCAGATAATATGGTGGCTGTGGTGAAGTGGTCAACACGGCGGATTGTGGTTCCGTTATTCGAGGGTTCGAGCCCCTTCAGCCACCCCATTTAGTAACTAGTAACAATACATAGGGGTATAGCCAAGTTGGTAAGGCACGGGACTTTGACTCCCGCATCCGTTGGTTCGAGTCCAGCTACCCCTGCCATTATGGTTCACTAGCTCAGTTGGTAGAGCACCTGACTTTTAATCAGGGTGTCCCGCGTTCGAGCCGCGGGTGAGCCACCATCTAACTTAATCATGCGGGAGTGGCGGAATGGCAGACGCACCAGACTTAGGATCTGGCGCCGCAAGGTGTAGGAGTTCAAGTCTCCTCTCCCGCACCATTCAAAATTTCAAGACTACAGGAATTATCCTGTAGTCTTTTATTTTAGTGTATTTGAATAATGCGCGTACTCATTTACAGCATAATGATAATCTGCTAAAAATAAGGTGAAGAAGCTTTCTTTAGAATTGTTCTAATGGATGATTATGGAACGTATATTTTAAAATAGAAATATCGACCTTTTGCATTAAACGTGCACAAGGTCGATATTTTCTTTTCATATGGTATTCCTATGTAATCTAGGATAAGAGAGTAATACGATAAACCTGGTTATTGGACATTGTACATGCCATTATTTTGCATGTATTCGAAAATTCCCAGACCATGTCCTTGTTCTTCTTTTTGTATATGATTAAGAACTTGGCGCGCATTGGGATCAGCAAATTCAAAGATAGTCGTATCGTAGGCTCCAGAAACGAATTTTTCTGTCATTAGCATGTCAGTGCATAAGTCCTTATCACTTTGGCTAGTTGCTGCGCCTTGAGAAAAGGAAGAAGTTGCATTCTGCATGCTGTTTTGTGCAGGCTGCTGATTTTGCATAGACTGTTGATTTTGCGCAGATTGTTGACTCTGCATAGACTGCTGGCTCTGTGTAGACTGTTGACCCTGTTGCGAAGACGTAGCTGGAACTTGACCGTTCAACATTTGATTCACTGAATTTAAGTGTTGTTGTTCTTGTTGAGAATAGGAGTTAAATAATTGTTTTAATGCTGGATCTTGAGCTTGATTAGCATAAGCTTTGTATTTTTCCACACAAATTTGCTCATGCTTTTTCTGATCTTCTAATAATAATCTTTCTTTTTCGGTTAAATTTAACGCCATTTAATTAACACCTCCTGCTATTATTTTGCCTAACAATATTCATTCTATTCATGATTTTTAGTAAATAAGGAGCAGCGGGTATAGGAAAAGCTGTGCATTTTCCTGCACAGCTTTTCCTATACATTTTTTTATTTTTGTAAATGAAATGGGATGGTAGTGACAATGACATTTTCCCGCAAAATCAATAAGGTGCGAAGAATCCAGCCCGTTTGATTGTGCAGCAGACGATGCCACCATTTTTTTGTTTGAAACTCAGGGATAAGAATTGTAATATAATCTTCTGGATTTTTTTGACGTTCCAGATTAATAATGTAGTCTAATAATGGTTGAATAACTAAGCGATAGGGAGAGTACACAGTGACAAGTTCAACACCAGGATTCCAACCGTGCCATTTTTCCTCAACTCTTTTACCAACTTCTTCATCCGTTGCAATGTGCAAGGCGACTACGTCATCGCTAATGCTTTTCGCGTATTTAAGAGTCTGTGCCACGACGCTTGTGGGTGTAGCAATAGGAACAATAACCACGTTCCTTCCTGTTTTAAGATTTGCTTCGATATTAGGATTGAAATCTTCTAAAGGAAGATGTAATTGGTCCGCCATATCATTATAATGAGAGCGAATTTTTTTGAAGATAAAAATCATCATGGGAATAAATATAAGAACTAACCATGCACCATAAAAAAACTTAGTAATTGCAATAATCAGTACAACAATGCCTGTTACAATTGCTCCAAGGGTATTTACAGTAGCGCGTAGATGCCAACCAGGACTTCTTTCTTTTCTCCAGTGAACAACCATGCCTATTTGTGCAATGGTAAAGGAAAGGAAAACGCCAATGGCATATAATGAAATTAAATGTTCCGTATCTCCTTGATAAATAAATATTAAAATACCAGCGACAATACTAAGTAGCACAATGCCATTGGAAAAACTTAAACGTTCTCCTCTTATTCCCAGATAGCGAGGCATATAACCATCTCTAGCTAGAATAGATAATAACAAGGGTAATCCGTTGAATGATGTATTAGCAGCTAAGTAGAGTACTAACATGGTGGTGATTTGTATGTAATAATAAGCCCAGCCGCGCCCAAAGGTAAGTTCGGTAATTTGGGATAAAGCTGTTATGCCTTGTGTGGGTAAAATATGAAAATGCATCGTTAAAAAAGAAGTGCCAATAAACATAACACCAAGGATTCCGGACATCCAATAAGTAGTTATTGTAGCATTGCGTGCTCCGGGAGATTGAAACATGGGAACACCATTAGAAATTGCCTCTAGCCCAGTCATGGAGCTACAACCATTCGCAAAGGCGCGGAGGACAAGAACGAGAACGGTCCAATCCATTTGCTTTACTAGTGATTCAGGAGGAAAAATCGGAGCCTGATTCGTAAGTGATTGGTAGATACCTGTGCCAATTAATGCTATAATGCCAAGAATAAATCCATAGGTAGGAAAAACAAAGGCAGTAGAAGATTCACGGATGCCACGTAAATTCACTAACATTAAAATCCCGAATAAAATGATTAAATCCATGGCTACTTCATGTTGCCCAAGTTCGGGGAAAGCTGAAATAATAGCAGCTGTTCCAGCGGAAACGCTTACAGCCACTGTAAGTGTATAATCTGCAAATAAAGCAGCGGCAGCGATGAGAGCAGGCATTTCCCCTAAATTCGTAATTGCTACAGAATAAGAGCCTCCGCCTCCAGGATTGGCCTTGGCTACCTGCACATAAGAAATCGTAACAATAGCTAAAAGAGCTAGGATAGCCAGAGAAATGGGTGCCAAATAACCATAAGCTAAAATCCCAGGAAGGGTCAGCATGAGCATGATTTGTTCAGGACCATAAGCGACAGAGGATAAGGCATCAGAAGAAAAAATAGACAATGCCTTCCATTTGGGGAGTTTTTCATTATGTATCTCTTGATTATGTAAGGGTTTGCCAATAAGGATTCGTCGAACGAATCTCATCATAGTTGAATCTACCTCCGATGTTTATTATGGGGATTTGTTCAAAAAATAGTAAATAAGATATGCTGTCCTTCGGATAACGGTCGTTTGATTTAGCTTGCTTGGATTAATATATAAAATTTGGCATAGAATCAATTATACAGTAGTTATAGTAAAAGGAAAGGACGATTTTAAGCCGTTTTAGTAATAAATAACAATCATTTTTACCAAGAAGAATATCTACCATAGGTATCCTCGTCATTAAGACTACTTTCTCCTATTTAAAGCTATTTATAACAATTATGTAATAAGATTATTACATAATCTGAGAAAAGATATAAAAAAAGGGTAAAATATCGATGCAAAAAGGCACTGGAGCATCCAGTGCCTAAAAAAACTATTTGCTGGGAGCAAAGAAATAGAAGGGCTTAATCGCGGCGAGGCCGGCAAGAATTAGGGTTACAAGGTCGAGGGAAGCACTGTTGGTGTGGGAAGCACTGTTGATGTGGGAAGCACTGTTGATGTGGGAAGCATTGGTGATTGGGGGGGCACTGTTGTCTGGGCCAGCACTGATTAGGCCAACATTGTTGACGAGGCCAGCACTGTTGCCTGGGCCAACAAAAGGATGACGGGCTACATCCTACAATAACAACGCGTTCATCATCATCGTCATTATCCCATTCATCCATTTCAGGTCTATCCCACTTAGGTCTTCTTCCACTATCATCATCATACATATTATTATCCTCCTTTTAGTCTAGGATATAAGATTTATCTAAAATTACCATTTACCAGTATAAGGATCATAGGAACAAGTAGTAGGGGATGCTACCCATGATTTCTCAGGATCACTACCTTGGGCTAAGGGGCGGCAATCGGAGCAGGCATAACGATACTCGCAATCGCTACATTTATTGATTTGATCTTTAGTAGTATGCCAACATTGTTGTAATGGACGATCCATAAGTATGTCTGCCAATGAATGTGTAAGGATATTACCACAGATTTGATTTCTGGCAAAAATACAGGGAATAACATCACCTGTGGAAGTAACAGCAATTTTTCCTGCTAGGCATTGGCAATAAGTATGGGAAGCAGTAAAGGCGGTTTCATCAGTATAAAAAGGAGGCTTGATTGGAGGTTTTGTAAAAGTAGTTGGGAGCAGATGGTGGTCATCACCTCTGCCTGTAGGACGAATGACATCAGGGTAAGCGTCTGGCATACCGAATTCTTCATAAAGTTTAAGAATATTTGGAACCTCTTGTTCATTGGCTTTCATAATAATAGAAGCAATGCGTAAAGGAATATTAGCTTCTAAGATTTTTTTGATGGCAGTCATAGTTTTAATAAAACTGCCAGGTTGTAAGGTTACGCTATCGTGGACAGAGGCGTTGTTGGCATAAATTGTTGTAGCAATATTTACATTATATTGCTTAAAAAAGGCTATACATTCCTCATCAATTAATGTGGCATTCGTAAAAATCTCAATATATTCATAGCCAATTTGATGGGCTCTGATTACTAGTTCACGCCACTTTGGATAAAGCAGTGGTTCACCGCCAATCAGTTGAATGTCAGTTGCACCTGCTGTTTTGGCCTCATCTATAAGTGAGAGCCATCGGTGGTGAGGCACTGAATCCAGACTTTTGCGGGATGGCCCGCTTTCGGAGTAGCAGTGTAGGCATTTGCTGTTGCAAGCAGCTGTTAATTCTAGCCAAAGAAAGCCAAGCTTCATGGGAATATCAGGTGCAATCATTTGAGGTTCTGGGTCGGAGGCGGTATCTAGAAAAAAGCCTAAACCTTTTTCGTTTAGTTTATTTAAAAAGTCCATATATTGAATGTTTTCTGTAGAAGAGATATCCCAAAGGTCCTCTAAGGCAGTGTCTTGGCAGGCACTGAGCATTTGCGTTGCACTCTCGTTAATGGAATGTACTTTACCTGTTTTAAAGTCATAGATTGCACCGCGAGTAGCACCTTTCACCAATCTGCAGTGTTTTTGTAAGTTATAATACAACAGATTAGCCTCCTTTTATGGTGATTTATTACATAATATGCAAAATCGGTAGCTTGGTGTGCGCTCTTTTTTAAAAAAGAATAGCATATTGACAAAACATAAGATTACATATATAATTAACATCGTTGTTGGTGATATGAAACATAATATGCGGAAGTAGCTCAGTGGTAGAGCATCGCCTTGCCAAGGCGAGGGTCGCGAGTTCGAATCTCGTCTTCCGCTCCATAAAGAATATTGAACTCGGCAGTTATTGCTGGGTTTTTTGCATATATCTTGTTTTTGTTATATAATTATGGTATCATATGGGCTATGACATTCTAAAGTGTAGTGATTTATGTTCAAAGTAAAGAATTATTACAAATAACATAGCAAACATGTTAAAAATGGTAATACTATTTTTGGCGTTACACGCAATGTCGCCAACTAATTACATAGGGAGGATACAACACGTAATGAAAGCAACAATGGAGAAAATAGACAATCATAAAGTAGTCTTTGAAATTGAAGTACCTCAAGAGGAAGTAGCAAAAGCAGTTGAAAAGGCATATCGTAAATTATCTAATAAAGTAAATATCCCGGGGTTCCGTAAAGGAAAAACACCTCGTCGCATTTTAGAAATGCATATCGGTAAAGAAGCACTATTAGATGAAGCTTTTGAAATCATGGCTAGCCCAGCATATGCTCAAGCTCTTGAAGACAATAAAATTGAACCAGTAAGTCGTCCTCATATTGACGTTGTTACATTAGCAGAAGATAAAGATTTAGTGTTTAAAGCTACTGTAGTGGCAAAACCAGAAATTACTTTAGGGCAATATAAGGGCTTAAAAATTGCTACAGAAGTAGAAGAAGTTACAGAAGAAAAAATCAATGCAGAAGTTGATACTATGCGTAATAGTCATGCCAAAATGGTAGTAGCAGAAGACGCAATTATTGAAGATGGCGATTTTGCTATTATTGATTTTGAAGGATTTGTAGATGGCGTAGCTTTTCCAGGCGGAGAAGGCAAAGCGTACCCACTGCAAATCGGTTCGAATACCTTCATACCTGGTTTTGAAGAACAAGTAATCGGTGCAAAAGCCGGTTCTGAAGTAGAGGTAAGCGTAACTTTCCCTACTGAGTATCATGCTGCTGATTTAGCAGGCAAAGACGCTGTATTTAAAGTTAAAGTTCATGATGTAAAACGTAAGGAATTACCAGAGTTAGATGATGAATTTGTTAAAGATGTAAGTGAATTTAATACTGTAGAGGAATTAAAGGCTGACATTAAGAATAAATTAGAAAAAGCTGCTACTGAAAAAGCGGACCGAGATTTCCGTAATGAGGTAATCAAGCAAGCTGTTGAGAATGTAACAGTAGATATTCCAGAAGTTATGGTGGAAGAACGTATTTCTAAAATGATCGAAGATTTAAGTGCTAATTTAGAAAGCCGTGGCATGCAACTGGATCAATACATGAAATACATGAATACAGATATGGCAGCTTTACGTCAAAATTATCATGAATCAGCTGTAGCTAATGTTAAAACTGATTTGCTTTTAGAAGCAGTAGTAAAAGCAGAAGCTTTAGAAGTAAGTTCTGAAGAAGTGGATGCTGAAATTGCTACGATTGCTAAAGGATATGGCGCTGAAGTAGAAGATGTGAAAGCGATTATCAACGGACAAGGAAAAATGTCTACGGTATTTGATTCCATATTGCGTAAAAAAGCAGCTCAACTGATTATTGACAGTGTAGAAAAAGAGTAATAGAATAATAAATCAATAGAGGTGTTATGCTATGAATTTTGTACCAATAGTAGTAGAGCAATCTAGTCGTGGAGAACGATCCTATGATATTTTTTCCAGACTTTTAAAAGATCGTATTATATTTATTGGTGGTCCCATTGATGATAATGTAGCAAATCTTGTTATTGCCCAACTGCTGTTTCTAGAATCAGAAGATCCTGATAAGGATATCCATGTGTATATTAACAGCCCAGGTGGTGTAGTGACAGCGGGATTAGCTATTTATGACACCATGCAGTACATTAAACCAGATGTTTCTACTATTTGCATGGGATCAGCGGCAAGTATGGGAGCCCTTTTGCTTGCTGCAGGTGCAAAAGGAAAGCGTTATGCACTTCCTTATGCTCGTATTATGATTCATCAACCCTTGGGTGGTACTCAAGGGCAGGCTACCGATATTGAAATTCATGCTAGAGAAATATTGCGACTTAGGGAGCTTCTTAATGGCATCCTGATTAATCACACTGGACAGACAAAGGAAAAAATTGAGCATGATACAGAGCGTGATTTCTTTATGTCTGCGGAGCAGGCTAAAGAGTATGGTCTTATTGATGCTGTGGTTGTCCGGGGAGAAAGGCGTCATGAAAGTTCCAAATAAAGAGGTGATATAGTATGTTAAAATTTGGGGATGACAAAGGTCAACTCAAATGTTCTTTTTGCGGTAAGCTGCAGGAGCAAGTTAAAAAATTGGTAGCTGGTCCTGGTGTATACATTTGTGATGAATGTATTGAGCTGTGTAATGAGATTATTGAGGAAGAGCTAAGCGGAGAAATCGATATTGAGCTTCGCGATGTTCCGAAGCCTAAAGAAATAAAAGACATTCTTGATCAATATGTAATTGGTCAGGATGCTGCTAAAAAAACCTTGGCTGTAGCGGTGTATAACCATTATAAGCGGGTTAATTTTGGTAGTAAAATGGACGATGTTGAACTGCAAAAGTCCAATATTGTAATGCTTGGCCCAACAGGTAGTGGTAAAACGCTACTAGCGCAAACGTTGGCCAAGTTATTAAATGTGCCTTTTGCGATTGCAGATGCGACATCACTTACGGAAGCTGGTTATGTTGGAGAAGATGTAGAAAACATTTTACTCAAACTCATTCAAGCGGCTGATTATGATGTGGAAAAAGCAGAAAAAGGTATTGTATACATTGATGAGATTGACAAAATTGCCCGTAAATCGGAAAATCCGTCAATTACTCGTGATGTATCTGGCGAAGGTGTGCAGCAAGCACTCCTGAAAATTCTTGAAGGTACAGTTGCTAGTGTGCCTCCTCAGGGCGGACGCAAACACCCACATCAAGAGTTTATTCAAATTGATACAACCAATATTTTATTTATTTGTGGCGGTGCTTTTGATGGCATTGATAAGCTAATCAGCGCTCGTACAGGTAAGAAAAATATGGGATTTGGTGCAGAAGTAAAGAGTAAGGAAAAAAAGAATATCGGTGATTTGTTACAGCAAATTTTGCCGGAAGATCTTTTGAAGTTTGGCCTTATTCCAGAATTTGTTGGTCGTTTGCCAGTAGTGGTGACACTCGATGCTTTAGACGAACCAGCTCTTGTTCGCATACTGTTAGAGCCTAAAAATGCTCTAGTTAAGCAGTATCAGAAATTCTTGGAAATTGATAATGTGCAGCTTGAATTTAAGGAAGATGCACTGGATGCGATTGCTAAAGAAGCTTTGAAGCGCAACACAGGGGCAAGGGGTCTTAGAGCTATCATTGAAGGCATTATGTGCAATGTGATGTACGAGGTACCATCTCGTGCAGATGTAGCTAAATGTACTGTGACAAAAGAAGTGGTTATGAGTAAAGAAGAACCAATTTTAGTTACAGTTGATCGTAAATCTAAGAAAAAAGAAGAGTCAGCATAACGAAGGCTGCGATTGACATGAGCCTTATAGCGACTTAGTCATCTAGTCATCGAATAAAAGAGAAGAGACGCTGTCTCTTCTCTTTTGTTTTACAATTTACTGTTTTTGACAGGATAAAATAAAGCCGTTTGTCTATACTAATTTCAGAATCAGAATTGTAGGGGAGGAGGTTTTGTAATCAATGGATTATGCAGTAAACATTGTTACGGTGATACAATTCTTTTTTGCCATTGTCATCGGCTTGTATTTTTGGAATTTGCTGCGGTCGCAACAAGGCAATCGTGTCGCAGTAGAACGTGAATCTAAAAAAGAGATGGACAAATTGCAAAAACTGAGATCAATTTCCTTAACAGAACCTTTAGCCGAAAAAACTCGACCCACGACTTTTGCTGAAATTGTTGGGCAAGAAGATGGTTTAAAAGCGTTGCGGGCAGCATTATGCGGGCCTAATCCTCAGCACGTACTTGTCTATGGGCCGCCGGGTGTTGGTAAGACAGCCGCAGCAAGATTGATATTAGAAGAAGCCAAACGTAATTGCCTATCTCCCTTTTCATCCAATGCTAAGTTTATTGAGATGGATGCGACCACAGCTCGGTTTGATGAACGTGGCATTGCGGACCCACTAATTGGTACAGTACATGACCCCATTTATCAAGGGGCTGGTCCATTAGGAGTAGCAGGCATTCCCCAACCAAAGGCAGGCGCAGTAACAAAAGCTCATGGAGGATTGTTGTTTATTGATGAAATTGGTGAATTACATCATATTCAAATGAACAAGCTGTTAAAAGTATTAGAGGACCGTAAAGTATTCTTAGAAAGTTCCTATTATAATAGCGAAGATACGAATATCCCTAGTCACATTCATGATATTTTTCAAAACGGCTTACCTGCGGACTTTCGTTTAGTGGGCGCAACAACTCGCATGCCCCAGGATATTCCGCCAGCTATCCGCTCTCGATGTGTAGAGATATTTTTCCGATCAATATTACCAGATGAAGTCGGTAGGATTGTATATAATGCTGCTAAAAAAATTAATTTCCCCATTGAGGATAAAGCTGTTGAAGTGATCAAACAGTATTCCACTAATGGCCGTGATGGCGTCAACATTGTACAAATTGCTGCTGGTGTTGCAATTAATGAATCTCGCCAATCAATCACTTGTAAAGATGTGGAATGGGTTATTAATTTTGGACATTACAGTAAAAGACCGGAAAAGAAAATACCTGATATTCCTCAGATCGGTTTTGTAAATGGTCTGGCGGTACATGGTGCTGATGTAGGGGCTATTACGGAAATAGAGGTGACAGCTGTTCTTGGCAGCGGTAAACTTACTATTACTGGTGTAGTGGATGAAGAAGAACTTGATGTACCAGGTCGTACTATAAGGCGTAAAAGTATGGCAAAGTGTTCTTTAGAAAACGTAATAACAGTACTCTCGAATTGCTATAAAATGGATATACATAGCTATGATATCCACGTAAATTTCCCAGGAGGAGGCCCTGTGGATGGTCCTTCAGCAGGAGTAACAATGGCAGTTGCAATCTATTCTGCTGTCAAAGGTATTCCTGTTGACAATAAAGTAGCTATGACGGGAGAATTGTCAATTCGCGGTTTGCTTAGGCCTGTAGGTGGTGTAAGTGCTAAGATTTATGCGGCTGAACAGGCTGGAGTTCGCCGAGTACTAATTCCAAAAGACAATTGGCAAGAATCCTATCAAGGGTTATCGATTCAAGTGATTGCCATCGACTCTCTTGAAGAAGCGTTAGAACACGCAATGATCAAGACAATTGATATTCTTCACAAAGATAATAGAGCATCTCAGCCTGAGATATTAGCAGCAGCAGGTATGCAAAACTAATTACTCAAAGGCGGTAAAAAGGATGGATAGAATTGCATTGATAATGGTAATTGTCGGTGCGTTGAATTGGCTTTTAGTTGGGTTGTTTAAATTTGATTTAGTAGCGGCCATTTTTGGCGGGCAAGCTTCCTTCCTGAGCCGGATTATCTATGTATTGGTTGGTTTTTCAGGTATCTGGTCTATGACTTTTTTATCTAGAGGACGTCGTAGATCCGCATAAACTGGGGATACAAGATAGCCTCCTTCTTAGGGAGGCTATCTTGTATTTTAAAAGTATTAGGGAGCTTTTAATAATAATCTAAACTCATCACCACTCACATATCCCTTATCTAATAAAAGGGCCACTGTGTCTTGTAATACGTTTTGATGCTCAAGAAGAATCTTATGAACATAATGCTCTTTTTAAAATTGATGTTACAGTAGCATGTAATACATCTTTTGTAAGCTCTTCTAAAGATATGATGCCTAATATTGACATACCATTTTTGATAATTTCTCTTGCTAATTCTACAGCTTGTGCAAAATCTACGATTACCTAAGCTAATTTCTTCGGCAATTGCGCCAGCTAGCGCCACGGCAATCTTATCTTTAATGGCATCTGCCGTATATAAATAGGTATAGTCTGTTCCCTATTTATAGCAAAGGTTTTTTTAGTAACTTTTGCATAATGAAAGTAGACAGCCGCGATAATGAGTACTGCCATAAAGAACACGACAATAGCGTCAAATCCTTGCCAGAGCATAAAAAGGAGAAAGACTGTACTGATGCCAATACCTAATTCTGCAAAATACATTTAATTCACGTAAACATAGTTAGTATCTACACATATACCTGGGCCTTTGTATCCATAGCAGCGGCTTTTTTTTGTATCATTTCATGCATGGTGCTAAATTTTCCATTGAAGATTCCTTCATAGATTTGGTGATGGATAGAATAATAGAGTTGCTCTAATGGAGGAGTACGGTGATCATGAAGAGTGAGCTTATATTTCTTGGGCCCGATGTTAGTCTTTATGGTATGATTAATTTATGAGTTGCTTGAAGATTGTTTATATTATTAAGTGTAATATAAATTCCTAAGATGTTTTGTGTTTTATCCAGGGTGTCTAAAGTTACTATTTCGACACCCTGAATTTCTTTTATTGCTAATGCTAGTGGCTTAGTTACCATATTTTGTTGCCAAAAATAATAACTGCCTTAAGTTGTATTACTGGCTGTTAAGGAGATAGAAGATGGGAATTTTAGAGCAGCTTGGTCATCAGATAAAGAATAGTTAGTTGACATAACATATCATAATATCGATTAGAAAAGGTATAAAAGGTAAAATTCTACTATTTTCTCGTTTTTTATTTGATGTAAAAAGGGTTTTTGTAGGGTAAATAAGAATATTTATAAATGTTAAGGATGAAAATAATAATAATAGGATAAGGACAATTTAAAGGAGACGAATTCTATGTTAAATAAAGTACGCACCATACCACTATTGCCCCTTAGAGGCATCTTAGTTTTTCCATACATGATTATTCATCTTGACGTAGGACGTGAGAAGTCGATTAGTGCGTTAGAAGAAGCCATGGTAAATGATCGCTTCATAATGCTAGCTACGCAAAAGGATGCGCAAAATGATGCACCTAATCCAGAGGATATATTTAACTTTGGTACAGTTGCTGAGGTAAAACAGCTATTAAAGCTTCCAGGTGGTACCATTCGAGTTCTGGTAGAGGGATTACATCGTGCTGAAATTATAAAATATACAGATTCTGATAATTTCTATCAAGTAGAAGTTAAGGAATTTGATGAGCCAGAAATTCGCACTTTAGAAATAGAAGCTTTGACCCGTACAGCCATTGCGCATTTTGAGCAGTGGGTTAAGCTAAGTAAAAAGATTCCGCCAGAAACTTTGGTATCAGTTGTGGTGGTGGAAGAACCAGGCCGTTTAACCGATTTGATTGCCAGCCATTTATCCCTCAAAATTGAAGATAAGCAAGCATTACTTGATGCTGTTGATGTGAAAGAGCGATTGGAAAAATTATGTGAAATTCTTGGACGTGAGATGGAAATTCTCGAGTTAGAAAAGAAAATTAGTGTTCGTGTGCGTAAGCAAATGGAAAAGACGCAAAAAGAATACTACTTACGAGAACAATTAAAAGCCATTCAAAAAGAATTGGGAGAGAAAGACGATCGAGCAGCTGAGGTGGAAGAATACCGAAATAAGCTAAAGGAGCAAGAGTTTCCGAAAGAAGTTGCCGAAAAAATAAATAAGGAAATTGAGCGCTTAGAAAAAATGCCAGCTATGGTGGCAGAAAGTGCTGTGATTCGTACCTACCTTGATTGCTTATTAGCATTGCCTTGGACCAAAGAAACTGAAGATATGCTGGACATTGATGGTGCGGAAAAAATCTTGGATGAGGATCATTATGGTTTAGATAAAGTTAAGGAACGAATTTTGGAATATCTGTCCATAAGGAAGCTGACTGAAACCATGAAAGGACCTATTCTATGTCTAGTGGGACCACCTGGTGTAGGGAAAACTTCTTTGGCTCGTTCTATTGCGAAAGCAATGGATCGAAAATTTGTCCGGGTATCCTTAGGGGGTGTACGAGATGAGGCAGAAATTCGTGGTCATCGCCGTACCTATGTAGGTGCATTACCTGGCCGTATTATTCAAGGAATACGCACAGCAGGCTCTAAAAATCCAGTATTTTTATTAGATGAAATTGATAAAATGAGTGCGGACTTTAGAGGTGATCCATCAGCCGCTTTATTAGAGGTTCTGGATCCTGAGCAAAATAACACCTTTAGTGATCATTATGTAGAAGTGCCTTATGATCTTTCTCGCGTTCTATGGGTAATAACGGCGAATGTAATGCATACCATTCCTCGTCCATTATTAGATCGTATTGAAATTATTAATATTCCTGGTTATACAGAAGAGGAAAAGGTGCAGATAGCAAAACGCTATCTCGTTCCGAAACAAGTTCGTGATCACGGCTTGACTGATAAGCAAATTGTTTTCTCGGAAAGTACGTTGCAGAAAATAATTGGTGATTATACTCGTGAATCAGGTGTACGTAGTTTAGAACGCAACATTGCTACATTATGTCGTAAGGTAGCCCGTC
Organism: uncultured Pelosinus sp.; assembly: GCA_963526645.1. Lineage (GTDB taxonomy): Bacteria > Bacillota > Negativicutes > DSM-13327 > DSM-13327 > Pelosinus. The sequence continues at coordinate 16,579 of CAUROG010000020.1, read as the reverse complement.
AAATTGTCCAAGAAAAACGTACTAGCGTAAAAGTGACGGCGCAAAATTTACATACCTATTTAGGTGCGGCTAGATATCATCATACCCAGGCTGAGCGTCAACCACAGGTAGGAGTTAGTACGGGCCTTGCTTGGACTGAGGTGGGGGGAGATGTTCTTGGTATTGAAGTTTCTGTCATGAAAGGTAAGGGGAAATTACTGCTTACGGGTCAACTTGGTGAAGTGATGCGTGAATCAGCTCAAGCAGGTTTTAGCTATATTCGTACCCGTGCTCAAGATTTGGGGATTGATGGGAACTTCCAAGAAGAGACGGATATTCATATCCATTTGCCAGAAGGTGGTATACCTAAAGATGGACCTTCCGCAGGAATTAGTATGGCAACAGCAGTAGTCTCAGCCTTGACTGGAAGAGCTGTACGTAGCGATGTTGCGATGACAGGGGAAATTACCTTGCGAGGGCGAGTTCTACCTGTAGGTGGCATAAAAGAAAAAGTATTAGCGGCACATCGTGTTGGTATTAAAACCATCATCATGCCTAAGGAGAATAAACGAGATATGGATGAAATACCGGCAAACGTAAAAAGACATTTAGAGTTTGTATTAGTAGAACATATGGATGAGGTGCTTAAAACAGCATTGGTGACGAAAAATGAGTAATGAAATTATCATAGATGAAGTAATAAAAAAAGAAATTAATATTACTAGTGGCCAATATGTGGCTTCCGCAGTACGAATCAATCAGTATCCAGAAGGTGAATTGCATGAGATCGCCTTTATGGGACGATCTAATGTAGGTAAATCTTCCTTAATCAATTCCTTATCGCGACGGAATGGACTAGCTCGTACGAGTGGTAGTCCAGGAAAAACCCAAACTCTGAATTTTTATAAGCTGATGGCGAAATTAAGCGAGACAGATAGACGAGAATTTTTTCTCGTGGATTTGCCCGGGTATGGTTATGCGCGGACAGGTAAGTCCAATCGACAGCAATGGGCAAAATTCATTGAAGAGTATCTGTTAAAGTCTCCACGGTTACAGCTTGCTTGCCAATTAGTTGATATTAGGCATGCTCCTATGGAAAGTGATATTCAGACTTACCAGTGGTTAGTTGAAAATGATGTACCAGTACAAGTCATTGCAACCAAAGCTGATAAACTAACGCGGATGGCTGTGAAAAAAAATGTAGATGCGATTCGTAAAGGGTTAGGGATGAAAGGCGGTCATATTATTGCCTATTCATCAGAAAAGGGTCTAGGGCGACCAGAGTTACTTGACGTAATTGGAGAGATTCTGTTAAAATGAAATAAATGCAAAAGGAGAATGGCATAGGCTGTTCTCTTTTTTATCATGTTATAGAGTCAATTAGAATGTTATCTATTAATAAGCCGTTTCATTTACCATGCCATGGCATTCTGACTGTTTCATAGAGATACATTTGGTGCAAAATAAATAAAGGAGTTGTTTATGCTTACAGAATTTGACAAGAGGTTATTAAATATTATTCAGACAGATTTGTCTTTTGAAAAACGTCCTTTTGCCTTATTGGCAAAAAAATTAGAAACAACAGAAGCTATCGTTATTGAAAGGCTTAAATTTTTAAAAGAGCAGGGATTTATCCGCCGCATTGGTCCTTTTTTTGATTCTACTAAGCTAGGCTATATTGGCACCTTGGTGGCATTAGAGGTAAAAGAGGAGTGTCTTCTACAAGTAGCTAGCGTTATTAACTCTTTTTATGGCGTTACTCATAACTATGAACGTGAGGGAACCTTGAATTTATGGTTCACACTCTTAAGTCCAAACCTTATGAAACAAGATGAAATATTAGAAACCATTCGCAATCTTGATGGTGTGGTACGGTTGCTTAATTTGCCAGCTACTAAAAAGTTTAAAATAAGTGTACAGTTTTCTTTAACCTAGAAAATGTGAGGGCAGATTGAAATAAGCGGGAAAAGAGGGGACTTATGCTAGATGAGTTAGATAAAAGAATTATTGTAATGATGCAAGAAGAATTTCCCTTAGTAGCAGAGCCTTATGGTGAAATTGCAGAAAAATTAGGAATTAGTGAAGATGAACTTTTAGAACGATTGAAGGGATATCGTCAATCGGGAAAAATTCGTAAAATGGGAGCTGTATTAAGGCATCGTGAAGTGGGGTACACTGCCAATGCTCTATGTGCATGGATTGTACCTGAAGAGCGGATTCAAGAGGTCGGAGAAATGCTGGCAAAGGATGCTGTTATCTCCCATTTGTATGCAAGAGTATCACAACCTGGCTGGCCTTATAATTTTTACACTATGCTCCATGCTCATACCCGTAAAGACTGTAAGGTGATAGCACAAGACATTGCAGAGCGCACGGGCTTACAGGAATATGTCATGCTCTTTAGTACAAAAGAATGGAAAAAAATGAGTATGCAATATTTTAAAGATAGTAATAAGTAAATAATTATTTTAAATAGCTACACAGGACTAAAAATGTGTAGCTATTTTTTATGCTTTTTCGTATAGTGAAAAAAGTAATTTAATAATAGGTACATAAAAAGGAGGGGATTCATTCCCATATGTAGAAAACGAATACTAAATAAAGTCAAAATTCAGTATTTTTCAACAATTAACAAGAAAAAGGAGGTATGAATTTTTATTATCAAAGGTTGCATAAAATTGTGATGAAGAAAATAATATGGAAATAAGTATAAGAAGAGGGAGGTGAAAATAACATTCTTGGAGTGTAGTACAGAGGCATTATTATATAGTAAAATCTAACTGCTTGAAAGGTAATTAGAAAGGGGTGCTACTGAATGAACTGGACACAAGTATATGATCCAATGCAGAACCTTGGTCTTTCCGCCCTGTTGGCAGCTATTCCTATCATTGTAATTTTTTATTTGTTAGCAATTCGTCGAACTCCAGGGCAAATTGCTGGTGGTTTAGCATTGATTTCTGCTATATTGGTTGCAATCTTTGTATATAAAATGCCAGTAGGATTAGCCATTACAGCTTCTGCTATGGGTGCTTTATATGGGATATTCCCGATTTTTTGGATTGTAATAACCGCTATTTTCATTTACAACTTAACGGTAGAGACAGGGCAATTTGAAATTGTAAAGGATTCTATTGCGACTATTACAGATGACCGACGTTTACAAGCTCTTCTAATTGCCTTCGGTTTTGGTGCTTTCTTGGAGGGGGCCGCAGGTTTTGGAACCCCTGTTGCCATATCAGCTGGTATGTTAGTAGGACTTGGTTTTAACCCTCTATATGCAGCAGGTTTATGTTTGATTGCCAACACTGCTCCGGTAGCCTTTGGCGGTATCGGTATTCCCATTATTGTTGCTGGGCAAGTTACTGGATTGGATACTATGAAAATTAGTGCTATGGTTGGTAGACAATTACCCTTTTTATCAATTATCATCCCTATATGGTTAGTGGTATTGATGTCAGGCTGGAAGTCTGCTAAAGAAGTGTTGCCTGCATGTTTAGTGGCGGGCTTCTCCTTTGCTATTGTACAATGGTTCTCTTCTAACTATATTGGACCAGAACTTCCTGATATTTTATCGTCACTTGCTTGTATCATTTCCTTAACTATATTCTTGAAATATTGGAAGCCGGCAAATGTTTGGCGTTTTGCTAACGAGCCAGCACCTACTCTCGCTATCAATCGTGCAGCATTAACCTTTGGTAAAGTGTTAAAAGCATGGTCACCCTTTATTATTTTAACGGTTATGGTAATTTTGTGGGGATTAAAACCAGTAGTAGCGTCATTGAATGCTGTAACTATTAACTGGGTAGTTCCTGGCCTGGATAAGCTTGTTACTCAGGTTGCACCCATTGCCAAACAACCCGTAGCTTTAGCTGCAGTTTACAAGATTAATTGGATGAGTGCTGCAGGTACAGCACTATTAATTGCAAGTATTTTGACAGCTGCTGTTTTAGGGGTTGGTCCTGGAAGATTTGTTGCTATTTTCGCAAAGACATTCAAACAATTGTTGAAACCTTTGATTACCATTCCTTGTGTACTTGGTTTAGCTTATATTATGAATTACTCGGGAATGAGTTCTACTCTTGGTTTATTTTTGGCTGGTTCAGGTTCATTATTCCCATTCTTCTCCCCATTCCTAGGATGGCTAGGTGTATTCTTAACAGGGTCCGATACTTCTGCCAATGCCTTATTCGGAAATTTACAATCTGTTACAGGACAACAGATTGGTGTGGACCCTGTTTTAACTGTAGCAGCAAATTCTTCAGGCGGTGTTTGCGGCAAAATGATTTCGCCACAAAGCATTGCTGTAGCTACGGCAGCTACGGGCTTGGTTGGTAAAGAAGGAGATTTGTTTAGCTTTACCGTGAAGCATTCCTTAGTATTGGCTGTTATCATTGGTGTCATGACATATGCACAGGCTTATTGGGTAAGTTGGATGATCCCATAATGTTTGATAAGCAACTTTAAAGAATAATTAATAATTTAATAATGATTTTGTAATAGCTACACACAAGAATAAAGTGTGTGGCTATTTTTTTATATAATTAAATATTTATTTTGTTTGTGGTTAAACTATAGATGGATTAAGAAAAGTTATATGAAAAATCATGTCTAATGATACATGTAATCTGATTAGGCATAATTAGTAGTGTAAAAGTAAAGGAGTGTTATTTTTAAGTGACATGGACACAAATATATGATCCAATGCATAGTCTATCTTTTTCCGCACTATTAGCGGCTATTCCCATTATTGTAATGTTTTATTTATTGGCTATCCGTCGTACTCCAGGGCAATCTGCTGGTTTGCTGGCATTGATTTCTGCCATATTGGTAGCAATATTTGCATATAAAATGCCTGTCCAACTTGCAATGACAGCGGCAGTTATGGGAGCCTTATATGGATTATTTCCGATTTTTTGGATCGTAATTACGGCTATTTTCATTTACAATTTAACAGTCGAGACTGGACAATTTGAAATTGTAAAAGACTCCATTGCCACAATTACAGATGATCGTCGTTTACAAGCCTTGTTAATTGCCTTTGGTTTTGGTGCCTTTTTGGAAGGAGCAGCAGGTTTCGGTACTCCTGTTGCAATCTCAGCGGGTATGTTAGTCGGTCTTGGTTTTAATCCTTTATATGCAGCAGGCTTATGTTTGATAGCTAATACAGCTCCAGTAGCCTTTGGTGGTATTGGTATTCCAATTATTGTAGCTGGACAAGTTACAGGTTTAGATACTATGAAAATTAGTGCCATGGTGGGTAGGCAATTGCCATTCCTTTCTGTGATTATCCCCATGTGGTTAATTGTTCTTATGTCGGGCTGGCAAGCTATGAAAGAAGTATTACCAGCGTGCTTAATAGCAGGTATATCCTTCGCTGTTGTACAATGGTATTCCTCTAACTATATTGGACCTGAATTACCCGATATTTTATCTTCTCTGGCGTGCATTATTGCATTAACAATATTTTTAAGATATTGGAAACCAGCAAAAGTTTGGCGATTTGAAAATGAACCTCCACCTACTCTCATTGCGGATCGATCCGTATTAACTTTTGGTAAAGTATTGAAGGCATGGTCGCCATTCATTATTTTAATTATAATGGTTGTTTTGTGGGGTTTGAAACCTGTAGTAGCGGTTCTAGATGCAGTAACCATCAAATGGCTGGTACCAGGATTGGATAATGTTATTGTGCAGATTGCACCTATAGCTAAGAACGCAACTCCTATGGCAGCTCTTTATAAGATAAATTGGCTAAGTGCTGCAGGTACAGCGTTGTTTATTGCCAGTATAATTTCAGCAGCAGTATTGGGGGTTGGACCTGGTAGATTTATATCTGTTTTTGCTAAAACCTTTAATCAATTATTGAAACCGCTTATTACCATCCCTTGTGTACTTGCTCTAGCGTATGTTATGAATTATTCAGGGATGAGTTCTACTCTTGGATTATTCCTAGCTGGAACAGGTTCGTTCTTTCCGTTCTTCTCGCCTTTTTTAGGCTGGTTAGGTGTATTCTTAACAGGCTCCGATACTTCTGCAAATGCGTTGTTTTCCAATTTACAGGCTGTCACTGGGCAACAGGTTGGTGTTGATCCAATTTTGACCGTAGCAGCAAATTCATCGGGCGGTGTTTGTGGTAAAATGATTTCACCACAGAGTATTGCCGTAGCTACAGCAGCTTCTGGACTTGTTGGGAAAGAAGGCGATTTATTTAGTTTTACAGTCCAGCATTCTCTTATTCTAGCTGTTATTGTTGGTATTATGACATATTTGCAAGCGTATTGGTTAAATTGGATGATTCCTTAATTTCAGAATACACCAAGACATAAAATTTACAAGTAATACTGGGTGGAGATGATTCTTTACCCAGTATTTTTACTGTATTAGCTTAGGGTAGAATCAGTATGTAATAAGGTGGAATAATCTAGTAGTAAAGAAGAGAGTTATGGGAGTCCATAAAGTCAATTCGCTAACCAATAGTATAAGAGTGTTTTTTACACCAATTATGGGAGAAGTAGCCTTTATATACGATATTATAAGAAAAAATTTAGAACTTTGGCCTAGAATTTGTCGAATAATTAAAAAAAAGCAATAGACGTAAAGATAGAAAAAGTGTATTATAGTAACAGACTTTGCGTGTAGGTGATTAAAATAGTGGATAAAAATTCAATGTTTGATATTGTAAAAAGTGATTTAATGTTATTGGAAACGGAATTGCTTTCTGTTATACACTCGCCTGAACAATTAATAACGGATATTAGCAAGCATTTAGTAGAAGCTGGTGGCAAAAGATTGCGTCCTGCTTTATATTTTATGTGTACCAAAAACCAGGTATTTAATATGGAAAAAATAATGCCGATGGCAGTTGCTATTGAATTAATACATATGGCTACTTTGGTTCATGATGATGTAATTGACAATGCAACAACTCGTCGGGGGAAAGCAACAGCGAACTCTTGTTGGGGCAATCATTCATCCGTATTAATTGGTGATTATCTATTTGCTAAAGCCTTTTCCTTAGTAGCAAATAAGGCTAGTAGTGAAATGCTTAAAGTATTGACAGATGTTATCTGTTCCATGTGTGAGGGTGAGATTAACCAGAATCGAAGTACTTTCCATGTTGAGCAAAAAGAAAGTGACTATTTAGTGCGTATTGAACAAAAGACCGCTCATTTTATAGCTGCTAGTTGTGAATTAGGTGGCTTGGCAGTGGGGTTGCCTCAGGAAGAAACCAAAGCGTTGCGAGAATATGGATATTCATTAGGGATGGCTTTCCAAATAACAGATGATATTTTGGACGTTACAGCTTCGTCAGAGCAGATTGGTAAGCCTGCCGGTAATGATTTGAGGCAGGGTATTGTGACACTACCAATTATCTATGCCTTGGAGCATAGCTCACATAAGGATGAATTACGGGAGATTGTCCAAACTAAGAATATGTCCGAAGAGAAAATTAAGCGGGGCTTAGCTATTATTCATGAAACTGACGCAATCGAATATTCTTACAGTCGTGTAGCAGACTATTTAAAACATGCCCGCAGCATTATCCCGGCAAACATAACAGGGGAACATAAGGATGCATTTATTGCAGTGGCTGATTTTGTAGGTTTGCGTAATTATTAATTTTTATGAAATAGAACGTATACATCATTATAATGAAAGCTTTTGTTCCAAATGCAAAAGACTTGGCACAAGCCAAGTCTTTTCTTCTTATCGGTTTTTAGGTATAATAGATAAGTAGTTCTATTTGAAAGGGGATATGTATATATGTTTAGTTTCAGTATGCCTGAATTGGTATTAATATTAGTCATAGCACTTGTTGTTTTTGGCCCTGGGAAACTACCAGAAGTCGGTAAAGCCTTAGGTAAAGGCATTCAAGAATTTAGAAAAGCCACGACTGGGGAAAATAGCCAAGATATAGCTAGTAAAGTAGAGAGTAAGACAGAAGAGAAAAAGTGAGGAATACTCGATGTCGGATATTATAATTGCAGATAAGGATAATGATCAGCTGACAAATGAAAAGATAGGTAATGAAATGTCTTTAGTTGAGCATTTGCAAGAATTGCGACGCCGGTTGATCATAATCATAATAGCGGTGGCTGTGGGGAGCCTGATTAGTTATTTTTATGCTGCCGAGTTAGTGCAGTATATTACAGCTCCTGCTGGTAAATTGTATTATATGAGTCCGGCGGAGGCTTTTTTTACATATCTAAGAGTATCTTTTTTTGCGGGTTTTTTATTAGCATTGCCCATCGTATTGTATCAAATTTGGGCTTTTATCGTACCCGCATTAACAGCGAAGGAACATACGGCTTCTCTTATCTTAGTGCCTTCTTCAGTACTCTTATTTTTTATAGGACTGGCATTTTCTTATGTATTGGTACTGCCAGCAGGGATTAAATTCTTTATGGGATTTGCCACAGAAAATCTTCAGCCTTTGTTATCTTTAGGTGAGTATTTATCCTTTGTCATTTCCTTTTTATTGCCATTTGGCTTTATCTTTGAATTGCCTTTATTTATTGTAGTCATGGCTAAATTTGGTCTTATAACCTCGAAATTTTTAAGTGCCAAACGCAAGCATGTTTTGGTATTGTCATTTGTGATAGGTGCTCTTATTTCACCGACACCGGATGTTTTCTCCCAGACCATGGTTGCTGTACCTGTGATTGTATTATATGAATTTAGTGTTTTGATTGTAAGATATATTTTAAAGAAATAACATTTATCTAAAGGCCAATGAAAGGAAGTTATATATATGGCATTTACTGATTTACGTGAATTCATTCGTGCTCTAGAAGAGCGAGGTTGGTTAAAACGCATTCAAGAAGAGGTAGATTGTGAGCTTGAGATTACAGAAATCACTGACCGGGTATCTAAAATGTCTGGTGAGAAAAATGTAGCCTTACTCTTTGAAAATGTAAAAGGATATGATATGCCAGTGCTCATGAATGCATTTGGCAGCATGGAGCGTATGGCTTTGGCTTTTGGTGTAGACAAGATTGATGATATTGCAGCAGAAATAAAAGAAATCTTCAAATTGCCTTATATTTCTGTGCAGAATAAATTAGACTTGCTAAAAATTATTCCTACAGCCAAGCGTGCGATTAACTTTCCTAAGTATGTAAAAAGTGGGCCCTGTAAAGAAGTGATTATCAAAGATCAGCCTTCCTTAGATAAGTTTCCTGTTTTAAAATGCTGGCCAGGTGATGCGGGAAAGTTTATCACACTGCCACTGGTATTTACCAAAAATCCTTTAAATGGTAAGCGTAATGTTGGGATGTATCGTTTACAAGTATATGATGGACAAACTACAGGCATGCATTGGCATATACATAAAAATGGAGCTGAAAATTATCGGGCTCACCAAACCTTAGGCAAGGATCGCATTGAGGTCGCTGTTGCCATTGGTACTGATCCAGTGGTTACCTATGCTGCTACAGCTCCATTGCCTAAAGATATTGATGAAATGGTTTTTGCAGGCTTTTTGCGTAAGAAAGCAGTGGAAATGATAAAATGTGAAACGGTGGATGTGGAAGTCCCGGCACATTCGGAGATTGTCTTAGAAGGGTATGTCATGATTGACGAACTAAGAAGGGAAGGCCCTTTTGGTGATCATACTGGTTATTATTCTCTTGCTGATAATTATCCTGTATTTCATATTACTTGTATTACCCACCGGAAAGACCCGATTTATCCATCCACCATTGTGGGAAAGCCGCCTATGGAAGATTGTTTCCTAGCAAAAGCAACAGAACGGATTTTTCTGCCTGTGTTACAAATGAATTTACCGGAAATTGTGGATATCAATCTGCCTCTTGAAGGCGTCTTTCATAATTGTGCTGTAGTATCTATCAAAAAAACCTACCCTCAACAAGCCAAGAAAGTGATGCATGCTATTTGGGGTATGGGGCAAATGATGTTTACTAAAATGGTTATTGTCGTGGACGAACATGTTAACGTGCAGGATATGAATGAAGTTTGGTGGCGTGTGTATAATAACATTGATGCCCGCCGTGATATTGTGATGGTAGATGGGCCGCTAGATGTGCTGGATCATTCTTCCCCTATGCCTAACTGGGGAACAAAAGTAGGGATTGACGCTACGAAGGCATGGGCTACAGAAGGCTTTACTCGAGAATGGCCAGATGAAATTGAAATGTCAGCTGATATAAAAAATATGGTTGACAAGAAGTGGAAGGAACTGGGCCTTGAATAAAATTAAAGCACATCTTGATAATATCGTATTATCACATACTATATTTGCCCTGCCCTTTGCCTATATCGGTGCCATATTAGCGTCTGGTGGTATACCCACAGGCAAGGATCTTTTCTGGATTACGTTAGCTATGGTGGGAGCGCGCAGCGCAGCTATGGCACTGAATAATCTTATTGATTTAAAATATGATAAATTACAGCCACGGTTTGCTAACCGCCCTATGGTAACTGGGGCAGTTAAACCTCGGGGAGCAATACTCTTAACATTCGCTAGTTTATGCTTATTTGTTTGGGCAGCAGCCAATTTACACCCCTTGTGCTTAAAACTAGCACCATTGGCAGTGATTCCTTTAGTTATCTATCCCTATATGAAACGATTTTCTTGGACTTGCCATTTAGTCTTAGGATTGGCTCTATCCGTTGCGCCTATTGGCGCTTGGGTAGCTGTACGTGGGGATATTACCACGCCAATTGTGTTGCTAGGAATAGCTGTTGGCCTATGGATCGCTGGTTTTGATGCCATTTATGGTTGTCAAGATGTTGAGTTTGATAAGAAACATGGACTAAATTCTATGCCAGTGCGCTTTGGCATAAAAAATACTCTTTCGATTTGCAAAGGGTTACATGTTATTAGTATTGTTGGTTTTTTTGCAGTCGGACAGCTTATAAACATGCAGGGGATATATTATGCTGGAGTGGCGTTAGCAGGGGTGGTCTTGCTCTATCAACACTCTATTGTTAGCCCTACTGACTTTAGGCTTGTGACCCAAAAATATTTTATGCGTAATGGCTTAGTTAGTATTGCCTTATTATTATTTACTGTGATGAGTATTTTGGTGAAATTTTAAAATTATTCTTTTTCTCGAAGAAGAGGATAGACAGGGCGGGGGTGTATCATATGACAGCCAAAATATTAGAAGGTAAAGTTTTTGCGGCAGAAATAAAAAAAAATGTACAGATAGAAGTTGAAAATTTAAAAAAGACACAAGATATTACTCCTGGTCTAGCAGTGATCATTGTTGGTGAAAATGCTGCTTCTAAAGTATATGTAGCCAATAAGCACAAAGCTTGTGAAGAACTCGGTATTTATTCAAAAGTGATACCTATGGCTGAAACTACCAGCAAGGAAGAGTTGTTGGAACAAATTCATGCATTAAATGAGAATACTGCAATTCACGGCATCTTATTACAATTACCATTACCAGTAGCTTTAAGAAATGATGAAGCCGAACTGTTAAAAGCCATTCATCCTGATAAAGATGTAGATGGTTTTCATCCAGTAAATGTAGGTAAATTGGCAACTGGGCAAGAACATCTTGTACCCTGTACACCTGCTGGCTGCATAAAAATGTTGGAACTTTCCAATATCGAGATTGCAGGTAAACATGCGGTTATTATCGGGCGGAGTAATATTGTAGGTAAGCCAATGGCGAACTTATTATTAGCTCGCCATGCTACAGTTACCATATGCCATTCTCGCACTGCAGATTTGCCCAGTATTACTTCTCAAGCTGATATTTTAATAGTAGCAATCGGTAAAGCTCATTTTGTGACGAAAGATATGGTAAAACCAGGTGCTGTAGTGATTGATGTTGGAATTAATCGCCTAGCAGATAAGAAATTAGTAGGTGACGTGAACTTCGAAGAGGTGAAATCAGTAGCAGGAGCCATTACCCCTGTACCAGGGGGAGTTGGTCTTTTGACCATTGCTATGCTACTAAGTAATACAGTAAAAGCTGCTGTATTACTACATACTACAAAGAATAGCTGAGTTAAAAGATCATTCAGTAGAGTTACAGCCAAATGTTACTTGAAACAATGTATTGTATCAAGTAGCACTTTGGCTATAGTTATATAAGGAGGCATATTGATGAAAAGTGATGTTGAAATTGCCCAAGAGGCGGTTATGATCCATATAGAGGAGGTTGCCGGACAACTTGGTATTACCCAAGATGATCTTGAGCTTTATGGTAAATACAAAGCAAAGGTATCATTACAAACCTGGGAGAATATTAAAACTCGTCCTGATGGTAAATTGGTGCTTGTTACGGCCATCAATCCTACACCAGCCGGTGAGGGAAAAACAACCACTACAGTAGGGCTTGGTGATGCTTTGCATCACATGGGTAAAAAAGTAGCAATTGCACTACGTGAGCCGTCTCTAGGGCCCTGTTTTGGAATGAAAGGTGGTGCTGCTGGTGGTGGTTATGCTCAGGTAGTACCTATGGAAGATATTAATTTGCATTTTACTGGGGATTTTCATGCTATTACAACAGCGCATAATTTATTGGCAGCGATCATTGACAATCATATTCATCAAGGTAATGAATTAGGCATAGATCCAAGACGAATTACTTGGCGCCGGGTTATGGATTTGAATGAACGCTCGCTACGTTCGATTATTTGTGGACTGGGTGGAAAAATAAATGGTGTACCACGGGAAAGTGGTTTTGATATTACAGTAGCTTCTGAAATGATGGCGATTTTATGTTTGGCCAGTGATTTAGATGATATGAAGGCTCGTATTGGCAAGATTATTGTTGGTTATACCTATAAAAATGAGCCAATCACTGCTGCCGCACTAAACGTAACTGGGGCATTGACCTTGCTGTTTAAAGATGCGATAAAACCAAATCTAGTGCAGACCTTAGAAAATACTCCCGCTTTTGTTCATGGTGGGCCTTTTGCAAACATTGCTCATGGCTGTAATAGCGTCATGGCGACTAAATTTGCTCTAAAGCTAGCTGATATTTGTGTAACAGAAGCTGGCTTTGGTGCTGATCTTGGTGCAGAGAAATTCTTAGATATTAAATGCCGTTTTGCGGGAATCAAACCTGATGCAGTAGTAATTGTTGCTACCGTACGGGCTCTTAAAATGCATGGTGGTGTACCGAAAGCAGAGCTAGTCGGAGAAAATATGCCTGCCTTAGAAAAAGGCTTGGCAAATCTGACAAAGCATATTGAAAATATGCAGAAGTTTGGTTTACCTGCAATAGTAGCAATTAATGCTTTCCCTACAGATACCATTGAAGAGCTGGAATTTGTAAGGCAAAAGTGTGTGGAGCTTGGTGCTGAGGTAGCCTTATCTGAAGTTTGGGCCAAAGGTGGTCAAGGTGGTTTGGAACTGGCACAAAAAGTTATAGCTGCTTGTGAACAACAAAATCAATTCAACTATATATATGATGTAAATGCATCCATTAAAGATAAAATTTCAACTATTGCCAGGGAAATATATGGTGCTGAGGGTGTAAGCTATACTGCCCAAACGGAAAAAACCATTAATGAACTTACAGGATTAGGTTTTGATAAAACACCTATTTGTATGGCTAAAACCCAATATTCATTAAGTGATGACATGACTCAATTAGGGCGCCCTACTGGATTTACCATCACAGTACGGGAAATTCGAGTGGCGGCAGGGGCTGGATTCTTGGTAGCGCTGACAGGCGCAGTTATGACCATGCCTGGTCTGCCCAAACGTCCAGCGGCAGAAAAAATGGATATTGATAATGCAGGAAAAATAATTGGTTTATTTTAGTATAATTAAAATGAAAAATAATAATATCAAATTTACTGAATATAAACAAAGTATTTTCTGTATTGACTAATAGTGTATATCGTGTGATTATTAAAGATATTGTTGTATTTAGTAGTAATATCGTAAATTATGGAAAGGAAAATGGTTGTAATACTATTTGCCAATCTTTATTCTAAGGAGGTTTCTTGTGTATAAAATTCTTGTGAAACAGCAATTGGCGCCAAGTGTTCAACTTTTTGAGGTTGAGGCACCATTGATTGCTAAAAAAGCGAAACCAGGCCAATTTGTTATTCTGCGTGTAAATGAAGAAGGAGAACGTATTCCTTTAACAATTGCCGATTTTAACAGAGAGAAGGGCACTGTTACTCTTATTTTTCAAGAGGTAGGTGCTTCTACAGTAGAACTAGGCCTTTTAAATGAAGGAGAGTTTCTATTGGATTTAGTTGGTCCTCTAGGTAAGGCAACTCATATCGAAAAATTTGGTACCGTTGTCTGTGTTGGTGGCGGTATTGGCATAGCACCAGTGTATCCTATTGCTCGTGGTCTTAAAGAAGCTGGTAATGAAGTCATTTCTATTATCGGCGCCCGCTCTGAAGATATCTTAATTTATGAAGAAGAAATGGCGGCCGTGAGTGATGAATTAATCATTACTACAGATGATGGGTCAAAAGGCATCAAAGCTTTGGTTACTCAGCCTTTGAAAGAACTACTTGACTCTGATAAAACAATTAGTTTAGTTGTGGCAATTGGCCCTGTTATTATGATGAAGTTTGTTGCTGAAACAACTAGACCTTATGGAGTTCCGACAGTAGTTAGCCTTAACCCTATCATGGTTGACGGAACTGGCATGTGTGGCGGCTGTAGAGTATCAGTCGGTCATGAAAATAAATTTGCTTGTGTAGATGGTCCAGAGTTCGATGCTCATAAAGTAGATTTTGAAAGTTTAATGGCGCGTCAGCGCATGTATAAACCTCACGAAAAACAACATAGCGAGCATCTTGCTGGTAAGAAAGAGGGGGGCTGCAAATGTCACTCTCACTAAATAAGAATCCTATGCCAGAACAAGACCCTAAAGTAAGGGCTAAGAATTTTCAAGAGGTAAGTCTGGGCTATACTGAAGAACTTGCCAAAGCCGAAGCAGCACGTTGTTTGCAATGTAAAGCGGCACCTTGTCGAAAAGGCTGTCCTGTTCAAGTGGATATTCCTGCTTTTATTAAAGAAATAAAAGAGGGAGATATGGATGCTGCTATTGCTAAACTAAAAGAAGTGAATAGTTTGCCAGCCGTATGTGGTAGAGTGTGCCCTCAAGAAGAACAATGCGAAAAATACTGCGTACTAGCTAAAAAAGGCGAATCAGTAGCGATTGGACGCCTAGAACGTTATGCAGCAGATACCGCCCGGAATAAAGGAGAAACCACCACTGCCATAGAGTATGCCACTGATGCGCAAAAGGTAGCTGTCATTGGTTCTGGGCCGGCTGGCCTAGCTGTTGCTGGTGATTTGGCAAAGAAGGGCTATAAAGTTACTATTTTTGAAGCCTTGCATTTGCCTGGTGGTGTTTTGATGTATGGTATTCCAGAATTCCGTTTACCTAAAGACGAAGTGGTACAAGTCGAAATCAACAATTTGCGCAAACTTGGTGTAGAAATTATTGTGAATGCTGTGATTGGCAGTACTTTCACTGTTGATGAACTTATGGAAGAAGAAGGCTTTGATGCTGTATTTATTGGTACAGGAGCAGGACTACCCTATTTTATGGGCGTCCCAGGGGAAAATCTAAACGGTGTATATTCTGCTAATGAATTTTTAACTCGCTGCAATTTGATGAAAGCCTATCGTTTTCCAGAATGCGGTACTCCCATTCATGTAGGAAAAAAGGTGGCTGTTGTCGGCGGGGGAAATGTGGCAATGGATGGAGCTAGAACTGCCCTTCGTTTAGGTGCAGATCATTCCTACATTGTATATCGTCGTTCGGAAGCAGAATTGCCAGCCAGATTAGAAGAAATCCATCATGCAAAAGAAGAAGGCATTGATTTTCAATTCCTCACAGCCCCAACCGCTGTGATCGGTAATAAGGATGGCTGGGTAACAGGTCTCCAATGTGTTCGCATGGAGCTAGGTGAACCTGATGCCTCAGGCCGTCGACGTCCAATTGAAATTCCAAACTCTGAATTTGTATTAGAAGTAGATACTGTTATTATCGCCATTGGTCAAGGGCCTAATCCATTAGTACAGTCCACTACAAAAGGGCTAGAGACGAATAAGAAAGGCAATATTGCCGCTCATGAAGAAACAGGTGTTACGAGTAAACCAGGTGTATTTGCTGGTGGTGATATTGTAACTGGCGCAGCTACTGTTATTCTTGCCATGGGTGCAGGAAAGAAAGCCGCGACAGCAATTGATCAATATTTGCAAGAAAAAAAAGCAAACCAATAATAGATAAAGAGGAGCTATCTATAGTTCAATTGACAACTATTGATAGCTCCCTTATCCTATAAAACCTTGTGGTATTAGAAAGTAATAAGATATACCAGTTGACAATTATGTCCCTATGGTATATTATATAAATGTTATTGAAATTAATTTTGACTCACTAGCTCAACTGGCAGAGCAACTGACTCTTAATCAGTAGGTTCGGGGTTCGATTCCCCGGTGTGTCACCAGTAAATTCAAGCCTTCGCAGGTATGCGGAGGTTTTTTTATGTTAACTGTCCCTTATTTTGTCCCTTAAGCCTTAAAAACCAACACCAATAAGCACAAATAAAAGTAAAAAGCACATGCTATTTTGTAGCGTGTGAACTGAACCCTGAATAACGGACAATGACAAAAAGCCCCCAATCGTAGGATAAT
>CAUROG010000019.1:0-77813 GCA_963526645.1 uncultured Pelosinus sp. | reverse complement strand
ACTCGAACCTACGACCGATCGGTTAACAGCCGATTGCTCTACCAACTGAGCTATCGAGGAATGTCATCAACATTAACTATTATAATATAATATCAACGTTACGTCAACAACTTTTTTACAATATAAAAACTTGGTTTATTTTTATTCTAAAAAGTCTTTTAACTTTTTACTACGGCTAGGATGGCGCAATTTTCTTAATGCTTTTGCCTCAATCTGACGAATACGCTCACGAGTAACACCAAAATGCTGACCTACTTCTTCTAGCGTACGAGCCCGTCCATCATCAAGACCAAACCGCAATCTAAGAACTTTTTCTTCCCGAGGAGTAAGAGTCTCCAGCACTTCTTCTAACTGTTCCTTTAAGAGCATGAAAGAGGCGGCTTCAGCTGGTGCAGGCGCATCTTGGTCCTCAATAAAATCACCTAAATGAGAATCCTCTTCTTCACCAATAGGAGTTTCTAAGGATACTGGTTCTTGAGCAATCTTCATAATTTCTCTGACACGCTCAACACTAATATCCATTTCTTTCGCAATTTCTTCTGGCTGAGGCTCACGACCTAGCTCTTGTAACAATTGCCTCGATACGCGTATTAGTTTATTAATAGTCTCCACCATATGCACTGGAATACGAATCGTCCTTGCTTGGTCAGCAATTGCTCTAGTAATCGCTTGGCGAATCCACCAAGTAGCATACGTACTAAATTTATAACCTTTATTATAGTCAAATTTCTCAACAGCTTTGATTAGCCCTAAGTTACCTTCTTGAATTAAATCCAAGAATAACATACCACGTCCAACATAACGTTTTGCAATACTTACTACTAGACGCAGATTCGCCTCAGCCAAACGCCGCTTAGCTTCCTCGTCGCCTTCTTCCATACGCTGAGCCAATTTAATTTCTTCATCGGCAGTCAGCAACGGTACTCTTCCAATCTCTTTAAGATACATGCGAACAGGGTCATCAATACTGATACCTTCTGGAATTGTTAAATCAATATCTACCTCTTCGGGAGTAACTTCTCCTACCTCTGCCGCTTCAGGCTCATCGGGTCTTTCAGCATCATCAGGAAGCTCATCAACTATCTCAATCCCCTTACTAGAAAAGACTTCATATATCTCTTCGATTTCATCAGGAGATAAATCTTCACTTTGGAGAGTATCCATGATTTCACTATAAGTTAAAACGCCACCCTGCTTTTTTCCCTTGTTCACTAATTTAGTTACAAATTCATTTGGTATATTCTTTTTTTCTGTCATTTTACTCCCCTCCTCCATTGGCCACTCCAATCAAGGCGTAGTTTATTTTTGGATTATAAGTTGTGTAGTTTATTAATTTCATTTTTTATTCGCTGACTTTCTGCTAATGCTTGCAGAAACCCACTATCCCCCAGACGTTCTAATTCATCAGCCCTTAGCCGATGCTGCTCATATAATAAATTTAAATTTGTTAGGCGCATATTTTTTATACAATCATCAACCATTTTTATATTATCAGTTTCATTATATTGTATATCAATTAACATAATATGAGATAGTTCTGCATTTGCTGCTTCACTTAGCATCATTGTCCAAGCAGTATCTGTAATATCTTTTCCCATATTATACTCTTTAAATATTAATTTAATTATCTCACGCCTATTTTCACCTTGAATTTCTTCAATAGAAAGTTCTTTTTTAATATATGGTATCAGAGAACTATCTCCGCACATTAATCGAATAATATGACTTTCGGCTTGTTCTAACGCAATCGAAGGTTTTTTTACGACTAACATATTAGATATATTCTTCCCTATATTTACATTTTTATCCTTTTTTGTCTGAAACAAAAATTTACGAACCTCACTGCGTATCGCACTCTCGTCAATTGCTAATGTCTGTGATATATAAGCAATATGTGCATTTACTTCTACGGCATTATCTGCCTCTGCTAATATAGGTACTATTTTAGAAACAACAGCAACTTTACCTTCCAGACTACTATAATCCGTACTTTCAAAAGCTTGCTTTATTTGATACTCTAAAATATCAGATGCCTCTTTAATGAGCAAATGAAAAGCCTCAGCCCCATGTTTACGAATAAATTCATCCGGATCCTTGCCATCTGGAATCGAGATCACCTTAACATTTGCTCCCAGATTTCGCAGAATAGACAAGGCTCTCACTGTAGCATTTCGCCCTGCAGCATCACTGTCATAAGCAAAAAATATTTCTTTTGCATTGCGAAGCAGTAATTTTGCTTGTTCAGGAGAAAAAGCTGTTCCTAAAGACGCCACTACATTTTTTATGCCAAAAGCATGAGCCGTAATGGTATCCATATAGCCTTCTACTACAATAGCCTGCCCTGATTCTTTAATAAATTTTTGTGCAGTATGAAAGCCAAATAAAATATATCTTTTATTAAAAACAGAAGTCTCTGGCGAATTTAAATATTTAGGTTGCCCATCATCAATCACCCTTCCCCCAAAACCAACTACGCGACCTCGAGCGTCAGAGATAGGAAATATTACACGACTGCGAAACCTATCATAAACACCATCACCAGAATTTCGCTCTACGATTAAACCAGCTTTTAACAAAACATCCTGCTCTACACCACGTTCTAAAAAAGCGTGTACTAATTTGTCCCAAGCCGGTGGAGCAAAGCCGATCTTAAAACTTTCAATAACATCATCTGTGACACCCCGGGATTGTAAATATTCTTTAGCTTTTTTACCATACACCGTTTTTGTTAAACAAGCATAAAAAAACTCCCTAGCCATTTCATTGGCACGGTATAATTTAGTATTTTCACGCTCCATTGCCAATTCATATGATGTTCTTTCTTTTTCCGGCAAGGGAATATTCATTTTTTGTGCCAACATTTTCACTGCATCAAAGAAACTAATGTTTTCAATTTTCATTAAGAAATTAAATACATTTCCTCCACTTTGACAACCAAAACAATAAAAAAATCCTTTGTCAGGTGTTACAGAAAATGAAGGAGTGTTCTCATGATGAAATGGACAGCAACCCCAATAGTTCTTCCCCTTTTTTTTCAAGGGCACATAATCTGATAAGATACTTACAATATCACTTTCAGAACGCAACCTATCAATAAATTCATCATAAATCCCATCTTTCATAAGCCCACCTTTAACCTACCCGTCAACATATCATCTTGTAGCTCTTTCATTCAGTCTAGTTCAATGTTCAAGCTTTCGACTTATGCGTACACAAATATCCTGTTTTCATGTTTTCGCGATTTTTTCCCATATTCCTGCTAATACTAGCATATCCAATATGATTAAAAGAAAAACTATTTTTGATTTGTGATTTATTTCTACATAAATTCCCATAATCCTTCTAAAATATCCATGCCCCCAGCACTTATTATTTCATAACTATTATTTTTCTTAAGTAAGTCTCGAGGCAAGGACATCAATTTAATCATTTTTCTTCCATAAACAATAGTATTCAATATAACTTATAAATATCCTCTTTTCCCTCTTGACAACTAATATTTTTTTTGATAACAATCCAAAAGCTTGTGTCTCTCTACTATTCTCTATCTGTAACATATCAGGATACTTTCTCATTCGACAATAAAAATAATCAAATTTACTTTTCTGCTATGACTAACACTTAGCGTGCAATCCATTTTGCAGGAATAAATAATTCTTCAAATAAGCGAACGGCATAAATATCGGTAAGCCCTGCAATATAGTCAGTAATAGTTACTTCCAATCCCCAGATACTTTCGCGTTCTAAGAACTCCTGTGGCAAACTTTCAGGATGAAGGGTAAAATGTTCGTACAATTTATGAATTATATATTTTGCTTTTTTTCGATCAGATTCCAAATCAGCTGAATGATAAATTTTTTGGAACATAAATTCACGGAATTCTTCCATGGCATTTTTAACTTGAGTTGAAATACGTATCTCATTATGTCCCTCTGATGTTTTAATCATATCAGAAACCATTACGGTAATCATATTAGAAGGATTCGTTCCTAGTATTTGTGCAACTTTATCTGGCAGGTCTACAGCCTTAACCATACCAGCTCGGATACCATCATCATAATCATGGCATAAATAAGCAATACGATCCCCAATGCGTACAACATTTCCTTCTAAGGTAAATGGCTTATTTAAGCCCGTATGATTTAAGACCCCATCCTTAACTTCTAGTGTTAAGTTAAGTCCCTTGCCACTTCGTTCAAGATGTTCTACTACCCTCAAACTTTGTTCATTATGACTATAGTGTCCAATAATTTCACGCAAAGCGTATTCACCAACATGGCCAAAAGGGGTATGACCTACATCATGTCCCAAAGCAATAGCTTCTGTTAAATCTTCGTTCAGTCTCAATCCGCGGGCAATGGTACGTGATATTTGAGAAACTTCCAGGCTATGAGTCATCCTCATGCGATAGTGATCCCCTGGAGAAATATATACCTGGGTTTTATGTTTTAAACGACGAAAAGCTTTACTATGAATAATCCGATCACGATCACGCTGAAAAGCCGTTCGAAACTCGCAGGCTTCTTCCTCTTTATCTCGTATTGCCTCTCTACTTTTGCTGGAATAGTATGACAATATTTTATACTCCTGCTCCTCTATACGTTCACGTATGTTCATAACATTGCCTCCCATTTAATTCTAGAACCCTTGCTTAATTCGATAACCAAGTTGCTCTAAGATTTCCTCTTTTACAATTGAAGATCTAGAGCAACTAAGTCCTAGGTATAACCTTTTCATCATACCAAGCATTTACACCTTCAACTTCCTGAAAAATCTGCTATAATGTTATTAGGATATTTTATTCGGTGACTAGGTTCTTGAATAATTATGACTAAGATTCTGATGAAGTTAAAACTTCATTAAAATCAAGTCTTCTTTATTCTAAGTCATATTTAATAGAAAGGAGATTATTATGAAAACTAAAATATTCATATTTACTTTACTTGTTATGCTACTTTTTACGACCACCACGCTAGCTGCCAAACCAATCATCACAGCAGATAAACAGTATTTTGATATTAACACTGGTTTATATGTATTAAATGGAAATGTATACATAGAGGTTAAAAACCGTATTATTACTGCTAATCAAGCTAAAGTCAATATGGGCTCATTAGAGGTTTGGGGAAGTGGCGGCATAACCGTTAGGCAGGAAAATATTTTTTTTACCGCAGACAGTGTCTACGTATATGGCGCTCAAGATAGGGCTATCGTTGAAGGAAATGTAGATTTTTCTCGCACAAATCTAAGGGTTACTGCCAATCGTGTTGATTACAACTGGCGAGATAAAATTGCTACCTTTAGCGGCAATGTACAAATTGACCAAAATGGTAACTCACGCTCTACAGATAATATACAATATAATATTGTAACCGATACCTTCTTATAAGTATAGAAAACCTCCGGATTTTTCACCGGAGGTTTTTTCTTATACTTGTGAACAATAATCTGCTCCAAAGGTATTTGCTTGCCTTTTTTTACAAATAATCTCCATAACTTTATTGGCAGTTTCCTCAATAGTCTTATTCGAAACATCAATAATAGGGCAACCCAGTTTATACATTATGCTTTTAGCGTACTCTACTTCCTCCTTAATTCGCGCTGAATCAGCATAGCAAGACTCTGGGTCCAATCCCATGGAGCGCAGTCGCTCCGCTCTAATATTATTAAGCTTCACTGGGTCAATAATTAAGCCTACAATTTTCTCTGCGGGAATTTCAAATAATTCTTTAGGTGGTGACACTTCTGGTACCATGGGAACATTGGCAACCTTTAATTCTTTGTGAGCCAAATACATGCTCAAAGGTGTCTTCGAGGTACGCGATACCCCAACAAGTACAATATCAGCTTTTAATATGCCATCGGGATTTTTACCATCATCATATTTTACTGCAAATTCAATTGCCGTAACCCGCTTAAAATAGGCTTGGTCCAAGGCATGAATCAAGCCAGGTTTTAATTGAGGAACCAGTCCTGATACATGTTGTACTGCATCAATCATGGGCCCCATAATATCAATAGTAGGAATATTATATCGCTTGGCTTGTGCCAATAATGCTTCTCTTAGTTCAAGGCCAACAATGGTATGACAAATAACACTTGTATAATTTACTGCATCTTCCAGAATTCTTTCAATCTGAACTGTGCTATTAATGTAAGGAATACGAATAATTTCAAAAGATCCAACTTTAAATTGACTAGCTGTGGCCCTAGCTATCATTTCTGCCGTTTCGCCAATAGAATCAGATAAAGCATAAATTACTGATGACTTTTCTATGATGTTTACCTCCTATACGCTACAATGATATGCAGTGTTTTCTTCTAAATCAGAATAATGAATTTTTTCCACTTATACTTTATGTAGCTTAAACTCCAAAGGCTCCTCTGTGCTATATTTCTTTTTTAAAAGACATATGCGATCTTACTATATTATACGCTAAAATCATACAAAATCCTCTTTCTCAAGGCTCTTCTATATGACATTCTTCCAACATCCCTTGATAGTATAACTTATTAACGTGTTAGAAAAGAGCCTGTATTACACATTACAGGCTCTTTTCTATGAACTTATAAAGCTACGATCTTGCTCAAATCTGCAATATTCTTAGCCAGGCCTGTAATTGCCTTGAGTAAGGCTAAACGATTATCCCGCACGGCTACATCTTCAACCATCACCATAACCGCACCAAAGAATATATCAATTGGTTGAGTCATTTTCACCATTACATTTATTATACTAGGGTAATCTTTCGCTATTGTCATGGCCTGAATTTCTTGATAAGCATCTTTATATGCACGGTATAGCATACGCTCCTCATCCACTGAGAACAAGCTTTCCTCAATAACATCTACTGTAGCATTTTTAACCAAATTTGAAGCCCTCGTAAATGCTTGTACAGCCTTCTGCATTTCACTACTGCCGCCATCAGCTGCTAAAGCCTTAGCCCTCAGCCAAGTATCATATATATCATCTATGCCAGTCGCCATTACTGCATCAATCATATCATATCGAACGTTTTCATCACCTAGAACATTCTTAATTCGCAAACGGAAAAATTCCTGTATTTCAGTGAGTAGTTTTTCTCGTTTCTCATTATGGATATCTAATAAATCCATGGCCTTATCTAGCATAGCATCCATTGAAATATGATATTTAGCATCAATTAAAATATTAACAATTCCTAATGCCTGGCGCCTTAATGCATAAGGATCTTGGGACCCCGTTGGTACTAAACCACGGCTAAACGTTGCCACAATATTATCTAGCTTGTCAGCAATACTAATCACTTTTCCAGCTACGCCTTCTGGTAATATATCTCCAGCAAAACGCGGTAAATAGTGTTCAAATATAGCTTGAGCTACTTCAGGTTGTTCCCCATTTAGTAACGCATATTCTCTTCCCATAGTACCTTGTAGTTCAGTAAACTCACAAACCATACCTGTTACCAGATCAGCCTTCGCTAATTTTGCGCTCCGTTCAATAATAGAATTTATATTCTCAGAAGCAACTGTTTCAGCAATAGCTAATGCAAGATTCTCAATACGTATTGTTTTATCATATATAGTACCTAATCCCTCTTGAAAAACAATGGATTTAAGCTTATCTAAACGATCAATCAATTTAATTTTCTTATCTTCCTCAAAAAAGAATTGGGCATCAGCCAATCTAGCCCTTAGTACCCTTTCATTACCATGGCGGACAATATCAAGATGTTCAGAGCCACCATTGCGTACTGTTATGAATACAGGCAAGAGCTTTCCGTCTTTTGAAACGATAGGGAAATAGCGTTGATGTTCACGCATAGGAGTAATGACAGCTTCTGGCGGAAGGGACAAATACTTTTCTTCAAATTGCCCACAAAGAGCTGTAGGATATTCTACAAGATAGACTACTTCTTCCAATAAATCTTCGTCAACAGCAGCAGTACCGCCTTGGCTTAGGGCAAGATTCTCAACTTGCTCACGAATTACCTTGCGCCGTACTTCTTGATCAACCATAACATAGTTTTCCTGTAAGGATGTAAAATAATCATCAACGGAATGAACCACTAATTCTCCTTTACTCAAAAAGCGGTGCCCAAAAGTTACGTTCCCTGTAGATACTTCTGCAATGGTAAAAGGAATAACCTCATTGCCAAAAAGAGCTACCAACCAACGGATAGGTCGAACAAATTTCCTATCAAAATTGGCCCACCGCATATTTTTAGGAAAGTTAAGACTGTCAATTATGTTGCTTAGAACATCAGGCAATAACGTATTTACAGGTTTGCCTACTTCATGTACCAGAGCATAAACATAACCATCTCGTACTACCAGATTACTTGGATCAACGCCTTGTCCCCGAGCAAATCCTTGAGCAGCTTTTGTTGGAAGACCCTCTGCATCGAATGCAATTTTTATAGAAGGACCTTTATTTTCACTACTCTTATCAGCTTGTTCTTCTACCACATCTCTCACGATTAAAGCTAAACGGCGAGGTGTACCCAGCACTTGAATGTCTCCATACCCAATTCTAAGCTCATCAAATATATTTCTAGCAATCTTCTCAAACTGTTTTAAAGCCCCTGCCATGAATCTTGCTGGAATTTCTTCTGTACCAATTTCAAATAATAAATCTTTTGCCATCTTATTTCCCCCCCTTGAGCAACGGAAAACCTAATTTTTCACGCTGTTCTAGATAACCTTGTGCACATAACCTGGCCATATTACGTACTCTCCCAATAAATCCAGTACGCTCACTAACACTAATCGCACCACGAGCATCTAATAAATTAAACGTATGAGAACATTTTAATACATAATCATAAGCTGGTAATACATATCCTGATTCGATCACTCTAATTGCTTCTTTTTCATACATATCAAATAATCGGAATAGCAAATCAGTATCAGCAATTTCAAAATTATAATGAGATTGTTCGACTTCATTACGATGAAAAACATCACCATAAGTAACACCATCTACCCATTCCAAATCATACACATTCTCTTTACCTTGAATATACATAGCCAAACGTTCTAATCCATATGTAATTTCTACAGATACGGGTTTCACATCAATACTACCTACTTGCTGAAAATAAGTGAATTGAGTAATTTCCATACCATCCAGCCATACTTCCCAGCCCAATCCCCATGCTCCTAGAGTTGGTGATTCCCAGTTATCTTCAACAAATCGAATATCATGTTGGCTAGGATCAATCCCTAAACGAACTAAACTTTCTAAATATATTTCTTGAATATTAGCAGGTGATGGCTTCATGATAACCTGAAATTGATGGTGCTGTAATAAACGATTAGGATTATCTCCATACCGTCCATCTGCTGGACGGCGTGAAGGTTCCACATATGCTACGTTCCAAGGCTCGGGTCCTAAGGCCCGTAAAAAAGTAGCTGGATTCATAGTACCTGCCCCTTTTTCCACATCATATGGTTGCATTAAAATACATTTTTGTTCAGCCCAAAAATTTTGTAATGTTAAAATCATCTCTTGAAAAGTCAATTATAATACGCCTCCCCCAAAATATTAGAAAACTTGGCTCCCCCTAAGTCTTAAGCGAAGGTGCAAGCCTTGGTTGCACTTATGTAAAAAAGAAAGTTTTACACTTACTTTTTTGCATATAAAAACCCCTTCATCCACAGTAACATATCGTTACAGGGACGAGAGGTTTATTCCCGCGGTTCCACCCTGATTGACCATTAAACATGGTCCACCTTCAAAAATATAGCAAGTTTTACTCTTCTAAATCAGGGCTCTTTAAAGCTACATCAATAGAATTTCCTCTTACGGCTCAGGAATGCCTTTTACCTATTACATCGCCAGGCTTACACCATCCCTAGCTCGCTAAAACAATAGGCTACTATTTTTCCATCATCGCTTTAATTTAGTTAAAATCATAACAAAAGTTACTTATATTGTCAATGGTCTACCGAATTTAGATTCCACCATCTTTGTGATACTCATTCTTTTGCTCATCATTAGCCACTGTTTCATCGTCAGATACTTCTGTTTCTGTGGTGCTACCGTCATTACGTACTACTTCAATACTGCAACGTTTGAACATTGCTACCAATACTCCTAATGCAGCAATTTGTGGTAATACTACAGCACCTAACGCACCAAGTGTCACAGGGATTTCAACCAAAGTTCGCCCATCACTCTTTATGCTAATTCGGTTAACGTTCCCCTCATGCAGAAGTTCCTTTACCTTATCAATCACCTCGCCAGAGCGTACGTTAAACCCCTCTGTCCATTTTGTTTCTTTTTTCTCATCTAATTCGATTAGAGTATCAAGTAGAATTCCTTGATTCCGCTCTAATGCTTCTTTAGCCTCTCGATAAGATACACCAGTACGACCACGGATAATATCAATTTTTTCTAGGGTTATTTCTTCCATAATGAAATCCTCCTGTCAATTTTCTTTATTATCTCCATCAAGAACAATCTTATTCAAATTCCAGATTATCCCATCATAGTCTAAGCTACTTTGAAAAGTTCTTATTTTCAGCCATTTTGCATTACTACAGCAACTTGTTTAATAAAATTCATAGACTTAAGTGGCTTGTCTAGACATTGTAATAAATATTCTATCAATATTTTCTCTGTTTGCATCAAAACCGCACCATTCACAGAAAATTCAAGTGGATTTCGCCAATTGACATGCAATAAACAGTTTATAAAATGAACCATTTTTTCACTAACTTCTGGAAGCCCGTTATGATCACAAATAGAACAAATGCAGCCTCCATCTGAAAAACTAAAATATGTGGGCAAAGCTAATGTTTGTCCACATCTAACACAATGCTTAAAGTCTGGATAATACCCCATAATAAATAATAATTGCCATGCCCATGCCAATGCTACTATGCGTGGATTACGCAAAGAAAGCACCATCAGAACTTCTAATAGCAAATCAAAAACTTGAGGTTCAGGATTCCGTTCAGGGCAAAGTTCTGCTACCAATTCTGCTATAAATGTGCCATAAGCCATACAGTTAAAATCTTCTTGTACATGGCGGAAGGAATTTTTAACCTCACATTGTTTAACTGAATCATAATTTTTTCCTGATGCTAATCTTACATCCAAATGTGTGAAAAGTTGCATTCCACCAGCTAAAGGACTCTTCGGTCGTCTGGCTCCATTGGCAAAAGCAATAATCTTTCCATGTTCACGAGAAAACAAGGTCACCATTTTATCAGCTTCGCCCCAATCACGTGCTGCAACTAAAATAGCTTCTGTTTGATATTGTGCCATATTTCCCTCAATTGCCCTACTATTTAAATAAAATTCATCGTATGACCAAAACCGTCTCTTAGCTACTCATCTTCTAATGATGGAAGCTAAGAGTGGCTAAGCCCCTCTATAAGTGGGACTTAGATTTCAAATGGTTCAAACACCACCTAAACAAAGTCTCCCTTTATGTAAGAGGCGTTCATAAAATGTACGCCCCTATTTTTTTTGAATCCATATGATATTTAATCCTTAAGACATTATAAACCGATCTTCGTAATTGGCGGTGTTTCAGGTTGAACTTCAGATTCAGTGCATGAACGATAAATCAAATATGCCTCAATTTGTCCGGTGCTTTGGAAAACTCCCCACATTAAATCCCGTAACAACACTTGACATCATCCCTTCGCACATATTTTTTTGATACGACCTTCTAACAGTCTCGCCTTATCAACCTCCTTTCCTGAAATACACCTAATTTTCTATAATCAAGCTTCGCTACCGCTCTCTTCAGGAGAAGGTAAAGCTTTTACCCGAACAACACGAAAACCATTTACCTGCAACACAACGAATCTATATTCACCAATAGTTACCTCATCACCTATTTCAGGGCGACGTCCTAATACACCAAATATATAGCCACCAATCGTATCCTCTTCATGTTCTTCCAAACGAATACTTAATAAATCCGCTACATCTTCTAAAAGTACTCTACCATCGAATTCATAGGTATTATCAGACATACGTTGAATTTCTGGCTGAATGATTTCATCATGCTCATCTTTAATATCACCAACGATTTCTTCAATAATATCTTCCATAGCCACAAGTCCAGCAGTACCACCATATTCATCTACTACAACAGCAAGATGAATTCGCTTACGACGCATTATCTGCAATATTTTTGCAACTGACATTCCCTCAGGAATAACCAATATCTCCCGCATAATTGTTGTTAAATCTTTTTTTTCCGTATTACATAGATTGAAATCCATTAGATCTCTCAGATGAATCATACCCATAATATGATCTTTATCTTCTAAACATAAGGGAAAACGAGTATGATGAGTTTCACGTACTACCTTTATATTTTCTTCATAGGAGTCATCAGCAAACAAACAAACAATATCCTGGCGCGGCACCATAACCTCACGAGCTAAGCGATCAGCAAAGTCAAAAACATTATCCAGAAGATCACTTTCCATTTGGTCTAACATTCCGCCTCGATGGCTAGCACTAACAATCATCCTTAATTCATCTTCTGAATGGGCTAAATCAGATTCACTCGTTGGTTTGATACCCATTATTCTTAAAAAAAACCAGGCCGTATGATCAAACAAAGTAATTACTGGATAACCAATTTTATGGAATATATATAATGGCCATACTACAAAAAGGAGCATGCTTTCTGCCTTTTGGATCGCCAATGACTTCGGAATCAATTCACCGATAACAACATGCAGTAGAGTAATCGTTGTAAATCCGATCGCTACTGTTATTGTGTGTAATACTAAAGGATTTCCTGGAAAATATGCAACTATTAAAGGCTCTAAAATGGCGGACAAGGCAGGTTCACCAATCCATCCTAACGCCAGTGAAGCTAATGTAATTCCTAATTGAATTGCGCTTAGATACGTATCTAAAGATGATATAATTTTCAATGCCAATTTGGCTCGTGAGTTTCCTTGTTGTACAAGTTCTTCTATACGAGTTTTACGAATTTTCACCAAAGAAAATTCCGCAATTACAAAAAAACCATTCAGTAAGACCAATAAAAAAGCTGCCAACAAACTTAGCGAGCTATATAAAGGCGACTCGATAGCGCATCTCTCCCTCAAAATATTACGGTTCTGTATTGAATCCCTATTTATTACTATATTGATAAGTATATTCCAGAATATTTTTAGCAGAAAAATAGTTTATAATATCACGGCACTCTCAAGTATTTGCATCTAAATTTATTATAACCCAATTCACCATAATAATATTAAGCCTTGCCATTATAATAATCTATTTCACCCCTCTTTACAAATGATACCATCTTGCAGCATTTCGGTCAATAAAGAATGGCTATTGCAATGCAATAGCCATTTTAAAAATTCTATATTGATTTTCTAGCATCTAAACCTTACTCATAACCAAAACTTCGTAAGCTGCCTTCTTTATTACGCCAGTCTTTTTTTACTTTAACCCATAAATCTAGAAAAATCTTTGAGCCGAGTAGATTCTCGATATCAATACGCGCTAACCTTCCTACTTCTTTCAGTAATTGACCTTTAGCGCCAATCACAATTCCTTTTTGAGATTCACGTTCCACATACACAACCGCTCGAATATACAAGTCCTCATTCGACCTAGTTGTGATCTCCTCAATATCTACAGCAATAGAGTGAGGAATTTCATCTCGTGTAGCATGAAGAACCTTCTCACGAATCATCTCGCCAATCACTAAGCGTTCTGGTTGATCCGTAATCATATCTTCCGGATAATATTGAGGACCGGGTTCTAAATACTTTTTAACCTCTACAATCAAACCATCTAAATTGGTATGTTCCATAGCAGAAATGGGAACCACACCAACAAAATCATAGCAAGCTGAGTATTTCTGTATAATAGGCAGCAATTTAGTTTTTTCAATTTTATCAATTTTATTGACTACCAGTATGACTGGCGTTTTAATTAATGCGAGTAACTCTAGTATATATCTTTCGCCGCCCCCAATATCTTCTGTGGCATCTACAACAAAAAAGATAACATCTACTTCACGCAATGTATTTTCTGCCGCCTTAAGCATATATTCTCCTAATTTATGCTTGGGTTTATGTATACCAGGCGTATCAATAAATAAAATTTGTGCATCATCCAATGTAAGGACACACATTATTTTATTGCGTGTTGTTTGAGGCTTATCGGACATAATCACGACTTTTTGTCCAATTAGACTATTAATTAAAGTGGATTTACCAACATTTGGCCTGCCAATGACTGAAACAAATCCTGACTTATGATCTTTATTAACTTCCATTATTCTTTTTCTCCTGACAAATGTTTTTTTTCAAATGAATAGGGCAATAACTCTTCCAGAGTAACAATATATTCTTCATCTTGCAAATTACTCATAATAACTTTACTAATACCAAACTCAGACATCACTTGCCTGCAAGCTCCACAAGGCGCAACAGGCTTTACCGTATCCGCCACAATAGCAATGGCCACCAATTCTTGATTTCCTTCAGAAACAGCTTTAAAAATAGCTGTGCGTTCAGCACAATTAGTCAGGCCATAAGAAGCATTTTCAATATTACAGCCTGTATATACTTCCCCACTTTTCGTTAATACAGCAGCACCTACTTTGAATTTTGAATAAGGCACATAAGCATACTCTCTGCCAATTTTTGCTGCTTGAATTAAGTTTTTCATAATACGCCCCCTTAGCCCCATAGTTTAGAAAAAAAGAGCATATACCCAATGATCAGTGAAAATATGGCTGTTATCAAAACAGCACCAGCAGCTACATCCTTAGCGATTTTTGCCAAAGGATGGAACTCGGGTGATATCATATCTACCACTGTTTCCACCACTGTATTTATCATCTCTGCTAACAATACACTTTCTACTGTTACTAACAAGATAAGGATTTCATATTTTTCTAGTGTGAACCACCAAGACAAAAATGCTACTATTAATCCAGCTCCAATATGAATTCTCATATTACGCTCATGCGTGGCGCAATAATAAATCCCAGCAAAAGCATTCTTTAAAGCAATTATTAAACTTTGCTTTCTCATTATACACGAGTAATACCTAAAAAGGATAAAATCTGCTCTTCTTCCTGGCGCATTTCTTTTTTCTCATCTTCTAACATATGATCATACCCCAACAAATGCAATATGCCATGCACTGTTAAGTAGGCCAATTCACGTTCTAAACTATGTCCATATTCCTCAGCCTGACGTGCAGCAGTTTCAAGAGAAATGATAATATCTCCCAATAAAACCACCTCTGGCCCGTCAATGATTTCAGGTTCTTCTCCCTCATTTAACGCAAAGGATAATACATCTGTCGGACAATCTTTTCCCCGATATTGATGATTTAGCTGATGAATATATTCATCATCAGCTAAAACAACACTGACCTCAGTATAGGGCTCAATACCATAGACTTCAGCAGCTTTATTTAACACAGACTTCACTATCTGCTCCATTGATGGCGTTATTATCATCTTTTCCTGCGGGCTGCTTATTGCAATTTCCACTTTTGGCTTTTCTCCTCTCCAATTCTTTTAATGTGTCGGGATATTCAATACGGGTGTGGAACATACTAGAAAGCACTCTAATAAATACGTCACCGATCACATTCAAATCTTTCAATGTTACATTACATTCATCAAGCTGTCCATCGTGTAGGCGTTCACGAATAATTTTACGAACTGTAGCTTCAATGCGATTTATATTAGGCTTACCAATTGATCTCACTGCCGCCTCGCAAGCATCAGCCAGCATAATAAGAGCCGCCTCTTTACTCTGTGGACGAGGCCCTTCATAACGAAAGTCAGCTTCGATAATGCATTCACTGTGTTCATTTTCCGTAGCCCTTTTATAAAAATAGGAAACCAACATCGTTCCATGATGTTGTTGAACAATGTCCACAATGACCTGGGGTAATTTATATTCACGACATAGATCAACACCATCTTTAATATGTGAGGTCACAATTAAAGTGCTTAAAGAGGGTGCTATCTTATCATGAGGGTTTTCATTTACTACTTGATTTTCCACAAAGAAATACGGTCTTTTTATCTTGCCAATATCATGATAATAAGCTCCAACTCGCACCGTAACAGGATCTGCATTAATATAACCTGCAGCTGTTTCTGCCAAGTTTCCTACCAAAACACTATGATGATAACTTCCTGGAGCATCTAAAAGTAATCTTTGCAACAAGGGATGGTTAGGCTGAGCTAAATCTAATAGCTTTAGAGGTGTGGTAATATTAAAGGCATTTTCCAAATAGGGTAACAACCCTGTCGTTATGACTGTTGCCGCAATACCGCTTACTATTCCCTGTACACCTTGCATTAGTATTTGGGCATTATTCAATTGTTCAATAAAACCAGTGGCGCCAATTACCAAGAAGTTGGTAACTGCGATAAAAATTCCAGTTCTTGTTAAACTATAGCCATGAGCCATCTTCGCTACACTGTAAACCCCAATTAAACTTCCTATTAGAACCGTTGATACAGCCCGTAAATCATGCTCAACAATAATACCAAATAGCAATGCTAAGGCGATACTAATTACTAATCCTAGACGAGTATCAATTAAGATGGCAACTAGAAGGGCTCCAGCAGCAATAGGCGCTGAAAAATCCGAGTAATAGTGAGCAGCCTTACCTAATAATAGAGTTACTAGCATAATTAAACCCAATAAGACTAAGTATAAGTCATTCACATAAATGGAATGAGCAAATCTATACATATATCCTAGAACAATAAGCATTACAGCTAAAACAAAGATGGCAAGTCCAAAAATACGCATCTCATTAACATGTCCTTTGGACAATCCTAATTCTTCCATCGCATGAATTTGTTCAGGAGTAACAATATCTCCACGTCTAACCATAACCTGACCTTTTTTGACTGTTTCACGCACTGGTTCCATACTGTTCACTGCTGCTTGTTTACGTTTGTCCGTTTCCCGCACATTCAAAATAAAATTAGGTTTCAATAAGGATTGTCCAATTCCAGCTACAACAGATTCAACTGTTTTCCCTAAACCCATCTCTTCTGTTTGAATTACAATATGTTTCCTGGCAATATCTAAATCATCGTCGCGAATACCTCTCTGAAAAAATTTGCGCAACATTGTTTTAGCTTGCTCTTCAGCATTGATCATAGATGCTGCATCAAGACGTACTAGCCCCGCAATAACTGTATTAGGCAATGGAACAGACAGACTTTGCTGTAACTTTTCGGCTTTCTGTTCTGCCGAAACCATATCTTTATTCGCAGCAACCGATCTTGCTTCGTTAAAGATAGCTCCAATATTTTCTTCTGCTTTAGCAACTACAGTGATATCTAAATCATAGACATTGGCTACGCTGGCTAATACCTCATCTTCAAATTTTTTGGTTCTAATAACATCTACATAAGCTACTGTTTTTGGCGCTATCACATCACGATCACTTACTTGTCCTACAGTAAGAGATACTTTATCTGATATAAAATCAGATGATAGAATTATCATAAATAAGAGAAAAAAAGCCAACGCTAATACAAGACGCCGCGCGATTGGCTTTCCATATAAACTTGTGGGTTGAGCAAAAAACTCTCGCAACTTATTATTTAATGATATCACGAATTTCAACTCCATCTTTAGCAACATGATATTCATGTAACCAGAATGCTTCTTTGGAAATAAATAACAACAACAGTTTTCCCCATTCCCCCCCATCCTATTCTAAGAGTAATTTATTTCAATTATTATCAAAAGAGTAACGAAATGGTATACCCGCCTCATTCATTATCTTATATTCATAACTTCTCCAATATCCTCTACTGTTTCTACACTGACTTTGACACGTACCAAATTTTTCTCAGGCATCTGTAATACTTCAGCATTTCTTGATAATACATGTGCTGTTTCAGGAATCAAGGACTGTAGTGATTTAAATGCCTTAGCTTTACTTTGTTCTTTTGCATCCTCTATATTTATTTCTACTTTCTTTTCACAAAGTTCATAATACGTACTTATAGTAGATTCGACAACAATATCTTGATTCCTCCACCATGAAAGCTTTTTATTGAGGACCTCTACTTCCACCTGCTTCTCTGGTTTTACTTCCACCTTTTTCAACTGAAATTCCTGCTGTCCTACTCTTAGACTAACGCCAATTTCCTGTTGCCCTGTTCTTTCATAAATAGTTGTTGCCAATTCAGATTCACCATAGCTCTCATACCATACTCGTGCCTTAATAATACCATTCGCTCTAATTCTTTGCGGGGGCAGGCTGATAATCGTAGAGTCAACTGTTGCTCCCTCATAGCCAACTCCTTTAATTAACAGATCACCTTTTTTAACCGTATCGCCCTTTTTGACAAGATTTTGTCCTGCCAAGGCAATAATTTCCGTGATGACACCATCCTTTGTTGCAATAATATCAGCCGGCGCTTTATCTTGGGGCTTGGAAATTGTTTTTTCTACTATTTCTACAACGGCATGTATGCCAGTAAAGCTAATTCCGACCCAGGCAACCTCAGGCAATGTTGCTGATATTTGATTTTCAATACCTTTTATCAAAATATCATTTTTTAGCACACCTGGTTTTAATCCATTTTCATATACAAGATCTCTAACTTGCTGAATAGGTATGGATTTAACACCTACAATATCAATAAACCAGATATACGATAATAAGGTATTTAATACAAACAGAAATAAAATTGCCCCAATTGCCAACATCTTACGTCTCTTGATTTTCCTAATAACAAATGGGAATCCATAATAATTCACCACTTGTATGTGATTTTTACTTTTACGCACAATGGGTCTAATACAGAAAAAATCAGAAAGGCTCATACAAACAAAAAAGCCTTCATTATTTTTAGTAATGCCCCATAAAAGAACATTCTGTATTACACAAAGATTGATAAATCTCTCCGGCATCGTTCCACTAACTTTTACTTTAACAGTGCCATTCATATAATGGAGCATATTACGTATCATACTTGACTTCCCTCACAGTACCCTCAACCAAAATTTGCTCTACTTGCAAATTGCTGAGCATTAAATCGTTACCATGGATAATGAGTTCGCCCTGTTCCAATTTTATACGCACCACGGAAGGAGTGTATTCAATAATGCCTTTATGGTTTTCTAATAGCAGCTGCTTGTTACCCAGCATCGTAATGCGTGGTAAGTCCAGTACAATATCCTGGGGAATTTCTAATATGCCAGCTAATCGCTCTAAATGCCTATTTTTACGATACTGCACAACAACCCCCTCCCTCTATATAAATATATATGCTTAAAACCGACATATAGTACAGAAGGCTAAAACAACAACTAGCACGAAGGGATATAAAAAACGCTATGCATCTCTTTCATTACTCCTAGATTTCTTCTATAAGATGT
The DNA here is from genome assembly GCA_963526645.1 of uncultured Pelosinus sp. Classification (GTDB taxonomy): domain Bacteria; phylum Bacillota; class Negativicutes; order DSM-13327; family DSM-13327; genus Pelosinus. The sequence goes on along the minus strand of CAUROG010000019.1, from coordinate 58,451 downwards.
TTGAAACACAAAGGGGTCATGATATACTCGCCTTTGTGTTCTATGTGTTTAAGCGTTTTCTCAGTACTGATGAATTCTGGTATTATAAGAAAAAGCGTGGATATTTTCCACGCTTTTATACATTCGATAACGATGTTGGTATATAGTCAACATATCGCTGTTGCAAGAAATTTTCATATTTATGAACTTTTACCGGAGCTGCAAAACGCATATAATTTGTTGCAACAATCATTTCTCCACAATCCAAATTCTTTATTTCATTACGCTGCTGCAATATGTCTTTACGGCACATAGCTTCTATCTTTGAACGATCAGCTTTGGAGGCTAATCCAAGAATGAATAAGGTATTTAACTGGGATAGTACCTTATCTGCCAGTAAACGTGGCTGTTGGTCTACAACACACATACCCAAATTAAATTTACGAGCTTCACTCACCAAACGAGAAAACACGTTATTACTACTGTTTTCTTTCTTACCTAAAAATCGATGGGCTTCTTCCAAAACAATTAATACTGGCTTTATTTGGCTACGCTCGTCTTCCGTCTTACCTGCATAATGATTTAAAAGTTTCTTTGACAATAAAGTTGATAATGCTTGTTCACCCACTGGCGAAATATTCTTTAATTCTACAAGAACAACCTTTCCCTGCTCTAGTTGATTGATAATTTGAGAAACGATTGCAACCTCCTCTTCTTTTACGTGCAACTCCTGCTCTAAATTCCAACAGATACTTTTTATTTTTCCTATGGTTCTAGAATTAAACTTTTGCCCTGTACACCCTGATAGCTCATCAATAATATCCTGAGTATCATACTTTAATACATAACGCATCCAATCTTCTTTCCATAGGGATGACAGTTTATAAATTGCATCCATTTGAGGTTCCGTAAAAGTTGCACAGGCTGTAATATCTTCTGGGCCGACTTCTGAGAAATTAACTGCAATGGTTTGTCCATACTCCTTGCTATCTGTATGATATACACATAAACGATCTTTAGACATAGGATGAGAAGACAAGTCTTTAAAATATTCATTATGAACATCAAAAATCAGTAAACCATAGTTTCCACTATCAATTACCGAACTAGCTAATACTTTTACTACGTTGCTTTTACCCGACCCAGTGGTGCCAAAAATTCCAATATGTTCTGTTATGGATTTAGAGCCATAAATACCAACAGGCATTTGTAATACCCCTCGACCACTTTTCAAAAATCCAATTTCTAAGTCACCTTTGATCTCAGAAAGCAGACTTGAATCTTGAGAGTTTAATGTCCTCACCTGGCAAAAAAAATCTGGACACGTTTTAGGGTTTAATAATTGCCCTTTATCATCAGCATAGCACAATTGCTCTGCCATACCAATTTTAACGGTGTGATTGCCACCCATATAAAAATCTAATTCTTCCTGATTTTCCACTTGTCCATTTTCATCTAATTTACTCATCAAATAACCAACACCATTTAAGCCAGACCAACGTGATTTAACTTTAAAATCGTGAGCTCTGATGTAGAAACGGTCATTATTATTACCCTCTACTACTAAAATATCACCAAAATCAACATCTTGATTAGGTGCAACCACAAATTCTATTGATGTACCTTTCGCATATGTCAGTCGTCCTTTATACTCTGTATCCACAGATACGTCACCCCTTTTTATAATTCAATATTATAAGCATTACATGATTTTTTTACTGTATATAACCACTTCTTATTTTTATAGTTTCTCCATATGACTTATAATAAAACAGCAACGTTACTATTTAGGTTGTACAAAATAGCAAAAAAAATAACAGGGGTTATTTTCCCTGTTATTTTTCTCTAGCTTTTACAACTTATTTTTCATTTGATACAATGACATCTTTATTTCATCCTTTTTACAAATGGTCGATATGCACGGGGAGGCTGAACAATCTCTGCAAAAATTACGCCATTAATTACTACATTTTCTGTCAGTTTACCTTGCCATGGCAATGTTTCCTCTGTATCAGTATGAACACTTTCTACTTGAGAAATAATTGGCACTGGCAAATCAACACTATAATTCTTTGCCTCCAGTGAACTTTCCTCAGGAACAAGCTCAAATTCGGGAATGATCACCTGCTCCGGTACATGCATCTGCGTCTGATTTTTCGATAAAAATCTACGCCACACTGCTGGCACTATATACATTATAGCAATCAATAGTAAAGGCAATAAATCATCCATAGTATCACCTATTTCCTAGGATCTTCAGGTCTAGCAGGGGACGGTGCTACCGGACCCGCTTTACTAATAGTATCCCGCATTTGCGTATCTGCCACAATATTATTCATATTATAATAATCCATGACTCCAATACGTCCTTCGGTTAACGCTACTGAAAGGGCATGAGGAACTTCTGCCTGCGCTTCTACAACCTTAGCCTGCATTTCCTGCGTATATGCCTTCATTTCCTGTTCTTGAGCAACAGCCATAGCTCTTCGTTCTTCTGCTTTTGCTTGAGCGATCCGTTTCTCAGCTTCTGCCTGATCTGTCAGCAGTTCCGCCCCAATATTACGTCCCACATCCACATCCGCAATATCAATAGACAATATTTCAAATGCTGTTCCTGCATCAAGCCCTTTCGATAAGACGGTCTTAGAAATGTGGTCCGGATTTGCTAATACATCTTTATGATCGTTTGATGAACCAACTGTGGTAATAATCCCCTCACCAACTCTAGCTAATACAGTAGCTTCGCCAGCACCGCCGACTAGACGATCAATGTTAGCCCGTACTGTTACGCGAGCTTTTACTTTAAGCTCAATCCCATTTTTCGCTACAGCAGCTACAACAGGGGTCTCAATTACTTTAGGATTAACACTCATTTGTACGGCTTCCAATACATTTCTGCCTGCTAAATCAATAGCAGCAGCCCTAGCAAAAGGCAAAGGAATTTCAGCCCGATGTGCAGCAATAAGAGCATCAACTACACGATCAACGTTACCGCCTGCCAAATAATGGGCTTCCAATTGATTTACATGTACCTCAAGTCCTGCTTTATTTGCTTTAATTAAAGGCAATACGATATTAGAAGGTGGCACTCGTCTAAGCCTCATTCCAACTAATGTAAAGATACCTACACGTACTCCAGCAGCAATCGCTGAAATCCATACTCCACGGGGCACGAAATGCAAACAGATACCAACACCTACTACTACCAACCACACTAACAACCAAGGCCCCACTACACTAAACATAGCCATTTTTATTACCTCCTACTCCATTTTAGATGCGCTTTACTACGATCCGGCTACCGTTACTACTCACCACCTTTACTCGCACTCCTGGTTCAATATATTGCCCTTCTGATATTACATCCAACTGCACACCATCAAAGTCAACTAAACCTGATGGTCTTAACAAAGTAAGAACAATACCTTCTCTACCCACGTAACTAGCATAATCATAACTACTACTAAACCCTGCCTCTTTTGTCTCTGAATCCTTTAAAATCAATTTAGCCCACAATTTGCTTGAGGGCAAATACTTAAGTATCACTATAAATACAGCAATGGCTGTAAGTAAGCTAATAGATAATAAGCTAAGAGCTGTTACATTACCGCCTAAAGTAAGGAACATACTCACTAAAATACAACTAACACCACTAATCCCCCAAAAACCAAAACCAGGAACAAATAGTTCAATTAAAATTAGTAGAACACCACTAGCAAATAAAATAAGTTCAAACCATCCGGCTAAACCCGTCAGCCATTGGCTGCCAAAGAATAACATTGCAGCTAATAAGCCAATAAATGCCGCCACACCCATACCTGCAGTTTTAATTTCTGTAAATACAGCCAGAAAGATAATTGAGACTAGAAATGACTTTATTGTCGGGTCAGAGAGCCATCCTGCTATTTTTTCTGGCCAGCCAAGATGATACTCAATGATATCATGTTCCGTTAATCCATAATAAGCTAATACATCCTTTTTATCAGTAGCTAAAACATCAGCATAGCCTACTTCTTTCGCCTGATAATCAGTAAGAGCTAATATCTGGCCGGGTTCAGCATAGCCTGGAAAACCTACTGTTTTATCTACCATCGCTTCAGCAACCTTCACATTGCGCCCACTTTTATTTGCTGTAGCCGCAAACTCAGCCTTTAATGCAGCAATGGTTTTTTCAGTTGTCGGTATAGGCTCTGCTGCACCAATACTACCGCCTGGCGCAATGGCAATGTGCTTATGAGAAATAGCGATTAAGGCTCCTGCCGACCAAGCTCGATTCTTAATATAACAAATAGTCTGAATTGGTGTTTGGCTAATCATATCACGAATTTTAACGGCAGAATCCACTAAACCGCCAAAGGTATCCATTTCAATAATAATAGCTGCTGCATTAGTTTTTTCAGCCTCTGTCACTGCACGATTTACTAAGGCAACTTGACTACCATCAATTTCTCCTTTAATATTTATCAGCACTACTTGTTGAGCATTGGCTACTATCGGCTTATAAGCACATAATAGCATACTCATAAACATACATAGAGTAAATATTTTCAATATACGCCGCATCTTACCACTCCCTCATCACTTTTTTCGCAATCAGCCTCTTGACTTGTCGAAGCTTGTATGTTAATGTCTATTTGTAAGGAATAAGTGACATAGTTTATACTCTAATTATAGTATATATTTGCATTACATGTTCAACTTTTTATTTTATATACTGCAATTATCATACTACTACTATTTCTTGTATTTTTATAAATAATTTATAAGATATGTAACTTATTTCTACTACTTAATGTTATAACCCTTTCGCAACTATTATACTACTAACCATAACTATTTTTTTGTATATATAGCTATTTTTCTACTTAATAAAGCAATTGCTCACTTATTACTACATTAAAAAAACAAGACAAGCCTCGGCTTGCCTTGTTTTTTTACTTTATATATGACTGGAGCTGTTCTAAGTTTAGAATGAAAAATGACTTAGTTCTTTACAATTACTCTTTTAAATTAAAATCTGGTACTTATTGAAAAATAAGTACCAGATTAACTCATTGATTTAGCATCTCGCGTACGATGGTGTTAACTAACTTACCATCAGCACGTCCCTTTACCTTTGGCATTAGGACAGCCATTACTTTACCCATATCTTTAGGGCTAACCGCTTTGGCTTGAACCACAGCCTGCTCCACTAAAGTGCGAACTTCAGTTTCACTAAGTTGTTCCGGTAAATACTTCATCAAAACTTCAATTTCCAGTTCAAGGTTTTCAACTAAATCTAGGCGATTACCTTTTTTAAACTCTTCCATTGAGTCTCGACGCATTTTTACTTCTTTGGAAACAACATCTAAAACCTCATCATCAGAAAGCTCTTGTTTACTGTCAATCTCGACATTTTTTATGTTAGCACGTACCATGCGAATAACAGAAAGGCGCAATTTGCCTGTCTCTTTATCTTTCATGGCCTGCTTCATATCTTCTGTCAATCTTTCTTTTAAAGACATATACAAACCTCCGAAACTCTAATTAAAACTTGCGTTTACGCGCTGCTTCGGATTTTTTCTTGCGCTTTACGCTAGGTTTTTCATAATGTTCGCGCTTTCTTATTTCAGCAAGAGTGCCGGCTTTTTGACAAGTACGTTTAAATCTGCGGAGTGCACTATCAATTGTTTCATTTTTTCCTACTTTAACTTCTGACATCTGATATCCCTCCCTCCACTGAACCGATATGGGGAAGTGTATTTCTTCTACATACACCTAGAAATTATACACAATAAGGTAAGCATTGTCAATATCAACCTGGCGGCCAAGTCATAAATCTACCACCAATTACATGCCAATGCAAATGATGAACTGTTTGCCCACCATTATCTTTCGTATTTACGACTAACCGAAATCCATCTTCAGCGATTCCAAATTGAGAAGCAAGCTTCGATATGGTAAATAAAATATGACCTACTAGTGGTGCATCTTCAGGCGCTAGCTCTAGGAGATTAGCAATATGCTTTTTTGGAATTACTAACACATGGACAGGGGCAACTGGATTCATATCAGGAAAAGCTATCATATGTTCATCCTCATATAAAACAGTTACAGGAATCTCCTTGGTCGCAATCTTACAAAAAACACATTCCTGCGGCATACTACAACACCTCCCTTCTCTTCTTTCTACCTAACAATAAGCCTAATATACCAACTACTTAATGATCATTAATAGAAAGAGAATCATACTTTCTCTTCTACCTAAGTCAATAAAATTATTCTGCCTTTTTTCTCGATATCCTGCTGGCAATAACTCATTTTTATAAAATTAATCCACAATTTTCCCCCAAAGACCATCACGATATGGTTTTTCCAATAAAACCTGATAGGTTTTTCCCTCCATAGCTTTATTCCCATTAGCGTAAACTCGAATATAATTTTCTGTTAAACCATCAATTATATTATCACTTTTTTGATTTTCCATTTCAAATAAAACGGTTAACTGTTTATTTAGGAAATGGTGCTGAAATTCAGTAGTTTTTTTCTCTGCTAATTCTTGCATGATTTGTACTCGACGTTTTTTTTCCTCTTCTGGTACTTGCTCAGGATACTGGGCAGCTGGTGTACCACTGCGACGAGAATAAGGGAAAATATGCATGCGAGAAAAATTCATTTTCTCCACAAAAGCTAATGCATTGTTAAATAATTCCAGAGTTTCGCCTGGAAAACCCACAATAATATCTGTAGATATAGCAATGTCCTTAATTTGACTTTTTATGTTATTGATAAGCTGTTCGTATTCGGCTAAGGTATAATGCCTGTTCATAGCTTTTAAAACAGTATTATCTCCTGCTTGTAGAGGTAAGTGCAGATGGCTACATAGCCTATCATCTTGCTTCATAAGTGCGATTAAATCAGCGGATATTTCAATAGACTCTAAGGAACCTAACCGAAGACGAACAATCCCTTCAACATCAAGTACTGCCCTAACAGCATCCGCCAAAGTAACCTCGCCTTTTACGTCACGACCATAAGCACCAAGATGAATTCCCGTTAATACAATCTCTTTAAATCCTGAGGAAATTAGCTTCTCTGTTTCTCGAATGATACTCGCCAATGGACGAGATCTAAGAGGCCCACGAGCGTATGGAATAATACAATACGTACAAAAATTAGTACAACCCTCCTGGATTTTCAAAAAAGCTCTTGTACGTCCAGGTGCTTCAAATAAGGGTATATCTTCAAAATGATCTGCTTGCATAATACTGGTGACAGCATTTACTGAACAGCTGGAAGCAACAGCTTGTTCTACTAAATCCACAATACGATGCCGATCCTGGGTACCAACAATCACCTTTACGCCTTCAATCGCTTCAATTTCTTCTGGTGATACTTGGGCATAGCAACCAGCCACGGCTACAATAGCCTCTTGATTCAGGCGTATAGCTCGCCGAATAATCTGCCTTGACTTCTTTTCACCCAAATGAGTAACAGAGCAGGTATTAATAACATAGACATCAGCAACTTGATCAAAAGGAACCATTTCATAGCCACGCTGTTTAAATAAACCTTCCATGACCTCTGTTTCAAACTGATTTACTTTGCATCCTAAGGTAGTAAACGCAACTCGTGGCACATTTTAGCCCCCCATATCACCATATTCATACATAATCATTGCTACACCTGCTAGTGATGCTGTTTCTGTACGCAAAATACGCGGACCTATAGTAACAATAGATGCTCCATATTCTTGACATATAGCAACTTCTTTATCACTAAAACCACCTTCAGGTCCCACTAGCAAAAGATACGATGTAGCTGGCTTTTCCGCTAATGCTTGCTTTAAGCCTTGCGATGCCTGTCCTTCATATAACATAATAATAACCACTTCATCAGGAAGACTGGCAAATAGTCCCGTCAAACCCTGGATAGGTTCCACAGAAGGCACAACCGTACGCCCACACTGTTTTGCTGCCTCTATCGCGATTTTTTGCCACCGCTCACGACGGGTATTTTTTTTAGCATTATCGTACTGTACTACGCAGTGATCCATCTGTATCGGATATACTGCTGTTACTCCTAACTCTACTGCTTTTTGAATAATATAGTCCATTTTATCGCTTTTGGGTAAACCTTGGGCCAGATAAACCTGTATAGGCGCTTCTTTTTCTTCTTCTAAGACGCCTTGAAATAATAATTTGACCTGATCTGCTGCAAGTTCTTTTATTTTAGCAGTACCTGCCTGTCCATCAGGAGCTACCACCACAATGCTATCGCCAACTTGTAGTCTAAGTACCTTGCTAATATGATGAGCATCTTGCTCACCAATAACCATTTCTTCAGCTAAAGGTGTTTTAAGGAAAAAGCGTCGCAAATTAATGGCCTCCTTTGCGAGCTATTATAGCAACCCAGCCACCTTCTTCAATTACTTTCTCTACCAGTAAATTATGCTCTAACATAGCAGCAGCGACATCACTAAGCCGCTCTGTAATAATACCGCTAGCGATAAAAATTCCATTGTCTTTTAAACGTCCTGGAATATCAACCAGTAATTTGATCACCACATCTGCAATAATATTAGCAATCACAATGTCAGCTTGACCAACAAAACCTGTCAATAAATCGCCTTCCGTGACTTTCACAATATGTTCTACATGATTGATGGCAACATTTTCGTTGGCTACCCGAACTGCAACACTATCTAAGTCTACTGCCTTCACACTAGCAGCGCCAAGCTTAGCAGCTGCTATTGATAATATTCCTGACCCTGTACCAACATCAAAAACAAGATCACCATGCTTGACTACTTCTTCTAAAGCACGACAACACATAGAAGTTGTTTGATGAGTACCAGTGCCAAATGCCATACCCGGATCTAATTCAATCACTAGATCATCTGCAGCAGCTGTATACTCTTCCCAAGATGGTTTTATCACGATATATTGGCCTACTTTGATAGGATGAAAAAACTCTTTCCATGAGGATGCCCAGTCTTCTTCCTGCACCTCACGGCATTGCATTTCCCCTCTTCCTTTGTCCATGCCGCGAAATGAAATTTGCTGAAATTCCTCTTCAAAATTACGCAACTTGCCATCTAATTGATCATCAACAGGTAAATATGCCTTTACGGTTACCACTTCTGTATTATTTTCCTTGGGAATATCGGAATAATCCCACACACCTGAAGTAAGGTATGAATTAACAAGCTCAGGATCTTCAATAACCACACCACTCGATCCTAGTTCATGAAAAATATTAGCCACCGTTTCAGCAGCCTCATGTGTAGTCTGAATACTTATTTCAGCCCATTTCATACCAATCGCCCCTTTTTTAAGCTATCAGAATAGCTTTTCCTTCAAAAGTATCCCCTTATCCATATGGTTATTTTGAACCACCAAGACACATAAATTATGTGCCTTGGTGGTTCATTAGATCCTATTTATACCCCAAACACATCTTTTACTTTTTTAAAGAAGTTCTTTTGTTCGGGATTAATATTTTCACCACTCGCTTTTGCAAATTCTTGCAAAAGCTCTCGCTGCTTATCATTTAGTTTTTGTGGAGTAAGCACTTTTACCCTTACATGTTGGTCGCCACGTCCATTACCTCTTAAGTGAGGGATACCTTTTTCCCGTAAGCGGAAAATCGTTCCCGACTGTGTACCTTCTGTAATTTTCAATTTTACTTTACCATCTAAAGTAGGAACTTCGATTTCATCTCCTAATGTGGCTTGAACAAAGCTAATTGGCACTTCGCAGATAACCTCACTGCCTTCCCGTGTGAATAGTTTATGTGTTTTCACAAAAATGTAAACATATAAGTCTCCAGGAGGGCCACCGCGCATACCAGCTTCTCCCTCATGGCTAACTCGAAGTCTTGATCCATTATCAACTCCTGCAGGAATTTTGACTTTTATCTTGCGTTTTACACGGGTTTTACCTTGTCCATGGCACTCCTTACAAGGGGTCTGTACAATTTTTCCCTCTCCATGGCAACGATCACAAGTTCTAGTATTAATCATCCGACCAAAGGGCGTGTTCTGTGCCACTTGAACCTGACCTGTTCCTTTACATTGGCTACAAGTCTCAGGATGAGTTCCTGGTGCAGCACCTGAACCATTACACTTTTGACAATCTTCTGTTCTAGGGATTTGGATTTCCATCTCTACACCAAAAGCTGCTTGCTCAAAAGTAATCTCCATATCGTATCGTAAGTCAGATCCTTTTTCAGGTCCTGGTTGGCGTCCTCCAAAACCAGACTGTCCGCCAAAAAACATATCAAATATATCATTGAAGCCGCCGCTACTGCCACCTCCGAATCCACCAAAACCACCGCCACCACCACTGCCATCGAAGGCAGAATGGCCGAATTGATCATATTGCGCCCGACGTTCACTATTTGATAAAACTTCATATGCTTCATTGACTTCTTTAAATTGTTCTTCAGCCTCTTTTGTTTTATCACGATTTACGTCAGGATGGTACTTACGGGCCATCTTACGAAAACCCTTCTTTATTTCATCATCAGACGCACCTTTGTTTACGCCCAATACTTCATAGTAATCGCGTTTACTCACATTACACCATCCTAAAACTTTAATATTTATAAATATAAAAACAGTTGAACCACAAAAACACAATGTCACAAATGTGTCAGTGTGCTTTAGTGGCTATTTACCCTTACCAATTATATAGTATTTGGCAGGGAAAGCAAATATCCCTGCCAAACATAAGTCAACTTACTTATCAAGTCTTCTTTATAACAACGTACTTATTTTTTGTCTTCATCTACTACTTTATACTCAGCATCAACCACTTTTTCTTCATTGGCTGTGCCAGGTGCTTGCTCAGCAGTAGCTTCTTGTTCTTTATTATAAACTGCAGAGGTCATCTCATATAAAGGTTTTGTTAATTCTTCTGTATCTGCTTTAATCTTTTCGGTATCAGTGCCTTTAAGGCTTTCTTTCAATGTATCGGCGGCTTTTTGCACTTTTTCTAGCAATGCCTTGTCTTCCACCTTGTCACCCATATCTTTAATGGCCTTTTCAGCTTGATATACCAAGGAGTCAGCATTATTACGAATCTCTACTTCTTCTTTACGAGCCTTATCTTCTGATGCATGTGCTTCTGCTTCTTTTACCATACGCTCAATATCATCTTTACTCATTCCACCGGAAGAAGTGATGGTAATTTTTTGTTCTTTACCTGTACCTAGATCTTTTGCTGATACATGAACAATGCCATTAGCATCAATATCAAAGGAAACTTCGATACGTGGTACACCCCGTTGTGCAGGTGGAATATCTTTAAGTTCGAAACGTCCTAATGTTTTATTATAAGCAGCCATTTCTCGTTCACCTTGTAGAACATGAATATCTACAGATGGTTGGTTATCAGCCGCAGTGGAGAACACTTGGCTTTTTGATGTAGGGATGGTAGTATTACGTTCAATGATCTTAGTATATACACCGCCTAATGTTTCAATCCCTAAGGACAATGGAGTTACATCCAGTAAAAGAACATCTTTCACTTCTCCGACTAACACACCAGCTTGAATCGCAGCACCTACAGCTACACACTCATCAGGATTTACGCCACGATGTGGCTCTTTACCTAAGAAGGCTTTAATCGCTTCTTGTACTGCAGGAATACGAGTAGAACCACCCACCAAAATTACTTTTTCAATATCTTTAGGAGATAATCCAGCATCACTCATCGCTTGGCGAGTTGGCCCCATCGTGGATTCTACTAAATCAGCAGTTAACTCATCAAATTTAGCTCTTGTTAAGTTCACTTCTAAATGCTTAGGACCAGTTTGGTCTGCAGTAATAAATGGTAAGTTAATGTTTGTGGTTAACACACCAGAAAGCTCAATTTTTGCTTTTTCAGCAGCTTCACGTAAACGTTGTTCCGCCATACGATCTTTTGATAAATCAATACCATTTTCTTTTTTAAACTCAGCAACCAACCACTTCATAACACGTTCATCGAAATCATCCCCACCTAAACGGTTATTACCATTGGTAGCTTTTACTTCAAATACGCCTTCGCCAAGTTCTAAGATAGATACGTCAAAAGTACCACCACCCAAGTCAAAAACAAGTACAGTATGGTCGTTTCCTTTATCAATACCATAGGCTAAAGCTGCAGCAGTTGGTTCATTGATGATACGAAGCACTTCTAAACCAGCAATTGTTCCAGCATCTTTTGTTGCTTGACGTTGGCTATCATTATAATAAGCAGGTACAGTTATAACAGCTTGTGTAACCGTTTGACCTAGATAAGCCTCTGCATCTGTTTTCAGTTTTTGCAAGATCATTGCAGAAATTTCTTGAGGAGTATAAGCTTTATCATCAATTTTCACTTTATAATCAGTGCCCATATGTCTTTTAATAGAAGCAATGGTACGTTCAGGATTGGATACTGCCTGACGTTTTGCTAGTTGACCCACTAAACGTTCGTCATTTTTAGAAAAGCCCACTACGGAAGGAGTAATTCTGCTTCCTTCAGCATTTGCAATAACAACAGGCTCTCCACCTTCCATTACTGCTACACATGAATTTGTCGTACCGAGATCTATACCAATTACTTTTGCCATTGTTTATTCCTCCTTGAAATATGTAAAATTTTTATTTTTAAAATGAAGTTTTTTAAGTAACTTCTAATTACTTACAACCTTAACCATACTCGGTCTAATGACTTTCCCCTTTACAGCATATCCTTTTTGCAGTTCCTCTACAATCATGCCATCAGGCTGCTCGGCATCCTCCACTCTCATAACAGCTTCATGTTGTTGCGGGTCAAAAATCTGACCTACTGCTTCCACAGTTTTCATCCCACTTTTTTCTAACACTTGGATTAATTGACGATAAATCATCTCTACACCAGATAATATTTTATCAGCATCCTGGAAAGAAGTGCTGCATAACGCTCGCTCAAAGTTATCAATAACAGGCAATAGTTCTAAAACAAAATTTTGTGCTACGATATTGGATAACTCTTCTTTTTCTTGACGCGTACGTCTTCGAAAATTATCAAAATCAGCCTGTAAGCGTTTGTAACGATCATTGCACTCTTCTAGCAAACGTTCTTTATCTGCAAGTTCCGTTTGCATTTTAGCATCCCCCATACCATCTAAAATTTCCACGGTTTCTTCAGATGCTACACATTTATCCTCAATACCTTGTTCTAATTCCTCTTTTGATTCGCTCAAATATATCACCCCATATTAAAATTTACCAATTGCTAATTTTTGCTGCCAATCTTAGCAGTATCATGGTTTTCTTCTTTTTTCTTGATAATCGTATCAATACGTAAAATAGCAATAGCCACTTCCCCCGCGGCCTTCACAGCATGTAACTTGACCGTCACCGGATCCACTACACCACGAGCCAACATATCAACAACTTCACCCGTATCACAATCAATACCCAACGAATCTATATTCTGATTGGCTTGGGCTGCAATGACATCTTCTACCTTTTCCAGTGGATTATATCCAGCATTTTCTACAATTTGTGATAATGGCCTACGTAATGCATGTGTTACACAATCCACCCCATAAGCCGCCATGCCTTTAACAACTTCCCGCGCTTTAGCAACGTCACGGCTAATGGCAATTTCAATAGAACCACCGCCAGATACATAACCACCTTTAACAGCGGCTTGCACACTAGAAGCTGCATCTTTGGCAATACGCTGCCTCTCACCAACTACTTCTTTTGTCGCAGCACCTACTAAAATAGTTGCCATAGGCTTACCAGCACCGCCTAGAATGCGAATATGTCCTAGTTTTTTATCCTCATACACTTTTGCTGCTAAACCTAAATAACTAACAATGTCCAAACTATCCTTCTTAAGTCCAGTACGTTTGATCATGCGCGCTCCCACATGATCAGCAGCACGGCGTAGTTCCTCCGATGCCACCCGCTGAATTACCATAATACCAGCATCAGTGAGTATTTCTTCAGCACTATCATGGACACCCCGATCCACTAATACCACCTTAACACCAAGTTCTACAATCTTATGTATATTATTTTTAAACTCATTTTGCAATTCCAGATAACGCTTAAAGCCAGATTCTGTACTTAAAGCTTCATCTCCTATTTCTTCAGGCTCTAGTGCATCATCAATCACTAATACTTTTGCTTGGCTGACCTTTATGGGCATTTCCTGACTTAATCGCTGCTTATCAACAATAACCCCCATAAAGACTTCGTTCTCAGCACCTTCTTGTGAGATAATAATATCTGATAGTTTAAAACTGGGTTCCCGTAATTTTTCAATACCGATTAATCCTGCAGCTTCGATAACCAATTGGGCAATATCAGTATATTCGCGTCCAGCTATCATAGCAATACGGTGTAACATTGGATCCTGTATTTCCTGAATATGCTCTGCTCTATGTTTAATCTGCTCTAAGGCCAAAGTCACACCATATTTAATTCCTTCAATCACACGAGCAATCGGTACACCTCTTATAACTTGATTGACCCCTTCTCCCACCAAGCCACCAGCCATAATAGTAGCAGTTGTTGTACCATCTCCCACTTCAGCCTGCTGGGCTCTGGCAATATTAATCAGCATTTTAGCTGCTGGGTGGTCTACATCCATTTTATCTAAAATAGTGACACCATCATTTGTAATAATGACTTCACCAAAAGAACCTAGCAACATGGTATCCAGCCCTTTAGGACCAATGGTGCCCTCAACAGCCGCTGTGACTACTCTTATGGCATTCGCATTTGTCATAAGTGCTGCTAACCGTTCATCTATTTCAGAACCACTACTAGCTTGCTTTAGCTTCATTCTTGGTTCCTCCCAAATTACAGTTCTATTATATGTATGATAGAGTTAGCAATACCTTATTATAAAATATTGTAACTCTACACTTTATATTTCTTAAGCACTTCTCCTAGATGATTATGCATAAACTCTAAGACTGACATAACCTTACCATAATCCATTCGTGTCGGACCTAATACAGCTACAGTTCCTACTACTTGCCCATCAATACGATAGGTAGCCTGCACCATACTGCAATCTTGAATCCCACTATATTTATTTTCATCGCCAATTGTAACGATAACGCCATCATTTTTTGGTTTTTGTAAAATATTAGCTAACAAATGCTCTTCTTCTAACATATCCAAAAAAGACTTTACTTTTTCTATATTTTTGAATTCCGGCTGACTTAATAGTTGCGTTGTACCACCAAGATACAAACGTTCATTTTTTTCCACAACTAAAGCCTGTTTTAGTATCCCTATTGCAGTTTCAAACAAATCCACATTTATCAACATATCATTTTGAATTTCTTGCAAAATAGATAATTCGATATTATCAAAAGACAATCCTGATAAACGCTTGTTGATATGTTCAGCAATACGCTGCAAATCATTAAAAGAAAGCCCTGCCGGTATATCAATTACCTTATTTTCCACAAACCCCGTATCTGTCACAACAACTAAAATTGCTCGACAGTCATCGAAGGGTAGGAATTTCAAATACTTAAAAGCACATTGAGTTACCTGTGGCACCAATACTAATGAAATATTACTCGTTATTTTAGACAAAATTTTAGCAGTCTCCTGAAAAACCTCTTCTACATGACGAGTTTTTTGCTGGTACCAATTTTTAATTAATGCAATTTCCTTATCTGACATTTGTGTTGGTGCTAGTAAAGAATCTACATAAAAGCGATAACCTTTCGCAGAAGGAATTCGCCCTGATGAAGTGTGAAGTTGCTCAATATAACCCAATAATTCAAGATCAGCCATTTCATTACGAATCGTTGCAGGGCTAACCCCTAAATCATGTTTTCGAGCAATCGTGCGTGAACCAATAGGCTCTGCGGTGGAAATATAATCATCAACAATAGCTTGAAGAATACTACGTTTTCGTTTATCCAGCATGTGAGTTCCACCTCCTATTGTTAGCACTCTACTCTGTAGAGTGCTAACGCCTAATAAAAAAATACCACTCCTACGCCTGAATGTCAAGATATAATAATCGATTTTCTAAGGTAAAAATGCACGAAATACAACATTTCCATACTTCATACCTGTTGTAGTAAGAGATATTTGATTTTCACTCATTATAATCAGCTTTTTTCTAGTTAATTCTGATACGATTTTTTCATATTGCTGAAGAAAATCACAACTAAAATAGTCCTTGAATTCTAAAATAGACAAACCTTGCACTGTACGTAAGGCTAAAAAAATGTATTCCGCCATGGCAATACCCATCTCAGGATTTTCTCGCGATTCAGTAGGTAGTTTGCCCTTTTTTGTAAAAGATATATATTGGGATACATCATTTATATTGCTAAGCCGTTCTTTTTGGAAAAAAGAATGGGCTGCTGCTCCCACTCCTATATAAGGCTGATACTGCCAATATTTTAAATTATGTCTGCATTCATAACCAACTTTAGAGAAGTTAGATATTTCATAGCGCATGAACCCATATTTCGGTAAAAATTCAGTAGTAAAATTATACATTTCTTCATCAACTTGTTCTTCGGGCAGTACAAGTTTCCCTTGCTTATCCATCTCGGCAAAAGGTGTGCCTTCTTCCACCTTTAGCCCATAGGCTGAAATATGAGTAACACCAAGCCCTATTGCCTGTCTAACACTAACCTCTAAATCCTTACAGGATTGCCCAGGCAATCCATACATCAAATCAAGATTAATGTTCTCAAAACCTGCTTTTTGTGCCTCTATTACCGCCTCTATGGCCTGATTGCCAGTATGTATCCTGCCAATTGATTTTAGTAGTTCATTTGAAAAAGTTTGTACTCCAAAACTAAGACGGTTAGCGCCACCCGACTTTAAAGCTAGTAATTTTTTCTGGTTCACCGTGCCGGGATTAGCTTCCACACTAATTTCCGCATTTTCATCAATCAAAAAACTTTTATGAACACACGCTAAAATTGTTCTTAAAGACTCTGCAGATAAGAGAGTAGGCGTTCCACCACCGATATATACTGTATCAATAACATCTCTAGATAAAACACCGCCCCATCCAGAAATTTCCTGGCATAAGGCGGCAACATAGGGCTGATACAGGTGGGCAAGATTGTCATAGGAGGGAAAATCACAATATAAACATTTTTGCTGGCAAAAAGGAATATGAATGTATAAGCCCGTTTTCATTTTATCACCTTAATCAATCTTTAATATGGCCATAAAGGCTTCTTGCGGTACTT
This sequence comes from uncultured Pelosinus sp., assembly GCA_963526645.1. GTDB lineage: Bacteria > Bacillota > Negativicutes > DSM-13327 > DSM-13327 > Pelosinus. The sequence goes on along the minus strand of CAUROG010000019.1, from coordinate 41,282 downwards.
CCACATTACCTACCTGCTTCATGCGTTTTTTTCCTTCTTTTTGTTTCTCCAAAAGTTTGCGTTTACGGCTAATATCGCCACCGTAGCATTTAGCCAAAACATCTTTACGCATGGCTCTTACCGTCTCACGAGCAATTACTTTATTACCAATCGCCGCTTGAATAGGAATTTCAAACATTTGCCTCGGAATAATTCCTCTTAACTTTTCTACTAAAATTCGTCCTCGATACGTTGCCTTATCGCGATGCACGATAATGGACAAAGCATCAACTGGCTCACTATTAAGTAAAATATCAAGTTTAACAAGTTTGGATTCTCGGTAACCTAGTAATTCATAATCTAAGGAAGCGTAGCCCCTAGTACAAGATTTTAAACGATCAAAATAATCATAAATAATTTCACTCAAGGGTAAGTCATAAGTAAGCATTACTCTACTAACATCTAAATACTTCATATCTTTGAATTCGCCACGTTTTTCTTGTGACAATTCCATGACTACACCTACATAATCATTTGGCACTATAACCATTGCTTTAACATAAGGTTCTTCAATATGTTCAATCTCTTGAGGCGTTGGCAACTTGGAGGGATTTTCAATTTCAAAGATTTCTCCATCTGTTTTGAACACTTTATAAATAACACTAGGTGCGGTTGTAATCAGGGTAATATTATATTCTCTTTCTAAACGTTCTTGAATCACTTCCATATGTAATAGTCCTAAAAAACCACAACGAAAGCCAAATCCTAGAGCAATGGAAGTTTCGGGCTCAAATACTAACGATGCATCATTTAGCTTTAATTTTTCCAAAGCATCTCTTAGTAAATCATATTCGGAGCTATCTACAGGGTATAAACCGCAATATACCATAGGCGTAACTTTTCGATAGCCAGGAAGTGCCTGGGCAACAGGCCTCTCAGCATCTGTAATTGTGTCCCCTACTCGAACGTCTTTTACATTTTTAATACTACCAGCCACAAAGCCAACATGGCCCGGAGCCAATTCACTGACATTCATCATAGTAGGTCTAAAGACACCTACTTCTGTTACCTCAACGATTTTGTTTGTTGCCATCATTTTCATTTTCATACCAGGCTTGATAACACCATTCATAACGCGAACATAAGCAATTACACCTTTATAGGCATCAAAATGGGAATCAAAAATAAGTGCAGATAATGGTTCCTCACGCTTTCCTTGTGGTGGTGGAACTTTTTTCACAATAGCTTCTAAAACTTCTTCAATACCAATACCGGATTTTGCACTGGTTAATACTGCGTCTGAAGTATCTAGACCAATTACATCTTCTACTTCTTGTTTTACTCTTTCTGGATCAGCACTTGGCAGATCAATTTTATTAATTACAGTGATAATTTCCAAATCATTGTCTAAAGCCAAATATACATTCGCTAATGTTTGCGCTTCGATGCCTTGAGCGGCATCAACAATTAAAAGTGCACCTTCACAAGCTGCTAAACTGCGCGATACCTCATACGTAAAGTCAACGTGCCCTGGTGTGTCAATGAGATTCAACATATAAGTCTCGCCATCTTTAGCTGTGTATTCTAGCCTTACAGACTGAGCTTTAATTGTAATTCCACGTTCCCGTTCAAGATCCATATTATCCAAAACCTGAGCTTCCATCTGCCGTGAAGAAAGAGTTCCTGTATACTCAATCAACCGATCGGCAAGGGTCGATTTACCATGATCTATATGAGCAATTATCGAGAAATTGCGGATATTATTCGTCTTCATATAGGCCTCCTCTCGAAATCAATAGCATAATTACTGCTATTGATTATATCACCTGGAACCTAACACCTGCAAGCATTACCTAAATTGCCGTAAATAAACATTCGTTATTTCCCACCCCTGTCTTATATATTGCTCAAGATACTTTATATGTAAAACTAGCCAAGCTAACTCTTCACGGCAATCAATGTATAGATATTTAGGAATAATCCAAGTTGTAAAAAGGGTATGTATACTTACACAGTTATCCTGATTTCTAATTTCAGCTACTTCATACACTGCACTTACGCAATAGCTGGTACCTAATACTTCTAAGGTATAAACACCTTCATTATTACGATTCATAGCTAAAATTCGTACAAACTCCTGCCGTTGAGTTAAGGTATTTAATTGTTGCTCTGCTGCAGATAAGCCTAGAGCTATAACTAAAACTAAAATCAATAAACCACGGCCAATCATTAAAACATCCCTATAGGCTAATGAGCAAAACACATCCACACCTCTACTTAAAAGTAGAAAAATAAGACTTATTTTCTACTGTACTTTATTTTCATTAATAATTTCAGCTAATATATCTCCAAACATTTCAATTGCACGTTGGGCTTCTTCTTTACTATTCTCATGGCACCCTACCTCAATTAACAAGGCCCGTGGATGGAGATGTTGATTGTATCGCCAATTTTCCATTTGAATTCCAAAAGAAACGCCTGGATAACGTTGATTTAATTTTGCATCAATTAACTTTGCAAATGCATGATTTTGCTGCCAATGGGGCTGAACCAACCCCTCTTGTCCTATACAAACCAGTATTTTGATTTTAGCAACCTCTACCCCATTGACTGTGGCTGTATGACTCTCTTTTTTGCCAGCATCACGATGAATATCAAAGAGCATCTGAATCGATGGATTCTCAGCTATCATTTTCTTTACCGTAACCTCGGAAGCATCGTAGGCTTTCATGAAGCTTGGATAGTCATGAATAGTCGTATTTTGTAATGTTGAAATACCATAGGTACCTAATCGCTTCGTTAGTGCTCCTCCTACGTCTACAATATCGCCCAGCTGCCCTCCGGGTTTATGGGTAGCACCAGTATTGGGAACAAAGGACTCTGCAGTATGTGTATAATAAAGGCCTACCAAAGGTTTACCACTTGGTGCAAGCTCCTTCATTTCAAATTTAGGAAAATTAGGTAAAGTCATAGCACTTACTGTTTGAGGTACCGATCTAACCCTTGCCAACATGGGAATTTCAGCCTGAAATATAGAACGTATATCTTTAATATCCACACCAATAAAAAACCGCATTGCTTCTCTTATTAGCTGCTGCATACTCTGCTCATTTTTTACGATAATTGGTGGTTGGGGCTCTGCAGCACGAACCAGGCCAGGAACGCCTAAAAATAATATATCACGCCATTGAGGCAACGCATATTGCTCCTGCCGTAACGAACCATTTGCACTAACTGCTATAACATCCTCAGATATATTTAGATATTGCCATATTACTATACTCAAACAAAGCAAAATAATCATAACAAATCCTATTTTCATATTCCAAGCATACTTTGCTTGATGGCGTGCGCGTCTTGTTAACATCCTTTCCTCCCTTGACAACTGTACTAGTAACTAACACAAGCACAGGTTGTCACACTTTTTTGTTTACATACAATGTATATGCTTGGGAGGAAAGGGATAGTACTGATAATCTGGCTAATAAACCTTCTTAGTACTATGATCCCATGACTGCATTTCGGTGATTCATCAGCTATTTAGGGTTAGGACTACAGACCGCTATTCAATTGCAGAAAGCTGAACAGGCTGGTAGGATTACATTTTATTAATGTAAATAGGTATGTATATTTTCATAATCAATGTGAGGATGCATCGCCTGATTGATACCCCCAGCTACAGCTACTGCAATATCGTCAATAAAACGATCTACTTCCTTAGGTGTTACCATCAAATCACCTAACACGTCTGGTAAAACCTGGCGCACAATAGTATGGCGATCTGTATCTGATAAATTTTCCATACTTTTGAAATATCGAGCAAATGCTGCATGTTGTTGCAACGTATTAATAGTATCCATAGCAATAGTAGAAGCATGAACAACCGTTGGTACACCAATAGCAATTACAGGCACTCCTAATGATTCTTGAGTCAAGCCAAATCGTTTATTTCCTACTCCGGAACCAGGGCTAATTCCTGTATTAGCTAACTGCACTGTGGTAATCACTCTACGACTGGAAGCAGCTGCCAGGGCATCAATCGCAATAACCAGATCCGGTTTTATTTTACTAACTATCCCTTGAACAATCTCTACTGTTTCCATGCCTGTAATACCTAAAACACCAGGTGCAATGGCGCAGATTGATCGTACTCCACCCTTAAGTTCAGGTGACAATAATTCTTGTAAATGACGCGTTACTACAATTTTTTCAATAGCCCTAGGTCCTAAGGCATCAGGAGTAATATTCCGATTGCCTAAGCCAATTATTAAAACAGTGGCCTTTGTCGATAACTTTGTCATTGCTACCAATTCTTCAGCTAATATTTTCATTATCTTTTCTTGCAGTGGAGTATTCTTATAGCGAAGCCCCTGAGCCTCTATGGTTACATAAGTACCTTGCCCTTTTCCCATGGTTCTCTCAGCTTCAGACGTAGTAATATCAACCTTGGTAATAACCACTTCTTCATCTTCTGACGTTTCCACCAAAACGCCTGGAATGTCTTCGCTAACTTCTTTCGTTAACATCTCCCTTGCTTCTAGCGCTAAATCAGTACGGGATGTCCCAGTAAAATTCTCCAAATTTATTCACTCCTTATGTATAGAAAATCAAGATTATTTTGTCCTAAACCGCTGCTAGCTATACAATTCACATCTTTTACAATAAAACTATCTTACTTTGGAGGTATCTAAACAGTTGAATAATTCCCAACTTATAGCTATAAAATTATCAATTGTTACTTGCATTTTCCATAATCACATGCTAAGATACTATAGGTAACATGCTCTTTAAGGAGGTGAATCACTTGCCAAACATTAAATCATCTGAACGTAGCGTAAAAACTGATGCTGAGCGACGTGCTAGAAACTTTGCGGTGAGATCAACCATTAGAACTGTATCTCGCAAAGTAGTTGAGTCTGTAGCTGCTGGTAACGGAGATGAAGCGAAAGCTCTTCTAATTCATGCTAGCAAAACGATTGACAAGGCAGCCAGCAAAGGTGTTGTTCATAAAAATGCGGCAGCTCGTAAAAAATCAAGATTAGCTCGTAAACTTAATGCCTTAGCTAAGTAATTAAGATTAAAGCCCCTGTTCATTTCAGTATGAACAGGGGCTTTTTACGTTATCCTTATTTCTATCTACACATCGAAATAATAATTTCTTCTAAGGCTGATTTATTAGCTCTACCAGATTTCAAATCACAATCTGCAGTAGCCAAGGCTAAGGTTGCTTGTTTTAAAATTTCTGGCGTAAAATTTTTACTCTGTTTAAGCATCTTCTCACCGATAAAAGGCACTAAGCCGAGTTTTTCAGCAATTTCCCTAGTGCCACACCCATCCTTTGCTAGTTCTTTAGCTTGCCACATAAGACGAACCTGCCGTGCTAACAAAGATACCAGCTTAAGAGGGTGTTCCCCAGACTTTAGCTGTTCTCCCATTAACTGTAATGCCTTACCGATTTGTTTTTGACTAACGGCGTCAATCATAGAAAATATAGATATTTCTGGTATACTGGACATAATTTCTATAAGATCAGACTGACTAATTTTAGTCTTACCTTCTGTAAATAAGGCCGCCTTCTCCAATTCATTATGCAAAAAACCTAAAGATATTTGAGGCATAATACTGATTACTCCCAGAAAATACTCCATAGCATCACTATCCATCTTCTTATTGAGCTCAGCCAATTTCGAATTAAGCCATCCTCTTACATCTTTTCCTTTTATATTAGCAAGCTCTACAGTAACACCATACTTTTCTATCAATTTGAAGATTTTACGCCGTTTATCAACTTTTTCTGTTGTGGAAAGGATCAGATGAGTATACTCTGGCATATTGCTAATGACCTTAAGCAATCGTTCCTCAGATTTGTCGCTCACTTCAGATTGTTCATTATTGTTATTTTTTCGTGGACGCAGTAAGGCTGTGCCACGTATATGAATCACATTCTTACCACCCATAAATGGAACCGTCTCAATTAAAGCGATTAATTCATTTATACTCGGGTCTTTATCTAAATGTAGAAGGTTCATATCCATTTCTTCAGGTGTCAGCACAGCTTTAATCACTGCCTGTTCAAGCTCTCTAATAAAATAAATCTCTTCGCCATACAATAGGTAAATTGATTTTATCTCTCCCTTTTTCAGTGCTGCGAGAATCTCCCCATACCCCATAACTTCCTCCCATATGATTTAATCATTTTATATAAGTATCAACAGACATCGTATTGCCATTGGTCCTAAATACAATGGCTCCGTGTTGATCTGTACGATAAATTTTACTATGTTGAGCCAACAAACGATGAATCGCATCTTCATGAGGGTGCCCAAATGAATTATTTTTTCCTACAGAGATGACTGCATATTCCGGATCAACTGCCTGCAAAAATTCTACTGTGGAAGATGTTTTTGCACCATGATGACCAACTTTAAGTACTACACTAGAAATATCCTTTTCCCTTCGGATCATATCTTCCTCTCCTTGAGCTGGAAGATCTCCTGTAAACAAGAAACTATACTTTCCATAACATACCTGCACTACACTGGACACTTCATTACCAGAATGTCCTCCTTCTACTCCCGTATCAGCATATAGTATTTTAATGACAACACCATCAATCTCTATTTTTTGTCCTTCATAAGCAGCAATACGAATACTATTGGGTGTTGCCTGTAATAAATTCACCACTGCTTGGGTATAGTTTTCACGAGATAATATAATCGTCTTGATCGGCACATCTTTAGCAATCCCTGCCGCCCCACCTGCATGATCTTGATGACCATGAGTCAAGAAAAGATAATCGATCTCCAATATGCCATAATGCCTAAGATAGGGCAAAAGGACTCGGTAACCAATATCAAAATCCGTAGTGGTTCCTATTGTGCCGCCTGTATCCACTAAAATAGCCCGCCCATGGGGCGTCACAATAAGAGCTGCATCTCCTTGCCCCACATCAATAAAATGAACAGAAAGAGGAGCAGGATAAACACTATATACTATTATACACAAAATAAGTACCAATACTACCACAGCACTTTTCTGTGGCCATTTTTGAAACGTCTCTCTTAAGGATAGCATATTTTGTGGCTTATACCCATACACCCAGCTTAGTAGGAGATAATATACTGTACTCCCTACCAATCCAATAGAAGGTACATAGAACTTCGCCGCTGGCATAGCCGCTAACCATTCCGTCAATTGCAGCACCAAGCTAATCATAAAACTGCACATAACCAAACATAGATTACCAACAAAACCAATTATCATGCCGCTAAAAGCACCAAATAACCCCAATATGACAATCCCTTCAATAATAGGAACAATGATGAGATTAGCTACAAAAGAACTAAGAGAAAAACTATTAAAATACCAAGCAATAAACGGCAATACTCCAACTTGAGCTGCTATGGTAACAGCCAAAGGACGAGCCAGCCAAAGTGGCATAAAACTTAATAATTTTACAGTTTTAGCATTCAAGAAAACTAAACCAGCTGTTGAAGAAAAAGACAATTGAAAACTTAAGTCATAAATAAGCGATGGCTGATAAATAAGCATCCCCAGCACGGATAAGCACAATGCTACTGCCCCATCTTTCTCTCGTTCGAGGCATATGGCACCTAACCCGATCAAGCCCATAATAAGAGAACGTAATACAGGAGGCGTCAATCCACAAAAGATGGCATACAAAGTGATAAAAAGGGCGGCGAATAAAGGTATTATTTTATTTCCAAAAGTAAATCGTCCAAACAGCCCCTTACCTAATACGGTTATGACTCCTGCCACCAAAGCAATATGAGATCCTGATACTGATAAAATGTGTACAATCCCTGTTGTCGCAAAGTCAGCTACTACTTCGCGAGGAATGCCACCATAACCGCCAAACAACATCCCTACGAGAATCGCCTTTTGGATTTGGGGCATTACTTTTTCTATATGTTCGATAATTTTTTCTCGCCATACTTTAATAGTTTGTTTCCATGATGATCTATTTTCTTCCATCAAACTTATTGCATTTCCCTGAACAGACATGCTTCCCCGAATCCCTTGTAGATTTGCAGCAGCGACACTATCATACTGTCCAGGATTATTGTAACCATGCAGAGCAATGACCTCACCAGTGACTTTTATCTTATCTCCCTGCTTAAAAATACGATCTTGATTTGATTGCCTAACAGAAAGATATAATCCACCCGAAGCATTCATCTTATTATGATTCTTAATTTGCCCTTCATGAATTGCTACAATATATCTAATTCTACTTTTCTCTTGTTCCAAATAAATTACATGAGGTGTTTCTTCAATAGTGCCGTATACAGTCATGGTTTCCCCTACGTATCGACTGATATCTCTTGTACTAAGAGCATCATCATGAATAAAGCGTAGCATACCAACGATAAAAAATAATACAGCGATCAGCCAAAATATCTGTTTTTCTTTATAGATTCGCCATATCAGAATAACAGCTACAATAAAACTGTTCACATATAAAAAGGGCAACAACCACATAAAATGACTAGCGCACCAAATCCCCGCCGTAAAAGCTGCTGTAATTACAATAACTACATTGGGCATATCTCATTACCCCTTATCTAGTCAATTTTACCGTCCTATTACCCCTAATTAGATAACTCTGTATTTCCTCTTAATACACTATAATTTACCATTAAAATACAAAAATCCTGCATCTTATCATGCAGGATTTTCTCTCTGTTTTTTATTATTCGAACTTAGCCTTCTACATTTCCGACGTGTTGCAGCAATGCCTTTTCTATTCTTGTTAAAGCTTCCAACAGAATACTTCGCTGTGTTGCAATATTAATGCGAGCAAAGCCTTCTCCTTGCGTACCGAAATTTTTACCAGCATTTAACCCTACTTTTGCTTTATGCACGAGAAAATTTTGCAATTCTTTGTCTTTTGTAAAATATGCACGAAAATCTAACCATGCTAGATAAGTCCCTTCCGGCTTAGTTACCCTCACATCTGGCAACCTTGTTTGAACAAAATCGACTAATGTGTCTGCATTCTTTTCAAGATATATTAGTAATGCATCCAACCACGCATCGCCTTCCCTATAAGCCGCTTCCGTACCAATTCCACCAAAAATATTGTTACGACTAATATGCAATTTAGTAATCCACTCTTGAATCAAAGCACGTCTGCGCTTGCAAGGAACAATAATAAAAGAAAAATTGAGACCAGCAACATTGAAGGTCTTGCTAGCAGCCATAAATGTAACACTTTGTTTAGAAACAGGTGTACCAAAGGAAGCAAAAACAGTATGCTTATGACCTTGAAATACCAGATCATTATGTATTTCATCTGCTAAAACATCAACCTCATATTTTTGGCATAGCTCATACACCTTTTTTAATTCGTCTCGACTCCACACCCGACCAACCGGATTATGGGGACTGCATAATAAAAGCAATTTATTTTGTGGATCAGATAATTTCTCCTCCAAATCCTCAAAATCCATTTCATAACGACCATTTCTAAAAACGAGAGGATTCTCAACAACTTTACGGTCATTTTCTTTTATGGATGCAAAAAAAGGCGGATATACTGGCGGTTGAATAACGATACCATCTCTAGGTTCTGAAAGGGCAAAAATAGATAAACTAATGGATGGAACAACACCAGGAGCAAGTAAAATCCATTCTTCTTCAATTTCCCAATCATGTCGCTTCTTAGCCCATTGAATTAAGGACTGATATATAGACGAATCTTGAGTATTGTAAGCGTAAATAGGATGATTGGCACGTTTTATTATTGCAGTTGATACTGCTTTTGGTGACGAAAAGTCCATATCAGCGATCCAGAGAGGCAGTACTTCATCACTACCAAATACGTTGCCAAGCGCATCCCACTTTCGGCTACCCGTCCCTTGGCGAGGTATTATAGTATCAAAATCAAATGTTACATTATTAGTTGTCATATTATCAAATCCTCACTTGAATGTTTTTTATCTATGCACTCATGAAGTAGCAACTATTGTTACCTTCTATTATATGGAATAATCTGAAGCAGGTAAAATTCTTTTTAAAAATTGCTTTGTTCTTTCTTCTTTAGGATGAAAAAGAACCTCCTTCGGTGTACCTTGTTCAACAATGACTCCGCCGTCAATAAATATGACTTTGCTGGCGATATCCCGAGCAAAAGAAATTTCATGGGTAACGACAATCATCGTTAATCCTTCTTTTGCTACTTTTTTCATAACAGCAAGCACTTCCCCAACCAGTTCAGGATCTAGAGCAGAGGTCGGTTCATCAAAAAGGATGACTTCTGGATTTAAAGCAAGGGCTCTGGCTATTCCAACACGCTGCTGCTGCCCTCCTGACAATTGGCTTGGGTATGCATGATACTTAGATTCCAAGCCTACTTTTTTAAGAATTTTTCGACTTATCTCTTCTGCCTCTACATTAGGTATTTTTCGTGCAGTAACCAGTCCTTCCATTACATTTTCCAGAGCCGTTTTATTTTTGAACAAATTGTACAATTGAAAAACCATTGCTGTATTTCTTCTAATCTGCAGTATTTCTTTTTTCGTAACCGATTTGCAATCAACATGAGTATCCCCTATTGTGATTTCTCCATCATCTGGATGCTCCAAAAAATTTAGACAACGTAAGAAAGTAGTCTTCCCAGAACCGCTTGGCCCCAAGAGGACAACTACCTCGCCCTTTTGTACTGTAAGATCTATACCTTTTAATACTTGCTGTTTGCCAAAGGATTTATGAATTCCCTTTACTTTTATCATACTACTCCACCTTTGCCGAATACTCCAACCCGCGTCTCCAAAAATGCTACTATACGCTCTACCAACATACATAATGCCCAATAAATAACGGCTGCCGCAAGATACGCCTCAAGAAACTTGTAATTTCCATTGGCTTCAAAGAGCGTCCCATTAATAATCTCAACAACAGAAATTAATGAGGCAATAGCAGACCCTTTGATAAGTCCAATAAAGTTACTACCGATTAATGGAACGGCCACTGGCAGCGCCTGAGGAATGATAATCCTTTTTAACATCTGCCAAGAAGTCATTCCTACGGAATAGGCCGCCTCGTACTGACCACTATTTACAGATTGTAGTGCTGTCCTTATTACTTCGGAAAGATATACAGTAGCATTAATTGATAATCCAACTACAGCAATCAGGGTATAAGAAATATCTTTTGATGTCATATTGAGCTGTAGGGCTTGGGCAAAGGAGTCAAAACTTAACGTAGCCGTTAGGTAAAGAATCGTTAGTTGTAATAAAAGGGGAACCCCTCTTAAAAAGACTACAACAATGGTAAATACCTGAGCTAATACCTTCACCTTAAATAATCTTATAATGGCAATCCCAGTCCCCAATAATAGTCCTACTATCAGAGGTACTATTGACAGCAGTAGAACAACGGGAATGTATTGTATTGCTATGCCTATTTCATAAGCAAAAAAAGAAAGATCAAACTGAAATCCCATACACCCACCTGCCAATTATCTATTCTTATTAAAATCATCCTTGACCTGAAATTGTACCTTTTACACCTAATTTTCTGCTAATGATATTGAAACCTTGTTCTAATATAGAACTCAAAATAAAGAAAATAACTGCCGCTGCCGTATAGGCTTCAAGGGAACGATAGGTATTGCTGCTAATGGCTTTTATTACACCAATAACGTCGATTACTCCTAATGTGTATGCTAAAGAAGTATCTTTAAGCAACGACACTATGGTATTTCCCAAAGCAGGTATTCCAATCTGTATTGCCTGAGGAGCAATAATGCGTCTAAATGTCTGCAAGCGAGTCATACCAACAGAATATGCAGCTTCCGTCTGCCCTAAATCAACACCAGCAACAGCAGATCGAATAATCTCCGACAAAAATGCCGATGTATTCACAATGTATGCGATCATAACAAAGATCATTGTATCCCACCGATTAATATTTACGCCAAAAGCCCCTATTACTAACGGGAGTCCTATATATACAATATACAATAAAACAAGTATAGGAATTCCTCTCACAAAAGATACATAGACAGTCGCTAATTGTGACAATACTGGTACCTTATATAAACGAACCACTGCTATATAGGTACCTAACAACATGCCAAATAAAAGAGCAATCACAACAATATACAAGGTTATGTGCAACCGAGATAACAACTTGGGAAAACAATCAATAAATAGGCTTAGTAAAAATATATTTTCCATCTTACACTGCCCCTTTATTAATTTTTAGGAATATAGTCTCCACCTAACCACTTTTTAGAGAGTTCAACAAGAGTACCATCCGCTTTCAATTCTTTGAGCACCCTATCTATATCTTTTTTTAACTGCTCTCCAGTTTCATCACTCTTACGATACAGATAATAGGAATTGGAACGGCTTATAGGTTCTCCCACTGTTTTAATCTTTGCACCATATGTAGCCCTATAAGCATCTACATTTCTTTGAATGTTTATAAAAGCATCTGTCTTTCCTGATTCAATATTTTGCAAAGTTATCGTAGTATCGGAAGCTTCCAGAATCAACTTTAATTTATTTTCATGCTCTTTATTCCATCTGTCTACTACTGCTGTTTTATTAGAAGACGCTTTGCCAACTTCTACGGTAGCATTAATAGCAGCAAGCTCCTCAAGAGACTTTATATCATTTCGATTTTCTTTCGTAACAATTTTCAGATCATAGATTGTCACGCCTTCATCACCAAATAGATATTTATTCTTTCGGTCTGCATTGATTTCAAATTGATGTGCAGCAAGATCTATTTTTCCTGTTTCAAGACTTACAAGAATTGCATTAAAATCAAAGGTTTTAAATTCAAATTCATATTGTGGCAATTTTTCATTCACCTTTTTAAGTACTTCTACCTCAAAACCTGTTAGGTTATTTTTCTCGTCTAAGAAGCAATATGGTTTATATTCACTACCTGTTCCTATAATGATTTTTTTAACGTTTTTTGTAGAATTTGCTGTATTGGAACTGCAGCCCACCAAAAGTAGAACCATACTAATTAGAAGAAAGGCCATAACAATTAGCTTATTTTTTTTCATACTTTATTCCTCCATTATTCTTTTTCTTGCAGTAGCCTTTTGTAATACGAATGAGCCGTATACAAAGCGGCAACTGGATTATGTCCCGTGATCCTATCTTTCGTAACAAGGGTAGTCACTAGTGCGTCGGAGTATTTCGTAAATAAGGAATCATGCCCTACGCACAGACCAACTACAACATTTAAATCCGTATGATGATAATTTAAAATACGGGCTTGCAGTATTGGGTTGCACATGGCTTCATGACTACCGGGCTTAATTTTATGTTCTTCCAATATACCAATTTCGGCTTTATCAACTGATCCAACTTTACAAATAGCACTATAATACTCTAACCCCCTAGCAGTAAGAATATCTGCAAAAATTTTGGATTCCTCAATTAAGCCAACACAAGTTGCAATACCAATTTTTTTAGCACCAATACCCTTGGCAAATTCAATAATTTCTTCTACTCTTGTTAATCTGCCATAAAAAATCCCTTCTACCTGAGCCGATGCTCTAGCAGCAACAGCATCCTCTTCATCACCCTGTAAATAATTTTTTATTTCCTCAATATCATCTGCAATACAATGCCCGTCATTATCTTTTGTTGTCAAACAAAAACCTGGGAATTGATGGTTCCTGCTCCTACAATTATAAATACTACAATCTGTGCAACTTAAATTTTCTAGTTTTTCTCTTCTCATATCAATTCCTCCATTTATCTTTCTTTACAAATAAAAACATTGAAGCTTCCCACATTTATATACCGTCACCATACAAACCTTCTAATTCATCAATACGTCTTTTTTCTGTTTTTTCAATCTGTCCTACCTGACCATTATTTAAATGAATTACTAATTGCCCATAACGTATGCTTTGTAACTCCGACAAAATTTTCATTTGCATCGGATGTTTTTTTATTTTTTTTTCCGAAATTCCTTCTTCTCGACCTTTTGCAGAAATCATAAACTTTTCTATTTTATCTATTTTGACAACAAATCCATCTTGTATCATTAAGATTAAATGACCATACTTAACATTTATTAAAAAATGTTCAATAATGTCAAATACCTGAGAAGGCAAAGGTTTTATCGGCCCCCGTCGATTTGCTACATTATTCTTAGTATCGGCATGGAACTGCAATATAAAAAACCTCCTAAAAATAAGATAAGGCAAAGAAATTCCCTTTAGAATTCTTTGCCTTCAGTTTATTCCTGATCAGCTTTACCACTTATTAAGCTAGAGTTTATCTTTTTACAATCTTTGGCTAAGACTTGAATTGGTATCTTTTATCTTACACCTGGCAAGCGCACAAAGATCTTTTTCTTCAATTGTTCAGCATCTGTATTAGGATCTAGATATCCTATTGCTTTCATTTCGCGAAGGTCATTATCCACAGCTTTTTCGCCACCATCGACGGATGGTATATAATTATAACTCCAAGCGACCTCATACTTAAAGTTACCTCCTTTAAGTATTAACCTAGTTCTCTAAAATTTAAAGCAACTAGTTTATCCTGTAATGAACTCCAAGAGCGATTGGCATATACAAGGGGAACGCCCTGAGATTTAGCCATTTGTTTAATATTCTTGGCTGTCGTATGATTTATATAATCAATAAAAATAACAATTAAATTTGTAGATAAAGGAAACTTAAACCGTTTCCGATCAGAAGCATTTCTACCAGAAACATGATCAATAGAGCGTATTCCCAAAGTTTGCAAGTTTTTCTCGATGCTCCCTAAATGATCTGCGCCCACAAGCATAATAGACATCTTTCCACCTCCTTAAATCAAAAAGGCTGGCTTCTTCGCTTTATGAAAAAAACCAGCCTCTGGTTATCCAGTCAGCTTTAAATATAAAAAAGACTAAAAGAGTCCTAAATTTAGGATTTCTTTTAGCCTTCAGTTGTCCTGATCAGCAATCATTTATATATTTTTTCAATAATATAACACGAATAGTAATTTGTGTCAATCCTATATTTAATTTTGTTGAAAAGAATAACATTAGTGGCAACTATAATTATTACTTTGCATAAAAACTTTCTCAAATACTGATTTTTTCCTTTATTTTTTCATATTTACTTGACCCAATTCCTGGAATACTTTTTAATTCATCAATATCTCTAAAGCTGCCATTTGTTTGGCGATATTCTATAATACGTTCTGCTAAAGCGGGTCCTACACCTGGCAATGTATCCAATTCGCTTTTATTCGCATGATTGATATTTACCTTATTACCTATTTTAGCCTTGCCACTGCCAGCTGTCATTGTATTATCATTAGAAATTAGGGGCTTATCCACTACATGAATATGCATACCATCCTTTACACTCTGTGCTAGATTAGTTTTAGCTACATCAGCCTCAACTGTAAGACCACCAGCCATAGCTACAATGTCAAAAACTCTAGCATTTGATGGTGCTTTAAATACACCTGGCTTATGAACAGCACCACTTATATATACAAAAATTTCACTGGATTTTTCCTCTGAGATAGAGGGATTCTTTGCTATGGCTTCACTGGAAGATGTCGAGTCAGATACTGAACCCTTCTGCCAAAAACTATAAAAACTACCTGCTACAATTAATACCGCTAGCATCACAATAAATAACAACTTATTCCGTTGCCCAACCATCGATATTACCCCCTATTGTAACTTGCATACTCATTCGACAAAAAAAAAGAATTTCCTTTTTTTACAATAAATAAGACTAAGATTCAGGTGGAGTTTTAATTCCATTTGAATCTTAGCCGCACTTATCCTTAAAACTAAGTCAATCTTAACTCCCACTTGCAGAAGATGGAAGTCTTAGAGCGACTTAGTCACAGACTAAAAGTTACATTATAATTACAGTCAAAATTTTTCTAGATTAAGGTTTTCGCAAACTGGGCGACTAAATTCAGAAAGATTGCTCCTATGTAGAACCATACTAATCAGAAAAACAATATGTATTTTCATACTTTATTTCGCCATTATTCCTTTCTCTTGCAGTAGCTTTTTGTAATACGAATGAGCCGTATACAAAGCGGCAACCGGATTATGTCCCGTAATCCTGTCTTTCGTAACAAGAGTGGTCACTAGGGCTTCGGAGTACTTGGTAAATAAGGAGTCATGCCCCACGCATAGGCCAACTACTACATTTAAATCCGTATGCTGATAATTTAAAATGCGTGCTTGTAATATTGGGTTGCACATAGCTTCATGACTACCAGGTTTGATTTTATGTTCTTCCAGTATACCAATTTCTGTTTTATCAACTGATCCAACTTTACAAATAGCACTATAATACTCTAACCCCCTAGCAGTAAGGATATCTGCAAAAATTTTCGATTCCTCAATTAAGCCGGCACAAGTCGCAATACCAATTTTTTTAGCACCAATACGCTTAGCAAATTCAATAACTTCCTCTACTCTTGTTAATCTGCCATAAAAAATTCCTTCTACCTGAGCCGATGCTCTAGTAACAATAGCATCCTGTTCATCATCTTGTAAATTCTTTTTTATTTCCTCAATATCATCTACAATAGAATGACCATCATTATCCTTTGTTGTCAAACAAAAGCTGGGAAACTGATGGCTTCCGCTTCTACAATTGTAAATACTGCAATCTGTGCAACTTAAATTTTCTATTTTTTTGTCTCTACTCATACTATTTCCTCCATTTTTTATCTCTATAACTAAAAATCACTGAATTTTCTATTTTATATGCCATCACCATATAATCCTTCTAATTCATCAACAATCTTTTTTCTGCTTCTTCGATTTGCTCTCCCCTGCCTGTGATCATTATTTAATTGAATTATTAACTCCCCCCATAACATTTTCCCTCTGAAATAGAAGGCTTCTTTTCCATGGCTTCATTATTAGTGAATTTCCTTTTTTACATAAATAAGACTAAGATTCAGGTGGAGTTTAAATTCCATCTGAATCTTAGCCGCACTTATCCTTAGGACTTAATCATCGGATAAACAGTTAAATTAATTATTGTAGAACAATCTTTTCCAGGTTAGGGTTTTCGCAGACAGAACGACCAATTTTAGAAAGATTACACCATTGTTCATTTATTTTTACACGAACAATATCTGCGGTAAAATCATTATTTGTTTCATCTGAATTCTCAAGCAAAGAAGAACCAACCCCATAAATATCCACAGGTACATCCATCTCTTCAAACTCCCGTATTTTTTTTGCGTTAAATCCTCCTGTGACACAAATTTTTATTTGTTTGCACCATTCTTTAGCAATTTCAATGTCCTCATCTTTTATATCCCACTCTTCATAAGCCTTGTCAATTGCTTCTCGCAGATTCCATACGAGCCTCGGCGACACTCCCATATCTTGCTGTTTATTCCCTGTAGGCACAATAGACTTGTCTCTCATATTTTTTGAAGTATCAGGACGCACCCCATATAGTTTATATTTTTCCGCTTCATTCAAATGGCCAGCCTTGTATAAAGCAATATATTTAGTAAACATCTTAGTCATTACGGCTTTCGTTTCACCAACGCAATCATTATGAAAATCAATCAATACAAGCCTAGAAACCTCTTTGTCAAAGACCCTAGAGTATTGCATCATGGTTTCAACAGTGTCTCCCAGGAAACAACAAATCGTCGCATGAGCAATGGTGCCGCCACCTTCTCCGCCCCACCAGGTGCCTTGCTCGTCTGTACTTACATAACGAGAATTCTTCTTACTATGTTTTTGATTGTAAGCTTGAATGGCTAAAGAATAGGCATATCCATGCAATGCCTGCATTTTATAATGAGCAAATCGTGCAGGGAAGAATAAAATATCTTTAGAGCGACTTGCTACTAATGTATTATATACATTAGTAGCAATACGAGTTGGTTCCGCAATAACCCCTAGTAATACGGTTTCCATCTTGGCAAAATCGCGATAGCGACCACGAATTCTAAGAACAGGCTGGACACTAAGTGGATCACCATCATAATGGACAAAGGTGCCATCCTGCACAGCTTCTACTTCTAGTAGATGATAAGTATTTATAAACTGCTCATCTTCATCAAAATATCCAGTACACATTTTTAAAATTGCTAACGCCTCATCTACCCCTGCAACTAAACTACATGGTTTTCGGCGAGTAAAAAATTGCATTTCAACTTCTACATCACCAACCTGCACTGTCGAGCAATCCACATCTTTAATATCACTATTACCAGCAAAAGTATATCCTTCCTTTGCCAATGCTTCCAGTAAAATAACATTATTACTAAAATATTTATCTGAATACCAACCTCGTCGAATTTTATCTGCCTCAATTTTAAAAATTTCTGCTGCTAATCTTTCTCCATTAAATATAGCCATTTTTTTGCCCCTTTCCGCATTGAATAAAAGATCCTGACTATCTATATTACAGTTCATGATATCTTTATAAACTACTATTCTTCTTCATCCTTCCATCGAGGATTAAAGAGATATAATTTTGACGGTCTAAAGCGCTTACCTTCAGATAATAATGTTGTTTTTGTAAGCATTCTTTTGACTTTTTTGCGAAAATAAGCATCCGCTAATTCCCGACGATATAAAACTTCATATACTTTTTGTAATTCAGTAAGTGTAAATAATTCTGGCATCAAGCTAAAAGCAATATCTGTATACATTACTTTATTTTTCATCCTATCAAGAGCATATTGGATGACTTTGGCATGATCAAAAGCTAAACCATCTTTATTTTCAACATATGTATTTTCTGTTTTTGAAATATGTCCTTCCACGGTAGTCTTGACCACCACATGATCCTTTATTGAAATCTCTTCATCTTTGACTATGATCTCAAAGGTTTTTTCAAGAATATACCCATTCGTCGTTGGACGTTTATTTGTCCCAATTACTTTGCTAAGGACATTAAACCACCGTACATCTTCCGCGTCCTCACCGGATTTGACAATAAACTTTTTTCGATCCACCAAGGCCATATAGGATGTACTTATTACCCTTCTACGAAGATTAGGATACACTCGCCCCCATGTATAAAGCTGCTCCATATAAACATTTTCTAGATTTGTTTCTTCCTTTAATTCTCGTACAGCAGCCTCATCAATACTTTCTTCATAATTAACAAATCCTCCCGGCAGAGACCATTTTCCCTGTTGAGATTCATTTTCTTTATTTATTAACAGATCTTTTTTCTTCTTTACCAAAAGGATTTGCAGGACTTTATCTGGAAGTCGCCTAGGATCCTTATCTTCACTATCAATAGCACTGAAAATAACCATATCTACCGTATTTGAAGACTGTATATGAGCACTATTTCCACTATCTCTAAAAAAACCATTTTTAGATTCATTCATATTACTACCTCCCGCTAATTATCAAGTATACGAAGAAACAGAGTAATTGGCGGTTTTCAATTAGGATTATTTTGATATTATCTTTTTGATATTATCTTATTAGTGTAATTATACATGCCCTTTATTCCCTTGGCAATATTTTCAGAAAAGTTTCTTGATTCAATCATAACTAGACTTCTCTAAGCATTTACCAAGAATATTATATTAATATAGCCAAAAACCCGACCATTGAGACTGGTCGGGTTCTTAGCTATATCTTAAAAATCAACTTTTCTTTATCGTACTACAATATTCACTAATTTTCCCGCTACTGCAATTACCTTCACTACTGTTTTACCAGCAATAAGTGTCTGTACCTTTTCTTGTTCCAATACCTTTTCTTCCAATTCTTTCGCAGTTAGCATGGCAGAGACAACAATCTTTTCTCGTACTTTACCATTAATCTGTACAACAATTTCTACTTCTTCTAATTGAATGGCCTCCTCATTAAATACAGGCCATACTTGCTTATGTACACTACCTTGCCCAATGGTTTCGCTCCACAATTCCTCTGTAATATGGGGTGCAAATGGGGCTAATAAGCATAATAAGCCGGAAACGGTTTCTCGCACTAATCCAGGGTTTAAGGATGTATTTTGATCCTTAACAGTATACATAGCATTCACTAATTCCATGATAGAACTAATGGCTGTATTAAAATTAAAACGATCACCAATATCCTCTGTAACTTTTTTAATGGTAGTATGCAATGCCCGTCTAAGATTACGTTCATCCTTACTAAGAGTATCGCTGTCATACTGTGACTCTTCACCTGCCATAAAAGTGGCATAGTGATCAACAATTCGCCATAAACGTCCCAAGAAGCGGTAGGACCCTTCTACTGCTTGATCATTCCATTCCAAATCACGCTCTGGAGGTGCAGCAAACAAAATAAATAACCGCGCAGTATCAGCACCATATTTTCCAATTATTTCCTCAGGAGATACTACATTCCCCTTGGATTTTGACATTTTAGAACCATCTTTAATAACCATGCCTTGGGTGAGCAGGTTTTTAAATGGCTCATTCACATTTACTAAGCCAGCATCTTTAAGTACCTTTGTAAAAAATCTGGAATATAGAAGATGTAATATGGCATGTTCAATGCCACCAATATATTGATCTACTGGTGCCCAATAGTCAGCTTTTGATGTATCAAAAGGAGCCATTGTATTCTTCGGATCAGCATAGCGCATATAATACCAGGAAGAACAAATGAAAGTATCCATGGTATCTGTCTCACGTTTAGCTGGGCCACCACATTTAGGACATGTGCAATTCACAAACTCTTCCACCTTAGCTAAAGGGGAAACTGATCCTGCACTAAAATTCACATTGTCCGGCAATAAAACAGGTAATTGATCCTTAGGAACTGGTACAGTACCACAATCCAAGCAATTAATAAGAGGGATCGGTGCACCCCAGTAACGCTGTCGAGAAACTAACCAATCACGCAGACGGTAATTGACATGACGTTTACCATACCCTTGTTCTTCTAGCCATTTCGCAATTGCTACTTTACCGGCTTCATTCTTCATACCGCTAAATTGACCAGAATTAACCATAATACCATCGCCATCATATGCGCCTGTCATAGTTTCAATTGCAAGTTCTTGGCCCTCAGGTTGTACCACTACTTTTTTTGCTAAATTATATTTATTAGCAAACTGCCAGTCTCGTTCATCATGTGCTGGAACTCCCATTACTGCTCCAGTACCATATTCCACTAGCACATAATTAGCTACCCAAATTGGTACCTGTTGACCAGTAAAAGGATTCACAGCATAAGCTCCGGTGAACATGCCTTCTTTTTCGAATTCACTGGAAGTACGGCTAATCTCGCTCATATTCCGCACACTATCGATAAATTGGCGAATCTCTTGCTCATTATCTTTACCTGTAATAAGTTTTTCTACCAATTTATGTTCAGGTGCTAATACCACATAGCTTACGCCAAAAACCGTATCATGCCTTGTTGTGTATACAGCAATTTTTTCCTCAGAATCAGCTACAGCAAAACTAAATTCAGCTCCTTCACTACGGCCAATCCAGTTTTCCTGCATGGTTTTAACCCGTTCAGGCCAGCCTTTTAGCTCGCTAAGATCATTTAAAAGTCGATCTGCATATTCTGTAATTTTAAAGAACCACTGCTCCAATTCCTTTTTCACTACGACAGAGTCACAACGCCAGCAAGTACCATCAATTACTTGTTCATTCGCTAGTACAGTATTACATTCATTACACCAATTTACTGCTGCTTTTTTCTTATAAGCAAGTCCACGTTCAACGAACAATAAGAATAACCATTGGGTCCAACGGTAATAATCAGGATGACATGTAGCTACTTCTCGATCCCAATCATAAGATAGGCCCAATTCTTGCTGTTGGCGACGCATATTGGCAATATTTTCCCATGTCCACTCTGCAGGATGAACACCATTCTTAATAGCCGCATTTTCTGCAGGCATACCAAAGGAATCCCATCCCATAGGATGAAGTACATTATATCCTTGCATGCTTTTAAATCTAGCAATTACATCACCAATGGAATAATTGCGTACATGACCCATATGTAAATTACCAGAAGGATACGGAAACATTTCTAAAACATAATATTCTGGGCGCTGACGATTGAGTTCAGCCTTAAAAGTACTATGCTCAGCCCAGTGCTTTTGCCATTTGGATTCAATTTCTTTAGGATTATATCTCTCGTTCATTTAAAATCCTCCTATTTATAAAAAAATAAAAAACCGCCCCATGGCTTGTTAGCCAGGGACGAGTTATACACACCCGCGATACCACCCTGATTGATAGCAACTGCCATCCTCTCCATGATTTTATAACGCCAATCAAGCGGCAGCCACTACTAATTTATGGCTGCTCCTCCACAGTGAGTTCAACATATTTGAGGGTTGGCTCGCATCATCCGCCAACTTTCTGCACCGCAAACAAAGCCTACTACTCTGTATCTTAAGACTTGAGTAATATTATATCCCACCCCATCTAGAAAGTCAAATTAACACTATTCTGTTATTTTCGAGTACATGGTTCTATATCTTTAAAAATTGCATACATTTTTTCTTGGGAGGTGTATTCTATGTATAAATTAATCATTGGCAATATTAGAATTACGGTATCAGATGATAATATTAGTCGTGAACTAGCTACAGCCGCTGCCAGGCAGTCCATTTCAGCAGCCCAATCTCAAGGCAAAGTCTTATCCCATATAGAAATTAGCAAGGGGGAGATGGGTCTTGATGTAAGCCCTACAGAGAAAATAGGCCATAGAACGTCACGTAAAACCATTAAACAAAGTCTACTTGATGGCATGCATACAGCTATCCAAGAAAAACTATACCCCACAGGTACTTTTAGCAATAAAGATCTTTGGTATGATGGTGATACGGGTCAGGAATGGAGCGGAGAAGCCGTGCAAGTTGCTCGGGAGGAGATAGTAGAGGAATTTGAAAAGTGGATGAAAACAGTATGAAATCAACCGGTCTCAATATTTTGGGACCGGTTGATTTTTATATAATTTTGCTAGACTAGAAAAATAGGCCTAAGTTGCTAATACTTCACACTTGCCCCCCTCACTCCCATATAATTACTTTCCTTTCAATATATTGAATTAGCAAATCAGTTAATAAGCCTAACAATCCAATTATCATGGCACCAGAAAAAATCCACTCAATATTATAGTTTTCTTGACTGTACAATACAAACCAGCCTAATCCTGAACTGGCTCCCATCATTTCAGTAGCAATCAAAAACGGATGAGCATCTTATATTCACTCTTTACAAATTTCAATAATATCATAGGCACGTATTATTGGTTCTCCATAGCCACAAAACACAAATTCTTGACACCTCGAAACTTCCTTTTATTGAATATGGTCGATAACCTCATCAACACTTGGTTCCTTTTCAAGCCAAAAATTCATTCCGCCAATAACTCCATCTGAACAATTTCGTACACAAAACAAACAATGATTACTACAACGATTAGTAATATTAATATAGAAAGAGTTTTTCAATTCATAAGTAATTGTCATTGGCATGCCAATCCCACCTATATATTCTCATCCATTCTATCTACGTCAACCTCGCTCTAAACATCCCATTTTCCAACATCCGGGGTTAAAGCCCTATTTCTATTTTATTATAATATGCCCCACTCGCGAGTATATTCTAGATATACTTGAAATTCAGAATCATGAAAGCCTTTTTGCAGCAAATATGACTTAGCTTCTTGTGCTTCTACTTTTCTTGATACGGCAAAAATTGTATTCTTGTTAGCAGTAAAAGCAAATCCTTTTACTGCTAACAGTTCCATCATGACTGCAACCCGTTCACTACGCTTTGCTAGATGGCTTCCAAGATTCCTTATACTCTCTGCATCTACCCGTTTTTTCTCGCTGCTATCGGTATCCTTTATATCAATGACTTTCATGCTTATGCAAGTAGTATACTCTACCATATCATTTTATACTGAGCCAGTAATTTGAAAAAATTACATTAGACAACCAGTATCCCAAAGGAACATTAACAAATACGCCAAGGGTAAAAGCCGCTAAGGGCTTCCAACCAAAAGATGTTAACTCGCGAAATCTAGTTGTAAAACCAATGCACAAGAAGGTCCAAGTAAATGTCCAGCCACGCAAATTTTTAAAAGTACCAATTATATCTTTTGAATAAGCTGTGCCAGTTTTCTGATCCAATAATGAAATTATCAAAGTAGTAAATAAAGAAGCAATAAAAAAACCAATGATAAACTTAGGAAATCTGCGCCAAATTTCTTTTTTATCAATATGCTCAGATTCGCCTACAATCTTATTCTCCCAAGCCGTGACTGATAAAATTGCTACTAAGAATGCCCATACACCCACAAACATATCTCGGCCGACGACCTTCATCAGAGTAAAGGTTTTAACCGCTCGCTCATCACCAATCACTTCAGCAGCGGCAAATCCAGCTGCATCAGCAAATTCGGAAGTTCCGATCCAAGCGCCTGCGATCCCCGGTGCTAATCCCAAGGATTTCGCCCAAAAGGGCAATAAAAAAATCATAGCAACAGCCCAAATAATAACCATCGAGATCGCTACCGAAACATGTTGTTTTTCTGCTCGGCAAGCTCCACCAACCGCAATGGCTGCCGACACACCACAAATAGAACCTCCAGCACCAAGACAAGCTCCAAAACGGGGATCTAGACCAAATAGTTTAGTCGCTGCAAAATAAATAACGCCAAATGTCACCACTGATACAATAAGAGCTTGAGATATTGCTACAGGACCAGCTTGTAGAATGATAGTGAAGGGAAGAGTAGCCCCCATTAATATGATGCCTGTTTTGACATAATACTCAGTACGTAAAGCTTGATGCAACCATAAAGGAAGCTTTATGGCATTACCTAATATAAGACCCATTATTAATGCTAACAGTGGAGTTTCTAACTGAATCTCTTTGATGAATTTATTAGCTCCTAAAACACTAACAATTATAGACGCTGCAAATAGTACTGTAAATCCTACGATGAACTGTCTAATATGGAATCCCATTACTTTCGCACCAATGCTAAAAAAGAGTGTAAAGAAAACATACAGATATATCAGTCCAAGAAAATTTTTACCTAACCCGGCAGTTACTTTACTAAAATCATCAGACCATCCAGGAATGGTAACAGCCATTGTCGTAATAATCTTACTGCCACCAATAAAAAATGTAATCGTGGCCAAAACTATGAGACCTAATGCAATAATAATAGCCCATGAATCTTCCTTTTTTAGCCATGCCCTTCCCTCTAAGATTGGACTCACACTTTTTGATATTTCAATTTTGCTCACCAGTATATACCTCCATATTTTATAATTATGATCTACATTCTAGTGAAGAGCCCCCACAACACCTAGAGTTGCCAACTGATTGACAACCGCCAACAGATCTATGCATCATGCCATTTTTGATAATTTTTTCTTTTTTCCCGTATGCATTCAAGGCCTTCTCAATATAACTATTTACTGACAAGGCAATTCCCCCTTTTCCCCGCAATTCTTTCTCTGCCCCAGAACCAATTTGCTTTGCCAGCACGACTTCCATATCCTCCAGTAACTCAGCTGTAGTTTGGAGCGCAGTATCATGTGATTGATTTTTACCGTCATTAACATTCCGACGTTCAAGAAATTTAAAAGCTCCCCCTTCTTAACCTCATAAATTAAAAATTCTTTAGATCTGCCAAAATGTTCGTCAACAGATATTCCATCAGTACTCGCAACAGCAACTTTAGACATGCTTATCACTCCTTTATTCTTTTTTTATTTAAATGCAACATAAGCAAAGACTATCCATCATTGCATTTAATTCCTACTAGTGATTAGAAATAGTAAAAAACCGCACATTCCAGCCTATGACCAGCCTACTTATCCAGAAAATACTTTACTTGTTGAAAATTAGTTACAAAAAAAAGAAGGCTAGTGCAGAGTTTTAACTCTGCTCTAGCCTTCAGTTCATTTACTGATCAGCTCATTCACTATGTCAGTTTATTAAGCAAAATAGCTTAGGGTCATACTGTCTTTTGCGATAGGCACCTGATTCTTTTATCATTTTATCACACTTTTACAAATCCTGTCAATAATTATATAGATTAACTTGTGATAATGTCACTATAAATAATGAGGTGCATTTTCTTATACCGCAGAAAAAAATGCAAGTATTATTTATATCTAACTTTTTATGAACCTCTATCGCTAATTTGAACTAAGCATTTTATTTGCTAAACTACTGACTGAAGGATTAGAATGCTCCATAGCCTTCTTTAAACTCTCTACACATGCAGGAAGAATCCATTTCTTCTGCATAGCTAGCTTATAAAGAGACTCCATAGAATTTTTGATGCTGTCCTCATATTCTTCCGTATCAATCCATTTAATTAGCAATACAACAACTTGCTTCATTTCCCATTCATCCCACATCACACGCCCATAAAGCACTGCAACTTGCTGGCGTACTCCAGGATGAGCTATCTTCGAGAATTCATTGAGTAAGACTCTTCTATAAGGTGTCAAAAATAAAGGCCGAACACGTGTAACTTTCTCTACCATAGATGCTGCTTGTATCTTAATACAGAGATCGTCGTGTAATACACCTCGCATAATTTCATCCAAGATAAGAGGATCACTAGCCGCAATCTCCAATAATCTTTCTAGAAGGTTACGCGCTTCTTCATTATCCTCCGATAATATTTCCCATGGTATTAACAAAACTTATTTCCTCCTTAAAAGCGGCTTTCTGCTTCTTTATAATTAGGCCTATGTAAAATATCTACACAAGCTAAAGCCTTAATTATTACATATATTTGAATTGATATAACTGCTCACTATCATAATATAATTAGGTTTAGCAAAGTTATCTTTTGTAATATTCGCAAACAATTTAATAGTATCCTGCATACAGTCGCTCTTGAATTGATATTTTTAAAATTTAATTATAATTTTAATAGATAGAAAAAACTAATACGAGAGATTTCTTCACCTATTACTGACAGACCTAGAATCTGAAACTCGTGTATACAATCTGACTAGAAACAGGTATACTAGGTCATACTGATAAAAATATAATAGGAGACTTTACTGATGCTATTTCGCAAGAAAAAAATATATGAAGATGTTTATAAGTGGCATCGTCATAATAATGGTACCTGCTTTTATTGTTACGAGGATAAACCCGTAGAAGTGGCTTTCGTTGGGAAAAAAGGTATCTGCCTAGAATGCCTTAATCATTTTAAAGTTGGACATGCTGGTACGGATCGGCATGTCATCGCTCATCTTACAAAAGGTATTCGTAGCCACGAAGAAGCCGTTGCATGGTTAAAAAAACACGGTATAAAGTTAGCACCTAATGGTTATAAAAATAATGTTCATTATTATATGGCGATTAATAATCTAGGAACCTTTAATCACTATCATGAGATTATTTATGGTACTATTGAACTTAATACTGTAGATAGTAATATAGCTAAGAGAATATTGGATAGCTACAATGATATTGAAATATATAACGACGGTAGTATTCGTATTATTTATTAATACGTCTAACTATTATTCGAGAGGAGAATATAATTATTATGGAATATAGCCAAGGCAAAGAAATAGCTCCTATCATTTTATGTGAGTCATCTCTCATTGAAGAGATGAAACTAGCTGTAGATGCAGAAATGCTACCTACACAATTTACAGTATTTGATGTAAAAAAATGGATGAAAGAAGATCATATTACAAAACGGGATGGTACACCCTATCAGGAAATATCAACTGAATTACTAGTTAATTACTCACAACATACCCCCGTAACCAAAAAGAGAAAACAAAAAGTTTTATATGCCAGCCCCAATTTTCGCTTTTTTTCATTCAATCCCTTTTAATCAAAAAAACAAACTGACTGCCAATTACGGCAGTCAGTTTGTTTTTTCATCTGATGACCAAGAAGTTGCTCTAAGGGTCTGGACCAAGATTCACTTATATAAGTGGAAGCTCTAGAGCAACTAACCCCTTAGTCTTTATCATATCATTATGTTTTAGAAATATATTTCCGAATATCTACTGCAACCGCTGAAACAATAATAAGGCCTTTTATAATAAGTTGCCAGTAAGGATTCATACCAACGAAAGTTAGACCATAATTGATAACAGTAAAAATCACAACCCCTACCAAGATACCAGGAACTGTGCCAATACCACCTGTTGTAGAAACGCCACCTACAACGCAAGCAGCAATCGCATCTAGCTCGTACATGTTACCATAATTGTTAGTAGCGCCACCTGTTCTTGCTGCTTCCAATACACCCGCAAATCCATAGAGTGCCCCAGCAATTGCATAAATCATAACCAAATTAAGACCAACGTTAATTCCTGAAACTTTAGCTGCATTAATGTTGCCACCAATGGCATACATATTTTTCCCTAGTTTGGTCTTATTAAAGATAACCCAAACAACAAAGGCTACTGCCAATGCAATCAGAACGATATAGGGAATAGAGTAAGGACCGCTCCCGATAGAACCAGAGCCTATTACTGTAAAGTCAGGCCGGAGGCCACCAATGGGCTGAGATTCATTGGGCTTCATATCAAAATAAATGGAGTTTACACCATAAACCATTACATATGTACCTAAGGTTGCGATAAAGGGTGGCACACTGAATTTAGCCACAATCCACCCGTTCAGAATACCAACAATTAATGCACCAAGAACAGCAATGATAATCGGTATCCAGATTGGTAGATCAGGTAAGTTGGGGAAAAATCTTCGTGAATAATCTGCTACCTGCAACATAGAGCCAGATAATACAGCAGCTAAACCAACAACACGTCCAGCGGAAAGATCAACACCTGCAGTAATCAAAACAAAACCAGCCCCAAGAGCAATAATTACCCGAGTAGAAGACTGCATCAAAATATCACGCAGGGTATTTATCGATAAAAAATTTGAATTATAGATGGCAATTGCTATGATCAGAACGAGTAAGACACCATAGATTGCATATTCTAAAAGGAATTCATTCAACTTTTTCGTATCAAAGTTCATATTATAACCTCCTTTTGTTTACACCAAGTACAACGTTGCATGGCGCATAATCTCTCGCTCAGTAGCATTTTTCTGATCAAGTATGCCCGTCAGTCGCCCCTCACACATTACCATTATGCGATCAGACATACCTAATATCTCAGGCATTTCCGAAGAAATCATAATAATACTCTTCCCCTGCTTAGCAAGTTCTGTAATGATCGTGTAAATTTCGAACTTTGCACCAACATCAATACCGCGAGTTGGTTCATCGAGAAGTAATATATCTGGATCAGTAAGTAGCCAGCGACCGATGAGAACTTTCTGCTGGTTTCCGCCAGATAAATTTTTAATTAGCTCCTTGACAGAAGGGGTTTTTATCCTAAGCTTTTCTACACTTTTAGCCGTATCCTCTTTCATTTTCTTTTCATCAAGTAAGAAATAGGATGTTTGATAGGCATTTAAGTCGGCAATCGCCGTATTTTCTACTATAGGCAGAACTGAAAATATTCCTGTAACGCGTCGCTCTTCCGTAAGCAAAGCAATTCTATATTTTTTGGCATCAGCTGGTGATTTGATTTTAATCTCTTTTTCATTTAGAATAAATTTTCCTTCTGCAATTGAGCGTAAGCCAAAAATAGCTTCAATAAGTTCTGTCCGCTGTGCACCTACCAGACCACTGATTCCTAGTACTTCTCCTTTGCGAAGATCAAAGGAAATATTTTTAAAAGACCGTGGATTAGTCGATGTAAGATTTTCTACTCTGAGCACCACTTCTCCAGGTACATTACTACGTTCCGGAAAGCGTTGGGTAAGATCACGTCCAACCATTTTGGAAATAATGAGATCCGTAGTCAGTTCTGAGGCATTCCAGGTGCCAATATATTTACCATCACGCATAATAGTCACATCATCTGATATTTGGAGAATTTCTTCCATTTTATGAGATATATAAATGATCGAAACTCCTCTTTTTCGTAAGTCACGTATAATTTTAAATAACTGTTCTACTTCATTGCCAGTCAGAGAAGATGTTGGTTCATCCATAACGATAATCTTTGAATTAAAGGACACAGCTTTGGCAATCTCAATAGACTGTACCTTAGATACAGATAAGGTTTTAACTAATGCATTTGGATCAATGTCAATTTCAAGTTGTTCAAATAACGCTGCCGTATCAGCATACATTTTTTTATGGTCTACAAATTGGAAAGGTCCAATACCTCTCATGGGAAAGCGTCCTAACCATACATTTTCCATTACATCTCGATGAGGAATAGGATGCAATTCTTGATGAATCATGGATATGCCGTAATTCAGAGCATCTTTAGAATTATTTATTTGTAGTTTTTGTCCATTTAGAATAACTTCACCAACATCTTGCTTATATATCCCAAAAAGGCATTTCATTAAGGTTGACTTGCCTGCGCCGTTTTCACCCATGAGGGCGTGTACAGTACCAGGTCGCACCTTAAGCGTTACATCATCAAGCGCTTTGACTCCAGGAAATTCTTTGGAGATATGATTCATCTCAAGCAAAAATTCAGTTTCTGTCATTATCGAGCGCCTCTCTTTCTCTTGAAGGCTTATTGATGTTTCTTCTTATAAAAATGGCAAGGGTCAACGTTAGATACATTGGCCCTTGCCATTTTCTAACTCTAGTTTTTAATGTTAATTATCTAGAATTTTATTTAGCTTCGTTCATGTTCTCTTTTATGATTTTCTTATAGTCAATCCAGACATATTTTCCGTCTGTAATAACATAGCCAGTGTTTTCTTTGCTAGGAGTTTGACCTTGGGCCAATACATCAGCTAGATTAAAGGTTGCTTTACCTTGGTTATTAGCATCATTCAAGACTGTACCATACAAAGTTCCTTCTTCTAATGCTTTTAATGCAGGGGCAGTAGCATCCACACCAACTACAGGCATGAATTTACCATCTTTAAAATAGCCTTTAGCTTTTAAGGCTTCGATAGCACCTAAAGCCATATCATCATTATTTGCAATAACAACATCAATTTTATCTCCATTAGCTGCTAAGAAGGCTGCCATTTTTTCCTGGCCCTTTACACGATCCCACATTGCAGTATCTTCAGCTATTTTTTCAACTTTTAAGCCTGCATCTTCAATTGCTTTAATTGCGAATTTAGTACGCATTTCAGCATCTTGATGACCTGGTTCACCTTTTAACATAACATAGCGAATTACACCGTCTTTTGTAGGATGAGCTTTAAAGTAGTCTACTACTAATTGCCCTTCCATGATACCAGATTGCTCAGCTTTCGCTCCAACATAATAGACTTTATCCCACTTCTTCATATCTTCTGGCAAAGGTTCACGATTTAAGAATACTACAGGGATATTGGCAGTTTTGGCTTTGTCAATAATTACACCAGCGGCATTACGATCAACTGGATTAATGGCAAGAGCTTTCGCCTTTTTGTTAATGAACAAATCAACTTTGTCATTTTGGGTTGGCTGTGAGTTTTGGCTATCGACAATTTCCAATTGAGCCTTGCCTTCAGCAGCTTTAGAAATAGCGCTACGTACACCACTCATAAATGTGTCATCAAATTTATAAATTGCGACACCAATTAAATTTTTGCCACCTTTGTTTGCATCAGCAGCAGGTGGTGTTGAGCTTGAACATCCAGCTACTAACGCCCCAGCTAATAACGTTGCCATCATGAGTCCCTTCCAATTCTTTTTCATAGATTAACCCTCCTCCAATAATTTATGTGGAATATTACATATTATAAAGCCTAGGACGCTTTCTTGGCCTTATAATAATGCCACCATTAGCAACTACCGTTGACCCAGCCATATGGATTCTGTAATTTCAGCAAACACAATATCAGCTGCACCTTTCAGTGTGTTTTCCGTAGTTGTAGTTAAAAAACTAATTTCTAAAATATTGCTAGAGCTTTCAAAAGATCGCTCCCTTACTGTCTGTCTAATTATATCTTCAATATATTGACGGCCTCTGACTATTCCGCCGCCAATAATAAGGATTTCAGGATTAAAAATATTAATGAAATTAGCAATGCCAATGCCCAAATACCGTGCTACCTGCCCTAACATATGAATTGCTACTTCATCACCAGTATCCGCGGCCTTATAAATGATCTCTGGAGTAAGATTTTCCAGATTCCCCTTTACCATGTCACAAATGGAAGAAAATTGGCCTTCCTTGATAGCCTTCGCTACAGCATCCATTAAAGCATTCTCAGAAGCTAATGCTTCTAAACAACCATAATTCCCGCAACTACATATGGGTCCGGCAATATCAATGGTCGTATGGCCGACTTCACCAGCACTGTCATTTACACCCCGATAAAGACTACCATTAAAAATGATACCGCCACCAATACCATGACTCACTTTTAATAAAATCATACTACTGGCATCTTTTACAGAGCCATAGTAATATTCACCATTACTTAATGCTTTTACATCATTTTCTATAAATGCAGGTAAACCAGTATGATCTTCTATAATATCCTTTAAGGGTGCATTCTTCCATCCAATATTAGGTACAAATACGGCAATCCCATCTTTTCTCCGCACTGGACCGCGTACTACAACTCCTACAGCAAGCACAGGAGCAACGTCCCTCTTACGACAATCCCCAATAATATCCAGCAGCATCCTTAAGATTTCGTCCTCTTTCTTGCCTTTAATACTTCTGCTATCTTCCCATTGTATTTCAAATTGAGGATCAATCACGTAGCCTATCATTTTTTCTGATCGAATATAAATAATAATGACGGTAGCCAGCAGGTTATTAATTTTTAATAACAATGGACGGCGGCCACCACTGGATTCACCAATACTATCTTCCACAATCAAGCCTAGGTCTAATAGTTTAGTAGTAATATTGGTAACTGTCGGCGGAGTCAAGTTTGTTAATTTGGCAATTTCCACTCTAGAGATGGGCCCCTGCCGCCTAATAACATTCATCGTTAATGCGTCATTGCTGCTTCCTGCTTTAAAATTATTTGTTATTACATTTTCCACTCTATCCCCTACCCTTTATTGGCGCACCATTAGTTTTTTTGGGAAAGTAAGGCCGCAAGCTCAATATCTAGATGCCATTCCATGGTTTCCCCTGGTGCAAGCGGCGTCACGCTATCGTATTGCTGAGCGATCTCCAGCTCTACCTTCCCTCACCAAATGAAAACTATCACCTGCTTTTGTTACTACTCCATAACCTGCATAAGGATATATACAGCTCTCCCTAAGCCTGGCAACACAATCAATTTTAAGCTTTCATTCTCCAAATGATAAGCATTGAATCCCTTATATGGTTTATTATAGATATTCATTTTATATCACAGCAATCAATAGCTTTTACACCATCTACAATACTTGCTACATAAAACTCGGGTTTCAATCCTGTCGTTTCTTCATATCTCTGGGCTACTGCAGCTTTGAATGATTCTAGTTCATGAGTAGCAACCAATGCAATAGCACATCCACCAAATCCAGCACCAGTCATACGTGCACCAATACATCCTATTGTCTTAAGAGCATTTTCAACAAGACAATCCAATTCTAAGCCTGTCACCTCATAATCACCTTTTAAAGACATATGAGACTGGGTCATAAGATTGCCAAATCCACTAATATCTCCTTGTTCTAAAAGAGAAACTGCTAATAAAACCCTATTATTCTCTGAGATGACATGCCTTGCTCTACGCTGTAATACATCATCTTTCACATAAGCTTCTATATCCGCAAGAGATACTTGGCAAAGATTCGTTACTTGACGATGCCCTTTTACAATATTTAATGCTGCTTCACATTCAGCACGGCGTTGATTATATTTTGACTCTGCTAACTCCCGTTTCTTATTGGTATTCATAATGACTAAACTATATTCTCCTAAAGCAAAGGGAGTATATTTATACTCCAAAGAATCACAATTGAGTAATATAGCACAGTCTTTCCTTCCCATAGCCACTGAAAATTGATCCATGATGCCACAATTAACTCCCATGAATTGATTCTCTACCTGCTGACAGAATTTAGCTAATTCATCCCTATCAATATTTGTTTCTCCACCGTTATAACGCAGCATAAATGTTACTAAAACCAAGAGAGCTGCTGAAGATGAAAGACCTGCCCCATCAGGAAGACTGCCTGAAAACAAAATGTCACAGCCTTTTAGCGAATATCCATCATCTAGCAGATGTTTAATAACTCCTTTGGGATAATTTGCCCAGCTATCTTCTGGCTTAAATCTGATTGGCTGCTTTAAATCCACACTAACAGCCTGGGATGCATTGGTGGATTTTAACTGAATTACATCATCTAAGCGAAAACGTATTGCTCCATATATTCCCAATGACAATGCTGCAGGAAATACATAACCACCATTATAATCAATATGTTCACCAATCAAATTCACCCTACCAGGTGCAAAGAAACAATATACAGGCTGATTACTATTTTCTCCGTACTCTTTGTGAAATCTATCCTTAAAGCGAAGACCATTCATGATTGAATCCCTCCTGTTAAATAGGTAGTTTTATAATAAACACTATGGAGTCAACCAAGTATACCTTTTTTTGAAAGAAAAAAATCGCTTCTTCTACTTGAATAATAATATCAAAACTTCTTTAAATGTTTTAATAAGTTAAATATGACATTCTCCATTATTTACCAAATACCTTTTTAGCATCCTATTTTTTCAGTTTTTTCCAATGACTTTTTTATAAGATAGATTGTAAAATGAAGTGCGACAGATAAAAGAACAATAAAAAATGCTCATAGAGCTAACCTTCGTGTAGAATGAAGTCACCACAACACCATTCGACGGAGGTTACCCTATGAGCTACCACCATCTTAGAACGTTTGATCGTGCGCGTATACAACCACTGAATAGTGTAGGTTACTCTACTCGTAAAATTGGAACTGAACTAGGACGTCATCACTCCAGCATCATAAATAAAAATAACTTAGCAAAAATGCTAAGTTATTTTTATGTTCATCCAATGACCAAGTCGCTCTAAGACTCTCATCTTCTACAAGGGAGAGTTAAGATCGATTAAGTCCGTCAGATAGGCAAGACTAAGATTCAGATGGAGTAAAAATCCCCTGCATCTTAATCTTCTTTATATTCCTTTATCTATTAAAATCCTGTCAATCTGATCTAGCTCTTCTGTACTAAAGTCTAGGCGCTGTAATGCTCCCACACAATCATCGATTTGACTGACTCTACTGGCTCCGATCAAAACCGAGGTCATCTGCTTATTACGTAGCACCCAAGCTAAAGCCATCTGTGCCATGCTCTGTTCTCTTTGATTAGCAATTTCATTTAACATAGTCACTTTCGATACTAAGGCTTCTGTTATATCCTCTGATTTTAGAAACGCACTTTGACTGGCTACTCGAGAGTCTTCAGGTATTCCATGTAAATATCGATTGGTCAGCACACCTTTTCCTAAAGGGGAAAAGGCTATACAACCTACACCCTCATCTTCTAACAGAGCCAGTAATCCATTTTCAATCCATCTATCCACCATAGAATATCTCGGCTGATGTATAAGACAAGGGGTTCCTAAATTTTTAAGAATTGCAAAGGCCTTTTTTGCTTGATCAGGCTTATAATTGGAAAGGCCAACATATAGTGCTTTACCTTGGCGAACCAGCAGATCAAGAGCTCCCATCGTCTCTTCTAATGGAGTGTTTTCATCAGGGCGATGATGATAAAAAATATCAACATAATCCAGCCCCATACGTTTTAAGCTTTGGTCAAGGCTTGCAAAAAGATATTTTTTAGAACCAAAATCGCCATATGGACCTGGCCACATGGTATAGCCGGCCTTAGTGGAAATCACCAATTCATCTCTGTGTGCTTTAAAATCGTCACGTAAAATGCTACCAAATCTTTCTTCTGCTGATCCAGGAGGAGGACCATAATTATTAGCAAGATCAAAATGAGTAATTCCCAAATCAAAAGCTCGAAGAATCATAACCCGGCTATTTTCGTAACTATTTACATCTCCAAAGTTATGCCAAAGCCCTAGAGATATGGCAGAAAGCTTTAAACCACTCTTTCCACAATAATTGTATCTCATGGTATCGTATCTTCCATTACATGGGATATATGTCATTTTACCTCCCCCATCCTAGTAAGATAATGTATAGAAATGTAAGTAGCTAACTACCGAACCCTAATCAACATCATGGAAATATCATCAATTACTTTTTCGTCCACAATGCCCGCAAATAACCGTAGCATGATTGTAAAAAAACTTTCTGGATTTTCTTGAATAATATGCTTATAGGTCATAAAGGAACTGCATAGATCCTGATAATTCATTTCCATATTATATGGTTCCCTAGTATCATATAAGCCATCTGTATATAGAAAAAGGATATCCTCCTTACCAATTGTAATCTTCTGTGATTTAAATCTTGCTTTCTCGACTACACCAAGAGAGTTATCTTTATAATCGAGAATCTGTATACTATCTATTTTTTTCGTATAAACAATGGGTTGACTATGACCAGCATTAGCAAAAATAAGGTTGTCTCCTTGAATTCTTCCCACAACAGCAGTGAAAGTATAATCCCCCTTCACCATAGAATAAAAAGTATCATTCATCTGCTGCAAAATTTCTGCCGGACAAGAAAGTCTTTTGATAGAATTATTAAAATCCACCTTAATCATGGAAGCAATCATGGCTGCTGCTACTCCATGACTTGATACATCAGCCATAATAAACCATGTACTATCCTCAAACTGTACACATTCATAGAAATTTCCGCCAATTTCATCACAAGGAAGATATCTACCATACATATCAACCAACGGTCCTTGTTGTGATGTTGCTATTAATGTTTGTTGCAAAATATTTGCCAGCATTAATTCAAAATTCATCTTTTCATGCATACGCATCAATGCTTTGCGCTGGACATAACTGTCCAGTGCATTCTTTACTTTTACTGGTACGATAAATTTTATCTGTTCTGAAGTCAATGGTTTGCTAAAATAATCATAGGCCCCAAGCTCTAATGCATGATTTATACTGTCAATATTATCTATACCAGAATAAACAATAATAGGAATATCCTTAAATTTAGCCTCCGACTTTAATTCTCTAAGTACATCAAATCCATCTTTACCTGGCATCATTAAATCCAGTATGATTAAATCAATGTCATTGTCTTCTACCTCTTTGATTGCCTGAAATCCATCTTTCGCATCATAGAAATCAATCCCCTGCAGACCTTTTAGAACTTCTTTAATTTGTATTCTATTAAACTTTGTATCGTCCACTATCAAAATACTATTCTTCATCTAGCAACCTCCATATTCATAGATCACCACTACACCATGACAAAAAACTTATTCTCTCTTTCTTTCTACTAGGTTGCAGATATTCCTTTAATTACGATAAAACAGCCTAGAACTTTCTTTACGATATTACAAAAATATAAAAGCCAACCTAAATAATAAATCACGGAATGGATTACCATTTATATCCTACAAACTATTTATGATTCCTTCTAATTCATTCCTTGTCATAGCACCAGATTGACGATGCTTTATCAGCCCATTTTTATCAACAATAATCGTAGTAGGAAGCGCAGTAATTTGAAATTGTTGGGCTACCACTCCATCTTTGTCTAGTAACACTGGCATCGTAAGCTTGTGTTTATTGATAAAGTAACTTACTTTTTCATTGGACTCTTTTAAGTTTACTGCATAAAAATTTATTTTTTGTTGATTTTTTTAGCAAATTCCTCTAGTTCAGGCATTTCTTCTAAGCAAGGTGGACACCAGGTAGCCCAAAAATTTATAACAGTAGTCCTACCAGGTTGCCCAACAGTAACTTTAGTTCCATCCAAACTATCAAGAGTAAAGGATGATGAGGCTTTCCCCACTCTAGCATTAGCATCAGATGTTTGCTGTGGCTGTAAATCGGTAGCAGAGAAACCTACATACCAGACTCCTGCAGCAACCAGTATAATCCCGAGTAGAATAACAACCATTTTTCTTCCCATTTTCTCAACTCCATTTCTCAATATCATCTGGTTATTTGTATAATAACCAGATTTTGTTATACTATAGGTAATAGAATCCTTAATGTACAAAAACTAGAACTCATTATTAGGAGGACTTTATGCATCAATATCTTTTTTTTATCGGAGATTTCCCGATTAGAGCCTACGGTTTAATACTTAGCCTCAGCATTATTCTAGCTACAGGCACAGCATATTTTTTAGCAAAGCAAGATGGGCGCTGGCATGATCATGTTGTTGATGTAGGAATTTATGGAGGCTTATCAGGCATTGTTGGTGCCCGTTTATGGGACGTCTTTTTCTTTGACTGGGATTATTATCAACACCATCTATTAGAAATCCCCTTTGTTTGGCAGGGAGGAATGGCAATACAAGGTGGCATCCTCTTCGGTTTCCTTGCTGGATATATTTATACAAAACGTCATCATATTGATACCTGGGCTTTTGCTGATATTGTGGCCCCCGCAATCATTATGGGACAATCCATCGGACGTATGGCTAATTTGTTAAACGGTGATGCTTTTGGACATCCTACTGGTGGTCCCTTCGGCATTGTCTATCCTGCAACAACCTTGGCTTATCAAGTATATGGAGATAAACCTCTTTGGCCTGCTGAAGTTTGGGAAGGACAGATTGATATCATTATCTTTGTCTTACTATTACTATTTCGTACTACAAATCATGCCAAAGGTCAAGTCTTTATTCTCTACACTATTTTATACTCTATTGCCCGTTTTTTCTTAGAGTTTCTGCGCGGCGACTATGGCACATTACTGTGGGGCTTAAAATCAGCCCAATTGACTAGCCTAACCGTGATCATCATTGGTAGTATCTTCTTTGTTTTGTGTGGTTTGAAGCAAAAATCTCAGCCTCCAAAAACTAAGAGCAAAAATAAAAGCAAATAATTGTCATTAAAAAAAATACAGCCTCAACACTAGTTTGAGGCTGTATTTTTTACTTTTCGTACACGGCAATCAGTTCTATCTCCACACTTACATCACGAGGAAGTCTGGCTACTTGTACGCAAGCCCGAGCTGGCGGCTCTGTTTTAAAATACTCAGCATAAACCTTATTCATGACCGCAAAATCTTCCATATCTTTCAAAAACACACCTGTCTTTACCACATTCTCAAATAGCAGGCCCTCCTTGTCTAAAATTGCTTTTAGATTATTCAGTACCTGATAGGCTTGTGACTCAATCCCACCATAAACAATCTGCCCAGTTGTCGGATCTAAAGGTATTTGCCCTGAAACGAATAAGAAACCATTTGCCTTTATTGCCTGAGAATAGGGCCCAATGGCTTGGGGCGCAAAATCGGTATTAACTACAGTCTTCATAAAAATATTCTCCTTTGGCTTTTTAACTTTACTATTTTATTATTTTCGTTATGAAGAAAATAAATCCTGTATTTTTTGCCCAAAATATTCCTTTTTATAAACTTTAGAAGAATGCATTGTACAAATTTGCCATCAAGGGAAGTAGCATTTATAATATCCACAAATATGTCCATATGCATAGATACTAGCAGCAGCGCCTATGACTCCAATAATGAGTAAAAAAGGCAGATAACCATCCATCCTCACTCCCACGTCTCCAAAGGACAATCCTATCGTAAAATCAGTTTCAACTCTCTTTAAAAAGCAAAATAAAGCACATAGTATTGCCATGACACATCCCATGAGCGCAATACTATGTGCAATCTAATTCGTAACTACGACATTACAGTTGCATTACTCAGTCTGTTTTTTTCTCTGATTCCACTTGAGTAAATAATTTGTTGGCCAGAGCCACTCCTGTGGGAGATGCGGCTAATCCACCTTGAGCCGTTTCTTTCAAGGAACAAGACATGGCGTTACCAACAGCAGCCATTGCATCAACCACTTCGTCAACAGGTATTACGCTGTCAATTCCCGCCAATGCCATTTCAGCGGCTACCATAGCCTGGGCGGCAGCTCCAGCATTGCGTTTTACACAAGGAACTTCCACAAGTCCAGCTACAGGATCACAAACCAATCCTAACATATTTTTTAAAGCAATCGCTACCGCTTGCCCCACTTGTCTAGGGCTGCCACCATACAGTTCTACCGCCGCACCAGCTGACATCGCTGCAGCTGAGCCGCACTCCGCCTGGCAACCACCAGCAGCTCCCGACAAAGAAGCTCGTGATGCAATTACCATGCCAATAACACCTGCTACCACTAAAGCTTTCGCAAGCTCGAACTTACTAAAACCTCTGTCTTCTGCCAAAGAAAATAAAACGGCAGGCAGAGTACCACTAGCACCTGCTGTAGGAGCAGCTACAATACGTCCCATAGATGCATTTGCCTCCCCCACTGCCAAAGCAATCATGATAGCTTTCGACATCACACTACCTACAATGCTCTTATCAGCAGATTTTGCTCTATACAACTCTACCTTTTTTCCATTGCCGCCAACTAGGCCCCCCATAGAGGTAACTCCGGTAAGACCAATCTCAACGGACTGCTCCATCACATAGAGCATTTCCTCCATACGCATTAATAATGTTGCTTTATCTATTTCTAGCTCTTTTACTTGAAAATCTATACAAAAATCGCCAAAACTCTTATTTCCCTGTTCTGCCAATCCAATCCATTCTTGCAAAGATAATTTTTCATCCATAGGATCTCACCTCGTCATTTTACCTTCTTATACTAACTGAATACGACGCACCGATTGTATATGAGGCAATTTACCAATGACTTCAAATGCTGCATCATCAATTGGTTGATCTGTCTCAACAATCATAGCTGCTAAACCGCCTTTTTGTTTACGAAATACCTTCATCTGAGCCACATTTACACCTTGCGTAGATAAGATACTTGTCACTAAGGCAATGGCACCAGGCCGATCACGATGCATTGTCAAAATGGCCGGAAAATCTCCACTAAATTCTACGGGAAAATCATCTATGTTCGTAACCACAACACGCCCCCCGCCAACAGATGTTCCTGTTACCATACACTTATTCCCATTCACTCCTGTCAACCAAAATCGAACAGAATTAGGATGAGCCAGGTCACCTAGATTGACGGTGATAAATGAAATTGTAATTCCAGAATCTTTTGCTGACTCAAAAGATTTTGGAATACGTGTATCATCTGTAGCCCATCCCTGTAACCCTGCTGCCAAAGCCAAATCGGTTCCATGTCCTCGATAGGTTTGGGCAAAAGATCCATGTAAGCCAATTACAGCCTCCTTAACTGATTCACCTAAAATTGCTAGAGCTAGATTTCCTAATCGTACTGCACCAGCCGTATGAGAACTAGAAGGACCAATCATTACTGGACCAATTACATCAAAAATATTCATT
>CAUROG010000018.1:0-78609 GCA_963526645.1 uncultured Pelosinus sp. | reverse complement strand
TTTGGGGAGCGCAATACAACCGATACCAAACCAATTTCGGCGCCGCAGTCTTTTCTTCTCATGAAGAAAAGACTGCGGCGCTACGGTGTTTAAAGGGGAATTTAAGTATGATAAAGTGGTCACTTATTGTCATTATCTAGCAGGATTTACTCTACCTCCATTGAATTTATATATGAGCACTATCGGATACTAAGAAAAGGGAAAAGCAACAGATAGAGTCCGACAGCAAAAGGGAGATGGCAAATATGGCAGACTATGCAATTACCACGGAAATGGCAGGTTCATTGGCACGGTTTATTTTTCAAAATACCGGTTATCATATTATTGTCTGTAACCAAGATGCTATGATTGTAGGGGATTCAGATGGCGGAAAACGGATTGGCACAAAGCATGACGGATCCCAAAAAATTCTTAGTGGACATTTGAATGAATATGTAGTAACAACGGCTGATGTGATAAAGAATCCAACATTAAAAGAAGGACAAAATTATCCCATTGAGGTGGATGGACAGAGAGTAGGTACCTTTGCGATAGCGGGTCAATTGGATTATGTTCGTCCCATTGCCAAGGTTGTGGTAGCCTTATTGAGTACGCGATTAAAACAGGCAAAACAAATCGAAATTGTCCGTGAGGTAGCTCACGCTGTTTCACAGAATGTAGAGCAGGCTGTTGCCGCTATTGAAGGAATTTCCGCTTCATCTCAGGAATTAGCTGCGAATACGGAAAGCGTTGTTAATGTATCTCATGATTCTGTTAGAAGGGTGAAGGATACAGGGAAAATTCTGGATATGAGCCGTAGGATTGCTACTCAGACGAAGTTATTGAGTCTGAATGCTTCCATTGAAGCTGCTAGAGCAGGAAACTATGGCAGAGGTTTTGCAGTAGTAGCACAAGAAATGCAGAATTTAGCCCAAAATAGCGCGGATGCCACAGAAAATATTAATAAAATTTTACAAGAAATACAAGATTCTATTCAAAAAGTAATAGATGGTATTAACCAGTCAGCAGTAATCTCTAATAAGCAAGCCGGTACTATGCAGGATATTATTAAAGTTGTTCAAGATGTTCAGACTTCATCAGCCGATTTGGTGGCAGCATTTAAGAGTAATGATTAAACATCACTTGTAGAAATTAAGAAAAAAATAAAGTGAAATAACTATATATTTTTAGAAATTTTTCATATATTATATAATGGATGCTACGCTATGAGATCTTAAACCGCGCCGCTTGTCTGCTAGGCACAGGCATGAGGCGTTGTGTTTTTTTATATACAATTCTTTCTGCCTTATATTGCAATATTTCTTGAGTACGCTATAATATATTTCAGGTTGACAGGGGAGATAATATGATAGATATTGTAATTACAATCATTGGCACTCAAAGGGATGGAAAAGGCGAAGAGTCTCGTATTGAGCTTATTACAGCAGGTCGTGGTTATGAAAAAAATGGTGTGAGATATATTGTATATAAGGATAGTGAAATTTCCGGCCTTGAAGGTGTCACCACCATGCTGAAAGTATATGATCAGTATATCGTGTTAGTCAGAACAGGTAGCGTAGATCACAAACAAGAATTTCGTCTGGGTGAAAAAAGCTATAGCATGTATCATACACCTTATGGTACTATGCAAATGGGTATATTGACTAAAAATATAAGGATGGCTTTAGCCAGTGTAATTGGAAAACTAGAAATTAGTTATGAATTGGAAATGAACGGACAATGGCAAAGTGCCAATACCTTGTCTATCAGCATACGGGAGGAAATCAAAAGTGGACATTAAAGATTTGTTGCAAAAGGCAATTTACCAAGCGGCTCATAAGGCTATTGCTGATGGTGTATTTGCTAGTCATGAGTTACCACAAGTTATCCTAGAAGTACCGCCAAAAAAAGAGTTTGGAGATTTTGCTACTAATTTTTCGATGCAGGCGGCCAGGGCAGCGAAAACCAATCCTAGAGTCATCGCCGAGGCGATTGTAGCTCGAATGCAAGAAACATGGCTGGACAAAGTAGTAATTGCTGGGCCAGGATTTATTAACTTTTATTTGAAATCTGACTGGTTATATACCATGTTAAGAGATATACTATCCCAAGGTGAAAATTATGGTAATAGTCAGTCTGGTGGGAATCAGCGTGTACAGGTAGAATACGTTAGTGCCAATCCTACAGGACCTCTACATGTAGGTCATGGCCGCGGTGCGGCAGTGGGAAGTGCATTGGTTAACCTACTAAAGGCTGCAGGCTATGATGTGGCTAGTGAATATTATATTAATGACGCTGGTAATCAAATTGATAATCTAGCAGCATCTGTTCATGCTCGTTATCTGGAACTTTTGGGTCAGGAAGTGGAGTTTCCCGCTGATGGTTATCATGGTCAAGATATTATAGAGACTGCCCAGCGTATCATTGACAAAGTTGGAGATAGCTATCTTGCCAAGCCTATTGTAGAGCGATTAGCAATACTAAAAGAAATCGCTCTAGAGGAAAAACTTGTTGCGTTAAAATCGGATCTTGCCTCTTTTAATGTACAATTTGATGTGTGGTTTAGTGAGTGTACATTGCATCAAAATGGCGCATTAGAAGAAACCTGCCAAGTACTAAAAGATAATGGTTCTATTTATGAGCAGGATGGAGCTCTCTGGTTAAAATCTACAGCCTATGGGGATGATAAAGATCGGGTAGTAATCCGAGATAATGGAATACCAACCTATTTGGCTGCCGATATTGCTTATCACCGTAATAAATTGGAACGTGGTTTTGATCAACTCATTAATATATGGGGTGCCGATCATCACGGCTATATTTGTCGTGTAAAAGCAGCAATTGGTTCTTTAGGATTTTCTCCTGAGCAATTAGAAGTTTTGATTGTACAAATGGTAAGCTTATATAGAAGTGGTCAATTGGTGAAAATGTCAAAACGCACAGGTCAAAGTGTGACTTTATCAGAATTAATTGAGGAAGTTG
This sequence comes from uncultured Pelosinus sp., assembly GCA_963526645.1. Classification (GTDB taxonomy): domain Bacteria; phylum Bacillota; class Negativicutes; order DSM-13327; family DSM-13327; genus Pelosinus. Next base: position 75,648 of record CAUROG010000018.1, on the reverse strand, counting down.
GCACAGATGCTGCAAGATTTTTCTTTATAATGCGGTCTCTTGATAGTCAGTTAGACTTTGATCTTGATTTAGCTAAGTCAAAATCAAATGAGAATCCCGTGTATTATATACAATATGCTTATGCGCGCATTGCCAGTATTTTTCGTCAAGCTGCAGAGGATGGTATTACACTGGAGGAGATTGATTATACTAAGTTAGATTTGCTTACTAGTGAATGTGAAGTTGATTTAATTAAGAAATTGGGTGAATATCAGGAAGAAATAACAGACGCCGCTAAAGAACGAGCACCTCATCGCATTGCTCGTTATGTCCATGATTTGTCTGGACAATTTCATACCTTTTATAACCAATGTCGTATTAAAGGAGTTGACCGAGATTTGCAATTGGCACGTATGGGCTTAGCCTTGGCTGTACAGACAACCATTCGACATGCATTAGGTATTTTAGGAATTAGTGCGCCAGAGAAAATGTAGAATGAATAGAGCAGGTATATTTTTTAGTTCAATTGGATTAAAAGAGGAATTTATCCATATTTGGTGAATAATTACCAGAAAAAATGATTTAACCTGGTGCTTACGTATAAAAGAATTAAACGCTGCGTGCGGAAGGAATAAATAAAATGACAGATATGATGAAACAGGTTTCAGAAGTAGAGTTAGCTTATAAAATTTTACATAAAACAGGACACTCCATGTATTTTAGAGAGTTAATAACAGAAGTGTTAGAACTTAAAGGGCGCAGAATTCACTCTTTAGCTTATGCAATATCAGAAGTTCATACCCAAATCAATATGGATAGCCGATTTGTTCACATGGGAAAGGGTATGTGGGGCCTTACAGAATGGTCACCCCAGCAGCTTAGTGCCCATTCTGGTGATGAAAATGAGAATGTAGCAAGCACATTTTCCTCCCGTCGTGAAAAACTTTTTGAGGAAATTCAGCAAGAATATGTTGCGTCTGCGGCAGAGCCTGGTGAACGGGAATAAGTACTTGACACTGCCCTTTAGTAAAGTATAAAATGATTGGCGTACTTGAACTAATGGAACATATTAAATAATGTTGACTGTTATGGCATTTTAGGAGGAAATAGGATTATGACAAAATATATATTTGTTACCGGGGGGGTTGTATCTTCACTTGGTAAAGGTATTACTGCTGCTTCTTTAGGGCGGTTGTTAAAAAATCGCGGGCTAAAGGTAACCATTCAAAAATTTGATCCATACATAAATATTGATCCAGGAACAATGAGTCCTTATCAGCATGGTGAAGTATTTGTTACCGATGATGGAGCCGAAACGGATTTGGATTTGGGGCATTATGAACGTTTTATTGATATAAATTTGAGCAAAAGCTCCAATGTAACGGCAGGAAAAATATATTTGTCTGTTATTAATAAAGAACGTAAAGGTGATTATTTGGGGAGTACGGTACAAGTCATTCCTCACATTACCAATGAAATTAAAGAACGTGTTTATCGCGTTGGCAAAGAAGATAATGCAGACGTAGTCATTACTGAAATTGGCGGCACTGTCGGCGATATTGAAAGTTTGCCCTTTTTAGAAGCCATCCGCCAAGTGAAAAAAGAAGTAGGACGCAATGATGTGCTGTATCTTCATGTTACACTACTGCCTTATATTGCAGCAGCAGGAGAACTTAAAACAAAACCTACACAGCATAGTGTAAAAGAACTCAGAGGGATTGGTATCACTCCTGATATTATTGTTTGTCGTACGGAATATGATATTTCTTCTGATATGCGGGACAAATTGGCTCTTTTCTGTGATATTGATGCTGATGCTGTGATACAGAATAAAACAGCAGCCAGTATTTATGAAGTGCCTTTAATGCTGCAAGAGGAAGGTCTTGACCGTATTGTCTTAGAAAAACTTAAAATTGATGCTGGTGATGCTGATATGGCAGATTGGCGTAATATGGTTCATAAGATTATTAATCCATCCAAATCAGTCAAAATTGCGATTGTCGGCAAATATGTGGCGTTGCCTGATGCTTATTTAAGTGTGGCAGAAGCCTTGAGACATGCTGGTATTGCAAATGATACCGCCATTCAAATTCATTGGGTCAATGCAGAAGAAATTGAAGATGCTGCTGTGGATCTTAAGAAATGTTTTGAAGGTGTTAATGGTATCTTGGTACCAGGCGGTTTTGGCGATCGGGGTGTGGAAGGTAAGATTAAAGCCATTCAATATGCCCGTGAGAATAAAGTACCATTTTTCGGCTTGTGCTTAGGTATGCAATGTGCAGTAGTTGAGTTTGCTCGTAATGTATGCAAATTGGCAGATGCTCACAGTACAGAATTTAATCCTGAGACTGCTTATCCAGTAATTGATCTTATGTCCGAGCAAGTAGCTGTAGAAGAAAAAGGCGGCACCATGCGTCTAGGGATATACCCATGTAAGGTGTCTGAAGATACGTTAACCTGTCAGGCTTACCAAGATGAAATTATTTATGAACGCCATCGTCATCGCTGGGAATTTAATAATGCCTATCGTGAACAGCTCACTCAGGCTGGTCTTGTGATTGGTGGTACTTTGCCAAATGGTCGTTTGGTGGAAATTATAGAAGTTAAGGATCATCCATGGTTTGTTGGTACTCAATTTCATCCAGAACTTAAATCACGTCCGACCAACCCACATCCATTATTCAGAGAATTTATAAAGGCTGCGCTGAACAGCAAGTAGTAAAATTAAGCAACTGTTGGACTTGTTTCCGGCAGTTGCTTTTTGCATAAGTATAGTTTGGTATGGTGATGAAAATGAGGAGGTAAGTCTTATGTATAAAAAGTCAGTTATGCTTGTGATTGGAATCCTAGTAGTGCTTTCCTTAGTTGGGTTAGGCTTTCATGGATTAGGTGCTAAAGAGAAGGGTAAAGCCAGTCAGTCTAATAAGATTGCCATTATTTACGTAGATGGTGTCATTATAGGCGGTCGAGGCCAAAGCAGTGTATTAATGGAGCAAGGCGGCACGGATCAAATCATTAAGCAGATACACCAAGCTAGAGATGATGATTCAGTAAAAGCGGTAGTACTGCGCATTAATAGTCCAGGTGGTAGTGCAGCTGCTTCTCAAGAAGTGGGAGAAGAACTTAAAAAGCTGCGGGGCCAAGGAAAGGTAGTAGTTACATCTATGGCGGATGTAGCTGCTTCTGGGGGATATTGGCTGGCGGCATGTACGGATAAAATTTACGCAAATCCTACGACTATGACCGGTAGCATTGGTGTATATATGCCTTATGCCAATTGGGAAGAATTATACAAAAAAGTGGGTATCTATCAAGAGAAAATTAAAAGTGGGCCCCATAAAGATATCTTGTCTCCCGAACGACAAATGACAAATGAAGAACGGGAAATTATCCAAATAATGGTAGATGATATTTATAATCAATTTGTTGATGTAGTAGCTGAGGGACGTAAGCTGGACAAAGAACAGGTTCGTAAATTGGCTGATGGTCGCATTTATACAGGAAATCAGGCGAAACAATTAGGGCTGGTAGATGAACTCGGGAATATGTACGATGCCATTGATGGCGCAAGTCAATTAGCTGGCATTGTGGGTAAACCAACACTAAAAGAGTATGGTAAACAATCTCCTTGGAATATGCTATTTGGCCCAAGTGAAAAAATAAGTATGTTATTAGAACAATTTTTATTTCAAAAAGCTCAAAATCAATTGAATCTTGGTGTTCCTTTGGAAGCATCGCCAGAAAAATGGCAGGTGAAGTAAGTGGGAAATATATTTGAGGTTTTGTATGATGTCTTATTTCAGCCCAAAATAGGGATGCAGATTATTGCTGACAAAAGAAATGTATCACAGGCTGTAGGAGTATTTTTCCTTAGCCTATTCATACCCTTATGGGCCTTGTACTTTGGTCTGCAAGAAGCTGGTATGTCAACCATGATTCACTTTTTCATGGGATTTAAGATTGTTAGCGGCATGTTGATGTGGTTTATCGGAAGTGCTATTTGGCATTTGATTGCTGAACTTTTTGGCGGTAGAGGCACAGGGGTAGGGCTATTTGTTACCTTAGGATTTGCCCACTTTCCACAGGTATTTATCGTTCCTTTATGGGTATTTGCTGCCTTACTGCCAACTGACCTGAAAACCATAGTTATGGCAGTTGCTGCTTTAGCAATCTTAGGCTGGTCATTTTTCTTAATCATAACGGCAATGAAAGAAGTGTACCAATTTTCTACAGCAAAAGCGGTATTGGTCATTGCCACACCCCTGTTAGTTATGGTAGTTGTATGTGGGATTGCCTTTTCTTTCATTGGCAGTGCTTTGACACAAATACCTATATTGTTATAAATAGGAAGATAGAGATAGAAAAAGGGTAGGATAAAATGAGAGGTAAATATACTATAGCAGTACTCATCTTAGCATTGGTACTCGGTGGCTGCACTAGTCAGCTGCCAGTGCCAATAGCTGGTCTTAGGGTAGCTGCAACTGATGAAGCTATAAAATGGGGGCTGCCTCATCAATTACGGCAGGAGGGATTGGGAAATTCCTATCGAGTGATGGAAACCCAAGGGCAAGAAACTAAAATGCTGGAACTGGCAGCAGGGAATCAAGGCTTCATAGAATACTTTGTGGAAGTGGAGGCGGATGCTGCAGCTTTTGCTGATATAAGACTAGAATTTTTGTCTACACAAGGCGGTGGACGTATTAAATTCGCTGCACTAGATAACAAGGGCAATGTTCTGGGAGAAACTGGATCAGTTTTTACAGGCCAGTTACCTCCAAGTACTGTCCATAGCAAGTGGCAAGATACTCGGTATCTTAATAATTACCAAGGTGGCTGGATGGAGGCAACTTATTATTTTTCTGAAATGTTAGCTGGCTTGCCACAGGCTAATCTTTCCGGTGCAGTGAAGTATCGCGTAAGTGTTGAGGTAAGTGAAGGGCAGCATGCTTTTATTTCTCAGTTTACTACAGGTATAGATATGGCTAAAGGCGTAAATATTACTCCTAAGCAATTACAATATACTGCCAAGCAGGGCGATATAGTAGCCATTGAAGTGGATGCAGAGAATGTAAGTCACTATCCTTTGGAGAATGTGGCAGTAAATCTTCTGGAACCATATGGATATGGTGTAGTTGCAGTGAGTCAGACGACTCAAGCCATTGCTCATTTGGCACCAGGAGAAAAACGGCATATCAGTTGGCAGATTCAGGCGCAAAGGCCCGATGAAGTGAATTTAAATCAACCTTGGTCTGTTGGTTTTAGTGTGAATGGAAACCAATTACCGTCAAAAGTAGGCGTGTCCATAAAGGATACAAGACCAGGTAAAATTTTCTATGTAATGACGGAAGATTTAGAGCCCATTGATGGTGCTGGTTACGCTAAAGCGTGGGGGAACTGCAATGGCTGGCTGGAACCAGAAGAGTTTTTGGTACAAATGGTATATAAAGCAGAAAAACTGAATCAAATAGCAGAAAAATACGATGCTAAATGGACACATTATATTGCTTGGCCAGCTGTGAAAGCTGCCAAGTGGGCAGCAAGCCAATCTACCCTGGCGGAATGGACTAAAATCGTATCCGCGATAACAGCATCTGTCATACAGGAAGCAGGGAAAGGTCATGAATACGGAATCCATTTTCATTCCGATTATGATCCCTACTTAGCTGGCAATGCTTTGTCATATAATGGAGAAGTGGATGGCTTTTGGGCCAATCATTTGAAGCATGGCTGGTCACATTCCGTGACAACGGAAGGGGACTTTAATGATTACAATAGCAGGGCTGGCATGTTGTACCATTACCAGTCGATTTTAGATGAATTGGCTGCCAACTCTCTCCAAGGACAATTATTAACAGCCAGGGCTGGTTCTTTTGATTTTGGTAACGGCAGCGCAGAAGAAGCAATTAGTACTAGTGTATTTAAAAAAATAGGCCTTTGGGGATCCAGTGATGCTGATGGAAATGCAGGTGGCATCACTTCTGGCGAATATGGCCGAGAAATCTATTTTGCTGCTCCTGATGATATTAATGCTCCTGCTAAAGATCTTACGAAGTTAGGTATAGTGGAATTTCGTCCCACACCAAAAGAACCGATTGCCTATGATAGCCAAAGTGCCCCCGTAATGAACCATAAAACAGACCAAGGCATAGAATACTTTACTGTTGGCAGTACTAGTGTAAAACCGGGGATTCATGCTATTTTAGGCTTCACCCATGCGATGTTTATCATGGGGCAAGGTGATTGGAAAAGCCTTGAGGGTGGACAATTTCAAGCTTTAGACGATCATTTATCATATATAAAAAAATCCTATGTAGATAAAGGGTTATTATCTTTTGGAACTGCTAGTGAACTAGTAGAGGCCTATTTAGATTACTATACGCCTCAGTTATTGGCAGTATATGGTGAACGGATATCAGATCAATATGGAATGGCTGAGTATAAAATACGCCTTTTAGGGCGTGATATTCCTAGCGATAGTAATCATATTCATACCGTAAATATGAAATATCCCTTATACTTACGAGATAGTGCTTACCGTATCAGCGTATTAAAAAATGGACAGCCTATCTATAGTACTTGGGGACTCCCTACCCCCTTTAACGATATTTTATTTACAGTAGACGATAAAACTGCTGTATATACTGTGAAAATATATCATAATGAACTAGCCTCCAAGTTCATAACACAAATTCGCTCCCTAAAAGAAAAAATATCCAAAAAAAATTAGAGAAAACCCCCTTTTTTCCATTAAATAGGAGGATATTTCTGGTATTGTGCGAATAAACATATAACATAGAGCATAAAAGAGTATAAAGTTAATAAGGAGAGGCTAAGAATGTCTAATATCAAACATACAGTATTGGTTATTGATGATCAGCCAGGCATTAGAAGATTGCTAATGGAAGTTCTAAGCGAAGAAGGATATGCAGTACATACTGCTGCTAATGGCTATGAAGGCATACAAAAGGTAAAAGATCTAAAACCTGTTTTGATTTTGATGGACATGAAAATGCCGGGGATGGACGGAATTGAAACGCTGCGTGAACTAAAGCAATTAAATCAAGCAAATAAAGTGATTATGATGACTGCATATGGTGAATTAGAATTGGTTAATATGGCCAAGGAGTTGGGGGCCTATGCATATATTACCAAACCTTTTGATATTATTGATTTATGTTCTATGATTGGTAATTTAATTTCTGGAAATAATAAAGACTATGAATTAAAAATCGGATAGTAGCATTTTTTACACCCAAAGCACATTCTTTGGGTGTTTTGCTTAAGGAATGAAGGCTTGCGTTGTGAGAAAACAAGTTTTTAACTATACAAAGTTGGTATATTATTCCTTATGTTCTAGAAAAGATATAGGAAATGATAGTTTTTAGCATTCTTTGCATTAGAGGGTTTTTCTAATATAGGCAGGATTTTTTTATTGTTTGGCGAAATGAATAGCGAAAGGGGGATGTATATGATTATCAACACGGTTGCAACACTGGCTTTATATTGTCCGCGCTGTGGAAAATTGCACATGCATGATATTTCAAGGTTTGACTTGAAAAAGACCACTGGAAGAGAGCTATTATGCAGTTGTGGTCAGGTACAAGCCTCTATTATTAGTGTTGGCGAACGTCGATGTTTATTGGACATCCCTTGTGTCTTATGCCAGAAAAATCATGTAATTTGTCTTGATAGCAATCGTTTTTGGCATGCTAAAATGGATAAAATATATTGTGTGCAGGAAAATTTTGAGTTGGGATTTGTTGGGACGCGACAAGTTATCTCTGACACCATTGATAAATATAAAATAGAGTTTGAAAAAATGTCTTTTGATATGGATATTGATGAATATGAGGATTATATTCAAAACCCGCAAGTGATGTTTCAAACCTTAAATAAAATTCACGACATTGCTGAAAAAGGCAAGGTATATTGTCGCTGTGGCAGTAATGCCATTGGGGCTGAAGTATTGCCAGAAGGAATTGAGTTAGAATGTGCCCAGTGTGGTGGCTATCTTATGATTCCAGCACAAAGTGAGAAAGATTTAATTTATGTTGAAAGATTAGAATCAATTGAAATTATTCCGGCACGTCGCTCACATCGCAAACATTAAAAATGTCAATAAAGCCATGAATAATTTGTAAGTTTATATTTGATTCCAAGTAGGAATAGGTAAGACTTGGCATGCGCCGGGTCTTCTTTATTGCTTATTCATAGATATATTTTTAAAGTAAAAAGGAGATGCTGTTAGATGGATCGTGAACTTGCACTAGAATTTGTTAGAGTTACAGAAGCGGCTGCTATTGCTTCAGGGCGCTGGATGGGAAAAGGTGAAAAAAACTTAGCGGATCAGGCAGCTGTTGATGCAATGAGAGTTGCTTTTGATAGCGTAAATATTAATGGTAAAGTAGTTATTGGTGAAGGGGAAATGGATGAAGCTCCTATGCTTTATATTGGTGAAGCTGTAGGTGGCGGTGGTCTTGATGTAGATATCGCTGTTGATCCTCTAGAAGGAACCAACCTCGTAGCAAAAGGCTTACCGGGGGCAATTGCCGTCTTAGCCATTGCATCACGTGGTGGTTTATTACATGCTCCTGATATGTATATGGATAAGATTGCTGTTGGCCCTAAAGCAGCAGGCAAGGTAAGTATTAATGCGTCTGTTACGGAAAATCTTAAGGCGGTAGCTACAGCTCTTGAACGTAAGGTTGAAGATTTAACAGTAGTAATCCTAGATCGCCCACGCCATGCGAATATTATTGCAGAAGTCCGTAAGGCTGGTGCGCGGATCAAACTGATTACGGATGGGGATGTATCTCCCGCAGTTAATGTGTGTATTGAAGGTACAGGCATTCATATGATGATTGGTATGGGCGGTGCACCAGAAGGTGTCATTGCAGCAGCAGCAGTTAAGTGTCTTGGTGGTGATATGCAAGGTATATTGCGTGCAGAAAATGAAGAAGAGATCGCACGGGCTAAGACAATGGGAATTATGGATATTGATAAAGTACTAACCATTGATGATTTGGTAAAAGGCGACGATGTTATTTTTGCTGCAACAGCTATTACCCAAGGCGATTTATTAGAGGGCGTGCGTTATTATGCTGACGGTGCACGAACTCATTCCATTGTTATGCGTTATAAAACAGGTACTGTACGTTTCGTAGATGCCATACACAAATCTGAACGTAAATCTTCGGCAATTAGACGAAAATAAGAAATAATGATTAGGCAAGTGCCTTGGCTGAGACTTTTCGTGCGACAAATTTTCTAATATTACAGCAGATAGACTTGCCTTAGAGCAAGTCTATCTGCATGTAATAGGAAAATAATGCATAAATACTCTCATTGGTGTTTATGATATATTATGTGAATACAATATAAAGAGATATTATGTACCATGTTTTCAAAAAGCGGAGGTGATGCTGTGAACTTGATTTGGCTAAAAAAACAACCTAAGTTCTTATATACGCTAATAGCTTTGCTAGGAGCGGGAGTATTAGTCTTTGGTGTAGTGTATATTGCTAAGGGCATACCAGAAGAAAAAGTAGAAGTGGCTCAAAATTCAAGTCCTACCTTGGAGATAGTTCAAGAAGTTCCTAAAAAGACTATGCATACAGTAAAAGAGGGCGAGACCTTAAGTGTTATAGCTGAGCAATATAATATTGATGTCCAAACGCTGGAAGGCGCAAATGCAGATCTAAAGACAGAAATTCATCCTGGGGATCAATTGGTGATTTTGCCTCAGAAGGGCGTATTGCACACAACTGGTACAGGAGATACTTTATGGTGGATTGCTAATACCTATCATGTTGAGATAGCGGCCATTTTGCAGGCTAATGGAAAAAGTGATGAAGATTTATCCATTGGTGAAAGTTTATTTATTCCTGGCGGAAAGAAACCTAAGGAAGAAGAACGATTGCTGGCAAGAGCTGATACGTCAGTATCACGTGGCAGTGGCAATCGGTTTAGCTGGCCGACAGAAGGAGAGCTGACTTCTCCTTTTGCTCAACGTTGGGGGAGACATCATGATGGAATTGATCTTGCCAATGATATTGGTACTCCAGTACGGGCATCTCGTTCAGGACGTGTAAGTTATTCTGGATGGTCTAGTGGTTATGGCCGTGTTGTAATGATTGAACATGACCAAGGTTATACCACCGTGTATGGCCATCTAAGTGAATCCTTTGTAGCAGAAGGGCAATTTGTTAAGGCTGGACAAAGTATAGCTGCTATGGGAAATACAGGATACTCTACGGGGCCTCATCTGCACTTTGAAGTGCGAAAAAATGGCACACCGATTAATCCATATAATGTATTGCCGTAATAAAAATATAGAATATCAGTATTATGAGGGTAAGAGCGCTATTAAAGTGCTCTTACCTATTTTTTATAAAATAAGTGAAATAGTAAGTTTAAAAGAGATAAATGAAGATAAAATGATTTTAAGTTTCACAAATGCATTAATTTAACGCTTTTAAATTTTAGCGGACTAAAGTATAATATGAAACATAAGGTTAATTATACGGAGTGGGGGATTTATACATGAAAAAAATGATTGCATTGGTATTATTACTTATGATGGTGGGGATGACGTTAACAGGATGCGGCAGCACTGATACGAAAGGTTCGGCAAAGAAAAAAATTGTAATAGGCTTGGATGATAGCTTTCCTCCAATGGGTTTTAGAGATGAGAAGAATAACATTGTCGGTTTTGATATAGATATGGCAAAAGAAGCCGCTAAAAAACTAGACATGGAAGTAGAATTTAAGCCTATCGATTGGAGTAGTAAAGAGGCTGAATTAAGTGCTAAACGTATTGACGCTTTGTGGAATGGCATGAATATTACAGAAGAACGAAAGAAGAATGTATTATTTAGTGATCCTTACATGGAAAGTAAACAATTAATTTTCGTACTTGCAGGCTCTCCTATTAAAAGTGCAGCAGACTTGAGCGGGAAAGTAGTGGGTGTGCAGCAAGCGAGTATTGGTGAAGAAGAAGTAGTAAAAGATGTTAAACTGAGAAGCTCACTAAAAGACTTTAAAGTGTATCCCGATTTTATTGCTTCATTTATGGATCTGAATACGGGTAGAGTTGATGCTGTTGTTACGGATGAAATTCTTGGAAGATATTATATGTCTAAAGAAAAAGGTAAATATGTAGCGATTGAAAAGCCATTAGGTGAAGTCGGAACATATGGTATCGGGTTTAGAAAAGAAGATACCGATCTTCGTAACAAAATGCAAAAGGCATTAGATGAAATGAAAAAAGATGGAACTTCTGCTAAGATCTCACAAAAATGGTTTGGTGCAGACATCGTTAAGTAATAGTAAGAAGGCTAATGGTAATTTGCCATTAGTCTTTTTTTTCTTACGAAATCAAGATGCAATTATGATATAATAAAAGCTGTGTTTTTTAATGGAAGAAGAAAGAGGAGAAGATAAATGGAAAAAATAATCATCATGATGGGGCCTATGATGGATGGGGTTAGTGTTACATTGCAAATGTTTTTTATTACCTTAGTGCTTTCATTACCATTAGGCCTAATTTTATCATTGGCTCGCATATCGAAATACAAGCCCATTAGTTTCCTAGTAGAGACATATATATGGTTAATGCGGGGCACACCTCTCATGCTTCAGCTCCTATTTGTATATTATGCTTTGCCTCTCGTGCCTTACATTGGTATTAAACTACCAGATTTTTCAGCAGCAATTGTAGCTTTTGTTCTTAACTATGCAGCTTATTTTGCAGAAATTTTCCGTGGCGGAATTCAATCTATTGAGCGGGGACAATATGAAGCAAGTAAAGTATTAGGTATGACTTATGTGCAGACGATGAGACGAATTATTTTGCCTCAGGTGCTTAAGCGGGTAGTACCGCCCATTAGTAATGAAACCATTACGCTGGTTAAAGATACTTCTCTCATCTATGTTCTTGCAATGAATGATTTGCTAAGAACAGCTAGAACCATTGTACAACGGGAATTTGATATGACCCCCTTTATTATTGCTGGCGCATTTTATCTGGCCATGACATTAGTACTAACATGGGGATTTAATAAACTGGAAGAGCGTTATGCAGCATATGATGAGTAGGAGTGAGTTTTTATGAATATGATACGTTTAAAAAACATATACAAAAGCTTTAATAACCTTGAAGTGTTAAAAGGTATTAGCCTAGAAGTAGCTCAAGGAGAGGTTGTTGCCATTATTGGACCTTCTGGTTCAGGTAAAAGTACTCTGCTTAGATGTCTAAACCGATTAGAAACTCTTGACAAAGGAACGATTGAAATAGAGGATGAATTCCTGGCGACAGAAGGACCAGATGGAACATCCCAGTATGTTTCGGAGCAAAAGGCTCGGGAAATTTGCTTCAAAATGGGTATGGTGTTTCAACAGTTTAATTTATTTCCTCATATGACGGTCCTTGATAATATTATTGAGGCACCTATGCTAGTAAAAGGGGTCAAGAAGGAAGTTATTATACCTGAGGCAGAGGTATTGCTCAAAAAAGTAGGGCTATTTGAAAAAAAGAATAGTTATCCATCAAGATTGTCTGGAGGGCAAAAACAGCGGGTTGCGATTGCAAGAGCCTTGGCTATGAAGCCCGATATCATGTTATTTGATGAACCCACATCCGCTCTTGACCCAGAACTAACAGGAGAAGTATTAAAAGCTATGCGTCAACTTGCGCTGGAACACATGACAATGATCGTTGTTACCCATGAAATGGCTTTTGCAAGAGAAGTAGCTCAGCGCGTTATTTTTATGGATGATGGTGATATTGTGGAAGAAGGTACACCAGAACAAATCTTTAATAATCCTCAACATGCAAGAACACAAGCGTTCTTAAAGAGCATGCTATAAGATGGTAGTCAATTTTTGAGGTCTAGTATAAGTAATCTAGAATAGTGTTACGTTCTATTATTGATCAATCAGTTATAATGAAGTAGCAATAAGGATGATAGTGAATGTTACGACCAATAGGGAAAAGATTAGCTAGCATCCCCCTATTGCTATTAATTTTAGTAATAATAGGCGGATGCACAAGTAGAATACCTTATAGTGGACATATTTCATTTTCTGATGCTGAAAATTTGTCCCAAATTAGAAATCTGAAATCCAATCATCAACAGCCTTTACGAATAGCCGTCTCTGCCGTTTTATCGCCTACTGATACGATTGTTTATTATCGAGCAATTGCTAACTATGTAGGAGAGAAATTAGGACAACCAGTTATTTTGATGCAACGTAAAAGTTATGCTGAAGTTGTACTTTTATTAATAAATGACGGAGCTGATATGGCGTTCTTGTCAACTGGTGCCTATTCTATATATTCGAATGTAGAAGGTACTGAGCCACTGGTAATACAGCAGCGTATGGGAGTACCCTATTATCAGAGTTACATTATAGTACCTAAAGATAGTCCTATCAATAGTGTGATGGAAATTAGAGGAGCTACTATGGCGTTTACTGATCCTCTTAGTTACTCTGGACACTTGTATTTTGCTAGTAAACTGCGTGAAAGAGGGGAAACCCCAGAAGTACGAATAATTTCCTAAAATGGAAAGGAGTAGCAAAATGGATTGGAATGGTGTAGTTACAAAGAATAAAGTGAAAGCGGATTCGGAAGCAGATAAATAAAATGCTAGCTGAATATGGGATAGTAGAGAAAATATGTTGGTATTGGAACTAAGGAAATGATGGAAGATATTAAAAAAATGTATAATATTAATGAAACCATCGAGAATTTAGTGTCTAAAAAAATAAACATTATCTTGAAATAGCTAAAGCGAATACTCCTGTTTTTCCTGAAATGTATAAGTTTTTACAATTTCTTAAAAGTAATAACTATCCTTTAGCCCTAGCTTCAGGCTCCTCACCAGAAATAATTGAAACCGTATTATCAATTACAAAATTAAAAGAATATTTTGATGTAGTATTATCAGCAGAACAAGTAGAAAAAGGCAAACCAGCACCGGATGTGTTTTTGGAGGCAGCCAAACAGCTAGGTATACCTTTTAAAAATTGTTTAGTAATAGAAGATTCTCAGCCTGGTGTGGCGGCGAAAACGCTTCCATGTATTGCATAGCATTACCTTATGGGATGGAAAGAGGTTCCCATGATAGTTTTATCACGGCAGATTTATTATTTAAGAATGGTATTTCTGAATTTCGGGCTGAAAAAGCAATAGAGTGGCTACAGACAAATGGCTGAAAAAAATGTATCACATTTCAGAGCGTCGGAGGCAATATGAAATTAACTGTTTTAGTGGACAATAATACAATCATTGACAGATACTTTCTTGGTGAACCAGGGGTTTCCTATTGTATTGAAAGTGATGAAGGTAAATATCTATTTGATGTAGGATACTCCGATGTATTTTTGAGAAACGCTAATAAAATGGGGATTAATTTACTACAGTTAGACGGGATCGTGATTTCCCATGGGCATAATGACCATACTGGAGGATTAACAGAGTTAGTTAAATTGTACTCTGAAGGAACCTATGAAGGACGCGAGCTTACAAAGCCTTTACTTTTAGCTCATCCAGATACCTTCTTAAATAAAGAGATTGATGGGTTTGATGTGGGTTCAATAATTTCAAAAGATAAAATGAATAAGTACTTTACCTTGCAACTTAGTAAAGAACCTGTTTGGCTAACAGATAAACTCGTATTCCTAGGTGAAATAGAAAGAAACAATACTTTTGAGGCAAAGGTTTCAGTAGGTAAAACCTTGCGAGATCATAGTTGGGAAGAAGATTTTTTATTGGATGATTCTGCCTTGGTTTATAAATCAAAGCATGGATTAGTCATAATTACAGGTTGTTCTCATTCGGGAATTTGCAATATTATTGAATATGCTAAAAAGGTGTGTAATGAGAAAAAGGTTTATGATATTATTGGTGGATTTCATTTACTTAATCCACATCTAGCACAGTTGGAGAAGACGGTAGCATATTTTAATAAAATTGCTCCTAATACAGTCTATGCATGTCATTGTACAGATCTTTCTTCCAAAATGAGACTAGCTCAAGTTGTAAAGGTTCAAGAAGTTGGTGTAGGGCTAATTGTGGAATACTAATTAGCTACTAAAAGGATATAATGAAAGTAGTTTTTGGAGGAAGGGTATGAACATAGGTTTAAGCGTTCTGATTGCATATCTTATATTTATTTTTAACGGACTTACCACTCCTCTTGGTAGTGTAATGCTGATAGAGATTGCTGGAAAGTATTCTGTGGATACGTCGATTATTGGCTATATTCTTGCTTTGGGTATTGTGGGTGGCGGAATTGCTGCCTTATCTAGTGGCTTTTTACTAGAGACTATTGGGAAACGGAAAATGATTTTTCTTGGAATTATAACTGCTGTAGTTGCAGTTATTGCTATTAATGTGTCTAATTATTTAGCGATTTTTGCCATTGGTATGTTTCTAACGGGTTTAAGCAACTGGTTTTTGCTTGCTGTAGGTAATCATCTTATCATTCAATGCTTTCAAGGGGCAAAGCGTTCTTCTCAATTAAATTTGTTAAATTTCTTTTTTAGTATTGGTGCTCTTATCACACCTACCTTAGCGAGCTTTATGTTAGAGAGAGGAATACCTTGGGAAGTTATTTTTCTAATACCCTTTGTTCCCTTAGGATTTTTGGCTTTTTTAGCTTACTCATCAACATCTGACATTCCAAAAAAGCAAGAAGCTTCTTCGAGCATAGTATCCCAAGAGTCCCTTAACGAAAAATGGAATAGGAATATTTATTTAACTGGTGCTGCTTTAGGAGTATATTGCATGCTGGAAGTTAGCTATACTTCTTGGATTATTGTCCATCTTCGAGAAAACCTGGCAGTAGATATTGTAGCAGCAAGCTTGGTACTTACTGTTTTTTATATATGTCAAGCCGCAGGACGGTTTATATCAGGGGTTATTATGAAACAAGTATCACTTCCTATTTATGTTATTAGCTGTGCATCCGTAGGGCTCATCGCAGCTTTTTTTATTGTTTTCAGTAAAAGTTATATAGCTGTCTTTTATTTAACCATATTGCTAGGGTTAGGGGTCGCCAGTCTATATCCTTCCATTCTTTCCTATGGAACATTACAAGTCAAACATGCTTGTCCACGTATGATGACCTTTTTTTTGACTTCTGGACTTGTGGGAAATGTCCTTGGCATGGTGTTGACCAGTTTTCTAAAGCAACACTTAGGTGTTGTAGCCTGCATCGTTATGACAACAATCACGTCCGCATTGATTATTGTATGCATAGGGGCAACTATGGTGTTTAGTAAAGTACAAGCTAGGCATTAATAGAGAAAGTAAATAAAGAAGACTAAGATTCAGGTGGAGTTTAACCCCATATGAATCTTAGTCGCTCTTAACTCCCGCTTGTAGAAGATGGGAGTCTTAGAGCAACTTGGTCATTGGATAAATAGTGCAACGAATAAAGGCCGATAAAAATGAAAATTTTTGTCGGTCTTTATCGTTATAAAAGTTTATGTTTTTTGTTAACAATAGAATTTATAACTTGTGGAAAAAGTGATGAAACACGAAGGTGCAACATTTTTTCTCGATGTTTGCAAAAACGCGTAACGTATAAATTCCTTTTACCACGGTAATAATAGGCACATACGTTTGTACCTAAAGAGGCAAAAATGGCTTATGTAATTGGCTTTCTCATGGCTGGATTAAGTTTTTTACTAAATAAGGTGCTGCTAAGGTATGTGGGAGCCAAAGCGATTATTAGCTATAGTCCAGTAGTAGAAGAAATGACAAAGACACTTTGTTCCTACTATTTAGCGGCTGACATTTTAATGACCCATATTGTATTTGGTGTGTTAGAGGCGGGTTATGATTGGTATAGTACTCCTAATGGACAACAAGGCATGTGGGCAGCTTTAGCAAGTATAGTAGGTCATAGCCTATTTGGCGCTTTGACCCTTATGGGTTTATACGCAAGCGACAGTATTTGGGTAGCCCTATTGGGGGCAAGCTGTGTACATGTGATATGGAATGTAACTTTGATTCGTTTGTCCGATGGCTAACCCGCTCTAAGACTCCCATCTTCTATAAGCGGGAGTTAAGAGCGGATAAGTCATTAGG
This sequence comes from uncultured Pelosinus sp., assembly GCA_963526645.1. Taxonomy (GTDB): domain Bacteria; phylum Bacillota; class Negativicutes; order DSM-13327; family DSM-13327; genus Pelosinus. The sequence continues at coordinate 58,571 of CAUROG010000018.1, read as the reverse complement.
ATAAGGGCGACTAACCTTCAGAGGGGGGATAAAAGCCCACCTGAAGCTAAGTCTACTTTATCCTCTTAAGGAATTCTTGTTGAAATGTATGAGGGAATAGTGACGGGAAAGAGCATTATTTTTTGGAGGCGAAATGGTTTATGAAAATTTTTTATAATTGTGCGCATTGTGGCGAAGCAATTGATATGATAGAAGTAGAAAAAGTTGATGAAGCTAAGTTTGGGTTTGATTGCTTGACGGCTGAAGAGCGTCAAGATATAATAAAAGTTGATTTAACACAAAATACTATGCATGTTCATTCTTTGTGTGATAAGTGTATAGGGTCATTAGGGCTCCAGGAGGAGAAAGCTGCTGAGCAGCAAATAAGTTTTTTGCATTAAAAAATGGATTAAATCTTTTGTGCTTGAAGTATAATAAAGTAATGATACAGGGCTTTAGCAACAGCTAAAGCCCCTTTTTACCTGTCACTGTATGTTTAGTTTCCAAGTTGTAGACATAATAATAGCGGGTACTTCTCCAATGGTTTTTCTCTTATGGACCGTAAATAATACAGTGTGAAATGCTTTCTTATTAGTAGGATGAGGTGCTATGAATAAATTATTTGAAATTATGAAAAATGATCCTGGAATGAAGCGTGTCATTGCCCTTTGGGAGATGGCTGCTAGCCAAAGTCAAATTTATGGTGTAACAGGTGTCCAAAAAAGTGCTTTATTTGCAGCAGCTTATCAATCTGCTCCTAAGCCTACTGTGATTATCACTGGTAATCATGAGTCGGTGGAACAATTGCGCGCAGATTTTGCCACCTTGCTTCCTAATACCCTAATTCTCGAATTACCGGCTCTGGATATTATCACTTTTACAGCAGTTGCGAAAGGTGTTGAATTGGCAGCTCGCCGTATGGATGTTCTTGGACGTATGATTCGAGGAGAAAATATAATTGTTTTAGCTACACCTGAAGCAGCTATGCAAAGAGTCTTGCCACGGGAACATTTCGAAAATAGTCGTATTACGATTACCAGTGGTACAGAGATGAGACGTGAAAACTTATTAGAATCTTTAGTGCGATTTGGATACGAACGGGTTGATCAAGTGGATGGTCTTGGTCAGTTTAGCGCCAGAGGCGGTATTATTGATATTTTTCCTATTAGTAGTAAGGTACCCATTCGCTTAGAGTTATTTGGGGACGAAGTAGATTCTCTACGAGAATTTGATATTGGGACCCAACGTTCTATGCATGCTGTAAAGCAATCAGATATTCTACCTCTTTCTGAGGTGGAACAAAGTGGATCTCCTACTGTATTTTTATCTTATTTGCCAACTGTTGCTGCTGTAGTGTTTGATGAAGCTGCCCGCATTCGCGAGCAAATGAGTAAATTAGTGAAAGAAAATCCTGAAATCAAAAAAAGTGCCTTTACCTGGTCAGATATAGTAGCAGTAGCGAAAAATTATAATGTACTATATCTCTCCTTAATGTTGCAAAAAATTCCCTATACTCAACCAGATGAAATTATAAGTATTACAGCCAAAGGCGTCGTCCCTTTTCATCGCCAAATGGATATGCTGATTACAGAATTAAAAAGTTGGCAGGAACATAAATTTTACCCGATTATTTTTATGTCCAACAAAGAGAAGGCTCTATCTTTGCAGCATAATTTGGTAGAGGAAGGAATTCATACCATTTTTGCAGATACCGTTAATACTCTGGTAGAAGGAACTGTATTGATAACAGTTGGCTTATTATCAGCAGGCTTTGAACTGCCTCAAGCTCATCTGGTAGCCATTACAGAAAAAGACATTATGGGGCGTCAGAAGAAAAAACCTCGACCAAGGGTAGGAAAAGGGCAGCAAATTGCTTATTTTCGTGACATTAAGATTGGCGACTATGTTGTACATGTGAATCATGGTATTGGTAAATATGTAGGGGTCGAGACTCTAGTTGTTGGTAATGTACATAAAGATTATCTGCATATTCGTTATGCGGGGGAAGATAAACTCTATGTTCCGACAGATCAAGTACACTTACTGCAAAAATATATTGGCTCTGAGGGCGATGCACCACGTTTAACTAAAATGGGCGGCAGTGATTGGTTAAAAGCAAAGGGGAAAGCCCAAAAAGCAGTAGCGGATATGGCAAAAGAATTGCTGGAAATTTATGCCCAAAGAAAAGTGGTATCAGGCTTTGCTTTTGATCCTGATACACCTTGGCAAAAAGAATTTGAAGATGCTTTTCCTTATGAAGAAACACCTGATCAGCTGAGTGCTATTACAGAAATTAAAGGAGATATGGAACAGAGTCAACCCATGGATCGGTTATTATGTGGCGATGTAGGCTTTGGTAAGACTGAGGTGGCGATTCGTGCTGCTTATAAAGCGGTCATGGGTGGTAAACAAGTTGCCATATTAGTACCAACAACGGTATTGGCCCAGCAGCATTATCAAACGATGAGTGCCCGCTTTGCCGGCTTTGGTCCAGTAGTAGATGTAATTAGTCGCTTTAGAAGTGCAAAAGAACAACGGGCTACTATTGAGGCTTTAGCTAACGGGCAAGTAGATGTATTAATTGGCACCCATCGTATTTTACAATCCGATGTTGCATTTAAAGATATTGGGCTTCTTATTGTGGATGAAGAACAACGTTTTGGGGTAAAGCAAAAAGAAAAATTGAAAAAGTGGAGTACTGCTATTGATGTACTCACATTAAGTGCTACCCCAATTCCTCGTACCTTGCATATGTCATTAGTGGGCGCTCGGGATATGAGTATTATCGAAACTCCGCCCGAAGAACGTTTTCCCGTACAAAGTTATGTTGTAGAATACAACGAAGAAGTAATGCGTGATGCTATTAAGCGTGAACTAAAAAGAGGCGGACAGGTATATTTTGTCTATAATAGGGTGCAGACCATTGATAAAATGCATCGTCGCTTGTCAGAGATGCTGCCGGATGCAAAAATTCGTGTGGCCCATGGGCAAATGCCAGAAGAATTGTTAGAACAAGCTATGCTTGATTTTTATGAAGGCAATGATGATGTATTATTATGTACAAGTATCATTGAAAACGGCCTTGATGTGCCTAATGCCAATACCATCATTGTGTATGATGCAGATCGCTTTGGCCTGTCTCAGTTATATCAAATGCGCGGACGTGTAGGACGCTCTCATCGAATGGCTTTTGCCTATTTTACCTATCGCCAGGATAAAGTACTGACAGAAGTGGCTGAAAAACGTTTGCAGGCCATAAAAGAATTTGCAGAACTAGGAGCAGGTTTTAAAATCGCCATGCGTGATTTAGAAATTCGTGGTGCTGGTAACCTCTTAGGTGCGCAGCAACATGGACATATTGTGAGCGTGGGTTTTGAAATGTACTGCCGTTTATTAGACGAAGCAGTGCAGCAATTAAAAACAGGACGAATAGTGGAAACTCCTGTTGAGCCTGTGATGGAATTTAATGTGGATGCCTATATAAGTGGCGACTATATTAGTGATGCCATGCATAAAATTGAAATATATCAACGAATTGCCGCATGTAGGAGTGAACAACATATTTCAGATCTTGTAGATGAGTTAATCGATCGATTTGGTGCCCCTCCTACTTGTTTATTGAACTTATTAGAAGTTGTTAGAATCAAAAATTTAGCTAGAGGGATTGGTATTCGCTCTGTAATTCAGCAGACCAATTATATAGAAGTAGCATTTATAGATAAACCAAATGTTGGGCCAGAGCAAGTGATGGCTCTTAAAGAAGCATTTCCTGCTCGCGTCATGATTTATCCAGAAGGTATTAGGCTCAAAACTAGTCAAATTACCAATGGTACATTACTTAATTGGCTTGTTAAGGTTTTTACAACTTTGGTTTCTGGTAAGTAATAATACAGTGAAATCAACATCCCTAAACCAAATCAGTATTCTATATAATATACCTGTTTTTTAAAAATTTTAGGCATCATCTCTGTGAATAAAAATGTCTGGTAAGATATATACTATCACTGAAATCAGATGTCAAAAACTGTAGAAAAGGGGGGATACTGGTGAAAGCCACTGGAATTGTAAGAAGAATTGATGACTTAGGCAGAGTAGTAATACCAAAAGAAATTAGGCGAACACTTAGGATTCGTGAAGGTGATCCACTGGAGATATATGTTGACCGAGAAGGAGAAGTTATTCTTAAGAAATATTCTCCAGTAAGCGAACTAGGTGATTTTGCAAAGGAATATGCTGACTCATTGTACGAAGCAGTAGGTCATATCATTTTGATAGCAGACAGAGATACGATAGTCGCTGTCGCTGGTTCTTCTAAGAAGGAGTTTTTAAATAAACCTTTAGGCTCAGCCTTGGAAAAAGTAATGGAAGATCGCAAAGCAGTTTTGCTAAACAATCTTGCAGAGAGCAAGGGTTCCAAGGGGTGTATTATTGACTCTGGTGAGGAAGAAGAAACAAGCCTATTTACTGCGGAAGTGATTGCACCTATTATTGTAGAGGGAACTTCCATTGGTGCCGTAGTTCTTTGTACTAAGCAGCCAGGTGTGCAAATGAATGAAATGGAAGTTAAGTTAGCAGAAACTGCTGCAGGATTCCTGGCAAAACAAATGGCCACGTAAAGAGTTTTGTTCGATAAAAAAGTAGCGGACGCCTGTTCGCTACTTTTTGCTATAGTAGAAAACATAAGTTTTTTGGAATAAAATACTAAACAGCGAAGAAAGGAAGATAATAGGTCAGGGATATATGTTTACTTCGTGTTTTAAAAAGTTTTATTAAGAGTGCGATAGTTTTTCTTATGAAATTAGAAAGTTTATGGTTTTTGAAAAGAAGTATTAGCAATGAATGTATTTTACTATAATATAATGCTCACCTCCGGAATAAGTAGTAATAGGAATGCTTTGGGGGGAAAATATGTGAGTAAAGATACATTTTTAAAAGGGGCATTCATTTTAACAGCTGCTGGTATTATTGTGAAAATAATTGGCTCAGTAAATCGTATTCTTCTTTCCCGTTTATTAGGTGGAGAGGGAATTGGCTTATACCAAATGGCTTATCCCATTTATCTATTAGCCTTGAGTATTTCATCAGCCGGAATACCAGTAGCCATTTCTATTATTGTTGCTGAAAAAGTAGCATTATCTGATTTTCGCGGCGCAAACCGAGTCTTTCGTATTTCTTTGGGGTTATTAACGATAACTGGGATTCTCTTCACCTTTATTTTATATTTTGGTGCGGGGTGGCTTGTTGAAGAGCATTTTGTACGTGATCCTCGTGCCTATTATGCAATTGCCGCTTTAGCTCCAGCTATATTTTTTGTTACGATCTTATCCAGCTATCGTGGTTATTTTCAAGGCTTGCAAATGATGACACCCACAGCTGTATCCCAGATTTTTGAACAACTCATCCGAGTGGTGACCATGGTATTTTTAGCCTTTTACTTATTGCCCATCGGTCTTGAGTATGCTGCTGCTGGTGCTAGTTTCGGAGCAGGTCCTGGTGCCTTAGCCGGCTTGCTGGTACTAATGTATTACTATTGGCGGCACAGTGCTGCATTAAAAGAAAAAATAGCAACACAGCCTATTATAAAACAAGAAGCAAGTAGTAAAATTATTTCTCGTATCGTTAAATTAGCCTTGCCTGTGTCCCTTGCAAATATTATGTTGCCAGTCGTGTCTAGTATCGATTTGTTAATTGTTCCAGCACGACTAGAAGCTGCTGGATATACAGTCAGTCAAGCAACGGAATTGTTTGGCTATTTAACAGGAATGGCAATCGCCCTTATTAATGTCCCTACTATTTTGACAGGATCATTGGCATCTAGCTTAGTGCCTGCTATCTCGGAGGCCTTCACCCTCAAGGATCACCAACGGATTTACCAGCGTACAGCTATGGCTATGCGTTTTGCCAATTTAATTACCATACCAAGTTTTATTGGGATATGTTTATTGGCTACGCCTATATCGCAAATGCTGTATGGTACGCCAAATGCTGGTGTTCCAATAGCTATATTATCTGGTGGTGTTGTAATGCTGGGTATTCATCAGGTCACCACTGGAGTATTGCAAGGACTAGGACACACAGCTATTCCTCTCATCAATATGTTGATCTCAGCTGTCGTGAAGGTTATTATGAGTTGGACACTAACTGCTATGCCGTCTTTAGGTATCAAAGGCGCTGCTTGGGCGACAAATGTTGATTTTTTTTTAGCAGCCCTTTTAAATATGTATTTCGTATATCGTTATGTAGGATTTAGTATTAATATAAAAGATACATTAAAGACCATTATTGCTGCTATTATCATGGGTGGTATAGTGCTATTAACATATGATGCTATTATGCTTAAGACTTTTAATAATACTACGGCAACCTTAACCTCTGTTTGTGTAGGTGGTATAATATATGGTATTGTTCTTTTACTATTGGGAGGTATACAGCAGCATGATATCGAAAAACTACCTAAGATTGGTAGGAAGTTAGCTCTTTTTTTGGGAAAGCTAGGTATATTACGGAAATAATAAATTTTTTACTTTTATATGAATATGAGGCGATAATATGGGAGAAATTACAATTGTAGGATTGGGACCCGGTTCTTTTGGTCTTATCACAGTGGAGACATTAGAATTATTAAAGACAGCAGAAACATTGCTTTTGCGTACGGCAAAGCATCCAACAGTAGCTGAAATCATGAATCGTGGTATTACATTTGCGAGCTATGATTATGTCTATGAAGAACAAATATCTTTTGATGAAGTCTACTCCACCATAGCCTATGATTGCTTAGGTCAGGCAGCAGCGGGAAAAAAAGTGGTATATGCTGTGCCGGGAAGTCCGTTGGTCGCGGAAAAAACAGTCATGCTAATTAGAGAATTAGCAGCTAAGCAAGGCATCCCCCTTACTATTTTGCCAGGGATGAGCTTTTTGGAAGTCTTATACACAAGACTAGCCATAGATCCTATTGAAGGTATTACAGTATTGGATGCTGCTGATTTAGCATCCATACCACCAGAATTGATGACTGCTTTGGTGGTAACCCAAGTCTATAATCATTACGTGGCTTCAGAAGCTAAATTGGTGTTAATGGAATATTATCCCGATGATTATGAAGTCATAGTTGTAAAGAATCTAGGATTACCAGATGAACAACTGCTAACAGTTCCTTTATTTGAGCTGGATAGAGTGCAAGGGATTGACCATCTTACTAGTGTGTATGTGCCTTGCCGCAATGCTACAGTGAACCGATTTTCCTTAGATCCAATTTTAGATGTGATGACTACACTTCGTTCTAAAGAGGGGTGTATATGGGATATTGAACAAACCCACTCCAGCCTCAGACGGTATATTGTAGAGGAGGTTTATGAAGTCCTAGAAGCCATTGACTTGCAGCAAGAAGAGTTATTATGTGAAGAGCTGGGTGATTTACTATTACAAATTGTATTTCATGCCCGGATAGCAGAAGAATCGAAGATGTTTACTATGCAGCAAGTGATTGATGGTATTACGGAAAAAATGGTACGTCGTCATCCTCACGTATTTGGTGATATAAGCGTCCGTGATGCTGGTGAAGTAGTATTGAACTGGGATGCCATAAAAAAGCAAGAGCATGGGAACGAGAGGCCGTCTGTATTAGATGGCATACCTAAGGGGCTCCCTAGTCTCATGCGGGCTTATAAGTTGCAAGCTAAAGCCGCTAAGGTTGGATTTGATTGGGATACGATTGGGCCTGTGTGGGACAAGATATATGAAGAATTAAATGAGCTTAAAGATGCCTGTGTACAGGGACAAGCTGCTCACATGGAAGCTGAGTTAGGAGATGTACTATTTTCAGTAGTAAATTTAGCAAGATTCTTAAAGATTGATGGTGAAGTTGCCTTAAATACTACAAATAACAAGTTTCGTCGGAGGTTTTTATATATTGAAAATGTGATGAAGGAAAATGCTCTGAAATGGGAAAATATGTCACTTAAGCAGCTTGATTTGCTGTGGGAAGAGGCGAAAAGTCACAAAATATAAAGAAATTGGGATTTTTTTAGTATTTTTTTAAAATCTAGACAGGAATAAAAAAAATGATAGCGAATAAGCTATTCGTAACGATTTTTCATAAGGAGGCTATTTTTGTGAATAAAACTGAATTAATTGCAAGTGTTGCAGAAAAAGCGGGTTTGACTAAGAAGGATGCTGAAAAAGCGATCAATGCTTTATTTGTTAGTGTTGAGGAAGCTTTAGCACAACAAGATAAAGTCCAAATCATTGGCTTTGGTACTTTTGAAGTTAAAACACGTGAAGAAAGAAAAGGCCGTAACCCACAAACAGGCGCTGAAATTACGATTCCAGCATCTAAAAACCCAGTTTTCAAAGCTGGTAAAGGCTTAAAAGACGTAGTAAATAAATAAATTTATTATAAGTAAAAACCAGGTTAATATAACCTGGTTTTTATTTTAAGGGTGGTGAAGAATATGATAAATAGCATACTTGTTGTTGATGATGAGCCTTCTATTGCAGAATTAATAGAGTTTAACTTGCAAAAACTAGGTTATCATGTCGAAAAGACTGATAATGGTCATGGGGCATTGCAGTTAATTAGAGCTAATAGGCCGGATTTGATTATACTGGACTTGATGATTCCCGGTATAGATGGTATAGAAGTATGCCGTAGATTGAAAGGGCAGCAGCATACAGCAGGAATTCCTATTATTATGTTGACAGCCAAAAATGAAGAAGTGGATAAAATCGTTGGCCTAGAATTAGGTGCAGATGATTATATGACCAAGCCTTTTAGCCCTCGAGAACTTATGGCCCGTGTAAAAGCTGTGCTGCGGCGTAGTCATAAGGAAAGCATACATGATGGTGAATTAGTCGTTGGTAAGTTGAGATTGAATTTTTCCAGCTATACCATACATTTAGATACTGAAAAATTAGAGCTTACCCCTAAGGAATATGAGCTATTGAAATTATTCATTACCAATGTAGGTAAAGCCTATACTCGTGAGCAGTTGCTGGAAAAGGTATGGGGTTACGAGTACTTTGGTGATACACGTACTGTTGATGTACATGTACGTCATCTAAGGGCCAAGTTGGCAGCTGAGCCTAAAGTTGCAGAAGCGATTGAAACTGTTCGAGGGGTTGGCTATCGTTTCAGCGAAATTTAACAAAAACATAATAATTACATAATAATAAATGCCTGTACTTTATGGTATATTTTCTATATTAATTGTTATGATAAGAAAAGCCATAATCTGCAGGAGGACTATATGGATTATAAAATTCATGTGAATAAACTAAAATTATATTATGGAGATGCATTGGCCTTAAAGAAAATATCCCTGGGCGTGGAAAAAAATAGCTTACTAGCCTTAATCGGGCCTTCGGGTTGTGGCAAATCTACCTTTATCAAGACACTAAATCGGATGAATGATTTAATTGCCAATGTGAAAATAGAAGGCGAAGTGTTATTGGATGGAGTTAACATTTATCATCCTGAGACAGATGTGGTATTGCTCCGAAAAAAGGTAGGTATGGTTTTTCAAAGACCTAACCCATTTCCCATGTCCATTTATGATAATATTGCTTATGGCCCCCGAATTCATGGTATTAAAAACAAATCTCAGATCGATGAGCTTGTAGAAAAGAGTTTAAAAGGGGCGGCTCTTTGGGAAGAAGTACGAGATCGTCTCCATAGTTCAGCTATGGGCATGTCAGGTGGTCAGCAACAACGTTTATGTATTGCTAGATTGCTGGCAGTTGAACCGGAAGTACTATTAATGGACGAACCTTGTTCTGCCTTGGATCCTATTTCAACAATGAAAATAGAAGAATTACTATCTGGGTTAAAACAAAAATATACGATTGTTATGGTCACTCACAATATGCAGCAGGCTGCTAGGGTATCGGATTACACGGCGTTCTTCTTGAATGGTGATTTGGTAGAATATGATCAAACAGATGTCATATTTACAAGACCCCAGGATAAGCGCACAGAAGACTATATCACTGGAAGATTTGGTTAATGGAGGTAAGAGGATGACTAGTACCAGACAAAATTATAATCAAGAACTGGCAGAGTTGCGCAATGATATTCTAGAAATGGGCACCCGAGTTGAGCTGGCTATTGGGCAGGCTGTTGCTTCGTTATCCAACCAGGATATTGAAATGGCTAAGTATGTTATAGCTGGTGACGACTATATTGATAATATGGAAAGTAATATTGAAGACAAATGTATGGTGCTAATTGCCAGACAACAGCCTTTGGCAAGAGACTTAAGAATCATCGGCACAGGGCTTAAAATTACTACAGACTTAGAAAGGGTGGGCGACCATGCTTTTGATATTGCTAAAATCGCTTTAGATATTGCTGAGCAGCCCTTGATTAAGCCCTTGATCGATATCCCGCGCATGTCTGCTATGGCACAAAAAATGCTAAGAGATTCTTTGGCTGCGTATATTAATCTTGATATTACTTTAGCTGAGATGGTGTGTGCTGCGGATGATGAGGTAGACGATCTTTATTATCAAACCTTCCGTGAACTATTAACCTACATGATGGAGGATCCGCGCAATATCAAGCAGGCAACCCAACTATTATTTGTGGCGCGCTATTTAGAACGAGTAGCTGATCATGCTACCAATATTGGGGAATGGGTTATCTATCTAGAAACAGGACAACGGATGCGCAAAAAATAAACTGCCATACATGGCAGTTTATTTTTTTTCCTTACAATCTCATGGCAGCTTCGGCAGCGAGTGGTGACCTTTCGCATTCATCATGCTGTAATGTAACTTGGAAACATAGCTTAGATCCTCGCATTTTTTCACTGGCATATACTAAGCCGTTGGACTCACTATCTAGATATGGATGGTCAATTTGGGCAGGATCACCTAGTAAGATGATTTTGGTGCCTAATCCTGGACGAGTAATTACTCCTTTGGCTTGACGTGGTGTCGCATTTTGCATCTCATCTAAGATTACCCAGTATTTTTGTAAAGAACGTCCTCGCTGAAAGGCTAAAGCTTCTGTTTGAATTGTATGCCGATCGAATAAAATTTGAACCGTGTCTTCTGCTTGGGCTAGATCTTTACCGTCATCTATTGTATTTCCATTCATCAGGGTAAAGAGATTATCTCTAATTCCTCGCATAAAAGGACTTACTTTATCCGCTTCTGAACCGGGAAGATAACCGATATCTTCATCCATAGGGATATTAGGCCTGCAAATGAGTATGTGATTGTAGTCCCTAGGACGGCAGTCAAAGTGCTGATGTAAGCCTACAGCTAAAGCATAAAAGGTTTTAGCTGTACCAGCTGGGCCTTTAATAATAACCAAAGGAGCTTCGCTGGCACTCATCATTAGACATTCTTGCATGAAGATCTGACCAATATTACGGGGAATAACACCAAAGGGATTGTGCTTGTGATAACGCAAATGAACCACCTTTTCCCCATCGAAACGGCCTAAAGCAGAATGACGATCGTTATCTGTTGAGCGAATAAGGCAAAATTGGTTGGTTTCTAATGGCGTATTTAGCAATATATGAGCGTTTTCGTCATACGTAAATAAGGTGGTAGGGTCAATTGTATTTAGATCATTTTGGTGAAATGTATTAATAATTTCCGATGTGGTATAAATAGTGCCCCGGCCGGTATATTGATCTTGTATGCTAGCTACTTTTTCATTGCGGAAATCTTCAGCCTGAACGTTAAGGATAGTTGCTTTAACGCGCATGTTGGTGTCTCGACTGACTAAAATTGGGTAGTAGCTGCTCTCAGCCAATCCTTTACAAACTTGCAAGATACGGTTGTCTGGTTTTGTTCCTGGCCAATTGGCAGGAAGCTTGGTGTCCAGATGGTTGGTCTCAATTTGTAAGATACCGCCTTGCTCATTGATGGGAACCCCCTTAAGTAAATTGCCTGTGGTACGAAGGGAATCAATAATGCGACTGACTTCACGACTATTCGCACCCCGTTCGCTGCTCTCAGATTTAAAACGGTCTAACTCCTCAAGAACCACTTCGGGAATGATTACAGTATGTTCGTTGAAAGTAAATATTGCATCAGGGGAATGTAGAAGAACACTAGTATCAAGAACGTAACACTTATTCAATGTAATCCTCCTCTAATTAAGAATTACTTCTTATGTTTTATTATATGCAATAGCAAGAGGGTTGAGTTAATAAGCAGCAAGATTTTATAAAAAGGCGTGATCATTGATAAATAATGATGATAATGGGGCATTACTATTATAAGCAAAAGGTTAATATTTTAAATGAGGAAATTCCTGTAGTAAAGACTTAACAATTTATTAACAATACCTTAACAAAGAGAAATTAGGAATAGGTTACAATTAAAATGCAGGAAAACTTGATAGTAGTGCTTATTTTATGCTAAATAGGCTTTAAGATAGGCTAAGGAGGACATGTGATGCAACTAGTAAGTAGAGAACATAAAATGAAATTATTGTATGATTATTATATGAAGTACGTATTTATTGCCAGTGCAGGCTTTATGACGCTTATTATCTTAACCATTATTATCTTCGTAGGTGGTCAGGGACTCATGACCTTTAAGGAAGTAAGTCCTCTCGATTTTTTCTTCTCTGCAAAATGGGATCCAATGGGGATGCAATTTGGCGCACTAAGTTTTATTATAGGTTCCCTGGCAGTCACTGTATTATCAATCTTATTGGGAGCGCCTTTAGGGCTGGCTGGCGCTGTTTTTATGGCCAAGATTGCCCCGCCTTGGCTGAGAAAGATTATGAGACCAGCTACAGATTTATATGTGGCTATTCCTTCTGTAGTATATGGTTTCGTGGGCTTAACCATCATCGTTCCCTTTATTCGAACTTATTTTCATGTAAATATGGGGTTTGGCTTATTGGCAGCATCGATTATTTTAGCTGTTATGATCTTGCCTACTATTGTTAGTATTTCAGAAGATGCGCTAAGAGCGGTGCCACAGAGTCTGGAAGAAGCATCGTTAGCCTTAGGTGCCACAAGATGGCAAACCATATGGAATGTACTTTTGCCCTCTGCATTACCTGGTATATTAACATCTATTATTTTGGCAATGGCAAGAGCGGTGGGGGAAACCATGGCTGTGCAAATGGTGATTGGCAATACTCCTCAGCTCGTTACATCCTTGTTTATGCCGACTTCTACATTACCTAGCGAAATTGTAGTGGAAATGGGAAATACACCTTTTGGTTCAGCCTGGGGCAATGCTTTATTTCTTATGGCATTTGTTTTACTTTTTTTATCCTTACTCATGATTTTGATCATTCGTCGTATAGCAAGAAAGCAGGTGGCCTAAATGTCAGCAAAAATATTTGATAAAGTAGCTACGATGTTCATGTGGCTTGCAGGTATTGTGATCTTAGGTATACTGGCTGCTTTTTTAATTTTTATTTTATATAAAGGTGTGCCTGTACTGTCTTGGGACTTTATCTTTGGCAAGTCTAGTGATATTAAAGCAGGGGGCGGTGTGGGGGCTCAGTTATTTAACTCCTTTTATATTTTATTCTTATCTTTACTTGTGTCCATACCATTAGCCATTGGAGCAGGAGTGTATTTGGCCGAATATGCTGATAATAATAAGCTAACGGATATGATTCGTTTAAGTACAGAAAGCTTAGCAACGGTTCCGTCTATTGTATTGGGATTATTTGGAATGATCATTTTTGTAAATTTATTAGGAATGGGTTTTAGTATTATCGGTGGGGTTTTGACTTTAACTTTGCTCAATTTACCAGTGTTGGTAAGGGTAACGGAAGAATCCGTGCGAAATGTTCCTGTGCATTATCGTGAAGCTAGTTTAGCCCTTGGTGCTACCAAATGGCAGACTATTTGGCGAGTTGTCTTGCCAAATGCTTTGCCTGGTATTATTACGGGTATTACGCTGACGGCGGGTAGAGCCTTAGGAGAAACGGCTATTTTGATATTTACTGCTGGTACAACCGTTGGGCGGCAAATTGTTAATTTTGATGTAACATCAGCAGGTGAAACCCTAGCCGTACATCTTTGGTATGTTATGGCTGTAGGTCTTGTACCTGACAGGGTTGAAATTGCTAATGGTTCTGGAGCATTATTGGTGATTACAATTCTAATTTTAAATTTACTATTGGCAATACCCAGTAAGATATTGCAAAGAAAAGCAGGTGTAGGCGGTCACTAATCTATGATGGGACTTAATAGTCAATGAATAAATGAATACTTCTAGGCGGAATTTGAATTTGTATAATTTAATTATGAAAGAAAAATGGAGATTATTACCTTTTGGGTAACAATCTCTATTTTTGTATTTAGTAGTAAAAATATATATTTTGGTAAAAGCTATACATAAATATGGACTGGGCGGTGGTGGTATGAGAGAAAATACAATCAGTAATATCATTACAGGAATCAAAGATGTGTTAGTGTATCAACCCCCATGTCAGCCGACTCCCTTTGTTTTGGCTGAGACACAGGAAGAGAAGGATGAAATCGATGGTGAATTTTTTCCACCAGCTTCTGTAACAGAAGGCGTAAGAGAACTAGAGTACATGCTAAATTATGCTAAGACTTTAGACAATTTCATGGAAAAATGTATTAAAGATTTGCGAAGTAAAGAAAATCATGAAGTTGTTAAAAAGAATAAAGCAGAGTTTGAAAAAATACAAACTGAGTGGGCAGAAATAAAAAAACATACTATCGATGAACATCGTATTGATGGTGTATATAATAATGCGGTTATTAGTACCAGTATTGAGGAAAATCAGAAGATATTAGAAGGCGTGTATCAGCTGCCTCTTAATAAAGATGTAGTAATTCGTCAAATTACTATTTCAAATAATCCTAGAATTAAGGTCATGATGGTATTTATGGATGGCCTTATTGATAAAAAAATCATAAATATGACGGTATTAGAACCTTTAATGATTATGGAGGAAATTAATAAAAATGTACATGACGAAGATTTTATCAGTTTTATCATGGAAGAGTGCCTACCTAGTGGACAAGCCTCGCGAGTAGGAAGTTTTAAAGAGGTGCAGCAAGCAGTCAATACTGGCGATGCGGTAGTATTTTTTGATGGCATTGGGGAAGCAGTGACAGTTGAAACTAAAGGATACGAACATCGCAGTATTGGTCGTCCCACAACGGAACAATCAGTACGAGGGTCACAAAATGCATTTACAGAAGTACTGCGAGTTAATACAGCTCTCATTCGAACCATGCTTCATGCTAGTGATTTGATAACAGAAATGATTCCCATAGGTGCAAGGGGTCATTCTAATTGTGCAGTGATGTACGTCAAGTCAATTGCCAATGAGGAATTAGTTGAAGAGGTAAGAAGACGTATTAATGCCATTAGTGTTGATATTATGACTGATTCAGGTGTATTAGAACATTTTATAGAAGATTTCCCTCAAAATCCATTTCCCCAAACGTTGTCAACAGAACGTCCAGACCGTGTTGCAGTTCACTTGGCAGAAGGGCGGGTGGCAATTTTTATCGATGGAAGTCCTTTCGGACATATTTTGCCAATTTCTCTCTTTACGTTAATGCATTCCTCAGATGACTTTAGTTTAAATATATATTACACGAATATGCTGCGTATCATTAGGTGGTTAGGTGCCTTATTATCCTTGCTGATGCCCAGTTTATATTTAGCTATTAGTACTTTTCATCAAGAGGCTATACCTACGGAGTTATTGTTATCCATTGCTGCAGCTAGAGCCCAGGTACCATTTCCTACCATAATGGAAATCTTATTTATGGAGTTTTCCTTTGAATTAATTCGTGAAGGTGGGCTGCGGATTCCCGGGATACTAGGATCGACCATCGGTATTGTAGGAGCTTTAATTTTGGGACAGACGGCTGTGGCAGCCAAAATTGTAAGTCCAATCATGGTTATTGTCATTGCCTTGACTGGCCTGGCAGCCTATAGTATCCCAGATTATCGCTTGTCTTCAGCCTTACGTTTGTCACGATTTATATTTATTTTGCTCGCAATGTCTATGGGGCTTATTGGGGTCGCATGCGGTTTATTGCTCTTTATTGCTATGCTATGTTCTTTAAAATCCTTTGGCATGCCCTATATGGCACCAATAGCGCCTAAAACAGCTCAAGGAGGAGATGTTATATTAAGGGGCTCTGTCTATCATCAGAGACGCAGACCAGATGCACTTAATACGAAGGACGAAATTCGCCAGAAGGCAGACAGTCGATCCTGGGGTAAAAAAATCAAGTAAAGGAGGTAAGGATCATGAATGATCTGCATCTTAGCAAGTTAGGTGTAGCGGATGGCATTGCCTTAGTATTTGCCATTGTGATGCCTCGAGTGTTCTTATCGACAATTTCCAACCTACTTGAACAAGATGGGCAAATTTTATGGTTGGCAATGGTTGTTTACACTGTAATTCCCTTAATAGTTTTGTATATGATGGTCTATGTGTACAACCGTATATCTGGCGATATTTTTATGATATGTCAACAGTTAATCGGTAAAGTAGGAGCATGGGCGGTGTTGTTGACCTATAGTGTAATGTTTTTGAGCAATGCCTCTCTCATTTTACGATTATATTCAGAATATACGTTGCTGACAGCCCTGCCTCAGGTAGAGTTTCAATTAGTAATTATCTGGTATGCAGTGTCTGCAGGAATCCTATGCTACTTAGGGATTGAGACTTTGACGCGGACCAGTTCTATTGTAATCCCTTTTTCTATGGCAGGAATCATAATTGTATTGCTTCTACTAATACCTTTTTATATTGTATATAATCTTACTCCTTGGCAAGGTAATGGTATTATGCAGGCTGTACAGACAGGCATTAAGGGGGCAGGATATAATGTAGGTATTTTGTCATTAATTTTTTTAGCACCAGCCTTTCAAAATGCACGCACCATTAAAAAAGCGGCTATCTATGCTCTGAGTTATTCCGGTGTTTTGCGCATCAGCTTTATTCTTGTCTATACTATGGTTTTTGGTAATGCTGTTGGTGCAGAAAAGACGATACCACTTTTTGAATTAGCACGGTTGGTTTATCTGAATCAGTATATTCAAAGAATCGAAGCTTTATTTATTATCGTATGGGTAATAATTGGTTTATTAGCCGTTGCAGGCAGTCTATATATTGGCTTATATCTTATTGCTGTCTTATTAAAACTGCCCACATTAAGACCGATCGTACCATTAGGAACGATATTAATCGCAAATATGGCAATGATGCCTCCTGATATTGGCTATGCTCTCCAGGTAGATCAACAATTAATTGTTTTATTTGATGTGGGTATTTATATATTTCCTACCTTACTGTTTGTCATGACATGGTGGAAGAAGAGGAGGAAAAGAATGTGTACATCCGTCTAATAGTAGGGATTATTTTATTAAGTATAGGGGTACTGCTTTCCGGATGTAATGGAGCAAGAGAAAGTGAAGAAGTCGCTTATATTGTTGCAATCGGTATTGATAAAGCAGCAGAAGAAGAAGAAGAAGAGAATATGATCAAAGTGACATACCTGATAGCCAAGCCAAACGTGGAGGGTAATAAGGGAGAGGGTGAAAAAGATACGGTTTTAATAACTAATTCAGCTGTAACCATAGCAGAGTCTCTTAATTTACTAAAATCAACCACATCATTAGTGCCATCCTTGTCCCATGTGAAAGTATTAGTGGTGGGGCAAGAAGTCGCTCGTATAGGAATGGCCAGCATATGGGGAACACTGACGCGTTATCGGGAGTACCGTGGGTCCATGTTTGTTTTAGTTGCTATAGGTACAGCGAGAGAGTTTCTAGAGGGGAATAAACCTAGTTTTAATATATCAGCGTCAAAGTATTTTGAAACCATGCTTGATTCAGGAGTGGAAACTGGATACTATTTGCGCACCAGCTTTCATCAGTTCTATACAAGGCTAAGAAGTAATAGTGCTCAACCATATGCAACATTAGTAGATCTTAGTTCTCTCTCAGGTAAAGGAGAAATATCTACTCCAAAGGTTTCTGGTGGCAAGGTCGGTGGCTATATTGCTGGGAATATACCACTTCAAGGCGGTAATCCTATTGAGTTTGCTGGTACGGCCATTTTTAAGGGAGATAAGATGGTGGGTACGCTTAGTACTACGGAAACACGCATGTTGGCAATGTTATTAGGAGAATATAATCATGGATTTTTATCGATAGAAGATCCTCTTGAACCAAAGCATGTTTTAATTGTTAATTTGCGATTGGGGTCTAAGCCCCAAATTAATGTGATTTTGGAAGATGGTCACCCAGCCATGAGTGTGAAAATATTGTTAGAGGGTGAAATTACGAACCTCTCTTCAGGAATTAATTATGAGCAGGAAAGTTACCTCAAATTGCTTGAAGAGCAGATAAACAAGGTATTACAGCAAGAAATGGTAAGCATGATTCAACATACTCAAGAATTAGGATCTGATGTGGCAGGCTTTGGCTACTACATAAGACCATCATTTTCAAAATATCAAGAGTATTTGCAATATCCGTGGTTAGAAGAATATAGTCAATCAAAAGTAAACGTTGCAATCCAAACAAGAATTCGTCGAACAGGGTTAATGATACGAACCTATCCTGTAAAATAAGACTTATGAAAAGGGAAGTAAAAATGGACTATTTGTTTTTGGCGGTAGCCATATTGTCTGGCTTCCATGGGTATACCTTCTCTCAGTGGTTATGGAAAAATGAAAATATTTCAGGCGCGGTTGGTGTATTTTTGCTGATTATTATCTGTATAGCCTTGCCAATTTTTCGAATTATGAATATTGGGCAATGAATGTATTTAGGTTTTTAGACCATACTAATGATAAGGAGACATGATTCAGGTGGAGTTTTAACTTCGTCTGAATTGTAGTCGTACTTATCCGCCTGACTTGGTTGCTAGCAGGCTCCCACTTGTAGAAGATAGGGGGCATTGATCGACTTACTCATCGGATAAATCAGTAAGGAGGTAAAAAGGCAAATGTATAATAAAAGATGGTATGTAATGATGGCGTTGGTAATAGCAATCGTCTTTACGGTGAGTGGATGTTCTATGAACAGTCCTCAGTCGAAACCGGAGCAGACTCCAACAGCACCACAAAAGCAAGCAGTTGAAGGAAATGAGCCTGAAATTCTGGTATTTATGCATGAAACAGGTGAAAAGAAAAACATGAAAATGGAAGACTATATCGCTGGCGTGGTTGCAGGAGAAATGAAAAATGATTGGCCAGTTGAAGCTTTAGCAGTACAAGCTATATTAGCGAGAACCTTTACTCTACAGGCAATGGATGAAAAGGGGGGAGTTCCAGCACGAGGAACACAAGCATCTACAGACATTAAAGAATTTCAAGCCTATAATGGGAAGGCCGTTAATGATAATGTAAAAAAGGCTGTTGAAATGACGAGAGGCATGGTAATTACTTATCAAGGTAAACCGATTCAAGCTTGGTTTCATGCTTCTGCAGGTGGGATAACAGCAACTGCTAAAGAAGGGCTGAATTATAAAGAGGATGAGCCTCCTTATATTGAATCAGTAACATCTCCTGATGATTTAGCACCTGCTGATGTGCAAAATTGGAAAGCCTTATTTACAAAAAAAGAATTAATGGATGTACTAACAAAGATGGGCAAGACAGTTACTAGCATTGACAGTGTTGAGATGAATAAGAAGGGACCTTCAGGTCGTACAATGACTATGTTAATTAATAAAAATATAGAAGTATCGGGACCGGAGATACGGGTTGGTCTTGATAGTACGAAGCTCAAGTCCATGCTACTTGATAAGGTAGAAGTGAGTGGTGATAATGTAATTTTCACTGGTAAAGGATATGGTCATGGTGTAGGTGTATCCCAATGGGGCGCTAATAAATTGACTACTATGGGTAAGAAACCAGAAGAGATTATTGGGCACTATTTTAAAGATGTAACTATTGAAAAACGTTGGAATTAGGAAAAGACCTGATTTCTGCCTGTATTTTTAAGACTTGGCCCAAGCCAAGTCTTTTCTTGTTAAGCTAGAAAGTATATAGCATTTTTTTATATAAATGTAAGAGATATGATTTTTTAGTATAAAAAAGGCCTAATATGTAGAAAATACTAATTACAGGAGAGGGGGGAGTGTAGTGGGAAAAGTAAAATGTCGTAAGGTTATGAAATTGTCGGATGACATGCCAGAAGCTTCTTTAAAGCAGGCTAAGAAAAAATTGTCCCAATTACAGCAGCTTACTACGAAAAGTGCTAAACTTGGTGAAGATATTGGACAAATTATTGCTCGACTGCGCCAAGTGGCAGCCCCTTCCAATGAACCTTTTATTTTTACCTCAATATTGGCTGAAAATGAACAATTGCTCCGAGTCGTGTTTAGGGATTGCGGTGATATTGAATTTCGTAAATTTGATACAGGAGAGCATAAAGCTTTACTTATTTATATAGAAGGTATGGCCGATACTGGAAAATTAGAAAGAAGCGTTCTTAAACCATTGATGCATCAGACTGATCTGACTAATGCCAATTCAAGTAATATATCAAATCGTTTAATTGATATGAAGCATATTTCTGAATGTATTTTAGATGCTGCTGCTGTTACTATAGTGACGAAAGCCAGTATGGCTATTGATACAGTCATGACAGGTAATGCCCTTTTATTGATCGATGGTCTTGCTGAAGTATTGAGTATCGCTGTTGTAAAATATACAAAGCGTAGTATAACCGAAGCTAATAATGAATCTGTTTTGCAGGGGCCTAATGAAGCTTTTAATGAAACAATAACTGACAATATTGTACTAATACGCCGCCGGACTCGGGACACCAATTTGAAAATACGGGTACTGCAATTAGGCGAAAGGACTAAAACATCCATTGGGATATTGTATATTGCTAATTTGGTAAAACCGGGTTTATTAGAAGAGGTAGAACGCCGACTGGGATTGATCAAAATAGATAAAATATTAGCCGCTACGCCAGTGGAAGAGTTTTTAGTAGATCATCCTTGGTCCCCCTTTCCCCAAACCCAGTCAACAGAGAGACCTGATAAAGTATTAGCTGCCTTATATGAGGGTCGGATAGGTATTATGGTGGATGGTACCCCTGTTTCCATACTGATTCCTTGCACGTATAATGTCTTAATGCAGACTGCTGATGACTATACCATACAACCCGTAGTCGCTACTTTAGTCCGCATTACTCGGAGCGTAGCGGCTTTTTTAGCCATTTATCTGCCAGCCATATATGTTGCTGTCGTTTCCTTCCATCCAGGTATGCTGCCTACCACGATGGCTATATCTATAGCTGAACTTAGAGCCCGTACTCCTTTTCCCTCTATTTTGGAAGCGATTATGATGGAGATATTACTAGAATTATTTCAGGAGTCAATCATACGCCTGCCCCAAAAATTGGCTGGTTCTGCAACTATGCTTGGTGCTTTTGTTATTGGTAATACCGTTGTGCAGGCTGGGCTTATCAATCCTTTGTTAGTAGTAGTAGTTGCCACTACAGCCATTGCTTCTTACTCGATGCCCTCCTATCCCTTCAGTATGGCACTGCGCTGGGTGAGAGTACCTATGCTGATTTTGGCCTCCACATTGGGGTTGTATGGCGTCATACTGGGAGTGTTAGCAGTGACAATCCATTTATGTTCTTTACGAAGCTTTGGTGAATCCTATCTGGCAGCATTTAATATTGATCTCTTGGCACAGTGGAATGATAGTTTGGTGAGGTTGCCGGCCCCGATATTGAAAAAAAGGCCTAAAGAATTTGGCGCCCAAGATCAGACAAGGATAGGTGAGAGTGATGGCCAATCTGGAAGCTAAATCATATATTTCAGCATGGCAACTGGCCATTATAGTCTTTGTAACTTGTGTAGGGGCTCAGATTATGCTGACTCCTCGCGAATTTATTGAAAAAGCTGGGCATGGAGCATGGTTAAGTGTATTAATTGGTGGAGTGCTATTTTATGGCGCTGTTTGCTTAATGCTTATTTTGGCCAAACAGTATCCGGATGATACATTAGTGGAATATGCGCCACGGCTCTTTGGTAAGGTAGGCGGAAGCATTGTAGTTTATTGGTTTAATATGCTGTTTTTTTTGCAGGTAATCCAGATCTTCTATGGTATGGGGAAAGTTATTAGTTTTTATATGTTTGATAGGACACCGCCAGAAGTTATAATCTTAGCGTTGCTGGCGTTATGCACCTATTGCGCACTGCAGGATTTTGGAACTCTCCTGCGAATACAGCAGTTCATGTTTTTTGTAGCATACAGCATACTGATACTAGTATGGATGACCAGTATGCTAAATTTTCAGCCAGAGTATCTGCTTCCTCTATGGCCAGTCAATATAAAAGCAGTGATAAACGGTGGGATTTTTTCTTGGAATATGTATGCTGGTTATGAATGTGTTTTGCTGCTTATGCCATTAGTCTATCAGCAAGTTAAGCTTAGCAGCTTAGTTAAAATCATAGGTGGATCATTTGGCTGCTTGAGTCTGCTATTTCTGCTGATTATCGTTATTATTATTGGAGTAATGTCCGTAGAGGGTGCTAAGAACTTATTATATCCAGCATTAGTTGTTATTCGTAGTGTGGAACTACCTGGAACATTTATTGAACGTCTGGAGAATTATTTACTAATAACTTGGATACCGGTGGTATTTGATACGTTGGCTGCCATGATGTTTTTTATGGGAGAGGTATGTATGAGGCATTGGCATCATGCTGACCATCGTCCCTGGGTATTACTATTGGTGCCAATGATATATGTGGGCTCTATACTTCTTGATAATCAGCAGCTGTATGATATGGTGAGCAAATTTACTCTCTGGATTGGACTGGGTTTTTCTTTTGCTGTAGTGCCCATAGCACTTTCACTCTCCTGGTGGCAAAAAAGGAAGGCAGGGACAGGCTGTGTCTAAGGAAAGAGTTATGAGCTGTATACTAGTACTATGTTTATGTTTGCTGATAGCTGGATGTTGGGATAGGCGAGAACTACAGGAGCGTAATTTTGTGTTGGGGGTGGCTATTGATACTGCGGATGCTGGATTAAAACCAGACTTAGATCCAGAGCAAGCCAATAAAGTGAAACAAATAGAAACTTTTGTCCAACCTCATGGTACAAAACGCTATCGTTTAAGCTTACAGCTATATAAGTTTGCTCCGGGCGGAGAGGAAAAGGAAGAATCTAGGACCTATGTTATCTCAAATACGGGTGAATCTTTTTTTCAAATGATTAGAGATATGTTAGGTCAGTCCAGTAAAAGCTTGTGGTTTGAACATGTACAGGTAATTATTATTAGCGAAGCTGTAGTAAAACAAGCAGGATTGGCTGAAATCTTAGACTTTTTTAAGCGAGATTCTGAAATGCGTTCGCGTATTAAAACCTATATTACTTCAGGGACAGCTCGATCTTTATTGGAATATAACCCGCCATCGAAGGTAGCTGGCGGCATATTTTTAGCCGATCTCATACGCATGCACGCCCGCAATAATCATGTATCTGGAGCTCGTACTGATTTAGGATATACAATTCGGTATTTTGATACGAATAGTAATGTCCTTTTACCTCGAATCGAAATAGCTGATAAGGTAGTAAAACTAGGCGGATCAGCAGTATTTAAAAAAGATCAATTTATCGGTTATGCTGATGAATACACTACAGCTGGCTTGGTACTTATGTACGGAGCCGAAGAGTCAGCCGTTATTGCTGCAGAATGTCCTGATCATCCTGGGCAGCAAATCGTATTCGAAATGTTTCGCAATGATACTAGACTCATGCCTCATATAAAAGATGGTAAAATTTACTTTACCTTGGATATTAATATGTATGGAAATCTAGGAGAGATCCAGAGCCTAAATAGAGAGGATAATACGTTGGATCCACAATATATTCGTAAGTTAGAAGTAGCATTTGCACAGGAGATTAAACATAATGTGCTATATGCAGATCATTTTTTCAAAAAAGAAATGAGAGCAGATTGCCTTAGTAAATTTGCTGCTAAAATGAAGGCCTATGAACCTGTTGTTTGGGAACAAGTAAAAGACCAATGGGATGAACTATATCCTTCTATTCCCTTGATTGTTTCCGTCAATATTACCATCGAGAAGATTGGAAGTCACAAGTAAGAATAGGGAATGGTAGAACTTGAAAGAGGAATTGGAGTCAAAATGATTAGGAATTCCTAATGTTTCCTAATTGAGAGGTGATGAGAATATTGTTAACTGACATCAGGTGCTTAATTGGGAGTAGGGCTTGCAAACGTTGGACTTTCTGTATTCTGACTCTGACAATTAGTGTATGCCTTAGTGGTTGTTGGGACAGTCATGAATTGCAAGAAAGTAATTTCGTTCTTGCAGTGGCTATTGATAAAGCGGATGAGGGGCTAGGCCCTGGGCAGGGAGAAGAGGTTGCCCGTATTGAGAGCTTTGTTCAGCCGCATAGAAGTAAAAGGTATCGTCTTAGTCTTCAGCTCTTACAGTTAATACCTCCCAAGAATACTGAAGAATCGAGCAGAGGAAAAACAGCAACCCGTATCATTTCTACTACGGGTGAGTCAATGCGTGAAATGATTTGGGATCTGGTGGGGCAATCCAATAAGAGGTTGACATTTCAACATCTGCAAACCATTGTGCTCAGCGATGCTGCTGTTAGACAGGGGGGGCTACAGCCTTTGCTTGATTTTTTTTATAGAAATGAGGAAATACGTTGGCTTACAAAAGTGGTAATCACTCATGGAGAAGCGAGACCTCTGTTGGAATACAATCCCCCTACCGGTGAACCCAGCGGTATGTTTATAACTAATAGCCTGAGGCAGTATGGAAAAAATTCTCATGCTCCAGGATGGCAAACTGACTTGGGGAGTATTTCCAAATACCGAGATAACCAACAAAGAGTTCTGATACCGCGGATTGAATTAATGGATAATGTGGTGAAGCTGGGGGGGGCGGCTATCTTTAAAGATGAAAAATTTATTGATTATGTAGATGAGTATGTCACTCAAGGCGGCAAGCTGATCAATGGTATTGAAAAATCTGCCATCATTACCTTTGAGTGTCCAATGCATCCTGAAAAAGTGTTAGCTTTTGAACTTTTTAGTCATGATACAAAGCTAACAGCTCATGTAGATAAAGGTACTATTTATTTTACATTAGATATTGTGATGAAAGGTAATATTGGTGAAATGCAGTGCAGGCTTCAGCATGATACGATAGAAGAAGAAGACATACAAAAACTGGAGAAATTAGTGGCGGAAGCCGTAAAAAGGAATATATTATATACCCATCATACCTACCAAAGTTTAAAAGTAGATGCTATTCCTGTAGGAAAAAAATTAGAAGCCTTTGAACCCTTAGTTTGGGAAGAAGTCAAAGATCATTGGGATGATGAAGTTTTTCCGAAGACATCTTTGATAGTATCTGTTAATGTGTTTATTGAAAGTGTTGGGAATCACAAGTAAGGTCAGCTTGTGGTGACGATTTAACAGTAATCTAACTCATAATAAAGCTAAATAACCATAATACAAGGGCGGTAGCAGTATAGCCGATTGCTGTCTTACGGGCCATATTGGCTTCACGAGCCCGCTCATTATGTTTATCCAAAAGATTTCCAAGATGCCATGATGCACCAGCAGTAAGAAAGAAGACTAACAAACCCCATATCGTGGTAGTATGCACGATTTGGAATGCTAGTTTTTGCCATATGTAATAGAGGTAGGATTGATCTATATTCATAAAGATGCTCCTTTGACAATATACTTTTTTAGTATGCCCATATTATTCTATATGTACTATTTTTCCAATGGAGGGCATATACATACATTAAAAAGTTAGCATAAGGGAGGAGTTTCTATGACGATAGATAATAAAACACCTGCTTGGCGACATCAGATTATATTGGTTGATCGTGAAGAGATGACAATTGATGGAGTGCTCACTTTAGGGAGCTATGATGAAAAGGAAGTCATTATGGAAACAGAACAGGGGGTGCTAATTGTAAAAGGAGAGGGGTTAAATATTAAACAGTTAAATCTGGATAAAAGTAATATTATTGTAGAGGGGCTGATAAAAAATATTTCTTATGATGACACTTCTCACAATAAAAAAGGCTTGTTAGAAAGATTTTTGAAATAATAATTCCTAGTAGAGGTAAGTAAGGATGCTAAGGGCTTGGCGTAAGCCAAGTCTTTTCTTATACTGTTAGGATTAATAAGTTTTTTGGAGAAAAACGTGGAAACGCGAAGTTGCAAAGATGTACGAAGAACACGAAGACGTCTTTAGGAATTCCTTCGTGTCCGCGCAAGCGGCTTTTGTGCCGTCGCGTTTCAAACCGCTTTTTTAATAATAAGTATATTCCGCCATTGCGGTGCGCGAATGCAGCACTATCTTGCGTTTTTTGTGTTGCGTATCGCGCTTTTGTATTTTATATTCTGGGTGAAAGGAGTATTGTCTTGGGGCGGAGATTATTGACCATATGGCATATCAGCTTGATTGTATTTGTTATTCAATTAGTCCTTTATAATATCATTGGCTATGGAATTGCTGCGGTACATAATCGGACTTGGGATACATTTAATGAGAAAGCGTATGTCATAGCAGATGTTGATACTAAGGTACCTTATGGAGATATTATCAACCGTCATGCTCGCCAAGTTGGTATAAATGGGCAAATCGTTGCTAGTCTTATTCAGGCAGAGAGTTCTTTCCAATCTCGGGCCCGCTCGCCAGCAGGGGCTTATGGATTAATGCAAATTATACCTGATACATGGCGGCATGTTAATAAGCAGCGTAATATATGTGCTGGCCGCCACCTAGGAGAGTGTACCACCCAGTGTTATTATAATGAGGAACTTAATATTGGTATTGGCACCATGTATCTTAGTCAAATGTTAGATAAATATAAAGGCAATATGGTCTTGGCTTTGGCTGCTTACAATGCTGGCCCGGGGTCAGTGGATAAGTATGGAGGTATACCACCCTATGATGAAACAATCACTTATGTTAACCGTGTAATTGGTTATTGGTATGAGTTGTCCTCTTATTCTATGCCTTATACTATTTTTACGGCAGAGCAGTGGAACAATATCCGTACTGCTATAGGTTGGTGGAGCATGATTACTCTGTTAGGGCTTATATGCATCGCAAGAGAATTGCATCAATATTATCATTCGTGGCGCTGGAGGTGAGGCAATGCAAATGGATAGTCAGTTGTCCACTTTTTTAACCACCATTGCAACGGGTATCACATTAGGAGTAGTATTTGACTGTTATCGAGTATTACGTGGTACTTTTAGATCGAAGGTTTTGGTGACATGGGTTACAGATTTACTGTATTGGTTAATAGCTACTGTCATTGTGTTTATTGCTTTAGTGATAAGTAATTGGGGGGAACTTAGGTTTTATGTATTCTTGGGGATTATAAGCGGTGTTGGTTTATATTATCGTTTCTTAAGTTTATATGTAATTCGCTTATTCTCTGCTATTATCAAACTGATAAAAGGTATAGTGACTTTAATAAAAAAGAGTTTCATTTTGTTTGTGATCAGACCTGTGGTAGTGTGTTTAAGAATAATAAGTTGGCCCTTTCGATTTATTAGTAGTACAATGATAAGATGGTATTATGTTAGATATCCAAAACCGCCTATTGATGAGAAAAAAATATAATAAGTATGCTCCAAAAAGAGGAATGCATTCAACAACTGGCGAATACAAGTGTTTTATATGCAATATTATTTTTTATTTGTGGTGGTGTAGTGAATGCAGAGGCGGAAGTATCGTGTGAAGTGGTTTAAAATATTTCTTGTTGTATTGTGTAGTTATTTTATTTACTTGGCTGTTGGTCAGCAGGGTCAGTTATCTTCCATTCGCCGTGAAGCCCAAGCCGCAGAGATGCAACTTCAACAATTGCAGAAGACTAATGCTGCACTACAAGCCGAACGTAAGGCATTGCATGACCCCAAATATGTGGAAAAATTGGCTCGTGAAGAACTTGGTTTAGTTAAACCAGGAGAGATTCCGTATATTTCAGCGGATAAAAATAATTTATAGCGGCTTTTCTTGACACCTTTTCAGTGTCAAGGTTATAATATGGATGAAAAACATAGTTTTTTAAGGGGGAAGTTTGATTAGTATGTCCATTGAAGTTGGCAGTGTGGTTGAGGGCGTTGTGACAGGTATTACAAATTTCGGAGCATTTGTTGAATTGCCTGGAGGAAAAGTAGGTCTTATTCATATCTCGGAAGTTGCTGATGTATATGTTCGTGATGTGAAGGATTTCCTGAAAGAGCAAGATACGGTAAAAGTTAAGGTTTTGTCGGTTGACGAACGCGGAAAAATAGGGTTGTCCATTAAACAACTTCAACCGCCAAGTCCAAGTCCAGCTCCTAGTCCCATTCCTAGGAGAGCACCAGCCAATGATAATCGGCGTTTTGGGAAAGTGAATGCGCCGTCCTTTGAAGACAAGTTGACTAAATTCTTAAAAGATAGTGATGAACGTCTTGGGGATTTAAAACGTAATACAGAATCCAAACGTGGCGGACGTGGTGCTGCTCGTTCACAGTAATAGTTCATCAGAGCATTTCTTAATGAAATGCTCTTTTTGATATAAAGAATAAGTTTCCCTATTATTTGTATATCTTTTCCTTGAAACTCGACAAAAAATATAGCCATATAAAGCTAAAAAACATCTGACAGTATATTTGCCAGGTGTTTTTTTTTGTTTTACTCTATTTTTTGTCGGAATTTTTGTTTCTTGCCTGACTTATTCAGACAAAGAATGAATGCCAATATATGTAAAATGATAATACGGCCAATGTATTTGATAAGAGGTGGATTACCTCTTGTTGGTATTATATGAATAGAGGTGAATGATTATGCCAAAAGTAACTGTTATTACCTTGCCAAATGAAATACTAGATGTACATCAGCCAATAATTGATAAGAAACAGCCACCTCGACGATTGCCCTTTAAAACTATTTTTTACAAATGGTATAGCATGTTGTTGTCTGCCTTTTATAACGAAAATTGGTTTATCAATATTTTATCTTTTTTATTGGGACGAGTTACTATCATGGGAGATATTGCGCCTATAGGGCTGGCCTTTTTTGCAGCTATTGCACAACTACAGAAAAAACGGGCTTTAATGGTAGGGCTATGGAGCATTGCAGGAGTCATATCTGGAGGATATTATGCAGAGGCTGGCACTTATATTGTAACTATGCTCTTATATTTTTTGTGGGTAGATAAACTTACACGTATGCATAAAAAAATACTGGCTGTACCTTTACTGGTATTTTGTTCTGTCCTATGCAGCGGTTTGATAGTGAGTGCGTTTGGACAACCCACTTTATATAGTTTTTTATTAGTGCTATTTGATGCTGGAACTTGCTTGGTCTTATCCTATATTTTTATGTATGGTGTGCCGCTGCTAGTGCAGAGACAATCCATCCATTCACAACAACATGTCACAAGTGAACGTCTTAGCTGTATGATTTTGCTGTTGGCGATTGCAGTGGCTGGGCTAGGTAATACTATGGTGCTTGATTATAGTATTCGTAATATGGCTGGCTGTTTATTAATTATGGCTATGTCTCTTGCTGGTGGACCAGGGTTTGGCGCTTGCGTGGGCGTTGTGGTTGGTCTGATCATAGGGTTAAGTGATGGAAATGCAACGCTGGCGGTATCTATATATGCGGTGGCGGGTGTTTTAGCGGGAGCTTTCCGGGGATTGGGAAAATTTGCTGTAATATTAGGTTTTATATTGGGAAGTGCCATTACTATATTATATTTTGGGCAGGATCAACAATTATTGAGGATATTAAGTGAATGTGCGATAGCAGGTGGTTTATTTGTTTTAGTACCTAGCAAAGGATTAGCGAATTGGTGTGATATTGCTTTTTCTTCTGCTCCACCCATTGTAAATAATTATCTTCATCTGCAGGAAGCTGTATCTAAAATTAATAATATTGCAGAGGTATTTGATGATTTGGCTGGAACTTTTAGCAGTATGGTTGAAGATACGAAAGGGAAGATTCAGGATGATGAGTTAGCTAGGACCTTATCTGCTGTAGGAGAACAGCTATGTGTGGATTGTAGCAAAAGACCTCAGTGCTGGGAGGCTGATTTTTATCGAACTTATCATGGTATCTTAGAGCTATTGGGGCAAACTGAGATAAAATCCACGCCTTCTAGCAAGATGCCACAAGTATTTAAAGAAAATTGTATCAGAAGAAAGGAATTGTTAGAGACTATAGGATTGGTATCAGAGCGAAATATTGCAGCTACCTTTTGGCAAAAAAGAATGATAGAGCAAAGGCAAATTGTTACAGAACAAATGAAGGCTACTAGTGTAATTATTGGTAACTTAGCTTATGAAATTGGCAAAGTGGAGCATTCTGATAAGCATCTAGCCTTAGTGTTACAAGAAAAAGCTGCTATGCTTACATGTTCTCTTACAGGAGTGAGAGTAGCGGGGCAGCAAGGGGGAGCTGTAGTAGAAGTTAATAAAAATCCATGTAATGGCAAACGGGAGTGTGTAAATACGATCTTGCCCTTAGCATCTAGTGTCATGAAAGAAAAGTTAATACTGCGTGCAGAGTGTGGTGATGAGAGTAAGAAAAAGAAGTGTGCCTTATCCATGAAAATAGCTAAACGGTTTCAGGTGGAGACGGGGATGGCTAGTTTTGCAAAAGAGGGACAAGGGGTATGTGGTGATACTTGTACTGTCACCCCTTTATATAAAGGAAAAGTGGCGCTGATACTTAGTGATGGCATGGGGAGCGGCAAGCAGGCCGCTTTAGGGAGTGCCATGGCAATCAAGTTTTTACAAAAGTTATTGTTAGTTGGTTTTGATATTGATATAGCTGTGAAGACTGTGAACTCTATGCTGCTATTACGGACTCAGGAAGAATCTTTTGTTACCCTTGATATGGTAGTAATTGATACGTATTCAGGAGAAAGTGAATTTTTAAAGATTGGATCAGCACCTAGTTTCATTAAGAGGGTCAGGGAAGTCCTGACCATCAAATCCTCTTCTTTGCCAATTGGTATTTTACAGCAAATTGAAATTGAGCCAATAAAGGCTGTGGTAGTCGATGGTGACTTTATTGTTATGGTTAGTGATGGGATTGTGGATGTTCCCCAAAGTAGCTTAGATAAGGAAAACTGGTTAGCCAATTTTTTACGACGTGGGGTAAATACGAAACCACAAGCATTGGCTGAACAAATTTTAGCCCAGGCGTTACTGATGTCTGGCAATCGTGTACATGATGATATGACAGTTATGGTAGCAAAAATTTCTCGGTCTTCTGAATAGTGATAAGTAATCC
Organism: uncultured Pelosinus sp.; assembly: GCA_963526645.1. Lineage (GTDB taxonomy): Bacteria > Bacillota > Negativicutes > DSM-13327 > DSM-13327 > Pelosinus. The sequence goes on along the minus strand of CAUROG010000018.1, from coordinate 27,325 downwards.
AGAATAACTCAGGTGTATCCTGGGTTATTTTTATTGTAATTGCAGGAGAATATAATAGAGCAAGAGAATAAAGGGTAAAAATAGGTTAGGCGGTGTGCGTAGGTGGCAATCTCGTTGGAGCAAATGGTTTCCTTAGCAGGGATAGCGGGTGAGGTTATGCTTAAAAATGGGGCAGAAACCTATCGAATAGAAGCGACCATGGAGCATATGGCCAAAGCTTGTGGTGCTAGGGCTGTGGAGTGTTTTGTCATTCCTACTGGTGTTTTTTTGACTGTAACAGACGAAGCCGGTTGTACTTTAACTGCTATGCGGCGAGTACGTGATCGTACCATTAACCTTGATCGAATTTCAAAAGTAAATGAGTTATCACGAAGCCTAGTAGCTCAGCGTATGGGTTATGAGGATGCTAAGAACATCTTAGAGAGTATTAGTAAAGAACGTACTGGATTTTCATTGCTACCATCTATGCTCGCTTCAGGAGCTATCGGTGGAGGGACGGCAGTTCTACAAAATGCTCTTTTCATTGAGACGGCAGCAGCTTTTGTAGCAGCCATGATGGTGCGCTATATTGCTCATGTGATATCGAAATTACATGGTGTACAGTTTACCTTTGAATTTCTCGGGGGTATGGCAGTTGCTTTTTGCGGTATTCTTCTACATTCTTTATGGCCGCATTTAAGACCGGATGCAGTCATCATTGGTGGTATTATGCCTTTAGTTCCTGGGATGGCTATTACCAATGCCATACGTGATGTGATTGCTGGGGATTTGTTAAGCGGCTTATCACGAGGGTTAGAAGCCGCACTGACAGCTGTAGCAGTGGCTATGGGTGTAGTGATTGTATTATCTCTTAAGGTATAATGAGGTGAGATTATGTTGGTATTGAAAATAATGGCGGTACTTTTAATTTCAATATCTGTGGGCATATTATATCGTATTCCTCGTAATCTATTAGCATATGTCAGTTTTGTGGGAGTAGTGGCTTGGCTGATTATGTATAATACTATGAGACTTGGTGGCACAGGGATATTCGCTGATTTTCTTGCTAGTATAGCAATCGGAATCATGTCAGAAATTTTCGCTCGGGTACTTAAAAAACCAGCAACTATTTTTATCATCCCAGGATTTATTCCTTTAGTCCCAGGGGGAGATGCTTATATGACTATGCTGTATATGGTAGAAGGTCATTATGTAGATGGTGTGGCTAAAGGAATGCAGACCATATTAACTGCTGGGGCGATTGCCTTTGGTATTTTCGTCAGTTCTACTATTTTTCAGTTAGTAAAAAATTATGATTTGGAGAGTCGTGGCACCGATGTTAGAAAAAGTTAGAACGTGGATAGATAAGCATAAGTTACTGGATCAAGGGGATACAATCATAGTGGCTTGCTCAGGTGGGCCAGATTCTTTAGCCTTGTTACATATCCTTGCTGCATTTCGTTTAGAATATAATATTAGCATTATTGTCGCTCATGTAGACCATATGTTGCGTGGGGAAGAATCAGCTATGGAGGCGGCTTTTGTAGTCGATTTTTGTGCCAAACGCAATCTTATATGTTATCATAAGGCGATTGATGTACCCCAATTTATCAAGGAAACAGGTATGTCAGGGGAAGAGGCTGCTCGGGTAGTGCGCTATCAGTATTTGCGGCAAATCGCTAAGGAGTTTGGTGGTGCCAAGATTGCGACAGGACATCATCGGGATGATCAGGCAGAAACTGTATTAATGAATATGCTCCGTGGGGCGGGCAGTTCAGGAATACGAGGAATACAGCCGGTAAATGGTGATATTATTAGGCCCTTGTTATCCGTCAGTCGCGCTGATATTATTGCTTATTGTAAGAAGGAGCAGTTAGAACCTAAATTTGATAGCTCTAATTTTGAAATGAATTATCTGCGCAATCGTATCCGAATGCATCTTTTACCTGAGCTGGAAAAACAGTATAATAGTGCTGTTAAAGATTGTTTATGTAGAACGGCAACCATTGTTGGAGATGAACATAATTTTATTCAGCATACAGCTAAGAATATATGGATGCAGGTTATAAAAGAACAGGAAAATAGCTTATTTATTATGGCAGAGCAGTTGAAATCTGTGCATATTGCCGTCATACGTGAAATATTTCGTCTGGCGATTGAAAAAAAACAAGGCTCACTAAGAGGAATAAGCTTTTATCATGTGGAAACTTTGATAGGGATGCTTTTTAATGGGCGAGTAGGAAGTATTTTGCAGTTACCCGGTGGCTTGACAATTCATAAAACTTATGATGGACTATACATAGGAGAAAAACCTTTATTTTTACAAAAAAGGGTTGAGTACTCTGGACAGGAACTACTTATTCCCGGTATCACCCAAATTAGTGAGCTGGGCATACAGATCATTGCAGAAATAACTGACACACGAACTAAAAGTCAGGCCAATATAGCTGTTTTCGATGTGGATAAGTTGTCCTTACCATTATTTGTGCGCAGCCGTCATAGTGGCGATTGTTTTCAGCCTCTTGGCTTTAAGGGAAGCAAAAAGGTAAAGGATTATTTTATTGACGAAAAAGTTTCTAGGGAATTGAGAGATTCGATCCCTATCATTTGTGATGTTCAAGGTACTATCATTTGGATAGGGGGGTATCGTCAAAGCCAACGTGGCAATAGTACAGATAAGACGAAACGATTTTTGGTGTTAAAAGTATCAGGAAATGCAATAAAAAATAATTAAATAGTAATCGGTTACATTTTTTTATTGTGTATTATATATAATAAAACAGGAGGAACAAGAGTGATTAATGATGTAGAAAGAGTTTTACTTAGTGAGGAGCAATTAGCGAAGCGTATTTTAGAAATAGGAGCAGAAATTACTGCTGATTATGCTGGCAAGGAAATTTTAATGATTGGGGTATTACGTGGAGCCGTATTGTTTATGGCTGATTTAGCCAGAGCGATTAAAGTTCCAGCAGCTATTGATTTTATGGCAGTATCCAGTTATGGGGCAGGTACCAGTTCAAGTGGCGTGGTAAGAATTTTGAAAGATCTTGATGAGAATGTTGAAGGGAAGCACGTTCTAGTAGTAGAAGATATTATTGACTCCGGTTTGACACTGAATTATTTGGTGGATAATCTTAAGTCTCGCCAGCCAGCCAGCATTAAAATATGTACACTTCTCAATAAGCCTGACCGCCGTAAGGTGGATGTGGATATTGCGTATAATGGTTTTACAATACCAGATCATTTCGTAATAGGGTATGGCCTTGATTATGCTGAGAAATACCGGAACTTACCCTTTATTGGTATCTTGAAACCTGAAATTTATCAGGACTAAGTTTATCCGATGACCAAAACGCTCTAAGCTCCTATCTTCTGCAATGGGAGCCTGAGAGTACTAAGTCCTAAGGATAAGGGTGGTTAAGATTCAAAAGGAGTTAAAACTCCACCTGAATCAAGTCTTCTTTATTGTTAATTATTAGATTTGATGGTATAATATTTCACTATGGGGACCAAGGAAATGATAATGCCCATGGCAGGAAAATAACATTGGTGCTTCAGTGAGAGGAGGGCTACTTTGAATAAATTTTTCCGAAATGTAAGTTTCTATTTGTTGATTATCATCATTGCTATTTCAATAATTGATTATTATTCCTCACGTACAACGAATAAGCAGGAAATTAGCTATACTCAATTTTTACATCAAATTGAGGAACAGAAGGTTCAGAGTGTAACGGTTGTCGATAAAGATATTCGTGGTAAGCTGATAGACGGCACAGAGTTTACTACCATTACGCCGAATGATCCTACACTTATTAATACGTTACGGGAAAAAAATGTAGATATTAAGGCTGAACAACCACCTCAACCACCTTGGTGGACAACAATTTTTTCTTCTATATTACCCATGTTGCTGTTAATAGGGGTATGGTTCTTTATTATGCAGCAGACACAAGGCGGCGGAAATCGGGTGATGTCTTTTGGCAAAAGCCGAGCTAAGCTTCATGGCGAAGATAAAATTAAAGTTACTTTTGGTGATATGGCCGGTGCTGATGAAGCAAAACAGGAATTAGAAGAAGTGGTGGAATTCCTAAAACATCCTAAGAAGTTTAATGATTTGGGGGCACGTATTCCCAAAGGAGTATTGTTATTCGGGCCTCCCGGTACAGGTAAAACTTTATTAGCGCGGGCAGTTGCTGGTGAAGCGGGAGTACCTTTCTTTAGTATCAGCGGCTCTGATTTTGTGGAAATGTTTGTTGGTGTTGGTGCTTCAAGAGTGCGGGATTTGTTTGAACAAGCCAAGAAAAGCGCACCTTGTATTGTGTTTATTGATGAAATTGATGCTGTAGGACGCCAGCGTGGTGCAGGTCTTGGTGGTGGGCATGATGAGCGGGAACAGACATTAAATCAGCTATTAGTAGAAATGGATGGATTTGGTGTCAATGAAGGAATTATTATCATTGCTGCTACCAACCGTCCTGATATTCTTGATCCAGCCTTACTCCGTCCAGGTCGTTTTGATAGACAGATAGTCGTTGATAAACCTGATGTAAAAGGGCGCCTGGAGATTTTAAAAGTTCACACAAAAGGTAAGCCTGTAGCAAAAGAGGTAAGTCTTGATGTGCTGGCACGCCGTACACCTGGTTTTACTGGTGCGGATTTGAGCAATCTAGTTAATGAGGCCGCTCTTTTAGCTGCGCGCCGTAACAAAAAGCGGATTGACATGCCTGAAATGGAAGAGTCTGTTGAACGTGTCGTTGCAGGACCAGAACGTAAAAGTAAAGTGATTAGTGAACGTGAGAAAAAGCTCACTGCTTATCATGAAGCAGGTCATGCTTTAATTGGAATGCTCTTAGATAATACGGACCCTGTACATAAAGTATCTATCATTCCCCGCGGACGAGCTGGTGGTTACACGTTGATGTTGCCAACAGAAGATCGTTATTATGCTACGCGTACAGAGTTACTAGAGCAACTAAGTGTGTTATTAGGTGGTCGTGTAGCTGAGGCTGTTGTTCTTAAGGAAATTAGTACTGGTGCGCAGAATGATTTGGAACGCGCTACTGATTTGTCCCGTAAGATGATTACGGAATATGGCATGAGTGAGAAGTTAGGACCGATCACTTTTGGACATAAACAACAGCAACAAGTCTTTTTAGGAAGAGATATTTCTCGGGATCGTAATTACGGTGAAGAGGTAGCATCTTCCATTGATAAAGAGGTACGTAGATTGATTGAAGGTGCTTACAATAAAACGGAAGCAATGTTGCTAGAAAATATTGATAAGCTTCATTTGATTGCTGCTGCTCTTATCGAAAAAGAAACACTGGAAGCTACAGACTTGGAAGAACTGTTAGCGAATGGTAAGATTTCTGATAAATCAGAGACAGACAAGATAACTCTTGCTAAGAGTGAGAGTGTTGATGATAGTAGTCAAACAGGACCGAAAATAGTATATATTTCTCGTTCCTAGTTCTTGAAGGGCAGGTGCAAACCTGCCCTTTTTCCGTATATAGAGTTTATATACTTACGAACCACAAAGACACAATACTGCTAGCGTGGTACACATTGTAGGTGTGAAAATTTATGTAGTTCTCTTTGTGCCCTTGTGTTCAGTTTTTTTCTTAGGTATTGGTATAGGATGGCTTGGTCGTTATAATAGAACTAATATATGGAGGTGTTTGGTTATGAGTGAAGTACTATTGCATTATACCCGGGGAGGCAAGGTAGAAAGCAGGCACCATGCTGATATCGCCGTTGTTGATATTACTGGAAAGATGGTCTGGGAGTTTGGGGATGGAAACAGGTCCATGTTTTGGCGATCTGCTGCTAAACCATTCCAGGTATTACCTCTTATTGAGCAAGGTGGTATAGATAAATTTGCTTTAACTAATGAAGAGATTGCTTTTATGGTATCTTCCCACAGTGGTGAGGCTGAGCATGTCCAATTAGCATACAGTCTACTAAAAAAGATTGGCTTAGCAGTTGATGCTTTGGCATGTGGGATCGCTAAGCCTATGAGTAGTAAAATAGCAAAAGAATTAATGGTACAGCAATTGCCTTATCAAGCAGTGCATAATGCTTGCTCAGGAAAACATAGTGGTATGCTGGCTCTTGCCCAGATGTTTGAGATTGATTTTAAAGGATACACAGAATTAGAACACCCTGTACAGCAAATCATGCATCAGGTTGTTGCTGATAGTGCTAATCTGAAAAAAGAAGAAGTAGATACAGGTATTGATGGTTGTGGTGTACCTGTATTCTATTTACCTTTGTATAATATGGCATGGGCTTATGCTCGTCTGGCTAAGCCGGAAGAAGGTCAATGGGGCGGACGTGAAGCAGCAGTACGTCTAATTCGTGATGCTATGCTGGCTCATCCTCAAGTGGTGGCAGGTAGTAAGCGTTTTGATACTGTACTTATGAATGTTACGAAAGGGCGTATCTTAGCTAAGATTGGGGCGGAATCAGTGTATTGTCTCGCATCAGTGCCAGATGGACTGGGGATAAGTTTTAAAATTGATGATGGGGGCTTTCGTGCAATTACTCCAGCGGGAATTGCCATATTAAAAAAATTAGATTTATTATCATCTACTGAATATCAGACGCTTATTGAATACTTTCCTCCTGTATTAAAAAACCACCGTGGTGATGTTATTGGCACAGTGGAAGCAGCGATATAATAAGAAAAGACTTGGCAATAATAAGCCAAGTCTTTTTTCATGGTATTAGTTGAAGTTATAGGTTTTAGATGAATCTAGTAACTTTTAGGTGCCCTGTGTCCATGTTATTAACGCTCCGCCATTAGCATTTTACTTACGCTTATAATAACATGGACACAGGGTTAGGTGCTAGAAAGACTCAATAGCATTCTACTTATTTACGGATTGTGATGAAGTAGGTTTAGAAACTACGATCGCCACCTTCGTGACGTGGTCCTTTATGATGAGGACCATGGCCCATGCCTTTAAAGTCCTTCTTAAATGTTTCGGCATCAATGCCTAGTTTTTTTGCTACATCGGACCAGGTATTGTTAATCTTCTTCAATGAGAGTACATCTTTTATTGGTTTCTTGGTAGCATTGGCTAACTGGCTTGCCATTCCAATATCATGAGGGTGGTAGCCATCTTTGAGTAGGTTTAAGGCAGTCTTTTTATCAAGACCTGTTCTTTTGTTAAGCTGATTGGCTGCCATGTCTTGATGTGCAGCTTTTATTTGTTCCTTTGTGATACCTAAAGACTCAGCGACATCTTTCCAGTTATTATCTGCTGTTTTTTGGCTAATGACACTATCTATGGATTTGTCACCAGCTTTAGCCAAAAATGCTGCTTTACCAATGTCCCTAAAGCTCATACCGTTGTTGTTATAATTCAATATGGCAGACTCTTCAATTCCAAAAGTATTTGAAAGTTTTTTTGCTGCTGCCTCAGGACTCATTTGCTTTCTTTCTTGTTTTTGGTGATATGCTGAAGGTGTTTTTTCTGTCTCTGCCGCTTGGACAAGGAAAGGACTAGCAGCACCTGCTATAATAAAAGTACCGGCAACCATAGCCGCAATTGATTTTCTGCTTATGATTTTCATGTCAGATTCCCCCTGTAACTATTGTCAGCCCCATTGGCTGCTAAAGTCAGTATACAAGAAAAATATGACAAATATATGACATTTTATCTCGGGACCAAGTCTCACTTATTTCGCAATGGGAAGGATAACGGTAAAGGTGGAGCCTTTATCAACATGACTATCTACTTTAATATCACCTTGCATGGCTTGTGCTAATTTTTTAGTAATTGCTAGCCCGAGGCCTGTGCCTCCGTAATTACGCGCTCGCGATTTATCAACTCGATAAAATCGATCCCATATATAGGGTAAATCATCAGGAGATATACCTGGTCCTTGGTCGCTAACCGATATTTCAACGTGATGTTTTGTGGACAATAAACGAATGGTAATAATAGCTTGCTCAGGGGAATAGCGAATCGCATTAGTCATTAGATTGATAAATACTTGCCCTAGGCGATCTGGATCACACCATATATGGGGCAACTGCTCCGGTATATCCATCTGCAGGGTAAGCTGCTTAGGTGTAAGTAGAGTTTCCAGCTTATCTGATTCAGCAAGTAACCATGTTTGCAAATTTAATTTTTCACAGACAATGGATAATTCGTCTGCTTCTAATTGGGACAAATCAAGCAAATCGCTAATTAAGCGGCCTAGACGCTGACTTTCATGTAAGATCGTAGCAACATAGCGCTGTTGTTGTTCAGGCTTAGGAGCTAAGCCGTCTAGGATGGTCTCTGATAAGGCTTGGATAGAGGTAACTGGGGTTTTTAGTTCATGGGAGACATTAGCCAAAAAGTTACGACGGTTTTGTTCGATTTCAGTTAATGAATCTGCCATAGTATTAAAGGTGCGTCCTAAACGGCCAATCTCTGTATTCCCTATTGCTGTAGTGCGGCTGTCATAGTTGCCATTAGCAAAATTTTTAGCAGCTTGACTAATGTTAGCAATAGGTTTGGTAAGGCTGCGGGCGATGAGAAAGCCCGCAATGATTGCGGTAATGAGACTGCCTAGTAAGGAGTAAAGCAATGTTCTTTCCAAAGATGCTACTGTTTTGTTTACGCCTATAATAGGAGCATTTAAACAAAGCACAATGGGTGTTGGTGCTTCTGGTATGGCAAAGGTGACAACGATGGATGGGTCTCGCCGATAAGAGGGGCGTATCCAGGACTGGGGGCTATTAGTAAATAAATCCGTATATTTTTGTCGGTCTTCTTTAAAACGCCTAGACCAATTATTGGGTGGCTGTCCGGCAAGGACAGTACCTTTTTCATTAATCAACCAAATTCTTCCCCCCGCAAGTTCGCTGATTTTATCAAGAGATTCATTAGAAGGAATATTACCTGCTAAGATATTAGGCTTTAGCAGTTCAATAACGAATTGGCCTTTGAATATTAAATCTTGACGTTTTGTATCAATGGCACTGGATCTTACTAGATATGACATAAATAACGTTAGTGTGATTGTACTAATGAGGATGATTCCAATGTGGGACAGCAGTATTTTGCTGAAGAGAGAACGTATCATTTGGCTAACACCTCAAATTTATAACCTGTACCCCACACCGTATGAATATAGGAATAATTTGGATTATGTAATTTTTGACGCAGGCGTTTGATTGTTGCATCTACTGTACGGTCATCGCCACCAAAGTCATAGCCCCAGATATTTGTAAGCAGTTGGTCGCGGGAAAAAGCAATTTGAGGATGGCGAGCTAAAAAGAATAAGAGTTCAAATTCTTTAGGTGATAAGGAGGCTGTCTGTCCATTGCATTCTACTCCTTGAGATGCAGTATTTATGGACAGCTGTGCAAAATTTAATGTTGCCCCGCTTTGTTGTAATAAGCCGCTGCGGCGCAGTACTGCTTTTATTCTCGCCACTAGTTCTTTGGGACTGAAGGGTTTGGTAATATAGTCATCTGCTCCTAGAGAAAAGCCGGTTATCTTGTCGGATTCAGTACTTTTAGCTGTTAGAAATATAACAGGCACAGAACGCTGGACTGCTTGACAAATTTCCCAACCTGATAATTTAGGGAGCATAACATCAAGAATTAGTAAGTCAGGTTGCTCTTTTGTTTCAATGGCAAGAGCCAAGTCACCATCTTCTGCTGTGTAAACGATAAAACCTTCTTGCTCTAAGTATAGTTTCACTACTTCGGAAATAGCGGGTTCGTCATCGGCTACTAAAATTTTTATCGGCATATGGTCACCTCTATATTTTTTAATGAGTATTTTTTCAGGCAGCAATTAATATCCTATCATAAGAAGGATAAGTTAATCATGTAGAATCTAACAACAAAAGTCAATATGTAATATTTGCTAGACATGAATAGTATTTCTTAAAAATAAAATGAGTTGATATTGACTTTAGTAAATAAGAATTATAAAATGAAAATTAAGAATAATCAAACATTAAAATTACATAGCGTGATCCATATGAGGGGTGTGGGAGAGTACTGATTACAGTCGCCGAAGGAGCAATAGGCAAAAACTCTCAGGCAAAAGGACCGTATCCTAATGGAACTCTGGAAAGACCGCTATGCGGCACCCAAGGGGTAATCGATTGATTCGACATTCTCTCAGGTACAGCAGACAGAGGCCAACGAATGTTGGCCTCTGTCTGCTGTTTTTTATTATGGCATCAGAATTTATAAGTTTTAAGTGAATATTGTTATTTTTAAATCGCACTATGGTCATATTATTAACGCTGTGCCATTAGTATTTAACCTACGCTTATAATGACGTGAACCCAGTGCTTAGGTTGATTGGTAAAAAGGCGCGATAACGTTTTTATGATTATGAAAAAGTTAGGAGGAGTAAAGGATGACCTTGGTACAGCAGACGCCGCTATATGAAACACATGTGAAATATGGTGGCAGAATGATTGATTTTGGGGGATGGTCTTTACCAGTACAATATACTGGCATCAAGGAAGAGCATCAAGGGGTAAGAAACAAAGCAGGTTTATTTGATGTGTCTCATATGGGTGAAGTCTTTGTAAAGGGGCCAGATGCTTTGGCTTTTTTGCAGAAATTAGTTACAAATGATGTTTCACGTCTTTCGAAAAACCAAGTGCAATACACACCTATGTGTTACATGGATGGTGGCACAGTGGACGATTTACTTATTTATAAATTGGATGAGGAAGAGTATCTGTTAGTAATTAATGCAGCTAATATTAATAAAGATTTAGAGTGGATGTTTTCTAATAGCAACGAGTATCGTGTGGAGGTAATCAATGCATCAGATCAGACAGCACTGTTAGCTTTACAAGGTCCTTTATCGGAATCGATCTTGGAAAAATTAACAAAAGCTCCTCTTAGTGAGCTTGCCTATTATTGGTTTATTCCAGAGGTGATCCTTGCTGATAAAAAAGTACTATTATCAAGGACTGGTTATACAGGAGAAGATGGATTTGAAATATATTGTCAACCTGCTGATGCAGCCTATATTTGGGAAGCTCTTATGGAAGTTGGCAAGCCACTAGGGTTATTGCCAGCAGGGTTAGGGTGTAGGGATACCCTACGATTTGAGGCTTGTCTCCCCTTATATGGACATGAATTATCTGCCGATATTTCGCCATTGGAGGCAGGTCTGACTCCCTTTATCAAATTGGATAAAGGATGCTTTAATGGTAGGGATGTGTTAAAAGCGCAGAAGGAAAATGGAGTAAATCGCAAAATAGTTGGATTTGTTTTAACAGAGAGGGGAGTGGCCCGTGCCCAATATCCAGTTCTGTTAGAAGGTGTTCCTATAGGCACTGTGACTACTGGCTCTTATTCACCAACCTTAGATAAAAATTTAGGGTTTGCTTTAATTAAAGCAGAGCATGGCAAGTTAGGCCAAAAATTAGAAATTGAAATTAGAGGTAAAAAAGTCTCTGGGGAAATTATTGCAAAACCATTCTATAAAAGAGGGGGAAAATAGAAATGAATATTCCAAAGGAATTAAAGTATTCTAAAAATCATGAGTGGGTGAGAATAGCAGGGGAAAAGGTGATCATAGGGATTGATGATTATGCACAATCTCAATTAGGGGATGTTGTTTTTGTTGAATTACCTGAGGTAGGTTCTGTTGTTACCTGTGGTGACAGCTTTTCTGTTGTAGAATCCGTCAAAGCAGTATCAGATATTTATGCCCCTGTTTCAGGAAAAATTATTGAGGTTAATGAGGTATTGGCGGATACTCCAGAATGCATTAATGAAGACCCTTATGGTGAGGGATGGATTGCTGTTATTGAGCTAGAAGATGCATCTGAGGTTGATAATCTCATGGACAGTGAAGCATACCAAATCATGTTAGAGGAAGGAGAACATTCATAATGGTTTGGAGTTACTTGCCTCATACAGATGTGGATCGGCGATCTATGCTGGATGCTATTGGTGTTGATTCTGTGAATTCGTTGTTTGAGGATATTCCCAAAAAGGTGAGACTAAATAAACCACTGAATTTGCCTCATGCCTTATCAGAACAAGAGTTAGTAAAAACAATGCGCAATATGGCAAATGCCAATGCTAATTTGCAGGATCACCTTTGCTTTTTAGGTGCAGGTGCTTATGATCATTACATACCCAGTGTCGTCAATCATGTGATTCATCGTTCTGAGTTTTATACGGCTTATACCCAATATCAGCCAGAGATATCCCAAGGTTATCTTCAAGCTTTATGGGAATATCAGTCTATGATTTGTGAAATTACAGGTATGGATGTGGCTAATGCTTCCATGTATGATGGGGGCACTGCAGTCACAGAAGCTGCTATGATGGCTTGCGCCGTTTCGGGCAGAAAAGAAATTATTATGGCCGAAACCATTCATCCCCATTATCGAGAAATTTTTAAAACCTATGGGGTAGATCGCGACTATACACTTAAAAATACTAATTTTATAAATGGAACAATCGATATAGCCCATCTTGAGGAAGTGGTTGGCAAATCCACTGCAGCCGTAATTGTTCAATCGCCAAACTTCTTTGGTTCCATTGAAGATGTAAAGAAAATTGCTGATATTGCTCATTCACAAGGAGCGTATCTTATTGCAGTAGTAGATCCTATTTCATTAGGCATCTTAGCGAGTCCTGGATCTTTGGGAGCAGATATTGTTGTAGGTGAGGGGCAAAGTATGGGGGTGCCCATATCCTTTGGGGGGCCTTATCTTGGATTTTTTGCTGCTACGGAAAAACTCATGAGAAAGATGCCAGGGCGTATTATTGGGCAGACTACAGACCAAGAGGGTAAAAGAGGATTTGTATTAACCCTGCAGGCACGTGAGCAACATATACGGAGGGATAAGGCAACTTCAAATATCTGTTCCAATGAAGCACTATGTGCCTTGTCAGCTGCTGTTTATCTAGCTGCTGTAGGGAAGGAAGGCTATCGTCAAGTGGCAACCCAGTGTTTACAGAAAGCCCAGTATGCGTATAGTGAATTGACAAAGCTTGCAGGTTGTGAAAAGGTTTTTGCAGCTCCCTTCTTTAAGGAATTTGTGATTCGTCTTACTAAACCTGTAGCAGATGTGAATGAAAGCTTACTAGGAGAGGGAATTATCGGGGGACTGGACCTTGGCAAATATTATCCCACTATGAAGGATTGCATGTTACTATGTGTCACAGAAAAAAGATCAAAAGCAGATATTGATAAGTTAGTTAGTAGGATGGGGGCAATAGTATGAGAAATAGTAAATCTCTTATCTTTGAAATAAGTAAGCCGGGAAGAGTGGCTTTAGATTTACCAACATGTGATGTTCCCTACTGTGCTATCGATTCTCTAATTCCATCTCAATTCTTAAGAGATTCATCAGCAGAGTTACCAGAAGTAAGCCAACTGGATTTAATGAGACATTATACAAAACTATCCAATCGAAATTTTGGTGTAGACTCTGGGTTTTACCCATTAGGGTCTTGTACGATGAAATATAATCCTAAGGTAAATGAAGATGTTTCTCAATATGCTGGATTTGCAGAGATACATCCCTTACAAAGTGCAAAAACAGTACAGGGAGCTTTAGAACTTTTATACAATATGGAACAGTATTTAACTGAAATAGCTGGCATGGATGCAGTTACTATGCAGCCAGTGGCGGGTTCTCATGGTGAATTGACAGGGCTTAAAATCATTAGAGCCTATCACAGAGCAAAAGGTGAGGCGAGAACAAAAGTGATTGTACCGGACTCTGCTCATGGTACTAATCCTGCCAGTGTTACTGTGTGCGGCTTAGAAACAGTGGAGATTAAATCTAATGAAGATGGTTCTATTAACCTTGATGCCCTAAGAGAGGTAGTTGGAGAAGATACTGCAGCTTTAATGCTGACAAATCCAAGTACCTTAGGATTATTTGAACATCAAATTGAAGAAATTGCTCAAATAGTTCATGATGCTGGAGGACTTCTATATTATGATGGGGCGAATACTAACGCCATTATGGGAATTGTCCGTCCAGGAGATATGGGCTTCGATGTGGTGCATTTTAACTTACATAAAACATTTTCCACACCTCATGGTGGCGGTGGGCCAGGGGCGGGTCCTATTGGTGTTAAGAAAGAGTTAGTTCCCTTTCTGCCAATACCAGTAATCGCTTTTGATGGTAATCAATTTGCATTAGATGAAAATAGACCCCAATCCATTGGTAAAATACACTCTTTTTATGGGAATTTTAGCATTATTGTTAGGGCTTATGCTTATATACGATCCATGGGGCCAGAAGGGCTACGGCAGGTTAGTGAAGATGCGGTGCTCAATGCAAACTATTGTTTGAGCCAATTGAAAGAAGAGTATTATGCACCTTTCAACCGATTCTGTATGCATGAATGTGTAGTAACGTCGAAAAAACAAAAACCTTATGGGATAAGGACGCTAGATATTGCGAAGCGTTTATTAGATTATGGTTATCATCCGCCAACGATCTATTTCCCAATGATTGTGGAAGAGGCTATGATGATCGAGCCAACAGAAACAGAAAGTAAGGAAACTCTGGATCAATTTATTCATGCTATGAAGATGATCGCCCAAGAAGCAATTACGGATTCGGAAATAATTTTGAATGCACCACAACACACGGTGGTGAGAAGACTTGATGAAACCGCAGCGGCTCGTAAGCCGATTATAAAATGGAAAGTTTAGAGACGTTAGCCAAAGAGGGGTGGAAGGTACGGGAGAATAACTTTTCCCCCAGTATTTATTTTTCCTATCCATCACAAACACAGGCTATAAGCGTGACGGGTACTAATTGTAAATTAAACTGCGGTCATTGTGGCGGACATTATTTAAAACACATGAAAGATATAGCCCAGCTCCCTGGTGGTGATGAACTAAGAGCGCGAAGTCTTTTGATTAGTGGAGGATGCACTTCAGAGGGGAAAGTGCCTATAAGAGAACATATTAAGCAGCTTACCGTATTGAAGGAAGGTAAAAAGCTTAATTTACACGTGGGACTAGTAAATGAAGAAGACATAGAGGGAATCGCACGGATTGCTGATAAAATATCCTTTGATTTTGTAGGAGATGACGAAACCATTCGTGAGGTATTTGGGATTGAGGGCAGAGTCCAAGATTATGCGGATTCTTATAAGAAATTGCGAAAGAAATGCCAAGTAATACCCCATATTTGTATTGGTCTTCATGGTGGAGAAATCAAAGGTGAATATCATGCGCTAGAGTTACTCCATGATATAGGAGTAGATGGACTTACTTTTATCATTTTTACTCCAACGAAGAATACCAGATATGAAACTCATTTACCGCCTGCAATAAAAGATGTTTTAGAAATACTGGTTACGGCGAGAAAAAAATTTCCTAAGGTACCCATCCACCTTGGCTGTATGCGACCAGGAGGTAGCTATCGGAGAGAACTAGATCCTTGGGCTGTCCTTGGGGGGGTTAACAGTATTGTTAACCCTACTTTGGATGCAGTGCGCTTAGCTACCAGTCTTGGACTCCTTCCAGTCAAGAGAGAGGAGTGTTGTATTTTATGATGCAATGGAAGATTTCTGCAGGCACTGCAAGTGTACTAGGGAAAAAAACAATGAAATGTCATGTGTTACCGACAACTGCTTATATTATGCTGGGTGAAACATGCAGGAATCATTGTCAATTTTGTTCCCAGTCCCATAATAGTATAGCAAAGAAAAATGTTCTATCTCGGGTCACTTGGCCTGTCTTTGATGCAGATGAAGTGACGACAAGTATTTCCACTGCTTATGCTAGAGGAGATATTAAACGGATTTGCATACAGGTTGTCAACGATAAAGAAAGCTGGGACAATACGCTGCATTCTCTAAGGACATTAAGAGAAGGAGAGAACAAGCCTATCTGTGTATCCAGTTACTTTGAAAGTGTTGATCAGGCTAAAGCGTTGATTGATGCTGGTGCTCAGAAGGTATGCATTGCTCTTGATGGGGCAACTCCTGCTATTTATGAACAAGCCAAGCAAGGAAATTGGCAGGAAAGATGGTCTTTGCTGACAGAGTGTGCAACAGCATTACCAGGGAAAATCACCACACATTTAATCGTCGGTCTAGGTGAAACAGAAGAAGAAATGGTAGAGAGAATTGCAGAATGTTTGAAAAGAGATATTGGTGTAGGTCTATTTTCCTTCACCCCGATCCCACGAACGCCTTGGGCCCACCGTATGCCCCCTTCTATTGGCCACTATCGCCGTGTACAAATTGCTTTTCAATTATTAGAAAAGGGTTATAAGATAGATGTTATCCAATGCAGAGGCGGGAGAATTATTAGCTTCAATGTGCCTGATTTACAAGGATTGTTAGCAAGTGGAAATGCTTTTGAGACGAAGGGATGTTCTGATTGCAATAGACCTTATTATAATGAGAGCCCTGGAGGCGTTATGTATAATTATCCCCGAAAACTTTCAGCTAATGAAGTGGAGCAAGCCATCCAGGAGAGCTTGTCATAGGAGGTAGGTTCAGTGATATGGCGACTGATCAATAGTGGTATACAACATGCTGCCATGAATATGGCAGTGGATGAAGCAATCATGCTGGCGCACAGCCAGGGAGAAGTTCCGCCGACTTTACGATTTTATGGCTGGCAGCCAGCAGCCATAAGTTTAGGTTATTTTCAGCAAGGGAAAAAAGAGATTGATGTACAAGAATGCAGTAGGCTTGGTATTGATATAGTAAGGCGATTGACTGGTGGGCGAGCCGTTTTGCATGAGGCAGAATGTACCTATAGTATTGTTGTTCAGGAAAAAGAACCATCCATACCGACAACTATATCTGCTTCTTACCGATATTTTAGTAAAGGGTTACTTGCAGGCTTGGAACAATTGGGTATTAGTGCTCAAATGAACATGCCTCGGGAAGTATACAGTCATACAAAACCGAAGAAGCCGTCAGCTTCTTCGTCAGCTTGCTTTGATGCTCCATCTCATTATGAAATTACCTATGGAGGGCGTAAGTTAATCGGTAGTGCACAAGTGCGTAAACATGGTGTGATACTTCAGCATGGTTCTATACTACTTCAATTTTCCCCTGAGAAAACGGCTGCTATTTTAGGGGCTGGTTCTCTGGAAAGAAAAAAGGCGATAGGGGAAACATTAAGCCGTCGTGCTACGTCCATTGAAGAAATAGTAGGACACAGTGTAGAGTGGCAGGAAGTATATGATGTTATGAGAAAGGGCTTTGCCTTGGCTCTTGGGGCGGAACTTCAAGAAGGTTACCTGAGTGATAAAGAAGTCGAGACTAGCCAACAACTGGCAGCATTAAAATATAATCAATCTGGCTGGAATATGATGCGCTAAGGGGGGAGGAAAAGAATGAAATATGATTATGATATAGCTGTGATTGGAGGCGGACCTGGTGGCTATGTAGCCGCTATTCGCGCTGCCCAGTTAGGTGCAAAGGTTCTTTTAATGGAAAAAGAACAACTTGGTGGTGTTTGTTTACATCGTGGCTGTATTCCTACTAAGACTTTACTCAAAAGTGCTGAGAAATGGCGAGATTTACTCCATTGTAGCGATTTTGGCCTACATGCTGAAAATATACGCTTTGATTACAATAGGATTCGAGAACGGATGCAGCAGGTCGTTGAACAATTGCAAAAAGGTATTTATCAAATAGTAAAGAGTCACAGTATTGATTTTAAAATTGGCACGGCTACCATACAAGGAGCTAACCAAATTAAGCTAAGTTCTCCTTCTTTTGAGGGGCAGTATGCTGTTAGAAAAATTATTATAGCAACAGGATCTCTGCCGATGAAATTACCAGTACCAGGTGCAGATTTACTTGGGGTTATCAATAGCGATGATTTGTTGGTAATGACTACAATTCCTCAGAGTATGGTGGTTGTGGGAGCTGGTGCAGTGGGCATCGAATTTGCAGCAATCTTGCAGACCTTAGGCTGCCAAGTGACTATTGCTGAATATATGCCAACTATTTTACCTAGTGCTGATCATGAGCTTGTTAAGCGCATGGGGTTGATTTTGCGGAAACAAGGAATAAAGATGATGACTAACAGCAAAGTTACAAGCATCAAAGAAGAAGAAAATGGGCTTATGATTCAGATAGCTGATAGTAAAGGAGAACAGGTCATTAAGGCAGAAAAGGTTCTGGCAGCCATAGGGAGGGAACCTAAAGTTTCCGGTTTAGGCTTAGATAAGCTGGGAGTGCAGTATGATAAAAAAGGGATTACTGTAAATACAAGAATGGAGACTACAGTTGAGGGAATCTATGCAATTGGAGATGTTACAGGCCATCATATGCTAGCGCATATTGCATCAGGTGAAGGAATAGTGGCAGCAGAGAATGCTTTGGGCGGCAATAGTATTATGGATTATGCAGCTGTACCGGCATGTGTTTATACCACCCCTGAGTTGGCTATGGTAGGATTGACGGAAGAAGAGGCGACCAAACAAGTTACCACAATTAAGGTTAGTAAATTCAATTTTGCCGCTAACGGTAAAGCTATTTCCATGGGTGAATCGGATGGCTTAGTCAAAATTGTTGCAGATGGTTCCAATGGTCAAGTGTTAGGAATGCATATTTTGGGACCCCATGCTAGTGATTTGATTATGGAAGGGACACTGGCAATTCGTAATGGACTTTCTGCTAATGAGATTGCTCATACCATACATCCTCATCCGAGCCTGTCTGAAACGATCATGGAGTGCGCACATGGAATAGAAGGTGAAATGATTCATCAGGTAAAAGGCAAATAAGAGTTTAGCACCTTTCACATTAGAGCCAATCCTAATCTATTTAACTAAAATGGATTAGGATTTTTTAATGCCATCAGAAAGGAGTTTTTCTTCGTCTCTGTGGTTAAAGCACCGGGGTATTTTTTTTACGATAGTAACTGTACAGCTTTTAGTGTACACAAATCTGGGAAATGATAATATGGTTCTAGGTTGACAGGAAGTTAACTAGAAGATTATTATTTAACTAATAATGAAGAAAGACAAGGAGAGTGTGTGGTGCGTACAAGCATTTTAAATATGTTGCGTAATTATTCGAATGAATATTTATCAGGTGAAGAGATTAGTAGACAACTAGCGGTCTCCAGGACTGCTATTTGGAAACATATACAAACCCTTAAACAAGCAGGATATGAAATTGAGGCTCACCCTCGTCAAGGTTATCGGTTAAAGAGTGTGCCTGATTTTTTATTGCCCGATGAAATTCGTGATCAGTTAAGTACTAGGATCTTAGGGCAGCAGGAAATCTATTATTTTCAAGATGTTGATTCTACGAACAATGAGGCGAAGAAACAAGCTAATTTAGGATGTCATGAAGGGGCAATTGTATTATCGGAGATGCAAAATAGTGGACGAGGCAGAATCTCTCGTAGCTGGTTTTCTCCTGCTAATAAAGGTATCTGGCTATCCGTAGTATTAAGGCCGCCCTTTCATCCTTATGATGCGCCAAAGTGTACCTTATTGGCTGCTGTAGCCGTAACAAAAGCCATTAGAAGAGTAACCCAGATAAAGTGTGGTATTAAGTGGCCAAATGACATTTTATATGAAGGGAAAAAAATAGTCGGAATCTTAACGGAAATGAATGCTGAAATGGATGCTATCAATTATGTGGTAATTGGTATGGGCATCAATGTAAATATCAGCCAAGAGGAATTTCCTCAGGAGCTTAGACAAATCGCCACGTCTCTTTCGACAGCAGCAGTAAAGCCTATCCCTAGATTGCCTTTACTACAGGAAATATTGGTTGAGCTGGAAATAGAATATCATAAAGTGATCCAGCATGGTTTTGTACAAATGTTGAACGAGTGGCGTGAGCTATCCGTTACTTTGGGACAGACCGTAGATGTCATTGGAGGAAGTAAACAATTTAGTGGTTTGGCTGTAGATATTGATGAAGACGGCACATTGCTAGTGGAAACAGAAGGCAGGGTAGAGAAGATTATTGCTGGTGATGTCTCTATTCGACCTGGGCATAAATAAGTTGGGTAAATATAGTTATACTAGTTAAGAATTTACCTAAATGAAGTCTTCTTTGATATATATTGACAGGAGGGCTAACTGTTTATATACTGTCATGGTGGGTTTTATCTTGATAATTTACATAAATTTACAATAAGAGGGTGGATTTTATGCTATTAGTGTTTGATATAGGCAACACCAATATAGTACTTGGAGCATATGAAGGCGAAGAATTATTGCAACATTGGCGGGTATCAACTGATAGGCAAAAAACAGGCGACGAGTATGGAATATTAATTAATAATCTATTTACTTATGGTGGTCTTAGCATCAAGGATATTTCTGCGGTAATTATTTCTTCCGTAGTACCACCCCTTGTTGTACCTTTAGTCAAAATGTGCCAGCGATATTTTAAGGTTGAGCCTTTAGTAGTAGGGCCTGGAATTAAAACAGGTATTTTTATAAAATATGAAAATCCTCGTGAAGTGGGAGCTGACCGTATTGTAAATGCAGTTTCTGCACATCATAAATATAGTGGTCCCCTTATTATTGTTGATTTTGGTACTGCAACTACCTTCTGTGCTATTGGCGAGAATGGTGATTATTTAGGTGGTGCCATTGCCCCTGGTATTGGTATTTCTACAGAGGCATTATTTCAAAGGGCAGCTAAGTTGCCGCGGATTGAATTGGTTAAACCCAAAAGTGTCATATGTCGTAACACTGTTACCAGTATGCAGTCAGGTATTATCTATGGATTTGTTGGACAGGTAGAGGGAATTGTTAAGCGAATGAAAGAAGAAATGGATCAAGAAGCTTATGTCATCGCTACAGGTGGTTTGGCAAATTTGATTGCACAAGAAACTTCTATTATTAATGCAGTTGAACACTTCTTAACATTAGAAGGTCTACGAATTATTTACGATCTTAACAAGTAAAGAAATGGATGATTGGTACTTGGTACTTGTGAGAGGTACTTGGTTTTCAACCAAGTGGCAAGTGCTAAGTATCAATTTAAATTTTAAATTAATATAGAATTTACAAGTTTTTTTATTTTCTAGTAAGGAGCGATTATGTATGCAAATTGGTAATGTTAAATTAGATAATCCTGTAATTCTAGCCCCAATGGCTGGTGTTACTGATCTGCCTTTTCGGCTATTAGCGAAAGAAATGGGTTGTGGGTTAGTTTATTCCGAGATGGTCAGTGACAAAGGTTTATTATATGAAAATTGCCATACGCTTACTATGCTCCAAATTAATGAACGGGAACGACCAGTAGCTATGCAGATTTTTGGCTCAGAACCTGATAGTATGGCAAAAGCGGCTATCTTTGTTGAAAAGTCAGGTGCTGATATTATTGATATTAATATGGGGTGTCCAACTCCAAAAATAACTAAAAATGGTAGTGGATCTGCTTTGATGTGCCAACCAGATTTAGCATATCGTATTATGGCTAGTGTTGTAAAAGCTGTGCATGTGCCAGTAACAGTTAAAATTCGTAAGGGCTGGAGTGAGGAGACAGTAAATGCAGTGGAGATGGCTAGATTGGCTGAAAAAGCTGGTATTGCTGCCATTGCTGTACATGGTCGTACTAGAGAACAGTTTTATACTGGTGAAGCAGACTGGAGTATTATACGTCAGGTTAAAGAAAGCGTAGGGATACCTGTAATTGGCAATGGAGATATTAAAACCCCGTACCATGCAGAGCAGATGATGTCTGAAACCGGTTGTGACGCTATCATGATAGGTCGAGGAGCACAAGGTAATCCATGGATTTTCCGCCAAGTAACACATTATTTAACCACAGGAGAAATTTTATCTCCACCCAGTATGGATGAGCGTATATCTCTATTGCTCAGGCATTTAGATATGCTGGTTGAGCATAAAGGTGAATATATAGGGGTGCGAGAAATGCGCAGCCATGGAGCATGGTATACAAAAGGATTACCTCATTCTGCTGAATTGCGTCTAAAGTTTAATCAAGCAGTGTGTAAAGAGGATTTTGTAGCTGTATTACAACAAATTCGATAAGATAAAAAAGAATATAGGTTTTATATTTGTTAAATTTGAAAAAAAATGCTAAAATATGTATGTGCACAAAATTGTGCACATACATTATATTAGGTTATATAAAGATAAACTTGATTTAGATGAAGTTAAAGCTCCGTCTAAATCTTAGTCGCACTTATCCAGGGACTTGGTCATCGGATAAATTGCTTATATAAAAAATACACCATGAAATTTTGTAGATTTTGTATTAGTATGCAACGTAGGAGAGGATGACGAATGTTATTACGGGTTGGTGAAAAGATCATAAATCGCCAGAAGATCAATCAGATAATAGATGAAATGCTTAATTTGCGTAGTCAGGGCTTTTCCCAACAGGAGGTGGCTAACCGTGTTGGCATCGACAGGACCGTCATTTCTAAACTGGAAACACTAGGAGAAGTTCGCAAAGGTGGTAGAGTGGCCCTAGTTGGCTTTCCTATTGAGAATTGTGAAGAGCTAAGACTTATGGCTAGGCAGGAAGGGATTGATTATTCTTTATTGCTCTCCGAACAGGAACGATGGGATTTTGTACAGAAGAAAAGCGGGATTGGTCTTTTTAATGCGATCATGGAGATTATTTCCACATTACGCAATTATGATATTGTCATTATATTAGGATCAAATGTAAGAATAAAATTAATGGAAACATTGTTAGACAAAGAAGTAATTGGTGTACAAATCGGAGAATCACCGATTGCGGATAATAAATATGTAAATCCAGAGAGTATAAGAAGTATTGTGCAGCAGTTGTTTCGGTAATAGAAGGAGCAAACACATTATGAAGCGGGTTGTCAGTATAAGTTTAGGATCATCAAAACGTGACCACCATGCTGTAGCCGAGTTTGGTGGGCAAAGGTTTTCTATTGAACGAATAGGAACAGACGGAGATAAGGATAGAGCGATAAAATTAATCGGTGAACTTGATGGTAAAGTGGATGCTTTTGGCATGGGCGGGACAGACTTATACATATATGCTGGAAATAAACGATATACCTTTCAGGAGTCTGCCCAGATTGCTGCAGCAGCTAAATATACTCCTATTGTTGATGGAAGCGGTGTTAAGAATACACTTGAACGAAGGGTCGTACAGTATTTACAGGAAGAAGAAGGCATAACCTTTAAAGGGAAGCAGATATTAGTAGTTTGTGCAGTGGACCGATTTGGTTTAGCGGAAGAATTGATGTCTGCAGGTGGTCAAACCGTATTTGGCGATTTATTATTTGGATTAGGACTACCTATTCCTATTCGTAGTTTAGGTACCTTGGCAATGTTGGCGCGAGTGATTGCGCCTATTATAACGAGGCTTCCAATTAAGATGTTTTATCCTACGGGTGATAGTCAAACCCAGAATATCCCACGTTTTAGGCAATATTTTGAACAGGCAGAGTTCATAGCAGGAGATTTTCATTTTATTCGCAGATATATGCCGGAAAATCTAAAAGGTAAATCCGTTATCACTAATACTGTTACTCAGAAAGATGAAGAGTTACTTCAAGAACGGGGTGTTAAAACACTGATAACTACTACTCCGGAAATTGGTGGGCGTTCCTTAGGTACGAATGTTCTAGAAGCTATATTGATTACCTTATTAGGTAAACGTCCAGAAGAACTTACAGCATTTGATTATGGACTTATTTTGAAGGATTTAGAGATTAGGCCGCGTGTTAAGCGGTTTTTTGATTGAAAGGAGATTATTTCATGGAAAAATTTGCCTTTATCTTACATCCCCTTGCTGCGAAAGACTTTAGCCGTAAATTTTCATTTACTAAAAATTGGTCGGATGGATTGATTGAGGGAGTAATAAAATATATTCCTCCATTTAAAGCTTCGCATATAACGGGTATACAATCACCATCCTCTCAGGGTGAAGGATGGTTTATTGGTTGCCCTTTAACATCAAGGCAAATGGTAGAGATGCCTGAGAAGTACGTGGTTGAAAAAATAATCAAAGCAGGGAAAGTGGCAGAAAAATTAGGGGCAAAGATAGTTGGATTAGGTGCTTTTACTTCTATCGTAGGGGATGCAGGGATTACTATTGCCAAAAACTTAAACATCGCAGTAACAACTGGAAATAGCTACACTGTTGCTACTGCACTAGAAGGTACAAGGCAGGCTGCCAAAATAATGGGTATCGATTTAGAAAAAGCGAATGTATTGGTCTTAGGTGCTACTGGTTCTATTGGTGCAGCTTGCGCTCAAATTTTAGCAAGAGAAGTACGGTACTTAACATTAGCTGCACGTAATGAAGAAAAGTTGGAAAAACTTGCTGAGCAAATTTTGCGAAAAATAGGATTAGCTGTTAAAGTAACTGCAAATACTAAATCTGCTTTAAAGTCAGCTGACATTATTATTGCTGTAACAAGTGCAGTAGATAGTATTATTGAACCTGAAGATTTAAAATCAGGGGCAATTGTATGTGATGTAGCCAGACCAAGGAACGTTTCACGTCGTGTAGCTGAAATGCGTAAAGATATATTGGTGATTGAAGGCGGAGTAGTAGAAGTTCCTGGAGATGTTAATTTCGGCTTAAATTTTGGCTTTCCTGAGGGTACGGCTTATGCTTGTATGGCGGAAACGATGATTTTATCTTTAGAACAGCGATATGAAAATTTTACACTAGGTCGAGATTTAACGGTGAAACAGGTAGAAACAATTGAAAAATTGGGTACAAAACATGGATTTAAACTAGCTGGTTTTCGAAGTTTTGAAAAAGCAATTACAGCAAATGAAATTGCAGCTATTAAAGCAAATATAATTCAATGCAATCAGATGCAGCAGAGGGGAATTGGTTAGAAATCATTGACAAATAAGATGTTTATACCTATAATTAAGTGCATATTAAGTTGGGTTTCTAACCTGCTGCAAAAAGTGTCAAGTTATTCACTTGACACTATTTATATTGTCTCATGGATCGATGTTTGATTACTGTAATTTTTGAAGATTTTGTGTAGCAAAAGGGACTATCATAGAATAAGATAAATCGTTAAGAATCGAAATAAAAGGAGAGCAGAAAGCATGGCTGAAAAGCAATTTATTCTCACTGCTGAAGGATTAAAGAAGATAGAGCAGAAATTTGAATATTTAAAATCAGTTCGTCGCCGGGAAGTTGCTGAAAGAATTAAACAAGCCATTGAATTTGGGGACATCAGCGAGAATTCCGAATATGAAGATGCGAAAAATGAACAAGCTTTTATTGAAGGCGAGATTATCACATTAGAGAAAATGCTACGAAATAGTAAAGTCATTGATGAGCAGGAAATTAAAACTGATGTAGTATCCATTGGAGTTACCGTTGTATTGAAAGACTTAGAGTTTGGTGATGAATTTCAATATACACTTGTTGGCTCAGCAGAAGCTGATCCAATGGAATTGAAAATTTCCAATGAATCGCCTGTCGGTCAAGCCATTTTAGGTCAGAAGATAGGTAGTATCGTTGAGGTAAACGTGCCGGCTGGCATTTTAAAGTATGAAGTAATCGATATTAAACGCAATTTATAATATTCTTCTTTTTGAAATGCCAAAATGGACGAGTTAGGGGAGAAAACATAAAATGACAGAAGTGAATCAAGAAATTCAAAAAAGTGAAGAATTAAATGAACTGATGCGTGTTCGCCGAGAAAAAATGGCAGCATTTGAAGCTCAAGGAATTGAACCTTTTGCTCGTAAATATGATGTTACCATCCATGCTAATGAAGTCATTGCTAATTTTGAAACATTAGATGGACAATCGGTAAGGATCGCTGGTCGTATTATGGCTGTACGCGGTCACGGCAAGACTAGCTTCGTTCATTTAATGGACATGTCTGGTAAAGTGCAAGCTTATTTTCGTCAAGATGTTGTTGGCGAAGTTGAATATGAAAAATTTAAACTTCTTGATATCGGTGACATCGTAGGAATTGAAGGCGTTGTTTTTAAAACCCAGCGTGGAGAAATTAGCTTGAAAACAAATAGTTTTGAAATTTTGGCTAAGTCTCTTCGACCTCTTCCTGAAAAATGGCATGGTTTAAAAGATGTAGAAACTCGCTATCGTCAACGTTATCTTGATTTAATTGTAAACCCAGATGTTAGAAATACATTTGTGACTCGCAGTAAGATTATTAAATCATTACGGAGTATCTTGGATAAACGTGACTATTTAGAAGTAGAAACCCCAATGATGCATCCTATAGCAGGTGGCGCTGCCGCTCGTCCTTTTATTACTCATCACAATGCATTAGATATGAATTTATTCTTAAGAATTGCACCTGAGTTATATCTAAAACGTTTGATTGTTGGTGGGTTTGAAAGAGTGTATGAAGTCGGACGTGTTTTTAGAAATGAAGGTATTTCGGTTAGACATAACCCTGAGTTTACTATAGTAGAACTGTATCAAGCCTACTCTGATTATCAAGATTTGATGTGTTTGACAGAGGAAATTGTTTCGGGTATAGCATTAGAAGTGCTAGGCACCACTCAAATTACTTATCAAGGACAAGAAATTAATCTTGCACCACCTTGGAATAGAATGACCATGACTGAGGCGGTTAAGAAATATACAGAAATTGACTTTGATATGGTTACTACTATTGAAGAGGCTAGATCTATTGCTGATACTTTAGGGGTTAGATATGAGAAGAAAAATGGCATTGGCGGTATTTTAAATAATATCTTTGAAGATAAGGTAGAAGAACATTTAATACAGCCTACCTTTATTATTGGTCATCCAACAGAGATTTCCCCGTTAGCTAAGCGTAATAAAGATAATCCTGAAATTACAGATCGTTTTGAAGTTTTCATATTTGCACGGGAACTAGCAAATGGTTTTTCTGAGTTAAATGATCCTATTGATCAAGAAGGACGTTTTGCTTCTCAAGTAGAACAGCGTGAGTCTGGTGATGATGAGGCTCATATGATGGATCATGATTATGTAAATGCTTTAGAATATGGTTTGCCACCAACAGGCGGTTTGGGTATTGGTATTGATCGTTTAGTAATGCTACTGACAGACAGTCCTTCTATTAGAGATGTTCTGCTATTTCCTCATATGAGGCACAAGGAATAAAAGAAGAAATAACAAAACAAGGTCGAGCCATTGGCTCGACCTTGTTTTGTTATAATGAAGATTTACTATGTTAAAGAAAAGGCTGAAAAATAAGGATGTAAAAGCATATAAAAAATATTGACAATAGTGTATTAGAATGTTAAAATAATATTCGCGCTACAAAAGCGTGTCAGATTTTAGAAATGCTAAAAAGTAAAAATAATATGTTGACATGAGAAAGAAAACGTGATAACATATATAAATGTCGGCGGTCGTAAAAACCTCGATGTGTTCCTTGAAAACTAAACAATGTAAGTAAGGTTAAAATAAGCCAGATGTGCG
>CAUROG010000017.1:0-83427 GCA_963526645.1 uncultured Pelosinus sp. | reverse complement strand
ACTGAACTGAACCCTGTCCAATAGACAGCAATAGAAAAGCCTAATCGTAGAATATCTTAAAATTACGCAAACTGACGTCGTTTTTCAAGCGGGGTCAGTTTTGTTTTTAATTGGATACGTTCATTATTGTAAAACCAAATGAAATGATCTATCAGTTGACGAACGTCATCAAAAGTTTTTGGTTTGTAACGATAAATACATTCTGTTTTCAATATACCAAAGAAATTCTCAGCGACTGCATTGTCATAGCAATTGCCACGTCTTGACATAGATGGCGTTATGCCATATTCTTTAGTCAGGTTAAAATACCCTGTCGAAGTGTATTGAAGACCTTGGTCACTATGGAGTTGCAGCTCTTTAGTGACCTTCTCTTTTTTCATAGCGTCTTTTATAGTGTTTAATACCAAATGTACCGTCTGCTCAGTCCCTGTACGATAGGATATAATACTTCCATCGTACAGATCTCGTATCATTGATAAGTAAAGAACTCCTTGAGCACTGTGAATATAGGATATATCTGTAACCCATTTTGTGT
Source organism: uncultured Pelosinus sp. (assembly GCA_963526645.1). Classification (GTDB taxonomy): domain Bacteria; phylum Bacillota; class Negativicutes; order DSM-13327; family DSM-13327; genus Pelosinus. The sequence continues at coordinate 82,892 of CAUROG010000017.1, read as the reverse complement.
TTGGAGATTCAGCGTTAAAATCTCTGTTTAAAATATTTTCATATTTATGGAGTTGTTCGCTCATTCGACGATATTTTTTACGACGTCGAATTTCAGACAACAAACCATACTTATTCATTATACGGAGAACTGCTTTGTGATTCGCCTTTATCCCTTGCCGATCAAGATATAGGCAAACACGACGGTAACCGTACGTTTTATTCGTTCTTGCCTGACATTCAGATATACATTGGACAAGAAAACTATCCTTATCTGGATTGCCTGCACGTTTAATAAAATCGTAATAACCACTTCGTGATACCTCGAAAAACTTGCACATGTCCACAATTGAATATTTATCTTTATAACGAGAAATAACTAAATGTTTAATTGATATATTCACTTCCTTCCTGCGAGTTGAAGAAAAGACTTTAATAATTCATTTTCCATTGTTAGACGCTTATTTTCCACCAATAAATCATATTCTGAAGTTGATTCGCCTTGAGGACGTCGACCTTTTCGTTTAGGTGCAATTTGTCGTATTTCCACTTCCGGTCTTAGTCCACACCAACTTTGTATGGAGTACCTACTGATACCATATTTCTTGCTTAAAGACAACACCGATGCACCGTTTTGGTGCTCGTTAATTATTACAGACTTAACGCTAATGGGATACTGTTTCATACCTTTTTTTCCTGACATAGAAATTCCCCCAATCATAGTTTTATTATCCTACGATTGGGGGCTTTTTGTCATTGTCCGTTATTCAGGGTTCAGTTCATAACATTTCACATGCTTTTTATTACGGAGTTAATTTTATATGATTTTACATATGCCAATTTAACTTCGAATCAAGATATAAATTAACGTCTCATCCATGTCGGTATATCTAAATCACGAACTTTGAAAGGTTCTATTGTTGCACTCTCTAGTTTTCCTTTCACTACGTTAAGAGGCTTACCATCAAATCCTGTCGCAATTACAGTAACACGTACTTCATCTTGAAAATTTTCATCAATAACTGCACCAAATATAATATTTGCTTCTGGATCAACAGCGTCAGAAATAATCGCAGCAGCTTCATTTACCTCTAATAAACCTAAACTTGGGCCACCAGTAATGTTTAGAAGAACTCCTCGGGCTCCTTCTATAGAAGTTTCTAACAAAGGGCTTTTTATTGCGGCTTCTGCTGCAGCCACTGCCCGGTTATCGCCTGACCCATAGCCAATGCCCATTAGCGCCGAACCAGTATCTGTCATAATAGTCTTAACATCTGCAAAGTCTAAATTAATCAATCCAGGCACTGCAATTAAGTCGGAAATCCCCTGCACGCCTTGTCTTAATACATCATCTGCAATACGAAAAGCATCCATCATGGAAGTGCGCTTGTCAGCAACTTGCAATAACCGATCATTTGGTATGGTAATAAGAGTATCCACTTTTTCCTTTAGCTTCGCAGTTCCGCTTTCAGCCTGTGCTTGGCGTCTACGTCCTTCAAAAGAGAACGGCTTCGTAACAACACCAACCGTTAATGCTCCTACCTCTTTAGCACATTCAGCAACAACTGGAGCCGCACCAGTACCTGTACCGCCTCCCATACCTGCTGTTACAAAAACCATATCAGCCCCACGCAGTGCCTTTATAATTTCTTCACGGCTTTCTTGAGCAGCTTTCTCACCAATTTCCGGATTAGCCCCTGCCCCAAGTCCCTTTGTAAGCTTTTCACCAATTTGTATCCGATAAGCCGCCTGAGAATGCATCAATGCTTGCGCATCCGTATTTACTGTTATAAACTCTACACCATGTAAGCCAGCAGCAATCATACGATTTACAGCATTATTCCCACCGCCGCCAACACCAATCACTTTAATTGCAGCAAACTGATCTAAATCCATATCTAATTCAAACATGGAATTTCCCCCTTATAGTCACAAGATTTAGTTATTAAAAAAATTTCTACACTTACTCATCAATGACCGCCAAGGACTATTAGCAATAGTAGCTTGGGGTTTGGATAAATTCTTCACAGCGTATGTTAATATCCCATAACAAACAGTATTCCTAGGAGAACTATATTCCAATGGTAACTCCTGGGGAATTGCAACTTCAACTGGCATGCCAAAGACAGCTTCTATGCTTTGCGCAAAACTGGGCATTGCTCCGCAACCGCCAGTAAGAAATACCTTCTCTATTTTATTTTCTTCCAAGAATATTTTAATATGATCATGTATTAAATAAACAAGCTCATAAATACGGCTTTCTACAATATCATATAAAAAATCATAGGAAACATGTTTGTCAGTGGTATTATACGCATTACAATCTAATATCGTTTCCTGTCCTCGCAACTGTTTGTCCAACTTGGCATAATATTTTTTAATTTCTTCAGCATGCTCCCAGGAAATGGACAATCCTTGCCTAATATCATTTGTAATATAATTCCCACCTAAGGTTAGCGCTGTCGATAAATAGATATGCCCTTCTTTGTACAATACTAGTTCTGTAGTTCCAGCTCCTATATCCATAACTAAAAAATTACTGGTGGACACTGGCGTTATATTTTTTGTAACGGCAATAGCATTTGCTATTACACCATTAACATTTATACCTAAATTCTCAATGTCTTTAACCAAACTATTGAGTACTAGTTTAGGTATGCTTACTATATGGGCTTCCACTTCTAAGTGAGAACCTTTTTCCTGTAATGGCAGTCCACTTCTTCTTTGTTTATCAACGAAAATTTTTTGTGGCAATACATGTAATACTTCATGGTCATCAGGAATAGCAGCAACCAATGCCGCAGCGCGATACACACGACTCATGTCATCAAGGGTAATATTGTCAGGAACTGAAGGAGCAATGCTGCCAATACTATTTACAGAGCAAAGTTCCACACCACCAATACCAATATAAGCCTCTTTAACAGAAAGATTAGTAGCCAGGATTGCACATTCCACTGCTTGTCCAATTGACTGGGCAAGTAGTTGGGAATTAGAAATTACACCCTTTACAAAACCTTCTGTTGGCATAGAACCACTACCAGCTATTACGACACTTCCATCTATACCTATTTTCCCAAGAAATACCTTGATATTGCTTGTCCCTACATCAATCCCTAAGATATATTTACCTTCCATGACTAACCTCATCTAAAAGTATTCTACATCATACTTCTATTTCAACATAAATACCAATTTTCCTTTTTTTGTTGTAATAAAAAGACAATTATCCTAATAAAATATTTCTTAAGTCCTATTATTCTAGTATTTTATTAATCCCCACATAAATATAGCTTCCAATATATAAAGAAGACTAAGATTTAGACGGCGTTTTAACTCCATCTGAATCTTAGTCTACTATTTTTAGAAATTAGCCGCTCAACAGTTTCCACTTGCATAAGTGAGCTTGCCCCTTAGAGCGCTCTATTATTTCCTTAAAAAATAACGTCGAATAATTGCTAAATTTTGGAATATACGCAAGCCAAAGGCCAATAATGCTACATAATATAAATCAATACCTAAACCTTCGCCAATGTATACTAAGCCAGCAGCCATTAAGGCATTGGTAAAAAAACCAGTAACAAACACCGTATTGTCAAATTTCTCCTCTGCACCAGCCCGTAGCCCACCAAATACAGAATCTAAGGAAGCTAATAAAGCAACCGACATAAATTTTGCATATTCCACAGGTATGGCTATTGGAAAAATCGCCCCAAGACTAATACCAATAATAAGTCCAATCAATGGTAAAGCCATTATTTACCACCTTCCTTTATTGGTTTGGCATATTCAAAACGGAATGCACCTTTATATGCTGGAACCTCTACAATCTCTTGTTTTTTAAGACTTACCTGAATACCCCAAAATTGTAGTGTTTCTACTACTCCGCCTCTCATCTTCAGGGAGTTTTCTAGGGTTTGCGGCTCACCAATTACCAGTATTTCATATGGTGGAGAATAACGTGCATTATTTACGGATAAGGTTGGACCAGCACAACGTATTTCTGAAGTAGCAATAAGCCTCTGGCCATTAATAGAGATTGCCTCAGCACCAGCAGCCCATAATTCGTTAATGACTTTTAGCATATCTTCATCATGAATTAAATATAAGTTCGGATTCTCTCCAGGTTTTGATAATCTTTTGCTATCGTCAATGGTGATACTAAGACCAGTTCCTCTTACAGCGACTACACCCGCACCCATTTTAATATTTTCACTTTCTTTCGTTGCCGATTCTACTCCTGTCGTTTGCCTTAGTTCGTATATTTGTTTTAGTAATGTATCACGTTCTTTTTCAGTCTGACTTAAACGTTGCGATAAGTCTTCGATACGCTGAAAAGGAATACTGGATCGAATATCCTGGGCTGTACGAAATTGTAGTGCCAACATAAATCCTAATACTACGCACACTAAGGCAATAGTAACTTGTCCTTGTCTAAGCTTCAGCAATTTCTCGCTCTCCTTTTATGTAAAAATATTTATTAATGCTACTTATGTTTCCATCGCCATCTTAAGGTTTTAATTTAATAAATGGTGATGCATAGGTAAGATCAATATATTCTACATTCATTTTTTTATCACTAATCTCATGTAAGATAGTATTGGTTAATTTGGCTTTACCAGATAAATTTTCACTATTACCTAAACGTATTTGCACTAACGTAAGCGTATAAGCAATCACTTGTTCCGAAGATCTTACATTAACTTCAGAAATTTGCTTTAATACTGTTTCATCCAGCAAAGATAAATAATGCACAACACTTCGAATCGGCGGATTTTCAATTTTATCACCCACATATTCATTATCCAATCGAATACCCGTAATCATTGGCACATTCATATTTTTCAAATTCTTAAAAGCTGCCAATACAACTCCTTGGGAATCTAATTCCAAAAATCCATAGCCACTGGTAACATATGCCATTGGCTTACGTTCTTTTATATGAATGACAATTGTTCCTGGAAACCTCCTTGATATATCAACTTCTGAAATTCTCAAATCATAAAGTAAGCGAGTTTTAATATCAGATGTATTTAGACTAAATATATTTATTTTTTCAGGAATCTCAGCAATTTTATATACATCATTCACTGTTACATAATTATTACCTTCAACTACCACTTCTCCAACAATAAAATAAGAGGATTTCATAAATAATAAACCAGCAATAAGTATAACAAGTGCTAAAATAAGCCCAATAAATCCTTGAGCTGACCTAAAGCCGTTGTCTTTTGGTGTATACTGCAATGATTCTAGATCATCCATATTATCGCTCCTTGGAATCCACTTGATAAATACAATTACAAAAGTAATAATACAACAATTCTAACCAGAATACAATTGTAAAAAAAGTAGACAGCATACTTATATAGTATCCAATAATTCCCTTGATCAGACAACTATGAAAAGAAACAAATATGTAACATCAATTCATAGAAAACTGATTATTATTGGATCTATACAAATACTGTCTTTGTGTTTGCAGAAAGAACTTGATTCAGGTGGGGTTTACTCCATCTGAATCTTAGTCCCGCTTATCCGCTAGGCTAGCCGGTCTTAGCTCTCTATTTTCGTTAATTACTATTTATCCTTTACTAGATACAACAATTTTTCACATAATACAGGAAACGATATTCCTGCAGCTGCAGCTGCTTTAGGCACTAAGCTAGTAGCAGTCATTCCTGGTATTGTATTGACTTCTAATACATAAGGATTATCATTGCTATCTAGCATGACATCTACTCTAGCAATCCCACAGCATCCTAATACATTAAAAGCCTTCAAGGCTACTGTCTGCACAAGCAAAGTAGTATCATCTGATAGCGGAGCTGGCACAATATATTCTGTAGCGCCTTTTGTATATTTAGAATGGTAATCATAGCGACCGGAAAAAGGCACTATTTCAATAACAGGCAACGCCTTTGGTGCTTTATTACCCCAAATTGCAACTGTAAGTTCCCTTCCTTTTACAAACTCCTCAACCAAGATAGTATCACTATATTGGAAAGCCTGCTCAATAGCTTGAGATAAATTCCCACTTTCTTCAACAATAACAACACCAATGCTAGAGCCTTGTGATGCTGACTTCACTACAACTGGCATACTAAAGTCAGCAATAATTTCTGTTACTAAATCTCGATTTAAGTCAGCTTTCGTAAACAAAAGAGAACGTGGTGTCGGAATGGAAGCCGATAAAAACATTCTTTTAGAAATACCTTTATCCATAGCCATAGCACTTGATAATACACCTGATCCAGTATAAGGAATTCTTAATAGTTCAAGTGCTCCCTGTAAAATCCCATCTTCACCGTATTGACCATGAACAGCATTAAATACAATTTCAATTTTCTCTTCCGTTAATTGTTCTACAAAACGCGTTGGTTCAAGATCAATTCCTACTGCAGAGTGATAACCAGCTTCCTGAAGTGCAGCTAAAATAGCCTTTCCTGTATTTAAAGAAACTTCTCTCTCCGCTGATGGCCCTCCCATTACCACTGCAATTTTTTTATCCTTCATAATATGAATCCCCCTAGTCCTTTTTGTGGCGTGAAATATTAGCACCTAAACTTCTAAGCTTTTCTTCTAAAGCTTCATATCCTCTATCAATATGATATACATTTTCTATTTCAGAAACTCCTTCTGCAGCTAACGCTGCAAGAACCAATGCCCCACCAGCTCTAAGATCGTGGGCAGCAACAATGGCTCCTGTTAGTTTAGGTATACCACGAATAATAGCAGTCCGACCTTCCACTTTTATTTTAGCTCCCATACGAATGAGCTCATCCACATGTTTAAATCGATTTTCAAAAATCGTTTCTGTTATAATACTCGTACCTTTAACATTTGTTACTAATGACAGCAAAGGAGCTTGCAAGTCGGTGGGGAAACCTGGATATGGTAATGTTTTGATATCAACACCACGTAAATCCCCTCCCTTTACTCGAATGTAGTTATTTCCTGTAGTAATTTTTACACCAATATCCCTCAGTTTATCTATTACTGAAAATAAATGTTCTGATAATATATTCTCTACTACTACATCACCACGGGTGATGGCTGCTGCAACAAGAAAAGTACCAGCCTGGATTCGATCGGACATTACAACATGTTCAGCAGGCATTAATTTCTTTATGCCGTCAATTCTAATAATATCAGTTCCAGCACCCATTATCTTAGCGCCCATTTTATTAAGGAATATTTGCAAATCACATATTTCTGGCTCACGAGCTGCATTTCGAATAATTGTTGAGCCACTGGCTAATACTGCAGCCATCATAGCATTTTCTGTAGCACCTACACTAGGGTAATCAAAATTAATTTCGCCACCCGTTAGGCAATCAGCTTGCGCTTCAATAAAGCCAAAGTTTTCCTTAACACTAGCACCAATTTTTTCTAATGCCTTAATGTGCAGATCAATAGGTCTTGGCCCAATTGCACAGCCTCCAGGGTAACAGAGCTTTACTTTATGAAACCTGCCTAGTAGTGGTCCCATCAAGAAAACAGATGCTCTCATCTCTCTCATTAAATGTTCTGGAATTTCCGCATCCTGTATGTTAGATGTATCAATCAGTAACGTATTTTGCTCTCTAATAATTTTAGCCCCAAATAATTCTAAAATATCTTGCATAACTTTAATATCTCGCAAGTAAGGAACATCATGAATAATACTAACACCAGAAGATAAGAGTGTTGCTGCCATAATGGGCAATATTGCATTTTTGGCTCCACTTACCCTGATTGTTCCATTTAATTGTACTTCCCCTCTGACGATAAATTTCTCCACCGTCTTCCCCCTCCTAGAAAAGTACAATCACCCTATATTTCATTAAAAAACTTGACTTGCGCCAAGTATCATCACAAGCATTAACCTAATTTAAGCTATGTAAAGTAGAAAAACAATATAGCGCTCTACTTTACTAAACTTCTTAGGTCAAATCATTTATATTTAACGTTTTCGCTTTATGAACATTGCGTGTTTTTGCAACACTTTTCTATAGAAACAAATGTCTCCCATTAGGGGAGACAAAAATCCACTGCTACGGTCTTTGCACTAAATCTTCGATTAGTTCTTCACCCACACGGTAAACATTTCCTGCACCCATGGTGATAACCAGGTCACCGTGTTCAACAATTTCGCTAAGATATCTAGCTATTTTATCTTTATCAGCAATGTAAATTACCTTTTGACTCGTTTGGCGCTCAACCTCCTCTTTCAAGACCTCGCCTGTAATACCAGGAATGGGCGCTTCTCCAGCTGAATACACGTCGGTAAGAACCAATATATCACTTGGTTTAAAAGCACTGCCAAACTCGTTACGTAAAAATGCAGTACGCGAATAACGATGTGGTTGGAATACGCAAATTAACCGCTTGGGTTCTGTCTGGCGTGCTGCCAATAAAGTTGTCAAAATTTCAGTGGGATGATGAGCGTAATCATCAATAACCCAAACTCCATGAATTCTCGCCTTCGTCTGAAAGCGACGTTTAGCTCCTTGAAACTGAGATAAACCTTCTGCAATCTCCATAAAGGTAAGACCAATGCTTAAACCAACAACAACAGTTGCTAAAGAATTTGCCACATTATGTCTTCCTGGAACATTAATCTTTATCGAACCTAATAATTCTTCTTCATGATACACATCGTAAGTACTTATGGCTCCCTGAGTATGAAGATTGCGTGCCGTATATTGAGCATTATGATCAATTGCATAAGAAATATAAGGTCGATCCACTTCACTTACTAAATCCCGAATATGAGCATTATCAAAACATAAAATACCTACTCCAATATTTGGTGGCAATTTATGTAAAAACTTTTTAAAAGTATGTAAAATATTATCCATTGTTTTATAAAAATCCATATGATCATTTTCAATATTTGTAACTACAGCAATATGAGGAGAAAATTTTAAAAAAGAACCATCACTTTCATCCGCTTCTGCCACTAGATATTGGCCCAATCCCAGTTTAGCGTTGCCATTTAAATAATCTACTTCGCCGCCAATAATCACTGTAGGATCAACGCCTGCATGTTCAAGCATGACAGCAATCATCGATGTAGTTGTAGTCTTACCATGAGCACCAGCTACAGCAATCCCCTTATATTGCAGCATTAAGTATGCCACTATATCTGCGCGATGAAAAATTGGAAGTTTTTTCTCTCTTGCCAGCTTAACTTCAGGATTAGTCTCTGGAATAGCTGTTGATATTACAATTGCTTGGGAATCTCGAAGATTTTCTTCATTGTGCCCTAAAAATATATGAGCTCCCATTTTTTCTAATTTATTGGTGGTCTCGGATTTAGCAAGGTCAGACCCTGAAACAATATAACCCATTTGTAATAAAACTTTTGCAATAGCGCTCATACCGGCACCACCGATACCAATAAAATGAATTTTTTTTATGTCCTTTAGCAAGAAACCTTCTCCCCTTTCTTGGGCACCCTTACCTACCAGCTCTTATGTGTGTTTTATAGTATGCAGATAATACCAAGGGTGTTACAGCTTAATATTTAATGTCATCTAATAAGACTAAGAGCCATCTGAGCAATACCTTCAGCCGCCTTCGGGCGGCCTATCTTCTTGCTAGCTATAGCCATAGCATCCAATTTTTGTGGACTATTCATTAATTCACTAATTGTCTTAATCAATATATTACCATTTAGCTCCGCATCACGAATAAGGACAGCTGCTCCTTGTTCCTCCATAGCCTTAGCATTAAATTCCTGATGATTTTCAGCGGCATATGGATAAGGAACTAAAATAGAGGGAATTCCTCTAGCTGTCAATTCGGCCAATCCAATAGCCCCCGCCCTAAACACAGCAAGATCTGCTACAGCCAGTGCCTGAGGCATATTGTATAAATATGGTTTGATGATAATATTACCAGCTGCGGTTATATCTATACCACATTGATTAAAATTTCCAACTATGCCATTATACTCGCTTTGCCCAGTAACATGCAATAGTTGTATCTCTTTACTACCTGCAAAAAACTGATGAACCGCGAGCATAGCCTGGTTAATACTACGAGCACCTCTACTACCGCCTGAGATAAGTATAGTGCGTTTAGCTGGGTCAAGGCCAAGAGCTGCTATACTTTCTGCGCGTGTGGCAGACATTACTTCTTGGCGTATGGGATTTCCACTAAAAAATATCTTACTTTGATTTGAAAAGTACTTCCCTGCTTCTGAAAATCCTAAAGCAATCTTTTCAACAAAACGAGATAGAATTTTATTCGTAATACCAGGAATTACATTCTGCTCCTGAATCATTGTGGGAATTCCCAGCAAACTTGCTGCTAATAAAACAGGCCCGCAAACATAACCGCCTGTCCCAATTACAATATCAGGTTTAAACTTACGGATGATTTTTTGGGACTGCCATATACTTCCCATGGTCTTTATAACTGTTTGTATATTCTTCACTGTCAATCGTCGTTCAAAGCCAGACACATTAATAAACTGAATCTCAAAACCCTCCTTGGGTATAATGTCAGCTTCCAAACCACCCTGAGTACCTATAAATAATACTTCGCAGTATTTATCTTTCTCTTGTAGTGCTTTAATTATAGTAATGGCGGGGTAGATGTGACCACCTGTTCCCCCGCCAGAAATAATAATCCGCATGCTAAATTGCCTCCTTTAAGTCAAAAAATAACTTTGACTAATCATCAGAGTAAGCTATTTTTCAACGTGTATCTTCTTATTTATCATGAACATATCTAGATATATTTAGCAATATACCTACCCCGAGTAAAGTAAAAATTAAAGCAGAGCCACCAAAACTTATAAATGGCAATGGAATTCCCGTTACCGGCATAGAAGCTGTAACCACTGCTATATTCATAAGTGCCTGCATAATTATCATCGTAGTTAAACCAGCGGCCAACATACTACCATAAATATCGGGTGCTGAAATGGCTATTTTAAATCCACGCCAAGCAAATAGAAAAAATAATAAAATCACCGTTACAGTTCCAATAAAACCAAGCTCCTCACCTAAAATAGCGAAGATAAAATCAGTATGCGGTTCTGGCAAATATAAGAATTTCTCACGGCTTCGTCCAAGTCCCACTCCGAACAAACCACCTGAGCCTAGTGCGTAGAGGGATTGAATAATATGATAACCAGTATTGAGCGGATCAGCCCATGGATCACTAAAAGCCAATAATCGTTTGAGACGATAGGGTTCTAAAAGGATGGCGGCAATAATACCAGTAACGCCAACAAAACCTAGAGAGGCCAAATGAGATAACTTTGCTCCTGCTGTAAATAACAACACAAAAACTGTTCCACCAATGGCCAATGCTGTACCAAGATCAGGCTCTTTTAAAATTAACCCAAATACGACTAATAATATAAGCAACTGAGGAACAATCCCTTTTATAAAGAAGGTTATTTTTTCTTGATTCCGTGCTAAATTGGCAGCGGAAAATAACACCATACTCAATTTGGCAATTTCTGATGGCTGCAAATATAATGAGCCAAATCCGAGCCACCTACGTGCTCCATTAACCACTTTACCGAAGCCAGGAATGAGTACTAAAATCAAGAGCACTATGGTTAGTAGTAATGTAGGCGTGGCAAATTTGCGCCATACATGATAATCCATATTTAGCGCTAACAGCATTGCTGTTACTCCCAATGTTACCCAAATGATCTGCCTCTTTAAAAAGTAATAACTATCATTAAAGTTGACATAGGCTGAGACTGCGCTCGAACTATATACCATTACAACACCAAAACTTAATAATGCAATAACAGCAAAGAAAAGAATAAAATCCGGCGACTTAGGTCTAACCGCCAAAAGAGTTCCCTCCTAACGTTGAATGCCACTAACATTCAAATCTTCTCTATAATTCGTAAACCAATTGCTTGAATATCGTGCCGCGTTCTTCATAACTAGTAAACATATCATAACTAGCACATGCAGGAGATAATAACACAACTTGTGAATCTTTTGCAATTTGATGCGCTAATTTTACGGCTTCAGAGAGACTATCTACAATATGTATATGAGATACACCATGTTCTATTGCAGCTGATTCAAATCTTGTTTTAGCCTCACCTAGTAAAATTAGATGTGCCACTTTCTCTTTTATCAATGTCATAAAAGCCGTCAAATCCGTATTTTTATCTCGACCGCCTGCGATCAAAATAATAGGTTGATCAAAAGCCTCTAGAGCCTTAATCGATGACTCAGGATTTGTAGCCTTAGAATCATTATAATAGGTAACACCATCAATAGTGGTTACCTTTTCAATACGATGTTCAACTCCTGTAAAATTGAACAAAGTCTGTACCATATCAATTAAAGTGACTCCAGCAAAAAAAGCCACACCGCAAGCTGCTAAAGCATTTTCAATATTGTGTCCACCTTTAATCTGTATTTTACTAACTGGACATACAATATAGGTTTTCCCTTGCCATTTTAGAATAATCATACCGTCTTTTACGAAAATTCCTGATGTTAACTCCACTTGGCGACTAAAAAAGAAAACTTTAGAAGGCACTTTATTCGCCATTTCACGTACAGTGAGATCATCATAGTTTAGAACTATATAATCATCCTTTGTTTGATTCGCAAAAATGCGCTCTTTCATCGCAATATAGTTTTCTAATGAATGATGTCGATCTAAGTGATCGGGAGTTATATTTAAAATAGCTGCTACCCGCGGTCTAAAATTGATGCTACCTTCTAATTGAAAACTGGATATTTCAGCTACTACTATACCGTTATCACCTACTTCAGCCACTTCTTGGGATAAGGCTAAGCCAATATTTCCTCCAACAACTACATTGCGCTCTGTTGTTTTTACCATTTCACCAATCAAAGTAGTAGTTGTAGTCTTGCCATTTGTACCTGTAATCGCCAAAATCGGTGCTGTACACAATTGATATGCTACTTCTATTTCGCTCATAACCTTTATATTTTTCTTTTTAGCTATTTTTATTAATGGAATATCAATAGATATTCCAGGTGATACAACTACCCAGTCTATATCCTGCAGTAAGTCTTCTCCTTGATGGCCAAGCACTAGCAATACACCGCATTCATGTATTGCTGAAAAATCCTTATTTTTTAAAGACTCTGCAGATTTAGAATCACTTAATGTTACCTGTGCTCCACGGTTTTGTAAAACACAAGCAACGGATATACCGCTTATACCAGCACCCAGCACTAAGATTTTTTTTCCCGTGAATTGCATTTTATAATCCTCCAGTCTGGCTGACAACTAGAATAATTAAAGCAATAATGCTACAAACAACTCCTGCCAACCAAAATACCCTAACTACCTTTTTCTCAGACCAACCTGACAACTCAAAGTGATGATGTATGGGACTCATACGAAATACTCTCTTACCTGTTAGTTTAAAAGAAGCTACCTGAATTATTACAGACAAGGCTTCTACCACAAATACACCACCAACAATGACAAGCAATAGTTCTGTCTTCGTCATTACCGCTACAGCAGCTAATGCTCCCCCCAAAGCCAACGATCCAGTATCTCCCATGAACACTTTAGCAGGATTTGCATTATACTTCAAAAATCCAAGGCTCGCACCAGCTAATGCCACACAGAAAATAGCCAAATTAGGTTTTGCAAAACTCATAGCGATGACTGCATAAGCAACTGCTGCCACTGTAGTAGTACCAGCTGCCAAGCCATCAAGGCCATCTGTAAGGTTTACAGCATTAGTAGTACCTACCAAAACCAGAAAAATTAAAATGTAGTATAGTGGACCAAAGTCAACAGTGATCCCGAGTAAAGGTACCCATATATCAGTTCCTCTCCCCATATAATTGGTAACAATATATGCCAATGCTACCGCCATGAAAATTTGCCCTAACAGTTTTTGTTTTGCTTTAAGTCCCAACGAACGTCTCAAAACAACTTTAATAAAGTCATCTAGAAAACCGATTAAACCATGCCCTATAGTCACAAATAAGGCTAACCAAATCTCTGGGCTCTTACCACCATAAATAAGAACAGGGATAATAAGAGCAATTAAAATAATAATGCCACCCATAGTCGGCGTACCAGCTTTAGCATAATGACTTTCAGGGCCTTCCTGCCTAATACTTTGCCCAAACTTTAACCTGCTAAGAACAGGAATTATCAGGGGTCCGATAATTAAAGCTATAATGAATGCCATCGCTGAAGCATATAACAACTCCTGCATATTCAACCTCCAAACTATTAAGAGTATATTTAGAAATGTCCATGCCAACTGCTCAGCATTTTAGCATCTGTACACTTGTTTACATCCTCTTATAAAAACATCTTAATAATATTTTCCATTTTCATTCCTCGTGATCCTTTAATTAAAATAGTATCACCAGGTTGAAGTACCTTCTTTAATTCAGCTTGCGCTTGCTCATGATTGGAGCAGGCCACAACATGGCCTATACCACATGCACTAGCTTTACTAGCAATGTTAGCTGCAAGCTCACCTACTGTTACAACGATATCAATATGACATTGAGCTAGTTTTTTTCCCATATTTTCGTGAGCTGCTACTGCAATAGGTCCGAGTTCTAACATATCACCAAGTACAGCGACCTTGCGGCCCTCAGCTACTTCAACCATTGTGTCAATAGCGGCTTCCATGGACATGGGGCTAGCATTATATGCATCATTAACAACTAAATAATCCCCAAATTTTTCAATATATAATCTCATAGGGCTTGCATTAAAATTTTTAAAACCAGAAGAGATACGATTAAAATTCATCCCTAATTCCATTCCAAGAGCAATTGCTGCTAATCCATTATAAACATTATGCTTACCAGTAGTTGGTATCTCTACTGAAAACGTATCACGAGCAGTATGACATACGAAATCTATACTTTGGGTCTTCATATGGATATCGGCGGCTTTTATATCACCTTCTTCTAGTCCGAATAACAGAACACGGCTTTTTACGCCTTTAGCCATTTCCCGAACATAAACATTATCACCATTTAATATGGCCAGGCCACTTTCTGGTATAAATTCCAACAATTCCGCCTTTGCCGCAGCAATATTCTCTATAGATCCCAATAATTCAAGATGAGTCTCACCAACATTCGTTATAATAGCGATTGTTGGTAATGCAATATTGGCTAATTGGCGAATTTGTCCAATACCTCGCATTCCCATTTCAACCACTGCTACTTCATGTTCATGTGTAAGTTGTAAAAGAGTCAACGGCAACCCTATTTCATTATTATAGTTAGCTTCTGTTTTCAAAACGTGAAACTGATTTGATAAAACAGCTGCTGTCATATCTTTAGTAGTCGTCTTGCCATTAGAGCCAGTAATTGCTACGACAGGCATGGTAAATCGCTTACGATGAAAACGTGCCAAATCTTGTAGTGCCAATAAAGTATCTGTAACAAATATCGCCGTAATTTGCTCAGGTACTACCATATCCTCTAGACTAAAAACGACACCTGCTGCCCCATTCTCAATCGCTTGATGAATAAAATTATGCCCATCAAATTTATCCCCTACTAAGGGGACAAATAAGTCTCCTTTTTTCACTGTACGAGTATCTGTAGACACCCCGGTAAATTGTCCTTGTAATACAGAGCCAACTACCTTTCCCTGTGTAGCTAAACAAACCTCATTGACTGTAAACTCTGCCATTATCTCATCTCCTTAATAATGGCCTTTGCTACTTCCTTATCATCAAATGAAATCGTTCTGTCTTTTAGAATTTGGTAATTCTCATGTCCTTTACCTGCAATAATCACAATATCATCAGCCTCAGCTACATATAGAGCACGCTCAATCGCCTGACGCCTATCAATAATTTTTTCATAAATTTTCCCGTGTGTTAATGCTTCTTTGATACCAACTTCGATTTCATTTAATATAGTCTCAGGATCTTCCGTCCGGGGATTATCAGATGTAGCAATTACAATATTGCCATATTGAACAGCCAATTGCCCCATAATTGGTCTTTTAGTTTTATCACGGTCACCGCCACAACCGAAGACTACAATAATGCGTTTTTTAGCAATTTGCTGGGCCGTTTTTAAAATATTTTCTAATCCATCCGGTGTATGGGCGTAATCTACAATTACACTAAAAGGTTGCCCAGCATCTACCAATTCAAATCTGCCTGATACGCTCTCAGATTCTTCCAATGCGGTTATAATTACATGAGTATCTATGCCTTCAGCTAGGGCTGCACCTACCGCTGACAAAACATTATAAACATTAAATAATCCTGTAATTTTGAGCTCTAATGGCATTGTGCCAAAAGGTCCAGTAATATCAAATTGTGCGCCTGTTGCTAGTATATTCGTATTTTTTGCCTGCAAAATAGCATTATTATTAATACCATAGGTAATTTTTTTACATGTCGTCCTCTCTAAAATAAATGCAGCAGCTTTGTCATCTGCATTTATTACAGCAGTCTTGCCGTTTTTCTGTTGCTCCTTGCTACTAAGTAATTGAAATAATTTCGTTTTCGCCTCTAGATATTTTTCAAAAGTCACATGAAAATCTAAATGATCGCGAGTCATATTCGTGAAAATACCTACATCAAATTCACAGCCAGCCACTCGATTGAGAGCTAGGGCATGGGACGATACTTCCATGACAACATAATCCATACCAGATTCTACCATTCGGGCTAACAGTCTCTGTAAATCAATAACGTCAGGCGTAGTATTTTGAGTAGGCAATACTTTATCACCAATACTATTTTGAATAGTACCAATTATTCCCACTTTAAACCCAGCTTTCTGCAATATACTCCGAATCAAGTATGTAGAGGTTGTTTTACCATTTGTGCCTGTAACACCAATCATACGTAATTTGCAACTGGGATATTCGAAGAAATAGGGAGCAATCATCATCATAGCTTCTCTAGTGTCAGCTACCTTTATGACTGTCAAATCCTGTGGAATATTATCAATATCCTTTTCCACCAAAACTGCTACTGCACCTTGGTGATAAGCCTGCATAATATAATCGTGGCCATCCGTCTTCACACCAGATAAGCAGACAAATAAAGTCCCTGGTATGACTTTGCGGGAATCATGGGCTAAATCTTCAATCACTACTTCCCTTTGTCCCTGCACTATAGCATTTGGTAATAAGACTATTAATTCTTGTAAATTTTTTCTCATGAAAATACCTCCTACATGTCAACTATTATTACCATTGTTACCAATATTATCATAACAATCTGCATATTACCATATCTCAAGACTTTCTACCTACATAAATTTCAGTACTAGAAATCATAAAGAAGACTCGATTTAGATGGTATTTTAATTCCATCTAAATCTTAGTCACATTTATCCACGAAATCTATTCAAAAAACACTGTGATTTCATGTCCAGGCAATACCTTATCACCTGGTAAGGGCTCTTGCTTCGTAGCTTTCAAACCCACTCCTACAGGATGAATGCGCAATCCCACTTCAGCCAATGTGTCTGCTACTTCACGTAACGATTGCCCAATACAATCAGGAACTGTAATTTCACCGGATCCATACCGGGATGTCATAGTATATAATAAAACACTAGAATCTTTCGGAATGCGACTTCCAGGTTTCGGTATTTGATCTGCTACACGCTCACCGGTCTCCTCAATTCTAGCAGATAAACCTGCTTTTTTCAGTTCTTTCATTGCCTCAGGAACTAATAAATTTATGACACTTGGCACAACTATATGGGTTTCTTGTATTGCACTTGCATCTGATGCCACAACACGAGGTGCTATTTTTAAATATTGTAGAACATCATTCATTATACCAGTAAAGACGGGAGCTGCAATCTGGCCGCCGTAATACAATCCCACAGGCTCATCAATAATAACAACCATTACAATCTGAGGATTATCAGCTGGCGCAAAACCAACAAAAGAAGCTACATATTTACCTGGCATATATCCGCCAGCTCCAACTTTTTGTGCCGTACCAGTCTTACCAGCAATACGAAAGCCCTCAATATAAGCATTCTTTCCTGTGCCATTTTCCACGACACTTTCTAATACTTTTTTTACTTCCTGAGCGGTTGCCGTATCGACAACCTGATTTATAATATCTGGAGTGAAGCCACGAATGATTTCACCATCTTTCCCCTTTACCTCTCGAAGAATTTGCGGTCTGAGCCTTTGGCCATCATTAGCCACTGCTGCCACAGCTGTTACTAACTGTAATGGGGTTACAGCTATACTTTGCCCCATAGACATAGTGGCCAGATTTATTGGCTTAACCTGTGATTTTCCTATAACAATTCCTTTTGCCTCACCCGGTAAATCAACATTCGTAAGCTTTCCTAAACCAAATGCAGTAAAGTATTTATAAAAAGAATCAGCCCCTAACCTAAGACCCACATTTACGAAACCCACATTACAAGAGTTTTCAACTACTTCTTGAAAGGTTTGGCTACCATGCCCGCCATCTTTCCAGCAATGAATGGTTCGCCCCTGAACTTCTACCGATCCCGGATCAAAAAAGCGTTCATTAAGACTCACTACTTTTTCCCCTAAGGCTGCTGTTGTCGTAAGAATTTTAAATGTTGATCCCGGCTCATAGGCATTGGAAACAGCAATGTTACGCCATAATTTGGGGGCAAACTCAGCAAATCGATTTGGATTATAATCTGGCCGATTAGCTAAGGCTAATATCTCACCTGTTCGAGGCTCTATCGCTATTATTGTGGCTGCCTGGGCTTTTGTATCCTGCATCACTTTCTCAAGCTCACGTTCAATAATTTGCTGAATTACAATATCAATGGTTAGATAAATATTATGTCCTTCGATCGGTTTTAGAAAACGATGAGTTGCATAAGGTATTTCTTGCCCCCTAGCATCATACTCAACTACAATACTCCCGCTTCGTCCTTTCAAATAACTGTCAAAGGTTAATTCTACCCCATCTAACCCCTGACTATCAATACCTGTAAATCCAAGTATATGCGCTGCTAAATTATCATTTGGATAATAACGTTGGCTCTCCTGAGTCAAACCAATTCCAGATAAATTAAGTTTATTCACAGCTTTAGCGGTTTCAATATCCACCTTACGCTTCACCCAAGTAAAAGCTTGGCGTTTTTTTAACTTTGCCGCTAATTTATCCCTATCTAACGCCAAAATAGCAGCCAATTTGGCTGCTGTCTCTTCTACATCTACTATTTCAGCTGGTATTGCGTATATAGATTCAGTACTTATACTTACACCAAGTTCTTTCCCATTACGATCAAAAATTGTCCCACGTTTTGCTTCTACTGGAATATCTCTCACCCGCTGGTCAATCGCATTTTCTGTTAACCAATTGCTTTTGTAAAACTGGAGATACATTAGACGAAAACCAAGTCCCGACATAATTACCGCAATAAGTAGAAAAAGACAGGCCACCCTTTTCCTAATGGTAACATGTGTTGATGACGCCAATGGGCACTCCCCCAAACTTTAATTATTGAGCTTTACGATTCAGCAACATACTAACTATACTTTTTTCCTTCTCAACATTCAGATTAGAACTTTTGGGAACACTTTCCACAAAATATATGTTTTGCGGCATCACCATTCCTAGTTGAGCAGTAGCAATACTTTGAATACGCTGTGGTGATTTTAATTTGGCAATATCTAATTGAAGCAATTCATTTTCTTTTTCCAGCTTAATCACTTGTAGCTTCATCTGCACTAACTCATAACCAGACCGAATAATAACTTCACTACTTGCAGTCAAAAACATGGCGGCTAACACAATCATTGTAACTGTTGTTAAGCACTTAACTCGCAGAGCAATATCAGGTTTTACTAAATACTTCTTTTTAACGGATGGGACTTCTGATTGTTGATAAATTTCCCAATCTTGTTTTTTATTTACTAACATGTATATTCCCCTTCCTCAAAAATTAGACTAATATGGTTACCATGATATTACACTGCTTTTTATAACTTCACTTTTTCTGCCACACGTAATTTAGCGCTTCGAGCCCGAGGATTTTCTTCCAGTTCAGTCACTGATGGAACAATAGGCTTTCCTAAGATTTTAACTTGCGGCTTATTATTACATACACATATTGGTAAAGATTTAGGACAAATGCATCCTTTTGCCATAAGCTGTAATGTTTGTTTAGCAATCCGATCTTCAAGGGAATGAAAAGTGATAATGCACAGTCTCCCACCTACAGCAAGTCTCTCTACTGAAGTAACAAAAGCATCCTTTAATATTCCCAACTCATTATTTACTTCAATACGTATAGCCTGAAAGGTTCGCTTAGCTGGATGAGGTCCATCCCGTCTTGCTGCTGAGGGAATCGCTCTTTTTATTATATCTACCAATTCTCCAGTAGTTTCTATTACCTTATTACTACGGAATTCAACGATAAATTTTGCAATTCTTTTTGCCCAACGCTCTTCTCCGTAATTAATAATAATGTCAGCTAATTGTTCTTCTGAATAACGATTCAAAACATCATAAGCAGAAAATTTACTATTTGGATTCATACGCATATCTAATGGTGCATCTTGCATATAGGAAAATCCTCTTTCAGCTATATCAAGCTGATGTGATGACACCCCTAAATCAAATAATATACCATCTACCTCGCTAACGCTTAACTCATCTAGAACACGTCCAATATTTTGAAAATTATCCTGCACAATATCAACTTGGCACTTGGCATTTGCTAACTTAGCCTTTCCTGTTTGTATCGCAGCTGGATCCTGATCAATGCCAATAAATCGACCAGAAGAGTTTAACTGTTTGACAACATGCTCCGCATGTCCGCTTCCGCCTAATGTACAATCAACATAAATACCTGCAGGATTTGTTACCAATGCAGATATACTTTCTTTTAACAAGACACTAACATGATGAAATTCCACAGCAGCTACTCACCCCATTCAAAATTATAAGCTCTATATTTTTACACTGTACTCAACTTTATATACCTAAATCAATTAAACTTTCAGCGATTTGAGCTACAGTTGGAGCAATCTTCTCATTATAAGTATCCCAATTACTACGATTCCAAATCTCAATACGATTGGAAACACCTATCACTACTACATCTTTATCAAGTTGTGCATATTCCCTAAGAGTATTAGGTAATAATATCCGTCCTTGTTTATCGCAAGATATTTCTGCCCCGCCTGAAAAAAAGAATCGGACAAAGGCCCTAGCTTCCGGCTTTGCTAAAGGTAATTGTTTTAGCTTACTTGCTAAAATGGCCCATTCTTTCTTATCATATATAAACAAGCAACTATCAAGGCCCTTGGTGACAATAAAGTTTTCGCCTAGCTCCTCACGAAACTTTGCAGGTAAAATGAGCCTTCCCTTATCATCAATACTATGAAGGTACTCACCCATTAACATAACTTTACCACCACCATTATATTTCGTCCACCACTTTCCACCACAATTACCCACTTTTAGTGTTCTCTTTTTATAAAATAAAATCCTTCTTAATATTTGAAGAATTTTGTTCATTTAAAAATAAAAGACAAAAGACCTCTTAATAAAGTCTTTTGTCCTAGTTATTTTTGTTATTTAGTTTTTTATAAGACCAAGTCCTTCTAATATGGGTGCACCATTTAAGCGGATAAAAAAACTTCGGAAAGTTTTTTGTCCTTTAAAAATAGGAATCCGTTGCAAAAGGTATACATCGCTATCAGCTCCAGCTTGCCCATATTCAATTGTGAATGCAGCTTTATATCCCGCTGCTCTAACCATCTCTTCAATCTCTGCATTATAAGTTCCCGTTGGATATGCAAAATACCTAGGTCGTTTACCCAGTTTACGTGTCATTTCATCACGAGATTCACTAAGTTCATGCATCACTTGTTCTTTAGTAAGACTTGTAAGGGATTTATGATTTGCAGTATGAGAACCAAAAACCATACCATTCTGCTGCATTTCTTTGATTTGATCCCAAGTCATAAATCTATTATCCTGGCTAATTAGGTTCGTAACTATAAAAATGGTTGCTGTAAAATCATATTTTTTCATTATGGGATATGCATTCGTATAATTATCAAGATACCCGTCGTCAAAAGTAATCATAATTGGTTTATCTGGCAACGGTTTTCCAGACTTCAAATAAGCCATTAGCTGATCAGGAGTAATCGTATGATATCCATTCTTGTATAAATACTCCATTTGCTCTTCAAATTCTTTAGGAGAAACAGATAGAGCATGATTTAGTATATCTACTTTATGATAATTTAAAATAGGTACATCTTGGAGATTAACAGGATTGTTTTTATCATAACTTGCTACCACTGATTGGGTACCAAGCTTAGGGAAAGTTAGAAATAAAAAGATTATAATTAGTCCAAATAATACATACGTTTGCCCCTTGTTTATATTCAATCTTTGCCACCTCCTTTTATCACAAGAATATTGTAGATAACAGCATTCAGCTATTATCTACAATATTCTACCTTGCTTTTAAATAAAATACCAGCCTAAATTTAGTATAACATTTCCTCTTTTGATTACACTATCTATCAGTTCACAGATTTACTATTAATATTTAGGAGGTTTTCTCATGCTCATCACTGAAAATATGAGTATTTCAGAGGTTGTTGAACAATATCCACAAACAGTTGACGTTTTTCGAAATCATGGAATGGGATGCTTTGGTTGCTCAGCTGCACGATTTGAAAATATTGGACAAGGGGCAGCTGCTCATGGTATTGATATCAATTCATTGCTTACCGCTTTAAATAAGGCTATTGAAACGAGTGATTGTAGATGCCCGAATTAATATATAATAACAAGACTTGGCCTAGCCAAGTCTTGTTATTATAATTGTTAAGAGGGAGCATTAAATCGAATTCACAAAAAGGTGCGATAAAGGTGTTTATAATCATATTTTCTTTGTCAAATTTGTCTCCTAGTAGCGATTTTATGTCTATAATATCCTACTTTATCGTGTAATAATTATATTTTTTGCTATATCATAATCTAAAGCAATTTGTGTACATCCTACTTTTAGTACATATGCAGGCCATGTTTGTAGAATTGCTATTTTTGTACCTGGTAATATCCCAAAAGCAGTTAGCTTGCGTAAATGATCCCCGCCTGTTAGCAATAGTCGGACAACATATACGATATCACCTTTTCTACATCTAACAATCGATATAATTTGATCCATATTATCAGCTCCTTTATCACACCTGACGTTTATCCCTTATAATTGGATGGTGAGAAAAAGCAATAACTTAGATAATAACAGCCCTCCCATAAAAGCTAAATAGATAATACTACATAGTATCATGAGTGAGATAAATAGTCCTCGTTCTTTTATCATTACCGCTACTTGTGCAACACAAGGAACAAATAAGGTTAATGCAACGCTGGCAATTAATAGTTGTTCTTTACTTAAACTATGATTAGCGCACATTTCATATAATCCAGCTGCTCCATAATCTCTTCGAAAAAAACCTAGGAGAAATGGCTGAGCAGTTTCTACTGGCAATCTTAGTAAGCTCATAATGGGTTCCAAAGAATTTATCACATATGCTAATATGCCAGACCTATCCCCTAGCCACATAATCAAACTAGTAACCATAAACACTGGTAATATCTCTAGAAAATACCACCACATTCGGATAAAAGCTTTATGCAAAACATTTGACAATAAAGGGAAGCGTAGTGGTGGTATTTCCATATAAAATGCGCTAGTATTGCCAGGTATTAATTTTTCTGATAACCATCCAACTATTATAAAAATCATTATTATATAGCACCCCCATATAACAAGAGATAAAAACGATTCTGATAATAATGCTAGAATAACGCCAAGCTGCGCTGAACAGGGTATGGTTAACGACAATAAAAAAGTGGCCACTATTTTTTCACGGCGAGTTTCCAAGGTTCGCGTCACCATAACAGCCATTGTACCGCAGCCTAGACCTAATGCAAAGGGAATGACAGCACGACCGTTTAATCCAAGTGTTTTAAAAATACTATCCATTAGCATAGCTAAACGAGGCAAATATCCACTATCTTCTAAAATTGCGAACATAAAGAAAAAAGTGCTAACAATAGGTAAAATAATAATAAATGCATAGCGAAATCCCAAGGTAAAAACCCCATATTTTCCTATTATCAATGACTGCAGCCAATCCCATGTTATATATTGATGCACATAATATTCCATTAAAGGGTTAATATAAGGAGAGAAAAGATTCATGTCCATGTACTCAACTAAAAATCCCGCTCCGAATTTACCCACAAATTGATAAATGCCGAAAAATAGCACGAAACATAAAATAGGTATACCTGTAAATGGCTCTCTAGTTAAACGTCCTAACTTTTCGCAAAGGCCTTCCTGCTGCACTTCCCGTTCCTCTAGTACAACATCACAAACACTATCAATAAGAAGCTGCCGTTCTACAGTCAGAATATATTCCATACCATATTGATAAGAAGAACTCAGCCTCTTTACATCTGCTAGAATCGCTGGAAATAACTTTTCCTTATGATGTGCTAACTCATATATTATTTTATCGCCTTGTATCAGTAAAAGAGCCACCATACGCCGTGACAACCCATAATCCCCTTTTAACTTATTAGTAATAGAAATAATGGTTTGCTCTATATTACTAGAAAATTGCATACAAAAGTTAGATTGTCTAGGACAATACCGTTGAATTTCTTCTTTTATTTTTCCCAAACCAATGCCTCTTGTCGCTGTAGTCCCAATGACAGGAATACCCAAGATTTCAGATAGACGTTCTAACTTAAGAAAAATACCATTTTTTTTTGCTTCATCCATCAAATTGACAACCAATATAACAGGAAAACCTATATCAATTAGTTGTATTGTAAGATGCAACATTCTGCGAATATTCTTAGCATCGACTACATGCAATACGATATCAGGTCTCTCCTGGAGTAATAAATGCCTAGATATCCTTTCTTCTTCCGTAATAGATATAAATGAATACATGCCTGGAGTATCTATATATTCATATAATGTACCATCCATTTTATTATATCCACGAGAAATATCAACTGTGGTTCCTGGGTAATTGGATACTGCCACATACTGCCCAGTCAAGTAGTTGAAAATCACACTTTTACCTACATTAGGCGAGCCTACTAACACCACTTTTGCCAATGTATCCTGCCCCCGCTCCCGAAAAATTATGTTGCTATTGGTCTATTCAACTAGCAATATAATTAGAACAAAACAAGGGGCTATCTCAAAACGATTTTAAACAAATCGTAGCGAGACAGCCCCTTGTTTTTTATAATAATGGTATAATCTTATCACTAATGACGGATTTAGGCATAAAACCTAATAACTTTTCCAGCTTTTCGCCATCCTTAATTAAAATCATAGTGGGTAAACTCATTACATTATATTTTTGTGCTAGTGCTTTATTTTCATCTACGTTAATCTTTACAACTTTAACCTTATCACCCATATCATCAGCTAGTTCATCAAGTACAGGGGATAATTTAGTACAATGCCCACACCAAGGTGCCCAAAAATCTGCTAATACAGGTAATTTTGACTCCACTACTTCACTCTGAAAATTTTCTTCATTTACATGAATTACACTTGCCATATCATCATGCCTCCCTTTTTCTAAGTTCTACCATGATACATGCATCAACCACAGTAAGCCCTAACCCTTTAGCAACTTGGATAACTTGTGGAGCGTCTGCCCCTGGTTGTAACCAAACGTTCTGAATTCCAAGTTCTGCACATTCATGCATAATTTGCTCTCCTACTTTAGGTGGTACCACGATATCTACAGCATCTGGCTTTATTGGCAGATCCTTTAATGTTGGATAACACTTTTTCCCCAGTATCTCAGAAATACCAGTGTTAATAGGATACACTTCAATTCCTGCCTCCAACATAACTTTAAAAATTCTATATCCAAACTTTTCTTTATTATTCGTTGCACCAACGACAGCCCAAGTCTTTAATTTTAACATATTATCAATATTACTCAAGTATGTTCCTCCTTATATTTACTTTTATCTACATTATATTACCTTGGATATTTTTGGTCAACATATGATTACCGATCAAAAAACAAACCAAATAAAGATAAACAAATTTCAATAGCAATCAAGATAATAACAGCCCATTCTAATCGCGTTCCTCTTTTGGCATGTGCCAATCCCGAAAAAACTTCTGTAATATCCATTAACGTATCTATTTTATGACGAAGTTTCTCATAACGATCCGTTAATTCAAACAATATGGTAAGTTCATTAAATAGTTCACCAGCACCTTCATTGTTCCAAGTAATAGCCGGCTTATCCAATAACATAACATAGGAAATAGTACTTAACTTAAATCCTAAAATACTAGCTGACATTTTTGCTAATTTTTCATCTGATACTGCCAACTCACCTTGATATAAATTATTAACCACATCCTCAATTTCATCCAAAACACGGGAGATATCTGACTCAATTTTCTCTAAGGCTACGGACTTTGCTAACACAGTAGATACAATATCAAAATGGTATTCCTCTTGTTGCTTTGTCACCATATAGTCATTATTAATAGCAAATTCACTCTCTGGATTACTTTCAATTTTGTATTCATCAACATATTTAAATGTACTTGTGTCATTTATACCCATTTCAATAGTTTTTAAATAATTAATAATATCCATGATCTCATGATGCTGAAAGTTTAAAAATACAATACTGCCAAAATGAAATAGATAAACTCTTTTTATTTCTTTCTCACGCACGATACCTTGTAATTCAGTACCCTTAAGTATTAAATATTCTTCCCATTTTAATTTACGATTACTACCGAAATGTTGCGAAATTTTATTTAAATTAATTTCATTACCTAAAACAATTGCTTTAAACTCCGTTTCAACCACTATCTCACTCTCCATTTGAGCTAACCCTGCCATTTTCTCTTATG
Source organism: uncultured Pelosinus sp. (assembly GCA_963526645.1). GTDB lineage: Bacteria > Bacillota > Negativicutes > DSM-13327 > DSM-13327 > Pelosinus. Next base: position 56,044 of record CAUROG010000017.1, on the reverse strand, counting down.
ATCAAGGCTTATTTAGATCAACCTTTATCTTTAGTTTTAATTGCTTTTCTCAAACTATTAGGATATTTTATAATAGATACTAACAGAAAAGAGAGGTCCATTTATGAATATTCAAATATTTGGGATAAAAAAATGCCAAGACACCCGAAAAGCGGAGCGATATTTTAAAGAACGAAAAATCTCCTATCAATTCATTGACTTAACTGTAAAGGAACTAAGCAAAGGCGAGTTAAATAGCATAAAGAAATTTATCAACTTAAAAGACTTAATTAATACAGAAAGTAAGGAATATCAAGCAAGTAACCTACAATACATAATCCACAATACAGAAGATATCTTATTAAAAAATCCTTTGTTGTTTAGAACCCCTATAGTAAGAAATACTACTAAAGCGGCAACAATAGGTTACTGCCCCGATATTTGGAAACAGTGGCAAGATTAGCTCTATGTTTCTATAAACCACAAAGGCGCAATCATACAATCCCTCATTAATTGAGTAGAAGGTAATTGAAAGCACCTTGTGGTTTTTCTCTTCATACCTTATTCTTTTAAAAAGAACATGATAAAATATTTTTTATAGTCTAGCCAATAAAGCTTTTATATCTTCTAAGTAATTATTAACGTCAAAATAATATATTTCTCCCGTACGTCTTACTTTGACTTCAACTATATTCTCATTAATCGTTTTTGGTCCAACAGTGACTTTTAAAGGATATCCAATCAGGTCAGCATCCTTAAATTTCACTCCAGGACGTTCATTACGATCGTCAAACACAGCCTCAATACCTGAGGCATTTAACTCTTTATAGATAGCATTTGATAAGGACATTTGTGCCTCATCTTTAGGGCTAATGGGCACAATCACTACATGATATGGCGCAATAGCTATCGGCCAAACAATGCCATATTCATCATGATTCTGCTCAATTGTTGCAGCCATCGTACGACTAACACCAATACCATAGCATCCCATTACCATAGGCTGCTCTCTACCATTTTCATCAAGATAGGTAGCCTTTAATGCTTTACTATATTTAGTAAACAGTTTAAACACTTGACCGACTTCAATCCCTCTAGCAGTTTTAACTGAAAAATCACAATGAGGACAAGGGTCTTTTTCCTGGATTAAACGAATATCAGCAACTACAGTAGGAGAAAAATCACGTTTAGGATTCACATTGCGATAATGTTGATCAAGGGCATTCGCGCCACAAACCCCATTATATAAATTCATCACAGTGGAATCAGCAACAAGCATAGGAATTTTTATACCAATGGGACCAATGAATCCAGGAGCACTCCCCAGAGTTTCTGTTATTGTTTTTTCATCTGCCAATTCTATCGTTAAACAATCTACTATATTTTGCAATTTAATTTCATTGACTTCGTGATCGCCACGAACTAATGCCACGACAATGCCCTTATCCGTATTATAGACAAGAGTCTTAATTGTCTTGTCTGCAGAAATTTGCAAGAAATTAGTTACTGCTTCTATAGATTTAGTCCCAGGTGTGTCAACAATAGTTAGGGCCTCTAATTGCTCTTCTGGCGTTACAATAGCTTTTAATTCTGCTTTTTCAACATTTGCTGCATAATCACATGAAGGGCAATATACAATGGCGGCTTCACCTGAATCAGCAATAACCATAAACTCATGAGTACCACTGCCGCCGATTGCCCCACCGTCAGCTTCTACAGCTCTAAAAGTTAGCCCACAGCGGTTAAATACCTTCGTATATGCTTCATACATCTGATCATAGGTTTTGTTAAGACCTTGTTCATCTTTATCAAAAGAGTATAAATCTTTCATGATAAATTCACGACCACGCATAAGGCCAAAGCGAGGACGTCGTTCATCACGATATTTATTTTGAATTTGATATAATTTCAATGGTAATTGTCGATAAGAGCGCACATCGGAACGTACTAACGTAGTAATCATTTCTTCATGAGTGGGTCCAAGACAGAAATCACGGTTATGACGATCCTTTAACCTAAACATTTCATCACCATATACATTCCAACGTCCAGTTTCCTGCCACATTTCAGCTGGTTGTATAATAGGCATTAATAGCTCCTGGCCGCCTTTAGCGTCCATTTCTTGGCGTACAATATGTTCAATTTTTCTAAGTACTCGCAAGGCCAATGGCATATATGTATAAACGCCACCAGCAGCTTTACGAATCATACCAGCCCGTAGCATGAGCTGATGACTTACTACTTCCGCTTCTGCTGGAGTTTCCCGTAATGTAGGAGCATATAATTGTGATACAAGCATAATTTAGTTTTCCTCCTCAATGAGTTTATCAATTTCAGTGAATAATGCTGTTACTAGTTGATCTTCTGAGACTTTTTTTATGATTTCACCTTTACGAAATACTAATCCTTGTCCTTTACCACCAGCAATTCCAATGTCAGCTTCCTTGGCTTCGCCTGGTCCATTTACAATACACCCCATAACAGCAACTTTAAATGGTTTACGTACATTGCTAAGTTTTTGTTCAACTTGTTCTGCAATTTCTGCTAGATTGATATTACAACGCCCACAAGTTGGACATGAAATTAGGGTTGGTCCATATTCTCTTAAACCTAAAGATTTTAATATTTCATTAGCGGCCTTTACCTCTTCCACTGGGTCGCCCGTTAAAGATACGCGAATGGTATCACCAATACCTTGCGCTAATAAAGCACCAATACCTACTGCCGATTTAATAATACCTGATTTGATGGTTCCAGCTTCTGTAATCCCTAAGTGCAAAGGATAATTTACAGTTTCAGACATCAATTGATATGCCTTAATGGTCATAGGTACATCATTTGCTTTTAAGGATACTTTAATATCCCGAAAATCTAATTTTTCTAAGATAGCAATATGCTGCAGTGCACTTTCTACCATACCAGCAGGCGTAGGATGTCCACCATGTTTCTCCAGTATGCTTTTTTCTAAAGAACCAGCGTTTACTCCGATACGAATGGGAATACTTCGTTTTTTAGCTTCCGTAACAATTATTGCAACATGGCTAACATCTGCAATATTTCCAGGATTAATGCGTAGAGCATCGATACCATTTTCTATAGCAGCAATCGCTAATCGATAATCGAAATGAATATCGGCAATTAAAGGTACCCTCACCTTAGATTTTATTTCTTTTATCGCTAAGGCTGCTGACATATCAGGCACGGCTAAACGTACTATATCACATCCTACCGCACTTAATTGCTCAATTTGAGCTACTGTATTTGCGACATGATCAGTTTTAGTATTTGTCATGGATTGTACCGTAATAGGAGCTGTACCTCCAACCATTACATTGCCAACATGTATAGGACATGTTTTTTTACGTTGTATAAATTCACTCATTTTCTCACCCCAGAATCTTCTACATCTAGACTTTATAAATCTCCATTTTACTTAATGTAGCTTTATTTTCTCATTCTTCTAAAATAAAGCTACATCCCATTCCTTTAAAATATCTTTAATCTGGAAATATCTTTAAAAGTAGCCAGTAAAAACAAGAGCATCAATAAAGCAAAACCAATCATTTGTATAAATTGCATATGCTTTTTATTTAAAGGTTTACCCCGTAACCCCTCTACTGCTAGAGTAACAACATGCCCACCATCAAGCATAGGTACTGGCAACAAATTAATAAGCCCTAAGTTAATACTAAGAAGCGCAGCAAACTGTAGTAATGGCATCAATCCTAATTGTGCCACTTCTCCTGCCATTTGTGCTACACCGATCGGGCCCGCTACTTCAGCAGCAACCTGACCTGTAATCATTTGTACTATACCGACTACCATACTGCTAGCTACCATATATGTTTGCTTAACAGATAAACCAAATGCTTCTATAACACCTGGATGATATTTCTCAATCTGCGGCATAACACCAATAATGCCTCGATTGGCTTTTTCGTCATATTCTGGAGTAACTACTGTTGATTTAATTTCTCCATTGTGCTGATAACGCAATGTTAACTTATTACCAGCATTTACTTGCACAATATTTACGAATTCTCGCCACGATGTAATCTCTTGGTCATTAACTGAGATAATGCTATCACCAAGAGATAAGCCAGCTTGGGCTGCAGGCTTATCAGCAAAAACATTACCAACAATAGGTGCATTTAAAGGAGTATCAATACCTGAGCTCAAGAAAATAGTCATGAATAAAAAGATGGGCAACAAAAAGTTCATAGTCGACCCTGCTACAATCACTAACATTCTAGCGGGAATTGACTTTGCACTAAAAGAACCTGCGTCCTGCTCTTCATCAGGGTCCATGCCTGCAATTTTATTGAAACCACCTAGTGGAATAATACGCAAAGAATATAACGTTTCGCCGTGTTTATAGCTAACTATTTTAGGCCCAAAACCAATAGCAAATTCATCCACTCGCATACCAGTCATTTTTGCTGTAACAAAATGTCCTAATTCATGAACGAATACTAACAGACCAAATACAAAAATGGTAGCAACTGTTGTCATCAACAATAAAATCACTCCTATCCTTATTAATAAACCTATTCGCTAATCGCCTTTAAAATCTCTTTAGCCTGCATACGCGACCATAAGTCTGCATCATAAATATCATTGAAGTCAGGTATAGTAATAATTTTATGACTTTCCATAACACTTTGTATAACTGAGAAAATATCAAGATAACGCAGCTTTCCTTGAAGAAAAGCGTAAACAGCTTCCTCATTGGCAGCGTTGAATACACATGGCAATGTTCCTCCAGCATTCCCTGCAGTGAAAGCAAGTTGTAATATGGGAAAAGTAATCCAATCTGGAGAGGAAAAGGTTAATGTTGACAAGGTTTTAAAATCAAGTCTAGGATAATCTGCAACAATTCGCTCAGGATAGGTAAGGGCATACTGAATAGGTACCCTCATGTCAGGTTTGCCCAATTGCGCTATAACCGATCCATCCAAAAATTCAACCATAGAGTGAATAATGCTCTCAGGATGTACAACAACTTCAATTTGGGAATAGGTAACATCAAATAACCACCGGGCCTCAATCACTTCTAATCCTTTATTGGCTAAAGTGGAGGAATCTACTGTAATTTTTTTTCCCATTGACCAATTAGGATGACGTAAACAATCTTCTACGGTAACATGCTCTAACGCTTCTCTTTTCAAACCACGAAAGGGCCCACCTGAAGCCGTAAGAAGAATCCGCTGTATATTTTTTATACTTTCACCCTGAAGACATTGAAAAATTGCGCTGTGTTCACTATCGACTGGTAGAATTTTTATATTTTGTTCTTTTGCAAGCTGAGTTACTAATTCACCAGCAGCTACTAACGTCTCCTTATTAGCCAATGCGATGTTCTTACCAGCCTTAATAGCTGCCAGAGTCGGCTTCAAGCCAGCAAATCCAACTAGGGATGTCAGTACAGTATTAACTGCCGTATGAGTAGCTGCTACTAATAATCCTTCCTCACCAGTTAAAATAATAGTTGAACCAGAGTATCTCCTTATAAGTCTGTCAGCTGCACTTTTGTCAACTAGTACAGCTATTTTAGGCTTAAAATACTCAATTTGCTTTTCTAATAAAATATCATTATGATAAGCAGCCAACGTAGTTACGCAGAATTTATCTGGATTAGCTGCAATGACTTCTAAAGCTTGTGTCCCAATAGAACCCGTACTACCTAAAATTGCTATATGTTGCATTGTAGAATTCTCCCTTAGCATACTTAATTATATAATAAAAAGCTCTTTATTATCGATTCCCAAAGGTAATAAAAAGTAGTCTATCTTAGTACAAAAACATGCATATAGTAATAAATAACAGGTACTGTAAATAATATGCTGTCAAAACGGTCTAAAATGCCACCGTGTCCCGGCAATAAATTACCAGAATCTTTTACACCCGCAAAACGCTTTATCGCAGACTCTGCTAAATCTCCAATAGGCGCAGCAACACCAACTAATATTCCCATAACCACACTATGGCTTACTGGTAATTTAAATAATAACCCTAACACTATAATAGCCAGCATACTACCAAACATACCTCCAATAGAACCCTCTATTGTTTTAGCTGGACTTATTGCTGGGCAAAGTTTACGTCTGCCAAAACGTGATCCTACAAAATAAGCAAAAGTATCATTGGCCCAAGTTCCAATAAAAGCTAACCATAGATAACTAGCTCCCGCAGATAGAGTCCCCAAAGAAGTCGTTATATATAAGGTACTATCAGTATATCTAAGTAATAATAAATGGGAAAACAAAATCCCAATATAAATAATACCAAGAATAGAAAAAGCGACATCGACAACAGTAAATTTATTACCTGATACTACCATCTTTATTAGCACAAACAAAATAGTAAAAACCAATGTCATTATCATTTCCTGAGAGTTTCCCAACCAGGCACACCCTAAAATAAACAGATTCATTAGGAATCCAAGGCCATAAAATACATTTATACTCTTATTACGTAGCATAATATAGAACTCATGCCATGCAAGTAATGTAAGAATAAGAATAGCAACAGCAAAGAGCCATTCTCCATAATTAATTACATAAATAGTAATAGGTATACCTATTACTGCTGTTAAAATCCGTGTACCAAGCATTCAAGCACCTACCTGTAGCCTTATTTTTTCAATCCCCCAAACCTTCGTTCCCGTCTCTGATAATCGGCAATGGCCTGGAGTAAATGCTCAGGTTTAAAATCAGGCCAATAAATATCAGTGAACCAAAACTCTGAATACGCTGATTGCCATAATAAAAAGTTACTAATTCTAAAATCACCACTAGGCCGAATAATCAAATCAGGATCCGGTAAAGCAGCAGTATATAAATTTTCCATTATATAATTTTCGTTAATATCCTCAGGTAAGATTTCACCTCTAACAATTTTTTCGCCAAGCATCTGAACAGACCGTACAATCTCTGCTCGGCCACCATAATTAACTGCCAAGTTGAAAATCAATCCTGTATTATTCTGAGTATGTATCTGAGCTTTTTCAACTTTATGCTGTAACTCAACGGCTAGTTCATCTACCTTACCAATAAAGCGAATTTGTACATTTTTTTGATGCAGTTCATCAATTTCGCTTTCAAGATATTCAGAAAATAATCTCATAAGCAAGCTTACTTCATCTTTTGGTCTTTTCCAATTCTCGGTAGAAAATGCATAGGTAGTCAGCACTTTTAATTTCAGATTAACAGCTGTTGTAACAATATGACGCAAGCTTTCCACACCTGCTCTATGACCAAATGTACGTGGCAAACCTTTTCTTTTTGCCCAACGTCCGTTCCCATCCATGATAATAGCAATATGTTGAGGTAATTGTTCCTGTTCTACTATGTTATTCCTATCAAATTTTTCATTCTTTTTGTTAAACCATTTTTCCCACATGTTATGACCTCCAACATTATCTGACAAGCAACTAAACCCCCTCTTGCGAGGGGGTTCCAGTTATGGAGCCAAAATAGCACCAACAGGGCAAACCGCCGCACAGGCACTGCATTCTACACATTCTCCTGAAATGGTAAATATGACATTCCCTTCATTAATAGCATAGCATATATTAACAGGATAAGCTTTTTCACAATCATTAGTAAAAACATATTCTTCATTTATTTATAAACCAGTATCTAACATTTCTTCTTGCTCATCTTAGCAGCAACCATCAAATGATAAATCCCATTGTTAAACTGCTGTCGTATGACATAATAGTGATCTTCTTCTAGGCCAGCTTCTTGACGGGTGGGACGAGTTATTGTTACCGTATATTTTATCTGTGCCTCATCCAGTTGTTTTTCTACTACATATAAAGGCTTAGCCACTGTATCTATCATATTATACTTCCATGATTTCTTTTTCTTTTGCACTCATAATAGCATCTACTTCCTTCACGTACTTATCAGTCAATTTTTGCATATCATCTTGCGCTTTTTTTACATCGTCTTCAGAAATCGTTTTATCTTTTTCAAGTTTCTTTATCGCATCATTTGCATCACGACGAGAATTACGAATAACAATTCGACTATCCTCAGCCTTTTTATGGACGACTTTAACAAGTTCTATACGACGTTGCTGTGTCAATTGAGGTATATTCAATCGAATTACTGTTCCATCACTATTAGGTGTAAGTCCTAAATCAGATTTCAAAATCGCTTTCTCAATCTGAGCGATCATGGATTTTTCCCATGCTTGAATCGCAATCATCCGCGGCTCTGGTACAGAAATATTTGCTACTTGGTTAATCGGCGTCGGTGTTCCATAATAATCTACTGTTATTTTATCTAATAATGCAGGCGTAGCTCGCCCAGCACGCAAAGTAGATAATTCTCTCCGCAACGCATCGATTGCTTTTTTCATTTTTCCGTCATTACTATCATAAATATCTTTAATTAACATTTATTATCCCCCTACAACAGTACCTATATCTTCTCCAAGGGCAGCTTTTAAAATGTTTCCCGGCTCGTCGATACTAAAGACAATAATGGGAATTTTATTGTCCATACACAAACTAGTAGCCGTTGAATCCATAACGCCTAAACCACGCTTCAGAACTTCAATATAAGCAAGTTCTTTAAACTTCTTGGCTTCTGGATTTAAGCGAGGATCAGAATCATATACACCATCTGTATTTTTTTTCGCCATGAGAATTATATCTGCTTCAATTTCAGCTGCCCTAAGCGCAGCTGTTGTATCCGTAGAAAAATAAGGATTTCCAGTGCCTGCAGCAAAGATGACTACACGATTTTTTTCTAGATGACGAACAGCCCGACGGCGAATATATGGCTCGGCTATTTGACGCATTTCAATTGCAGTCTGCACACGAGTATCCACATCACATTGTTCTAAAGCATCTTGAAGAGCCAGAGAGTTCATTACAGTGGCCAACATTCCCATATAATCAGCTGCAGCTCTATCCATGCCCTTAGCACTTCCAGACAAGCCACGCCAAATATTTCCGCCGCCCACTACTACTGCAACCTGCAAGTTAGTATCTCTAATCTCTTTTATTTGACGAGCAATAGAATCAACAATAACTGGATCAATACCATAACCTTGCTGTCCAGCTAAAGCTTCACCACTAAGCTTCAAAACTACACGTTTATACTTTGATGTAAGCAAACATACCCCTCCATCCTTCAATTCAATTCTACAAAAATATACTAAATCCTTTAACAAACTCTTGAAAACTTCGCTTGCACCAAGCCTCAGTGAAGGTACAGGCCTTAGTTACACTTTTTGATTTACTAAGAAAAGACAAAGCTTTTACCCTATCCTAAAGATATAGAAATAAGCTTTGTCCTGTTGAATTTGAAATCAAAATCAGTATACCTTTTGATTTCCTTAGAAAATAAGAGAACACTGCAGTGTTCTCTTATTGTTTAACAGCAGCCATAACTTCAGCAGCAAAATCATTGGCTTTTTTCTCAATGCCTTCACCAAGTTGATATCTGGTAAATCTCCGGATTGAAATATTTTCACCAATCTTAGAAATATTCTCATTAATAAGTTGAGTAATTGTCTGATCTGGATTCTTTATAAAAACCTGTTCCATGAGACAGACTTCTTTATAGTATTTTTCAACTCTTCCTGTAATCATTTTCTCTACAATATTAGCAGGTTTGCCTTCATTTATTGCTTGAGCTTTAAGAATTTCTCTCTCATGCTCTAACACTTCTGCAGGCACTTCTTCACGACGTACGCATGTAGGGTTCGTAGCTGCAATCTGCATTGCAATATCTCTTGCTAAATCTTTAAATTTGTCCGTCTTAGCAACAAAGTCAGTCTCACAGTTTATTTCAACCATAACACCAATACGTCCGCCGCCATGTATGTACGCTTCAATAACCCCTTCTGAAGCAATCCGATCTGCTTTTTTTGCAGCAGCTGCCAAACCTTTTTCACGTAAATAATCAACGGCTTCATCAAGATTACCTTTAGTTTCAATTAAAGCTTTTTTACAATCCATCATACCTGCACCCGTACGTTGGCGCAACTCTTTTACCATTTCAGCAGTTATCATATATAATCCCCCTGTCTATTATGAAAGGTAAGGGGAAAAATATTAATTTTCCCACTTACCTTTATCTAAATACAATTACTCAGCTTCTTCTACTTGCTCACCTTGTCTAGCTTCTAAAACAGCATCTGCCATTTTAGCTGTAAGCAATTTAACAGCGCGAATAGCATCATCATTGCCTGGAATAACATAATCGATTTCATCTGGATCACAATTAGTATCCACAATAGCTACAATAGGTATGCCAAGCTTCTTAGCTTCGGCAACAGCAATGCGCTCTTTACGAGGATCAATAATAAATAATGCTCCAGGTAACTTAGTCATATTTTTAATACCGCCAAGGAACTTTTGTAATCTTTCCATTTCATGGCGAAGAGTAATAACTTCCTTCTTAGACAATACTTCAAATAATCCTTTTTCTTCCATTCCTTCTAACTCTTTTAAACGGCCAATACGTTTTTGAATGGTTTGGAAGTTTGTTAACATCCCACCGAGCCATCTCTCATTAATGTAATACATATTACTTCTAATAGCTTCTTCTTTTACCGCATCTTGTGCTTGTTTCTTTGTTCCAACAAACAAAATTGTTTTATCTTGTGCAATTTCACGCACAAAATTATAGGCATCTTCAACTTTTTTGACTGTTTTTTGTAAGTCAATTATGTAGATACCATTGCGCTCCGTAAAAATATAAGGAGCCATTTTAGGGTTCCACCTTCTAGTTTGATGTCCAAAATGAACACCTGCTTCCAAAAGCTGTTTCATAGAAATTACTGACATACTTACACCTCCTGTTAAATTACCGCCGCAATCCGCATTTTTCATTTTTCACCAATCTTATACTGGCACAGTAAACAAAATTAGATTGCGTGTGGATTTACAATACGAATCATTATACCATTTCTTTTTTTTCATAGCAAGATATTCTACAATATTTTTTTAAAATAGAATACTTACCTTTTATTCAACTGCAATAGCAGAATAATTTCGCTTTTACTAATACCCGTAGTTTTTGCTATTTCAACGCTACTATATCCTTGATCAGCCAATGCTAATACGGAGTTGCGTTTATTATTACGTGCTATTTCTTTATAATTATCTATACCTATGGTATTGTTTTTATTTATAGCTATAGTTACATCATGCAATTTATTAGTAGGTATTGTTACATTCTCTTCTTCTTTTTTAGAGTCTGAGACATTATCTACATTTTTAGATGGAATTACATCCTTAATTTCTTTTTTAAAAATTCTTTCTGCCATTGTGATCTTTTTATCTAAACTCATGATTTTTGCATCAGCTACTTCTAATATACTTTCTAGATGACGAATTCTCTCTTCTAAGCTCTGAATCACAATATCAGCTGTTTGCTCTATCTGTTCTTGAAATTGATTTGCCGACGATGCAGCATTTAGAGAAAATACTTTTACTAACATATCTCGTTTATAGAATATAAGAAAAATCAAAAGAATAATAATTAGTGCAAAAATGAAAAGATTAGAAACCATACTACCACCTCTTCAATACACGATTAAAGCATCATGTTATGTTTTAATATCAATTAGGTGCCCACGAACAGGGTCATCTTTTGAAGCGCGATTTATCGAATCAACATCTGAATTATTGTGTTTTTTATCTCTATGCTGTTGTTGATTTTGGGAATGATTCTGTTCCTTAGCTTGTTTCTCCCGCCCAACTTTGCCACCCTCATTTTTAGAAGTGCTTTGTACCTGTTGCTGACGATTTGTAGAAATATCTTTCCATTGTTCCGCAACGTGTTGCTGCTGCAAAGTATCTTGCCGATTAACAACCTGTTGCGCTTTACCTACTTCAGTAGATTTAGGAATCAGCACTTGTAACTCTATTGGATTAATAGACATCGTCTCACCATCCTATTACACAATACAAAATAAAACAAGCTACAATATTTCTTATTTAAATGTGCCAACCTTTATTTCTCCATCCTCAGCATATAAAGAAACAAATTTTAGAGTGTCTCGTATAGGCTTAACGAGTGTACCTACAACAACCTTCACACCAGGGTACATAATATCAGCTACTTTGATGCGTCCTGCGCGCATTTCTTCAAATTCTCCTTCAATAGTCGCCATTCGAGTGCGTATCGTCTCCGCTTGGCCAACCAAATGAAATTGAGCTTTAGTTAATTTTAAAAGCATCTCCCGTTTTTCTGGTGGTATAGTATGTTGATCCAATGACCTTAAAATATTTAATGCTTTTTGTGCTTGTTCAAGATTTAATTCTACCTTTTTTATTTCTCGGCGTATATGTTGGTACTCTTCCCTAAGTGCTGGATTTACACCGACTTCTAATTCCGTACTTGTTGACATCTGGGTCCCTACTACTTTAGCTCGAATTTCTTCCCCTGCCATAATAGTCCCACCAGCAATCAAGCCACGACGTCCTTCGACTTGTATCTTTTTCCCAGCGGTAATACGAGAGTGAAGTACAACATCACTCACTAAAATATCCAATCCTGCGTGGACTGTAGCATTCTCAATAAACTTGGCAACTACGTTTTCCTTAGCTTTTACATACCCGCGATGCATACCCTGTATGCCCATTTTAATAACGACGTTTTTCCCTTCTACGATACCACCACTAACAGATCCAAAAACTTCTACGTTTCCCTCAGCCTTAACTGAAAAACCAGGCTGTACAGAGCCACATATGGTAACATTACCGATAAACTCAATATTACCTGTAGAGACATCTACATCTTCTTTAATTTCAATGACTGGCATTACATTAATTTTGTTATTGACAATTAGAAATTGTCCTGCTATATCAGCCACAATTGTATTCGTATCAACAATCTTCACATTTTTCCCCACTGGAAGCAGCATGTCTTTACCATGTTTCGCAATCACTGCGATACCTAATACATCTGTCCCAGGAGTTCCTTGAGTGGATGGGATTTTTTCAGCTAATAAATCCCCTTCTTGTACCGTAGTAAATAAATTTAGATTTTTAAAATCTACACTACCATCTTCCATTTCCTGTGGACGGCTTTTTCCAGCAATAGTAACATGATACTTAATTTGAGCATTAATACCTTGGATAGGTTGTTGCCCACGAGCACACACAACATTAATTCCTGGAGATTCATAAGCCTTTTTAATAGCTTCATGATCCAAACCAAAGACAATGCCACTTGTTTTAATCTTTTCTAATACTTCATCCATTTCTAACTTACGACATTTTGGTGGTAACACAATTTGTAATGAAGCTTCCATCCTATCCCGTGTCAACGAAACCTGAATTTCAGGTTCAGGTTGTGGTACTGGTATCGGTTTTTCAGCTACTTTAACTGGTTGTCCATTAGCTTCTTTAATTGTTGCTATAATTAAACTCCGATTATATTCAGTCACGTCCCGTTTCTTCAATTGTTCAATTATAGTTATTTCGCTTATAGAGGATACACCATCTTCAAGAGCATGTATTGTTATAAATACACCACCATCATTGACAGCAACTGAAAAGCCATCAAACTTATCAATTTTTTCTTCATTTTGAACTTCAATAGTTTCATCACCACTCATAGCATGATCCCCCTTAACAGTATCAAATAAAACTGGATTTTATCCGTGATAATGCCCCTCTTAATCGAAAAATTGATTTAGTATGAAGCTGAGATATACGTGCTTCAGACAATTTTAAAATTAGACTAATTTCCTTTAATGTCAAACCTTCATAATAGTATAAAGTAACAACTATTTTTTCTTTTTCAGGCAATTTATCAATCGTTTTAGCTAGAGCTTGTTTTACTTCTTCAACTTCTATATGTTCTGAAGGGTTTGCTAAATGTGCAGAAGATGTTTCTGTTTTGATAAATTCATCTAAAGGCACAATCGTACTAGCATTGAGCTGATTTAAGAGAGTATATAATTCATTAACTGTAATACCAAGGGCTGTAGCAACTTCATTATCAGTAGCCGCACGACCTAACTGATTTTCAAGTTGAGATACAATTTGCTCATATTGTTTTGCTTTTTGTCGAATACTGGTTGGTACCCAATCTTGGGCACGAATAGCATCAAGCATAGAACCTCTAATACGAACTACCGCGTAGGTTTCAAACTTAATTCCCCGCATTGGGTCATATTTTTCAATTGCATCTAGTAAACCAAAAAAACCATTACTAATTAAATCATCTTTATCTACGTATTGTGGCAAACTAATAGCAATTCGTCCAGCAACTAACTTAACTAATGGTAAATAGCGCTCAATCAATTTTTCTCGTATTTCGACTTTTCTACTTTGTTGATAATCTAACCACAATTTCGTAGTTTCTTCTATCTTAGACTGATTATTATCCGACATATATAATTACCCCCACAAACTCACGTAATACATCATTCTTCGGGGCGCTTTACTTGTTGAAAGCTATTAGCGGTAAATGGGGCAAATTCAGAATCTCCAGGACTATCATCAAAAGTTTTATCTTCTTTTAAACTATCCTTCTTTTGCTCTTTTTCTAAATATATTGCCGCTGTATGCTTCAAAAATCTTTCAACTATAATTCCTAAGCCATAACCAATAAAACCAAAAATTGCAATTGAAATAATAAAACGATAAATAACAGTTTCTAGCCTAGCACCTTGTAACATACCATTAAGTAGTGTCAGGGTACCGACAATTAGTGCTAAGCATAAAGCAATACGCAACTTAAACACTCTATCCCCCCTGCTTATAGTTCTTTTTCACCCTTAGCAATTGTTCTTACTCGATAAATACCCGTATCTAAATGTAATACGACTGTACGTCCATAATTCCCACCAGTGTCATCTGCTATCATTTTAATATCCATTTTTTTCAACAACATATGTACAGCTTCCGCATTACGCTCGCCAACACGCATAACATCTGTTGCATTTGCAAAAGTAAACATTTGCGCCCCACCAGCAATTTTTGCTGTAACCCGGTGCTTTACAGCACCTAGTTTTATCATTTCATCTAACATCAAAGGTATGGCTGTATTCGCAAATTTAGCAGGATTATCTGCCGAACGAGCTTGCGTACTATCAGGAAGCATAATATGGGCCAGGCCACCAATTTTAGTAACTGCATCATATAATGCAATGCCAATGCAAGAACCTAGACCATAGCTAATTAGGCTAAAAGGATTACGACCAACTTTATAATCAGCCATCCCTACTTTAATCAGTTCTGACATTATTCCTTCACCCCTATTGCCGCCAAAATAGTATTTAACGAACCAGGGTCAGGAATCAAGAAAAAATGCCCCTTTACTCCATCACTCTCGGTGGTAAATTCAGTTTCAATTACCAGAGCGTGATCTCCCATTTGGCCTAACTGGATCAAAATAACACTCAAGATAGCTCCAGCCATATCCATTGCCAAGGCTGGAATGGATGGTAATAAAGTCAATGAAGTAAAATGGGATAATGCATTTAGGTAAGCGCCTGCCAGGATATTACCAATTTCCATTAACGCTGACTCATCCATAGAGCTTAATGAAGTTGTATATCCTTGCTCTCGCCCCATTAACATATCAACTAAATAGAATGCGCTGTCACGAGGTAACAGAAATAAAATACTACTGGGTGCAGGGCCAAATACGCGCAAATAGACACCTGCAACCATCGCATCAGGACCACCAACGACATCTGGTACATCACCTAAAGGCATAATAGCAATTTTAGGAACTGTCATATCAATTTTCCGATTAATAATTTGGGATAATGCTGTGGCGGAGTTTCCAGCACCAACATTGCCAATTTCTCTTAACGCATCCAGTTGCAATATTGATAAATTCAATATTTCATCAGACAATATTTCCACCTCGTTCTTAACTCAATATACTTACACTAGTTTTATTTCTTGCCCAACACCAATAATTTCTTCTAAATTTAATAGAATGAGTAGTCTATTGTCCAACTTACCTACTCCACTAAGATAACTTGCAGCCACACTACCCGCTACAACCTCTGGTGAATCAATATTCTCCTGATTAATTGTCATGACTTCAGAGACTGCATCTACAATCATGCCAACAGACAATTCACCTACTTTGACAATAATAATCCGAGTATCCTCTGTTGACATCTGTTGTGGTAAATTCAATCGCTTCTTCAAATCAATAACGGGCAAAACACTACCTCGTAGATTAATTACACCTTTAATATAATCTGGTGTATGGGGCACTCTTGTAATATCAGTAATGCGTTTTATCTCTTGAACTTGCAAGATGCTGACACTATATTCTTCTCTACCTAGTTTAAAAACAACTAATTGTACCTCACTGCTGGAGTAACTCTTTTCTGACATTTGCTGCTCCTCCTTATTGGATTAATGAACCGATATCTAGTATAAGTGCCACTTGACCATTACCCAAAATAGTTGCACCAGCAATAATTTTAATACCCGCTAAAAGCTTACCCAAAGATTTTATTACAATTTCTTGCTGCCCTATCAGATTATCAACAATAATCCCTGCACGCTGCTCCCCAATATGTACTATTACTACAAACAATTCTTCTTGTTGTTGATGCTCTGCCTCAGGTATATTAAGCACATCCGCCAAGCGTACAATGGGAATAATTTGTCCTCGAAGTAAAATTACCTCTTTATTCTGTACCGTCTTAATATCAGATGTCATAATATTAATGGTACTATCAATAGAACCTAACGGAATTGCATAGATTTCTTCAGATACTTTAACCAATAATGCTTGAATAATAGCTAAGGTTAGTGGCAAACGAATTTTAAACTTACTACCTTCATTCACTTTCGTTTCAACGTCTACCATACCACCAAGAGATTCTATTTTATTTTTTACCGCATCCATACCTACGCCGCGTCCCGATACATCAGTAACAACAGCAGCCGTTGAAAAACCTGGCAAAAAGACTAGACGAACAGCTTCGTTAACATCCATGGCATCCGCTTCAGCTTGAGAAATGAGCCCCTTTTCAACAGCTTTACGCTTCATAACATCGGCATTAATACCTTTCCCATCATCTTCAACCATGATAATTACATTATTACCTTCATGACGAGCAATCAGACGAATTTCACCAATAGGATTTTTACCTTTTTCTTCTCTTTCATGTGGCTGTTCGATACCATGATCAATAGAATTACGTAATAAATGAACTAAAGGATCGCCAATCTCATCAATAACTGTACGATCAAGCTCTGTTTCTTCACCTTGGATAATAAGATTAATTTCTTTATTAAGATCCCGGGATAAATCTCGAACCATTCGCGGAAAACGATTAAAGACTTGCCCAACAGGAACCATTCGTACTTTCATAACTACAGCCTGTAAATCAGTAGTGACTCGATCCATTTGCTCAATTGTTTCCACTAAATCTGTTAGCTTATGTGTAAGACCAATTTGCTCTAATCTCGTCTTATTAATAACTAATTCACCAACAAGATTTAATAAGGTATCTAATTTATCAATATCTACACGCACTGACTGGCCACTTCTATTTTTCTTTTCCACAGTAGGCTGTGTAGTCACAATACTTCCCGTTTTTTCACTTTCATCTTGCAATTTCGGGGCTGTTTCTAATGTTTTTCCTGTCATTACTTGTCCACTATTATCAGGAGGTAATACGCATGGCAGCACAGTAACCTGGTCAATTTCTGAAATAGATAATACTGCTTGCTGGATTTTATCTGCTTCACTACCAGAAATTATGATAACTTGAAAACTTAATGAAAAATTCTCTTTTTCTAATTCCTCGACCGCTGGGATACTCTTTATTACTTCACCTAGCTCTTCTAATGTATTCATAACCATATAAGACCTAGCGGATTTTAAAAGACAGCCCTCACGCAATGAAATTTGTACTTCATAAGCTTGCATCCCTTGCCCACGAGCTTTTCTAATAACGGCTACTTCCGTATCATTAAGTTCTATAGAGGATATTTCAGCAACCGCAGCTATTTTTTCCATTTTTGCAACAGGTACTATAGGCTCTCCTTTAGCCAAAGCCTTAAGCTTAGCAATTAGGGGCTTACTGTCAATAGAGCTTTCACTATTTGTTGCAACACTTTCTACTAATTGCTCCAATGTATCGACACATTTAAAAATGGTATCAATAATATCATGACTGGCTTTTAGCTGACTTTTACGTAATAAATCTAATATATTTTCCATCTCATGGGTTAATTCAGCAATTGTTGTAAATCCCATAGTAGCCGACATACCTTTAATCGTATGAGCACTACGAAATATTTCACTAAGTACTGATAAGTTCTCAGGGTCATTTTCTAAGTCGAGTACACAACTATTGAGAGTTTGCAAATGCTCTCGAGATTCTTCTAAGAACATTCCCATATATTGATTTGTATCCATCATTTCCACCTCCACATTTATTTGACAATGGCTTTAACAATTTCTGCAGCGATAGCTGAAAGGGGTGCTACTTTGTCAACCACACCTAATTCTATGGCTGATTTTGGCATACCAAATACAACTGCTGTAGATTGGTCTTCGGCAATGGTATAGCCACCTTGTTCCTTGATAGCCTGTATACCTTTAGCTCCATCATGACCCATTCCCGTAAGAATCACACCCACAGACTGTTTTCCATAAACTTTAGCAACAGAGTCCATCATAGGATCCACTGCAGGTCGGTGACCACCAATAGGAGGACTTTGATTCAATTTCACGACCTTCTTATTACCTTCACGTTCGACAATCATATGATAATCACCAGGAGCAATAAGAACCAGACCTGGAAGTATAATATCATTATGCTCAGCTTCTTTTACAGTCAGGGACGATAAAGAATTTAAACGTTCAGCTAGCGACCTAGTGAATCCTGGAGGCATATGTTGAACAATCACTGCACCACAAGGTAAATTACCAGGCAATCTAGTGATGATTTCTTGCAAAGCCCGTGGTCCTCCTGTAGATGTGCCAATAGCCAAAATTCTCTCACTATTAGATGGTATGAGAGATTGAGAAGAAAGGCTAGTCATAGACGGTAGATCCGCCTTTATCTTACTTAACTGTGATACATTCGCTTTAATTGCTGCCCGCCCCTTAGCTACTATTTCATTACTAATACCAGCTATATTAGAGATAACACCTGTAGTTTTTGCAACAAAATCCACTGCCCCAAGTTCTAAAGCCATTAATGTTGCTTTGGCCCCGGCACTTGTTAAACTACTAAGCATAACTACAGGGGTTGGTATTTCCTTCATAATGATCTCTAATGCTTGTAAACCACTCATGATAGGCATCTCAACATCCATGGTAACCACATCAGGTTTAAGCTGCTTTACTTTCTCCACAGCTTCTTTACCATTTCTAGCCGTACCAGCTACCACAAAATCTGACTCAGCGGAAAATAGGTCTGATAATAGTTTGCGCATAAAAGCAGAATCGTCAACAATTAATATTTTTATCATCATCCTACCTCCTGTAAGTTAGATCCCTTTTTGACGGTGTTCTAACTGCTTTTTAAAAATAAATCTGCTTATCTTATCACGTACAATATTACGTACATCTATAAATTTGATACTAATCCAAAATAACTGGCGATCCTCTTGAGGCTTTTGTACTCGGATAACTGCACCATCAACCTCAAGCTCACCTACTTCTGGCAACGAAATTAGCATTTTAACTTTTGTCCCTATTTTTATTGGGCTGCTACATATTGCTTGTAAACCTCCACCACTAAGATCTCGAGTCATTACCTTAAGTGAGACACTCTTTTCTACATCATCATCTAAGAAATATTCAATTTGTAAGGGTTGAGATACATCAAAACGGACAAAAGCTCTTTGTTGCATTTTTTCAATATCATAAGGCATCGCAACAATCCATACTGGTAAAGGAGTCATTCTTTTACTTAAGAATTTGCTTTTAAAAAAATGAACTCCACTTTCATTAATTATTTTCCCGTAAAACCTATGCCCACTTTCAAGAAAAATGGGCCGTCCTTTGTGCATTGGCATGGCAATCATTATTTCATTCGACAAGATTTCCTCAACACGGCTCGTAAACCGTGGAGTATCCATGTTTTGAGATAACATAATTTCTAAACGCTGATTTACTTTTAAAATATTATCCAAGCTAATAATTTCTTCCTCCTTACAACAAACTTACCGCATTAACCCTAATAACTTATTAAAAAAACCTTTAACTCCTACTTGTTTCTCAGTATCATTTCTGTCTAATAAACGATTTGCAATTTGTTCTATACAGCGTGCTGATGAAGTATTAGGAAATGCTAATAATAACGGTGTTTGCTTTTTTACAGCTTTAACTAAATTACCATCTTCATAAACAAAACCAAGACTACTAATTGATAATCCTAAAAACTTAAGTGAAACTTTAGTTAACTTATCTGCAGCTATGTTGCCTTCTTCAGCCTCAATTACACGATTAATTACTAATTTTAATGCAGCAGTCCCAGACTGATTTGCGAAGGTCTTCATCATAGCATAAGCATCCGTAATTGCCGTTGGCTCTGGAGTTGTTACAATAATAACTTCATCAGCAGCTACCACAAAATTCATTACACTTTTATTTATACCTGCCCCTGTATCAATCAAAATAATATCTGCTAAATCATCTAATAAAGCTATTTTATTAACGATGCGCGTTAGCTGCAAATCATCTAAGTTTGCTAAATTATAAATGCCAGATCCACCTGACATAAATTTTATACCAAGGGGACCATCAGTTATAATATCTACTAAAGAAAATCCACCTTCTAATAAATGTAGAATATTATAGCGTGCTGAGCACCCTAATATTACATCAACATTCCCCATACCTAAATCAGCATCTATGATCAATACTCTCTGCCCTAACTTAGCTAGTGCCAGTGCCAGATTCACAGTAAAATTAGTCTTACCAACGCCCCCCTTACCACTAGTAACTGTAATTACACGTGCATTGGTAGAATTTGTTTTAATAACCGAACTTTTCTTTTTTACAGAATTACTTTGCACCATTTTTCGTAATTTTTCCGCTTGATCCCACATTATCATTACTCCCTCAAAATCAACTGTGTCAATTTATTAGGATTCACTAGCTCTATATCGTCAGGTACATTTTGCCCTGTAGTTACATACGAGAGGGACATGGGAGATTGATATAAAAGATTTACTATGGTGCCAATATTTCTTGTTTCATCAATCTTTGTAAATATAACTTTATGCGGTGAACATACTGAAAACTTTTTTACAATATCTAATGCATCTTTATATTTAGTAGTAGCACTTAATACTAAGTATTTTTCAATTGTATCGTCTACCTGAAGAAGATCTTTTAATTCATCTAATTGATCATTATTATGAGGACTGCGACCAGCTGTATCAATTAATATCAACTGCTTGCTTGAATTACTATCTAACACTTTTTTAAGTTCATGTGCATCATATACAACATGAATGGGTATTCCCATAATATCAGAATAAGTCTTTAATTGCTCCACAGCAGATATACGATAGGTATCTGCTGTTACTAGAGCAACTCGATACCCTCCCTGAATTGCAAAATTAGCAGCTAATTTTGCAATTGTTGTTGTCTTACCCACTCCTGTCGGCCCAAAAAAAGCTACAATCTTTCTACCTTTCTCTGGTATCGTAATACCTTCCACATTTTGAAAACACGTCTGAATTTGCTCTATAATCATTTTTTTCAGTTCAGAACTTCCTGTTTCCAAATTCACATAATCTAATGGTAATTCATTTATGATTTTTTCAGCAACATCTAAATCAATATCATTATTTGTTAATAAATCTATAACAGAAGAGCTTTCGCTACCTTTCGGCATTTTCGACAGTACTTTTTCTAAAAGACTACGCATATTAGCAAGTTCGAAATGTACCACAGTCTCTTCAACACAAGGCTCTACTATTTTTTGAGGTGTGGTAGCGACAGAATTATCAATTGCTGCGGTGACTTCTACCTTTTCCTTAGAAAAGAACCCTAAAATTCCGCCTTGACGAAACTTACGTGTGTGTAAGATAATAGCATCTCGCCCTAAAACGCTTTTAACTTGAGCCATAACCTCTTGCATAGAATCAGCTGTGAACACTCTAACTTTCAATTATAATCTCACCATCCCTAATGATTGGACTTCTACTTTTGATTCTAATTCCGCATAAGACAAAACAATTAAATTAGGAACACTGCGTTCTATTAATTTATGAAAATAAGTTCTCACTGCCGGGCTGGTGAGGACTATTGGCTGATACCCAATGTTTGTTATTTTAGGCAACTCTTTAGACAAGCTAGATACTATAGCTTGTAATATCTGTGGTTCAAGTGCTACATAAGAACCACTCTCATTACGCTGCACTGCGCTCGCAATGTTGTTTTCCAATTGTGGGTCAACTGTTATACAAGTTAACATATTATTTTGAGCATATTGCCTTGATATCTGCCTAGCTAACGCATGGCGAACATATTCAGTTAAAATATCTGTATCTTTGGTCAATTGAGCATAGTCTGCCAGCGTTTCAAAAATCGTCACCATATCCCGTATAGAAATACGCTCACGCAATAATTTGGCTAAGACTTTTTGAATATCGCCAATGGATAACAAGGTAGGAGTCAATTCTTCTACTACTGCAGGATTATTCTGTTTTACAGAATCTACTAAGGTCTGAACTTCTTGACGCCCGAGGATTTCAAATGCATAAGCTTTAATAACTTCAGTAAGATGAGTTGCCAGTACAGAGACTGGATCTACTACGGTATATCCTGCCAATTCAGCCTGTTCTCTATTTGCTTCTTGAATCCATAGCGCTGGTAAACCAAAAGCTGGCTCTACTGTTTCAACACCAGCAATCTCTTCAAAAACATTACCGGAATTCATTGCCAAATAATGATCTAATAATAATTCGCCTTTAGCAATCTCTATTCCTTTTAATTTTATTACATATATATTAGGTTTTAACTGTATATTATCACGTATACGAATGGTAGGTACAATAAGTCCTAATTCCAAGGCACACTGACGACGAATCATGACTACACGATCAAGTAAATCTCCCCCTTGGGAAATATCCACCATCGGTATAAGACTATAACCAATCTCGAGTTCCATTGTATCAATTTGCAATAATGACACAATGTTTTCTGGATTACGAACTTCTTCTTTTTCCTTTTCCTCTAAATCAGTTACCTGAGAATTTTGATTATGTTGAATTGTCTTTTGCAATATATAACCAATTGCAAAGCAAACAAGACCAAGACTCACAAAGGGAATAAGGGGTAAACCTGGAACAAAACCCATTAATACTAGTACCCCGGCTACGATAAAAAACACACGAGGGTTAGTGAAAATTTGCTCAACAAGGTCATGACCTAAATTAGACTCCGATGCAGCTCTTGTCACCACAATACCTGTTGCAGTAGAAATTAGAAGTGCGGGTATCTGATTCACCAATCCTTCCCCTACTGTCAGTAATGTATAACTATGTAAAGCTTCCACTACACCTAGATCTCGTTGTACCATCCCTATAATAAAGCCACCAACGATATTAATGACAATAATAATGATAGCTGCTATAGCATCACCTTTTACAAATTTACTAGCACCGTCCATAGCTCCATAAAAGTCTGCTTCTCGCTGGATCTTAACACGACGTAGGCGAGCTTCACTATCAGTAATAGCACCAGAATTTAGATCAGCATCAATACTCATTTGCTTTCCTGGCATAGCATCTAAGGTAAATCTTGCAGCAACTTCAGCAACACGCTCAGATCCTTTAGTGATAACAAGAAACTGTATAATAATTAAAATAACAAATATAATAAAACCAACAATAGCATTTCCACCAACCACAAAATTACCAAATGCCATAATTACTTCGCCAGCATAACCGTCAATTAAAATAAGCCTAGTAGATGAAACATTAAGTGCTAACCGGAATAAAGTAGTAATCAGCAATAATGATGGAAAAATTGAAAATTGCAATGGTTCCACATTATAAATAGCAATCATTACAATAATAAGGGCAAAGGAAATATTTAAGGCTAATAATAAATCTAATAAAAAAGATGGCAAGGGGATAATCATCATAATAACAATTGTAATAATTCCAAGAGCCACTATAATATCACTATATTTAGTTAATTTAGATAAACCAGGAAAAGGTGATGTTTGAGTAGCCATTTTTTACTCCTTCTTCAACTTAAGACAAGCGTTTTTTTAATTTATAGACATATGCTAATACTTCTGCAACGGCCTGATAGAGTTCTGGCGGTACAGGATGACCAATATCTACAGCTGCATATAAAGCTCGTGCCAACATTTTATTCTCAACAATTGCAACTTTACTTTCTTTAGCTATCTCTTTAATTCTTTGGGCTATTAAATCCTGGCCTTTAGCCACAATTATAGGTGCCGCCATGAACTTCTCATATTTTAACGCAACAGCAAAATGCGTAGGATTTGTCACGATTACATCCGCTTTTGGAACTTCCTGCATCATACGCTGCATGGACATCGCTCGCTGTCGCTGTTTAATTTTCCCTTTAACTAGTGGGTCACCTTCCATTTGCTTAAATTCTTGTTTAATATCATCTTTACTCATTTTTAAGCTTTCTTTGTGTTCCCACCATTGATAAAAATAGTCAAATGCAGCCAAAACAATCATGACAGAACTAATCTGGAATACTAAATCTAGAATAAGTGTTGCTGTTAAATGCAATGAGTCAATAAGTTCAGCGCTAATTAAGCCTGGAACCTGCCCCGTTAGTTTCATCATGAAACGATAAATAAAATAACCGATTATTATTATCTTTAATAAGGACTTAACTAGTTCTGACAAGGAACGTTTTGAAAATAAACGTCCAAATCCAGAAATAGGATTAATTTTACTAAATTTCGGTGTAAGAGGTTCAAGAGAAAAAAGAAAACCAACTTGAATAAAATTAATCGTCAAAGACACAATCAATATAACAAACATGACTGGAAGAGCCGTTTTTAAAAAGACAATAGCAAATCCAAAAAATATTTCTTGTATCGACTTAATCGTAATATCAGCCATTACCACATTGGAAAAGCTAAATTGCATATATCTAGTGAGTTCATCATAAATATAAGACCCAATTAGTTTCAATGTAAAAAAGGCTGCTAAAATAATAAACACAGAGTTTACTTCCATACTTTTAGCAACTTGCCCTTTTTGCCGAGCTTCTCCCTTACGCTTAGCCGTAGCTTCTTCTGTTTTTTCTCCAGCAAACAACTGTAAATCAAACAGAAGAACACTAGAAGAATGCTCTGATCTTGCTTTGCTAGAAAAGCGATAGAATCTGGAAAACATCTTTATACATCCCATTAAACGCCATCTCCAAAAAAATTATATAGAAAGGTAATGCTAAAGATAGAACAAAAAGGCCGACAATGATCTTTCCTGGTACACCGACAACAAAAATATTCATTTGCGGCATTGTACGAGCCAAAATACCAAGAGCTACATCCGTTATTATTATAGAGATGATGATTGGTAAACTGATTTTCATAGCAATCACAAAGGTACCACTAACCATGTCAATCATAAAAGTTGCTAATGTACTATGAAATACCACACCCGTAACAGGTATTAATTTAAAACTAGAAAATAACGCTGATAATAAAACATGATGTCCATTGGTTACTAAAAAAATAATCAATGCCAACATGTGCTTAAAGTTACCAACTAGTGGCACCTGACCTCCAGATTGAGGATCAATTATATTAATAACACCAAACCCTATCTGCATATCTAGCAATTGCCCTGACATCTGTATAGCAGAAAAAACCAATGAACTTACAAAACCTATGGTTAAGCCTACAATAAGCTCTCCAATAACCATGAAAAGATAGGGAAGAAAAGCCTCAGGTATGATTACTGTATTAGTAAATACAATTGGAAATAATATATAGGTAATAATCAATGCTAAGCTAGCTTTAACACGAACTGGAATATTTTTACTACCAAAAACAGGAGTCATTATGAAAATACCCGTAATGCGAACAAAGATTAATAAGAAAAAAGCTATTTGATTTTGCATGAGTGCAAAAAAGTCCACAAATAATTACCCCTTACATTAGCGTACCATGTTAGGCAAGTTGATGAAAATTTCACGAGTATAATCAACCATCAAACTTAACATCCAAGGGCCAAAAACCAATATAGCAACAAAAATTGCAATAATTTTGGGAATAAACACCAAGGTTTGTTCTTGTATTTGAGTAGTTGCTTGAAAAATACTAACCAAAACACCAACTAATAAACCTAATCCTAACATGGGGGCTGCGATAAGCATTACCATTGTTAATGCATCACGACCAATTTGTATTGCTAGATCATTTGACATAAATTTCTCCTTTAGTGGAAACTATGAATCAATGAGAGAACGATCAAGTGCCACCCATCCACTAAGATAAATAGTAATAACTTAAATGGTAATGAGATCATAACTGGCGGCAACATCATCATTCCCATTGACATTAGCGTACTGGCTACCACCATATCGATAACAATAAAAGGAATATATATTAAGAAACCTATTTGAAAAGCAGTTTTAAGTTCACTGATAATAAAGGAAGGTATTAACGTAGTAGTTGGTACATCATCAGGTGAATTCGGACGAGAGCCTTCCGATAAATTTACAAATAATGCTAAATCATTTTCTCGTGTTTGCTTAAACATGAACTCGCGCATTGGCTTTATTGCCTCGGTCATAGCGACTTCCTGAGTAATGGTACCTGACAAATAGGGTTGTAAGCCATTTTGATTTGCCTGTTCTAAATATGGCGACATCGTAAAAAAAGTTAAAAATAATGCCATTCCTACTAAAACCTGATTAGGTGGCATCTGTTGCGTTGCAAGAGCACTACGTAAAAAAGATAAGACAACAATAATACGCGTAAAAGATGTCATCATTATCAAAATGGACGGTGCTAATGTTAACACTGTCATAGTGAGTAAAATTTGTAAGCTAAGTGCAACATCCTTAGGCTCCGTAGCAGCACCTACCCCAATGTTAATATTGGGGATAGGAACTACGGGCGCAGCACTTGCCATCGAAGTCATAATAAATAGAACGAAAAAGGTACAAATAACAACTATATTGTTTTGATATTTAGACACTTACCTTACCTCTTCCCGCGTTCATGTTTTTGTTCATTCTGCGTAGCACCAAAAGCAGTAGGAAATGTCTGAGAAAGTTTTTGCAAAGCTGCAAGTTGCTTTTGAAAAACACCCTCAAACTGATCCATCGGTACAGTCAATTGTTCTTTTTTCATTTTTTCAATCTCGTTAAGATCGGTTATTTCTTGCAAAACAGTAATATTATGATCTGTAACACCCAATATTAAAAATTTACCTGCAATCTCAACCGTATAAACAGCACGATTGGTACCAAAAGATAATGTATTAACAATTCTACTACTACCATTAGCAGATAAGCTTCCCAATCTTTTACCTAAAAAACGGGAAGCAAAATATGCAAGGCCAATAACAACTGCAAAAGTGAGTATTAAAGAAAATATATAGGAAATTGTGGAAAACCACGATATGGAGTTTGTAGATTTGGGTTCTTGGTATTGCAAATATTCACCATTAGGTTCTGCAGCATAACCCTGTCCATAAAAAAATATTCCAATACTAAAGACAAGTAATACAGTTAAAAGAAAAACTTGGATTTTCTTTTTATTCATTACTAACCGACTGCTTTGCGTACAGCTTCCAATACTCTATCAGGTTGAAAAGGCTTCACGATAAAGTCGCGAGCACCTGCTTGAATAGCCTCAACCACCATCGCTTGCTGCCCCATGGCGCTACACATAATAACCTTTGCACTAGGATCAATCTTTTTAATTTCTTTAACTGCAGTAATACCATCCATTTCTGGCATAGTAATATCCATAGTAGTAAGATCTGGCTTCAATTCCTGAAACTTCTCTACTGCCTTTACCCCATTTTCTGCTTCACCGACAATTTCATATCCATTCTTACTTAAAATATCTTTAACCATCATGCGCATAAATGCTGCATCATCAACTATTAAAACTCTCGTCGCCATTAAATTATGTCCCCCTAACAATTTCTTTTATCTATTCTTGCTTATCTACTTACATGCCTATTGTAAATTGTGCGTGCGCTCCAATGGGCTTATAATATCAGTAATTCGTACACCAAAATTCTCATCAATAACTACTACCTCACCTTTAGCAATTAGCTTTCCATTTACCAAAATATCTACAGGCTCTCCAGCTAATTTATCAAGCTCAACCACTGATCCAGGTGCCAACTCTAAAATATCACGGATCAACTTACGAGTTCTTCCCAGTTCAACGGTAACTTGCAAAGGTACATCCATGATAAGATCAATATTTGTATCAGTTACAGGTATAACGCCTTGCACTAGAGGAGCAAACTGTACAGGTTGTACATTAACTGGTTGCACCATTTGTAATTTGGGTGCTGCAGCAGCAACCTGTTGTTGCGCTTTTGCCGCCTGAGCCTTTGGTGCATCTGCAGCTTTAGGAGGCTGAGTGCTAGTTGCTGGTTGTACAGCATTCATAAGACTATCAACCATTTCCTTAGCTACATCAATTGGTAATATCTGCATAATTTCGCTATCAATTAGATCCTCTACTTCCATACGAAATGCAACACGAACAATATTGTCATTCTTAGCAACAGCATTTGTAATACTAGAAGCAACTGCGAAGTCAATTAAATTTACACTTGGTGGAGAGATATCAATTTTCTTCCGAAACATAGTCGACATAGAAGTCGCTACTCCACCCATCATCTGATTCATCGCTTCACTTACTGCGCTCATATATAATTCGTTTAATTCTGTTGGAGGATTAAGTCCGTCTCCCCCCATCATCAAGTCTGCAATAATTAATGCATCTTGTTCTCGGATAGCTAAAACGTTTGTTCCTAGAATACCATGAGTGTATCCAACCTCGATCACCAAGTATGGCAAAGGATATTGTCCCTTTATTTCTTCTAAATTAGAGACCGAAACACGTGGTGTAGTAATAGAAACCCGTCGTCCAAGTAGCACCGACAACGTAGTCGCTGCGCTTCCCATGGAAATATTACCAATTTCACCAAGGGCATCTTGCTCTATAGCTGATAACTCAGGTATTGGAGAAGATGAAGCAGCGTCGCCCCTTAGCAAGGCATCAATCTCATCTTGGGATAGAAAGCCTTCAGTCATTATTATCATCTCCTTCTGAAATCACTTGTGTTATTTGTAATGCAACTTTATGCCCTGTGAGACCAGGTTGTCCTCTAAATTTTTTACGTTGTCCTACAATTACATTCAGATCATCTTTTATTTTGCTCTCTAATTGTAATACATCATTCACAACTAGACCTAACAATTCCTGTACAGTAATTGTCGTCCTCCCTAGCTCTACAAGTATAGGAATAAAAGCTTTCTCTAATTTGCGTTGTATTGCATTGATATGTTCAGGCAAAGCCTGTTTAGCAACGGAAGAAGCAACCCAATAAGTAGTTGTCAATTTAGACATTATTGGCTCAAGTACTAGATAAGGTATACAAATATTAACTAAACCTTCTACTTGTCCAATTTTCACATGTAAAGTAATAATAACTACCATATCATTAGGAGGTACAATCTGCGTAAATTGAGGATTTGACTCTATTACTTCCAGCTTAGGATCAATAGCAACAACTTGTTTCCAGGCTTCTGAAAAACATTCTAGTGTTTTATTAATCACCCTTTTGATAATAGCTTCTTCAATGTCAGTTAATGATCTTGTTTTTGCAGGAGGCAAACCAGGCCCACCAAATAATCTATCAATGATTGAAAAGATTACATTAGGGTTAAGTTCAAGAATAGCATTACCTTTAAGTGGTTGCATTTGAAAAACACCAATAACACTTGGACTCGGTAATGAACGTATAAACTCCTCATAGGTTAACTGATCAACTGAAGCTACATCAATATGTACAATCGTCCGAAGATGCGCGGAAAGGTAAGTATTCATAAGACGAGCAAAATTTTCATGCAACATATACAATGTACGGATTTGATCTTTAGAAAATTTATCAGGACGTTTAAAATCATACACTTTAATTTTTCTTTGTTTCTGCTCATCTTTAATTTCTTCAGCTGACACCACACCAGTGGATAACGCAGATAACAGATCATCAATTTCAGATTGGGATAACACATCTGAACCTGCCAATATTTTCTCTCCTTTCCTACCACGCTAAGACATATTATAATACGACACCAATTTTAATTCTACTGCAAGACGAAATTAGTAATATATACGTCATACACTCTATCATCACCAAATGCCTTATTTATTTCATTCTTTAAAAGCTCTTTTAGTTGTTCTTGTTTAAGAGGATCAAAATCTTCCATTTTTTGTGAACGTAATACATATACCGCTGTATCAGCAAGCTTTATTTCTTCAGGTGAAGACATTTTTCCTGTGGCAGCTGCTAACTTCTTATCAGGCTTCAACTCTACAATAAGTCCAATTTTTAAATAACGTCCACTATTCACACCACCGATATTAATAATTAATCCATCTTTCGCATCGCCTAACTTAACAAAAACTCCTGGTTCACGCTGGGAATTTTTTTTATCAACTACCTTATCAGTGACAATTTTAGTAGCAATAAAGTAAGAAATCCCACCCGCTAATAATAAACCAAATACAATCATTCCAACAACCATCATCATTGAAAACTTCTTTTGACTGTCAGCCACTGTTACACCTCCATATTCGACTCGACATAATTTATCTTAAAAACCACCTATTACATCCTTTTGACTTATTAAAATGACAATAAACTACTATTTATCATATAATTTTCAATCTTAAAGAATAATTTAATATTTAACATACTTATTATTTTGCAAGCATATTCTACCTAAATTTACCAAAAATAGCTCGACGATAATCCATTACTTTTCGCACCACTTCATCCATTGATTCTTCAACTATCAATTTTCTACCACTTGTAAGTGTAATGACAGTATCAGGAGTTTCTTCAATAGTTTCAATTAACTCTGCATTTAATACAAATTCCTCTTGCGATTTAAGACGTGCTACTTTTATCATAAATAATCCCTCCATACATTCAAACTTTATATGTAAGGGGGATTCGCTCCCCCTTACTCATTAACGTTTAAGATTTACAAGTTCTTCTAACATAGTGTCTGTAGTCGTAATTACTTTAGAATTGGCCTGGAACCCACGTTGAGTGACAATCATATTACTAAACTCTGTAGCCAAATCTACATTAGACATTTCCAAAGTGCCAGGACTAAACTTACCTCGTCCACCTGTGCCAGATGTTCCTACTCGTGGTTCACCAGAATTATTTGATTTCACATATAAACTTTCACCGTATTTTTCTAAACCACCAGGATTATTAAAACTAGCTAATGCGACTTGAGCCAAATCTTGACTTTGTCCATTGGAAAAACGCCCTGAAATAATACCTGTACTGGAAACTGTTTTACTTTCTAAAGTACCTGCAGTATATCCATCACGATCCACAGTAACATTGGATGTAGCAGTTGTACTACCACCACCCCCATATTGAGTCATGCTGGCAAAATTAAGATTTACTGTAGTAGGCCCAGCACCAGCATAAGGACCACCTGCTGGATCAATTACAAGAGGAGTAGTCATTACTGTATTGTAAGTGCCATTATCATTAAAGGTAATTGTTGATGCTCCACCAGTAACTGTTCCAACAACAACACCCGATGAATCAGTTATTGCTGATGCGGGAGTAAAGCTCCATGTATTAGCTGCTGTTTTTTCAAAAGTTCCACTTACTTTATAGGCATTGCCTTGTGCGTCATACACTTCAATGGAAGCTGTAGTCTGAGAAGAAGTATCACTTGCGGATTTAACTGCAACTACCGTTGCAGCTGCATCCGCATTTAAAGTTGCGGCCTTAGCAGCAACTGCCGCCGTTGTCCCACCAGCATCACCTATTGCCGTTGGTTCACTTGCTAAATCTTGTGCTGCCTTAAACGCGGCAGCAGCGCTATTAGCTGCTTTGTTAGCTGCGGCTAATGCTACCTCCGCTGTACCAATACCTTTATCATAATCATCTGCTGCTTTTTCAGCTAGCTTAGCATCTGCTTGGGCGGTGCTCGCTGTATCTTTAGCTGCTGTCGCTGCCGTAAGCCAAGCTGTAGTTGCTCCAGCCGCATCTAGCGTTGCAGCGTTAAAAGCATCCTGCGTTGCAGTTACTAAGGAACCTATATTTGTTACTGCCGTCCCTGCAACTGTTACAGCTTGCGATGTTTTTCCCCGAATGGCAGCATCAGCTAACAGATTCCCGCCATAAATAATTTTAGTAGACGCTTTCGCTGGCATGGTCGCTCCTACAGGAATTTGTATATTCGTAGTTGGCTGAGTGGTATCAATGTTGCCATTTGCATCAGCCTTCCATCCCACTACTTTGTAGCCTGAACCAGGCATTACAAAATTCCCCAAAGTATCAAAATCAAAAGCACCATTGCGAGTATACATTTGACTTTGACCATTGGATAAAATAAAAAAGCCATCACCTGCAATGCCTAAATCCGTGCTTTTACCTGTAGGAGAAAAACTACCATCTGTAAATATAGTATCAATACTAGCTAATCCCATACCAAGACCAATCTGCATTGGATTGGTGCCACCTTGATTTCCTGAAGCACTAGAGGCTCCTTGAATGGTTTGACTTAAAGCGTCTTGAAAAGTAACACGACTTTGTTTAAAGCCCGTCGTATTAACATTGGCAATATTATTTCCGATAACATCCATACGGGTCTGATGGTTACGTAAACCTGATATAGCAGAGTATAATGAACGCATCATAATGAACACGACCTCACTTTTTATTATTTTCTGACTGTATCAATCATTCAACAGTCCAAGGCTCCCTCTAGAGGTCCAGCCTCATACAATTACAGCACTATCAATATTCGTAAATACATTATCTTTAATTCTGTCGCCCTCCATGGCAGTAATCACAGTTTTATTTTTCACACTAACCACCAACGCCAAATTATTATGGCTCATTAAAATCAGTGACTCTTTAGCGCCTTTCTGTGCAGCTTTTTCTACCGCATCATTCAACTTCAATAAATCAGCCTGCCCTAGTTGAATATTTCCAGTTTGTAAGCGTTGTATGGCATGTTGAGAAAATTTTACACCTGCTAACTCTTGGAATAACACCTGTTCAAAAGGCGAAGTATTATTCTTTACCTGATTTTTTTGATTATGAATCAAATTACCAGTAAGTTTATTAACAGGAAAAACGGATTGTTGCAGGCGGTAAGCAGCATTATCAGTCATGTTACTCTAACCTCCTGTTGAACTCCTTACTTTTGGATTTTACCAACCTTGCTTACATCTATGTTTTGCTCAACCATAAGACCAGTAATTTTCTTTGAATCAAATGTACTTGTTATTAGCTTCCCGTCTTTATCTGTCGTAGCTGCACTGATTTTAGTAGTTCCTCCTTCTGCATTGTTTATGCCTGTAATAATCCCATAATGTACCACCTTTTCATCATCAACCCAACTAACTTTTTTATTCAATAGATCTGCTGCTTTTGCTGGGAGATATTGCGGATACTGTACAGCATCTACTTCAACAATTAATTGACTTTTTCCATCAGCAGTCTTAACCCCGCCTACAGTACCACTAACAGCATTTCCTTGATCATCTTTCCAATCCACAGTATATCCAATCATACCCGCAGCTTGAGTAGCAGCAAGGGCAGCATTCATGTTTTGCATTTGTTCTAGACTGGAAAACTGGGCCATTTGGGAAATAAACTCTTTATCATCCATAGGGTCTAGCGGGTTTTGATTGCGCAGTTGCGTCACCAGCAAATTAAGAAAAGCATCTTTACCTAATTCATCATTTGACGTTTTTGTTGTAGTTGTTGCAGTTGTATTCGTACCTACCCCCGATATTGTAGCCATAAAATCACTTCTCCTTATACACGATAATCTACACCTGCATCTGAAGCATTATCAGATAAATTAGTTGATTCAAGTGCTTCGATAAAATCTTCTTCAATTTTTCTATTCTGCACTTTTACTTCAGGTTTCTTATGACTTTCCCGCTGTCCATTAGAAAAAAACTCTCCCAATCCAGCATATATACCTACGTTTTCAACTTTTAAGCCTTGATTAGATAAATCTTGCTTCAACTGTATTAGAGAAGCTTCAAGCATATTGCGAACTTCAGCATTATTGGAATGAAAACTGGCACTAACGACGCCATTTTCAACAGTTACCCTAAAAGTTAATTCACCTAAATGCTCCGGTTTAAGCCGGATAATCATTTCTGTATTTTTCTGCCCCTCAATTAACCGGGCCTGATCAACAATCTGGGATGTAATGTGATAAGGATCTGTTACTGGTTGCGGTTGCACTTGTTTTGCATCTGACAAAGTTACCTGGTTTCCATTTTTTACAACTGACTGGTTGAATACACTACTAAATGCATCTAAATTGTTTGCTGCCTTATCAGGCAAAATCCCCTTTATATGTAACTGCTCTTCAGCACCTAGCACCAACTCACTCACCTTGCTATCCTCTGCCACCGGATTAACAATATTTACGATTGGCTGAAGTGCCTCTGTCGTTTTTACATCCTCACCAATCAATTCGGCAAGATCTGCTGTTGTAGGTATCCCCGCATTGCCTTGACTTGATTTTATTTTTTTGTTATCAAGGGGTTGTTTACTGTCGTTTTTCAATACCCCACTGTCCATGACAATAGACGGTACTGCATTTGGCAAAGCATCTACTTCTTTTAACGAAGAATCTATTACTTGTATTGGCGCAATAACTTGCGCATTTTGTAATTTCTCGAGAAACTGCTTTTGCACTTGTGTAAGTTCAGCAACATTACTACTGCTCACCCGTTCTTTTATGCCAGTCATTTTAGTCAATAAAGCTTCTAAATTATTTTGAGAAGCTTTTGAATCTATTTGAGTCTGAGCATTCCCCACTACATTAGGCAATTGGGTTATGGTATCCATTTGCACATTATTAGCAGTATCTGCTACAACCTCGCCTTCATTGGATTCCATTAGATTCACAGCTGTCGGCAAAACTGCTATGCTTGCAAAAGCTGCCATTAACTGCGTTGCAACTTCGTCTTTCCCATTAGAAACTCCATCATCGACTTCCTTTTTATTCGTCTGTTTGGTTAACATGGTAGCGAATCCCGTTGCCAACTTATCGCTTTTATTACTACTCCTTTTATTTGTATTTTGTAGTAAATCTTTCGTCTTTGTGTCTACAGGAACTACATTTAACATCATATCCATCTTTTTCACCTCCTTTTTTAATCTACTTAAATATCTAATAACTCTTCGTTTTTTCTATATCAAGGCTAATTGTTATTTCTACCTTGATACATAGCTTGTGTAAGATTTGCTGCACGCCTAGAATCAAATAAGGACATAATCTTTGAAGCTTGCTCGTCTTCCATTTTATTCAAAATACTCAAAACTAAACTATCATCCAACTGTTTCAAAATAGCAACGGCTTCGTCAGGTTTCATTCCACTATATAATCTTGCCAATTTAGAAATACGTTTGGCTTCTTCTTGTTGTTTTAATTTAGCCTGCTTTTGCAATTCAGAATCATCTATCTTGCCTCTTTCAGTTATAGGAACTTCAGATGCTATGGTTGTTACTGGAGGCGTTGCCTTTGACTCAAAAGAAGGTTTTACTTGACTTTGTTCTTCTTCCAATTCAACAGTCTCAAAATTTGTTTTTGGTTGAGGGAAATATTGCCCAACAATTGGGTATTCATTTAATTTCCAGCTTTTAGTCAAACCTTCCATATCAATTAAATTCAAATAAATTCCTGCGGCAAAACCTGTAACAGCTATAAGCGATAGTATGATTATAACAAGCAGCAATTTAAATATTGTTCCTAGCTTTTTTTTAGATTTTTCAGGAGTACTTATATTTAATTTTATTTGAGAATCAGGCTTCATTTTTTTTGCCATACTATCACCTACCTTTGAGGGCTGTTTCATCTATTTAATTTTATTTCATGTCGCTAATGACATTACTTTAGCCACATAAGCCTTTGTTTCTGGGAAAGGAGGAATTCCATTATATTTTTCAACAGCCTGCGGTCCAGCATTATAAGCAGCTAACGCCTTAGGAATATCACCTTCAAAAGAAGTAATTAATTCTTTTAAATAGCGAACACCGCCATCAATATTTTCCCGGGGATCTTTGCTATTACGAACCCCTAATCCTTGTGCTGTATCAGGCATTAATTGCATTACACCAACTGCGCCAGCCGAAGAAACAACATCAGGAGATAAATTAGACTCCACTTTTGCTACAGCCATAACTAATTTAGAATCTACCCCATACTTTTTAGCTGTAAAGTCAATTATTTTACTAATGTCATTAGAAGCAAAACTCTTTTCTCCTACAGATTCACTCGATTTAACTCCAGCTAGGACAGTCGAAAATGTATTTGTATTTACCGAATAATGGTTGAATCTTTGTTCAATGCCATCCATTCTTTGTAATACTTTACTTATACCATCCACCTAATCACCCTACTTTTCTCTTACATAAAGTTGTAATCCTATTTCATCCAACATTTTTTGTTCTTCTTTTATTAAATCAACCTGATAGTCTTGGAACTTTTTCTCTCGTAGTTTTTCCACAACCTTACAATTTTTCATAGAATCTTCAAGTAAACTTAAACATTCTTGCCTGTATTCATCAGCACGTCTTACAGACTCTTCTTGATTATGAATTTCTTCTTTCATTTTATCAAAATAATATTGAAAGGACTTGAAGGTTTCAACAGATAATAATCGTTGTTGAAATGTACGTAACAAATTTATATTTTCTAATAATTTCCCTTGAAATGTTATCAATTTTTCCTTTTCTATCCGAAACTGATTTGTTGCTTGCCAAAATGTTATCTGCGCTTGTTCTTTTTGCATTTTGCGGAATTTAAGTAAGGTTTCTAATCGAAACTTAAAAGACTGCATTTTATTTCCACCTCAAAACCTTACAATTAGGAAGTTAATGACAATAACTTCGCAATCGTTTCATCCGCATCCATCTTTTCGTAAACATCTTGTTGCAAGAATGTCTTAACAGAGTCAATTGCAAGAATAGCCCTATCAATACTGGCATTACTGCCTGTTGCATATGCACCAATATTAATTAAATCCTCAGCTTCACGATAGGTTGCCATAATTGAGCGTAACTTCTGTGCAGCTAAGTTATGTTCTTTTGCTACAATATCTAACATTACTCGGCTTACGCTACCTAAAACATCGATGGCAGGATAATGGTTCTGTGCAACAATTTTACGATCTAATACAATGTGGCCATCTAGAATACTACGAACAGCATCCGCTATCGGTTCATTCATATCATCGCCATCTACCAACACAGTATATATGCCAGTAATAGAACCTTTTTCACCAGTTCCAGAACGCTCTAATAATTTAGGCAACATAGCAAAAACGGATGGGGTATAGCCACGGGTAGCCGGAGGTTCACCAACTGTCAAGCCAACTTCTCGCTGAGCCATAGCAAAACGTGTAACTGAATCCATCATCAATACAACATCTAGCCCTTGATCTCGAAAGTATTCGGCAATAGCCGTAGCTGTCATAGCTCCTTTAATGCGCACTAAGGCCGGTTGATCAGATGTAGCAATTACCACCACTGATCGTTTTAATCCTTCTTCGCCTAAATCACGTTCAATAAACTCCCTAACTTCCCGTCCTCGTTCCCCAACTAGTGCAATAACGTTAATATCAGCTTCAGTATTACGGGCAATCATACCTAACAAGGTACTTTTTCCAACACCACTACCAGCCATAATACCTATTCGTTGACCACGTCCTAAGGTTATTAAGCCGTCAATAGCTCGTACACCTACAGACATTTTTTTTTCTATCCGGCGGCGAGTCAAGGGATGGGGCGGAGCACTATGTAGTGGATACTCATCATCTACTACCAGAGGCCCCTTATCATCCATAGGATTACCTAACCCATCTAAAATACGTCCTAACAGATGATGACCTACCTTGACTTTTAATGACTGATGAGCTGAGTAGACTTCACATCCTGGCCCAATACCTTGCATTTCTCCAATTGGCATCAGTAATACTCGATTTTGTCGAAAGCCCACTACCTCAGCAGGAATTGGTGCGCCCTCATTCCGAGGAGAAATATAACATAAATCACCTAAATTGACGCTAGGGCCTTGAGATTCAATAACCAAACCAACAATTTGTGTTATCTTACCAGAAATCTTCATTGTCTCAACACTATCTATAACATTTAAATATTTTTCAGCATTGAAAGAACTCATGGCTGCACTCCCTGTAATGCCTTTTTAATCGCATCAAATTGGGTATCAATTTTAGCGTCAACCAAACCATAGGATGTATCAACGATACAACTTCCACGTTCAATTGTGCGGTCTACAGAAATCGTTAATGCTTGCTCTCGACCCACTATATTTTGAAAGTCCTGTTTAGCTTGTACAACTACCTCAAAATCCTCGGCACTTACTCTCAGAACAATCTGTTCTTGATCGCGGACTTTTTCCAATGCCTTTTTGACAATAGGCAACACGATCATAGGATTTTCCTCGATCTGACACGCTAGTATTCTACTAGCTACAGCAAGAGCAATTTCAATGATTTGCCGCTCTGCGGCTAAAATCATTTCTTTCGCCTCTTTTTCACCAGTCGCTAACATATGTTGTGCCTTCTCAGCAGCATCGCAAATCTTCATCTGCATTTCGTCTAAGCCAGACTGTTTCCCCTGAATGTACCCGTCTTGTTGTCCCTTCTGATATGCATCATCATAAGCTTGTTGCTTTATTCGGTCTACTTGTTGGTTAGCTTCATTAACAGATTGCTCGGCAACCATTTTTGCTTCAACAATTATAGCAGCAGCTTCTTCTTTTGCCGAATTTATCATTTGGTCAACCACCGTGGTGTCTACAGAATCAACTTTTATTTCCGCGATTTCTTCGACTATAGCTACATTATTATTAAGTATTAAAGGTTCCTCTTGCATACAAGCAAATCTTATAATATTAGCCAATGATCTCGTCCCCTTTGCCACGTGCCACAACTATTTCACCGGACTCTTCAAGACGACGAATAACATTAACAATTCTTTGCTGAGCCTCTTCTACATCTCGAATTCTTACAGGGCCCATATACTCAATTTCTTCACGCAGCATATCAGCAGCACGTTTGGACATGTTTTTGTAAATTTTCCCTGCAACTTCATTCGAAGAAGCTTTAAGCGCTAATGCTAAATCCTTACTTTCAATTTCGCGTAATACCAATTGCAAGGATCTATCATCCAACAACACAATATCTTCGAAGACAAACATACGTCGTTTAATTTCTTCAGCCAATTCAGGATTTTGTACTTCTAGATTCTCCATAATCGTTCTTTCTGTAGCACGATCAACCCGATTGAGTATTTCAACAATAGAATCAACACCACCAGCAGATGTAAAATCTTGCGTAGCCATTGAAGACAGTTTACGCTCTAAAATACGTTCAACATCTTTTAGTACGTCAGGAGATGTGCGATCCATTGTTGCAATTCGTTTTGCTACATCAACCTGACGATCAGGAGGCAGGGATGATAAAATTGCACCTGATTGGTCTGCTTGTAAATATGACATAATTAAAGCAATTGTTTGCGGGTGTTCATTTTGGATAAAATTCAGCAGTTGACCAGGGTCTGTTTTGCGAGCAAAATCAAATGGTCTAATTTGCAAACTAGACGTTAGTCTATTAATTATAGATATTGCCTTGTCTGCTCCCAATGCTTTTTCCAAAATTTCACGAGCATAGTCTAATCCACCTGAAGAAATATAGTTATTAGCTACAAGCATTTGATGAAATTCTGTTACTACTTTTTCTTTTTGTTCTTGCGTTACTTTTCGCTGATTAGCAATTTCTAGAGTAAGTTTCTCCATTTCATCTTCCTTAAGATGCTTAAAAATCTGGGAAGAAACCTCGGGACCAAGAGCTATTAACAAGATAGCCGCTTTTTGTTTATTACTTAGTTCATTTGATTGGTACATACTTACCCCCGCTCTACTCCTCAGACAACCAAACCTTAATTAACTGTGCTATATCTTCAGGTTTAGATTTGGCTAGTCTTTCAAGTTCCTTACGTTGTTCTGTTAATTGTATTTCCCTAGCAGTCAATTCTGGTGTCTCTATCGGCATCGGTTCAATCGCTGCCGCCAATTCATCTTCCATCTCTTCTTTTTGCTTTCTATTAAGACTGCGCATACGAAGGATATATAGAATACCGAGAACTGTTACCACTGCTAAAGCAATCTTTAACCATAAAGCTTGCTTTTGTTGATTTTCATACTCTAATTCTTCCTTACGTTGTTTGTCTGCTGCTTCGGTATTAAAGGTTATGCTTTCAACTGACACAGTGTCGCCTCTCGCATTATTAACACCAATTGCAGAACTTACAGCCTTAAGAAGACTATCTTGTTGTGCCTTATTTACACTAGCATCAACTAAAACCGCTACAGTCAATCGTTTTATAGATCCTGGCGTAGCAACGACTTTCTCTTTCGTCTCATTAATTTCATAATTGCGGACAACTTCTTTTTTCTCATAGTTTGATTGATTTGCATTTGCTGTCACATAGCCAGGTACATTTGTAGCAGTTCCAGGTACTCCTCCTGGAGTATTCGGTGCACTTCCTTTAAAGTTCTCATTCATTTCTTGAGAACTTCTTATAATGCCCTTATCATCTACTACCGGTTCAAACGTTTGTCGGTCTACAGTACGTTGATCAAAACTTAACTCAACATTAACCCTCGCTGCCGCTTTATTAGGTCCTAGAACTTGTTCTAATAAGGATTGTACATTTTTTTGTAGGCCATCTTGCACTTTTTTAGTCATTTCAATTTGTGTTAACGTTACATTTGCTCCTGCGGCCCCATTAGAATCATGCTCTTCATTGAGAACACGAGCCAATTGATCTACCACAGTGACATTTTCTGCCTTTAATCCTTGTATACTGTGGGCCACTAAGTTTACAATACCTTTAATTTGTTCTTTGGATAACTGAGTACCATTACGCAATTTGAGCATAATAGAAGCAGTTGCAGGCTTTTCGTTCTTTTTATACAAACTATCCTCGGAAAGCACTATATGTACTCGAGCCTTTTCCACTTCTGAGAGCTGCTCAATTGTACGAGCTAACTCACCTTGAAGTGCTTGCACCAAGTTTACTTTATTTTGAAACTCAGTAGCACCAAATTTACTTTGTTCAAATATTTCAAAACCCTTATTGCCTCGCGGCAAACCTTGACTAGCCAAATCTAACCGAATGCGATAAACATCCTTTGCAGGAACTAGAATTGAATTTCCATTACCACCAATTTCATGGGTAACTTTCATTTCTTTTAGTTTTGCACTTACTTCACCGGCATCCTTAGCTTCCATTTCAGTAAACAAAGGTACAAGATCTGGGCGACCGCCCCACCAAAAACTCCACGCTAAAATAATTGCAAATATAAGTATAGCCGAACCAAGAATCATATATCTTTCTTTTTTACCCAGGTTTTGCCATAAGCGCAGAGACTGTTCTTTCCAATCTGCCATTGTCTCCACCCTTTCAAATCAATAAAAATATTGTCATATTATTATACCTGCATTCGCATAACTTCTTGATATGCATCAATCACTTTATTTCGAACTTGCATCGTTAATTGCATTGCTATCGAGGCTTTTTCAGCTGCTATAGTTACTTGAGAAATATCTTGCAATTTACCAGCTGCCAAATCAAAGGAAGCTCTTGCTGCATCTTGTTGTAGACTATTGACCTCACCAAGAGCTTCTGTTAAAAATTCTCCGAAGTTCTTATTACTACCTTCCAGTTGAGAAGTAACTTTTTCAATATTACTAACATTAACCGGTGCTAGTTTAAGTGCTTCTATACGCACGAAATACAACCTCCATTATTTTCCGATTTCTAATGCTTTGAGAGCCATACTTTTTGCCGCGTTAATAGTAGTAACATTTGCTTCATACGCCCTAGTAGCCGTAATCATATCTACCATTTCACTCACAACGTTAACATTCGGCATCTCCACATACCCAACTTGATTAGCATCAGGATGAGCTGGATCATATATTTGGCGCGTCGGCGAATTATCTTTAGTAATTCCAACGACTTTAACCCCATTGCCAGTGCCTACTTTCTCAGATAAAATTTGCGCAAAAGCTGGCTGATTTTCTCGTGGAGCAAATACAACCATTTGCCTCCGATAAGCTCCACCTTCAGCACTACGAGTTGTATTCACATTGGCAATATTGTTAGAAATTACATCCATCCTAAGCCGTTCAGCGGTTAGCCCTGATGCCGCTGCATCAATAGCACCAAACATTCCCATCTTTATCA
Organism: uncultured Pelosinus sp.; assembly: GCA_963526645.1. Taxonomy (GTDB): domain Bacteria; phylum Bacillota; class Negativicutes; order DSM-13327; family DSM-13327; genus Pelosinus. The sequence continues at coordinate 13,593 of CAUROG010000017.1, read as the reverse complement.
TCTCCCTTCTTTTATGGCGGACTTGATGCCTGTAAAATAGCTACTCATTTGCTGTACTACAGCGTTATAGTAAATATTATTTTTCGCTAAGTTAGCCATTTCAATGTCAATATCAACATTACTTCCATCAGTTCTAAAAGACGTATTATCAACCACATTTACAGCCGGAGTCGGAATTCCTTCCCGTTGTAAAGGTAAGTGCCGGGAATTGGTTTTCATCATTGGCAACTTACCACTACCCATAGCATCCTGTAGTAAATCTTCAAAGACTACTTCACTTTTTTTAAAGCCTGGTGTATTAACGTTAGATATATTGTTACTAATGACCTTTTGCCTTAAAGCAGATGCTGATAGCGCTTGTTCTAACACAGACACTCGTGGTGAAGCTAAAATAGAATTTAACACGCAAAATCCTCCAGTATTATATAATACATGTAAAAAAATTACATTTTTTTACACAAGATGTATAACTATACATTAATTCGCTATATTTCTTTAAATACCTTCGTAGAATCACTATTTACTACAATTTTTAACAACTTTATAACATGCATCAAATTCTATAAAAGAGAAGCAAAATCCTTCATAATCAGTATCAGTACCCATTAATAATATATAATACTTTTCCTTATAGCACATCTACCAAAAGATATAGAAAACTCTATACCTACATTTTTTTACAATAAACCATTTCTTATATCAAATTACAACATAGAAATAAGAAGGAACCACTAACATTAGTTCCTTAATGTTAGTGGCTCCTTTTTATTGCTTACACTACTAAACTACTTTTTGAGCTTTTTTAATTCTTCAAACAAACGTTCATTTAACACCTTTATATAAGTGCCCTTCATTCCTAAGGACTTTGATTCAATGACTCCCGCACTTTCAAATTTGCGTAGTGCATTTACAATTACTGAACGAGTAATTCCTACACGATCGGCAATTTTACTTGCTACTAATAAACCTTCATTGCCTTCTAACTCATTTAAAATATGTATAACAGCTTCAAGTTCAGAATAAGAAAGGGTACCAAGAGCAACTTGCACAGTAGCTTTCTTACGGGCTTCCTCTTCTATCTTGCCACTACGATCCCTCAAAATTTCCATCCCTACCACTGTTGCCCCATATTCAGCCAAGACAAGATCCTCATCTTGGAACTCAGTATGAAATTTAGCCACAATTAATGTCCCAATTCTTTCGCCTACACCATGAATAGGTACAATAGTTGTAAACTTATCAGTAAATATACACCCTGTGTCTTCACTAAAAGAACAAAGTCCACCCTCAAGACTCAAATTCGGTGAAGTCTCATTTACCCGCAATAACCATTCCACATATCGTTCAGGGAAATATCCTTGCAACAATACTTTATCACGCATTAAATCACATTCAAAATCACCTAATAAAGCATATCCAAATAATTTACCATCTTTACCTACAATATATACATTCGCTTCCATCACTGAACTTAACACGCGAGAAATTTCATCATATTCCACTTTCTCAGATTTTTGCAATAATTTATTAATTTTACGAGTACGTTCTAACATCGTTGTCATAATACTGCCTCCTACCCTTCGTTCGGTTATATAACCTAGTTCATAAAATAAAATGACTTAAATCTTGATTTACTACAATATGAGCTAATTTGGTTTTGACATATTCTTTGTTAACTAAAACCATCTTTTCATTTATGTCAGGTGCTTCAAACGCTAAATCTTCTAACAGTTTTTCCAAAATAGTATGCAAACGTCTAGCACCAATATTTTCAGTCTGAGCATTTACTTCAAATGCAATTTCCGCCAATTCATCAATAGCGTCATCAGTAAATTGAATTTTCACATCTTCTGTTTCTAACAAGCTAACATATTGTTTAATCAAAGCATTAGCCGGTTCTGTTAATATTTGCTTAAAGTCAGCTTTAGATAAATTCGTTAGTTCTACCCGAATAGGAAAGCGTCCCTGTAATTCGGGAATAAGTTCAGAAGGCTTTGCCATATGAAAAGCTCCTGCTGCCATAAACAATATATGATCCGTTTTTATGGGACCATGTTTAGTAACTACAGTAGAACCTTCAACAATTGGCAAAATATCGCGCTGCACACCTTCCCGGGATACATCAGGACCTGAAGACTTTCCACGACCTACGATTTTATCAATTTCATCCAAGAAAATAATACCCGAGTTTTCTGCTAAATCTAGAGCTACAGCAATAACTTCATCCATATCAACCAGTTTTTGCGCTTCTTCCTGAATGAAAATCTTGCGAGCATTGGCAACTGTCACATTACGTTTCTTTTGTTTCTTAGGTAAAAAGCTGCCAAGCATATCCTGTATGTTAATACCCATTTCTTCAATACCTACACCAGAGAATGCTCCCATCATTGGATTTGCAGTATCTTCTACTATTATTTCTATAAATTCATTTTCTAATTCACCGTTATCCAAACGTTTTTTCCAATATTCACGGTCAAGGATTGGAACTTGAACCTCTACAGTCTCTCCTACTACCTTATTTGATGTTGCTTCGCTACTTGAAGATGTTCCACCAAACAAAATTTCAAAAGGATTACGTGGTGTTTCTTTCTTAATTGATGGCACAAAAAATTCTAATATACGCTCTTCAGCAAATTGATGTGCTTTCTCTGTTACTTCTACCATTTTTTCCTGTTTCACCATACGAATGGCGGTCTCTACTAGATCCCGGACCATTGATTCAACATCGCGCCCCACATATCCGACTTCCGTGAATTTTGTGGCTTCCACCTTTACAAAAGGTGCATTGACCAATTTAGCTAGACGTCTGGCAATTTCTGTCTTACCTACACCAGTCGGACCAATCATCAAAATATTTTTAGGAATTATTTCATCTTGTAAGTTTGAAGATAGCTGTTTACTACGCCAACGATTACGAAGCGCAACTGCTACTGATTTTTTTGCTTGTTGTTGCCCTACAATATGCTTATCTAATTCTATTACAATCTGTTTAGGTGTCATCTCATTCAATGTTGTCACCCCTTTTTATAACTCTTCAACTGTAATATGATCATTTGTATACACACAAATACTTGCTGCAGTTTGAAGCGCTTCTCTGGCAATTTCAGAAGCAGATAAATTAGAGTGTTTTACTAAAGCCCGAGCTGCTGCTAAGGCATAAGGACCACCTGAGCCTATAGAAGTAACACAATCGTCTGGCTCAATTACTTCACCATTTCCTGATATAATCAGCATATGTTCAGCATCTGTAACAATAAGCAACGCTTCTAAGCGGCGTAGAACTCTATCCAAACGCCACTCTTTAGCTAATTCAACTGCAGCCCGCATCAAGTTACCATTGAACTCTTCCAACTTTGTTTCAAATTTCCCAAATAAAGTAAATGCATCAGCTACTGACCCGGCAAAACCGGCCAAAACCTGGCCGTGATATAAACGACGAACCTTTTTAGCATTATGTTTCATAATAGTATTACCACCAAAAGTAACCTGCCCATCGCCAGCAATTGCTGTTTTTCCGTCTTTCTTTACAGCAATAATGGTTGTCGCGTGAAACATATATACCGCCTCCTATGCACATAATCGTGCACCTGATAGACTGTCATTGATTTTACTTTTGTTTAATTACTAAAAAGAACCTCCTCAACACGTTTTTATTAAAGCAAATTTAATAAAAACTGCTTAATAAAAAGTACTGTGAAGCATTCTTTTCAATCTTAAAATAACACAAAGGGCTACAATTGTCATAATAACAATCATATATTTCTAAAATATGCCTAACTGTGAAGTACTGTTAAGACTGGCTCTACCTTTGTCAAGTTATGTGGAAAAATTTATTAATTCATACTAGCATAATAACAATAATTATGCAAGATTATTGTCTTTAAAATTACCTAAAGCTAATAAAGAGCGTTGAGCAATTAGATTATTTTTAATTTTTTTATCCCTAATTCGTTCTTCCCACGGTGGTAAAAGCCCAAAATTGATGTTCATAGGTTGAAAATGTTTAACATCTGCATTCGTAATATACTGACATAAAGCACCATGAGCCGTTTCTCTAGGAAATGTTACAGGCTCACGTCCCGCTAGTAAGCGGCTAGCATTAATTCCTGCTACTAATCCCGAAGCAGCGGATTCGACATATCCTTCCACTCCTGTAATTTGCCCTGCAAAAAACAGGTTATGATTAGTAATCATTTGTAATGTGGAAGATAATACCTTTGGTGAGTTAATAAATGTATTACGATGCATAACGCCCAACCGGACAAAATCGGCTTTCTCCAAGCCAGGTATTAATCGAAAAACGCGCTCTTGTTCAGGCCATTTTAAATGTGTCTGAAACCCAACGATATTATATAAAGTAGCAGCAAAATTGTCTTGACGCAATTGTATTACAGCATATGGCTTTTCACCAGTAACTGGATGTTCTAATCCCACTGGTTTTAGCGGTCCAAAACGCAGTGTATCAATACCACGACTGGCCATTTCCTCTACTGGCATACATCCTTCAAAAAAGACAGCTTTCTCAAAATTTTTAACAGGAGTCGTTTTGGCATGAGTTAATTCATGCCAAAACAGCTCATATTCTGCTTTATTCATAGGACAATTTAAATAATCATCATCTCCTTTACCATAACGAGAAGCTCTATATATTTTGCCCATATCAAGAGAATCGCCTAGCAAAATCGGAGCAGCAGCATCATAAAAGTATAGATATTCATTACCTGTTATTTTCCCTATAGCTTCTGATAAGCTTGGGGACGTTAGCGGCCCACTAGCAATGATAAGCGGTTCGGCATGAGGAATCTCTGTCACTTCACCGCTCACCACAGTTACCTTTGGATGATTCATAAGAGTCTTAGTTATATATTGGCTAAATGAATCGCGATCTACTGCCAAGGCACCACCTGCTGGTACTTTGCTAGCGTCTGCCGCTTTCATGATTAAAGAATTCAGTTGCCGCATTTCTTCTTTTAATAATCCTACAGCATTTTCTATTGCTGCTCCACGTAATGAATTACTACACACCAACTCAGCAAATTGGTCTGTATGATGAGCTGGCGGCATTACATGAGGTCTCATCTCATGCAATTCCACATCAAATCCAGCCTCCGCAACTTGCCAAGCCGCCTCACTGCCAGCTAAACCAGCTCCTATAATAGTTACTTTAGACACAATTGTTCCTCCGATTATATTATTTATACTGTATTACTCTTCTTTTTAGTTGTTGTACTTTTGGTTTTTTGGCTTTTTTTATTTTTAGTTGTGACTTTAGCTTTTTTTGTTTTATCATCTACTTTTTTCTCAGTAGCACTTTGGCGAGTCTCACAGGATTCATTACTACATATTGTATTAAATTGGCCATTTTTCAAATTATGCCGCAACATAAAAGCCCCGCAAGTTTGACAATTTTCCTTCAACGGCATATCCCAGGTCATAAAATCGCAGGTAGGATAACTTTTACAACCATAAAAATTCTTACCCCGTTTTGTTCGCCGCTCAACAATATCACCTGCACACTTAGGGCATTGCACCCCTGTTTCTTTTAAAATTGCCTTTGTATTGCGGCACTCAGGAAAACCAGGGCATGCTAAGAAATCACCATAACGCCCATGCTTTACTACCATAAATTTACCACAATTTTCGCATGGCACATCGGAGACTTCTACTGGAAGTTCAACATGACCAATCTCTTTTTCTGCTTGTTCTAAATCAACAGCAAACCAAGTATAGAACTCTTGTAATAATCCAACACGTGAACCTTTTCCATCGGCAATTTCATCAAGGCTATTTTCCATTTTAGCTGTAAACTCAACGTCTACTATCGCTTTAAAATATTGTTTTAATAAATCAAGAACCACAAAACCCAAGTCAGTTGGCTGAAATTTTTTCTCTACCTTTATGACATAACCTCGCGCTAAGATTGTTTCAATAATAGGAGAATAGGTACTTGGACGACCAATACCTTTTTCTTCTAATATCTTTACTAAACTAGATTCTGTATATCTAGGTGGTGGTTCTGTAAAATGTTGTTTAGGAGTAATTTTATTAGCCTTTAATTTCTCACCAGGTACTAATTCAGGTAATGTAATATCTTTCTCTTTTTCTTCTCCATCTTTACTTTCTGTATATACAGCCATAAACCCAGGAAATTTAACCGTAGATCCTGTGGCTCGCAAAGCAAAACGACTAGCGGTGATATCCACTGTTAATGTATCATAAATAGCCGGAGCCATTTGGCTGGCAATGAATCGATCCCAAATTAATGTATATAATCGTAACTGATCTTTTGAAAGATACTTAATTAATTTGTCTGGAGGAAATTCTAAACCAGTCGGACGTATTGCCTCATGTGCGTCTTGCGATTTCTTTGACGAATATACGGGACTTTTTTCAGGTAAATAGGTTTCGCCATATTTGGATGTTATATATTTTCTGGCATCTTGCTGGGCAGACTCAGCTAAACGTACAGAATCAGTACGCATATAGGTAATAAGCCCTACTGGGCCTGAGCTACCAAGTTCAAGCCCTTCATATAGTTGCTGAGCTACCATCATTGTTTTACGAGAGGTAAAACCAAGCTTACGTGAAGCTTCTTGTTGCAAACTACTCGTAATGAATGGAGCAGCAGGATTACGCCGACGTTCTCGCCGTTTTACATCTGTTACTGCGAATTCAGCCTTTTCCAATTCTTCTTTTATTTTTTCAGCTTGATTTTCATTATCAATCTTAGCCTTTTGGCCGTCAATCAAGATAAGCTGAGCATCAAATAATGCTGTTTTAGGCATTCCTCGTAATTTTGCCACTACAGTCCAATACTCTTCAGAAATAAAGGCTTGAATTTCTTTTTCCCTATCACATATAATTCCTACAGCTACGGACTGCACTCGTCCTGCGCTAAGACCTTTGCGCACTTTCCGCCATAATAGTGGACTCAATTGATAACCAACAATTCGATCTAATAAACGTCTCGCTTGCTGCGCATCTACTCTCTCCATATTAATAGGCCTAGGTTTTTTTACGGCATTTTGGATTGTAGGCTTCGTAATTTCATTAAATTCAATTCGGCATGCCTTATCTTGAGGAATATTTAATATATGTGCTAAATGCCAAGCAATAGCCTCCCCTTCTCTATCAGGGTCAGAAGCCAGATAAACAGTATCTGCTGCTTTAGCAGCATTTTTAAGACTTTTTATAATATCGCCTTTACCACGAATATTGATATATTTAGGCGCAAAATTATTCTCTACATCTATGCCAAATTGACTTTTTGGCAAATCTCGCAAATGTCCCATAGAAGCCTTAACAGTATAATTCTTTCCTAGAAACTTTTCAATGGTCTTCGCTTTTGCTGGAGATTCAACTATAACTAATGCTTTACTCACTTGACTCCCTCCTTAGCGCAGCGCAAATAGCGTCTTCCACTATGCTCTGCCACTAACCCACGTAATTCAAATTGAAGTACTATATATGTAATCACTGCTATACCTAATTTCGTCTTCACTGCGATTTCTTCAATCCCTAGAGGATTCTCATATGTAAGAGACTCGTAAACCACTCTTTCCTCAGCAGTGAGTTCTACTATTTGAGGTTCCATTTTGGTAGCAACAATATTATACTCTTCTAATATATCTGTAGCACTATCGATAAGCTTTGCCCCTTGCTTTATAAGACGATGTGTACCTTTGCTCGATGCTGAAAAAATACTACCAGGCACAGCAAAAACATCACGCCCTTCTTCTAAGGCAAAATCAGCTGTAATTAACGCTCCGCTTCTTTCTGCAGCTTCTACAACTACTACACCACGTGACAATCCATTAATGATTCTATTTCGTGCTGGAAAATGACCTGGATGGGCAATAGTACCAGGCGCATATTCTGAGACTACAGCACCACATTCTGCAATCTGGTGTATTAATTTACTATTTTCAGGGGGATAGCTAATATCCACTCCACAGCCGAGAACTGCTATCGTATATCCTTCTTTTGACAATGCCCCCTGGTGGGCAGCAGTATCAATGCCTCGAGCGGCACCACTGACTACCCAAACGCCAGCCTCCGTGAGTTCTGCTGCTAGTAATTGGGCGATATTTTTGCCATAGGAAGTGGCTTTCCTCGCTCCAACAATTGCAATAAGATGATCTGTCATCGGCAATACACCACGATAAAATAGTACCTGAGGAGCGTTAAAGGTATTTAGAAGTAATTTAGGATATTCTGGATCGCTATAGGAACACAGCTTAATACCTTTCTTTTTCCAATCACATGCTAATGTATATATATCTATTTTTTCCCGATGTATGAGTAATTTATTATAGATTGTTTCATCGAAACATCCACATAAAAATAAATCACGCTTATTAGCCAACCAAGCTTGCTGAGCGCTACCAAAAAAAGAAACTAAGCTCTTAAGACGTACATTACCAATACCAGATACCATCTGTAAAGCTGCCAAGTATATCTTTTCCATCTGTCCTCCAACATGATTCATTGGCATATTTGCCTGTTCATATATTCTCCAAGGAAAAGCAGTATAAAATAATGGTAATTATAGCACACTTCCACAACACACACCAAGAAAAATGTCAATATTCCAACTAAAAATGGAACTCTCCCATGATACTTGTAAAGAATATCATAAAGAAGGCTTGATCAAATGGAGTTTTAACTTCATCTGAATCTTATTCGCTCTTATTCATCCCAACTTGAGAGAAAAGATAATCTCCTATAGCCACAGCAGCCTGGGGACGTCTTATTTTAAAAGTATTTTGGCGAAGTCTGGTCAGCTCTTCTGGCTGCTCTATAAATAACTTTTCTACAATAGCTTGTACGTCCTGTAAGGAGTCTGCACGCAAAGCTACCTGATGCTCGATTAGGTAATTCGTATTCGCTACTTCTTGACCTGGTATTGGCCGATAAATTAGCATGGGTATGCCTGTACACAGTGTTTCTGCACATGTCATTCCGCCAGGCTTCGAAATAATTAGATCAGAAATTGCCATTAATTCATTAACATAAGAAACATAACCTAAAACTTTCACTTTATTACGTAACTTAGGCTGCAAGTGTATTAACTTCTTATAGATATCTTTGTTCTTACCTGTAACAACAATAATTTGTAGGGAAATACTAATATTTTCACAACATAGAAGAATCTCATCCATGGGCAAAAGTCCTGCACCACCACCCATAATGAGAATTGTTTTTACCTGACTAGAAAACCCCAAATTATTTACAATTCTCTCTTTATCAGGTAAATGGGAGAATTTCTCATCAACAGGAATTCCCATAACCTTTACACTGCTGTTATTTATTCCATGTTCAATTAAAAACTTGGACATTCTCTCATTAGCAACAATATAATGTTGAATTTCAGGATAAATCCATAAGCGATGTACTACAAAATCTGTTACAACAACGACTACTGGAATGTTGAGTTTCTTGTCCTTTATTAAAGAAGACACGATTCCTGCTGGGGTTGCATGAGTGCATACAATTACATCTGGATTATATCCTAAAATATATTTTTCCATCCGTCTAGCTAAATAACGGCTAATCATCTGGCGGCCGACTAATGCAAAACGACTTTCATTACCCCAGCCATACATCATTCCATAAATTTTAGGAAATATCTCTAATATCTTAAGATAGGCATTTAGAATATTATTGCCTATATATACATTAAAAAAATCAAATACATTAGCAAGTTTTGTTTCTACATGATCATTTTTTTTACATATTGCTGCTGCAATTGATTGAGCAGCTTTTATATGGCCTGCCCCTACTGGAGCACTGATAAATAACACCTTACACGATTTAGCCAACTCTCGCTAGCCTCCTATCTTCATTGTAAAAAATTTAAATTCATTTTTTTATACAATGCCACATCGTCGCAGTCATTCAGTTTTTTCAGTAGATCTCTAGACGTTAAACCTTGATATACAGATATATCATAGGCAATTTCCTGCAGGGGTATAAGTACAAAAGATCTCTCATGTAAACGAGGATGAGGTATTTGCAGCACCTCATCCTGAATAGCATGATCATGATAAATTAGAATATCAATATCTATATTTCTAGGACCCCACCGTTGATTACGAACCCTGCCTAATTCAGATTCAGCATGTAAACACTCTGTAAGTAATTCATGGGGAGTTAAGTTAGTATTAATACTAATAACTAAGTTTAAAAAGTCAGGTTGATCCACCATACCAACAGGTTTGGTTTCATATAAAGATGATATTTTATCAATCAAAATGTCGGGATGCTTATTTAATTCACAAATTGCTAACTTTATATTATTTTCTCGATCGCCCATATTAGAACCTAAACCAAGTAAAATCATCACCTTACTTACTCCGGCTAATTTCTACTTGAACATAATCTAATGGTCCGGGAATTGGTACAGCAGGTTTACGAATCCTTATGGTAACAGCAGTAGCAATTGTTGTTTCTAAAATCAACTCTGCAATATGGCCTCCCACCGCTTCTAATAACTGAAAGCGTTGATTCTCCATAACCTCTTTGATCTGAGAATAAACCATCGTATAATCAATTGTGTTTGTAAGCTTATCAGTTTTAGCTGCTAAGCTTAGATCTGCATGTATTATAGCATCTACATAGAAACGTTGTCCTTGCTCACGCTCATATTCATAAACGCCATGAAATCCATAAAACACCATATTTTTCAACAAAATTGTATTATTCATTACACTTCGCTCCTCATCATGGCATCCATCATTTTTGCAATTCTAGCCATTACTTTTACATCATGTACCCTAACAATATTACTCCCTTTCATAATCCCCATAGCCACTGTAGCACTCGTTCCTTCTACCCTTTCTTCAACTGACAGTCCTAAGACTTCACCGATAAATCTTTTATTGGAAGTACCTAATAATATAGGACATCCTAGTGACCTTAATTCTTCTAATCGAGACATCACTATTAAGTTTTGTTCTGGTGTTTTCCCAAATCCAATACCAGGATCAATAATAATTTTATCAGGATCAATGCCGGCTTGAATCCCAATAGCAATACTCTTTCGCAAAAAACTATATATTTCAGACATAATATCTTGCTGATAATGAGTCGTATCCTGATTATGCATAATAATAATAGGCACATTATATTGAGCCACTACGTTAGCCATAGTATCATTTTGCTGTAAGCCCCATATATCATTGATCATATGAGCTCCTAATTTTAGCGATTCTAAGGCAACACTAGATTTATAGGTATCTACCGAAACTGGTACAGTCGATATGGACAACACTTTCTCTAACAACGGGCACAAACGCTCCATTTCTTCTTGAGCAGATATCTTTACGGCTCCATAGTATGGTCTAGTAGATTCAGCACCAATATCAATAATATCAGCACCACTTTGTATCATCTCTTCCACATGGTATAACGCCTTGTCTAGAGTATTGTATTGACCGCCATCTGAAAAAGAGTCTGGTGTTACATTTAAGATCCCCATAACTAAAGTACGTTTAGGCGTAATAAATAGAGAGTGTTGTTTCCAATGATAAGAGCGAGTAGGAAAGTTCTCACTGCTTTTTAAAGCCCCTTCGATAGCCTCTGCTATTGCTGGTAGCCCCCATGGTTGCATTTTTAGTTGTACTATAGCCATTTGATATTGCTTGTAAGTAGCGCACAACAAAGCATCAGTATGTTTAGCACTAAGATCCGCTGTACCTCTTCCTACAGCAGCTTCCCCACCCTTAGCTAAAAATGTTTGTTTTAATAGATTAGCATCCTTCGCTGAAATGCCCTCTATTTTCATGATCTTAAATACAGCCTTATTCTTCATAATTTCAATGCCAGACTTGTCACAATTTATTTTAGAAAGCTCTATCTCAGCTTCTTTTAAATTATTTAATTCTAAAACACGTACATTAAAAGCCATTTTCTCCTCCTCCGTAATCAACATACTTCTTATTGTACCACAGCTATGGTTTATTTTATGAAAACTTTTTTACTCATTTAAAGTACATAACTTTATTAAATTTTCTTTTAGTAAAAACAAATCTAAATAAATAAGGAAAGACCTCAGTTTTTCTAAAGTCTTTCCTTATTTATATCATAACGATATGACGAATGGCTTTAAAAGCTTCTACTAACTCTAGATTATTAAAAAAATCAATGCTTTCTACTTTTTCATTTTTAAAAATAAACTGCAATGAATTATTGTGCTCTACAATTTTTGATAATAATGTATAAGATATTACCAACCATCGAAATTCTATAGCAAGCGCATATTTATACAATATATATATATTTTTATTAGTTATAACTACTATTCCTTCCTTACTTTCCCCATATTTGATAGAAAAGATACAGCTGATTCTATCGCCTATCCATAAATCTATGGGTATACTTCGAATGCTTTCTTGTATCTGTAAGCTTAGTTTATTAAACTTAGGAAATAGCTCTTCTATATTGGGCTTCACATTACATTCACCTGGGATCATACTAATACTAGCTTGGTTTTCGATAAAGATTTCATGTAAGCCTACTATTTCCTCTTTTTTAGCTTTATAGATAATAAGGCTAGGCATATTATCTACAGCCAAGCGAATAGCAAAGGAACTTCTCAATAATACTTTTTCTAAATTTTCGATTAGCATATTCGTATCAATTGCGTACTTTAACATAATACTACAGTACTCAGAATCACTAACTTCTTGCAATTGTTTATTATAAAACTTACTAGTAATATATATTTCATGTTTTTTTTCACTCTTTAGATCGTTTTTTATTAATGGCATCTGTTGTGCGATAGTTTCTTTTGTAGCAACATCTAACTTTTTCTTATTATTTAGTGCATGTTTTTCTCCACAAAATGGGCAGAATTTCATCATGTTATTTTGCGGCATCTCTCCACCACAAAAAGGACAATACTTAAAGCCTACATATGACATCTTCTGCCACCTCTTTTTTAAATAAATTCATATTTCTACCATGCTATAGATATCTTTTATATTTTACAGTAATACTAAACATACCGCAATCCTTTAATTACCATTCTAACATCTCTATAAAATAAAAACACCATTCACTTTAGTGAATAGTGTTTTAGCTAAACTGGCTCCTTGAGTAGGACTCGAACCTACGACCGATCGGTTAACAGCCGATTGCTCTACCAACTGAGCTATCAAGGAATAAACTGGCAACTACCTATCCTCCCAGGCCGTTTCCAACCAAGTACTTTCGGCGTATAAGGGCTTAACTACTGTGTTCGGTATGGGAACAGGTGGAACCCCTTAGCTATCGCCACCAGATTGAAGCAGCGCACCAAATCTTTGCTAAAAGATTTGTGTAAGTCGCTTCCTTAGCATCGAAATGCTAAGTTCATTCGAACTTTACAACGCTATCATAGAAGAAAACATATCTCTATGTTCCCTCAAAACTTCACAGAAGAAAGACTGCATGTTAGTCGTTAGCAGCGAAAGGAAGTTATCGCTTCGCTCTAACTAAGCGATTCGTACCAATCAGATTTCGCTTTACAGCTCATCTTCTTGGACTCTCTGCTTAAATTTAAGTCAAGCCCTCGTCCTATTAGTACCAGTCAGCTGAATCCATTGCTGGACT